>JARFNK010000030.1 GCA_029167225.1 Sphingobium arseniciresistens
CGCCCGGTCCGGGGTGGCCACCCCGGACCGGGCATCTCATCATGACCCAAACCGACGGCAAAGTCATAAGACAAGCAGTTTCCATACGAACTGACTCGATGGAGATGCGCTTCGCAGCCGCGTTGCGTTTCATGCTTCCCGCTGTTGCCAGGAGCCCGGCATGGATGGCACGAACGCTTTTGCAGCATCTTCGGGATCAAGTTGTCGCAGCAATTGATGGCGGGCCGCATTGTCGTGCTGCGCTGTCGTGCTGCGGTGGCCTGCTTTGGAGGCAGCCGGTGCCCAACGCGATCCGCTGGTGCGCGATCGGACCGCACTCAAGAACCACGAGAAAAATCTCACCGTCGCCCTGCTCAAGCGTCAGTGCCGGTGGCGGCTCGAAAAGACGACCGGCATATCAAGGTCCTTGATGCCGAGACCGCCGGTCTGATCGCCGCCGATGCCGCGCTTGCCCGTCGGCTCAGATGCTGACCAGCATCGCTGGCGTCGGAACCCTGACTGCCTATTAGCTCGGCCATCATGCGCGAACTGGGTAGCCTTGATAACAAGCAGGCCGCATCCTTCGCCGGCCTGGCGCCAACCACGCGCCAGTCCGGCCAATGAAAGGGCAAGAGCGGCATCCGCGGCGGGCGCGCCAACGTCCGGCAAGCAGTTTACATGCCAGTCCTCGCCGCGATCGTCACGGATGCTTTAATAGGGCAACGCCCAGCACGAATTAGTCATGCACGACGTGAAGGGATACGAATTCATTGAGGCCATGTTCGCCGAACTCCACCCCGAAGCCGGATGCCTTGACGCCGCCGAATGGCGTATCCGGCCGAAGGCCGCCGTGCTTGTTCACCCAGGTTGTACCGCATTCGAGTTCCAGCGCGATCTGGCGCGCGCGTGGTATGTCGTTGGACCAGACGGATCCGCCAAGGCCGACATCGACAGCGTTGGCCTGTTCCAGGGCATCGTCGAGTGTATTATAGCGGATGATCGGCAAGGCGGGGCCGAACTGTTCGTCATCGACGAGGCTCATCCCCTGGTGCGCGTCGGCGACGATTGTGGGCGGGTAAAAATAGCCGGGTCCGTCAACTGGCGCCCCACCCGTCAGAATCCGTCCACCCGATGACCGCGCCTCGTCAACAAATCTTACGACCTTGTCGAACTGGGCCCTGTTCTGGATGGGCCCGAGCACGCTGTCCTCCTCGAAGCCATTGCCGATTTTCACGCCGGCGGCGAATGCCGTCATCGCGTCGCAGACGGCGTCGTAGATGCTGTCATGCACGTAAAGCCGCTTCAAGGCTGCGCAAGTCTGCCCATTATTGATGAAGGCACCCCAGAACAGTCTCTCCGCGATCGCCTTGGGATCGCAGTCGGGCAGTACGATGCCGGCATCATTGCCTCCCAGTTCCAGGGTCAGGCGTTTCAGCGTTGGCGCGGCGCTCGCCATGATTGCTCGGCCGGTTCGCGTCGAGCCGGTGAAGCTGACCTTGGCGACGTCGGGATGTCCGGTGAGGACAGGACCTATGCTGTCGGGGCCCGCGACCATGTTCAGCACGCCTGGCGGTAAGGCTTCCTGAAGCAACACGCCGATCCGCAAAGTCGACAGCGGCGTGAAGGGGGAGGGCTTAAGAACGACCGTATTGCCGGCAAGCAGAGCAGGCATGACGTGCCAGATAGCGATCATCACAGGCCAGTTCCACGGCGTGATCGACGCGACGACGCCGAGCGGCTTGCGATGGATCGCGACATGGGCCTGCTCATCGTCCTGGATGAATTCGGTGGGCAGTTCGAGGCTCGCCGTAGCACGCGTCCAAGCTACCGTACCGCCGAGTTCAAAGCGCGAACCCATTCCGCCCAGCGGCTTGCCCTGCTCGCTGGTAAGCAGGCGCGCCAGTTCCTCAGAATGGCTTTCGAGAATGTCGGCGCAATGTCCCAAAGCGGCGGCGCGCTCCTGGTGAGGTAGGGCGGCCCAAGCTGGGAAGGCCGTCTTTGCCGATGCTACCGCTGACAGCACTGTTGCTTCGTCTGCTGCCGTAACGCTGCCGGCGATTTTTCCGGTCGCCGGATCGACGACTTCAAGAAGGGTGGAACCGGCAATTTCCTCGCCGTCGATGATCGCGCCTGAAAGCTGCATGACCCGTCTCTCTCCTAATCAACTATATTGCGCGAGTAAATTATCATGTTAAGTTATGCAAGAGTGATGTCGCCGACATAAGGGGCGTCAGCTATTGGAGAGTGGGATGGATTGGAGTTTTTCGCGGCCGGTGTCAGGTTGCGAGCAGGCTGGTCGCCAACATCAATGGAACAGGGCGTCCAAGTCGCTTGGCTTTGCGATGGTGGGCCCGATCATCGCCCTCGCGCTCTCGAGTTGTCATCCTGCTTCAACGGCGCATGATGCCTTGTCGACGCCGGCTGCTGGGGAGTGGGGGCGTCATGGTTTTGATTTGACGGAGAGCCGCTTCAGCCCGCTCGACAGCATCAACAAGGGCAATGTTGGTCAGCTCAAGCTTGCCTGGTCCTATGATCTGGACGTCAACCGCGGTCAGGAATCGACGCCGATCATGGTTGGTGGCAAGCTGTTCACGACCTCGGCCTGGTCCAAGGTGCAGGCTTTCGACGCGGCGAGCGGGAAGCTGCTCTGGGCCTATGACCCCAAGGTGCCGGGCAAGGACGGAGTGAAAGGCTGCTGCGACGTGGTGAACCGGGGCGTCGCGGTGGAGAATGGCCGCGTGTATCTTGGCACCTTCGACGGCCGGCTCGTGGCACTCGACGAGGATACGGGCAAGGAATTGTGGTCGGTCAACACTGTGGACCAGGACCAGAGCTACACGATCACCGGCGCGCCGCGCCTGGTCGCAGGCAAGGTCATCATCGGCAATGGCGGCGCGGAGTTTGGTGTACGCGGCTATGTCAGCGCCTATGACATGGACACAGGCAAGCTGGCCTGGCGCTTCTACACCGTGCCCGGCAAGGCCGGCGTCAAGGACGGCGCGGCGTCCGACGCGATCCTCGAGAAGCTGGCGGGTCCGACCTGGAATGGCAAGCCGGACAATGTGGGCGGCGGCGGCACCGTCTGGGATTCGATGGCCTACGACCCCGATCTCGACCTGCTCTATATCGGCGTCGGCAATGGCGGGCCGTGGAACCAGAAAATCCGTTCTCCAGGTGGCGGTGACAATCTCTTCATCGCCTCGATCGTCGCGCTGCGGCCGCAGACCGGCGAATATGTCTGGCATTATCAGGAAACCCCGGGCGACCAGTGGGACTATACCGCCACGCAGCACATGATCCTGGCTGACCTCACGATTGGCGGCAAGCCGCGCAAGGTGCTGATGCAGGCGCCCAAGAATGGCTATTTCTACGTCCTCGACCGAACCAACGGCAAGCTGATCTCGGCCGATGGATATGTGAAGCAGACCTGGACCACTGGCGTTGACCTCGCCACCGGCCGCCCCCGGATCAATCCGGACGCGTTCTACAACAAGACGGGCAAGCCTTGGCTCTCGCTTCCTGGTTTCCTGGGCGCGCATAGCTGGCACCCCATGGCATTCAATCCCTCGACGGGGCTGGTCTATATCCCGGTCAACGAGATCGGTACGCCCTATATTCCCGACGACAAATTCGAGTGGAAGAAGAGCTCCGTCAATCTCGGCATGGATCAAAACAAAGCGACTATGCCGGCTGACAAAGCGATCGTTTCCGCCGTGAAAGCGAATCTGAAGGGCCGGATCGTTGCCTGGGACCCAATCAAGCGCAAGGCGGCATGGACGGTTGAACTTGCAGGCCCGGGCAATGGCGGCATGCTGACGACGGCCGGCGGTCTCCTGTTCGAAGGTACAGCGGGCGGAGACCTGGTCGCCTATGATGCCAGCAATGGCAAGAAGCTTTGGTCCTTCCCGGCGCAAAGCGGCATTGTTGCGCCACCGATCACCTATTCATTGGGCGGCAAGCAATATGTTTCCATCGTCGTTGGCTGGGGTGGGATCTATCCGCTGCTTCTTGGCGAACTGGCTCGCAAGAGCAACGATCGTCCCAATCGAAGCCGTGTCCTGACCTTCACATTAGACGGCAAGGCCTCTCTGCCGCCGCAGGCAGCCTTGGATCGCTCGCACGCAGCGCCTCCGCCACCCTTCGGCACCCCGGAGCAGATCGCGCGAGGGGCTAAACTTTATGCGCGGACCTGCAGCGGGTGCCATGGCGATGGTGTCCGGTCTGGCGGCGTCCTTCCAGAACTGCGCTGGAGCGGCGTTCCCGCCGATGCGGACGCTTGGAAGTCGGTGGTGATCGATGGCGCGCTACAAGATAACGGCATGGTGAGCTTCGCGCGCGATCTGACGCCCCAGGATGCCGAGGCGATACGAGCCTATGTCGTGTCCCGTGCAAACCAGGACTGGAAGGCGCGGTGAACCCCGGGATCGGATGAGAGTGTAATCGGGGCCTTGTCTGTGCGGGTTACGCTGCGTGCGAGGGCGGATTGTCATGTGAATAGGGCGCCAAGGTGCGTCGATGACCATAGAAGGTATTGCGGATGCTTTTGATGCCAACCCGCCGCATGTTCGTCTCGGCATTGGCCGGAGGGATAGCGACGACGGTCATGCTGCGGCCCGGCGACTTGAGGGCAGCTGAACCGGTCGTCGTCGAGACGGCCAGCGGCAGGCTGCAAGGTTTGAGGGACGCTGGAGCGGTGAGCTTTCGTGGCATCCCATATGCGTACGATACCGCGGGCTCCAATCGCTTCATGGCGCCCCGTCCGGTTACGAAATGGGCCGGCGTGCGCGAGGCGATCAACTACGGTCCCCGGTCGCCGCAGGGCCCCGGCATCCCCGGCGCGGTGCCGCCACCTGGCCCGCCGCCCCGCTATGGGGAAGATTGTTGCGTCCTCAACGTCTTCACGCCTGACCTCAATCGGAACGCCCGGCGGCCGGTGATGTTCTGGATACATGGCGGCGGCTTTCAGGTCGGATCCGGCGAGGTGGACGGTACAAATCTCGCCAAATTCGGCGACGTGGTCGTGGTAGGTGTGAACCATCGCCTCAACGTGTTCGGTTATACCCATCTAGGCTTCCTGGACTCGGATTTCGCTGATTCCGCGAATGTGGGCCAACTGGATCTGATCGCCGCGCTGAAATGGGTCCGGACCAATATCAGTCAATTCGGAGGCGATCCGGCGAATGTCACCGTGATTGGCCAATCCGGCGGCGGTTCAAAAATAACAGCGCTCCAGGTGATGCCCCAGTCTAAGGGGCTTTTCGAACGTGCGATCAACATGAGCGGCAGTTCCGGGTTCAGCCTCAAAAAACCGGCTGACGAAGAACGGGTTTCAATCGAGTTGCTCAAAGTGCTCGGATTAGAAAGAGGCGCCCTTCGAAAGCTTCAAACGGTCCCCTCCGACCAGTTGATTGCCGCGAGTCAAAAGGCGATAGTGAACGCGCAGGGTGAAAGTGCGCGCCCCATGGTCGATGGGCATAATATTGCGCATGCTCCACTGTCGCCCGAAGGCTTGGCCATGCACGCGTCGATGCCGGCGATTTTTAGCGTCACCTCGACCGAGTCTGCGTTCATCCTGGGGATGGACAAGCGAAACCTGACTGTCACGGCTGACCAGGTCCGTTCTCGCATCGCCAACACCTATGGCTTTGATGATACCAAGGCGCAGGAAATATTGGTCGGCTACACCAAGGATGATCCCGCGCGGACGCCGTTCGACGTGCTCCTCGCCGCCTCCAGCGAAGCTTGGGTTCGGGCCGCCATGCACCGCGGGATCGCGGCCAAGGCGGCACTCGGAAAAGCCCCCGCCTATATGCTCGATTTCAATTGGAAAACCGACCCTGTGCTTGGCGCGCCACACGCCGCCGACATCCCCTATGCCTTTGGCAATCAGGTGTCCGGAGATAATACCTATGGGCAGTATTTTCCCAATTTGAGCCCTGAAGCCCAGATCGTCGCGACGAACGAGATGTCTACGTTCGTTGCCTTTGCGCGAACGGGTCATCCCAACAACGCACGGGTCCCGACATGGCAGCCCTATGATCTGGAACGACGCGCCACGCTAGTCATGGAGCAGCAGCCCCGGATAGTTGACGATTTCCGGGGCAATGACCGCAGGACCAGCGAAAGCCTGCCGCCAATCGATCCTATGGGCGTCAGCAGAAGCGCTCTGTTCCGGGCCAGTTGAAGCCGAAGTCGGCTGGCGAAGGGGCAGCGCCAAAAAAAAAGGACACGAAGCCTATGCCTGATGGAGTGGAGAATGAGGCGATCGCCCATGATGCTGCGACGACGAGCCGCTTTACAACCGGTGGCGCCATCAGCCGGCGGTCTCTCGTGCAGGGGGCTACTGCTGGACTGGCGACCTTGCCGTTTGGCCCCTTTGCGCGTGCCGCAGAGCCCGGTGTCGTGGAAACGCAGAATGGGAAGCTAAGGGGGGTCCGCGTTGCTGGCGGCTTGAGCTTCAAAGGAATACCTTATGCGGCCGATACGGGCGGCAAAAACCGCTTCATGGCGCCACGCGCGGTTGAGAACTGGGCAGGCGTGCGATCCGCTGACGCATTCGGACCGCGCTGTCCACAACCTCCGGAAGCTGGACTCGCAGCCCCCGCATGGATCGCCTGGTATCGACAATTGACTTCGCAGGTCAGCGAGAATTGCTGCGTGCTGAATGTCTACACGCGCAATCTCGATGCCCGGGCCAATCGCCCGGTCATGCTCTATATCCATGGTGGCGGATTCCGCACCGGTGGCGGCGACTCCATTGGGTTGGACGGCACGAGCTTGGCGCGGCTCGGGGATGTTGTCGTGGTGACCGTCAATCATCGCATCAATGTGTTCGGCTACACCCATTTGGGTTTCCTGGATCCTGATCTCGCCGATGCCGCCAATGTCGGCCAGTTGGACCTGATCGCTGCCCTCCAATGGGTCCAGGCAAATATCGCGGCGTTTGGAGGGGATCCCCGGCGCGTCACCATCTTCGGCCAGTCGGGCGGGGGGTCGAAAGTGGCGACTTTGATGATCATGCCTGCCGCGAAGGGGACTTTCCATCGCGCGATAAATATGAGCGGCCCCACGGTCTACCAGATGGGCCCCTCCAGCCGCATGGAACCACTTAGCAGCGAGTTTCTGAAGAATCTGGGCATCGATCGCAGCAACATGCGCACGCTGTGGGATGTGCCGGCCGATCAATTGATGCGCGCGCACAGGGCAGCCGTCGTCAAGCTCCGCACAGACGATTTTAGACCGTCAGTCGATGGACGGCACATCCCGCACGGTCCGTTCACGGCCGAAGCGTTGGCGGTACATAGCGACGTTCCGATGATGATCGGAACCACTGAAACCGAATCGTGCCTGTGGCTTGGCAACGATCCGCGCAATGCGCAGTCGACGGAAAAGGAATTGGAAGACCGGATCGCTGGGCAGTTCTCCATCGATCGGGGACAGGCTCGTGCCGTTATTGCAGGATATCGGCTCGATGAGCCGGCGCGCACGCCGGGCGATATTCTGGCGGCTTTGACGAGCGATCTCATGTTTCGCGCCCGCATGCTGCGCGGCGCGGAAGCGAAGGCGGCTGCAAGTCGAGCTCCGGTTTTCCTCTATAATTTTCGGTGGAAACTGCCGATGGGCGATGGCGTCTGGGGCGCGCCGCACACGGCTGACATTCCATTCGCGTTTGCCAATGTCGAAAACGCGCGGATGATGACGGGGCCTGGCAGCGCGCCGCTCCAGGTGCAGGCTAATGTCATGTCCGCCTATGTGGCCTTCGCTCGGTCAGGTGACCCGAATAACCGGCTACTGCCCCGGTGGGATGCTTACGAAAATACCAAGCGCGCGACAATGACGTTGGACCGAACGTGCAAGCTGATCCCTGGCTTTCATGAGAATGATCGGCGCACCTGTGAAATGCTCCCCGCCCAGGAAAGCTACGAGATCCAGCGCGGGCCATTGATGATACGTCCGGACCAAGGCGGCGCATGAAGGGCCCGTGTATCATATTCAGCCGACGTGCCCTTGCCATATGCGGCGCCATGGCGCTTTCGTTGGTCGCCGGTGATGCGATGGCGCATGCGATTGACGGCCCCGACGCGGCATTTGTCGCGGCGACAAACGGCCCGGCACCTGGGCCATTCTTGTATCTGGGCGCCAAGCATATGGTCACGGGATACGACCATCTGCTGTTCCTGCTAGGCGTGATATTCTTCCTGCGGAGAATGCGCGATGTCATTCTCTATGTCTCGCTGTTCTCCCTTGGCCACAGCATAACCTTGTTGTCCGGTGTGCTCGCCGGCTTCGGCCTCGATGCTTATCTGGTCGATGCCGCGATCGGAATTTCGGTGGCGTGGAAGGCATTCGATAATATCGGGGGCTTTGAGCGGTTGGCACAATGGCGGCCGAACCCGCGCTGGATGGTGTTTGGCTTTGGCCTGATCCATGGGCTTGGCCTTGCGACCAAGTTGGAGGGTCTGCGCCTCCACGGCGACGGATTGCTGATAAACCTGATCTCCTTCAACCTTGGCGTGGAACTGGGACAGGTCATGGCGCTCTCGATGCTGTTGTTGGCGATCTTCGGGTTGCGGTTGGCGCGCGCCTTCGCGCCAACGGCGCTGGCCGTAAACACAGCGGTCATGACCGCGGGCTTCACACTGACCGGCTTTCAGATCGCGAGCCATTTTTGGGGTAGGCCGTAATGGGACCTCTAAACGAAGCGGAAATGGTCGTGCTGCCTGCGCGTCGGACAGTCATCGGTATCACGCTCGGCTCGCTCGCCGCTGCCCTTTTCATTCTCTTCGCGGCAGTGTTGCCTGCGCAGTTCGGCCGTGATCCGACCGGGCTTGGTCGGCTGACCGGTATCAGCGCATTATGGGCACCTGCCCAGCCGGAGATCGCCGCAACGCCCGCCACGGCCATCGCGCCGGCGTCACATAGCTTCCCTACTGCGTTTCGGAGCGACGTGGTTGATATCGTGCTCAAGGCCAGCGGCGATAAACATCGTGGCGACGAGGTGGAATATAAGGTCAGGCTTCCGAAAGGGGGCAGCTATATTTACTCGTGGACAGTTCCGGGAATAGCCGCGCCCGAAGAGTTCTATACAGAATTCCATGGTCATACCGTTACTCCCGGTAAGCCGATGACCGTCGTATATTATAGAAAGGCGAGTGGCGCATCCGACAACGGAATATTGACCGCTCCGTTCGCCGGCGTTCATGGCTGGTACTTTCAGAACCAGTCCGTGCAGCCCGTAAAGGTCCGTTTGCGCCTTTCGGGCTTTTACACGCTGATCCCCGACGGCGAACCTGGAAATGAGGCAGGAATCCATGCACGAAGGATCGAATAGGAGGATACGGGCACCCGCCGACATGGATCTTGGTCTCGGCGTCATGGTGCTTCGCAAGCATTTCCGTGGTGTGGCGATCCAGCGGAACGCAGATTGTGGCGGCGGGATACACAAGCACAGTTCGGTGAAGGGGCACTCGAACGCTTGGAGACAGTCTTTTGGCTAAGCTGTTTCCGGCTCATCGGAAAAGTAAATGCGTTTATTTACAGTAATTTATGTAAAAATATGACTGTTTGCGGAAAGCTGTTTGGGTTGATCAATGTTATGTCCGGCATTAAGGTCAGTCCAAATAGTCATCCGTCGTGAGACCCGATGTTCATCCCAGGCGTGGGTCTGGGGAAACGACTTTCATCACTTTTTTTAAGGAATGACATGATCAAGTTCATGATGGTTTCGATCGCGCTTGTGGCCGCTCCCGCGGCATCGGCAAAAGACTACACAGTGCGAATGCTGAACAAGGGTGCCGCTGGCGCGATGGTTTTCGAGCCAACATTTCTCAAGATCGCACCTGGCGATTCGGTGACTTTCGAGCCGACAGACAAGTCGCATAATGCTGAATCCATTCCCACTATGCTGCCGGCAGGCGCCGCTCCATTCAAGGGCAAGATGAATGAAGCCGTGACGGTGAAATTCGACAAGGCGGGAATATACGGAATCAAATGTCTGCCCCATTTTTCGATGGGTATGGTCGCGATGATTCAGGTCGGCAAAGCGGTCGCTTCCGTCGAAAAGACAAAAGTTGAATTGGCCAAACTTCCGGCTCTCCCGAAGAAGCGCCTGGCTCCACTCTTGGCAGCGGTGAAATGACACGGCGAAATTCGCGAAACTTGGGGCTCAAGGGAAGGCTGTTCTGGCCCCAAACGTCGCAGTTCGCGTAAATCACACAAGTTTCTGCTCGTAGGCTGCAGGATGTCGTGCGGTTCGACGTCGTGCAGCCTCGGCATGCCCATCTTGGACTGCTGGGTAAATCCACCAATATATACCTACGACAGCTTTGCGCGCCGGCAAGGCGAATTGCTCGAATGCCGTCGCGGGATGCATTGCGTTCGCAATGGCTATTAAAAAGGCGATAAAGAGCAGGCTCCCCGCATGCGAGCGTTATTCTGCCCTTGCGATGTGCCATGCAAGACATCGAATAAATTGCCGAAAGCAAAGCTGCGCGGACAATTCGGCGAGCCTTCGTCACAATATTTATACCTGTCGCTATGCCCGAGAAGGAATGCGTTTCCCTGACTGACTGTTTGTTGGGTAGCCAGCGGTTCAGGGGTGCCGGCCGCCGGGTCCAGAATTCGGGGAACGCCTTGCCCAATTAGAGGTAACGCAACGGCTGAAAGCTCACATCAATTTTTGAAAATTCCCGCTGTTGCCCGATCTTGTTACAGATCGTAATATGAACAAATTGACATGATAAATATAAATATTAGTATCGCTTCGGGCTGGATAGGGCCTGCCATGATCGTCCTTCGCGGTCGCATGTCTGCATAAAAAATGGTGATCGGCTCCAGAAGGGGTCGGTTTGGAGAGGTTCGTGAAACGCGATAAGCCAGACGACATCGACAATTATGCGCCCCGTGTGTCCCGGCGCCACTTCATTGTGGCCGCCGGAGGTGGCTTGCCGTTGACGGCATCCGCTGCGGCCGCTGTGATGTTCTCCAGCTCGACGGCCTATGCAATGGGCGGGTGGGATCACGAGGCCGATGTCGTCGTCGTTGGCACCGGTGCGGCTGGATGCGCAGCCGCTCTTTACGCTCATGAGGCTGGTGCAAGCGTTCTAATGCTTGAGAAAGGCGCCGGCTTCGGGGGGACCACGGCCCTGTCCGGTGGCATTTTCTATATCGCCAACAACGCGGTGATGAGAGCCGCGGGGTTGGAGGATCCGCGTGAAGATTGCATCCGCTATTGGGTGCGTACCGCTTATGCCGATCAATATAATCCCTCCGCGCCATTCTACGGCATAGCCGAGAACGAATTTCGCCTTATCGAAACTTTGTATGATGAAGGCGACAAGGTCCTCGACAAGATGATCGCGCTCAAATGCCTCGATCCGATGCAGTGGACGGATTGGACCGGCGCCGCCTTTCCTGACTATTATCCCCATTTGCCGGAAAACAAGGCGCCACGCGGGCGGGCGCTCGTTTGCCGCGATCGCAAGACGGGCAAGGCCGCGCCCCGGGGCATGGAGTTTATCGGACAGTTGAAGGTTGGCATTGACGCCCGGAAGATTCCTGCTTTGATGCGGACTCGCGCCACCCGGCTGGTTCTGAACGGCAAGCGCGAAGTGGTCGGGCTGGAGGCGACGACCAGCGACGGCAAGACCGTCACAGTCCGCGCGCGCAAGAGTGTAATCTTCGGCAGCGGTGGTTTCACGCACAACCGTGAACTGCGAACGCAGTTGCGCGGGCCGGTTTTCTCCGGCTGCGGCCCAGTGACCAATGAAGGCGATTTCGTCCAGATCGGCGGTTCCGTCGGCGCGAAGCTCGCCAACATGACGAATGCCTGGTGGTATCCCCAAATCCTTGAACTGGCATTAAGGACGACCGCGACCGGCTTGAGCGGTGGCAATTCGTCTGGCGACAGCATGCTGATGGTCAACAAGCATGGAGACCGCATATTGAACGAGAAAGTCCGCTACCCTGATCGTACACAGGTGCATTTCCATTGGGATGAAAGCGCCAAGGATTATCGTAACCTGATCATCTTCATGATCTTCGATCAGCGGACGCGGGATTTGTATGCGCAGGATGCACCTATTCCCTCGAAGGACGCAACGCCGGCATGGCTTTTGTCGGCGCCCACCATGAAGGCGCGACGGTCATGGGCTATGTCGAGGCGGGCAAGGCCGATGGTGCCGAGGTGGTGACGGGAGGCTTCGCACTCGACGGGCCGGGTTATTTCATCAAGCCGACCATCTTTGCCGATGTCGATGCCTCGATGAGCATCGTCCGCGAGGAAATATTCGGTCCGGTTCTGGTCGCTTCGCGGTTCAAGTCTATGGAGGATCTGTCGGCATTGGGCAATGCATCGCCCTATGGTCTGGCCGCGGGCATCTTCACGCGCGACATCAGCAAGGCGCACAAGGCGGCGCGGGCGCTGCGCGCGGGCAATGTCTGGATCAACTGCTACGGCGTCATCGACAAATCGATGCCCTTCGGAGGCTTCAAGCAATCGGGTTGGGGCAGAGAGGGCGGGCCGGAAGGGTTCGATTCATTCGTCGAGCACAAGGCCGTTTATGTGGGCCTTTGATCGGACGGCAAGATGAACCTGAAATCACGCGGGTGGTGAAAGCCGATGTCGGACGCTGTTGAAGCCTTCTCTTTGGCCGTGCCCGAAAGCCAGATCGAGGATCTGAGGGGGCGGCTCGCCAGAACGAGATGGCCAGAGCGGGAGCCGGTCGGCGATGAAAGCCAGGGCGTGTCGCTCGATCGTATGAGGTCGCTGTGCGACTATTGGCGCACGCGCTATGACTGGCGGCGCTGCGAGGCTCGGCTGAACGCGCTTGGCCAGTATCGAGCCGAGATCGACGGGCTCGGCCTGCATTTCCTGCACATTCGATCTCCAGCCCCTCGGGCGCTGCCGCTCATCATGACGCATGGCTGGCCCGGTTCCGTTATCGAGTTTCTCAAGGTCGTCGGCCCGCTGACTGACCCGACGGCGTATGGCGGCGATCCTGGCGACGCGTTCGATCTGGTGCTTCCGACGCTGCCCGGCTTCGGCTTCTCGGGCAAGCCCGCCACGACCGGGTGGGGCGTCGAACGGATTGCCGATGCCTGGATCACCCTCATGCGGCGATTGGGATATGGGCGCTATGTCGCGCAGGGCGGTGACTGGGGCGCGGCGGTGACACATGCCCTCGCGTTGCGCAATCCGCCCGAATGCGTGGCCGCACATCTCACCGTCGCCCGGGTGCGTCCGACCGACGAACAGCGCTGCGCGCAGACTCCGGCCGAGGCGGCGGCGCTGAGCGATCATGCCCGGTTCATGGCCGAAGGCACCGGATATTCGCTGATCCAGTCCACGCGGCCGCAGACGATCGGCTATGGCCTCACAGATTCCCCTGCCGCCCAGGCGGCATGGATCTATGACAAGTATGATGCGTGGACCGACCACAAGAGCGGTCCCGAAGAGGTTCTGGGCATCGACGAGATGCTGGACAATATCATGATGTACTGGCTGCCGTCCGCCGCCGCATCGTCGGCGCGGCTTTACCGCGAAAGTGCGCCGGCCGTCTATTCCCGCGCACCGGTCACGATGCCGGTCGGATTTTCGATTTTTCCCAAGGAGATATGGCGCGCGTCACGGCGCTGGGCCGAACCTGTCTACACCAACATCATCCATTGGAACGAGCCGGTCCGGGGCGGGCATTTCGCGGCCTTCGAACAGCCCGGCCTGTTCGTGGATGAACTGCGCGCCTGCTTCAGGACGGTGCGCTAGGCGCGCGTGCCCGCCACATGCCTGGACTGGCTGGACCCATCAACAAGGCCATCAACAAGGAGAGAATGATCATGGGAAAACTGGATGGCAAAGTGGCGCTGGTGACGGGCGCGGCCCGAGGCATGGGCGCAGCGCACGCGCGCCGTCTCGCCGCCGAAGGAGCGAGGGTGCTGGTCACGGATGTATCGGACGAAGAAGGCGCGGCTGTCGCGGGCGAACTGGGTGCGGCAGGACATTACGCTCATCTCGACGTGCGCGAGGAGAGCCAGTGGCAATCCGCCTTGGACACCGTGCTGCAAGCCTTTGGGCGGCTGGACATCCTCGTCAACAACTCGGGCGTGCAAATGGCCGCGTCGATTGCGGATACCAGCCCTGAAACGTTCAAGTTCATTCTCGACATCAACATGTACGGAACCTTTCTGGGCCTCCGGGCAGCGGCGCCGGTGATCCGTGCGGGTGGAGGCGGCGCGATCGTGAACATCGCCTCGATCGCGGGGCTGGTCGGCACCGGCGGAGGCAGTGCCTATGCCGCATCCAAACATGCGGTGATCGGCTTGACCAAGGTTGCTGCCATGGAATTTGCGGCGTCGGGCATCAGGGTCAATGCGATCTGTCCCGGACCAGTGCTGACGCCGCTGACGGACGGTCTCAACGCGGAAGTCGGGTTCGATGCGAGCGAACTCATCGCTTCGAAGCTTCCGATGAAGCGCTGCGCCCGGCCAGAGGAAATCTCGAACCTCGTCGTCTTCCTGGCGTCCGAGGAGAGCAGCTACTGTACCGGAGGCGCATTCGTTGCCGACGGCGGTTTGATCGCAGGGATTTCACTCGACTGACATGGACCGGGAGAAATCGACATGAGACAGGCAATTTCCGCGCTGGGCGGCATCTACCAGCTTGGCTATGTCGCGACAGACATGGCCGCAGCGGTCGAAGACTGGACCCGTACATATGGCGTGGGGCCCTTTTACGAGATCCCCAAGGTCGAGGATTTCCTGGTGGAATCGCGCTATTATGGTGCGGCATCCAATATCTGCTTTGCCGCCAGCCTTGGCTATTGGGGCCGCCAGCAGATCGAGATCATCGTACCGACCAACGACGCGCCGTCGATTTACCGCGACTGGATCGAGTCTGGACGAAGGGGGATACACCATCTGTGTGTGACCGTGGACGACCTGGAACCCGGTCGGCGGATCCTGCTCGAAGCTGGGGCGGTGCTGGCGCAAGAGCTGACCATTGCGGGGGGAGGCGGCGCGATCTACTTCGACCTCGGCGAGGCCGCAGATGTACGATATCTTGAACTCTACCAGCTCGCGCCCGGGCAAGCGGACATGTATGCCGCGATGGAAGCGGAGGCCCGGACCTGGGATGGCAGCAATCCATTCCGCATGATCGAGATGGATGAAAGCCGCTGATCTTTAGCGGAAAGCCGGTGCCTCGCACGAACCCAGGCGCCAGCTTTCCCCATTTATGTATCAGGCGCTATTCTGTGTCGTTGATGAAAGCCGTGTAAGCCTTGCTCAAGATCGCGTCCCTGCTCCTGGCTTGAAAGTTCAGCGTGGGAGGGCGTAGGCGATCAAATAATCGCCCGAGGGACCACCGAGCACGGCGTTTCCGCCGGCCGCAACAACCACGAACTCGCGGCCGCTCGGGGCGCGGTAGATCATCGGATTGGCATTCGCGCCCGCTGGCAGGTCCGCCTTCCACAGCAGCTTGCCGGTCGCGAGTTCATAGGCGCGCAAGACACGCTCTTGCGTCGCGCCGATAAAGACCAGTCCGCTGCGCGTGACCACCGAACCGCCCTGGTTGGGCGTGCCCAGCGGCAAGGGCAGCCGGGTTTCAAGCCCCATCGGTCCGCTGTTCCGGGCGGTGCCCAGCGGCTTTGTCCACAAGACCCGCTGAGCGCGCAGGTCGATAGCGGTAATGGTGCCGAACGGTGGTTGCTGGCAAGGCATGCCGAGAGGCGACATGAAGGGTCCCATGTCCATCGCAAAGGGTGTGCCTATCTGGGGCTTGCCCATCACGCGCTCGGAAAAGGGCTCGTTCGACAGCCCCCTGAACGGCCGCAGCCCCCTGCGATCTGCTTCGGCACGGGGCAGCAGGCGCCCATATTGGGCAAAGCGGGTCGTGTTGACGATCATGACCATGCGCTCGGGGTCGATTGACACTCCGCCCCAGTTCGATCCGCCGCTATAGCCGGGATAGAAGATGAAAGGGTCGGTGCCGGGTGGGGTAAATACGCCATCATAGCGCGCCTCGCGAAACTTGATCCGGCACCATAGCTGGTCGAGCGGCGTCGCCCCCCACATCATCGTCTCGGTCAGCTTCGGGCCGTTTGCCGATGGTATCGCGGCAGGCCAGGGCTGGGTGGGCGAGAGCCGGTCTCCCGGCGCAGGGAGGCCGGGTGGAACGGGGCGCTCGATCACCGGCGAAAGCGGCTTGCCGGTGCGGCGATCAAGGACGAAGATCTCCCCGCGCTTGGTCGGCTGGATCAGCGCGGGCACGATTCTTCCGTTGATGGGCAGGTTGGTCAGAGTCGGCTGCGAGGCGACGTCATAATCCCAGACATCGTGATGCACCGTCTGGAACGACCAGCGGACGCGGCCGGTCTGGGCATCGAGCGCCACCACTGAACTGGAATAGCGATCCATTGCAGCTGTGCGGCGGCCGCCCCAGAAATCGGGGGTTGCATTGCCGGTCGGCAGGTAGACCAGACCGAGCGCTTCGTCGGCGCTTGCCGGTGCCCAGACATTGGGCGTGCCGGGGGTATAATGCTCTCCCGGTTTCAGCGGCGCATTGGCCTCGACTTTGCCCAGATCCCAAGCCCAGGCAAGGTCTCCGGTCAGTGCATCGAATGCCCGGACCACCCCCGAAGGTTCGTCGAGCATCTGGTTGTCGAGGACATATCCGCCGACAATTATCTTTCCGCGGACGATCGTGGGCGCGGATGTCTGCGAATAATAGCCGGGGATGCGCTTGCCCATGCCTGTCCACAGGTCGACCGCGCCGCCCTCGCCGAAATCGCCACAGGGTTTGCCGTCGGCGGCGTCGAGTGCGATCAGGCGCGCATCGGGCGTCAGCGCGAGGATATGCGCGGCACAGGTGCTGCCCTGCGCGGCTGCGACATTGCGATAATAGGAAACGCCCCGACAGGTCATCGCCAGAAGCCGGTAACGGTTGGTCTTCGGGTCGAACCGCCATCTGGCTTTGCCGGTTTCGGCATCGATCGCGGTGACGACGCTGTCGGGCGAGCAGGCGTAAAGGGTATCGCCGACCTTGATGGGCGTGACCTCGAGAACCGGAGATGGTGCGGGGGGCAGCACGCCGAAGCGATGCGTCCAGGCGACCTTCAGGCGATCGACATTGGCCGGGGTAATCTGCACGAGGGGCGAAAAGCGGGTTCCGCCCGCGGTGCGACCGTAGGACTGCCAGTCACCGTCCGGCATGCCTGCGCCCGTGGCATCGCGCAAAGCGGTGGCGGCGGGCAGGACGCCACTGGCGGGATCGCCCGACGCGAGGACCGCTGCAGTGGCGAGCGCGGCGACAGCCGCTGCGGCCGCGGCGAAAATTGCCCGCCGGCGTTGCTGCTGGGCTTGGGGCTTGAGCAGTCGCTGGACGCCCGGTAGCAGGAACAGCAGGCCGACGGCGAAGGGGCCGATCAGGCGTGGAGCCAGAGCCCAGGGATCGAGCCAGGATTCCCATAACGCCCACAGCGTGGTAGCGCCGAGCATCGCGCCATAAGCCCAGGCACCCCTGCGATCCCCCCGCCACACCAGCCAGGCGGAAAACAGAACGGCAAGGCCGGCGACCATATAGTATGGCGATCCGCCAAGGCTGAAAAGATAGATCCCGCCTCCCGTCATCCACCCGCCCGAAATGACCAGGATCGCCTCGAGCAACCAGAATGCCGGTCCTTTGCGCGGTCGCCATGCGGTCTTGTCTTCTGCCAATGCCATTGTTCTGCTCATTCCGGCTTTGTGTCGCGCAGCGCCACGATCGTTCGGTCGCACGCAGGATGGGGCAAAAATTCGGGCGTGCTGCATCGTCCAGCGTAGAGGCAGCGCGTCCGCTGTTCGGGCCGAACGAACGGATCGTCCGCCGATGAGGCCTACATCTTGTAACGGAACTCGATGCCGAAGGTGCGCGGCTCGGCGGCAATGGCGCTGTTGCCCTGCTGCGAACCGGCGATCTCGAGTTGGGTCGCATAATATTTCTTGTTGGTCAGGTTCTTGCCCCAGATTCGAGCAGAGAAACGGTCGCTCGAAGCGGGCGACCATTCGAGCGACGCGCCGAGCAGGGCATAGGCACGCTGACGTATGATTCCATCGGGCTCCCACGGGAATTCGCTGGTATAGGACATGTTGACGTCTGCCCCGAAGCGGCCGGCCGATGTCGTGATGTCATAATTCAACCCGGCCGTGAAGCGCGCCTTGGGGACTTGCGCGATGCGGTTGCCGCTTTGGTCCTGCGTAGTCAGCGGATAGAGGCCATAAGGCGCCACGGGAACGCCGTTGGCATCGACGACGGGGAACGCAACCGGGCCATTCTTAAAGTCGGTATATTTGGCATCGAGCAGCACGCCGCCGAGACGGAACTGAAGGCCGTCTGCCAGCACTGCCTGGAGATCCGCTTCAATGCCTCGCGAGCGCGCGCTCTTGGCATTGGTAAGGCCGACGAAGGATGATCCGGTGGACGGATCGGTGATGACCGTCTGTACCTGCGGGTCTTTGATGTCATTCTGGAAGATCGCGATGTTGAGGCGAAGCTTGCGATCGAACAAGGTCGCCTTGACGCCGGCTTCATAGGCATCGATCACTTCGGGGTTCGAAGGATCGGCGTTGAGCGGCAGTGTGTTGAACGTTCCAGACTTGTAGCCACGGCTGATCGAGACATAGCCCATAATGTCCTGGGCGAACTCATGATCTACCGCGACCTTGTACGTCAATTTGTTGAACTTGAAACTTTTGTCGTAAAGCGGACCGAAGGGGACTTCGCCGATCACGGGGAAGACGCCGAAGGTGCCGCCCGTACCATGGACCTTGTCGCTGGTGTAGCGCAGGCCGAGGGTAACGTTGGTTCCATCAGGGATGACATGGAAGGTGGCCTGTCCATAGGCCGAGTAGGAATGTATGCGCTGCATGCTGGCCAGCAGCACGGCGCTGGCGCCGATGAATGAGTTTTGGTCGCCGGTGATGCTGACCGGCGTGTAGCCCTGCTTCGAGTCGAGATAAAACCCGCCGACGATCCAGTCGAAGGCGCTGCCGCTTTGCGACTTCAGTTGGAGTTCCTGCGTCACTTCGCGGTCGATCGACGGGGAATCGAAGACGGTATAGGGCAGCTCGGTGCCGTCTCCGTCCACATGCCAGGTCTCGTTCGCCTTGCGATAGGACGTGATGCTTACGAGATCGACGCTGCCCAGTTCCTGTTTGATCTTGAGCGCACCGCCCCAGCTCTCGAACTTATCGAACGTGTTCTCGTCGTTGATCGTATCGAAGAACCGGCCGGAGTCAGCGAGCGAGGGGCGGGGCTGGGCCGGTCCGTAGAGCAGCGGCGTGCCGCCCACGGTGCCCTTGTAGCGGGTTTGCAGATTGATCTTGCTCGACCACTCGTTCACGTAGAACAGGCTCAGCCTGACCTCGGTCGTTGGCGTCAGGTTGATCGCCAGCTTGCTGCGGATGCTGGCGAACCGGTCCTTGTAGGTGTCGGCGCCTGTCGTCTGGTTCCTGCCCCAGCCGTCGCCCTGGTGTCGACCCGACGCCGAGATGTCCCACGCGACATTGTCGGCGACCGGAACGGACAGATACAGCTTCCCGGTGAAGGTGTTGTAGTTGCTGTAGCCCGCTGTCGCCTCTGCCTGAAGATCATGCATGTCCGGATCGCGCGTGACGATATGGATCAGGCCGCCGCTGGCGTTGCGACCGAACAATGTTCCCTGAGGCCCCTTCAGCACCTCGACGCGCTCGACATTGGCCAGTTCCAGATAGGCCGGGCTGACACGGGTGTAATAGACTTCGTCGATATAGACGGGCACGCTCGCCTCGTTGCCGATCGTCGTCGCCGAAGGATTGCCGATGCCACGCAAGAACGGCAATACCGAGCCGCTATGGCCGGTGATGTTGAGCGAAGGGTCGAGGATCTGGAGATCCTTGGCCGACGAGATACCCGCCTGTGCCAGGCTGTCGGCGTTGAAGGCGGAGATTGAGATCGGAACCTTCTGGACATTTTCACCGCGGCGCTGCGCGGTGACGATGATGTCGCTGAGGCTTGTGGACCGGGCATCCTCCGCCTGCGGCGTACCCTCGGTTGCGGGCACCTCCTGCGCATATACGTTGCCGGCGCCCAGAGCCAGGACCGGGATGGCGCTTGAAGCGATCAGCAGCTTGCGAATACGGATTGTCATGGTGGTGTCCTCCCCTTTTTATGTCCGCCTTTGGCGGCTTGGATTGATTGGCCAACGTCGATCAGATGGTGACGGTCGTGTTTGCGCGCTTATGCCGCGCAAACGGAGGGATCGTTCAGCCCAGAAAATATCGCCCGCCATCCACGACAAATGTCTGTCCGGTAACCATTTTCGAGCTATCGCTGACCAGGTGCAGCACCGTGCCGGCCACATCCTCGGGCGCGATGGCCTTGCCGATGGCCTGGTTCGCCTTCGCGCGTTGTTCGGCGACGGACATGTCGCCCATGACCTGGACATAGGCGTCGGTGGTAACGCCGCCGGGCGCGATCGCGTTGACGCGGATATTGTCGCGCCCCAGTTCCGAAGCCGCGCTCTTGGTCAGGCCGATCACGGCGGCCTTGGAGGTCGCGTAGTCGAGCACGCCCGCGATGCCGAACGCCGCGGTGGATGCCTGGTTGACGATCGAGCCGCCACCACGTTTGCGCATATGCGGGACAACCGCCTTGATGCAAAGCCAGCAACCCTTGACGTTGACGCCGAGGGTCTGATCCCAGCGTTCCACCGATATGTCTTCGAGCGCGCCGATGCGCAGGCTGGCAAAGATGCCCGCATTGTTGATGAGAAAGTCGATCCCGCCGAATTGCTCTACGGCAAACGCTGCCATGGCGCGGGTCGATGCCTCGTCGGCGACGTTGATCGGCACGAAGGCCGCCTGGCCTCCGGCTGACCGGACTGCGTCAACCGTGGCGTGGCCTTCGCTTTCCAGCATATCGGCAATCACGACAGCCGCGCCGGCAGTTGCCAGGGCTTCCGCATAGGCCCTGCCAATGCCACGGACTCCGCCCGTGACCAATGCAACCTTGCCTGTCAGGTCAATGGCCAAGACACCCTAACTCCCATATTTGTTCTTTTCACCAGTCCTGCTGGCTTAGCTCGATCTTTTGAACCGCACCCAGCTATCAGCTCCAATCACAATTTTTGATGATATCATACGCCCGCCGCATAATGGCGGCCGGGCCGGCGCCGAATGCAGGTTTGCTCATGCCGATCGGCGGACTTCCGCCATTGCGGGGATGTCCGTCATTCAGCTGGGTTATGACCCGATGAATGTTTCGGATTGGGCCTCATGGCGCGCGCGCCTTAGCAACTGACGAGAGCAATATGAAGTGCGGCCGCGTCATCGGCGCAGGCGTAAAGACAAGGGAGAGTGCCATGCGCTGGAAGAACAGGCCGGACGGCGCAAACTGGGGTGATTTCGGCCCGGACGATCAGATCGGCCGCATGAATTTGGTCACGCCGGAGCGGCGCCTTGCCGGTATCCGCGAGGTGATCGACGGCGTCTCGTTCTGCCTCAGCCTGCCGCTCGACTACCCCAAGGTCACCGTTGTCGATTTCCGCGCGCCACCCAGGCTGTTTGCCCGTGCCCGGCCTGATGGGGAATATGAATATAACCGCGCGGGCGAAGGGGCGGCATTCATGGGCTGCTGCGATGCGATGTGTGATGATGGCGTTACGCTGTACACGCAATTCTCGACCCAATGGGATTCGCTTGCGCATTGGGGAAGGGCATTTGACGCCGACGGTGATGGAGTTGAGGAGGTCGTCTACTACAACGGCTATCGTGGCGGGATCGACATCCTGCCGCCCGAGGCCGGCGGCCCGCGCGCCAATGCACTGGGCATTGACCAGATGGCTCAGGCCGCGCCCCAGGGCCGGGCGGTACTTGTCAACCTCCACAGGATCTATGGCAACACGCAGGTGCGCGTGGGCTATGATGCTTTGATGAGCGCATTCGAGGCTCAGGACGTGTCCGTCCAACTCGGCGATTTCCTTCTGATCTATACCGGCCTCGACGAGATCATCCTCAATACGCCAAGCGACGGCGACCCGATGCCGATCGTGACCTCCTGTGCTGCGCTCGACGGTCGCGATGAGCGCCTGCTCCAGTGGATCACCGACAGCGGTGTCGTTGCGCTCTGCACCGATACCCTGGCGGTAGAGGCGATCGATTTCGACAAGCCCGCCAACCGGCATGAGTCCTGTCTACCGCTCCACACGCATTGCCTGTTTAAGCTGGGCATTCATCTAGGCGAAATGTGGCATCTCAAGCCACTGGCCGACTGGCTGTGGGATCGCGGTCGCAATGCCTTCCTGCTGACCGCCCCGCCGCTTCGGTTGCCGGGCGCGGTCGGCTCGCCTGTGACGCCGATCGCTCTTGTCTGAACGAAACACATGTTCCGTTCTTCAGGAAGCGAGATGAGCCCGCGTTCGTTGCTCTTTGTGCCGGGTGATCGTCCCGAACGGATGGAAAAGGCGCTGCGCGTCGGTGCTGATGCTCTGATCCTTGACCTGGAGGATTCCGTTGCAGCGGAACGCAAGGCGGTGGCGCGCGAGGCGGTCGCGCGGTTCCTTGGCGAGGCCCGTGGCGCAATTTCGCTGTTTGTACGTATCAATCCCATCGGCGGCGCCTATTGTCATGAAGACGTGGCGCTCCTGGCCGCCGCGCAGCCGGACGGGATCATCCTGCCCAAGGCGGAAGGGAGGGCGTCCGTCGAAGCCCTGTATAGGCAGCTTGTTGCCATCGGGGCAGCGGTGCCCCCGATCCTACCCATCGTCACGGAGACGCCTTCCGCCATTTTCGAAATGGGTAGCTATCGTCAGGTCGGCGGGATGCTGGCCGGCCTTACCTGGGGGGCAGAAGACCTGCCCGCGGCAATGGGCGCCACGGCCAGCCGGGAACCTGACGGCCGCTTGCGCTCCCCCTATGAACTGGCGCGTTCCCTTGCACTGTTCGCCGCCCATGCTGCGGCCGTGCCAGCAATCGAGACCGTTTATCCCGATTTTCGCGATCTCGAAGGTCTCGGTGCCTATGCTCGACGCGCTGCGGAAGACGGGTTTGCCGGCATGATGGCGATTCATCCGGCACAGGTGCCCGTCATCAATGCGGCCTTTGAACCAACGGAGGACCAGATTGCTCATGCCCGCAGGATCGTAAGGCTGTTCGCGACGCGGCCTGGGGAAGGCGCGATGCAATATGAAGGGGTGATGATCGATGCGCCTCACCTGAAGCAGGCTCGTGCATTGCTCGCGCGCGCAGGTGAGTGCGACTGAGTTGCGGCTTGCGGAACCGAAATGCGGCCGGGCTTGGCAGGGCCGCTACGGCTGAGCTCGTCACGCTCGGCTTGGGCGCTGTGGCGGCGGGAGCCGTCCTGAAGGCAACTCGGTCGCGGTCGCTCTGGCGGCTGTACACCCTCTCACGACGACTGTATCCGGATGGGGAATCCTGCGCATAACCCAGCTGGCCAGCAATCCTGCCAGATATGAGCATCAAGCATGATCCTTCTCTTTCCGCGCAACGCAGCATAAACATTGATAAAGAAACCGATGAAGCGGGGGAGGGGATGATGCGCAATGTGAAGCGGGCCAGGCTGACGGGAACGACCGGATGGGGCTGCCTGATGGCAGCAGGTTTCGCGGCTGCATGGGGCGCGGCATCGCAATCCGCACTTGCCGGCGCCGCGCCAGGCGAGGGCGATTTCGCCCAGCGTTGCGCCGCGCTGGCCGGTCTGCAGGCAGCTGAACTGGGCAAGGTCACGAGCGCGCGGATTGGGCCAGCCACCTTCGAGGGACGCTCGCCTGTTGCCAATGGCCCGCTTGCGCTGCCCGCACATTGCGAGGTTTTGGGCACTTTTCCAGCGCATCGGGGTACGCATGGACAGAGCTATGCGATCCGCTATCTGCTTCGCCTACCGCAGGATTGGAACGGTCGCTTTCTGTTCCAGGGCGGCGGTGGCACCAATGGCGTAATCGGGGAAGCCATGGGCTGGATCGGCGCAGGGAACACGCCCGGCCTGCTTCAGGGCTATGCCGTCGTCAGTCAGGATTCGGGTCACGACAATGCTGTGAATATCGATCCGGCGCGCTCCGGGGTTGCGGTCTTCGGAACCGACCCGGTGGCCCGGCGCGATTATGGCCATGCCTCGCTGCCGCGAGTGGCGATGGCGGCGAAATCGCTGATCGCCCGCTTCTATGGCTCCGCCCCCAGGCACAGCTATTTCTTCGGCTGTTCCAAGGGTGGGCAGGAAGGCATGGCTTTTGCGCAGCGTTACCCCGAAATGTTCGATGGCATCGTCGCCGCAGCGCCCGGATTTTCGCTCCCTCGCGCCGCGCTCGCCCAGACATGGCACGTGCAGGGCTTCGCGCGATTGTGGAATCCGGCCAATGGTCCAATGACGCCTACAAGTTTTGCCGCGTTGCTGAACGATGCCGATTTCGCGCTCGTCCGCGATGTGGTGGGCAAAAGCTGCGACGGTCTGGATGGATTACGCGACGGCATCGTAAACGCCTTTGCCCAGTGCACGTCGGCGCGCATCCTGCCTCAACTGCGCAAGCGGGCCTGCGCGCCCGGCTCAGGCGGCGGGATGGGCTGCATAGCCTCTGCCAAGATCGACGCGCTTGCCCGATCATTGGGCGGACCGCGCGATGGCGCTGGCAAGCCGCTTTACGTCGACTGGCCATGGGACTTGGGTGTCGGCACGCCGGGCTGGTCATTCTGGAAACTGGGCAGTCCCGCCATGCCCTCCCTCAACATATTAACCGGGGGTGCATCCCTGCCGAGCGTGTTCATGACGCCTCCGCGCGAAGTTCGCAGCGATCCGCAGTCGTTGCTGGCGTTCCAGCGGGCTTTCCGCTTTCCGCAGGACGCACGGGCAATCTATACCACTTCGCGCGAATTTCCACGATCGAGCTGGCAGGACATCGCGATGCGCTCCCCCGATCTCGATCGGTTTCGCGCCCATGGAGGCAAGCTCATCGTGCCGCATGGCGTGTCAGACCCGGTCTTTTCGATCAACGACACGATCAACTGGCGCAATGAGGTCAACGCCCGCTACCGGGGTCGGGCTGACGACGTGGTCCGGGCCTTTCCCGTGCCGGGCATGGCACATTGCGGTGGCGGGGCAGCGACCGACCGGTTCGATGCCTTCGCCGCGCTCGTCGCCTGGGTGGAGCAGGGCAGGGCGCCAGCCTCGATCGCTGCGTCAGCCGGGCCGGATGCGCCTTGGCCGCAACGGCAACGCCCCCTTTGCGCCTATCCAACTTTCGCCATTTATGACGGTAGCGGGCCGGTCGAGAAGAAAGAGAGCTTTCGTTGCGGATGATCGCGCGTCATTGGAGCGACCTGCTCTTTTTCGGCGCCATGGCCAATGGGATTGCAATCATCTTCCGGCCTGAATGGCCTGGTTTTCAGGCCTGACCCATTCCTGCCGCCGTCCTGACAGGGAACACGGATCGTCGCCGGGGAGGGGCGTGGTGGCGGCATAAGCGCCGCCACCGTCGTCTTCAGTCCTTCCAACTGCGCCGCTTCATATGCACAGTGACGACCGGTCCCAGCGCTTCCGCATTCTCGCCGAGCGCAAAGCCGTAAGTACCGTCCGGGATCGTCCAGCCCGCGCCGTTCCATTCGGCGAGCAAACGCGGATCGATGGTCAGCTTCAACTGACGTTTTTGTCCTGCGGGCAGTTCGACCCGCTCGAACCCGACCAGCCGCCGTGCCGCCTTGCCCCCGCGCGAGACGAGGTAGAGTTGCGCCACGGTCGCGCCCGCCCGGTCGCCAATATTGGAAACGGTCAATTGCGCGGTACGTCCGTTGGTTTTCAGGGCGGTGTTTGCAAAACGCGTGTAGCTGAGGCCGAAACCGAAGGGAAACAATGCCTTCTTGCCGGTCCGCGCGTTCCAGCGATAGCCGACATCCGAGCCTTCTATGTCATAATCGACCGGCAGGCTGGCGTCGGTCGTGGGCGGAGCACCAGTGAAATTCGGCTCCACCCAGTCGAAGCCGTCCACTTTCGCACGGGGCAGATCGGCCTCGCTGGCAGGGAATGTGATGGGTAGGCGACCCGAAGGATTGGTTTCCCCGAAGAGCACCGACGCGATCGCTTGCGCGCCGCGCGCGCCCGGATACCATGCCTGGACCACGGCGGCGGTTCGATCGAGCCATGGCATCAGCACGGGATTGCCCGTTTCCAGCACGACGATGCTGCGGGGATTTGCCGCGCTTACGGCGTCGATCAACGCATCCTGGCCATGGGGCAGGCTCAGGTCGGGCTGGTCCTGCCCTTCGGTCGACCATTTGGTCGCGAAGATGATGACGACGTCGGCGCGCTTCGCTTGCGCCACCGCTTCGCTGATATAATTGCCGTCGCGATAGGTGACGATCGCCGATGGCGCCTTCGCGCGGATCGCATCCAACGGCACGGAATCATGATATTGTTGCGAAAGGAACTGCGCGAACGGCATGTCCTTTCTGCCGACCGGCACGACTATGGACGGGCCGCCTTCGCCTTGGACCTGGCTCGATCCGGCACCTGACAGCACGCCTGCATTGGCATAGCCGCCGATCACCAGGATGCGCTTCGCGGACGCCGCCAGCGGCAGCGTGTCGCGCATGTTGCGCAGCAGCACGATGCCCTGTTTCGCTACCTCCTCCGCGACGGCGGCATGGGCGGGAAAATCGATCTTTCCGCCTGCGGCCACCGAATGCTGGTCCAGGCCGTTAGCATAGATGGCCCACAATATGCGCCGGTTCATGTCATCGAGCCGGGCGGCATAAGCGGGATCGCGCGTCGCGGCCCGGGCGAGCCGATCGCTAAAGTAGATCTGCGGATCGAGCTGCGCTCCCGATTGCTGGTCAAGACCATTGAGCGCCGCTTCGACACCGGGAACCGCTCCCCAGTCAGACATGACGAAGCCCTTATATCGCCAGTCGCGTTTCAGCACCTTGTTGAGCAGATAGTCGCTGTCGCATGCCCGTTTGCCTGCAACCCGGTTGTAGCTGCACATCACCGATCCGGGATTGCCGATCTCTATGCCCAATTGAAATGCCAGCAGGTCGCTTTCGCGGGCGGCGGCATCCGACAGTTTGACGTCGGCGAATTGTCGGCCGGTTTCCTGCCCGTTGAAGGCGAGATGCTTGATCGTAGCGATGATGTGGTTGGATTGCACACCGGCAATGGCATTCCCTGCTAGCACGCCCGACAATAACGGGTCCTCGGACAGATATTCGAAGGTGCGACCGTTGCGCGGATCGCGCATGAGGTTCACTCCGCCGGCCAGCAGGACGTTGAAGCCCTTGGCCCGCGCTTCCGCGCCGATCATTTCTCCTCCGCGCCTGATAAGCGCCGGATTCCAGGTGGAGGCCATCGCGACGCCGGAGGGGAGGGCGGTCGCTCCGTCCTTGCGCGCGCCCATCACATAGGACACGCCAAGGCTGGCATCGCTTTCCTTGAGTGCGGGGACGGAAAGGCGGGGGATACCCGCGACATATCCCGCGCCCACAATCGCATCGGCAGGGATGGGTACGGGCTTGCCCGGAATGTCAGACGGCAGGATGCCATAGGTCAGGATCGTCTTTTCCTGCGCAGTCATCGCCTTGACGGTAGTGGCTGCCTTTGCCTGCGCGGGATCGACCGGGTTTTGCGCCACCGCGCCGGGCGGCAGGGTGGACAATGCGGCGATGGCCGCGCCGGTCGCCAAGAACCGCACTGCTATTCTGGAGTTCATATCTTTGCCTCTCCCATGATGCCGACCCTTGCGGTTCTTCTTTGGCGCCAGTTCTTGTTGGTGCGTTTGACGATACAGGTGCGCATCGCTCCGGCATTCCATGCCATCATGAGCAACTGCCTATGCCCGCCCGGCAATCCGGGCAACGAAACCCTGGCCTGCCGTTCGGAGCGGCCAAAGCCGTACTGCGCCCGTTCGCGAAGCAACGGTCGCCCTGCGCCTTTTCGGGCCTTGCATCGTCGCCATTGCAAGCTGCTCCCATGGCGCCCGCATGAAAGGAGGATGCTGCCGCTCCCGGCCACAATTCTTTCCAGCGCGCTCCGGGCGCCATTGCGGATTTCCATTTCCTCTCCTCATCGGCCCGCCCATTTTTTTTGACGGTGCGCGGCAATAATCACCTTGTGCAGCTTATTGTGAAAAATGTAATGTGCAATAACAAAACCGTTTGAGAAGAGGTGAGGATGAGTGTTGCAGGCGCCATCATCAATGGCCCGAGTCCATCGGTGACGGCGTGTCCTGTATGGCGTCAATTCGGCTTGCTGCATGGGCTCTGTATGGGTGGCGTTGGCCGATGCGCTGATCGCACGGCAGGCGGTTGCAGCCGCCCAGGGCGTGTTCCCGAAGGGGGCTGCATGCGGCGCCCCAATTGCCGACAAGCCGTTCAAACCTGCGCCGACACAGAGTGTCATACCGACGAGCTTGCGCATATCCTGACCACCGAACGCGACATGGAATTGCAGTTCGAGCCAGCGGGCGTGGTCGCCCGGAGCCGTCACAGGACGGCTTTGTCGATGCCGGTCCAATATGTGAAGGATGATGCCCAGGCGCATGTGACAGTTCATCTCAGGCCGCTGGGCGTGGTGGCGTCGATCACGCCGCGGAACCGGCCATTGAAGATCGAGCAAGGCCATCATTTCATTTCCGTCGGCACGGACAACGGCCCGCCCTCCAATGGCGCACGGGCCCTGATCGCATCTGTTATTTCATGAAGCAGGAACCAGACATGACCGGTAACAACTTTTTCAGCCGCCGCCAGATCGTCGCGACCGCAGCTGCCGCAGCTCCTCTGCTCGGCATGCCTGCTATCCTGCGCGGGGCATCGCCGGACGCGCCGGTTGCCGATAGCGCGCAGGGCAGGCTTAAAGGGCTGGCGGGCGAAGGGGTCATGATCTTCCGGGGTATCCCCTATGGCGGCTCGGTATCCGGTCCTGCTCGCCGTTTTCTGCCACCGCCGCCGCCGGAAAGCTGGACGGGGATACGCGACGCGACCATGTTTGGCGCGCCC
Source organism: Sphingobium arseniciresistens (assembly GCA_029167225.1). Taxonomy (GTDB): domain Bacteria; phylum Pseudomonadota; class Alphaproteobacteria; order Sphingomonadales; family Sphingomonadaceae; genus Sphingobium; species Sphingobium arseniciresistens. The sequence goes on from JARFNK010000030.1 coordinate 28,984, forward strand.
TCCATCCAGGCCCCCCGCGGCAATTTCGGCAATGGCGAGCCCGCCCCGGCGGAGGATTGCCTGTTCCTCAATGTCTGGACACCTGCGCTGGACGGCAGGAAGCGGCCCGTGCTGGTCTATCAGCATGGCGGCGGCTTCGTCATCGGATCAGGCGCAGCGCCGTGGCAGGATGGCGGCAAGCTGGCGCGCAAGCATGATGTCGTGGTGGTCCAGTCCAACCATCGGCTTGGCTTGATGGGCTATCTCTACCTCGGGCAGCTGCTGGGCCCCGAATATGCGGGCAACCAGGGCTTGCAGGATTTGGTGGCGGCACTCGCCTGGGTCCGCACCAATATCGCGGGCTTCGGCGGCGATCCCGACAATGTGACGATCTTCGGCGAAAGCGGCGGCGGGGGCAAGACTTCGGCGCTCTATACCATGCCCTCCGCCGCGCCCTATTTTCACAAGGCGTCGATAGAAAGTCCCATCGGGCCGGGCCGCATGACGCCAGAGGCTGCAACGCAAGTCGCGCGCGTCGTCATGGAAAGACTGGCGATTACCGACCCGCGCGCGCTCCTGACGGTTCCGGCAAGCGATATCATCAAGGCACAACTGGGCAATGCACCCTTCCGCGCACCCGGCACGGTAGGACCGCCGCCCGCAGCGGGCGAAAAGCCAGAGATCATGATATGGCCGTTCATCGACGGCACGATTCTGCCGGAAGAGCCATTCACCAATGCCGCCCCCGCCATTTCCGCGCAGAAGCCGCTGATCGTGGGCAGCTGCAAGGACGAGGCGGTCTTCTTCCAGCAGGGCGACAAATCGGCCTTTTCGCTGGATGAGGCGGAGCTGCGCAGGCGGCTCGCGCCCAAGCTGGGAGATCGCGCGTCGGCCTGGATCGACATATTCCGCAAATCCCGTCCGAATGCGTCGCCATCGCAGCTTTACATGGCGATCCTGACAGCGAAGCCTTGGCGCGCACTGGCTGTCGAGATCGCCGAGCGAAAGGCACAGCAGGGGACGGCACCGGTTTATTCCTACATTCTCGATTATCCGTCTCCCGAAAAGGTGCGGGGTACGGATTATGCCCAGGGGTCGCCGCATGCATCGGATATTCCGATGAAGTTCGACACGGCGGGGCAGTTCGGGCCGAAAGACCCTGCGCGGCTCAAGACGGCGAGCAACATGGGCGAAATGTGGGCGACCTTCGCGCGGACCGGCAGGCCAGGTGCCAAGGGGCAGCCCAACTGGAAACCCTATTCTGTGGCGCGGCGGGAAACGATGATCATCGATGCGCAATGTCGGCTCGTCAACGATCCCGAGCAGTTGGAGCGGCAGTTCTTCTCAAAGGAAGCCAATGCCGCACGCGAATGATTGCATCATGTAAGAGGGGAGGAAATTTTTGTGCGCAAAATCGATATCTTGATGCTCTTGGTCGCAGCGCTGGCCGTTCCAGCGACGGTTCCGGCCGCCGTCGCGCAGGAAGCGGCAACGCCGGCCGCCGATGTCGAGGTGTTGTTCACCAGTTCCGACCCCAGGCTCAATGCCAACAAGCAGATCGTCTATCACATCTTCAAGGATTTGCTTGAGGCAGGGCATTGGGAGCTGGCCGATCAATACCTGACCGAGGCCTATATCCAACATAATCCCAATGTTCCCAGCGGCCGCGCCGGCGTTGTGACATTCTTCAAGGGGCTGGGTGTCAAACCCAAGCCGATCCCGTCGAAACTGTCCGCCCCGGTGGTGCAGGTGGTAGCGGAAGGGGACTATGTCATGGTGTTGTCGGTCTTGAAGCTGGCTGCCCCTTCGGATCCGGCCAAAAGCTACACGACCGGCTGGGTCGATATGTTCAGGATCAAGGACGGGAAGGCGGACGAGCATTGGGATAGCGCACCGCTGATGCGCTGAATGATTGGGTTTTGATTGGTTTTGGCGAGGGGATAAACGATGTTTCTGGATCGGCGCATGCTTGTCGGGGCCGTTATGGCGCTGTCGATGATGGTGTCGGGTGCGCAGGTTTCGGCGCAACCCAACTGGACACAGAGCTGGCGCGCCCAATGGATTGCCGATCCCGACGCCGGGCCGCAGGAAGCGGGCGTGTTTCATTTTCGCCGGGATTTCGACCTTGCCGATCGGCCCCAGCATTTCCCGGTCCGGGTGTCAGCGGACAACCGCTACCGCCTGTTCGTCAACGGGGTCGAGGTCTCAAGTGGCCCGGCGCGCGGCGACTTGCTGAACTGGCGTTATGAGACCGTCGACATCGCGCCGCAGCTGCGTGCGGGGCGGAACGTCCTGACTGCGACGGTCTGGAATTTCGGAGCGCTTCGACCCAGCGCCCAGTTCAGCATCCGCACGGCCTTTTTGCTGCAAGGAGAAACAGAGCGAGAGGCAGTGGTCGATACCGGTCCTGCCTGGCAGGTTCTGCGCGACCGGGCCTATAGCTTCTCGCCCATATCGAGGGAAGATTCCGGTGGCTATTATGTCGCCGGCCCCGGAGAGACGATGGACGCCGCGCTTTATCCCTGGGGCTGGAACGGCGCAGATGGCGACGCTTTGCCCTGGCATTCCGCAAAGCCTTTGGGCGGGGCGTTTGACAAGGGAGTGCCCCCCTTCGGCATGGCTGAAGCCTGGCAGCTGGTGCCGCGGTCGATACCCCCCATGGAGGAGCGGCCAGTACGCTTTTCCGGGCTGCGCAGGGCAGAGGGCACGAAGCCCAATGATGCGTTTTTGAAGGGGACGGGTGCGCTGCTGATCCCGGCGCGCGCGCATGTAAAATTGCTGGTTGATCAGGGACGTCTCACGATGGGCCATCCGGTGCTCAAGGCAAGCGGAGGCAAGGGGGCAACGGCCATGCTGACCTATGCCGAAGCCCTGTTCGACGCGAAAGGCGAAAAGGGCAACCGGAACGACATCGCGGGCAAGAGTATCAGGGGGTTGCGCGACCATATCCTTTTCGATGGCAGTGCCGATCGCGAGTTCCGACCGCTCTGGCTGCGCGCCTTTCGCTATGTCGAGCTCGATATCCAGACCGGCGATGAACCGCTGCGCATCCAGGATTTCCACAGCATCTTCACCGCCTATCCCTTCACGGAAAAGGCGTCTTTCTCAAGCGACGTGCCATGGCTCAAGGATGTCTGGGATCTCGATTGGAACGCGCTGCGGCTCAGCGCTTTCGAAACCTTCTGGGACACGCCCTATTACGAGCAACTGCAATATGTCGGCGACACCCGCATCGAATCCCTGCTGTCGGTCTATCTGACCGGAGACGACCGGCTGATGCGCAACGCCATCGAGCAGATTGCGGCCGCGCATACGCCAGAAGGGCTCACCCTGAGCAGCTATCCCAGTTGGCGACCCCAACGCATTCCGTCCTTTTCATTGTGGTGGGTGGCAATGCTGCACGACCATTGGATGTTGCGCGGGGATGCTGATTTCCTGAGGAATTTCCTGCCCGCGATGCGCAGCGTCATCGGATGGCATGAGCAGTATATCGACAAAAGCGGGATGCTGGGGCCAATGCCGTGGTGGAACTTCCTCGACTGGGCCACGGGCTATGAGCAAGGGGTGCCTCCAGGCGCAACGAACGGCCACGCAACGGCCTTCACACTCCAGTTCGCAATCGTGCTGCGGCAGGCGGCGGATCTTGAGAACGCGCTTGGGCGGGGCACCGAAGCTGCCCATTACCAGACCCTCGCTGATCGTCTGGTTGCGGCGGCGCGCGAGCGCGCGTGGGATCCCCAACGTGGCCTCTATGCCGACGCACCCGGGCAGGCCGTTTTCAGCCAGCAGACAAACACGCTTGCGTTGCTCGCCGACGCTGTGCCGGTCGATCAGCGCAAGGCCGTGATGGCGCGTATCCTTTCCGATAGGTCACTCGTTCAGGCCAGTTTCTATTTTCGCTTTTATGTCGATGAAGCCCTGCTCCAATCCGGCCTTGCCGATCGCTATATCGAAGGGCTGGAGCCTTGGCGGGTGATGATCCGCAACGGGATGACGTCCACGGCGGAAACGCCCGAGCCGACACGATCGGACTCGCATGCATGGAGCGCCTATCCCAGCTATCATCTGCTGGCCACCGTACTGGGCATTCGCCCCGCCTCGCCAGGCTTCAAGACGATATTGATCGAGCCGGCCCTGGGATCGATGCGCCATGTCGAGGGCAGCATGCCCTTGCCCTCGGGGGACATGCACATCGGGCTGCGCAAGAAAGGCAATGGCGTTACCGGCCAGATCGATCTGCCGCCGGGGGTTGGCGGTGAATTGCGGTGGGGTGAACATTCCGTCGCGCTGACGAACGGCGCCAACCGGATCTTGTGCGATGACAGCTGCCGTGTCGTGACGCCCTAGGGCCGAATGTCGATCGGCGTTAGCCCCTGACGTGAGTCAGCACAGCACCGACGAGCCTTCCCCTCAGTCCGACATCTAGAACAGACACCACCGGCGAGAGACCAGCAAATCTTGGCTGATCCCTCGCCGGTGTTTTTGGGTCAGCCAGAGCCATTCGTCAGAAAAATGATGTCTTGTCAGTAAGTTGATCTCCGAAGCCTTGGGGCGTGTCGACCGAGTTTTGCGCGTGCATCCGTGTTGACGATTGTCGTGCAAACTATTATACCACATAACTATAAGAGCAGCTGTCGGGAAAGGTCGTGGCGGACAGGAGCCATGCCTTCAGCCGGGGCAACAACATTAAAGGGAGGATAGACATGAAACGATCGTATCTGATGTCGACTGCGCTGTTCCAGGCTGCGCTCGCGCTCGGTTCAACAGGCGCTTACGCGCAAACCACGACCGGCCCGACGGAGCAGCAGGCGAATGATGGTCTCTCCGATATCATCGTCACTGCGCAGCGGCGCACGGAAAATCTCCAGGATGTGCCGATTGCCGCGACATCGCTGTCGGCTGATGCGCTAACACAGAAAGGTGTCACGCGGCTGTCCGACCTGCAATTCGCAGCGCCATCACTGAGCGTTTCCGAAGGCGGTCTCGTACAATCGGTCAATATTCGCGGCATCGGCATTGCATCGGGCTCTCCTTCGGTCGCCAATGGTGTAGCAACCTATGTGAACGGCATCTTCCAGCCGCCAATCGTCCAGACCAACAGCTTCTTCGACATCGCCAGCGTCGAAGTTCTTCGTGGACCACAGGGCACGCTGGTCGGTTCGAATTCGACTGGCGGCGCCATCTTCATCAACTCGCAAAACCCCACTTTTGATGCCGTGAATGGCTATGTCGGTGCGACCTACGGCAATTATGATGCTGTCGAAGCGCAGGGGGCGCTCAATCTTCCGGTTACGGGTGATCTCGCCGTGCGCGCGGCGGGGCAGTTCCGTCGACGCGACAGTTTTTACCATGACGTAGGCGTGTTCCACAATGACGCCGGCCGCCTCAACGAAAAGGCTGGACGATTCAGCGTGTTGTGGAAGCCCGGCCAGTTTCAGGCCTTGCTCAAGACCGAGTTGATCGACCTCAATACGGGTGGTTTTGCCTATCGTCCAATCCCGGGAACATTTGCCGCGGCTGGTCGGGTCGGTGATATCAGGACATTGAGCTACAATACGCCGACAGCTCAACATGAAAAAGGATTCATAACGAGCGCGGAACTGAAATATGAGTTGGATAACGGTATCGTCATCCGCTCGATCACCGGATATCAGAATAAGTCCTCGGACTTGCTGATCGATAACGATGCGACGTCGCTCACTATTCCAAATGCCGATATCAATACCGACCAATTCGTCCGGGAACGGCAGACGAGCCAGGAAATCAACATCATCTCGCCCACCAACGGCGCGCTGGACTGGATTCTTGGGGGCTATTATCAGCGGAACCGCATCAATGTTCGGCTACACCAACTCAACAGCGGTTTCCCTCTGGATGTAATGCAGAACCAGACGAAGGTCACAACCGGCCTGTTTGCGCAAGTCAACTACCAGTTGACCGATCAGTTCGAAGTGCAATTGGGCGGACGTTATTCGCATTTCAAGTCATCGGGCGACGGTGCGGTCGCCATTGGTGCGGGCATCCCTGGTTTTCCTGCCGACGGATTGACGGTAGCGGATCTTCAGGGCAGCAGCCGCGACGGAAAAGTGACCGGAAAACTTGCGCTGAACTGGAAAGTGGATCGGGACAACCTCCTCTATGCTTTCGCAGCCCGCGGCTATAAGTCGGGAGGATATAATTCGGCTGTATCGACCTTCCGTCCGGAGACGGTCTGGAACTATGAGATCGGCTGGAAATCGACGATGGCCGACGGCCATATTCGCACGCAAATTGATGCGTTCTACAATGATTATAAGGATTTCCAGTTCGGTCTTGTCGACTTCGCATCGGGCCAGGCTAATGTGTCGAACTTGCCAAGCGCCACGATCAAGGGCATTGAAGCGCAGATCCAGGCGAAATTCGGTGGCTTTTCGGCCGACGGTGCCGTCTCCTATGTCGACAGTCATCTTGCCGGCTTTACCGCGATCAACGCATCCAGATTGCCCCCCGGACAGCTTGGTGTTCAATGCGCGCCGGGTGCGCCCTCCAACCCGCCAACCTGTTTTGATTACACGCCTTTCATCGGAACCGCGGGGGGAGGCGACAATCTGTTGTCGCCGCGTTGGACCTATAATCTTGGGGCGCAATATGAATTTTCGCTCGGTGATGAGATAAGTCTGACGCCGCGTCTCAACTATGCTTATGTTGGCCGTCAGTTCACCAACCTGTTTTATTCCCCGGTTACTGACCGGATCGCCGAACGGGGACTGTTATCCGCGCTGTTGACGCTGCGTTATCGTCAATGGGAAGTGGAAGGCTATGGCCGCAATCTGACAAACAAGAAATATGTTCTGGGCCAGAACGGCACGAATGAATTCTATGGCGCTCCCCGCGAATATGGGGTGCGTGTTTCGATGCAGTTCTGACGGCCAGATATATCGACCATCCTTATGGGAGGCAGGACACGGGTGCCTTAGCATTGGGCGCCGTGTCCTGCCATCACACCCTGGCGGCCAGAACCTTAGCGACATCCACCACGCCGGAACTGTCCTGTCGCTCAGCTCGTCACGGGCGAGAAACCTTTCAAGCTACTGCTCGTTTGCCATGCATACGAACTGCAGCCCCGGCATGAGACCGCCGATTGAGAGAGGTGCTGATGACGGCAACAACGACGGATAAGGCGATGTTCGGCATGCCTGGGCTGGATGATATCACCCATGGCGGATTGAGCCGCGGGCGCCTGTTCCTTTTGGAAGGCAGCCCTGGCACGGGCAAGACGACGATAGCCGGCCAGTTTCTGATTGCGGGGGCCGCAGCGGGCGAACGGTGCCTTTATATCACCCTGTCTGAAACCGAAGATGAATTGAGAATCGGCGCGGCGTCCCATGGGTGGGATCTTGACGGCGTCGATATCTTCGAGCTTTTGCCGCCTGAAGAACTCCTCGACGATCGGCAGCAGCAAAGCCTGCTCTATTCGTCGGACCTGGAACTGGGGGAGACGACCCGTGGGATGTTCGATGCGTTCGAAAGGGTAAGGCCTCAAAGGGTCGTCGTCGACAGCCTTTCGGAAATCATGCTGCTCGCGCAAAGCTCCTTGCGCTACCGTCGGCAGATATTGGCATTGAAGCATTATTTCGCGCGACATGGCTCTACGGTTCTCATGCTCGACGACCTGACGGCGGAGCAGAATGACAAGACCATGCACAGCATCGCGCATGGCGTCATCCACCTGGAAGAACTGGCGCCGGACTACGGCTCGGAACGCCGGCGCCTGCGCGTCCTGAAATATCGGGGGCAAAAATATCGCGGCGGCTATCACGACTTCGTCATTGACGCCGGCGGGGCAAAGATCTTTCCCCGGCTCGTATCGGCAGAGCATCGTACCGTGTTTGATCGGATCCCGGTCACGACAGACCTGCCCGAACTGAATGCGCTTCTCGGGGGCGGGATAGAACGCGGATCGAGCGTGCTGGTGCTTGGTCCAGCGGGCACCGGCAAGTCGCTGCTTACCCTGACTTTCGTGGCTACGGCGGTGGCGCGGGGGGAACGGGCGGCGATGTTCGTTTTCGACGAGGAACTCGGGCTCCTGTTCAACAGGGCGCTGGCGCTTGGGATCGACCTTCAGGCCATGATCGACGGAGGCAACCTGGCGATCGAACAGGTCGACGCGGCGGAACTGAGCCCGGGTGAATTTTCCCAGAGGGTTCGGCGCTCTGTGGAAAGCTACAATGCCAAGACCGTCGTGATCGATAGCGTCAACGGCTATCAAGCTGCCATGCCGCAGGAGCAGGCCCTGATCCTGCACATGCATGAATTGCTCCAATATTTGAATCGCCAAGGGACAACAACCTTTCTGACAGTGGCGCAGCATGGCCTGGTCGGCGACATGAAGACACCCGTAGACGTCACCTATCTTGCCGATACCGTCATCCTGCTGCGATATTTTGAAGCGCGCGGAGAAGTGCGGCGCGCGATCTCGGTGATCAAGAAACGGACGGGCGCTCACGAAAATACGATCCGTGAATATGCCATCGGCAATGATGGGATAACGCTCGGCGCGCCGTTAACCAGCTTCCATGGCGTCTTGCGAGGCGTCCCGATGCTGATGAACGAAAATGCTGCTCCTTTGCTAGGCCCGGAGGCTTGATCCCCCATCTGTCCGAACGGGCGCTGATTTTCGCGCCACGCGGCCGCGACAGTGAAATAGCCGAAGCGATGTTGCGGGAGGCCGGCCTTATCAGCATATGTTGCGCGTCAATAGACCACCTGGTTGCGGAAATGGACGCAGGGGCCGGCTTTTGCGTCGTGACCGAGGAAGCGCTCCGCGATGCCGATCTTCATGCGCTGGCCCGATGGATAGGGGATCAGCCCGAATGGTCCGATTTCCCGTTCATCCTGCTCACATTGCGAGGCGGGGGGTTGGAGCGCAATCCAGCGGCGGTGCGGTATCTCCAGACATTGGGGAACGTCACTTTCCTTGAGCGTCCTTTCCACCCGATGACGCTGATCAGCCTGGCACAGTCCGCGCGCCGGGCGCGCCGCCGTCAATATGATGGACGATCCCGGCTTGAGGAGTTACGCGGCCTGACGGCCGAATTGGAGCAGCGCGTCGATCGACGTACCGCGGAGCGCCAGTCTGCGCTTGAGCTGTTGCATGAGGCGCAGAAACTTGAAACGCTCGGGCAGCTGACAGGCGGCGTTGCGCATGATTTCAACAATCTGCTGATGCCGATCATGGGCGCGCTGGACATGCTTCAACGCAGGGAGGACATCACCGACGAGCGGACACAGCGATGGATCACCAACGCCATTCAATCGAGCGAGCGCGCACGAACGTTGGTCCAAAGGCTGTTGGGTTTTGCAAGGCGTCAGGAGTTGCAAAGCCTGCCGGTCGATGTCGCCGCGCTGATCGGAGGGATGCATGATCTGATCACCAGTTCCGTCGGCCCCTCGATAGAACTGCATGTCGAACAGGAGGATATGCTGCCCAAGGCTATCGCCGACCCCAATCAGTTGGAGCTGGCGGTGCTGAACCTGTGCGTGAATGCCCGCGACGCAATGCCCGAGGGCGGGCCCCTCACGATCAAGACAGCCATATTACGTGGCGCAGCAAGGCCCGGAACCAAGCTTCCGGCCGGAGACTATATCCAGCTATCGGTAATCGACGCGGGCATGGGCATGGATGCTGAAACGCTTTCTCGCGCCGTGGAGCCCTTCTTTTCGACCAAGGAGGTTGGACGTGGCACCGGATTGGGATTGTCGATGGTGCATGGGCTTGCCGCGCAGCTTGGCGGAGACTTCGTGCTGAGTAGCGAGCCTGGGGTGGGCACAAGAGCCGAGCTGTTGCTGCCCGTGTCGCAGGAGCAAGGGGCAGTGTCCGGACCCGCTTCCGTCGATCTTCCGTTGGTGTCGAACCAGCCACTGAAGATCCTCGTCGTAGACGATGAAGAACTCGTGCGGAAGGCGACCGCTGAAATGCTCAGGACATTGGGGCACGATGTCCAGGAAGCTGAGGGCGGCGCCCAAGCGCTGACCATCGTGGAAGCAAGCCCCCAGACCGAACTGGTGGTCACTGATTACAAGATGCCGAGAATGGATGGCGCGGAATTGGCGAAGCGCATTCGTGAAATCCGACCCAATATGCCCATGCTCCTGATATCCGGGTATACCGGCACTGCTGACCCTATCGTGGGCTTGCCGCGTCTGAACAAGCCATTCGGGCTAGCCGAACTCGCGGGCGCCCTTCAGGAGATTTGCGACCGATAAGGCCTGCATGATTTCAAGCAGCGGCAGGGGGCTGCCAATGCCGCATCGGGGCTTTGGCAGCCGAAAGCGAGGTCATCTCCACCATAACCCAGTGTTCGGGGGGCAGCGTGCTTGTGCCGCTTGCTCGTTGACGCGCTTGCAACACGCGCAGCATGTCTTTAACTGACCGGCCGTATTGTGCGGATAGGCCGTTGTCACGCGGATGACACCTTGCGGGTCGACGAAGAAGCTCGGCCGCCTCTACAGTGCAGGAGAGCCGAGATCGCCCCACGGCTTCGCAGTTGCAACATGGGAGTGCTGCCGCTAGGACGCCCTTATTCGCAAGGACCCGGTGAAAATCCGGGTGGCTATTCCGGCCGCCGATCCGCCGGACAACGCATGTCGTCAGGACATTGGCAGGCTCTCCGCCGTGCCATCGCCCGCGATACTCGTCGGTTTCTCGAACATGAAAAGCACCGCTCTTTCGCGCTATCGCGCCGAATGGTTCAGTGGCGCGGGCAACGCTCGGCGCGACATCCTGGCCGGCATGGTCGGCACCTTTGCCCTGATACCGGAGGTCATCGCCTTTTCGTTCGTCGCTGGTATCGATCCAGAGGTTGGCCTCTTCGCGTCGTTCATGATCGGTATCGTCATAGCCGTTGCGGGTGGCCGGCCCGCCATGATTTCCGGGGCAGCAGGCTCGGTCGCTCTGGTCGCCGCCGCGCTCGTCCATGCCCATGGCCTGCAATATCTCCTCGCCGCGACACTCATGGCGGGGCTATTCCAGATCGCCTTCGGCCTCATGAAGCTCGACATCCTGATGCGCTTCGTGTCGCGATCGGTGCGTACCGGGTTTGTCAACGCACTCGCGATCCTGATCTTTTCGGCGCAGATGCCGCAGATGCTAAACGTCACATGGCATAGCTATGCGATGATCGCCGCCGGCCTTGCGGTCATCTATCTGGTGCCCCGCATCACGACCGCCGTTCCTTCGCCGCTCATCTGCATCCTCATCCTGACAGCGATCAGCATCGCTTTTCCGATGCCGATCCACACGATCGCGGATCTTGGCCGCCTGCCATCTTCACTGCCATCCTTCGCCTTGCCGGCGGTGCCTGTCGAATGGCAGACGCTGCGGGTCGTAGCGCCCTATGCGCTTGCGATGGCCGCTGTAGGTCTCCTTGAATCCATGATGACCGCCAGCGTCGTGGATGACCTGACGGAAAGTACCAGTTCCAAGGCGCGGGAATGTACCGGCCTTGGCCTTGCCAATGTCGCAGCCGGATTGTTCGGCGGCATCGCGGGCTGCGGCATGATTGGCCAGACCGTCGGCAATGTCCGTTATGGTGGACGTGGACGCCTCTCCACTCTGGTTGCGGGCGTCTTCCTCCTGGTGGTGATGGTGCCGCTGCGCCCATGGGTTGCACAAGTGCCGGTCGCGGCGCTCGTCGCGATCATGATCATGGTGTCGATCAGCACCTTTTCCTGGGCATCGATCCGCGACCTCGCGCGCCATCCCAAGGTTTCCGGCGTCGTCATGATCGCGACGGTTGTCGTGACGGTCGCCACGCATGATCTGTCGGCTGGGGTCGCCGTGGGCGTGCTGCTGAGCGGCGTGTTTTTCGCCTTCAAGGTGACGCGCCTGATGGACGTACGGAGCGTTTACGACGAACTGAGCGATACGCGAACCTACATCGTCACCGGACAGGTCTTCTTCGCGAGCGCCAGCATCTTTTCCGACAAATTCGATCTGCGCGATACAGCCGCGAATGTCCGCATCGATCTTACCACCAGCCACTTGTGGGACATCACGGCAGTCGGCGCGCTTGAAGAGGTCGTCACCAAAATGCGTCGCCATGGCATTGTCGTGGAGGTGATAGGGCTTAATCAGGCGAGCGCCATACTGGTCGACAGGCTGGCGCCAACAGTAGGACACGCGCCTACCCAATCCGTCTAGAGCATGGTCCGATCCGATCGAATCGGACCATGCTCCCTTGGTCTTTTGTTTTCCGCATTTTCCGAGCCGTCAGATGATTCCATCTGACTGGAACATGTTCTTGATGCGGATCTCGGTCTCGGGCTCGCAGCGGCGTATGATCTCCGGGCCCATTTGCCTGCAGCGCGCCATTCCCGGCCTGCTTCGCTTGGCCGGCGTTACTCGACGCTCACGATACGCCGTATCACGCCGTCGCTCTTCGTCAGGACATAGATCTCACCGTCGCTATCGGTTGCAAGACGCATGTCGATCCGCGGCGGCCTGGGGCGGGCGGGTTGTGCGGTAGCGGTGTCCGCTGCCCCGACCTGCTCGGGCGAAGGCGGTGGCGTGCGCGCGCGCATGCGCTGTATCGCGAGTTGCGGAAGATCGGTCTTGATCTCGCCAAAGGGTGCAAGCGTGGTTGGGTCTCCATCGGTGGCGGCCTCGAGATCGGCCATCTTGGCATAGAAGATACGCCCGCTTGTAATGTCGCCGAACACGACGGCCCCCTGAAGCGCGGGCCACCGCTTGCCCCGATACACAAACCCGTTGGCGATCGCATTGCCCTCTACCGTGGTTTTGTAGGCCAGGGCCGAATCCTGCAATTGCATGCGTTGGTCGAGCACGATCGTATCGGAAATACGCACCGGCAGGCTGTTGTCGGTGGGAACCGAGCCATAAACAGGATTGAGCGCCTTGAACTCAGGCCCTTCACGCAACGGATAGCCGAAATTGGCACCTTTGCGCACGAGATTGATCGTCTCGTAGCGCGGTCCGGGGAAGACGCCGTTCGACCCGATGACGAACGACAGCAACTTGGCGCCATCCCAGGTCATCCGGTGCGGATTGCGCATTCCGGTGGCCCAGATCTCCTTGCGGGCACCTGGCGTCGATATGAAGGGGTTGTCTGAAGGAATGCGGTATTGGCCGTTCTCGCTCACCTGGCTGGTGGAAGCATGTTCGCGCAGGTCCGGCACGATCCGGATGATCTTGCCGCCGAAATGATCGAGCCGCTGGGGGTTGAGGCGTCGCACGTCGTTCTGCTCGCCGGTTCCGCCGTCGCCGGTCGCGATATAGAGAACCCGCCAGTCAGGATCGCCACGACGCGCGGCAGGATTGAAGCTCAGGTCGTTGGTTGGATGGATGCTGTTGAGCAACTGCACCCGCAATACTTCGCGGTTGCTTCCTTCAAAACTGCTGTTCTGGGTGTTGCTATCGGTCCATTCGACGACCACGGCCTCGCGGATCAGCGGCGCGGGGCCCGACGGCGTGGGAACTCCGGCCGTCGGCTTGTAATGGGAGATATCGAGACCGGGAACGACCCCGCCTTTGGGCATCGCGGGTGCCGTGCTCGTCATGACCTCCAGATGGATCGTGTAGAATATCCCGTTACGGCGATATTCCGGATCGAAGGTAGCGGCGAGCAACCCGCTTGCAAAGCCAGCTTCTGCGACAAACCTGGGGAATACGCCCTTGAAATCGAGATAGGGAACGGTTCGCTTCGTCCGTTTATCCACAAGATAGAGCGGACCCGATGAATCACCCACGAACAGGCGGCGGCCTCCCGGCTCACCGACAAGAAAATTGATCCGGGCGACCTGCGAGCGTGCGTCCTTGGTGGCGAAATTACCCGTGGCCGGCATTTCCAGATAGTCCATCAGGCGGGCGTTCATCACGGGCCGGGTGTGTTGCGGCGAGGATGTCACCGCCGGCTCGGTAGGGCTGGACCCCGAGGGCGCCAAAGACGCTCGTGCGGAATCGGGCGTTCCGGCACGCGCCTCGCCATAGTTCGTGGTCAGGTAGGCGAGTATGCGCGTTTGCTCGTCGGCACTGAGGACAGCGCCCAGCGTGGTCATGCGATCGACGGTCGCTCGCCAATCTTCTGCCGACCGGCGCCGGGTAAGGACGTCTCCAGCGCTGTGGCACTGACTGCATTTGGCCAGAAACTCAGTCTTTCCCGGGCCGTCGGGAATGGTCATGCCTCCCTGTGCTTGCGCCGATGCATGGCGATAGACCACAGGCAACATCGCGAGCATGGAGCATGCTGCAGCACCTAGACAGAGCGCGCGCACTTTCACGAATTTCCCTCCACCACTTTCCGGATGTCGAATAGATATCCAGACTGTCAAATTATTAGTGCCCTAAGTTTACCGCTAAAAATCCCTGAAGAAAATCATGCAAAACAGCATAACCTTATGACTGAAATTCATGAATTGATCGATCAGCGCTTGCGACATGCAAATTGCCGGACACCGCCGTCAGTGCGAAATCTGCCGGCCCGCCTGGCCTTTGGCCTTATCCATCGCATTGGTCATCCACCGCGTTGGTCGCCTGTATCGGCATCAAATGTCGAGGTGAATCCGTCCGTCTGGCCACGTCCCGGCGCGGTCGCTCTTCAGGAACGCTGACGGCCGGCCCAGTTCCCGCGTTCGACGAAGATGCGGCTGACCGCCTCCATATTTTCGCTGCCCCAATTGCATAGGGGAACAAGGGCCTGCGAAAGGCTGTGGCCGAGCGGCGTCAACGTGTAGTCCACGCGGGGCGGAACTTCACGATAGTCCCTGCGCGTGATGATCCCGTCGGCGTCCAGTTCTTTCAACTGCTGGATCAGCATCTTGTCGCTGACCCCCTGAACCGCGCGCTTGAGTTCGCCATAACGGCATGGACCCTGGATGAGGAAATAGATGATGAGAGGCTTCCACTTGCCCGCGATGACCTTGAGCGTTGCATCAAGGCCGCAGGTGAAGCCGGGAGCCGGGTCTGGGATGTCATTCATAATTTCACACTTACCAAAAGGTGCATACTTGTCGATAGGTAGGTACGTCGCCAGCTTTGTGCCAGCTTGAATTTGGAAAGGCACGATCATGACAAGATTGAACGGAAAGACTGCAGTCGTGACCGGCGGCGGCACCGGCATCGGCTTTGCATCGGCGAAGCGCTTCATCGATGAAGGCGCGTTCGTCTATATTTTTGGAAGACGACAGGAACTGCTGGACGCGGCGGTCGCAAAGCTCGGCCCCAATGCCCGCGCGATCGCTGGTTCGGTTACGGAGCAGGTGGATCTCGGACGATTGTTCGAAACGGTAA
Source organism: Sphingobium arseniciresistens (assembly GCA_029167225.1). Taxonomy (GTDB): domain Bacteria; phylum Pseudomonadota; class Alphaproteobacteria; order Sphingomonadales; family Sphingomonadaceae; genus Sphingobium; species Sphingobium arseniciresistens. Next base: position 44,249 of record JARFNK010000030.1, read on the forward strand.
AGGCCGACCGTGGCGGGGTCGACATCCTGTTCGCCAATGCGGGTACGGGCGAACTTGCTCCCCTGGGGCAGATTACTGCGGAGCAATATGACCGCACGTTCGACATCAATGTAAAAGGCGTGTTGTTCACGGTGCAGGCGGGCCTGCCGCTGATGGGATCGGGGGGATCTATCATCCTGACCGGATCGACGACGGGAGTGATGGGGACAGCGGCCTTCAGCCTTTACAGCGCGACCAAGGCAGCGGTCCGCAATTTCGCGCGCAGTTGGGCGCAGGATTTGCGGGGGACCGGAATTCGCGTGAATGTGCTGTCGCCTGGGCCGACCTTGACCGAACTTGCCGAGCAAGTGGTGGGCAGGGACGCGATGATGGAGATGGGCGCTGGCACGCCGATCGGGCATGTTGGCGATCCGGCGGAGGTCGCCGCAGTGGCAGCGTTCCTCGCATCGTCCGACAGCAGCTTCATGACCGGCAGTGAAGTCTTCGCCGATGGAGGCATGGCGCAAATCTGATGCGCGCCGATATCGCACACCGGATGTCCGGGGCAGCCCATGTGTTACGAGCGCAAGGCTTCGCCGCCGGAATGAGCAATCCGATCTGGCGATACCGCGGTATTGGCGGAAGGCCGCTATAATCCGCGCGAAGCGACCATCCCATTGGCTATCCTAAAACGGAAACGCTTCCCTTGGTGGATTGTGCAAGCTCAACCATGTCTTCATGGGAGGCGCAGCCTAGATGGATATTCCATACCAGAAAATGGCGTCGCCGCTCAGTTCATCAGGATTTCTGCTTCGAAAGCTTGTCCTGGAATTGAGCGGCGGCGTTGCTACATCCGATTTATCGTGCCGGTCTTTTGAAGATCGACTCTTCATCGGTTGCTGACAGCATAATACGCCTCAAAAGTGAGTCGCTCAAGCGGTTTGCGGAGGCATTGATGCCCTGTGTCACGTAGAACATTGGCTTCGCATGCCTGCCCTGTTGAGACGACGTGGCGGGCCAGGGACGCGGCCAGAACGGTCGCGGGACGGCAGGCAATATGCTATTTTCCTGTCGTGAATGCCCCACCACGGAGTCGGGCGTCTGGCGAGAGGAGCGCAGCCATGTCCGCACCAATCGACGAAGCGAAACTGCACGCATTTGTGGGAAAGATGTTGGGCGACCTGGGCGGCGCGATGAGCGTGCCCACGGTGCGGCTGGGTGTCCGGCTGGGATTGTTCGACGCGCTGGCGGAAGGTCCCGCTACGGCCAAGGAACTGGCGTCGCGCGCCGGCGGCCTGCATGAGCGCTATGTACGCGAATGGGCGCTGGCACAGGCCGCAAACGGCTATGTCGATTTCGACCCGGCGAACGAGCGTTTCAGCCTCTCGCCCGAACAGGCGATGGTGTTCCACAATGCCGACAGCCCGGTCTATCTGGTTGCCGCCTTTGAAATGGTCGCCGCCATGGTCGAGGCGGAGCTCAAGGTGGAGGAATGTTTCCGCAATGGTACGGGGGTCCGCTGGGGCGACCACGCCGGCTGCCTGTTCTGCGCCACGGGCGCATTTTTCCGCCCTGGCTATGTGAACAATATCGTGCAGAGCTGGATTCCCGCGCTGGACGGCGTGGAGGCAAAGTTGCGAGTAGGGGCGAAGGTCGCCGATGTCGGCTGCGGGGTCGGCTTTTCGACGCTGCTGATGGCGCAGGCTTATCCTGAGAGCCGGTTCATCGGCTACGACTTCCACGCCCCGTCCATCGAGGAAGCGCGGCGTCATGCGCAGGCGCATGGCCTGGGCGAGCGGGTGCGCTTCGAGGTGGCGACCGCAAAGGACGTTCCGGGAAGGGATTTCGATCTCGTCACCATGTACGACTGCCTGCACGACATGGGAGACCCGCGCGGCTGCGCGGCGCACATGCGCGAGATATTGGCCCCGGACGGACGCTGGATGATCGTCGAGCCGATTGCCGGGGACAGGCCGGAGGCGAACTTCAATCCTGTCGGGCGGCTCTATTACAATGCATCCACGATGATCTGCGTGCCGACGTCGCTGGATCAGGAAGTAGGCGAAGGGCTTGGCGCGCAGGCTGGAGAGGCGCTCCTGGCGGAGGTCGCTCGGGCGGGCGGGTTCGGGCATGTGCGGCGCGCAACTGAGGGGTCCTTCAATATGGTGCTGGAAGCAAGTTAGGCGGGCGGCTGTTGATACTTGGGAGGGCGTCGTCATTTGCCCCATCGCGTCCAGGTCTTCGTCCGGCAGACGAACAGGATGCAGCCGGTGACGGCAAGCCTGTCCGGTCTATCGAGGACGAGGCTGGACCGATAGCTGCGCCCTGCCTTGGGATCATAGGCCTTCCCGTTTTCCCATCCCTTGCCGGAGCGGGTAAAGTCGATGAGGACCGGCGTACCGACCAGCGGGCGGGAACGCGCCTTCTTGTCGGGATTGCGGATGTCGTTTGCGGGGGCGGCGGGGTCCAGGACGCGGGCAATGGTGCCCCATAATTTCGTCCCGCGCATTTCGACATGGATGATCGCGGACTTGTCGTCCGTAAGCCATTCCCCTGCCGGCGTCTGGGCGAGGGCAGGGGAGGGGAGTGCGAGCAGGATGGCGGTGAGCGCGTGACGGGCTTTCATCTTCATTCTCTCCGGGGCTGCGGCAGATCAGGCAGGCGGGTCATGCGGGTGATGGCGCGCAGCAGGCCCGGCTGCATCCCGAGCACGGTCATCCCGGCCGATCGGAGCATCGTCACCTCGCTCGCGCGTTGCAGCAGCATCCCGCGCCTGACCTGCGGCCCGACCATGTTCGCGAGTGCCCTATGGTAATCGGCTGCCGTGCGGCCTGCCATCAGGCATTGCGCCGCGAGCCATGCGCTTCGCAATGCGATTGCCATGCCGTCTCCGGTAAGCGACGCCGTCATCGCCGCCTGATCGCCTAGACGGAAGACATGGCTTTCGGCGCGCCCGTGCGGCAGGCGGCCATAGGCGAGGTTGGCGACGGTCACGGGCTTGGAAAACATCGGTTCCGTATCGACCAAGGCTCCCATGGCAGGCGAAAGCCCACCGAGGTGCGCGAGAACATCCTCCCAGCTCCCACCCAATGCCGCGAGACGACTGCGGCGGATCACCAGGCAGAGATTGGCGGTGTCGCCCTCCACAAGTTGAAGGCCGGCATATCCTCCCGGAAACAGGTTCAGTTCGATGCGGCCTTCCAAGCGATGGCAGATCTGCGCGGAGGCGCGCCAGTGCATCTTGAAGCCGACATGGGCGTCGAGGACCGGGGCCTCCTCAGTGCCATCGACCGCTCGAACAGGCAGCTTTCCCGTCGCGAGGAGAAGCACGTCCGCGCGTCGCGAGCCATGGCTGGTACGGACGCCGTCGCGCTCGATCTCCAGCACGCGCACGCCGCGCTCTACCTCGGCACCCGCCGCTTCTGCAAGACGAAGCAGGGCCTCGTCGAGCCGGCGGCGGCTGAGGCCGCGGGCGAGAAAGGGCAGCCGGCTTTCTATCATCCGGCCATTGGCGACGACGCGGATATGGCTGACGGGTACCGCTCCCATGGCTTCCAGGTCGATGCCGAGCATTTCGAGATGTTGCTGTGCCTCTATGGACAGGAACTCGCCGCACATCTTGTCCGCAGGGCCGGGATAACGCTCCAGGACGCGCACGGGCCAACCGGATCGCGCGAGCAGCGTCGCCACCGCGCCTCCGGCAAGCCCGCCGCCCACCACCAGAGCGTCGGTCATTCGTACCATCGCGTCACGCAATAGCGGAAGGGGAGATGCCATTTTATCTGTGCCGACTGTTCCACTCCCGCCTGGCTCAGCAGGCGTTGCCAATCCGGGCGGCGGAACGATCGGGCGACCGATAGGGGGCCGTCATGCCGGACGAAGGGATGCCAACGCATCGCCGCCGACAGCGCCCGAAAGCCATGATAGGCGACAGCGTGGCGATGCAGGTCGTTGATAAACCAGCCCCGCCGCGCGCGCCGTTCCATCCAGCCGATGAAGCGCAGGATTTCGGCGTCGCTCATATGATGGGTGACAAGCGAACTGATGACGAGGTCGATCGGTTCGTCCTCCGGCAGGGCGAAGAGGTCGCCGGTGCGATAGTCGATCGCCATGTCGGGCGGCGTGCTCACGCGCGCCGCCGGAAGGCTACGCGGGTTGAGATCGATGCCGATCAGGCGAATGTCCATGCCGCGCCGCTGCGCCTGCCGGTGGATCGCCCGCAACATGTCTCCCGCGCCATAGCCGACGTCGAGCAGGGTCAGCGGCCGTCCCTTTGCCCGTGCGCAGGCCTGCGCGACGAAGCCGAGCGTCGGCGGACGGGCGAGCGTGACGCTGTTGACCGTGGCAAGGTCGGCGAGGCAGGCCGCGAATTCCGCTTCGGACACATCGTCCCCGTCCATCCATTCGGGCTCGTTTGAGCGGGCGCGCAGGTCCGGCATCAGGGGAGTAGGCGAAAGCGAAAGGTTTCCGCGGCAAGGCCGGGGCCGAACGCCATGGCCATCCCGCGCTGCGGGTCGCTTCCGGGCGTTCCCTCGCGCAGCATATGGGCAAGGACGAACATCAATGTCGCGGACGACATGTTGCCATGGTCGCGCAGCACGGCGCGCGAGGGCGCCAGTGCATCCGGCGCGAGGTCCAGCCCATGCTCGACCGCATCGAGCACGGTGCGGCCACCCGCATGGACGGCCCAGAGGTCGAATGCGTTCGGCGCATCGCCGCGAAACAGGCCGGACGGGTCGTTGCGCCCGGCCTCCAGCCGTAGGGCTTCGCTGATCCGCGCCGGCACCTCGCCGCCCAGATGCATGTCGAAGCCCTGATCGCCGATCCGCCATGTGATGGCATCGGCGGAGCCGGCGATGGTGGTCGCGCGAAAATCGTCGAGCGCGATGCCTTGGCTTTCCGCCGTGACGATGGCGGCTGCGGCCCCGTCGCCGAAGAGCAGCATGGCCAGTAAGGTTTCAAGGTCGCCCGAGCGCTGAAAATGCAGCGTGCAAAGCTCCAGCGTGACCACTAGAACGCGGGCGCTTGGCGTCGATCGGACGATATGATGTGCTGTCCGCAGCGCATTCACCGCCGCATAGCAGCCCATGAACCCCAGCACGCTCCGCTCCACCCCCGGATCGAGGCCAAGGCGCGCGATGATCAACTGGTCGAGCCCCGGCGCCATGAAGCCCGTGCAGGAGGCGACGACCAGATGGGTGATCGTCGCCGGATCAAGGGCCGCGCCGATCCGCCCGATCGCCTCCATGGCGAGGGCCGGGGCATGTTGCTCATAGCGGGCCATGCGGGCGCCGGTGGAAGGCCATTCACCCGTCCCGTAAAAACCGTCGCGGTCGGTGATCGTGCCATCCGCCAGCGTGATCGGCTCCAGGAAGGAAAAGCGCCGATCGATGCCCGCGCGTCCTACCATGCGTTCGAACAGGCGTCGCGTTCTGGGCTCGTGCAGCGTTGCCGACACGAAGTTCACGAATGCATCATGGACCTCGAAGGGCGGATTGGCGGTCCCCACCGCATTGACATGGGCGACCGCCGTCATGCCGCGCGGCCGATCAGCACGGCGTTCAGCCCGCCAAAGGCGAAACTGTTGGACACGAGGATCTGCTGGTCGATGCTTCTTGGCGTTAGTACGAGCGGCAGGTCGCAGGTCGGGTCAGGCCCCAGATAATTGAGGACCGGCGGCGCGACTTTTTCCCCCAGAGCCATGATGCCTAGGATGAATTCCATCGCCCCGGTCGCGCCGATCATGTGGCCATGGGCAGATTTGGTGGCGATCACGGCGTGCCTATCCAATCCGCCATAGACAGCATGCAGGGCCTGCGTTTCGGCGGCGTCGTTGAGGAGGGTTCCGGTGCCATGCGAGGAGATCAACGCGGGAACGCCGGGATCGATGCCTGCATCGTCATGCGCGGCGCGAATGGCCGTCACAATGCCCTCCGTATCGGGCGCGGTGATATCGTGCGCGTCGCAGCTTGCGCCGTAGCCGGCGACCTCCCCCCATATCCGAGCGCCGCGTGCGCGGGCGTGGGTTTCGCTCTCCAGGATCAGCATGGCGGCGCCTTCGCCCAGCACCATGCCGCGTCGCTCGCGCGAGAAGGGGCGGCAATCATCCGGCGCCATCGCGCCCAGCGACTGCCACGCCACCCAGGAGCCGGGCGTAAGGCATGCCTCCGTGCCGCCGGTGATGGCGACATCCACCCGGCCGCTGCGGATCATATGCATGGCCTCGCCGATGGCATGGGTAGACGACGCGCAGGCGCTGGCCAGCACGAAGCTCGGCCCGTGCACGCCAAAGGCCATCGCGATATGGGCGGCCGGCGCGGAGATCATGGAAGAAGGGATCGTCTGCGGGTGAACCCTGGCGGTGTTGCGGGCGTAGAGGCGTTCATAGGCGACATCGATGGTCGCGTTGCCGCCGCTGCCGCATCCGATTACCAGCCCGGTGCGGCTTCGCAGCGCGTCGTGCCCGACCAGACCCGAGGCCGACAAGGCTTCTTGGGCCGCTGTCAGGGCGTAGATGGAAAGCGGGTCGAGACGGCCAAGGCGGCGCCAGTCCGTCCCCTCGTCCAGCAGGTGGGCGTCCGCGATTGCGGCTGCGACGCCCGACATTCCGGGTCTTTCCCATGGCCGGATCGCGCCTTGCCCGTCCCGCGCCCTTGCCCATGTCGCGTCGAGCCCGATGCCAAGGCCGCTCACGCAGCCCATGCCGGTGATGACGACCCGCTGTATCATTACGCGCAGAGTGTGTTCACATGATCCACCAGCGCGCCGAGGTCCATCTCCGGCGAAATCCTGGCGGGGTCGATCTCGATATCGAAGCGATCCTCCATCTCGAACAGGATGCTGGCGAGGTCCAAAGACGAAATATCCAGCTCCGCCAGCGTCACGTCTGATCGGAGCTTTTCCGGCGCGATTCCGCCTTCGGTGGAGACAATTTCGACAACCTCATCGAGAGTTGCAGCCACGACATGTCTCCTAAGCAATGTTCTTCGGAAACACATTGGGCGGCGCGTGCGGCGGGGTCAACAGCGGTAGATGCTTTGCCTCTGCCGTCGATCTGCTGTAGACCTATCCTCATGGATATCAGCCGGAGAGAGAAGGGAGGTTCAAGCGGCAGGCTGCCGTTCGTCCTCACGCTCTTCACGCTTATCGCCATATCGCTTCTAAGCGCGTTGATCCCGCTGGGGCCGCCGGCCAGCAAGGTCATGGGATCGGCCTTCAGCCCGGCAACGACCTCCGTGGCCATCAAGACTCGTTCGGCCCAGCCCGCCCTTGCGGTGAGGGCGGTCGTTCCGCGACCTTTCGAACCGCCCGTTTCGCGCCTGATACAGGTCTTGCTGACCGGGATGATACTGCTCTGCCTGATCCGGCGTGCGCAGGTTCGCGGGGGCATTCAGACCCTCAGACATTTCCTCCTGTTGACGCGCCGCATGGCGCGCGGTCCTCCTGCATCGCGCGTTTGAACAGCCCTTGACGGCGTGCTGGTCCTTGGCCGCATGTCCAGAAAAGGAATGCGTCTGCCCGAACATCGGAAGCGGGGCATCGGAAACGGGGCAGTCGCCCTACGGTGTTTCGAGCTTGCCGTTCTGGTGGGCGGCTGTCTGACATAGGCAGCTGTGTCTATGCCCGGAGCGCGGGCATCGAAATATCGTGGCCCTTGAGCATCGGTGCCGCCACTCCATCGGGAATTTATAGGATATGCCTCATCACACGCCCTTGATCGGCACCATCGTCGCGGGTCTGGCCGGCGCGTTTATCATGGGCGTCGGGATCGTTTGCGCCATTGCGCTTTCGGTCGCGCCCATTCGGATGCGGAGGTCGCGCATCGGGAAGGGGCGGGCATGCAGCATGTCCTGAAGGGCGAGCGCGAGCTGGCCGGGCGGATGCTGACTCTGTGTGGGGCAGGCTGACCCGAGACAGGAATAGAGTGTCGCACCCGGATCCGGCTGCGACAGGCTGAATTTGAAACACGGATAGATAAGGAGTGAATGGTTGGAGATCGTCTCGCTGGTGCTGATATTGCTGGTTGCCGTGGTGGTGAGCGGCGCGATATCGCGGATGCTGCCCGTGGGCCTGCCCGTGCCGCTGGTCCAGATCGCATTGGGGTCCGTCATCGGCCTCGTCGCCAATCTGCGGGTCGAACTGGACCCTGAGCTGTTCCTGCTGCTCTTCCTGCCGCCGCTGCTGTTCCTGGACGGCTGGCGCATCCCCAAGGACGAGCTGCTGAAGGACGTCTCGACGGTGTTCGAACTGGCGCTCGGCCTCGTGTTGCTCACCGTCGTCGGCGTGGGCTTCTTCATCCACTGGCTGATCCCGGCGATGCCGCTCGCGGTGTCGTTCGCGCTCGCCGCGGTCGTCTCCCCGACCGATCCCATCGCGGTATCGGCTATCGCGGCGCGCGTGCCCATCCCCAAGCGGATGATGCATATCCTGGAAGGAGAATCGCTGCTGAACGATGCGTCGGGCCTCGTATGCCTGCGCTTCGCGATTGCCGCGGCGCTGACCGGCTCCTTTTCGATCGGGCAGGCGAGCCTCACCTTCCTGTGGCTCGCGGTCGGAGGGCTGGCGATCGGTGTCGCCGTCACGCTCGCCGTCACGCGGGCCAAGGCATGGATTTCGGAACGCTTCGGCGAGGATACCGGGTCGCAGATCCTCATCAGCCTGCTCATCCCTTTCGCCGCCTATATCCTTGCCGAGCATCTTCACTGCTCCGGCATTCTGGCGGCGGTGGCGGCGGGCGTGACGATGACGTTCGCGGAAATCTCGCGGCAGGCGCTACCGGTCACGCGCATGCGTCGCAACTCGGTGTGGGATACGATCCAGTTCGCGATGAACGGCATCATCTTCGTGTTGCTTGGCGAGCAGTTGCCGCTGATATTGGCGGCTGCCAAGAACACCGTCCTGCTGACGGACCATGCCAACCCCTGGTGGCTGGGCGTCTATGTGCTGGCGATCATGGCTGCGCTGGCGGTGCTGCGTTTTGCATGGGTGTGGGCATCCTTCCGGCTCACGCTCCTGCGCAAGCGGGACGAACTGCCCTATCAGAGCCCCGACTGGCGGCTGGTCGCGGCGATGTCCTTTGCCGGCGTGCGGGGCGCGATCACCCTGGCAGGTGTTCTCACCATTCCGCTGACGCTCGTTGACGGGACCGCATTTCCGGGGCGCGATCTTGCCATCTTCCTTGCGGCGGGGGTCATCATCCTCTCGCTGGTCGCGGCCAGCATCGGCTTGCCGCTGTTGCTGCGCGGTCTGAAGATGCCGGCCGAACCATCGAAACAGGCACAGGAAGACGAGGCCCGCGTCGCTTCCGCGCAGGCCGCGATCAAGGCGATCGAATGGCGGCAGCATTTGCTGGCGGAAGGGCGAAGCGACGCGGACGTCTATGCCGCCGTCGGTGCGCGCATCATGGACCTGTACCGCGAGCGGATCGAGAGCCGCAGCCATCGGGATGGGGAAGCGCGCGACGCTCGACAGGTCGATCGGATCGAGCGCGACATCCGGCTTGCCGCGCTGAAGGCGGAGCGTGACGAGGTCTTCAAACTGGCCCGCAGGCGGAAGATCGGCAGCGAGACCGCGCAGAAGCTCATTCGCGAGCTGGACCTGCTGGAAGCCCGCTATGCATAGATGGCCCCGCCGGCATGTTGTTCAGCGCTCTGCCGAACCACATGCCTGCGCGGCTGGGCGTTACCCCGCCAGATCGGTGGCGACGATCGGCGAAATCCGCGTGACGATCGCGTCCACCCCCGCCGGATTGGGGTGCATGCCATCAGGCAGCATCAGCTCGCGATGGCCCAGCACCCCGTCGAGGAAGAAGGGGTAGAGCGGCAGGCCGTATTTCTTCGCGAGATCGGGATAGATCGGATTGAACGCGGTCGCATAATCCCGCCCCATATTGGGCGCGGCCAACATGCCGGCCAGCATGGCGGGGATCCCGCGTTTCTTCAATTCTATCAGGATGGCATCCAGATTGCTCCGGGTCGCCTCCGGGCTGAGGCCACGCAGCATGTCGTTCGCGCCGAGCCCGACGATGATGAGGTCGGGCTTGCGATCAAGGCCGTCGAGTGTGAACCCCAGCCGCGCCAGCCCCGCCGCGCTGGTATCACCAGAAACGCCCGCGTTGAACACGCGCGCCTTGACGCCGCGCGCGACGAGCCCCCGTTCGAGCGCGGGCGCGAAGCCCTCGCCCTGCGCCAGGTTATAGCCTGCAAACAGGCTGTCGCCGAACACGACGACGAGCTTTGCGTCAGCGGGGATGGGCGCATTGGCGGCTGCGGGAGCCTTCGTCGGGGCGCCCTGAGCTATCATATCCGCTCCGCTCTGAGCGGCATTCTGCGTCGGGGATTCCTGTGAACAGCCAATGATAAGTTGGACAAGCAGCAGTGACGCTCCATATTGCAAAAACCTGCCCGCCAAGGAGCGTCCTTTCTTCATGCATGCATCCATCGATCCCGCCATTATCGCGATCCGCGCGCGCAATGTCACCCTCTCGCTTGGAACCCGCGAAGCGCCGGTGGAAATATTGAAGGGCATCGACCTGGATATCCTGCGGGGGGAAAGCCTTGCGATCCTTGGTGCATCGGGTTCGGGCAAGTCCTCGCTGATGGCCGTGTTGTCCGGCCTTGAGCGGGCGAGCGGCGGCGATGTCTCGGTCGGCGGGCTCGATTATGGGACGCTCGACGAGGACGGGCTGGCGCGGGCGCGGCGCGGGCGGGTCGGCATCGTCCTCCAGTCCTTCCACCTGCTGCCGACGATGACGGCGCTGGAAAATGTGGCGGTGCCACTGGAACTCGCCGGCAATCGCGATGCCTTTTCGCGTGCTGCAGAGGAACTGGGCGCTGTCGGGCTGGGGCATCGGCTCGATCATTATCCGGCGCAGCTTTCCGGCGGGGAGCAGCAGCGGGTGGCGATCGCGCGTGCCGTCGCTTCCCGCCCCACGATCATCTTCGCCGACGAGCCGACCGGCAATCTCGACGCTGCGACGGGCGCGGCGGTGATCGACCTGCTCTTCGCGCGGCAGCAGGCGGCGGGAGCGACCCTGCTCATCATCACCCATGATCCGCTGCTTGCGGAACGCTGCGGCCGTATCGTGGAGATGCGCGATGGCCGGATCATTGCTGAGCGCAGCCTGTGAGCGCGTTTGGCTGGGCGGCCAGCTGGAGGATCGCCCGGCGGGATCTCCACGCGGGATTTCGCGGGCTGCGGCTGCTCTTCATCTGCCTGTTCCTCGGCGTCGCGACCTTGGCGGCGATTGGCAGCCTGACTGCCGCGATCACCGATGAACTTGCCGCGCGAGGCCAGACGCTGCTCGGCGGCGATCTGGAAATCGCGATGACCCAGCGGGAGGCAAGCGGGGAGGAGAAGCAGGCGTTCCGCCAGATCGGCGCGATGAGCGAGACCATCCGCATGCGCGCCATGGCGAAGCGCGCGGGGGAGATGGCGACCAATGCCCCACCGGCCGTCCTTACCGAACTCAAGGGCGTGGATGCCGCCTATCCGCTCTACGGCACGCTCAAGCTGAAGCGCGGCCCTTATGGTGGCCATCTGTCGCCCGACCAGATCCTGATCGGCAGCGCTTTGGGCGAGCGGCTCGGTGTCGCGCCGGGCGGGAAGCTGCGTTATGGCGAGGCGACCTTCACCATCGCCGACATGATCGTCGACGAACCTGATCGCGTGGGCGAAGGCTTCACGCTTGGGCCGGTGGCGCTGGTCTCGATGGAGGGGATGCGCCGCACCGGCCTGATCCAGCCTGGCAGCCTGTTCGAGAGCAAATATCGCATCCGCCTGAAGCCCGGCGTGGATGCCGGCGCTCTGCGCGAGCGGCTGGAAAGACGTTTCGCATCGCAAGGATGGGCGTTCAAGGATCGCGACCGCGCAGCGCCGGGCGCGAACCGCTTCTTCGAACGCATGGGCCAGTTCCTCTCCCTCATCGGCCTGACCGCGCTGGTGATCGCCGGGATCGGGGTGAGCAACGGCGTTTCCTCCTATCTCGCGCTCAAGCGCGGCGGCATCGCGACCTTCAAGGTGCTGGGCGCCACTTCGTCGGACATCGCGCGCATCTACCTGCTTCAGGTCGGCGCCATTGCGGCGCTCGCCATCGGCTGCGGTCTGGTGGTCGGTGCGCTGCTCCCGCCCGCGATCGTCGGGCTTGCGGGCAACATGCTGCCGGTCCAGCCCGGATTTCAGCTCCACCCGCTGCCGCTTGCGACCAGTGCGATCTATGGCCTGCTGATCGCGCTCATCTTCACCCTGCCGCCGCTCGCGCGTGCCCGAACCGAGCCGGCGGCCGCCATCTTCCGCTCGCTGGTCGACACGCGGCACCGGATCGACCGCCGCACCATGATTTCGGTCGCGCTCGCCGCGGGGGCTCTGGTGGCGCTCGCGCTCGTTACCGCGCGAGAGCCGCTGTTCTCTGCCGCCGTGCTCGGCGCGACGGCGGCGGTGCTTCTGTTGCTGCTCCTGCTGGGCTGGGCGGTGAGTCGTCTGGCGAAGCGCATTCCTCGACCGCGCCGTCCGCTCTGGCGGCTTGCGATCGCCAATCTATATCGGCCCGGCGCGCAGACCTTCGCGCTGGTCGTGGCGCTGGGGCTGGCGCTCACCCTGTTTGTCACGCTTGCGGGCATCCAGACGAGCCTGAATGCGGAGATCAGCCGCACCGTTCCCAAGAAGGCGCCGAGCCTGTTCGTGCTGGATATTCCTTCGGCGCAGCAACAGCGCTTCCGCGAGATCGTGGGCAGTGAGGCGCCGACCCCGCAGCTCAACATCGTGCCGGCGCTGCGCGGCACAATCGTCGCCTATGTCGGGCAGCGGGTCGCGGACCTCAAGGAAATTCCCGAGGGCGCATGGTTCCTGCGCGGCGAGCGCGGCGTGACATATAGCGCCACCCTGCCAAATGGCAGCGATCTTGTCGCCGGCCAGTGGTGGCCGGAAAACTATGCCGGGCCGCCGCTGATCTCGCTCGACGAGCAGGCGGCGAAGATCCTCAAGATCGGCATCGGCGATACGCTGACCGTGAGCGTGCTGGGCCGCGAGATCGAGGCGCGGATCGCTTCTCTGCGCAAGGTCAACTGGGACACGATGGGCTTCAACTATGTCCTTGTCTTCTCGCCGAACGCGCTCGCCGCCGCGCCGCACAGCCTGGCTGCGACCATCACCATGCCGCCCGGCCATGACACGGCGGTCACGCGCGCGCTGCTTGCCGCATTCCCCGGCGTTTCAGTGATTGCGGTGGGCGAGGTCATCGACCAGATCGGCGGGCTGCTGGGCCAGATGTCGAGCGCCATCGTCGCTGCCGCCTCGATCGCGATCTTCGCGGGGATCGCGGTGCTGATCGGCGCGATCGCGGCCTCGCGGCAGGCGCGAAGCTATGACAGCGTGATCCTGAAGACGCTGGGTGCCACCCGGCTGCAGGTGCTGGGCGCGCAGGCGCTCGAATATGGCGTGCTAGCGCTCATGCTCGCGCTGGTTTCGCTCGCGCTCGGCACGGCGGCGGCATGGTATGTGATCGTGCAGGTCTTCGATTTCGGCTGGGCGCCGGATTGGGGCACGGTGCTGGGTACGCTTGCGGGCGGGGCGTTGCTCACGCTCGGCATCGGCCTTGCGGGATCGATCCCCCTGATGTCCGTCCGCCCGGCCCGCGCGCTGCGCCAGCTTTAGGGGCGCGGCACCGGTTCAAGGGCGCATGGACCGGTGCTGCTCGGTCCGGGCCGGATGCCTAGGGGGACGATCCTGCCGCGTCACTTGTCTTTGGCCGGTCGGGTAAGCTGCTCCACCAGTTCGTCCGCGCCCTTGCGGATGCCCACCTTGGCGGCGGCCATCGCGCCGAAGCTCGCGCCGATATTGAGGGCATTGGGGAATTGCTTGGAGATCTGCGACAGGAGCAGCGTGTCGCTGCCACCCTCATAGATCTCCACCGCATAGATGACCGATCCGGTCAAAGTGCCTTCCTTGCCCCTGATGCCCTGGAAGGCATTATAGGGACCGCCCGCCAGATCGAAGCGGGAGAAGGTGCCCAGAACCGCCTTTGTCGGCGCCGCGCCCGTGAGCGTGAGATGAATGCGGATCGTGTTCCCGTCGGGTTTCTCGACGATCTCAAAGGCGCCGCCGAGCTTTTCTCGGAACTGCGCTTCCATATAGTCCGCCAGCTCGGCCTGTTCGTTCGGAGGAATCTTGCCGAACTGTGCGTCCGGCCCGTCATAGATGGCGACGGGTTCGATGGTCGCCTTGTAATATCTGCGCCAGTTGACGCGGGGCGCATATTGGAACGGCAGCTTGTCGGAGCGACCTGCCTCGACGGGCTGGAGCTGCCCTGACGACGACAGCCCGGAATAGGCGTTGGGCCGGGCGCTGGTACAGGCGGCGAGCGCCATGAGGAGCGTAATCGCGCCCGCTGTTCGCATCCGGATGACCCGCGATCTTCCAACGGTACAATGCATCTGTATCTCCATGTGGCGCTGGCCGGGATCGGCTTTCCGGTACGCGCAGGGCTTGTGAAAGAAGCCCTGCTCTGGACGCCGACAATGGAGAGGGTATCCCGCGATGGTGTGCGATCGATGGAGGCTCGCGATGCCCGGAAACCGGGCTGGGATCGCCTTGTTATCGGGGCGCCGGCAACAGGGGTATCGACACCGTGAAGCGAGCCCCGCTTCGATCGGACCTGTTCTCCGCGACGATGCGGCCGCCATGCGCTTCCGTCATCATCGCGCAGAGCGCCAGCCCAAGGCCGCTTCCCGGGCGTCCCTCGGCCGCGTTCGATCCCGATCGCCAGAACGGAATGAAGAGGCGCGGCCCCTCGCTACGCGTGAAACCGGGGCCTTCGTCCGCGACGCTGGCGACCGCGCAGCCGTCCCGTGGCTCCACCCTCAGGCTGATCGTCGAGCCGTTCGGCGCATGCTTGATCGCGTTGGAGAGGAGATTGGTGACGATCTGGGTCAACCGCACCGGGTCGCCATGCACCTGTGCCACCTGATAGGTTTCGTCCAGCGCGATGCCGAGGGAGGAAATCAACGGCTTCATGTCTGAAGCGGCGGCGCCCACCACGTCCGCCAGATCGACAGGCTGCATCGCGAGCGTCAGCCGCCCCGCATCGGCGAGCGCAAGCGTCCCCATGTCGCCCACGATCCGCAGCAGATGGTCGACCTGCCTCAGCAGCCGGTCGGGCTCGTCTCCGGCCGGATCGATGACACCGTCCTTGAGGCCATGCAGCCGCCCCTTCAGGATGGTAAGCGGGGTGCGCAGTTCATGCGCTACCCCGGCGGTCAGCACGCTGCGCTCGCGCTCATAGGTATCGATGGCGCTGGCCATCTTGTTGAAATGCTCGATCAGGTCGGCGGGCTCGCCCGCGGCACTGCCCCTGTCGACGCGCACGCCCTGTTCGCCGTCAGCGACGCGGGCGGCGGCTTGCGCAACGGCGGTGATCGGGTCGGTGATCCTGCGGACCAGCAGCGCCGAGACGCCGCCGCCAATGACCGTGGATACGGCAATGACCAGCAGCAGCATCGGCAGGTCGTGGATACCGGGCCCTTGCGCCAGCCCGGCCCGTTCGACGGCTGGCATGTGATCGACCAGCGCCTCGATCCGGAGATGGAAGGCGCCGAAAAAGATGACGAGGCCCGTCGCCGTGGTGAGGACGGTCATGATCGCCGCCTGCAACCAGACGCGGGTGGAGAGCCGGCTCAGGAACCGGGCCATAGCCTGTAGCCGATGCCGCGCACCGGCTCGATCATATCGGCGCAGCCCGCGAGGGTGAGCTTCTGGCGCAATTTGGAAAGGTGGCTGTCAACGACGCGGTCGAAGGCGTCGCTGTCGGGCGCGGCGGCGTCCAGCAACTCGGCGCGGGAAAAGGCCCGGCGCGGATAACGCGCCATATGCGCGAGGATCTCGAACTCGGTCGGCGTGAGATTGAGGCGCTTGCCGCTGCCATCCCCTACCCGGCAGGTCACGACGCGGGCGTCGATGTCTATGTCGATCGCGCCGACGGACAGCATCCTACGGTCGCTGGCGCCCTGTGCCCGGCGCAACACGGCCCGGATCCGCTCGACCACTTCCGATGGGTTGAACGGCTTCACCACATAATCGTCCGCGCCGATGCGGAAGGAGGAGAGTTTCGAAACGTCGTCGTCAAGCGCGGTGAGCATGATCACGGGCGTGTCCATGCGGCGCCGGATCGCGGCCAGCACTTCCAGCCCGTCACCGCCCGGCAGGCCGATGTCGAGCAGCACCAGGTCGGGCTTGTCCCGGCCATGGCTGTTTATCGCTTCGGTGACGGTCCCCGCGCGCAACGCTGCATAGCCGGCGCGCTCGACATAGGCGACCAGCAGATCGGCGATTTCCCGTTCATCCTCGACGATCAGTATCTTGGCGCTCATCATACCCTCGCGAGCGCTATGGCGCCGGCGCATGGAGGAATTGTGGAGGCGTTAGCCGCGATCCTTGCGAGAGTCCAACGCGGGGAGACGAGCGCGTGGCGGGGACTGTGGACAAGGCGCTAGAAACTGCGTTCGAAGCGCACGCCGAAGGTGCGCGGCTGGAGCGGTGTATATTGCGGTGTCGTTCGGAAACTGAAGGGATTACCGAAGGCAAAGCTGTCCTTCCGGCTGTCGAGCAGGTTGGAAAAGCTCAGCGACGCGCGCCAGCCGTCGCGGGCGATCGAGGCGCCAATGCTGACGAGCAGCCGGGCGGGAATGCGCTGCGGGAAAGCCGGATCAAAACCCAGCTGCGCCGAACCCCAATAGTTCGCGGCGACATAGGTGCCGGCCGTCCATGGTCCGAAGCTCCGGTCCCATGACAATCGCGCGCGTGCCGACATGTCGGGGAGGACGGGCAGCCTGGGGCGTCTTCCCGTCGTCGGCTCCCGGCTTGCAAGGCGTCCATGCTGCCGGGTCAACGAGGCTTCAAGTGAAAAGTCGTGCCATTGCGCGCGGGCATCCGTTTCCAGGCCATAGTTGGTGGCATCGTCGATATTGGCGGTTGTCACCAGGCCGTCGAGGTTGATGCGGTCGCTTTGCAGGTTGCGCCATCTGAGCCCGAATATGGCGGTGCTGAGCACCAGATGACCATCAAGCAGCATCAGCCTGTTGCCCAGTTCCACGCTCTGAAGGTCGTCGGACTTGAAGGTGACGGCCGTGTCAATGCCGGTGCGGTTGCGGCCGCCCGGCCTGATGGCGCTGGCATAACGCGCCCATAGCAGCAGGTCGCTCGCCGGACGCCAGGAGAGGGTCGCGCTTGGCGTGAAACCGTCGCGCCGTGTCCCTGGGCCTTCTATGTCCCGCGGGTCGTCCGCGATCTGCGCCGTGAAGGCGCGCAGGCCGATAGTGAGGTCGAGGGCGTCGGCAAGCTGCAGCGTTGCTTCACCGAATGCGGCAGCTTCAAGGGTCAGGTTGCCTTGTAGCCGGGCCTGCCGGGCGGCGCCGGATTGCGGGACGAAATTGCCCTCCAGCACATTGATCGCGTCGATGATGGACACGCCAAACACCCATTTATGCCGGTCTCGCGGATTGCTCAGGCGAAATTCCTGGCTGATGAGGTAGATACTGCGCTGTTCGTCATAGGCGAGCGGGGCGCTCAGACCTTGCTCATCCGTCGCGCTGCTGGCGTCGAAGCGGCTGTCGATCTGGTTGTTCTCGATGGCCGTGGAGGAGAGGAAATCCAGAGAACCGATTGGGCCTCTTGCCTCGATCCTCGCCAGGAAAAACTGGTTCCGTTGCGGCTCGGCAATGGCATTCGCCCGCGTCATGCCGCTCGTCGCATATTGGGTGTCGCGGACCTTCAAATCCTGCGCTGCCAGCGAAATGTCGATGGTCCAATCGGCACTCGGCATCCATCGCAGATTGGCGCGCCCGCCTATGCGGGTGGCGCGGTTGATGTTGGATCGGTCGCGCAGCGTGTCGTCTATCCATCCGCCGGTGCTGTCGATATAGCCCGCGGCCCGCAGCGCGAGTGTGCCTGCCGCGAGCGGGGCGTTGACGAATCCCTCCAGCGCGCCGCCGGTGTCGCCATGGCGGACGCTGGAGCCTTCGAGCGCCGCGCCGCCGCCCCATTGGTCCAGTTGCGGTCGGTTGGTGATGATCCGCACGATCCCGCCAAGCGCACCGGTGCCGTATAACGTCCCCTGCGGCCCCCGCAGCACCTCCACATGATCGACGTCGACAAGCCGCAGGTCCGGGTCGGGCAGGGCGAAGTTGATCCGCGAATCGTCCAGGAACAACCCCACGGTGGATTGGGTGGGGCCATTGAACGGGCTATCGGCGACACCGCGCAGGAACAGGCGCTCGCGGCCCGGCCCCAAATTGGTTGAAAAGACGCTGACGACTTCCTCGGCCAGGTCGCTGGATCCGCGCGCGACCGAGGCCGAGCCGAAGCGCGCGCCATCCGCGACCGATATGGCGGCCGGCACGGCTAGCAACTGTTGTTCGCGCTTGAGCGCGGTCACGACGATATCGATGGGCGGGGTGGGCGCTGTCTGCGCCTGTCTTTCCTGCCCAGATGCGGCGCGCGCCTTGCGGACGTGCACCAGTTTCCAGGTATTCGGCCCGACCTGCCGCGCTTCCCAGCCGCTGCCCTCGAGCAGTCGTGCGAGCGCGTCGCCGGCTTCCATCCGGCCGCTGACGCGCGGCGTGCGTAGCGAAGGCATCCGGCCGGGAAGTGCCACGGAGATGCGCGCCTGCAACGTCAGCCGATCGAGGGACTGGCGCAGCGTACCCGCGGGCAGGTCGATGACGGTCGGCGCCGCGCTGGCGGGGTCCGCGCCCTTAAGGCATGCGCACAAGCCGAATAAGATGACCTTCGCGGCGGCTATCGACCGGTAGGAGCGCCTTGATCTGGTCAACAAGATGAGATCCGTCTTCTATCAACAATATGCCAGATAATTTGAGGTTCGCCACCGCCGGATCGACGGCGATCGGGGCGGATGTGTATCGCGATATGTCGGCGGCAACCAACGAAAGTGGGGTGTTGTCGTAGATCAGCCGGCCATCGCGCCAGCTTGCGACCGTAGCCGGGTCGATATCCCGGATTTCCGCATCCTGCCGCGTTCCCGATGCGTCGAGCTTCTGCCCGGCCTTGAGCATGGTCGCGGTGCTGCCCCGCCATGACACGTCGACGACGCCTTCCTCCACCGCCACCGACATCTGCGTTCCCCGGCGCGTGATCGCAAAGCGCGTGCCGATGTCGCGGATGACGAACTCTCCAGCCTGGACGACGAAGGCGCGGCTCGGATCGTGCCGGACGTCGAAATAGGCCGCGCCGCTTTCCATCGTGATGCGGCCCTTGCCGCCGTCGGCAATGGCGAGGCGGGTGCCCCGATCGAGCCGTGCGCTGCTGCCGTCAAGGAGCTTCACGCGTTGCTGCTTGTCGTTGGCGCTATAGTAGACCGGCGGTGCCTCTGCCGCTGGCATGAACCGGGGGACGGTGACCACGACGGCCAGGCTTGCCGCGAGGGCGCCGCTCGCGATCCACCAGCCGCGACCGGGCAGCCGGCCCCGCATCTGTTCGACAGGGTGCGCGGTCGGCGCGTCATGGCGGGTGGCCCAGCGCGTAACCTCGTCATCGATCAGCGCAATCTGTTCATAGGCGCGCTGGTTCATCGGCGCAGCCTCGAGCCACCGGGCAAAGGCATCCCAGTCGGCGTCATCGCTCTGGATCAGCGCATGCCACCGCGCCGCCTCCTCGAACGGGATGACTTCGTCCCTGCCTGTCATGATCCTTGCCCCACGCCATGCGGTTCCTTCAGTTCGGCCGAAGGCGACAGGCCGGTGGTCTCACCCCGCTTACCAACCGCCGTCATTTCTGCAATTCCTTCGCCAGATGACGGAAAGCCACCGCCATGTTCTTTTCCACGCCCTGCCGGGTAATCCCCATGCGGTCGGCGATCTGCCGATGACTCATTCCCTCGACCTTGTGCAACCGAAACGTCCGGGCCGCACCGGCTGGCATGGAGGCAAGAACGCCGGCAATGCGCTGGCTCCTTTGCTCCGCGAGCAACTGGGCAAATTGAGACGGGGTGGCGTCTACATCTGAGCCATCGCAAGCCGCTTCGCCTTCAGTGGCGTTCCGCCCGGTCCGATGCTGGCGCGCCCGCCCGCGATCGATCGCCAGGTCGAGCCCGATGCGATAGAGATAGCCCAGCGCATCGCTCAACGGGCCCATTCTCGTCCGCCCCAGCCGCAGGTGAATTTCCTGCACGATTTCTTCCGCCTCCGCAGGGTCGCGGGTCCGGCTGGTGAAAAAGGCCAGCAGCTTTGGGCGATTGACCAGGAATATCGCTTCAAGGCCGGACAATGGCGGCGATGCCATCTTATCCATCCTGCAGGACTGCCCTGATCTTCTCATTCCACACATATCGTCTGCTCATTCGCGCGATCCAAATCCGCCATGGCCTTCACGCCCCAATCTCTATCCATGACGCATAATGATGGATGGATTGTGGAGCAGGGCGCGTGGCATTCAGCCATCGCCCAGGCGAATGTCACCGGCTGCGCATCAAAAATGCTGGGGGCTGAACCCCGCCATGCCGCTCATGTACTGGACCTGCATCGGGACATGGGCCGGGCTATTGCCGGCGACCACCATGGCCTGGGAAACGCGGGGCCTTGATGTTCCGAGCGGCTGGCCGGTGACGAGCCCGACGCCGTCCTTCCAGATGTTGAATGTTCGCTTCCCGTCGCGATCATGGATGAACACCAGCGCATAGGCGCCGGGCCGGGGCGCGTCGATGCACAGATTGACGGGGCCTTGTCTGGGCACGGGAGCCTCAACCTGCCGGAACAGCTTTCCCTCGCTCAGAAGTGCTTCCTTCTTCTTGAGGAAATCGGCTTCATTGGCCGGGTAGAGCTCCAATATGGCACGGCCGGAGCGATCCTTCAGCCCATCTGCCGTGACCAGAAATGCCGGCCCCTTGATGTGTGCGCAATTCCGGCCAGCTCCGTCGGGATAAGGCGTCTGGGCGAGCGTGGCGGATATACCGCCCCATGACACGACGATCGCAATCGAGAGTGCAAGCCCAAGTGAAATCATGCGTCTGCTCATAACCTGTCTCCCTGTCTTCCGGTTCGCCTTTCTGGACCGTGCCCTGCTGTTTGGAGGAACCCCGCCGTCATCCAGACTGCGAGGTTCCTCCGCTGCGACCCCAGGGGCTCCCGGAATTCCTTGAGGGGGTGGGGCGGCCAAACCGATGCTCTACTGGCGCCGGCCGCCGCCCTCATCCGCCTTCAGAACATGTAGCGCACGCCCAAGGTGCCGGAGAGCGTCCGCATCTTGGGCTTGAACACGGCGTCCTGGCCGTCGCTGATACCGTCGAATTTCAGGCCGCTCGCCTGCGAATAGCGCCCGCCGACTTCCAGCGTGACCTTGGGTGCCAAGCGGATGCCGACACCGGCATCGGCATGCCACATCATGCCCCAGTCCTTGCCCGCATAGCTGCTGGCGATGCCGGTCAGCCCGTTGGTGCGCGACAGGCTCGCATCGACGCGGGTCACGCCGACGCCGCCACCGACATAAGGCACGATCATGGAACTGAGCGGGATGTCGATATAGCCGGCCACCGACATGCTGAACGCCTTGTTGCGGCCCTCACCCGTAAAGCCATCCTCGTCGAGGTTCTTGGCCTTCAGGCTGGTATAGCCCACCGTCTGTTCGACGCGGAACATGCCGAAATCATAGCCGGCGCCAATCTGGCCAGTGATGCCCGACTTGTATTTGGTCTTGTCGTCGAAGGCCGACACGATGTCGTCCCCGCTGGAGACCTTCTGCTCGGGATTGACCGCCATGCCGGCGCGGGCAACGGCATAGATGCCTTTTTCGCCATCTTGTGCATGCGCCGCCGTCGAGACGAGGGGCAGGCCCGCAAGACCGATCAGGGCGAGGGAAATGGAAAGGCGTGTCATCTGGAAAGCATCCCGTTGTTCTCGCCGACCACGACGGTCGACGTTCGCAGGGCAATTAGGCGTCCAAGGTGAAGGTGGCGGGGAGGATCGATGGAGGAATGATGGAACCTGCACGATACCACGCGCGCGCCTTGCCGCCTTCCGCTTGCGTGATGTGCAAAGAGAAAGTTCGGAGCCCCTCAAGCAAAACTCATTTAGAGGCACGAGCATGTACGGCTAGCGTGACGCGATATTCCCATGGCGAGCGAAGATGATGAGCGAAGAGACGGACCTGCCGGTAGACGGGCAATATTGGAATATCGACCGCCTGGTCAGCGATCTCGCCTCGGCGCGCGCGCGCTGGCGGCAGGAGCAGCGGCATCACACCGAATATGGCGGTGCGGGCTTTCCCTCGCGGGCGGATCTGACGAAGATCATGATGTCGCTGTGCGGCGCGCTGTTTCCCCTGCGCCTCGGCCCCAGCTTCGTGCGGATCGACAATGAGGATGCGTTCGTCGCCCAGACGCTGCAGACCGCGCTCAGCCGCCTTTACGGCCAGATCCGGCTGGAACTCCATTATGCCTATCCCGATGGTTCGTCCGATCAGGTGGATGCAGAGGCCGTGCGCATCATCGGCGCCTTCGCCGACAGGCTGCCCGAGCTGCGGGTGCAACTCGACACGGACGTCGAGGCGGCCTTTGCCGGCGATCCGGCGGCGCGCAGCGTTGACGAAGTGCTCATTTGCTATCCTTCCATCCTGGCGATCATCCATCACCGGCTGGCGCATGAACTGCATCGGTTGGGCGCGCCGCTGGTGGCGCGGATCATTTCCGAGGTGGCCCATTCGAAGACGGGAATCGATATCCATCCCGGCGCGACGATCGGCGATCATTTCTTCATCGACCACGGCACCGGCGTCGTCATCGGCGAGACGGCGATCATCGGCAGCCGGGTTCGCCTCTATCAGGGCGTGACGCTGGGCGCGCGCAGCTTCTCCGTCGATGAACAGGGGATGCTGGAGAAGGCGGCGCCGCGCCATCCGGTGATTGAGGACGATGTCATCATCTATGCCGGGGCGACGGTGCTGGGCCGCATCATCGTGGGTAGCGGATCGGTGATCGGCGGCAATGTCTGGCTGACGCACAGCGTTCCGGCCGGGAGCAATGTGCGGCAGGCGAAGGCGGAAAACCAGATCACGACCCGCATCGACGACATGCCCGCACATCGCGTGCGGCGGTCTCCTCCGGAAGATGCTGTGGTCGCCGGGGAAGGCTAATCCCCCAGCGGCCCGGCGACGGCCTCGCGCCGACGCGGGAAAATGCGCTACTCGCGGGCATGGACGGCGCCGAGCCGCCCGGACGATATGTTCGGGCGGCAAGTGCCATTCCCTTTTCGCGTCTCTATGCTCGACCATCATGGCGGCGACAGCCGAATAATGACGGGAGTGGAATAGGTATATGAGCGAAAGCGTCCTCGATTGTTCCGATATCGACCAGTATCTGGGCAAACCCATTCAGTCCTCGCCGCTGCGGGAGCCGCTGGGCAATAATGACATTCGCCGCTGGGTGCAGGCGATGCATTATCCCAACTTGCTGCATTATGATCCTGCCTATGCCGCGGAAAGCCGCTGGGGCAAGCTGGTCGCACCGCAATCCTTCCCGATCGCGATGGACGACGGCCACGGCACTTCCCCCTCCTGCACGGGCAAGATCCCCAATTCGCACCTGCTGTTCGGCGGTGACGAATGGTGGTTCGAAGGGCCGCGGGTCTTTGGCGGCGACACCATCAGCAACGAGCGCATTCCGTTCGACTATGTGGTCAAGGATACCAAGTTCGCCGGGCCGACCTGCTTCCAGCGCGGCGACAATTTCTATCGCAACCAGCATGGCGAACTGATCGCCAAGCAGCGCTCGACCGCGATCCGCTATTTGGCTCATGCGGGCGGCGAAAGTACCCCGGTCGATGATTTCGACGAGCCGGAATGGACGGACGAGGAGATCGCCGCGCTGGAGGAACGCAAGTTCACCTGGATCCAGATGCTACATGATCTGGGCCACAAAGAGCGCTGGTGGGATGACATGAACGTGGGCGATGCGTTGCCCGAGCGCGTCGTCGGTCCCCATACGGTGGCCAGCTTCGCGACCGAATGGCGCGCCTTCCTGTTCACCATCTGGGGCACGCTGGACCGTCGCCCGTTGAACCTTGCCGACCTTGGATTCACCGAGGAAATGGCTGGGCATGAGAATGATCCGGTGATGGAGCGCATCAATCCCGAGCTCACCGACGGCGCCTATTATGGCGCCTCGCGCGGCCACATGTTCCCACGCTATGCCCGCAAGATCGGCATGCCCCGTGCCTATGGCTATGGCGCGTCCATGGGGTCGTGGATCATCGATTATTTTGCTGGCTGGGCAGGGGAGTGGGGGCTTGTGCGCCATTCCAACTGTTCCTATCGCGGCCCGGCGCTGTCCGGGGACGTCACGATCACGAACGGCACGATCATCGACAAGTTCGTGGATGAGGAAGGGCGGCACATGGTGCAGGTCGATTGCAAGATGACCAACCAGAAGGGCGGTACGCAGGCCACGGCCAAGGCCGAAATCGAGCTGCCCAAGAAGAAGTGACGATGGCCGGTAGCGCTCCATTTTGCGGAGCGCTACCGGTAGCATCCTGTCGACAGGTCGCAGATGTCGACCTTTGCAACATCTGCTTATCTATCATCCTGCCCATGGCGCGCAGGGTTCATTGGTGGATGCGCGCGAATACCCCGCGCCTGAATGATCGCCACCTAGGCTTGATCCGTCCCGAAACATGTGTCGGCGCGACTACGCCACTAAGACTGCGCCGCCCGAAGCCATTATCCAGATCCATGGAGCCTTCGAGAGCCCTGGCAAAAAAATTGGTTATGGCTAGGTCTTTCATCTGTCCTGATTGGTTCGCTGCTCAAAGCTGTGGAGGTGCTGCGGTCGTGGGCGTTCTAAAATTTATGGCGCTGTTTGAACTATTTGACAGTGCTGGCTTCTATAATCCGAGGAGAGCGTATTGGCCGGTTCTATTCCGGCATTGATTGAGAGAATAGCGGGCATGGCATGAGCGTGGGGGTATTGGTTCCTGGGGCGGTGACGGTGCGCACGGTTTCTGGAT
>JARFNK010000031.1 GCA_029167225.1 Sphingobium arseniciresistens
CTCTTCGGCATCCACCATGTCGACTTCAAAACACAAAAACGAACGCCAAAACTCTCCGCCGAATGGTTCAGAGAACTGGTGAAGAAGAACGCGCTGGTGTAGGAACACAGGAGAAATGCGGCGGAGGTGGAAGGATTTCTGCCTCCAGGTGCTCTTCCATATGACCGTGATCTGACGGCACCCGTGAGTGGACCGCTATATGGATGTTTGCGCCGCATGACCGACAGCCATCATCTCGCTGCAGAAGCGCGCCGCCGCACTGCGCGATGGGTGGCGCGCGAGATTCTGCCGCATGAACGCAATGTGCGTCAGTGGCTGGCAAAGGCCCGGGTCGCGCCGCAGGATGCCGATGAACTGATCCAGGAGGCATATTGCCGGCTCGCGTCGCTGGAGGATATCGACAGGATCGAGAGTCCATTTGCCTATTTCTTCTCGATCGTGCGCAACCTGCTGATGCGGCAGCTCAAGCAGCAGCGCATCGTGCCCCTCGACATGATCTCTGAGATCGACGCCTATCAGGATGAACGTCCTTCGCCCGAAGAGCTTGCTGACGCAGGCCTGACTTATGGCAAGATATTGCAGCTCATCAGCCAGTTGCCCGACCGCTGTCGCAGGATTGTCGAACTGCGCAAGATCGAGGGATGGACGCAACGGGAGATTGCCGATCATCTGGGTACCACCGAAAAGGCTGTAGAGAAGCAGGTCTGGTTGGGCATTCGCGCGGTCAGGCTGGCATGGAAGACTGCGGAAGAGAAAAGCACGGAAGATCCCGATTTCACCGGTCACCGGAAAAGGAGCCACTAATGGAAGGCAATGGCTCGACACATATTTACGATCAGGCGGACGCCTGGGTCGCACGCATGGACGCCGAAGGGTGGAGTGCGGATGATGAAGCGGAACTGCAGGCCTGGCTCGCGGGCGACTATCGGAGGCGCGGCGCCCTGCTTGAGGCGCAGGCCGCCTGGATGTCCCTCGACGGCAACCAGCATGAGATGGTCCCTGATCGCGTCCACGCAGCGCCGCGGTCATTTGTCATGCGGCGGCGCACGGTCATCGCGGGCGGCGCGGCGCTTGCCGCATCGCTCGGGGCGGGCGTCCTGTTTCTCAACCGCGGGGAATCCTATGTGACCGGTCTGGGCGAAGTCCGCCTCGTGCCGCTGGCGGATGGTTCTTCCGCGACCATCAACAGCGCAAGCCAATTGTCCGTATCGTTCAGCAAGCGCTCGCGCGACGTGCAGATCGCCAAGGGCGAGGCATGGTTCCGTGTCTCGAAGGATCCCGCCAGACCGTTTGTCGTTCAAGCTGGAAGCGTCCTGGTCAGCGCCATCGGCACGGCCTTTTCGGTCCGTCGACGTGACAATGGCGCGGATATCATCGTCAGCGAGGGCGTGATCGAAAGCTGGGCGCAGGGCGCAGACGGACATCGGGTGCGGGTGGTCGCCGGGCAGCGAGCCTTTGTCGGCAACAATTCCGAAATCCGGGTCGAGACGAGCTCCATGCCTTCTGTCGAGCGGCTTCTGGCGTGGCGCGAGGGCACGATCAGCCTGGCCGGCGACACGCTTGCCTATGCGATTGCGGACTTCAATCGCTACAATGCGCGCAAACTCGTGCTGAATAACCAGCAGCTTGGCCAGCAACAGATCGACGGCGTGTTTCGACTTAACGATCCGGTCGGGTTCGCATCCGCCATCGGCAAGAGTTTCAACGTCCCCATCGACCTTGCAAATCCAGACCGCGTCGAAATTGGCAAGGCCACTCGCTAGCGCGGCCAGTGCTGGCCGGGATCTGAAGCATCAATATTTCTCTGGGGGAGCATGTCGTTGCGATTGAAATGTCTGTCGGTGGCCGTTTTGGCTCTCATCTGTACCAGTGCCGGAAAAGCATGGGCCGAGGAGCCTTTGCGAAACATCAGTGTCGACGTCGCAGCGGCAAGCGGCGAGGTCGATCGCTTCTTCGACCTGGCTGTCGGATCGGATTATCCCGGCACGCTCATTCGGCCAGACAGCCAGGCACAACTCAAGATCGCCGCAGAGGAACTCGGATTCCGCTATGTCCGTTTCCACGATATCTTCCACGACGTGCTGGGAACGGTGCGCAAGGTCGATGGCAAGGTGCTGTACGACTGGACGAAGATCGATGCACTTTACGACGGGTTGCTGGCGAAGAAGGTGAGGCCTTTCGTCGAACTCGGCTGGACGCCTTCGGTCATGCGGACGTCAGAGCAGCAGCTCTTCTACTGGAAGGGCAATACCTCCCATCCCGATCCTGCGATGTGGGCGGATCTGATCAGCGCCTTCATCAACCACCTGCGCGAGCGCTATGGCATAGAAGAGGTGCGCAGCTGGTATTTTGAGTTGTGGAATGAGCCCAATCTCGACGGCTTCTGGGAAAAGGCCGATCAAGCCGCCTATTTCACGCTCTATGCGGATACGGCACGCGTCATCAAGGGGATCGACCCAAAGCTACGCATTGGCGGGCCGGCGACGGCCGGCGCCGCATGGGTGCCCGAGTTCCTCGCCTATGCGACAAGCCACAAGCTGCCCGTCGATTTCGTGGCGACGCACAGCTATGGTGTGGACGGCGGTTTCCTGGACGAGGAAGGAAAGCAGGACACAAAGCTGTCCGCCTCCCCCGATGCCGTCGTTGGCGACGTGCGCAATGTTCGTGGACAGATCCGGGCGTCGGCATTTCCCAACCTGCCTCTGTTTTTTACCGAATGGAGCACCAGCTACACGCCGCGGGACTTCGTCCATGACAGCTATGTCAGCGCGCCCTACATCCTCGACAGGTTGGCACGCACCCGGGGGATGGTGCAGGGGATGAGCTACTGGGCCTATACGGACCTCTTTGAGGAGCCAGGGCCGCCGCCGACGCCCTTCCATGGCGGCTTCGGGCTGATGAACCGCGAGGGCATCCGCAAGCCGGCATGGTTCGCGTATAAATATCTCAACGCGATTAAGGGGCGGTCCATTGTCGTCGCCGACGATCAGGCGATCGCGGCGATCGACGGCAAGCGGGTCGCAGCGCTTGTCTGGGACTGGCAGCAGCCGGTCCAGCCTGTCAGCAACAAGCCCTTCTACACCCGGCAGGTGCCCGCGACGCAGAGCAGGACGGTCGTGCTGCACTTCGAGCATGTGGTGAAGGGCGACTATCGGCTCGAGGTGCGCAAGACAGGCTATCGGCTCAACGATCCCCTCTCTCTGTATATCGACATGGGCATGCCTGCGGCACTCGATCCGACGCAGCTTGCGAAGCTCCAACAGGCAACTGCGGACAAGCCTGAGCAGGACAGGGTGATCCGCGTGGGCCCCGATGGCACAGTGGCGGTCCAGATAGCCATGCGCAGCAATGACATCGCATTGGCCACGTTGATACCCGTCGATCGCTGAGCTGGCCCTCCGCCGTTATCCGGCAGTCATTTCCCATTGGAGTAAGACTATTGCGTTTTTCCCGTCGAACCCTGTTCCAAGGCGCTTTGGCCGGAGCGACGATCCCGTCGCTCGGCAATGCTTTCGTCAAGGGGGCTGATTTGCCGGCACCCTCCGGCAAGGGAGCGGACGGACGGCGTATTGCTGACCTGGGTGATGGCACCTACCGCAATCCGATCGTGTCGGGCGATCATCCCGATCCCACGATCCTGAAGGATGGCGACGTCTATTATATGACGTTTTCGTCCTTCGATTCCTATCCGGCCCTGGTGATCTGGCGCTCGACCGATCTGGTCAACTGGGCACCCGTCGGGCCGGCGCTGCACAAATCCCTGGGGACGATCTGGGCCGTCGACCTCGTCAAGCATGAGGAGCGCTATTTTATCTATATCCCGGCCGATCCGGACGGCAAGGGCTGGTCGATTTTCGTGATCTGGGCCGACGATATCGCAGGTCCGTGGAGCGATCCTATCGACCTCAAGATCAGTGGCTGCATCGATCCGGGCCATGTCGTGGGGGAAGACAACAAGCGCTATCTGTTCACCAACGGCATCCGCAAGATCCGTTTGGCCGACGACGGCCTCTCTACCGACGGGACGCTCGAACCGGCCTATGCACCATGGCGTTATCCCGATGACTGGGTTGTGGAAAACTTCGCGCCTGAAGGGCCCAAGCTGCTACGGCGCAACGGCTGGTTCTATTTGGTGACCGCGATCGGTGGGACCGCCGGGCCTGTTACCGGCCATATGGTGATCGCAGCCCGCTCGCGATCGGTGCATGGACCGTGGGAGCATTGTCCGCATAACCCGCTCGTCCGCACCCTTGGCACAGATGAGCCGTGGTGGTCGCGCGGCCATGCTACGCTCGTCGAGGGGCCTGCCGGGGATTGGTGGATGGTCTATCACGGCTATGAAAATGGCATGCGGACGCTCGGTCGGCAAACCCTGCTGGAACCGATGGAATGGACGGCGGACGGATGGTTCCGGGCAACCGGGGGGGATTTGTCGAGACCCTTGCCCAAGCCCCGCGGTGGCAAGCCCAGCGCACCACTGCCGGCCCTGTCGGACGATTTCTCCCGCGATCGCTTCGGCACCCAATGGAGCTTTCATGCCCCCGGCCCAAAAGATGCGGGAAGGGCGACCTTTGTCGCCGGCGGCCTTCAGATTGCGGGACGCGGCACGTCGCCAGCCGATTCCCCGCCGCTGACCTGCCTGGCCGGTGATCGCCGTTATGAGGCGGAGATCACGATCGATCTCGTCGGCCAGGCAGAGGCCGGGTTGCTCCTTTTCTACAACCACAAGGCGTTCGTCGGCCTGGGCTTTACGGAAAGCGATCTCAAGATCTTCGAATATTCCGAAGAACTGCCCTGGGCCAGGAAAGCGCACAACGCCCGCAGCGTGCGGCTCCGGATCGGCAATGACGAGAATGTCATCACCTATCATTATTCCTATGACGAGGGACGAACATGGGAGCGTCACGGCACCCGTATGGAGGTTTCCGGTATGCACCATAATGTGTTCGGCGGCTTCCTCAGCTTGCGGATTGCAGTGTACGCAGCCGGTCCGGGGACGGTGCGCTTAAGGGATTTTCGCTATCGAGCCTGACGCGGCCGGACATCCTGGAGCGGCTTGTGGTCCCGTTGCATCCTCTCGGTCGCTCTAGGGCAGCTTCCGATCAGATTGGATCGGTTCGGCTGCTCTAAGCTTTTTGGTTTACCGCATTTTCCGAGCCAGCAGCCGATTCCGTCTGCTTGGAAAATGCTCTAGAAGCTGATCCGTGCCGATGCGCTGATGCGCCGGTCGACATAAAGGCTCTCCCTGGGCCGGGTCGATATGCCAAAATAGGTCGAGCGCATTGCGTTGGTCAGGTTAACGCCGTCCAAGGTGAGAGTGAAATGTGGTGTCACGGTGTAGCTCAACGAAGCATCGAGCTGGCCAAAGGGCTCGTCGAACAACGGAAGGTTTCCCGATCCCGGCGCTGCTGTCGATTCCACATAACGGCTGCGCCAGTTATAGGCGATGCGGACGGACAGCGGTCCACGTTCGTACATGCCGACCAGATTGTAGTTATATTTTGACAGCAGTTCGAGCGGGACCTTGATCGGTGGGCCTGAGATGCCAGGCCCGGGCGCACGGGAATCGACATAGGTGAGGTTCGCCTGCACGCCAAAACCCGCGAGCGGTCCGGGCAAAAAGTCGAAAAACTGCTGGTAGGCAAGTTCAAGGCCCTTCACCTGCGCATTAGCGACATTGTCGTAGGTGGTGATGCTGAAGAGGAATGTCTGCCCATTGGCGAAAGTTACGTTTTGGTTGGTGATCTGGGTCTGGATGTAGTTGGAAATATGCTTGTAGAAGCCGGCGACGCTCAGAGATCCGTTGCGGGAAAAATACCATTCCAGTGATGCGTCGATATTGGTCGCGGTCATCGGGCGGAGATGTGGATTGCCGCCCATGGCGGTATGCATCTCATCCTCCTGCTCGCGCCCTGGCTGCATCAGGGTGAGGCTGGGATTGATCTGGCTGAAGGATGGCCGGGCGACGTTTTTCGATACGGCCAGCCGGGCTATCAGGGCATCGCTCATTCGCGCGCGGATATTAAGGCTGGGCAGCAGCGAGCCGTAGCTCTGCGCCGCGCCCACGGGGGCAAAGCTGGTTGAGCCGGTGATCTGGGGCGCATCCGGCCTCGTCGGGTCGTCCATCAGGGACGTGAGTTGGTGGAAACCCGAGGCAAGCTGCCGGGTCTGGACGAAGCGGACACCGATATTTCCATCGACGGGAAGGGCGCCATGACTGCTGAAGAAGGCGACGAGATAGCCGGCGTAGCTGCGCAGGCGGGCAGTGCTGACGCCGCTGGGCAGATAGGCTGGAGGCTTGGCCAAGCCCAACCGAGCGAGCGTTCGGTCATAGTCGACGATAGTCGTAAGAGGGAAAGCCAGGAAGTCGCCAAACAGATCACCCTTGCCATAGAAGAAGTCGCTTTGATCGACGACTGCAAGATCGGGGACGGTGCTCAGCCCGGTGTATCGATATCCGGTATCATCGGTGCGATTTCGGCGATCGGCATAACGCAGGCCCGCCCTGATGGATGAGACGAGGCCGCCACCGCTGTCATATTGGGCATCCAGCCGCCCCACGCTGTCGCTGGCCTGCGTCCAGACAAGATTGTCGAGGAAGAAACCGGCGTTGTAGATGGAGGGATCGGTCAGGCCTTTGGGCGCGGAGATGCGGATGGTCGGGGTCGCCTTGCTTGTGAACGCCTCATAAAGCGCGGTTGCACCGCCGCTCAGGCCTACGATCGCGCGCACGCTGGCTGTGGTCGCGGCCACATGCTGCAGGTCGGCTGTGGCGTTGAAACTATCCGTTACCTGCCACCTTGCGTTGAGCGAATAATCGGTCGTGCGCGAATGGCGCGCACCATAGCTGGTATAGTTCGCAAGAGGTACGTCGACGAAGGTGCCACTCTTGAAGTCTCCGTCGGGGGCGAAGGAAAACGGGACGCCCGGCATCGGTGTGATCGCCGCGTCACCGCTACTCGCGAAAAAGATATCGTCATAGAATCTGAACTTATAGTCGTTGCGGAACATCTCGGCTGTCAATTCCAGCCTGTCGGAGGGCTTCCACTGGATCGCCAGATCCGTGCCAAGGCGGCGTCGATCGCCATAGACCTTGCCGACGCCCGCGCCATGAGGGAGCGTCGTTACCTCCCCAAGCCGCCCCAGCGCCGCCGCAGCGCCATAGTCAGCGAGATTGTTCGGATTTCCCACCCCGTCGACCGACTGATCGAGCGTGAAGAAAGGCTCGGTCGAAATACGATCCTGCCGGAAGGCGGTCCGTTGATAGGACAGGCTGGCCAGGATACCCACCTGACCGATGCTGGTGTCCCAGCGCCCGCTCACCAGCCCGGAGCCGGAGGGGCGGCTTTTGCGCGACAGTTCGAAATAACTGTTGGTTATCGCCCCAGCTGCTTTGAACCCCTCAAAGTCAAACGGCTTGCGCGTGCGAAAATTGATGGTGCCACCCAACTGATCCTCGATCAAGTCTGCCGACGGGTTCTTGTAGACGCTGACGCTGGCGAGGAGTTCCGATGGAATATCCTCCAGGCTAAGCCGGTTGACGCCGCTGGCGGTGAAAATGTCACGGCCGTTGAGTTCCGTGCGGATCTGGGTGAGGCCCCGGATCGCCACGGAACTGCCTTCGCCATATTGACGCTGGATCTGAACACCTGGAATGCGCTGGAGCGCTTCCCCGACATTGCGGTCGGGCAGCTTGCCGATATCCTCCGATACGATCGCATCGACGATCTGCTCGCCAAATCGCTTGCTGCTCTGCGCCGACTGGAGGCTGGCGCGGATCCCGGTGACGACGATGTCGGCCTCCGACACCTTTTCATCGTCCGTCGACCTATGCGTCGGCCTTGCATCGGTCTGAGTCCGTCCCATCCCCCCGCCTGTGCCTGGCAAGGCTGTTTGATCGGTCGCCGCAATGATGATCACATAAGTCTGCGGCGCGCTTTGCCAGGCGCGCAGTCCCGTGCCCTTCAATATTCTGGAGAGCGCCTCCTGTACCGTCATCGCGCCTCGAACGGCTCTAGAGCGTTTTCCCTGCGTGAAGGCGCGGGCAGCGATGATCTGTATACCGGCCTGTCGTCCCAAAAGGTTGATCGCATCTCCCGCGGCGAGGGCCGGAATGTCGAACTCGCGGGTCTGAGCATATGCTGGAACGGAAAACTGGGCAAAAAGCGCGCCGCCGGCTAACAAGGCTCCGTGGGTAACTCGCGCCAAATCTCCTCTCCTTGCAGGCGGATCGCCTTTTATTGGTCCTGACCAATAAGTCTATAGGGAGGTAAGGGCTTCTTGCTCATGCGGGACGGCGGAGGATGCTTGCAATCCTTGCCGGCAATCATATTTCGGGCAGCGATTGCGCCGCGAAGCCCCAGCCCTTGAGGGTCTTTGCTCTTTCCAAAAGCTCTTCTGCGTCTTCGATATCGAATGGATGCGCGTCTTTCACGCTTGCCAATTCGTTCCAGTCAATCGGAGCGGCGACAGG
Source organism: Sphingobium arseniciresistens (assembly GCA_029167225.1). Classification (GTDB taxonomy): domain Bacteria; phylum Pseudomonadota; class Alphaproteobacteria; order Sphingomonadales; family Sphingomonadaceae; genus Sphingobium; species Sphingobium arseniciresistens. Next base: position 8,474 of record JARFNK010000031.1, read on the forward strand.
CGCGCCCGGTCGGGCGCGGGCGGAATAGGGCAGAATGGCGGTGCTGCCGCGCTGGTTGCGGAGCCAGTCGATGAAGATGCGGTCCTTGCGCTTGGCCTTGCTCATGGTGGCGACGAAGCGATCCGGTTCGGCCGTGCTCAGCGCCTGGGCGAAGCGGGAGGCGAAATCCTTGTGCGTATCCCAGTCATGGCCGGGCGTCAGCGGCACGATGACATGGACGCCCTTTCCCCCGGAGAGCATGGCGAAGGAAACCAAGCCGATGTCGCTCAGATGATCGCGAATGTCGGAAGCGGCCTTTCGCACATGCGCGAAATCCATACCCTCGTCCGGGTCGAGGTCAAAGATCATGCGGTCGGGCTTCTCGACGGCATCTGCGCGCGACGCCCAGCCGTGGAACTCGATGCTTCCCATCTGCACGCAGGCGAGGAGGCCGTCGACATCATCGACGTAAAGATAGTCTTCAGATCCACCGCCCTTCTCGCGGATTGGAACATGTCGGACATGATCGCCAAACGCCCCGCTGTCATGCTTCTGGAAGAAGCATTTCTTCGCGCGGCCCTGTGGGCAGCGAACAAGGCTGATCGGCCGGTTGGCGGCGAATGGCAGCATCAGGGGAGCGACGCGGGCATAATAGTCGGCGAGATCGCCCTTGGTCCGGCCGCTGTCTGGAAAGATGATGCGTTCGCGATTACTGATTTTTACCCGGCTTTCTGGCGGCGGGGCGGGTTGCATTTTTTCCGGCTTGATCGTCTTTGCCGGCTTGTCGGTGCGTAGGCCAAGGAAGCTGCCGTGCCGGACGCGCCTATCGCCGGTAAACTCGGCAAAGGCGATTTCTGCGACCAGCTCGGGCTTGATCCATTGCGCGCCGCGCGCTTCGGCACGGGGAACTTCCGCGGGCGGGGTAACGACGGCGAGGGGAGCCATTGTCTCTGCGAGGTTCTGCATGGTCTCCGTGTCGAAGCCCGTGCCGACCTTGCCTTTATAGACCAGTGCGCGCCCTTCATGCTGGGCCAGGAGCAGGGATGAAAAGGCGCGCGCCCTTGCGTTGCTTTTCGTCCAGCCGATGACCACGAACTCCTGCCGCCGGGTGCATTTCACCTTGAGCCAGCTGCGCGTCCTGCCGCTGCGATATGGGGCGTCAATACGTTTGGCGATGATGCCTTCCTGCCCGGCATCGCACAGCGAGCGGTAGAGCTTCTCGCCCGCACCGATCAGATGATCCGCGACATGGATCGGCGGCTGTGCTTTCTCAAGCAGGGCCTCCAGCCGTTCCTTGCGTTCTATGGTGGTGAGCGGTTTGAGGTCGATACCGTCCACCCAGAGCAGGTCGAAGGCGAAAAGGTGGAAGGGGGTGTCGGCCCGCTGCGCGCCATGACCACGTTTCAGGACCGATTGAAGGGCCGAGAAACTGGGGTTGCCGTCCTCCCCGAACGCTACGATCTCTCCGTCTATCAGCGCTGGCGGCAGATCGAGCGCCGCAATTCCTTCCACCAGCGGCCCGAACTTGTCGGTCCAGTCGAGGCCATTGCGTGTGAACAGCTTCACCTCGCCCCCCGCGACCGCGATCATCGCCCGATAGCCGTCATATTTTATCTCGTGCAGCCAGTCATTGCCAACCGGTACCTCGTCCACCAGCGTTGCGAGTTGTGGCTTCACGAAACGCGGCAGCGGCGCCATTCTTCGGCCGGTCTTTGCCTTCACCTGCGCGTTATGCGTTTTCGCCGCCTGCATCCTGTCGGCAAAAACCTTCCCCTTTGCGCCCTTCAAGGATTGCGTGCCGCCGGTATCGGCCTCGATTTCCGCCATCGACCGGTTTGTCAGCACACTGGTCAATGCCCGTTCGACCAGACTGTCCTTGTCGCTAGAATGCGGGTCATCCACCTTGCGCAGCAACCAGTTCTCCCGCCTTTGGCCGTGACCGCGCTCATATTTGCCATTTGAACGGTCCTTCATGCGAACCAGAAGCCATTCACCCTTCATCCGCTCGCCGTGCAGAATGAAGTGGAGATGTCCGTCCTGCAGGTCCTGGGCGCTCTTGCCGGCGATGGGCTCCCATGTGCCGTGATCCCACAGCATGACGGTGCCGCCGCCATATTCGCCCTTCGGGATGTTGCCCTCGAACCCCCCATAGTCGAGCGGATGATCCTCCGTCCGCACGGCGAGCCGCTTGTCTGCGGGATCAAGGCTCGGCCCTTTTGTCACGGCCCAGCTTTTGAGGACGCCGTTCACTTCCAGCCGGAAGTCCCAATGCAGCCGTGTCGCCGCATGCTTCTGCACCACGAAGCTGTTGCCGCCCTTTTTCGCGACCTTGCCCTTCGGTTCACGCGTGCGTGTGAAGTCTCGCTTGGCGTTATAAGGGGTGAGGGGATTGCGCGCCGCCATCAAATGTTCCTGTCACCCGCATGGCAGGGAATTGGGGGGAGGGGAGTTAATTGATGCGACATCAGGCGCTCTTGCGTCGCGGGGCCGTCTTCTTGGGCGTGCCTTTCTTTGCCGGCGCCTTGGGACTGCTTTCTCCGGCAGACTTTTTGAGCGCCGCCATCAGATCGATGACGTTGCCGCCCTTGCGACCGGTTGGTTCATCGTCGACCTCCTCGATGACGCGCTTCCCTTTGGCCTTTTTCTTCTTGTCGATGAGGCGGTGCAGCGCATCGACATAGCGGTCATGGAACTCCTCCGGCTTGAAGGGAGCGGTGCGCTTGTCGATGATGCTGACCGCAAGGTCCAGCATGTCCTCGTCGGCGGTGTCATCGGGCAGCCCGCGGAAATAGGTCTGCGCCTTCGTCACCTCGTCGGCATAGCGCAGAACTTCCAGCACCAGCCCCCGTCCGCAAGGCTTGAGCGACACAAGTTGCTCGCGCCCACGAACGGATAGCTGGCCGAGGCCGACTTTCTTCGTCTGGCGCAGCGCATCGCGCAGCACGGCATAGGCCTCTTCAGCTAGATCGTCGGCCGGGATCACGAAATAGGGCTTTTCATAATAGAGGACATCGATGGCGTCCGCCTCGACAAATTGCACGAGGTCGAGCGTCTTGCGGCTTTCAATCTTCACGGCTTCAATTTCGTCCTGCTCCAGCAGCACATAATTGCCCTTGGACAGTTCAAAGCCCTTGAGGATTTCCTCCGGGTCAACGGGGCCGACGCCCGTTACGATCTTTTCATAATGAATGGGCTTTCCGGTCGGTTCGTGGATTTGGCGAAAGCTGACGGCCGCGCCGGATTTTGTGGCCGGATAAACCTCGACCGGAATAGATACGAGCGCCAGTTTGATCTGGCCCTGCCAATATGCGCGTGCGGGCATGAGAAACCTCCGCGCTATTAGCGTGCGGGGTGCGTGTTGGTTCCGGGTGTGACCGCGCACGTCAGGACTGGCGAACATGAGATTCTCGTCTCCGCCGCGAATTTCGCCGTCATGCGCAAAGGCCCCCTACGCACGTGAAATTCCAATCCCTCCACTTGCCATCTATATTCATCTGTATATAGAGCTGGCCGGAACGGGATGGGCAATCGCTGGCCGAAGGGGACTATCATGGGATTAGGGATGAAGACGCTTCGTGCAGCGATGCTGTGCGGAACGATGGCGGCGATGCCGCTGCAGGCGCAGGTGCAGCCGGCTGACGATGCGGAATCCGGCCCGAACGGCGCAGGTGGCTCGATCGTCGTGACCGCACGGCTGCGCGCCGAAGATGTGCAAAAGGTGCCTGCTTCGGTGAGCGTGGTTGACGGCGATACGATCAAGAATACCTACACGGTCAACACCAACCAGCTCTCCCAATTGGTGCCCGCGCTCAATTATTCCTCGGCCAATCCGCGCAATACCGCGTTCACTATTCGCGGCCTGGGATCCAGTGTCGTCGCGGTCAGCCAAGCGAATGACGGGCTGGAGGCAGGCGTCGGCTTCTATGTCGATGGCGTCTATCACGCGCGCCCGGCGACGGCCGCGTTCGACTTCACCGACATCGAGCGGGTCGAAGTGCTGCGTGGGCCGCAGGGCACGTTGTTCGGAAAGAATACCACAGCGGGCGCAATCAACATCGTCAGCAAGAAGCCAAGTTTCGATTTCGGGGCAGAGGCTGAGCTTTCCTATGGCAGCCGCGATTTCTGGCAGGCCAAGGCAGCTGTGACGGGCCCGATCGCAGGCGATGTGCTGGCATTCCGCCTCTCGGGATCGGTGACGCGGCAGGACGGCTATCTCAAGAACATTGCGCGCGATGAAATGCAGAACGACGTGCATAATGATGCGGTCCGTGGCCAGTTGCTCTATCAGCCATCGTCGGATTTCTCGTTGCGGCTGATCGGAGACTGGTCGAACTTCAGGAACAACTGCTGCGGTCAGGTTTTCGTGCAGGTCGCGCCGACGCTGAAACCCGCCGCGCAGCAATATGCTTCGCTCGCCGCCAATGCGCCCGGTGGCGCCTATGCACCGCCCAGTACCAATCCTTATGATCGGATCACGGACAATGATGCGGCGCTCGGCGTCGATACGCAGGAAGGCGGCGCGTCGGCGACCGCGGAATGGAAGACCGGCGGAGTGGTGCTGACGTCCATCTCCGCGTGGCGCTTCTGGAAGTGGGATGCGGCAAATGATCGCGACTATACGGGATTACACATCCAGACGACGCAGCATATTCCCTCTCGCCAGGACCAGTATAGCCAGGAATTCCGCATTGCGTCGGCCGAGCCGGGCAAGGTCGAATACGTCGCCGGCCTCTATTATTTCCAGCAGAAGATCGTCGGCCATCCGATCAGCATTTACGGTCCGCTCGCGACCTACTGGCTGCTGCCGGCCGGGCGGCCGGCCAATCTGCTCGACGGATACCAGACAGATGGCACGACCGATTTTCGCACGCGCAGCTATGGCATCTTCGGCGAGGTGACATGGCGTCCGGCAGATCGGCTAGCGATCACGGGCGGCGTTCGCTATACCTATGAGGAGAAGGACGGCGTCTATGACGTAACGGCCTTCGGTGGCTTGTCCACCGGGCTCACGGCAGCCCTCATCGCCGACAAGAACTCGATCCTGCGCAGCCAGTTCTACAATGCGCATCTGGGCGATGGTAGTGCCTCGGGCCGGGTCAACATCTCGTACGAACTTACGGACGGTGTAATGGCCTATGCAAGCGGCGCCAAGGGGCAGAAGTCGGGCGGCATCAACATGTCCGGCCTGCCAGTCTATCCCGCCGGCGTTGCAGGGCACGCGTCGGGCGATCCGATATTGTCCACCGTGACTGTGCGGCCGGAGAAGAACACGACCTTTGAAGCGGGCGTGAAGACCAGCTTCATGGGCGGAGCGCTAACCTTCAACATCGATGCCTATCATACGAAGGTGAAGGATTTCCAGGCGAACGTCGTCGACAGCGCCGCGGTTATCGCGTTGCGCAGCTATCTGGCAAATATTCCCGAAGTGACGGTGAAGGGCATTGAGTTCGACGCGGCGGCGCGGGCGGGCGACCATCTGACGCTGCGAGCGGCAGGGGCCTATTCGAAAGGCACTTATACGGACTACCCGGCTGGTCCCTGCCCGATCGAAAGCACCGGGACCGGCACGGCGGCCTGTGATCTGACTGGTCAGCGGATGCCGGGGCTGCCGCGGTGGGCCGGATCGGCCGGCGGCGAATTGCATGCACCGATTGCCTTTGGCGGCGGGGGTGGGGAGGCGTTTCTCCGGGCCGATGCCATCACGCGGACGAAAACAAGCGATGCAAGCGGATCAGCCTATACGATCATCAAGGGCTATACGCTCGTGAACGGCGCACTTGGCTATCGCACACCCCGCTGGGAAGTGGCGGTGTTCGCACGCAATCTGTTCAACAAGGACTATATGCAGAACCTGACGGTGCAGGCGGGCAATAGCGGTTTGATTGTCGGCACGCCCAGTGATCCGCGCACCATCGGCCTGACGCTGCGCACGAAATGGGGACAGTGATCGTCGATTGATGGCGAGCCGTCATGGACCGCCGGCGGGAAGGGATCAGGCGAACTCTCGATCAGCGCTGCTTCTTGGTGATGGTTGCGGTGAAGTCCGGATCCTTTTTTGCCACCCAGTCGACGAATTTGCGTATGACGGGATCGGCCAGCAATCCCTCAACATCCATCCCGTGGCGCTGCAGTTCGGAATTGGTAAAGTGGGTGATCAGCGTCTGCTGGCAAATGGGGTGCATGGGCACGGTATCGCGTCCGCCTCTGCTCTTGGGAACGGGATGGTGCCACACCGTGGTCTGGCCGGTAGGGCGGCTACAGAGCCAGCAGGGAACCGCCGCTGCCGGAATATCCTCTTCGCGAGGCCATTCTTCGTAGGAACCATGCTTCGAATGTTTGCGGGCCATGCATTTACCTGAATTTCTGAAAAACGCCGCCCACCTATAGGGACGACGTCACTTTTGCGGATGACATATGCGGCTGACCTGCACTGGAACTTGCTTGGAACGGAGCAGGCAGCTCCGGGCGAACAGGAATGAATTTGCCATCTCTGCCGTCGATCGCGATCGAACCGAGTGTGATGGGAGCGAGACCGAAGGCCTCGCCCCCATCGCAGCTTAGGCCTTTGTCGCGGCCGCTTCCGGAGCATCCGTGGCTTCCAGCGCCTTCGACGCCTTGGGTTTGCGCCCCGGCTTCACTTTTGGGGTAGCCGCCGCCTTCGCTTCGGGATCCGCCTTCTGGGGGGCGCTGATCGAAAGGCGCTTGCGTGTGGCCGTCTTCGTTACGGCGGGGGCTATGTCAGCACGAGCGGCGCGGTTCGATATGATAGCGACAGGCTTGGGAGTGGCCCCGTCCTTTGACGTGGATGCCTTCTTGGTCGCGACCGCAGGCTTCGGCGTCGCCATGTTCGCAGCGTCGGCTTCTGCAACGGGAGGCTTTACGGCAGCCACGGTTTCAGCCTTTGCGGATTTCTTCACCTGACCAGAGGCACTCTTCTTGGCCGTCTTGGGCGAGGTGGCTGCCTTTGGAAGCGGTGCATCGGTCGGAACGGGCATTGGGTCTGCAGCCTTGCCTGCAGACGCTGCAACCGCCGGCTTCTTCCCGAGACCCAGCTTCGCCGCAACAGCGCGGCGGGCTTCCGAATAGCTTTGCGCCACGAGCGGATAGTTTTTGGGGAGCTTGTAGCGTTCACGATATTGCTCGGGTGTCAGACCGTGGGTCGCCAGATGGCGTTTCAAGGTCTTATATGGCTTGCCGTCGATCAGGCTCAGGATATGATCGGGCGACGCCAGGCTTTTGCGGACGGAAACCGCACTTGTGAAAGTCTCGGCCTCGGGCTCTGCATTCGATATGACAGGATCGCCAGTGAGCGCGGCACGCGTCGTCTTGATCAGATCGGCCAAGTTTTCGCTCGGAACGGTGTTTCTGGACACATAGGCGCTCAGAAGCTGCACGGTCAGCGTCGTGATATCGTTTTGCGTTTCGTCCGTCATATTTCGTACCCGATTTTGAAAGAAGAATACGCTCTCTGCTCTTGCAGGCTCCAAATGTAAATATTGAAGGCTGAATGCGCTGCTGGATGCGCTTTGCAAACCCATGTCGCAGACACCCACAACGCTTTCTGTTGCGACATATGGCAAATCAAGGGCTCGAATTTCGGGAACGACATTGATGGGGCTGTGTTCCGGGATGGGCTGCAATGATTGTTGGTCTTGCCAGCGAAAACCGTAGTGCAGCACGGATGATGCAAAGGCCTGGCGTCTTCTTCACAGCGCGGTCATCCTGCAGCACTGCAGAAGGTCATCGCAGGCTTGATTGCAGACGGGGCCAAGATCGCTTAACCAGCTTTTCGTGGTGGTAAGGCCAATATTGCTGATGATGGGTACATTCTGTAATCCGGCAGCGTAGCGATAAGGGCGGACGTGCTCCTCCTTATGAATAATATCCTGATATGCGGAACGGCCGGCCACTTTGTGGATTGGCCTTGACAGTCGCTTGATAAATTGAAATGTGGCCTTACCAATTAAATAAGGGTGAGGAACATGGGGCGGTTTTCCAAGTCGGCGGCATTTCTCCTGGGGTGTGGCTTGCCCGCGCTTGCGATGGCGCAAGCGCCCACACAGGATGCGGTGGACGACAGCACGGACATCGTTGTCACCGCCCAGAAACGCAGCGAAAGCCTGCAGAATGTGCCGCTCGCCGTCACCGCCCTTTCCGGGGAAGCGCTGGGCAAGGCGGGCGTGCAGGGCTTTTCCGACCTGACCAAGGTCGTGCCATCGCTGACCTTCACGCCCGGAGATCAACCCGCCAACAGTTCGATCATCCTGCGCGGCATCGGCACCTTCGCCTTCAGTATCGGCGTCGAACCGAGTGTCGCGGTCGTGATCGACGATGTGCCGGTCGCCTTTCAGGCTCAGGCCTTCACCGACCTGATCGATCTGGAACGCGTTGAGGTGCTGCGCGGCCCGCAAAGCACGCTGTTCGGCAAGTCCGCATCGGCGGGGTTGGTCAACATCACGACGGCCAAGCCGACATCGACCTTCTCCGGCAAGATCGACGCCCGCATCACCGAAGATAATGAACAGCGCGGCGCCATATCGCTTTCGGGGCCCATCAGTGACACGCTGTCCTTCCGGTTGAGCGGAGATGCGAGCCATTTTTCAGGCCTGATCCATGACTTGGAAAATGGTGGCCGCCTGAATGGTCGCCGCGAAAAGGGAGTGCGTGGGTCGCTTCTGTGGGAGCCCGCCGAAGGGCTCGAGATCACCCTGCAGGGACGTTATCGAAAGACGAACAGCGATTGCTGTATTTCTACGCTGGTGGCGATCGACCCGAACGCCAATTTCTACAATCTGCCGCAATTCCCCCAATCGGTCGCGCTGGCGGGGATCACGGTGGATCGTAACAATCTGAGCATCCGCACTGACGACCGCGTCCAGTCCGACACGCGCGATCGTGGTGGATCGCTGCGCATTTCCTATGACATAGGAGATCACACTCTGCTGTCGGTGACCTCCTACACCAAGTTTGATCTGCACGATTCGCAGGATTTGGATGGCACCGCGGTCAATCTGAACCAGGCGGTCAGCCCGACCGCGCCGGCCGGCGGCCGCGTGAACTATGGCGAATTCAACGCGGAATCGAAGACGCAGGAACTCCGCCTGATTTCTCCGGCCACGGGCCGGTTCAAATATGTCGCCGGGCTGTTTTTTGCGGACACCGACCTGCGCCGCGTCTATTTTCGCGGCCCAACCATTGGCCGCGCCAATTGGGATGCGACCGCGTCGAACCGCAACTATGCCCTGTTCGGACAAGCGACATGGGAATTTGTCGATGCGACCAGCTTGATCGGCGGCGTGCGCGTCAATCGCGAAGAGATCGGCTATGGCTATCAGAACCTGCTCAATCAGACACGCTTCAGCGGCAAGAATGCTGACACCGCAGTCACGGGCAAGATTGGGCTCGAGCATCATTTCACCCGCGACGTCATGGCATTCGGCTTCTACGCGCGCGGTTACAAGGGCCAGTCCTATGACCTGACCAGCAGCTTCAATGCCGCTATCGCGGCGCGCCAGCCGATCAAGCCGGAAAACTCCGACGATTTCGAACTGGGCATCCGCTCCCAGTTTCTCGATCGCCGGGCGACCCTCAACCTGACGCTCTTCAATACCAGCTATGATAATTTCCAGGCGCAGGAATCTGAGCCCTCGCTCAATGGTGCCTTCATCCTCAGCAATGTGGGATCGGTGCGCACCCGTGGCGCTGAACTGGAGGCGGCTTTGCGGCTGGGCAGCCAGCTGACGCTGGGCGGTGGCCTGTCATACGTCGATGCCCGCATCCGCTCGTTTGAGCGTGCGCAATGCTATGTCGGCCAGACGGCAGCACAGGGCTGCGTGGGCGGCGTGCAGGATCTGGCAGGCGGGCGATTGAACAATGCGCCGGAATGGCGCGGCAATCTTCGCGCGGATTATACGGTGCCCCTGCCGGCGCTGCCGTTCGATGGTTTCCTGTCGGCTGCCTATAGCTGGCAGTCGAAGGTCAACTTCTCGCTGTCGCAGGATCCTGTGACTGAACAGGCCGCTTATGGCATCGCCAACGTCCAGCTCGGCCTTCGCGCGCGGGACGATGCCTGGTCGGTCACGCTCTTCGTCAACAATCTGTTTGATAAGCAATATGCGGCAGGCCTTGCCAATGCCCAGAATTATTATGGCGGACGATTGGCGGTGAACCGTCAGCCTGGCCGTGATTTCAATCGCTATGGCGGATTGCGGCTGACCGCTGGTTTTTGACAGGATCGATACTGATGACAGTAAAGCCCGACATCCTGCGTGCCAGCCTGATCGCGCTTGCCGTGTCGGCCATGCCCGCCATGGCACAGGACGCTGGGCTGGCGCAGCGACCCGGATTACGTGAGGCGATCCCCCTTCGTGACGGCTGGCGTTTCCAGCTTGGCGACCAGGGTGAAGGCCCGCTCGCGCCGGGTTTCGACGATGGCAACTGGTCAGCGATTTCCTTGCCTCACAACTGGAACCGGATGGGCGGCACGGCAGAAAGGCGGACGGATTATCAGAATTATCATGGCGTGGGTTGGTATCGGCGCCACTTCCCGACGCCATCGAAGCTCGCCGGCAGGAAGGCGTGGTTGCAGTTTGACGGTGCCAGCATCATCACGGATGTCTGGTTGAACGGGAAGAAGCTGGGGCGGCATGCGGGCGCCTTTGCAGGCTTCCGCTTCGATGCGACCGCAGCACTGAAGTTGCAGGGCGACAATATGCTCGCGGTACGCGTCGATAACAGCTCGCCGCGCGCACCCGGATCGCCAACGGCCGAAATTCCGCCGATGAACGGTGACTGGCCGATGTATGGCGGACTCTACAGGCAGGTATCGCTGATCCTGACCGCTCCTGTGCATGTGGCGATGCGCGACATGGGCGGCCCCGGCATCTATGCGCGCACGATCGACGTCGTGAACGGCACGGCCCGGATCGCTGTGAACAGCCGACTGGAAAATGACGGGGGCAAGCCTGCCGACATGCGCCTGCACGCGGCCATTCTGGATGCTCAAGGTCGCGTGGTGGCCCGGTCGCAGCACCGCGTCCGCATGGCGGCAGGCGAGCCGGCCAGCCGCGAACAGACATTGCGTGTCGCCAAAGCGCACCTGTGGAACGGGGTGGACGATCCCTATCTCTATCGCGTTCGGGTGGAACTGCGCGACGTCGAAGGGCGGGCAATCGACAGCGTCGAACAGCCATTGGGCATCCGTAGCTTCGCGATCGACCCGGACAAGGGCTTCAGCCTGAATGGCCGCCATGTCGAGCTGCGCGGTGTGTCCCGCCATCAGGACAGGCCGGTCAAGGGCTGGGCCATTGACGCTGGGGACATCGACGAAGACATGGCGCTGATCCGCGAGATTGGCGCGAACACGGTCCGCCTGGCCCATTATCAGCATGATCAGGAGGCCTATCGCCAGACTGACGTGGCTGGAATGGTTACCTGGGCAGAAATCCCTCTGGTCGACCGTTCCGCTCCCTGGGCCAGCACCGCGACGACGCCCGGATTTGCCGCCAATGCCGAACAACAGCTGCGCGAACTGATCCGCCAGAACTACAATCATCCCTCGATCATCGTCTGGTCGATCGCCAACGAGGTCAATCTGGAGGCGGCCAAGGGGCGGGGCACGTCGAACGCCGGGCCATTGCTGGAACGGTTGCAGCGGGTCGTGCATGAGGAAGATCCCGACCGCCCGGCGACGCTGGCCGATTGCTGCGGATCGGTGCCATCGGAAGCGCGCGCGGGGCTGGACACGGTCGCGGGCATCACCGACGTCATCGGTTACAACCGTTATCATGGCTGGTATTCGGGAGATGTCGGTTTGCTCGGCCCCGATCTGGACCGATTGCATCGTCTCTATCCCGGGCAACCGATCTCCATCAGCGAATATGGTGCGGGCGGCGCACTCAGCCAGCATAGTGATGATCCGCGCGGAGGGCCGATCGCTGCCTTCGGTCGGCCTCATCCGGAAGAATTTCAGGCCTATATTCTGGAAGAAAGCTGGAAGCAGATTAGCGCGCGGCCCTATGTCTGGGCGAGTTGGGCCTGGAACATGTTCGATTTCTCCAATGAATTGCGCATGGAGGGCGACCTGACCGACACCAACGACAAGGGACTGGTGAGCTTCGACCGGAAGACGAAAAAGGACGCCTTCTATTTCTTCAAGGCGAACTGGTCGCAAACCCCTTTCATCCATCTGACGGGGCGGCGCTATGTCGATCGGCCCTATCCGCTGGTGGACGTCAAGGCCTATAGCAACCAGCCGACCGCGCGCCTGTCTTTGAACGGCAGGGATCTGGGCAACGTTCCCTGCCATGGTGGCATCTGCCTGTGGCCGGCAGTTGCGCTCGCGTCCGGTGCCAATCAGCTTACCGCCAGCGCGGGCGCTGCTGCCAACGATGCCGTAACATGGCAGTTTTCCGGCCGGCCCGGCCTCTATCGCATCCGAGCCGGGACATTGGTGGGCAAGACCGCGGCCGACGGCACCGCATGGGGATCAGACGTGTATTCGACTGGCGGGACCGGACATTTCCGCGACAAGCCCTCAACTACGCGTGGCGGTGAGCCGGGGCCGGTTCGCCCGGTTGCGGGCACGCACGATCAGGCGGCTTATGAAAGTTGGCGCGAAGGACGTTTCAGCTATGCAGTGCCCGTGCCCAACGGCCGCTACCGGGTGCGAGCGCATTTCTTCGAGCCTGATGAACGGATCATGCCAAGCAAACGGGTCTTTTCCATGTCGGTAGAAGGCAAAGCAGCGGGCGCGCAGATCGATGTGCGGAAAGAGGCGGGAGCGGGGATGCGTGCATTGGTCCGCACAAGTGAAACGACCGTGGCGGATGGAATAATGGACGTGCAGTTTGAGCCGCTGATGGGCGAGGCGATCCTTTCCGGGCTCGAAGTGTTGCCGCTGGACTAGGGTTTGTCACGAAAGCCGCAGGGCAAGCGGAACCGCGGCTTCGCGCCGGCGGTCATCGGTAGCGCAGGTGGTCACGGTTCAATTGGTCGATGCTGGTGACGCCCATAAGCCTCATGCCGCGTTCGATCTCATCCTTGAGCAAGCCGATCGCGCGCTCGACACCAGACTGACCGGCCGCGGCGAGCGCGTAGAGGTAGAGCCTTCCCCCCGACGCGCAGCTTGCCCCGGTCGCCAGCGCCTTCAATATATGCGTGCCGCGCCGGATGCCTCCGTCGCAGATAATCTCTATCTCGCCGCCGACTGCATCGACAATCTCTGGAAGCTGATCGAAAGGCGAGCGGCTGCCATCCAGCTGGCGCCCGCCATGATTTGAGATCATGATCGCATCCGCACCGATTTCCACGGCGCGTCGCGCATCGGCGACGCTCATCACGCCCTTGAGGCAGAATGTTCCGCCCCAGTCTTCGCGCAGCTGTTCCGCCATCTTCCAATTCAGCGAAGTGTCGAGCATCGAGTTGAAATAGCCGGCGATCGAGATCGCTTCGCCCGTACCCTCGCGTACATGGGTATCAAGGTTGGGCAAGGAAAATTTCTCGCGGAAGAGATAATCGAGCGCCCAGCGCGGCTTGACCGCATAGGACATCAGCGACGAGGGCGTGAAGCGGGGCGGCGAGGTAAAACCGCTGCGGGCGCAACGTTCCCGTTTTCCCGAAACGATGGTATCGACAGTCAGCGCGATCGCATCGAACTTTGCGGCCTGGCACCGCTCGATCATCGAACGGTTGAGGCCGCGATCCTTGTGATAGTAAAATTGAAACATCTTGGGTGTCGGTACCAGCGCGGCGATTTCCTCGATGCTCACGGTCGCGAGGCTCGAAATGCCAAACCACAGCCCGAACTTCGCGGCTGCCTGCGCAACGGCGCGCTCGCCCTGCCAGTGGAAGATGCGTTGCAGGGCGGTGGGTGAAAGGATCAACGGCAGGGCGCTTCTACGGCCCATGATCGTGACGGCGGGATCGATCTCTGCAACACCCGCCAATACGTTCGGCACGAGATCGCAATTGGCGTAGGCGGCGGTGTTTCGTGTCTTCGTGATTTCGTCGTCGGCGGCACCGTCAATATAATCGAAGACCGGCCAAGGCAGACGCTGCTTCGCCAGAAGTCTGAAGTCATCGATATTGTGGCAGTCATCAAGCCGCATGACACTGTGTAACGATAATTCTGGCGATGTTGCAAGATGATCAAGGTACAGGATGACGCGCGCTTATTTCGGACCTGCGCCGACCCCGGGTCAGACCGCCTGTTGGAGGCAGTATCGTTAAATGCCTGACATTCCTCAATCATGAGCCGGCGGCAGCATGGGTCAAGTCTCCCCGGCCAACCGTAGAAACCGCTGCCGGAAGTATTTCGGGTCGTCTGGATCTCGGCGTGCAGGTTTTCATGTTGTCACAGACGTGGGTCGATCTGTGAAATGGCTTCCAAGCTTCTGAGATGAGCGGATAGCTACTGCCGATCGCAATCTAGGCATATTCCGTTTCTCAACGCCGGACACAGGGCTCGGCAAGAAATGGAAGGGTTCAGACGATGGCACTCAAGGATATTCTACCGGGCAAGCTCGGCTTTGGCGCGGCGCCTTTGGGCAACATGTTTCGCGATATTCCAGAGGCGGAGGCGCGCGCAACCGTTGAAGCAGCGTGGGACGATGGCGTCCGCTATTATGATAACGCCCCATTTTATGGGGCGGGTCTTGCGGAAATCCGCATGGGAGAGGCCCTGAAAGACAAGCCGCGCGCCGACTATGTCATCAGCACCAAGGTCGGCCGGTTGATCCTGGACGAAATCGAGGACATCAGCGCGCGGGATTTGGGCGAAAAGGGCGATGTGTTCAAATATGGCCGTCCCAACAGGATCGTGAACGACTATTCCGAGGATGCCACCTATCGGTCGATCGAGGACAGCCTGAAGCGGCTCAAGACCGACCATATCGACATCGCCTGGGTTCATGACATCGCGCAGGATTTTTACGGCGACGAATGGCTCGCCATGTTCGACAGCGCCCGGCGGGGTGCGTTCAAGGCCCTGGACAGGATGCGCGACGAGGGGGTGATCAAGGCCTGGGGCTTGGGCGTGAACCGGGTCGAGCCCATCGAACTGCTGCTCGCACTCGATGAGCCGCGCCCGGACGGTTTCCTGCTCGCGGGACGCTACACGCTGCTCGACCATGATCGCGCGCTGCAGAGGGTCATGCCGCTGGTGGCGGATCGGGGCCTTGGCATCGTCGTGGGCGGTCCCTACAGTTCGGGCGCGCTCGTTGGCGGCCCCAATTTCGAATATGCGCCCGCCACGCCGGCAATCCTGGCCAAGGTGGCGCGCATCAAGGCGATTGCCGATCGCCACGGCGTGAGCATGAAGGCGGCCGGGCTGCAATTCTCGCTCGCTAATCCGGCGGTGGCCGCGATCATTCCGGGCGCCAGTCACCCCGGCCGCATTGCCGAGGACCGAGCCGCGCTCGATGAAGTCGTGCCGGCGGACTTCTGGCGCGACTTGCGCGCTGCCGACCTCGTCAACCCGGCTGCTCCGCTTCCTATCACGGATTGATCCGGCCATCACGGGCTGATCCCGAAGGCCAGCCTGATATCGCTCCCCGACCGAGGCATCGCTTCGGCCGGAGGGCAATCCCGCGCCCTTCGTCCGGCGCTCACACATCAACAGAAGGGAGAATGATCATGACCGACCTGAACGTAAAGGATGCGGCAACTGTTGGTCGCCGCGATGTGCTGCAGGCGGCAGGTGCCGCCATCCTGGCCGGCGCTGCCGGCTCCGCAATCGCCGCGCCCGTCGCGCGCCCGGAGATGTCAGTCGCAGCGCGCAACATTGCTCCGCTCGGCGCCCGTCTTCAGGGTGTCCAGCATTTTGGCCTCACCGTTCAGAATATGGAGCGTGCCTATGAATTCTATACCGAGGTACTCGGCGGGACGGAGGTGTTCCGACATGGCGACTTCTCCGGCGACGTCGTTCAGAACACCTTGTTGGCGGATCAGGAAATCCGGGCAAACGAGCTGGGCGTGAACCCTCGCACGATCGGCGTGCCGGACCTGCGCGGGGGCGCACAGCGACTGGATGTCCGTTTCATCCAGTTCGACAATGTCGTGATCGAGCTGCTCCAATATCGCGATGCAGACCAGCCCATGGGTGGCCCAAAGGCCTTTGCCGAACCAGTCCAGCATATGAGCCCGGCATTCCCGCGCATGATGCACATCTGCTTTCATGTTCGCGACGATGTCGACTTCAACAGGTTCATTGCGGACCTTGAGGCAGAATCTGCGCGTCGCGGTATGACGCAGGTGCGTGCCAATCGCATCATCCGCGTCAACAGCGAGGCTGAACGCAAGGCCGCCCCTCAGAGTACGAACACCAACAAGGTGACTGTCGCGCCCTCAGATGGCTGGGAACTGATCTACTGCAAAGGGCCGGAGGGTGAGCAGCTTGAATTCGTGAAGGCGTTGGGACCGGTGAAGCAGCGCTTCGCCAATGCCCTTGCCGGGCGCCAGCGGGCACGCGCTGGACAATGAGCATGGCGGAGGCGGGGGCGGCGGCGTTCGGTCGTCGCCGTCCTTTCATCTCCCTATAATATAAAGGAAATCATGATGCGCAGGTTTCTCATGGCACTGGGCCTGTCGGCCCTCTTTATGCCAGTCATCACCACGGCCCCGGCCTTTGCCCGAGACCAAACGAATCCGGCGGAGAGCATTCGCTACGCCCAAATTCCCGAAGGCGCTTGGTCGATTGTTGCAGAGGTGCGTGCCCGGCCCGGCAAGGCAGCCGAACTTCGTGAAGCTACGCTTCCGCTGGTGGACCAGGTTCGCGGTGATCCCAAGAACCTGGTCTATTTCCTCCAGGAGGATCGAGCAGAGCCGGGGCATTTCATTTTCTACGAAGTGTTCGCCACGCGTGAGGATTTCGAGGCGCACAACGCCATGTCCTATGTGCAGGACTGGTTCGCAAAACTTCCTGCCTTGGCGCAGGGCGGCGTGCAGGTGATGCGGATGGAGATATTGGGCCACGGGCAAAGGTGACCGCGGGTGGCCGGAGCGATCATCCCGGCCACCTCATCCCTCGTTCAGGAAATCCCGCATGCGCGGCACCGTGAAATCGAGAAAGGCCCGTACCCGCGCAGGCAGGAACTGGCCTCCCCGGAAGAGGGCATGGATATCATCCACTTCGCCGATGTCGCTGTCTGCCAGGAGCTCGACCAGTTCTCCGCGCGCGATGGGGCCGCGCAGATGATAGTCGGCCATCCTGACGATACCGGCGCCGGCGATCGCCATGCGCCGCAGCGTTTCCCCATTATTGGCGAGCAACGAACCGCTCAGCATCCGCTCCACGATCCGCCCGCCTTCCCGCATCGGCCAGACCGGCATGGCGCGCCGGAAATTGAAGCCGAGGCAATTATGCTTGATAAGCTCCTCCGGCGTCTGTGGAGTACCGTGTCGCGCGAGATAATCAGGCGAGGCGACAATGCGCCGCCGCGTCTCTCCGATCCGGCGCGCCATCAGGTTTGAGTCCGCCAGCTTGCCGACGCGGATCGCAACATCGGTGCGATCAAGATAGAGATCGACGACATCGTCCGACAGCGAAAGATCGACGATGATCCTGGGGTAAGCCTCGAAAAATGCAGGCAGGATCGGTTCGAGTGCCGCCGCGCCGAAGGTCACGGACGATGTGACACGGACCACGCCTTCGGCATCGGCCCCGCCCTGCGCGATCTGCTGTTCCGTCTCGTCGAGTTGGCCCAACAGCGCCTGGCTGCGCTCATAATAGAATTGCCCTTCACCGGTGAGCGCCAACCGTCTGGTCGATCGTTCGATGAGGCGCACGCCCAACCGCGTCTCAAGTCGCGCGATCAGCTTGGACACCGTCGAAGGCGTCATCAGCAACAGGCGCGCGGCCTCTGAAAAGCTGCCTGCTTCCACGACCCGAACAAACACCATCATCTCGCCCGCGCGATTGTCCATGGCTCACCTGTTGCTTGGTTTCTCCGCATTCCCGTCTGCCCAACGGCTATGGCGTAAAATGCGGACACATGTTAGCGGTCAGAACGCAAATTTGGTGTTGGGGGCGCGGCACGCAGCGCGGTGTCTGGTCGTGCATGCGTTACGCGACCAAGCAGATGGAGGAGCAGGGCGGATGTGCGATCGTCAATTGCTCGTCACTGGGCGGCCTCGTCGGGCAAAGCGGTCGCGCAGCTTACCATGCAACCAAGCACGGCGTTCTGGGCCTGACGAAGAGCGTCGGCATGGAATAGCCTCGAAAGGCATTCAGGTGAACGCAGTTTGCCCAAGCGCTGGCGATACTCCAAAGCTTTGATTTCTCAAAGAAACCTCGCCTGAAGCAATGGGGTAGGTGCTGTGCGACCAGCCGATCGGCCGCCTTGGTCGACCTGATGGAACCGCCGCCACAGTCGGCGTTGCTTGCCTTTAGCTTCCGGAGTTGGACGCTAGGCAGGGCACATTGTCGGCGGTCCAATCAATCTCATTTGTCGTGGGCACTCGTCTGCTTGCCTTGGTATCGGCGTTTTTGCCGCTCGGATTGTAGCTTATCCATGCCATGCTATTGTCGAACAGAGCAATACGGCCATTGTCGCGCTGTGCTTTGGCGGCATCGACTTCTTTCTGCTCAATACGCGATCCCCGGATCATACGCAGCGAGCCATCATATATGTCGAAGGCGCGGTAATAGGCCCGACCGAAAATCTGATTATTGATGTCATCCTTGTGCGACCACTGCTCCGGCTTGGTTGTCGACGGCAGATGAACCGTAGTGACGTAGCAGCTGAAATCCGGCTTACTGTAGAATGGCAGTGCCTGATAATGCTCTGCTGCGCGTATCCGCTTTTCGGGCGGGTTGAAGCCACCACCCGGCAGTGCCAGCGACCTCATTCCATTGCCATCATCATCCCAATCGACTGCGCCGGTGCCGATGATAGTCAATATGCTGGCCTGTGCCTTCACATCATAGCGCCACTGAACATCTTCGATGGTCTGCCATGTGCTTCCGATCGCATTCTGCCGGAACGCGCTGAGCAGTTGCGCTGGCGTCGCTGCTGCAAACTGAACCTCCTGCTGGAGGCCTTCTATCCCGCGCTTGATGGTCGTATTCGTGATCCGCGCAGGCTTTTCAAAGCCAGAGCGCGCATCGACCTCGAACAGTGTAATCTCGTTCGGACGTGAAGCAGGCATCCAGCTCAGTTGCTCAAGATTGCTTCCCGGTGCGGTCAGAGGAAGAATCCATTGATAGGGTATGACCGGATCTGCACCAGGCGGTACAACCGCGGGCAAGGTGCCATCAAGCCAATAGCTTTGTCCGTCGATCCGCGCCCGCACCAGTACATGGTCGAACATGCGTGGGCTCGGTAGCCGCTCGTCAAGGCCGTCATCCATGCCGCTGTTGTTGACCAGCACCGCCTCCGCTTCGACGCCCAACTCGCGCAATAATGCCAGCAGTAGCGCCGTCTTGGCTTTGCAATCGCCATAGCGCCGTTGCCATGTCTCATCGGCTCCGGCCGGCGTCAGATTGCCGCCATTCAGCCCGACATAAATATAGCGGACGTCCTGCTGCACCAGTTTCAGGGCAGCAGCGGCGCGATCCAGCGCCTTCTCATGGGCTGCAGCGATACGGGCGGCCTCCTGCTTGAGCGACGAGCTGGCGCTCAGTTTCGAGGCATTGGCGAACAGGTGCGCGAAAAGGCGCGATATGCCCTGCCAGTCGCTGAAATTGCCATATTCGACGACCCGCTGCCACTGATAGCGAGGAGGCGCATCCTTTGGCGGCGTCAGGATCGTGGGGTTGTCAAACCGGTAGTCGATGGCATTTGTGCCCCGCTCGGCCACCGTCGACATATCGCTGGTCATCTTGACTGCAGGCTTGTTTCCTTCTTCCCAGCTCAACCGAAGATGATATCGGCCTGACGGCGGCTCGGGGGCGAGCAGAAGCAGGCCGGCATCGTCCTTCCCCAATGTGGGATCGCTGGCCCGGAGTGTCGCGGCGAACTCGATTTCGTCTCCGACCCTCAGATCAGGCACACGCAAAACGGCGGTCAGATTGCCGTCCAACCTTGCGGCTTCAAGTTGGTCTTCTCGGCGAAGTATCTCGAACGATGCCGCCTTCAATATGTCGATGACCTGACCTTCGCGATGGATCTTGATGACATGGACGACAGGCGAACCAGCGGCCGGGTTCCAGGCCAGCGACAGGTTTCCAAGCTGCAGCGCATTGGGATGGAGGATCTTGATGCGGTAACCATTATAGAGTAGCTGCCCCTTGCTATCCAGATGGACCTCCGTGTCCTGACGGCGGATAAACACCGCCCCTGCGGCATCGTCCGGTACTGGCATCGCCTCCGACTGAACGGCCCATTTGGGCGGAGGCCCGATTTGGATTTGGTTTCCAGCTGAATGGGCGGCGGTTCCGGCAAGCAGGCTCGCCAGGCAAACAGAAATCTTGAAATTCACAACACCCCCTGAGATTCGCCCCATAATGTCGGCAACCTTGGGATAAGCAAGTGTTTGATGAAGCTCGAAATCGTTGTGCGGCCACCCATGTTTTATTCGGCTGCGTTGCATCAAACTGTTTGAAGCGGGAGCCCCTCTGCAGGTATCGCAATATGCAAAGCGGTCGGTCTGCCCGTGAGCGAGCTCAATTTCCGTCTGATCGGCAAGAGTGAGCCGGTTTTTGCTGAAACAAGCGGCCGTTCGCTAAGGCTGGGTCAGGGCAACTTTTCCCGATCCGGACGCCGACCAGCCTTCTCTAACTAGCGGCAGGCCAGACGACATCGAGATGCGTTTCGACGATCCGCCATGCGCCGTCGATGCGGCGATACTGATCGGTATAGAGGCCCAGCAGCAGGAGCGGGTTCGGATCGGGCTTTGAGGCGGTCTCGAAATCGATGAGATAGCATTTGCCCGTCCCGGTGTCCGGTCCGGTGAGCGTGACCTGATGATTGGCGATGGCGTGGAGGAAGGGGTAATGGCCACGACGATCACGGTCGTAGAGTTGGTAGGCGCCGATCAGCCCCTCCTTGATCGCAGCCAGGCCCTTCATCTCGCCGACCGTCACGCCGACAATGGCGTCGACGGAGAATATCCGGTCGAGCCCGTCGAAATCGCCGCTGTCGAGGCAATGCGAATAAGCGATGCGAAGTTGCCGGATGTCCTCGATGTCCAGCCGGGCGGCGAGCCGTTGCTCGATGCCGGTCATACCTCCTGCTCCGCGCTTTCTTCCGCCCATGTCGGGTAATCGGTGTAGCCGCGCGCGCCGGACGTTCCATAGAAAGTGGCGCGGTCCGGCAGATTGATCGGTCGATCATGCTGCATCCGATCGACCAGATCGGGATTGGCGATGAACGGGCGACCAAAGGCGATCAGGTCGAGATCGCCGGTCCGCAGCGCCTCCTCCGCCGTCTCGCGCGTAAAGCCCCCCGCAGCAATGAGCGTGCCGCGATAGGTCTTGCGGAACGCCGCGGCGAAATTCTCTGGCATCTTTTCCGCGCCGATCGTCAGCTGGTCGCTAAGATGGACATAGGCGAGCGAGCGCGCTTCAAACGCGGCGGCAAGCGCCACCCAGGTCTGCGCCTCGTCGTCATAGGGCTCCATGTCGAACAGGCGTCCGAACGGCGAGATGCGTACACCGACGCGCTCGCCGCCTATTTCGGCGATGATCGCGTCGAGCGTCTCCAGCATGAAGCGCAAACGGTTTTCGATCGATCCGCCGTAGCGATCCTCGCGCCGGTTGAGCGCGCCGTTGACGAATTGCTCGAACAGATAGCCGTTGGCGCCGTGCAGCTCGACGCCATCGAATCCCGCATCGATCGCCATCCGCGCGGCGCGGACGAAATCCTGCGTGATCCGGGGCACTTCCTCGGTGTCGAGCGCGCGGGGTTCGCTCGTCGGTACGAGGGCTGGCTCGCCCTTTCCGTCATAGGCGAATGCGATCGACTTGAGGCCGCGCGTTGCGCTGGGCGATACCGGTGCGCGGCCCCCGGGCTGCAACGTCGTGTGCGAGACGCGGCCGACATGCCACAATTGCGCGAAGATCTTGCCGCCCTTGGCATGGACGGCATCGGTCACGCGCCGCCACCCGGCAGCCTGCTCTTCGGTGTAGAGGCCGGGGTTGAACAGATAGCCCCTGCCTTCGATCGAAACCGGCGCGCCCTCGCTGATGATGAGGCCAGCGCCGGCGCGCTGGCTGTAATAGAGCACCGTCATATCATCGGGGATGGTGCTTTCCGCGCGCGCACGGGTCATCGGCGCCATCACCACGCGGTTGGCAAGAGGCAGTCCGGCGAGGTCGGTAGGTTCGAACAAAGCGCTCAATGGAAGATCCTTTGGAAAGCATAATGACGGCGGGTGCCAATGTGCCGCCGCTCTATTCTCCTTTCAGCCAGTTGATAATTCCCTTGTCTGGCCGATCACTCTGTCCCACGGTTCCACAATGATCGATCAGGATCGCTTCGCCGGCCTCGCCGAATTCGTTGCAGCGGTGCGCTTCGGTAGCTTTACCGCAGCCGCGGCACAGCTTGGCGTTACCGGATCGGCGATCGGCAAGAGCGTGTCGCGACTGGAAGCCCGGCTTGGCATCAAGCTGCTCCACCGCACGACTCGCCGGCTAACGCTCACCAAGGAGGGGCAGGAATATTATGAGGCATGCCTAGGCATCCTCGAGCAGCTCGAAACTGTCGAGACCGGGATAACCACGGGGCGAGAAAATCCGGTGGGTACGGTGCGACTGAACCTGCCAGGCGCGTTCGGCAGGCGGCATGTAATGCCGGTGCTCATGCAACTGGCCGATCGCTACCGGCATCTCGACCTCTCGGTGATGTTCACCGAACGCACTTCGAACATCATCGCCGAGAATGTCGATCTGGCGGTTCGCATCGGCACGCTTGGCAATGACGCCGATCTCGCGGCAAAGCGGCTCGGCACGCAGACGCTGCTGATCTGCGCCTCGCCCGAGTATATCGCCCGGCGCGGCGCGCCGGCGTCGGCGGAGGATCTGGACCAGCAAGACTGCATCATCGGATGGCGCCGGGTGCCACGACCTGTCTGGCTGCTCAACGATGCCGGGGGCAACCTCCTGCCGCGCGAAATAAGGGTGCGCCACGAGTTCAGCGATGGCGAGGCTATGGTGCAGGCGGTGCTCGCGGGAGCCGGGATAAGTCAGCTGCCGACCTGGCTGATCGCAGACCACCTTGCCGCCGGCACGCTCGTGCCAGTGCTGGATCAGTTTGCCGGGGCGCAGATGCCGATCCATGCGGTGTGGCCTACCTCCAGATACCTTCAGCCCAAGCTGCGGGTCGTGATCGATGCTTTGGTGCTGGCTGCCCAACAACCCGGGTCCGGCTTTCATCCAGCCGTCGCTCGACCGCAACCGCATCTTGGCACTGGCTCGCCTTGATTTCATCAACCGGGCCGAGGTGGTCCATCTGCTGGGGCGGCCGGGCACCGGGAAAGGCCATATCGCCACCGCTCTGGCCATCGAAGCCGAAGGCGGGCAAGAGCGTCTACTTCATCCCGATCGCCGATCTCATCGCTTCGCTGGCCAAGGCCGAACGTGAGGGCACGCTGCGCTAAAGGATCCGCTTCCTGTGCCGGTCCTCTCTGCTCGTCGTCGACGAGATCGGGTATATCCCTGTTACGCCGGGCGGCGGCAACCTGTTCCAGATCGTTCAGGATGCAATGCGGGAAGCGTTGGCAACCATGGCTGATCAGATTGGCCGGCGAAGACTGATGGCAGCATTAAGCTGACAAATATTCTTCGCTCCATGATCTGACCAGCGAAACGAAGCGGCAAAATGCGAGTTGTCGCTGGATGGATGCCGCCACATCACCTTACGCTTTCGTTATCGACGATGATCCAATGTTCCTGATGCACGTCTGTGACATTTTGGAGGATGCGGGTCTCCGCTTCTACGAGGAAGGTACAATTCCGAGGCGATCGACGTCCTCTTGCGCGATGAGGATAGCGTCACCCTCCTGTTCTCCGACGTCGGGAAGCGGTTCGATAACCAAGCCGTGCGCCCATCTTGCCAGGAAGCTGCCGGATGACAAGAAGCCGAAGCGAACAAGGCGGCGGTGTAACCGGCTCATCCGTTCAATTCCGAAAAAATTCAAGCACACCGATGTGGGAGAGATCTATTTTGAGCCAATCCAGCGCTGAGGACGAAAAGTGGATGAGGGTCGCGCTGGACGTGGCCCGCTCGAAGGGCGCGCATCCCTCGGATTCTCCGCTCGGCAGCGTCATCGTCCTTGATGGTCGGGTGGTCGGGCAGGAGCGCAACCAGACTAAGGAACTCCCGGATGCCACGGCTCATGCCGAGATGATGGCCATTCGCCGAGCATGCGAGAGCGAAGGAACCATGGAGTTGAGGGGGGCCACGCTCTACTCGACCCTACAGCCCTGCGGGATGTGCACGATGGCGTCGATTTGGTCGAAGGTCGGCCGCGTCGTCTACGGCGCTGGGCGTCATGATGTGCACCGGATGTATTTCGAGGATCGGCACGTCGACACGCTTGCGTTCATCGCCGACGCCTATCGCGATGACATCGTCATCCAGGGTGGCTGCCTGCGGGAGGAGTGTGCCAAGCTCTACTACGGGCCTGATGATGACGTGCCGTTGGAGGAGCAGGGCAATCTCTAGCGACCAAAGAGTTGAGCGAGATCCAATCGACGGCTCGTTGGCCGGCGGGAATACCAGCAACTCCGAGCCTGGCGCCGAGCTCACCCCTGAAGAGGTCCGGGGCGTTGAGGATCGTAGCGCGGGATCAACGCGCGTGGTCCACGAAGTGGTTCGGCTCCAGGGCGAGGAAGAACTCGACAGGCCTGCACTTGCGCTGTTGCTTTCTGCCTTCGCGGCGGGGCTCGCCATCAATCTCTCGTTGATGTCCGAGCTGTTCCTGCGGAGTCACCTTCCCGACACGCGGTGGGCGCCGCTCGTCTACCTTCTGGGCTACCCAGTCGGCTATCTGATCGTTATCCTCGGACGCCTCCAGCTCTTC
Source organism: Sphingobium arseniciresistens (assembly GCA_029167225.1). GTDB lineage: Bacteria > Pseudomonadota > Alphaproteobacteria > Sphingomonadales > Sphingomonadaceae > Sphingobium > Sphingobium arseniciresistens. The sequence goes on from JARFNK010000031.1 coordinate 33,413, forward strand.
ACGGAGAGCACGATTACCGCGGTGCTTCCCGTTGCGGCGGAACCACGGATGGCGAACCTGGCTAAGCTGGGTCGCCTGTGGACCTGTGTGTTCGCCGCCAATCTGGCCGGTGTCTTCCTCGTGAGCAGCCTGATGGCAGGTGAGGTCATCCTGTCGGAGGCGCAGCGCACCTTCGCGGTCGACATCCTCGGAAAGCTCGAAGTCCAGACCGCCGCGAAGACGTTGACGCTCGGCATCCCTGCCGGGTTCATCATGGCTGCGATCGCTTGGATCCTGCCCAACTCGCGTGGCAGCGAGTTCTGGATCATCTGCACGCTCACATACATCATCGGGCTGGGCAACTTCAGCCATGTGGTGACCGGCTCCTCCCAGGTGAGCTTCCTCTGGATGAGTGGTCGAATGTCGTTTCTCGAGATGGTGCTGGAGTTTATCCTTCCCGCGCTTGCAGGCAACATCATTGGTGGCACCGGGCTGTTCGCGGTCCTGGCCCACGGCCAGCTGCGGGTGGAGGATCTCGGCGAGGCGAAAGACGAGGTGGATAGATGAACCGGCTCCTCTTGCCGCTCGACCTTGCTTCCGGCTGGCCCGCGCGCGACCGAACGAGATGTTCAGGCGGCTGGATGAGGAGTCGACGATGGCGCTGAGCGCTGAAGGCCGTCGGGGTGTCGCAAGGATCGGCCTAGTCCTGGTTGCCATTGTCGTGGCTGTCATCCTCGCGATCGGAGCATTCCCGATCGGCGAATTCAAAGGGGCGATCGAGGAGCGTCTCTCAGCGCGTCTAGGGGCAGACATCAGGATAGGGGCGGTCAGACGAAACGGCTTTTTCTCGTTCAGGCCCGTGATCACGTTGGAGGACCTGCGGATTGCGCAGCCAAGCTGGGCGGGGAAGGGCGACATGGTCCATGCCAGGTCCATCCAGGCGCGTGTGGCGGTGCTCCCTCTGCTCATAGGTCGTGCGCCTCGGCTGGAGGATGTCACCGCAACGGGGCTGAACCTATCGCTGGTCCGGGACCGCGATGGACGGGCCAACTGGGAGGGCAGGGACAAGCCTCACCGGAGCGATGACGACGAAGGGAGAGGCCTTGCGGACGTTTTTATAAGGGGCGGACACCTGTCGCTCCGGGACGACAAGCGATCGTTGGCCATCTCCGGCAAGTTCAAGGCGGGTGAAGCAGGTGTCCGGGCGGAAATGAAGGGACGCTTTCATGACATTCCGGCGAGCCTTACATTTGTCGGCGCGCCCATCGTCGGATTGGCATCCGACGCCCGATATCCCTTCCACTTGAAGCTCTCGTCGCCCCTGCTCCAGCTGGACGCCCGCGGCGCGTCGACTGGCGCCTTGAACCTCAGGAACATGTCGCTGGACATTAAGGCGAAGGCCTCGAACCTCAAATATCTCGACGATGTCATCGAGGCAGGGCTGTTCGGCACGACGCCCATAGATCTGACCGCGAAGGTCAGACATTCCGGGCGGGATTGGTTCGTGGACAAATTGACCGGTCGGATCGGATCCTCGCGGCTGACGGCCAAGGCCACGGTGCTGAAGCGAGACGAACGGACCAAGATCGATGCCGATGTGCATTTCGCGGCGTTCGGCTTCGACGATCTCTCCGATGCGGAGGGGAAGGCGAGGGACGCCGCGATCAAGGCGCAGATCGGTCCTCGTGTGCTGCCGGGGACACGGATAAATCTCGCGAAGGTGGGCCCTACCGATGGGTGTATCCGTTTCAAGGCGGATCGTTTGCTTCTGGGCAACTCGGCCTTCAGGACGCTTGCCGGCACGATCGTCCTCGAAGGTAAGTTGCTTCGGATCGAGAACATCGTCGCAGGGATGTCCAGCGGCAGGATGACTGGGTTCCTCGAAGTGGACCAGAGGAACGGGGCCCACCATCCCAAGTTGTCGATCGATCTCAGGTTCGCGGACGGGCGCCTGGAAACCGCCATTGGCAGCAAGGACGTCACAGGCCCGCTTCATGGCCGCGTCGCCCTTGCAGGCACAGGGGACACCATCCGCGAGGCACTGGCGACGGCGAATGGTCGCGCGGGATTGGTCGTGGAGGGTGGAACGATAAAGCGGACCGTTGCCGCCGTTCTCGGTCAGGATCTGGGAAAGGCGATAGGCGCGGTTTTGCGCGACAAGGACGCGGAGGTCCCGCTGCGATGCCTTGTGGTCGGTTTCGCGGCTCTCCGGGGAGATCTCGTGGCCAGGGACTTCATCGCAGACACGGGCATTTCGTCAGGAACCGGAAGAGGACGAATCTCGCTCGCGTCCGAGCGGATAAGCCTCTCGATCAGTGGGCAGTCCAGGAACCCAAGCGTTCTCAGATTGGAGGACCCGATCGGCGTGGGTGGAACGCTGTCCTCCCCGACGATCTCTGCGGCGGGCAAGCCCCCGGGGAGTAAGCTCGATGGGGGCGGGATCATCTCGGCGGTCGGCAAGTCGATCGGCAGGGCATTAGGTATCGGAAAGAAGGAACGGACCTTCGTTACCCCAGCTCCCATCGACTGCAGAGCTGCGGCGCGGCGGGTTCTCTGAACTGGCTCTCAGTCGGCTGCCCGCGCCCTTTCGACCCTCGGCGGCCCTGCATGGTTGGCGATCCGCCGCGTCACTTACCCGGTTTCGATAGCCGCTTCGCACTGCCGCTAACCCGCTTGTAGATCTGGGCCATCGAACTGGAGGGCAATGCTGATTCATGACGAAACGGAGTGCCCAAAGCTGTCGAGGTTTGAGTGCGCCCATTGTGCCCAATTTTCGAATTGCACTTCCACGAAATTCTTTCGCGGGCGGCGGGATCAAATTCCGACAATCCCTTAACACTTTTCCTTCGACCACAATGGCGGAAGACAGCACGCGCAAAACTTATATCTGACCAGCATCGTTATAATGGGGCATCGGCTTGACGCGGCGGTGCGCTGCTGAAAGGCTCGGTCCATTTTATGGACTCAGCGTCGAAAGGCAGAAATTCTGCGGTCACAGGACGCGGGCAAAACCTGCGACGCCGCGGGCTGGTGGCAACTGTAAAGCTGGCTTTGCCGCTGGCGGCAATACAGGGCTGGCGCGACCTTCAAATTCCCTTTCGCAGTGGAAATGCGCAACGGCCATCGGTGAACTTTGCTTCCTGCGGAACGACCCGTCGTTTGAGATGTTCAGCATGCCATGCTGGTCGAGGTCCTAGGGCCTTGCCGACACGAGGCCTCAAAGTGGCTTCGGGCCGAGCGACGGGGGGTGGATGGAGCAGATGGGTAGGAGCGGCCACTGGCCTTGTTTTCTCGCCGCCGGCGGGGAGATGGCCCGCCGCATTGGAGCACATGACTGGAGCACCACGCCAATCGGGCCGATCGAACAGTGGTCGGCCAGCCTCAGGCATACCGTCAGCCTGATGCTCGAAAGCCCAACGCCCCTTGTGCTGCTTTGGGGTGAGCTTGGGGTCATGATCTACAATGATGCTTATTCAGCATTTGCGGGAGGTCGCGACAGCGGCCTGCTGGGATCGGCCGTTCGCGAAGGATGGGGCGAGGTTGCCGACTTTAATGACAACGTCATGCGCGTGTGCCTGGCTGGGGGGAGGCTGAGCTATAAAGATCAGGAGCTTACTCTCTATCGCCAGGGCTTCCCTGAGCAGGTCTTCATGAACCTCGACTATTCGCCCGTGCGCGGCGACGATGGCGAGCCCGCAGGGGTTCTGGCAGTCGTTGTTGAGACGACCGAACTCCACGCCGCTCGCGATGATCTTCATAAGAGCCAGATAAAACTGCAGTTTTTCGATGACCTTGGTCGCGCAGTCATCGATTGCCGTGGTGCTGATGAAATATTAGCGATTACCACGCGCATGACCGCAGAACATCTGGGGCTGTCCAACTGCGCCTATGCAGACATGGACGAGGACCAGAATGGTTTTACAATTCGCGGCGATTGGAACATGCCAGGAACAATTTCGATCGTTGGTCACTACGAGCTCGCAGATTTTGGAACTTTGGCTGTGCGGGAGCTTGGCGCTGGCAGGCCGCTCATCATCAATGACAACAAGGCCGAACTGCTGCCGGAAGAGGCTCGAACGTTCCAGGATATCGGCATCGCCGCCACGATCTGCATACCGCTGGTCAAACACGGCCGCTTGATGGCGCTGATGGCCGTTCACGACAAGGTACCGCATCGATGGTCTGATTATGAGCTGTCTGTTATTCGAGAGGTCACGGAGCGATCCTGGGCTCACGTCCAGCGGGTCGGCGCCGAGAGCACGATGCGGGCCCGCGAAGCACGCTATCGTCAGATTCTCGATAGCGCGACCGATTATGGCATCGTCGCCACCGATGCCGATGGTCTCATTACCTTGTGGAACTTCGGCGCCTCGACCATCCTGGGCTGGACCGAGGCGGAAATGCTTGGGCAGCCAATGGCCACCTTTTTTACGGCGGAGGATCGCGCCGCCGGACGACCCGCGGCAAAGCGTGCGGAAGCGTTGATGACCGGCCACGCCCATGATGCACGCTGGCACGTGAAAAAATCGGGAGACCGCTTCTGGGGTCTCAGTGAAATGACGCTGCTCCATGACGATACAGGCGCTCCGGTCGGCTTTGTGAAGCTGATCCACGACCGGACCCGGGAATATGAAGCCGAGGAAGCTCTTCGCGTCAGTGAGGATCGCTTGCGTCGTGCACAGGTGGCAGGCGGGGTGGGGTTGTTTGCCATCGATATTGCTGCCCGGATGATCTCAGGAACGGCGGAATTCTGCAATATTTTCGGTATCGAACGCTGCAGCCAGGTGTCGACGCAAGTCATCGAGAACCTCGTTATACCGGAGGACCGAGACCGCATTTCGAACGACGCCCGCCGCCGGGACGGCTCGGCTGATCTTGATGTTGTCTATCGGGTACGCCGCGCCGATACCAATGAAGTGCGTACGATAGCGCGTAAGGCAGAATATGAATTCGACGAGGCTGGCGTGCCCGTCCGGCTGATCGGCGTCGTGCAAGATGTTACCGAACGGCTTCGTATTCAACTCGCGCTGGAAAGGAGCGAGGCGCAGTTCAGTGCGCTTGCCCAACATATGCCGAACCAGGTCTGGACGGCCCGCGCCGATGGCTCGTTCGACTGGTTCAATGATCGGGTTTACGCGTATTCGGGTGCCGAGCCCGGCAGCCTTGAGGGCCGTGGCTGGTACAGCCTGGTGTACCCTGACGACATGCCGCAGGCAGCCGCACGCTGGGCCAGCGCGGTGGAAAGGGGGGAAGTTTATGAGGCGGAGTTGCGCTTGCGTGGTGCTCAAGGTGCGTACCGATGGCATCTAACGCGTGCCGTTCCGCTGACCGACGCGAGTGGCGCAATTACCGCCTGGGTCGGTACGCATACCGAAATCGAGGCGCAAAAACAGGCGGAAGCAGCTTTCTCTCAAGATCGGGACCGCCTCTGGGCGATCAGTCAGGATATACTCCTTGTCTGCGACTATGAGGGCAGGATCACCGCTATCAATCCCTCGGCCCAGCGTATGCTGGGGTGGGCAGAGGAGGAAATGGTCGGCCATCTCCTGACTGATTTCGTGCATCCCGATGATCTTTCGGTGACGGTGGCTGAGATCGGCAAAATCGCAAAAGGGGCGGCGACGCTGGCGTTCGAGAACCGCTATCGCACTCGCGAGGGGCAGTATCGGTTGCTTGACTGGACAGCCGTGCCAGACGGCACGCGTATCCATGGCGTTGGCCGCGATATCACCGAGCATCGCGCTGTCGAAGATGCATTGCGGCAAAGCCAAAAGATGGAGGCTGTTGGCCAGCTGACCGGAGGAATTGCGCATGACTTCAATAATTTACTGCAGGGAATTTCCGGCAGCCTTGATATTATGCAGAGCCGGATTGCCCATGGCCGCATGGATGATCTCACGCGCTGGCTAACCGGGGCTAGGAACTCGGCAGACCGGGCGGCTGCGCTTACGCACCGGCTTTTGGCATTCTCGCGCCGCCAGCCGCTCGATCCGCGGCCGGTTCGCGCCAATCCGTTGATTACCTCCATGGAGGATATGCTGAGGCGGACTCTTGGTGAGCACGTCGCCCTCCAACTCATGCTGGGTGACGATCTGTGGCTGACGAGATGCGATCCGAACCAGCTTGAAAGTGCTATTCTCAATCTCGTCATCAACGCTCGTGATGCCATGCCCGGCGGTGGGACGCTCACAGTCGAATCTTTCAATGCCCATTTGGACAGCCGATACCTAGCAGAGCATCGAGATGTGACCCCAGGGGAATATGTCTGCATCTGCGTAAGCGACACCGGTATGGGAATGACCAAGGACACGATCGCGCGCGCTTTCGAACCCTTTTTCACGACAAAGCCGATCGGCCAAGGGACCGGCCTGGGCTTGTCGATGATCTATGGCTTCACGCGGCAGTCAGAAGGCTATGTCCGTATCTATTCCGAGATCGACAAGGGGACGAGCATCAAAATCTATCTGCCTCGTCATCCAGATGAGGTGGAGGCTGAGGCTGTAGTCCCGACGCTGTCGAACGTCCCCGGGTCGGATGCAGGGGAGACTGTGCTGGTCATCGAGGATGAGGCAGTCGTGCGACGTCTCATCGTGGAAATCCTTGGCGAACTGGGATATCGCGCGATCGAAGCCGATGACGGCCCTAAAGGCCTCGATATATTGCAATCTGAACAGCGGATCGACCTTCTCATTACCGATATCGGCCTGCCGGGACTCAATGGTCGACAGGTGGCGGACGCCGCGCGCGTCACGCGCCCGGGCCTTAAAGTGCTTTTTATGACAGGATATGCCGAGAATGCTGCAGTGGCCTCAGGGTTTTTGGAGCCAGGCATGGCCATGATCACGAAGCCGTTCGCAATGGACTTTCTGGTGAGCCGCATTCACGAGATCTTGGAAGGCGGCAGCTCCGAGCGACAGCTTGCGCCTCGCGCTTAGCCAGGAGTTCCAGGACGGAGGCGGCGCATAACGGGATAGAGAAAGGGGCAGTTCGCGCCCCACCCCAGTTCGAAAGGCGCCGCCGCCAAAATATTTCCGGCGCCGGCACTTCTCCTCCCTAATCGCCATTGCAAGCTGGGCGAGATAGTCGATCATGCATTGGCCCAGCATGAAGATGAGGTCCTATGATATTCGACGATTTCCTGAGCCATCGTCGCGGCGAGCAAATTTCCCCCGAAGATCGCCAGGCGCTCGAATCTTCTGTCGATGAAGTCCGGTCTCTGCCTGCACGCATGACGCTCGTGCAGAAAGGTGAGACTGTCAATTTCAGTACCTATCTCGTCGAGGGCCTGATTTGCCGATACATGGATGACCGGGAGGGCCTGCGGCAGCTTGTGGCCGTTCACGTGCCTGGCGACTTCGTCGATCTTCATGCATATCCGTTAAAGCATCTCGACCACGACGTCGCGACCCTTACGGTGTGCAAGGTTGCGACAGTACCGCACCGAAATCTTGACATTTTGATGCGCGAGCGACCGGAGCTGGCCAAACTCTTGTGGTTCAGCACGCTTCTTGACGCCGCCGTGCATCGAGAGTGGATTTTCCGCCTGGGCCGTTTGAACGCGATAGCGCGCGTCGGGCATTTTTTCTGCGAAATCGAGGCCAAGCTGCGCGCCGTTGGCCTGAGCGATGGCATCAGCTTTGAACTCGCCATGACCCAAAACGATCTGGGTGAGGCCTGCGGTATAACGGCTGTCCATAGGAACCGAATGCTGCGCACTTTGAAGGAGCGGGGACTGCTGCAGATGAGGGCCAGCCAGGTCCAGATACTCAACAGGTTGGGGCTTGCGCGGCTGAGCGAATTCGATCCGGCCTATCTGTTCATCGATGAATAGGAACTCTGCGCGATAGCCCGCCGTTAAAGTGGCTATCGACAGGAGATGGTATGCCAAACTCAGGAATCCAGGACATGGCCGGCACAGCGGTCGCGGAAGAGGGGATCGTCCTGCTCGACGGACCGAGTGGCGTTGCGGTCTCCATGACAGCCGACGCTGCCGAATGGACGGGGAAGGCGTTGATCCGTGCAGCTGAAGAAGCCCGCGACCAGATTGCTGGGCCTGATTAGGTCCGCACTCATCATATGGACGCAATCGTGATGATCTCGATCAGTGCTGGGAACCTTCATGCTGGAAAAACGCTCCCCCTTGAAATCGTTCCGCTTACTGGTTTTGCCCATGTAAATGAACGACAATAGAATGTTCATGATATGGGATTTGCTCATGCTGATACGTGCCGGCTATGATCTCACTTTCAATACAGATGCCCCGACAGAAATGATTACAATGCTGAGTGTGCGCCCATCGCGTATGGTCGACCTGAGAACATCTCATCAGATTGTAACTGATCGTGGGATCACCTTGTTTGACGATCAAGACGCCTATGGGAATATATGCACGCGCTTTGTTCTCCAGCCGGGGACGACGCGCATATCATGTGATTTCATCATAGCAGATGACGGTCAGGTTGATCGGCAGTGTCCCACAGCGCCTCAGCATGAGATCAATGATTTGCCGGCAGATGTGCTGATCTTTCTTGCGGGCAGTCGCTATTGCGAAACCGAGCTGCTTTCGGGGGTCGCATGGCAATTATTCGGTCATGTCCCGGCGGGATGGCGACGTGTCCAGGCGATCGTCGATTTCGTGCATGATCATCTAACCTACGGTTATTGCCACGCGAGGGCGACCAGAACGGCATGGGAAGCATATCAGGAAAAGGTCGGCGTATGCCGCGATTTTGCCCATTTGGCGGTTGCGCTTTGCCGCTGCATGAACATCCCGGCGCGCTACTGCAGTGGATATCTCGGTGATATCGGTATTGAACCAGTAGACGTGCCGATGGATTTTCACGCTTGGTTCGAAGTCTATCTTGGTGGAGAATGGTACAGTTTCGATGCGCGTCATCGCATACCACGCATCGGACGTATCTTGATGGCATGTGGTCGCGATGCAGCCGACACGGCACTGACAACCGCCTTCGGCCCATTGGAACTCGTAGGGTTCAAAGTCCATACAGATGAAGTCACCGCGGAGTTTGAGCATCGTAGCCATCGCATGGCGGCCTGAACCTCGAGTACCACAGGCACAGCGGCACTCAATTGCTTCAGCTAGGGCCGGAACGGGGCTGCATCCGCGCCTGATTCCGGTAGACGATCTGCAATCGCAGATGAGAAGACATGCTCGGCCCGGTATCGGAATACTCCAAGCCTTGGCGATAAGCATGAAAGCTTTTTGCAATGGCTGTAGCGCTGAGCCGCATTTGTAAGCTCATTAGCTGCACTTCTATCCGTTCATAAGACATTTGCAGCGCATCTGCATGGTTCAATCTTCATCTCATTGCGCCCGCAAGCTTCTCACAGCCCCCTTAAGACCAGTTCCACCCGTGACACTAAATTTCACGCTGCCAGGAGTTTGCCCGGAACGTAGGATCGCCAGAGCGAAGCCGTTGTGCAGGACCTTTTTGTTCCCCGCGAACAGATCGTCGCTCCAATGATCGCCATTATCCACGGCGATCAAGCGCCCAGCGCCACTGACATTGAAAGTGATTTCGCTGGTGGCCGTGGGCACCCTGCGTCCCTTGCTGTCCACGGCGTAAACCTTCACATATTGTAGATCCATTCCGTCGGCCTTCCAGGCCGGATTTTCCGCCTCGATTTGCAGCGCCACTGCCTCGCCGGTCGTCTCAATCTGATCCCGGGCGACGACCTTGCCGCCGGTACGCCCCACCGCGGTAATTTGACCCGCCGCATAGGGGACGTCCTTCCAGTAGATTGTATTGCGCTGCCGGACGTCGGTGGAATTCCTTTGCACGCCGATGGACTTACCGTTGACCAGAAGTTCGACGTCTTCGGCATTGGTGTAGGTATAGACATTGTAAGTCTTGCCGGCCTGGCGGTTCCAGTTGGCCGATATGATCTTTTGCCCGACCATTACGTCATTCCACATCTTCGACTCGCCTTCATTGTCGACGACGCCGATCTTGACTACCGGCTCATCGGCAAAGATGCTTTTGGTGAGCCAAGCCTGTGGGAAAGGCTCCAGCGCATGGTTGAAGAAGGAATAGGCCCAACCCTTTTTCGGCCAACCATCGGACTCACCCCAATATTCGACGGCACCCCAATAGGCCAAGCCGACCATCTTTTCGCGGTCCATGCCAAAATAGGGTGCGGCCAGTTCGTTGGTGACTGCCTCGCTCTGGTAGACAATCATGTCCGGGGCATGCTTCAGATACTCCTGATAATCGTCCCAGACATAATTGAACGAGGCCACGTCTGTAACCGTCGCGAGTTCGGGCGGGACGATGTTTTCTTTCAACTTGAAGTCGGGGTCTGCCTTGATGATGCCATTGGCGCGCGCCGGATACATCGCTACCGTCGTCTTGCGGGTGGGGTCGTAGCGTTTCGCCACGACATCCATGATGCGATAGGTGGTCTTGCCCCAGTCGCCAGTCGGCCAGTTCCAGCGCGTCTCCTGAAACTGCAGTTCGTTGCCGAAGCTCCACAGGATCACTGACGGGTGATTGCGGTCGCGCTTGATCCACTCCTTCTCGTTGTCGAACCACACATCGTTCCAGGGCTTGCTGCCAGCCCAGGCCGTGGTGCTGCCCCACTTGTCATAGAGTTCATCGACAATCAGCAGGCCTTTTTCATCCGCAAGGTCGAGGAAGGATTCCGAATAGGGGTTATGCGAGGTGCGGATATGGTTGAAGCCGAAGGCCTTCAGACGATCCATCATTCGGGCAATCGATGTCCGATAGGCGGCGACGCCGACGGCGCCAAGGTCATCATGATTGGCCACGCCCTTCAGGAAGACCTTCTTGCCGTTGAGGCGCAGGCCGAATTCCTTGGAAAACTCGACCGTCCGGATGCCGAAGCGCTTGGTCAGCCTGTCGATCACTTTGCCGTCGGCTACCAACTCAACTTCGGCGGTGTACAGCCTGGGAGTCTCGATCGACCACAATTGCGGGTCTGCCACCGAGAGCCCCGGCAGCGGCACTTCGACGGTAGGTAGATTGCGCGGCGCTGGCACGAGAGCATTGGATGTGCCCACCAGCTGCCCCTGCGGCGAGAAAATCTTCGACCTGATCTCGACGGCATCGGCCTTGCCTTTCAGGCCAGCCACCTCGACCTGCACGGCGACCTTGGCGTCGTGCGGGGTGATGTCCGGCGTCGTCACGAAAATGCCGTGCCGCGCTATTGAGACCGGGTTCCTGACGACCAGGTGCACGTCGCGGAACAGCCCGCCACCAGTGTACCAGCGCGAATTGCCGTCCTTCGTCGAAGCGCGCACAGCCACGACATTGTCGGCGTCGTAGCGAATGACATCGGCAATGTCGGCCTCGAAGCCCAGATAACCATAGGCTGTGGCTCCGACCTTCTTTCCATTTACCCAGACCTCACCCGACAGCATGATGCCTTCGAAATCGAGCAGGATCTGCTTCCCTTTCCAGTCGGCATCGGCCCTGAAAGTCTTGCGGTACCAGCCGACGTCGGGCGCCTTGAAGCCGCGACCGCGGTTTGCCGTTTTGTCCCAAGGCTGCTCAATCTGAAAGTCGTGCGGCAGATCCAGCTTGCGCCAGCCCCTGTCATCGAAGGTGGGGGCCTCCGCACCGTTGATGTCGCCCTGTCGGAAGGTCCAGCCAAAATTGAAAAGTTGCCTGGTCCTGGCAGTGTCCTTGGCTCCGGCGGAATGCATGATCGCAGCAGTTCCGCTTCCATCTCGGGAAACGGTCGACTGGGCCAATGCTGGATGTGATAGCAGGCTGGCCCACAAGAGCGGAGCGAGGAATAGGTGCTTCATCATTCGCCTTTTATTTAGCCAGCAGGGATTGCGCGTCGGCAAAATCGAAATGGGGCAAGAGTGCCGCCCATGACGCCATGAAATCGCTTTGCTTACGCATTCCATGACTTGCTTGCGAAGGGTTGTTTCTTTGACAAAACGACTCTTCCGTCGGGGTCAAACGCGATGGCCGCCAATCCGGGTTTCTCACGGAATGGCATTTGATTGTCGTTGCCGAAATAGGTCTGCCACCATTGCCCGCTACTATCGCAAAAGACGTTGCCACCTCCGCCGCCCGATGGCCCCTCGTGTCGTTCGCGATAGGGACCGAGCAACTTGTCGGACGATGCGAACATGAAAGAATAGCGGCCTTCGAAAAAGTCGCAGCAGCCTAGATAGTAGCGGCCACCCGACTTGAAGATCGTTGCTCCCTCGAAGCCTACGCGCGCTTGGGGTGGGAGTTCGGGTTTCGCATGATCGATCGACGCCGCTGGCATGTCGTACACGATTGGCTGCCAGTCGCCGACGAACGCGCTGAAGTCGCGCTTCACTTCGCGGATCTGCGCGGCGGCGCCATAAGTCAGGTAGATGCGTCCGTCCTCGTCCTCGAAGAGCGTTGGATCGATACCGCCCTTGATGGGGGTGTCCTGAACCACATGGACATAGGGGCCGTCGGGCTTGCCGCTCGTGCTCTTGAGAATTGCCATGCCCACGCCACTGATGCAGTGGCATAGATAGTAGGTTCCGCCAATGAAATGGATCTCCGGCGCCCAGATCGTGCGGAACGGCACGCCCTCTCGCATTGTCCAGTTTTTCTCCCAGGTGCCATCGCGATCAATGCTCCATACGAGGCCGAGATAACGCCATGTCTTCAGGTCGGTCGAGGAATATAACTCTATACCGTCGTTCAGCGCCCAGCAGTTGTCGCCTGTCGTCCCCGTCATATAATAGCTGCCGTCTCCGCCAATGCAGATGACTGTGTCGCGGATGTGGACGTCCCAAATCGGCCGCAGAGGAGGCATCAAACCCTTAGCGACCGCTGAACCACTATCGTCATTGGCCCACGGCGCAGTCGGGTAAGAGCGCGGTACCGGCCCCTTATATTTGACGTCGCTTAAGCCCGATACCCAACCGCCCCGCGCTGTCGCGTCAGTGACCGCTTTTCCAGGACCGCTGATACCGGAGTAGGGCCAATAATCCTTGGCCGGTGCGGGCACAACGCGTCGGCTATTATCGATATCGTCATGCTTAGGCGCGCCAGGTTTTGGATAGCGATTGTAGACGAACTTCCTTTCCAGTGCTCCTGCTGGGATGGCTATGGTGGCCGCGCTCGCGGCACAGCCTGCAAGCAGTGCACGCCGGCTCAGTTTATAAAGCATAGCCTCTCCCCGTCTTTTCTTTTGAACTCAACCCGCGCCATATTCAGGCAATCTTGCTGGGCCCGTTCGGCGATGACTTTGAAATCCCCCGCGCGTTGCTGCCCGTGCAGACCGAAAGTACGGCTGAATTGGCTGATTTGCTGCAATTTCGACAATAGATTGCGTAACCTTCAGCAAGGTTTGAAACTGCAGATCATCGGTTCTGGCAGCAGTCCGCAACGCTGATTCCCCTATCAATGGTGACTTTTATCGGGGCTCCACCTCAAACAATCAACAAAAATGTGCCGTAATTTGGATGATGTGTTCACAATATGGTGTGCATCAGATCTTTTTTTCCAAGTCGGATTTACTGACGGTTTTATATCAGCCTCCCACGAAGCAGATTCACGCGGGGATTCCTCAGAGGCAAATTTCTGAATCGAGGGCTTCCTGTTTGAAGGCGTTGCCATGCTCCCAAGGCGCGAACTACGTCCGCCGACTTCTGAGAGCGAACGAGGGCAAAGACCTCAAAGCCCTTTGCGACGAAATGCCAGATCAAGCTGAGCCTGGGCGCGCGAGTTGTTGAGGTTGCGCCACTGCCGATCTTCGAGACGAAATGGGAGATGCCTGATCAGCGACGACACGATGCTCCTCGTGTCCTTATTTGCGACCTTGACAGAGAAGGAAGAGGAATGCCCGGCAGCTCCCAATTTGAGAATGGCAGATTTCAGTGAAAGAAAGACATCGCCAATGAGCGGAACTGTCCGCTCCTCAGGAACTTAGATCGTTGGCCGAATGCCTCATATGAGTCGACATCGGAATGCGGCAGTTTGGACAAATCTGCCGCTAGCGGCGCGCGGCGCAAGATACGAATTTGCTCAATAGCAGACACGGACCCGGATGGTTGATCGTTCTGATTCCAGTGCAAGAAGCGGAGTTCGTCACTTTCTGTAGGCCCGCATAAGCGGCTCGTTGTCCACGCAAGGAGCCTTTCATGATCGATACCCATATCGCGATCGAACCGTCGATCCTCTATCTTGGAACCCCTGTGGTTCTCATCAGCACCGAAAATGAGGACGGCACAGCCAATCTCGCGCCGATGTCGTCCGCGTGGTGGCTCGGATGGCGCTGTATGCTCGGTCTTCAGACTGCTTCACAAACGCCGCAGAACATGATGCGCACGGGGCAGTGTGTGCTCAATCTTGCCTCGCCGAGGCAAGCCGAAGCGGTGAACAGGCTGGCGCGACTGACCGGCACCAAGGACATGCCCGAATTGAAGCAGAAATTGGGCTATGCCTACGAGCCCAGCAAGTTCGAAGTAGCGGGTCTCACTCCCGTCGCGTCGCACACGGTGGCCCCGCCGCGCGCGCTGGAATGTCCGATCCAACTGGAGGCCGTCGTTGCAGAACGGCACGACCTCATGGCCGACGATCCGCAGGTCGCAGGTCTTATTTCCGCCTTCGAGGTGCGGATCACCAAGGTCCACGTTCACCCGAGCCTGCTCATGGAAGGCCATGAGAACCGGATTGATCCAGCCAAGTGGCAGCCGCTCATCATGAACTTCCAGAAGCTCTATGGCGTCTCCAGCGAGGAGATCATCCCGTCGCGCCTCGCCGAAATCGAGGAGCATCTCTATCGCATGCCCGATGTCGATCGAGCCCGCGACGAAGCACTTGTCGCGCCGGTCTGACGGTCGCTGGTGTCCCGGCCCGTCTGGGGCGGGACGCCGGCCGCCGGGACCAGATAATGAACCGCAGCGAAAAAAAAGATCGCGCCATGGTGACCCAATCGGTGTTGCCGACGAATATACTGATATGTTTCCCCGCCCGATCTCTAGATTGAAACCCATGCCCATGCGGACACAGCGCGGCAGCGAGCTTCCGGCGCGCCTTGGTCAATCCGGCGAATGGGGCGCGCTCATGACGGCCGCGCAGGCAGGGCATGGTGGTACGTACCAACGGCTGCTGACCGAACTCTCGCAATGGCTGGTCCGCTATTTCCAGCGACGTCTGCCGGCCGGCGATGTCGACGATGCCGTGCAGGAGACGCTGCTCGCGATCCATCGCCGTCGCCATACCTACGACCCGCGACTGCCGTTCGCGCCCTGGCTGGCGGCGATCGCCAAGCGCAAATGGATCGACCAGCTCCGCAGCATGGGACGGCGGCCGTTCGAGGAATTGCCCGACGACATCCCCGTTGGCGATCACGAAACGACTGTGACGAGTGCCACGGTGCTAGCCAGTCTGCTTGGCGAACTTCGCCCGGCACAGGTGCAGGCCATCACGCTGGTCAAGCTGCAAGGCTACAGCATCGAAGACGTGGTCCGGGAGACCGGTATTTCGGCATCAGCCGTCAAGATGAACATCCACCGCGGGCTCGCCCGTCTCACCGACATCCTAGAGAAGACCGATGACCTCGACTGATGCCCTGATCCTCGACCTTTCTGCCGATCTCGTCCCGGTGAAACGGCGAAAAGTCTCGCAGGAGGTGGCGGTGCTGGTGGCACTAGCGGCGGCGGAGCTGATCGCAATCCTTGCTGTGGGGGCCATGCGGCCGGATATGAGCCGAGTGATCCTTTCCCCCTTCATGATGTGGAAGATGGGGAGTCTTGCGTTGCTCGCCGGATTGACCGTCACCATCGCCATTCGGTCCTTCGCGCCGCCAGCCTCGTCGCGGCGGGGCCTGATGCTGGTGCTCGGGCTTGCCCTGCTGGCCGTGCTCGGCGGAACCTTCGTGACCTCGGCTGCCGAGAGCAGTCGGCCGTTGGTCGATCGCCTCATGCCGGTTCATGGCCTCCTTTGCGCGACCGCCATCACCGTCCTGGCGACGCCGATCATGGCTGCACTGGCTGTCCTGATGCGGCGTGCGGCGCCGGTCCGCCCTAAGGACAGCGCGCTCGCGTGTGGCCTCGCCGCATCCACCTGCGGTGCCCTCATCTTCACGGCCTGCTGCCCGATGAACGACCCGCTCTATATCGCCGTCTGGTATTCGCTGGGTGTTGCCGCTGTCGCCATGACCGCGCGATGGCTCCTGCCGAGGCGCTTCCGACTGTAATTCCGCCGGTAGCGGCCCGCTCTCCCCCCGATCTTCGTCTCCCGATGCCCCGCGCGCCGGGCCCGGCCGCACGCGCCCTCGTTCCACCGCCTGACAAGGAGTTTCCCATGAATACGACCATTACGATCCCGCAACCCGACGCCGGCAGCGACACCGCATCGCATTGGCTCAAGCGCTATTATTTCGCCCGTTTCGCTTTTTCGGCCGTGTGGGTCGCTGTAGCTTTCGCCATCGCCAGGGACGAGCCGGCTTTGGCCGCAGTCATGATGGTTGCCTATCCTGCCTGGGACGCGCTTGCCAACTTCGTCGATGCGCGGCGCAGCGGCGGGAGCGGGCGCAACAAGGCGCAGTTCCTGAACTTCATCGTCAGCGTCATAACCGCGCTGGCCGTCGCGATCGCGCTCGGGCGAAGCCTGAACAGCGTGCTGATCGTGTTCGGCGTCTGGGCCGGCTTCTCGGGCATGTTGCAGCTCGCGACCGCAGTCGGTCGCTGGAAGACGACCGGTGCGCAATGGGCGATGATCCTGAGCGGCGCCCAGTCCACGCTCGCTGCGATCTTTATGGTCAAGACTGCGCAAGGGACGACCGCGGTCGGCATCACGGACATCGCGCCTTATGCGGCCTTCGGCGCCTTCTACTTCCTTGTCTCAGCCATCTCGCTGGCAGTGCGCGACGCACGACGTGCCGGCTAAGCTCACAGGCTCAGCGAGCGGCCCGGAAGGTCAGATTGTAGCGCGAACTGCCTGCCGGGCTGTCGCCGCCCCGCAGCGTGTCGATGCCATGGAACGTCAACCGGGCCGGACCGCCCCAGACGACCACGTCGCCATGAAACAGGCGCACTCGCGTCGGCCTGTCGCCGCGGTTCGCGCCACCCCACAGGAACGTCGCCGGGAGCCCCAGCGACACCGAGACGATCGGCGCCGCGAAGTCGCGCTCGTTGCGATCCTGGTGAAGCGCAAGCCGGGAGCCCTGCGCATATCGGTTCATCAGGCAGGAGTCGGGATCGAAGCCCGGATAGCCGGCGACCTCGGCCGCTTGCATCGCGAGGCGGCGAAACGGCTCAGGCATGGCCGGCCAGCGCTTCCCCGATTGCGGATCGACCGGATCGTAGCGATAGCCGGTCCGGTCTGTGACCCACCCCACGCTGCCGCAGTTGGTCATCGCCACAGACATGGCTTGTCCGCCAGGGGTGAACATGTTGCGAAACGGAGCTTCGGCGGCGACCCTGTGAAGATCGGCGAGCAGGGCATCCGCCTCCCCTGTAGCGAACCCGCCGAGCAGCAGGGCTCCCGGTTGTAACGGCACGGCCTGTCGACCGTCTTCGAACAGATCGGTTGGGAAGCGAATCTCACGCGGCGTCATGGAAAATGATCCCCAGGGTATGCCGGCGGCCAGAGCGCACCTCGCTGACGCCGTGCCGCAGCATCACACGGTAGTCGCCTCGGGTGCCGCGATGGGGCCGGCTGTTTACGGCGAACACTACCGCATCTCCCTTCGTGAGCGGGACGACTGCGGCCCGCGACTGCATCCGCGGCCGCTGCTCGGTGAGCACGAACTCGCCACCCTCGAACGCTTCATGGGGCTGCGAGAGCAGCACTGCTGCCTGCAGGGGGAAGACATGCTCGCCATAGAGGTCCTGGTGGAGGCAGTTATAGTCGCCTGAACCATATTGCAGCAGCAACGGCGTGGGCCGGCGTTGTCCGCCGGCGTGGCAGCGCGCGAGGAATGCCGCGTGGGTTGCCGGAAACCGCACATCCATGCCCATGCGATCGTGCCATGCGTTCGCGATTGGGGCGAGCCGGGGGTAAAGCTCTGTCCGGACCGCCTGAACGAGGTCAGGCAGCGGATAGGAGAAATAGCGATATTCGCCCTTCCCAAAGCCGTGCCTAGCCATGACGACGTGACTGCGGAACGCGGGGCTATCTCCGTAAAGGCCAGCAAGCGCGTCGCACTCGGCCCCGGACAGCAGTTTGGGCAACACGGCCCAGCCCTGCCGGTCGAGATCGTCGCCGACGGTCGTCCAGTCGAAGTCCATGAGGCGCGCGCCGGTCATGCGGCTTTCTCCATGACGAGAAGCTTGCGCTTGCGATGTACGCCCCAGCGATAGCCGGAGATCGACCCGTCGGCCTTCAGCACACGGTGGCAGGGGATCACGATTGCGAGGTGATTGGCAGCACATGCCATGCCGACCTCCTGCGCCGTGATGCCGGTGCCGATCGCCTTGGCGAGCGCGCCGTAGCTGCGTGTCTCGCCGGTCGGGATCGCACGGAGCGCCGCCCAGACGGCGCGTTCGTCGTCGCTGCCGCGCATGTCCAGATCGAACTCGGGGGCGACGGTCGGGTTGGCGACATGGCGTGCCACGGCATCGAGCGTTGCGCCGATCGAGGTCTCGTCCTCAACAAGATCGGTCGCCGCGAGCGCATCCGCGAGTTTCCCGCTAAGCTCGTGCCGGTTGGCGCCGAGCAGGATCGCGACTACCCCGTTTCGGCTGACGGCGATCGCCGCAAGGCCGGTGGCAGTAGGCCGAAAGCCGTAAAGGATGATCTCGTTCGAGAAGGCGTGCTGGTCGTTGTTCATGTCCATTACTCCATCGATCATGGAGGGAAGATAGATCGCGGCTTCGCGAACGACGCTCCGGCTCTTGCTCTCAAATCGAAAGAAAGGCCGAAGCGGATAATCAGGCGGCAGCCTGCTCGCGATCGAGGATCGCGCGTTTGCGCTCGACGCCCCAGGCGTAGCCGGACAGCGCGCCGTCGTTGCGGACGACGCGGTGGCAGGGGATCGCGATCGCCAGCTTGTTGGCGGCGCAGGCACCTGCGACCGCACGCATTGCGTTCGGCGCCCCGATGCGCGTCGCAACATCTGAATAGGACAAGGTCTGGCCGAGCGGGATGTCGCGCAGCGCTTGCCATACGCGCTGCTGGAACGCGGTACCGCGAACGTCGAGCGGCAGGTCGAGCCCGACTTGCGGCGCCTCGACGAAGCCGACGACCTTGGCGATGACTGCCTCATAGTCCGCATCGGCGCCGATCAGCGTCGCTTTGGGAAAGCGGTCCTGAAGGTCACGTGCCAAGGTGTCGGGATCATCACCAAGAAGGATCGCTGCGACGCCTTTGGCGCTCGAGGCGACCAGGATCGCGCCGAGTGTCGTCTCGCCGATCGCGAAGCGGATTTCCTCCTTCGCGCCACCGTCCCGAAATCTCGACGGAGTCATGCCTAGCATGGCATTGGAGCTTTCGTAGAAGCGGCCACTCGAATTGAAGCCGGCGTCGTAGATCGCCTCGGTGACACTGTTTTCGCCGGCCAGCGCTTCCCGGACGCGCTTCGTGCGATGCGCGGCCGCATAGGCTCGGGGCGTAAGGCCCGTATGCGCCTTGAAGATCCGGTGAAAATAACCTGGGCTGAGCGCGAGCCCCTCGGCGAGTTCCGTCAATGACGGCACGGTCTCGCTTTCCTCGATCAAACGGCAGGCTCTGGTGACTATCCCGGCGTTCGCCACTTCGGCGGCTGGCCCGTCTGGCTTGCAGCGCTTGCAGGCCCTGAAGCCGGTCCGCTGCGCGCTTTCCAGCGTGTCATGGATCGTGACATTCTTGGGATTGCATCCGCGTGAGGGGCACGACGGTCGGCAATAGATGCCCGTCGTATTGACCGTATACCAGAATTCACCGTCGGCGCTCTTGTCGCGCGCAACGATGCGCGCCCAACGTGGGTCGGCGAGGATCGCCTCTGCATTCTTGTCCTGGTTGCTCATCGTTCCTGTCCTCTGCATCTTCGACACAGAGCTATTTCAGTGCAAGACGATCGGCACTCCGACTCTTGCTCTCTAATCGAAAGAGAAACCTCGCAGAAGTGTGCCGGCGATTTCTTTCGCAGCCGGTCCAAGCGCCTCATCGGCAAGCTCGCCTGCAGTCCAGAACGACAGCGCCCCGCCGGGACGCGGCTAACCCTGTTCCATTGGCGCACTATGCGGACCAGCAGATTTTTCCGGACACATCCGGGGAGGCCGAAAAGCCCAGGGAAAGCATGACCGTCACTGGACACAGTCAGAGCCGTCCGCGGCTCTGTCTCGTCTCAAATGAGCGGTAAGTCATTGAAAAGTGGTGGACGCACTAGGGCTCGAACCTAGGACCCGCTGATTAAGAGTCCACCATTCTGTGTTGATTTATAAGGATTTTCCCCGTAAACCGAAGCGGTAATTGGCAGCACAAACTCAAACTGTCAAGCGAAACTGTAAACTAAAATCTCAAGGTTTTTGCTCCTGCTTTCGCAGAAAGATTATCAATTGCTGAGCCGATCCCGGCAATCAGGTGCGCCCCGATGTCACACGTTTCGGGGCGATCGAACAGCTGCGTGCCTTCGATGCCAGTGCGCTCTTTACCGGCCCTATCGATCTTGAGTGGTGAACTCGCTGGTTTTCCTCGAAGGCCTCAAGCCATCTGTCTATCGCGAGGCTAGGACATCCCCGAATGTCTCCTTTGGAGTGCAGATCGAGATAGGCGGACGTTCCCGGGATCAGACCGAACGAAAACCTCGACCGCAAGGCCTTCATCTTTGCCGTTCCGCGCGCTGATAACCAATTTCATGAGCAGTCATCTTTGACCGGAGCACTAGCGGGCCGGTAATTTCTTACGCAGGACCGGCTACTATCGGAACCCCTTGATTCGGGGCGATGATACGATCGTGAACCAACCCC
Organism: Sphingobium arseniciresistens; assembly: GCA_029167225.1. GTDB lineage: Bacteria > Pseudomonadota > Alphaproteobacteria > Sphingomonadales > Sphingomonadaceae > Sphingobium > Sphingobium arseniciresistens. The sequence continues at coordinate 54,267 of JARFNK010000031.1, forward strand.
GCACGAACGAGATTGGGACGCAATTCGGTCAAGGCTTCATACAGCGATGACGCGAGCTGGGCGACGCCCGACATTTCGGTCTCATGCACGCCTTCCAACTCGTAAGCGTAGCGGTGCTTAACGAATAGATCCGCATATCCCGGCAAGTCCTCGGATAGCGTCCGATGATAGCGTTGTTGATAACGGGCAGCGACCGTCGCCTGTGTATCGGCTGTGAGGCGACCGTAGAGATCACTGTGATCGTGGCCGTGGAGATCCTTGCCAGCCTTGCCTTCAATGGTGAGCAGCGCCTTGAGGTAAATCTCGACGACGAACGCAAGCAATACGAGGGCCGGCGGGAACAGAAAGGTCTGGCCGTCTCCCCGCAATTCGAGGCAACGCAAAGCGCATTCGTGATAGTTCCGGCCGTGATCAAACATCCGGTCCGTCATCGGCACAGGACCGCGCTCACGCACGCGGGCTTCCATCCACTCTCGTATGTGGTCAGGAATTCCCGAACGGCCGAGGGTCATGAGAGCACCATCATCGCAGCGGAGGCTACACTTGGTTCCCAGCAGGGCGACAGCAAAAAATTGATAGCGTTGGTTGGCTGCGGAGCATGCGCTATGCTCGTGGCATGAATGTCGCCGATCAGCTGCCCCGCATATTCCAGGCCAATATCGATCGCCTCTATCGCCGGGTGATCTGCGTGACGCTGGATCAGCTTCCGGCACACAACCCGCCTGTGGTGGGGGAAACGAGCAGCATGGACGAATTTTTGGCGCGATGCGCCGTCCAGGTTGACAACCACATGGCCAATGAAGCTGCCAAGGCGTTTGCGCTAACCCTGGACGGCTTGTTCGAGCGGCAGTTGTGCCGTTGGGCTGATGCTCATGGCGAGAAAGCCGGCAGCATGAAGACGGCGCTTCCCGCTTGCGTGCGGATTGGTGGCCTCGATCTGACGGCAACGGGTATGGCAGATGACCTCAAAGAGTTGCATCTGGTCGCGAATGTGGTCCGTCATGGCGAAGGTCGATCATGCAAGGAACTGCAGGCGATTGCGCCGCTGCTTTGGGATAGCGCGTCGCTCGACCATTACGATCTGGCGCCCGCACCGACGCCGGCAAGCGAAATGCTCCGGATTCGGGCGGGTGATATCCTGCGCTACGCGCGCGGGATTGGACGGTTCTGGGGCCATGTAGATCCGCTGCCCATGGCGGTGCTCGATCCGCCTTATTAGTCGCGGATTGCAGAACGGCGGTTGGCAGGGCGGCGAGCTTCATTGCTCCGGCGAACGCCTCCAAATCCCAGCCTGCTGAGATACACGCTGGCCCCGCCGATAGGCATTGGCTACTTGCGATGCCTTGAGAGACCGTCAGAGCCTACTGGACAGACGGTAACGTATATGTTACTTATCGGATCGTTTGGATGATCGTTCAAGAGTATATTCGGGAGGATGGTTCAAATCCGTTTGGGTCCTGGTTTGGCGATCTCGATCCGCAAGCGGCGGCGAAAGTCGCCACGGCGACATTGCGATTGGAGATGGGCAATACCTCGAACGTCAAATGGATCGGCGGCGGGCTGGGCGAGTATCGGATCGATTGGGGGCCAGGCTATCGCCTCTACCTCGCTCAGGACGGTGATACCCTCATCATTTTGTTCGTAGGTGGAACGAAGAAGCGGCAACAGGCCGATATCGACCGGGCTGGCGCGCTACTGGCAGAATACAAGGCCCGAAAGGCGGCTGCGAAGCGACCGGGCAGGAGATGACAACATGGAACTGACCCGCGATTTCAAGGAGACGGTGAAGGAGCGCGCGGCGCGTGACCCTGCCTTCGCCAAGGCCATGCTCGATGAAGCGGCGACGCTGTTTCTCAATGGCGAGCCCCATACTGCGCGCCTCATCTTGCGGGATCTTGTGAACGCTTCGGTGGGCTTCGAGACGCTTTCCGTCGAAACCAATAAGCCCAGCAAGAGCCTTCATCGGATGCTCTCCGAAAAAGGCAATCCGAGCATGGATAACCTCGCCGCGATCTTTGGTGCCGTCCGCAAGCGGCTCGGCGTCGATATCCAGGCTCACGCGGTCGAAGCGGCATGAACATCGCCGTTTCAACGTGTTTCCATTATGTTCCAAGTGATGTAAAGGCCGCGCGACGGGCAATCGGCGCACCAATCCAGGCCCGGACTGGGCAGCGAGAACGGCATGGCTGAAACGCAGATTGAATGGACGGACGCCACTTGGAATCCCGTCGCCGGCTGCTCGATCATCAGCGCCGGATGCACGAACTGCTACGCCATGGAGATGGCGAAGCGGCTCGAAGCGATGCGGATGGAAAAATATGCCGGACTGACCCGGCAAAGCGGCAAGCGCACCATCTGGAGCGGCATCGTCCGGGAAGATCAGGCGTCGCTCGCCATTCCCCTGCGCTGGAAAAAATCGCGCAAGATATTCGTCAATTCAATGAGCGACCTGTTCCACGAACAGGTGAGCGATGCCTTCATCCTTGAGGTGTGGCGGGTCATGCGCGAGACTCCGCACCACAATTACCAGATTCTCACCAAGCGTCCCGAGCGCATGGCATCCATCGTCTCGACCCAAATCCAGGATATCCTGCCCAATGTATGGTTGGGCACCAGCGTCGAAGATGCTGATGTTGTGAGCAGGATCGATCATCTTCGAACGGTGCCAGCAGCCATTCGCTTCCTGTCGTTTGAACCATTGATTGGTCCCGTCGGAGATGTCGATCTGTCCGATATCCATTGGGCCATCGTGGGCGGCGAGAGCGGCCGATCGGCCCGGCCGATCCGGGAGGATTGGATCGACCAGATCCATCACCAGTGCACAGAATACGAAACTGCTTTTTTCTTCAAGCAATGGGGAACGTGGGGCAAAGACAACAAGCGCCGGTCGAAGAAGGCCAACGGCAGAGAATATCGCGGACAAACCTGGGATGAAATGCCGTCCGCCTTTGCGGGCGCCGTGTGATCACAAGGGGAACGGCGTTGCTAAGGGGGCACGATGGCGGAAAAGCCGTATGAGTGGGCTGATGGTGCGACCCTGGAAGATCATTCGCGGCGCAAGCACAAGATACTTCGGGAGTATTTCTCCGAGTATCTGACTGTCCGCTGCCAGCTCCCCAAACAGGAACGGTTCCGGTTAGCGATCGTCGACGGGTTTGCCGGTGGCGGCCGCTATCAGTGCGGCACCGCCGGCTCGCCTCTGATCTTCGTTGAGGAATTGAAGCGGGCGATCGAGACGGTCAACGTCCAGCGCGCTGCGCAAGGCTTGGGGCTGATCGAGATCGAATGCCTACTGATCCTGAACGATCATAATCGGGACGCGATCGAGGCGCTCAAGGCGAACATCGCGCCTCTGCAGGCGGAGATCGTGGAGAATGTCCCCAAACTGCATCTGCGTATTGCCTACATGACCGAAGCGTTCGAGGTCGTTTATCCGCAGATGAAGGCGCTGCTCGACCGAGGCCGCTATCGCAACGTCCTCTTCAACCTCGATCAGTGCGGTCACAGCCATGTTCAGCGCCAGACGCTGCTCGACATCATGCGATCCTATCATTCGGTCGAGATATTCTACACCTTCGCAATCGAGGCCCTGGTGTCTTTCCTGCAGAAGTCTGACCCGGTCCAGCTAGCAGCCCAGCTTCGGCCCTTCGATATCGATGCCACCAATCTGGGCACGCTCAATGGCGCGATGAGCAAGAGCAATTGGCTTGGCGCAGCTGAGCGATTGGTGTTCGAAACCTTCAGGACCTGCGCGCCCTTCGTAAGCCCGTTCTCGATCAATAATCCCGATGGGTGGCGATATTGGCTGATCCACTTCGGCAATTTCTACCGGGCTCGTCAGGTCTATAACAACATCCTGCACGAGAACAGCAGTGCCCAGGCGCATTTCGGCCGCTCGGGGCTCAACATGCTGAGCTACGACCCGAGCCACGAAGACGGGTCGCTATATCTATTCGATCTCTCCGGCCGCGAGGCGGCGAAGACGCAGCTTCTGACAGACATCCCCAAGCTGATTTCTGGGTCCGGTGACGTCATTGGCGTGGGCGACTTTTACGAGAGCATCTACAACACGACGCCGGCGCATACGGATGACGTGCACAGCGCGATTATCGAGAATCCCGATGTCGAGGTCATAACGCCAGCTGGCGGTGAGCGGCGCAAGGCGAACACCATCGCCATCGGAGATATGCTCAAGCTCAAGCCGCAGACGAGTTTCTATCCGATGTTCCTCAGAGAGCCCCGGAAATGAGGACGACTCCATGACAAGCATCATCGCCCGCGCTGTCCGGCCCGTCCATTTCGAGGATTTTGGCGGGCAGGATTTTGAGCGCCTGGTCTTCGCCTATCATCTGCGCGCAGGTTGGAGCGATCTCGCATGGCATGGCCAGACCGGCAGTGACCTCGGTCGCGACATTGTCGGGATCGAACATTTCGAAGATTGGCAACCGCGCAGCACCGTGATCCAGTGCGTCAATCGCGCGAGCCTCACCGAAGCGAAGGCCACACGTGACATGGAAAAGGCGTGCCGCGCTCCAAGCGGTGTGCCGGACGCCTTCAAATTTGTTTGTCGGGGCGCCGTTTCCAGCGATCAGCGCGATCGTGTAAAATCAGCCGGTCGTAAGCTCGGCATCCAGATCGTCGATATCTGGTCAGGGGTGGAGTTCGAAGAAGCGCTCCGGCTGCGTGCGGAATTTCTGCTTCAGCGTTTTGTCGCGGGTGTCGTTTTCCCCGACGCCGAGAGCGAGTTGCGCCGGTTCGTCGATGACTTTCCCGACTTGTCCGATGAGGACACCCTGCGGATCATGGCCGCGGTGTTCGAGCGGCCAGCCTTCCGAACGCCCTTCCAAGCTGAAAGCTCTCTACCCGCCTTTCAGCAGGCGATCGAGGATACGATCGGCGCGCTCAATACCGGGATCTGGCGAACACGGGACGGAACGGAAATTCGCCGATTGCCGTCGCTGCACACCCTGCGAGATGCCGGAACGCGGGCAAAAATGACGAAAGTCGTGCGCGCGCTGGACGAGATTCGCCGAGTCTTCAAACACCACCTTGTCGATCAGAGCATTCGGCACTGTTCCTGCGACGATCCAAACTGCCCTGTTTTCATGGTCGATCATAGCGCCGCCCGGGCGTTGGACGAGGCCCGCACCAAGGCATTGAGCACATTCCGGCGAGCCTGGCCGTCCTTCGATGTCTCGGTCGCATGACGACCTGGACCGACCGGGATCTCCTGCGGCTCGACGCTGAGTTCGCCCGGGCCGGTGTTGCCATGCATGCGCGCCCCATGCGTGCCGCGATGGCGGTCCTCGGGAGCGGCTTCGTCATGGGAGTCCTCGGCAATCCGGATGTCGACCGGGTCATGGAGGATTATCGCCGGCTGTTTCCGCAGGTCGATGAGGCATGGCCGGGGAAGGGCGTCGGTCTCGCGGCTTCCGTGGACACCGTCCGCAAGGTGACGGTCGCCGTGATATTCGGGACGTGTTCGGTCTCGATTCATCAGAGTCTAGACTTTCAGTCGCACGAAGAATGGGTTCGCTGGTGCCGAGGTGATGCAGCTATTGCGGCCTGCAGCGCCTTCGCGTTCGCAGACCTCTACGATTTGAACTACGGCATCGACGGCGGAAAAGTTCAGCCGCCGTCCGAACTTTGGCGCATGGCGCTGTCGAACCTCGAGGACGTCGCCAACATCCTGGCGAGCGGTTTCAGCGTGGATTCCGTCGTGCAGCCCATCTGCCTGACCGCCGAACTGTCGATGAAAGCTGCCCTCATCGATCTTGGTGTGGATCCTAAGGCGCTGGCCAAGCGTGACGTTGGACATAATCATGAAGAGCTGGCACGAAGATTGGCAGCGCTCAGTCCCCATCGTGACGATCCCATCGTCGCTGCGGTTGCAGCTGCTCTCCCGGACTATGTGCAGAGCCGTTATGCAGCGTCAGGGCTGACAAGGCTTTCGGTCGTAAAGCTTGCGCTTGGCGTGCAATTTATCGCAGCATCGGCCTGTCGCAGGATTGGGAACCAGGATTTTGCGGCCAATCTGGAGCGGGACCAATGGCCAGGCCCACGCAGTCACGCATTCTACAGCTGACGAAGATCGCGTAGCCGCTCTCTTCACTGATTGAATAGCTGTCTAAGCCAACGGCGTGTTTCGTGGAGTCGTCCTCCAAAAGGGGACTGGCGGAAATCGGACCTTTCCAAGGAACAGCCTGAAGCCCATCATCAAACGCGTATAGTCGAACAGGAGGTGATCGGGATCGCTGACACGCATGGCGCTCTGAATAGTCGACCAGCCGAACAGCAGTGAAAGCACGTCACCAAATCTGAACAGCATTGGTCCGGCCGGGCCGAATGGAGCATCGAGCGTAACCGGGATATCCCTGGCGCTGCCGTATCGACCTTGAAGAGATCAGCCGGGCCCGGGACGTTCGAGTCGCAAGCCGAAGACCAAGTCATGCAGCGGATTGAGATCGATGTCTGTCGAGCGAGATGACTCATCGGTCATTTGCGGGCCTGCGCCATTGAAGCCGCAAGCGGGACGCGGCGATGATGAAGCCAGCAGGCCAGCACGAATGCCGCGCCCGCGGCGGCCCAGATCGCTAAATGTCCGAAATGACGATAGCTCACGGCACCCAGCACGGCGCCCGTTACCAGGCCAAGCCAGAGCAACAGATAGGGCAGCCATCCGAAGCGGTCACCGCCCATAAGCGCGGAGAGCAAGCGCTGCCCGAATTTGACTAGCGTCCCGGTCATATAGGTGAGACCGATCTGCACCTCGCCATCGCGTTCGAAAAGCGCGTTTTCCGCTCCCATCGCCATGGCCAGGGCGGCGGCGGCCGCCCAGCTAGCACCGAGGGTAGCGATCAGTGCTGCTATCGAGAGCATGGCGGCGATAAGATACATGAGGGCACTATGCCTGGATCGCTGGATGACACGGCCGCACAGCGAACCGAGCATGACCCCGATCACGAACGATGCGATCAATCCGGCCGCGGTGGCGGCGTCCGAAAAATGCGCGCTCAAACCGACGGCAAGCCGCGTGGAATTGCCGCTCATGAACGATACGAAGAAGCCGCCGAGATAGAGGAACCCCACCGCGTCGACATATCCTGCAAGCGCGGCGAAGCACGCCGCCAAACCCCATATCTTCCGATCGTATCGGTTCATCCATCGCCGTCTTGCAAAGGCGCAACGCCATTGCTGGCAGTGGACAGATCCCTGTCCCACCGTGCAATTTCCTGCAGGTTCAAGGCTTCCACCCGGCTAAGGCGCGCCGCATCCTCGGTCGCGAGCGACCGATTGGCGAGGCCCTGCCGAACGAAATCCTTCAGCATCATATTCTGAAGCAGGAGAAATCCCTTAAAACGCTGTCGCAGTGTCATGGCGTCTCCCGATTACTGGGCAGTCGAGGGGATCGAGGCAAGGCCATCTGCATCGCCAACAATGCCTCTTCGGCCCGTTCGCGTTGCAAGGAATCGGATGAGGCCAGATCGGTTCGGAGCCACTGCGGCAAGCGCTGGAGCAGGCGATGAATGGCTTCGCTGTCGGCCGCGGCGTTCCTGGCAAAAGCCGTTACACAAGCGTACCCCTTTGAATCGCTACTTCTGTTCAACGCCGCCTCTGAATCAAAAAATCACCCTTAACACGGCTCTGTTGCAAAAATCGTGAAGCTTGAGCATGCTTGGCGGAGATTGGACGGACGGAACGATGACGGATTTCAAGT
>JARFNK010000032.1 GCA_029167225.1 Sphingobium arseniciresistens
GAAACTCACCCCAAGCAAAATCAGATACTTACGATCTCGCGTTCCCCGCGTGTTCCGCCAGCACTGTTCAACTTGGGTTTGGGACGTTGCCGCCGCACCCGCCCAGCGTCAAAACCGACATTCCCCCCGCCAAAAGCCCCAAAACCGAACGCCGCTTCATCATACCAAACCAATCTTCCGCGCTAATCCATCTGCACACATAGACCGCAGCCGGATAACGGGATTGTCTTAAGAAACGGGCGACCATGACGAGAATCAGGTAAAATCCGGCATCTTGAGCAAATATCTTGGCCGCTTCTGTACCAATCTCGATGGCACACAGCCTATGATGCCCACCGTTGCCTCCTTACAAGAGCATCGCGCGCGATGGCCTCAATGGTACAACAACGGATAGAGTATCTCCGACGACGCAGTTCCGTCCGCCTTGTTTGGCCCGGTACAGCAACTCATCGGCGCGCGCTATTGCTGATGGGAAAGGCTCGTCACCTCCTAACAAGGTCACGCCAAAGCTTGCGGTGACAAGGTTGTTATTAGCGCTCTGCGGCCAACGCCTGTCTTCAAGCGATCGACGCATTCGCTCTGCCAGAGTAATCGCCTGATCCAGGGAAACGCCAGGAAGCAAGATCGCAAACTCCTCGCCACCGAGCCTCGCGGCGCATCCCCGGTCGGTGGCGTGTTCGTTCAGCATCGCGGCGAAATCTGCGATAACCTTATCGCCGAATTGATGGCCAAAACGATCGTTGATGGCTTTGAAATGGTCGATGTCGGCTAACAGGATCGCGCCGGCCCCTTCAACGAATGACTGGCCGCGATTTGACGCGAGAAAGGCTTCGAGGCCTCTCCTGTTGAGCAATTCTGTCAACGGATCAATATGGGCGTGCCGCCGATATTTTTCTATATGATCGAGGCTCACGGCAATCATCACCGCAAATGTCAGGATGATGCTGCCAAACAGGCCGGTATATTGAACCAGACTGCCCCATACCGACTGGCGCCAAGCACCGACAATGGGTTGCGGATCATCGACTGCAAAGTAGAGCGTGCATTGCCCGGCCAAAACCAGCGTAAAAAATATGAAGGTCCCGAGGAAGATCCTGTCGGATAGTGTCGTACAGGAGCGCCATATCCTGTGGACGCACGACAGTAAAAGCAGCGAGCAGCCCACCTGTGTAAAAATGGTTTCGAGCCGTACGTTTTTGAACAAGAGCAGGGAAAGCAGCGCCAGCACGCCAGACGAAGCGATTATCGCAAATTCCAGGGGAATATGGGGCTTGTGGCCGAAACGCTGGAGCAATGCCCGACAGGCAAAGCTGACGCCCAGGAGGATGAGGACATCCTCGGTTATTGGCTTAACGAGGGAGAGGCTTTCCGTCTGAACCAGCATGAGGCCAAACCCCGTGCCGAGGAAGCATAATGCGCCTCCCCAGCGGATGGTTGGGAAACCGATGACACCCGCGACCATGAAACCCAGGCCACAAAGCAGGATGGCGGCAGGAATCGACCATTCGACAAACGAAACAGGCATGGCGGACGCGTACTATGCCGCAGATTGATCGGTAGGTGTCAGCTTGACCCTGTCGGATGACTTCGCCGGAACCATATACTTCGCCCTATTCCATCAATTTTATGCTGTTCCGCTTTGCTCCATGTTAGTTCCCGAAGGCTTTCGAGGTATAGTTACCGACATGCGAGATCAGGTTTGTCGCAGGAGGGAGAAGCCATCGTTGCTATCCGGGGCATCCGCGAATATCAGGCCATAGCCGACATGCCGCGCGCCATGTTTTAGGTATAAGGGCGGTAAATGCGGTTCGTAGAATGTCTGCTTTACGACACCTGGACGTGGGCGAAACTCGTTCCATGATCGTTCGACGCTGCATCGACCTTGCCCTGTCAGATCAACTTCCATGCCATTCATCCCGCGCGCATCATCAGGCCGCAAGTAGAGAGATTTCATCGTATTTTGATTAACAGTCCAGGAAATGCTGCTTTATCAGACGAGCGGCCAGTCCTGCCCGGAAAACCACCCTCTCCAACCCCAGCGTTTAAAAAGCCATCTCCAATTCTGTGTCAACAGCCCTCCCCAACAAGCACCTCACCTCATTTTCGCCTCGCCAGCGGCATGAGTGAAGCAGCCGAGAGGACGGCCAAATCGGCTTCTATGCGATTAACAGGAGGCTCCTATTCTGGGCGATCATCTGGTAACAGCATGCGGAAATATCGGGGCTGTGCGAATGGGCAATGACTGTCGGAAACTGGAACCTCTCCAATATCATAGCGACGTCGTCGCCTATCTCCGCCGGGAAGAACGGCATTCCTGGGAATGGTCCGCAACCGGCGCGCTCATGCAGGAGGCGGACGATATCCGTGACGCCATGTTGCGCGGGACCTACCGCCTGGAAGAGGGAAGCCATGCGCCGGCCTTCCAGGCCTGCCGGACCGCCATGTCGCGATTGGGCATCGAGGCACCGTTCACATTGTATCAGGCCCATGATGGCAGCATGAACGCCTCCCTCATCTTCGTGCCGAATGAAATTCACCTCGTCTTCTTCGGCCCCATCCTCGAAAAGCTGGATCGGGACGAGTTGTTGGCGTTGATGGGACACGAATTGTCGCATTACCTGCTGTGGTCCATGGGAGAGCAGGACCACTACCGGGCGAGCCGCGTATTCGACCACGCCCTGTCCTATCCGGGCGTCAAACCCTCTCACCGTGAAACGGCCCGGCTCCTGAGCCTTCATACAGAGTTGTTCGCAGACCGCGGAGCGGCCCTTGCCGCAGGCAGTCCAGGACCGGCCGTCGCGGTCCTGGTGAAGGTCATGACCGGGCTCACCAGCGTCAACGCAGAGGCCTATCTGCGCCAGGCAGAGGAACTGGAGGCAAGCGAAGGCAAGTCGCAGGGCGTCTCGCATCCGGAAATTCACCTGCGCGCCCGTGCGCTTCAACTCTGGTGGGACAACGACCCCGAGCTTGCCGCCTGGCTTGAGGCACGCCTGCGCGGGCAGTTGTCGATCGAAGCGCTCGACTTACTGGGCCAGGAGAAGCTTACCGGGATCACCCGCGCCTTCCTCGCCCGCTTCCTGACCGAAATAGCACAAGCCGGCGATGAGATCGAAACGCAAGTACGGGCCGTCTTCCCCGATTTCGGGAAGCAGGAGGAGCCTCTCCTCAACCTCGCCGAAATAGGGATTGAGCGTATCGACGATGCGACACGCGACTATTTCGTGGCGCTCATGTTCGATCTGGCCATGGCCGATCGCGATGCCACCGACGCCGTCATGCTCGCCGCAGCGAAGACAGCCGCCGAGATCGGAGCGACGGAACGGCTCACCGCCGCCCTCCGTCGCGATCTCAAATGGACCAAGACCCGCGCCGACAAGCTTTTGGCAGCGGCAGCGAAAGCCGCATGACCATGGAGACACAGAACCAGGGCCCGCACCTGCGTCCCGTCGCGGCACGCACGCTTCGCACCTTCTTACGCGACGAGAAGCTATTGCCGCCCGACGATCTCGTCCATGCCAGGCTGGGCCTGTGCCGGCAGGTCGCCGAGCTTCATGCTCACGGCCGTGTCGCCGACATCGGCCTCGATACGGTGGTCGAACTGGAGGATGGCCAGCTTGCCTTGAGCGATCCCGAGGGCATTCTTCCGAACGACAAACTGAAGGCCCTTCACGCCGTTCAGCCTCAGGTCTCCAGCGCACTCAAGGTCGTGGGCAGCTACCGGATCACGCAGGACGAGGGGCACGGCACCAGCATCGACGACCTGTCAGTGCTCGACGGGGATGAGGTGGAGGTTCGAAGCCCCGTCTACGTGACCCGCTTGCGAAACTGGGAAATATTGCTGGGCCATCACGACGAGATAACCGATGTCTTCCAGCTCGGCATGGTGATGGCATCGCTTGCTTGTGGCCTCGACCCGACAGAGTTCGATGACATCGAGCGCTTCTCGCTCAACCGAGACAATCTGTTCGCCATCGCTCCGCGCCTTCACCCGGTCATGGCCTCGCTTATTCTGGAGGCAACCGAACTCAACCGCCACCAACGGGCGACCGATGTTGCAGAATTGGCACGGCGCCTCGACACCTGGCGCGACCAGCCCGCCGGGATAGCGGTCGAGCGCGTCCTTGCCGATGCCAAGGGCCTCCCCGGCCGGCGCTCGGCGGTCCTCGCGCATCTGCGTGACCGCCTCTTCGATCTGTCGCGCCGTAACCGACTGATACATTTTCGCGCTACCCAGAGTTCAATCAATTTCACCGACGCCAGCATCCCCATCGTAATGCGCATCGAGAGCGTGCGGGCGGATTCGCTGTGCACCTGGAAGGGGCCGTTCGCGCGCGAGCTGCTGTCCGGCAAGGCCGTACCATTGGGCCGCTGGCTGCGCTTTGAGGATCAGCCTCAAATATCCTCCCAGATCGACCGGATCATCCAGGAGAACCGGCGTAACCGGAACGAATACGGCTTCTCCAGCCTGCGTCTGACGGTCGCGCACCTGCACTGGCACAATCTCAAGGAATCCCCTGAAGAGCGCATCAGTTCGCCGTTGCTCTGGCTGCCGGTCGAAGTGGCGAAGCGCAAGGGCGTGCGCGATCAATATGTCATGACCTGTGAGGACCCGGTAGCAGAGTTCAACCCGGCACTTCGCCACATGCTGCGCCAGCTCTACGACATCGAACTTCCCGAAACGGTCGATCTGTCGGAAACACCGATCGAGGCCATCCACGAGGCAATTCGTACGCAGATCCACGAGAGCGAGCCTGGCGTAAGGCTCGAACTCCAGGAGCGCCCCGCGATCCGCCTCATCCTGCAGCGCGCGGTGCAAGGGGTGAACCGCTTCAATCGACGCCGTACCGGGAAAAAGGAAAACATCAGCGCCAAAGCGGATTTCAACTATTCACGTGACGACTATCGGCCCCTGGGGCTCGCGCTTTTCGAAAAGTTCGTCAAACCCGATGCGCTGCCGCAACGCCTCGCTGCCGGCGGCGGGCATTCGCCCAAGCGGGAGCTCATGGTCGCCGAAACGGAAGCGTCAGCCTATGGCAAGGCCGGCGGTGAAGGGCACAAATTTTCCTGGGAGGTCGATCTTACCCAGGTGACGCTCGCGAATTTCAACTACAAGAAAATGTCTCTGGTGCGCGATTATAACGCCCTTATGGACACCCCCGAGACACAGCCGGCCTTCGACCAGGTTTTCTCGATCGAGCCTCGCCCCTTCATCGAGAATGTGCCGCCCCCCGCTCCCACCGACCAACAATGGAGCGTGGTTCCCTCCGATGCGACCCAGGACCGGGCGGTCGCCTTTGCCCGTACCGGTCGAAGTTACATCATCCAGGGACCGCCCGGGACCGGAAAATCACAGACCATCACCAACCTGATCGCCGACTTCACCGCGCAGGGTCAGCGTGTGCTGTTCGTTTGCGAGAAGCGCGCCGCGCTAGACGTGGTGTTCCACCGCCTGGGCCAGGCAGGCCTGGACGGCCTTGCGACAATCATCCACGATTCCCAGGAGGACAAGAAGGATTTCATCGCGGACCTGCGTGCTCAGTATGAGCAGTGGGGCCGGACTGCAGATGGGTACGCCGATGCGGAGGCCGCACGTGCGCAAACTGTCGCGGCGCTTCAGGAGCATCTGCGGCAGATTGCGACCTTCGAGGCGGCGGTGGGCAACGACACGGCCGCAGGCGAGCCGCCCTTGCGCGATCTGGTTCGTCGCGCCGCGGCTTTGCCGCCCGTCCCGAGCGGCATTGGCCCCGCAGCGCGCGAGGCGCTGCCAAGCCTTGCTCTTTGGGATGGTCAGCGCTCCATGGCGACACGGGTGTTTCACGCCATGCACGAGATCGTCGGTGCGAACAGCCTCGCCGAACATCCCTTCGCGCGTCTCGGCGGTGATCTCCTGCGTGCAGCGAGGCCTTATGCCGTGCTGGAAGCCTCCATTGGTGGCGCCGATGCGCATTTTCAGTCCATCGACCCGTTGCTGGAGGATGAGGCCGTGTCGGTGTCCGGCACGACGGCCCTCGCCGATGCGCAGGCGATTGCCATGCTTGCCGAGCAATTGGTGAAAGCCGGCGTCGCCCATATGCCCAGCCTCCTCGATCCGCTTTCAGCGGACTCCATCGCGCTGGACGCGGACCTTGCAGCGATCACCGCGCTCGAAACGGCCCGGGACGTCGCAGCCAATGAGGCCCGGGGATGGCGCTCGCCGCTCGATCCTGGCGATACTGCCGCCGCGCTGGAGTTCGCACGGGCCAGAGAAGGGTCGATCTTCGCCATATTCAGCGGCGCCTGGCGCAGCCTCAAGAGGTCGGTGGAAGACCGATATGACTTCGTCTCCCATGCGGTAAAGCCAAAGCTGGTCGCCGTCCTGGAGGCACTTTCCACGCTTCAAGCGGCAGAGGTCAAGCTGGCGACCACCCGCACAGCACTGGATCAGCGGCTGGGGATCTCGGACGTGCCCGCACTGCTTGCGACACGACGCCAACTTGCCGACGCTCCGGCTGGCAGCGCTATAGCCATGACCATCGCGCTGGCGAAATCGCCGGATGGCCCCCGGATTATCGGCCGCATCGCCCAATATTCCGCCCCCATGTCCGGGCTCCTGGTGATGCTCGGCGCTATCCTGGACGACCCCGGCCTGCTCACGGTCGATGAAGCCGGGGAGTTGCTCCGCGACCTTCGCGAAAATCTGGACGATTTGCCCGATCTTCTTCCGCACCTGGCTGAGGTCCATGCTGCGCCGCCTGCCGTCACCGCCATGCTCACCAGCCTGCCTTTGTCCCTCGCCGCGATCGATGCCCTGATCGTGGACGAGGCTATCGCCGCCCGAGAACGAACGAACCCCGATATTCGCCGGTTTGACATCGATCGCATGGTCGCGATCTCTCGGAGGGCCGCTGCCGCGCGCGAGATGCTACGCGATCACAACTCCTCGACCATCCGGGCAAGGCGCCACCGCCAGTTCCGCGATAATGTGAAACGCTCGGAAACCTCGGTCCAACAACTCGACACCAACGGGCGCGTGTTCAAAAAGACCTATGCGACCGGTCGCCGCGAGCTCGAGCATGAATTCGGGAAATCAATGCGCTACCGGTCGATCCGTGAACTGGCGAGCGGCGAGAGCGGGCGCGTCCTCAATGACCTTAAGCCTATATGGCTGATGAGCCCGCTCTCGGTCTCGGACACGTTGCCACTCGATCCAGGTCTATTCGACGTTGTGATTTTCGATGAGGCGAGCCAGATTCCGACCGAGGACGCGGTGCCCGCCCTCTGCCGTTCGCGCCAGGTCGTGATCGTCGGCGACGAAATGCAACTCCCGCCCACGAGTTTCTTCTCCGCCGGGCAATCGGATGACGAGATGGAAGTGGCCGCCGAAGAAGACGGTGAGCGGATCGCCATCGTTCTCGACGCGGACAGCCTGCTCAGCCAGTCCGCCCGAAACCTGCCGGCAACCTTGCTAGCCTGGCACTATCGCAGCCGATCCGAGGCGCTGATCAGCTTTTCGAACGCCGCTTTCTATGCAGGTGAACTCGTCACCATCCCTGATCGCACCTTGCGCATCCGGCATGACGACAGCGCGCCAGTTCCCTCTGACAGCGAAGCAGCCTGGGCCGCCGGCGCCGACCGCCTGCTTGCTGCCCCCATCACCACCCATCGCATGGCAGACGGTCTCTACGAACGCCGGGCGAACCTTTCCGAGGCACGCTATATCGCCGGACTGGTGCGGGAATTGCTCGCCCGCGGAACGGGCCAGAGCATCGGCATCGTCGCCTTTTCCGAGGCACAGCAAGCCGAGATCGAAGACGCGCTGGAACGGCTCGCGGCCGACGACGAGGCCTTTTCCGGCGCCCTCACCCGCGAGGTGGAACGGGAGGAAGATGGCCAGTTCGTCGGCCTGTTCGTCAAGAACCTCGAAAATGTGCAAGGCGACGAGCGCGACATCATCCTGATGAGCGTGTGCTATGCGCCCGGCCGCGACGGGCGAATGGCCATGAATTTCGGGCCGATCAACCAACGAGGCGGCGAAAAGCGGCTCAACGTGATCTTCAGCCGCGCCAAGCGCCACATGGCGATCATATCCACCATCGCGCCCGAGGCGATCACCAACATTCACAATGACGGCGCGCGCGCGTTGCGCAGCTTCCTGGCGTTCGCGCAGGCGCAGTCGATGGGCTTGCACGACAACGCGCAAGCCGTGCTCGCCACGCTCAATCCCGACGCCGCACGGACCTTCGATAGCATCCTTCCGCCCGATCCGGTGCGCAGCGCCATCGCGCAGGCTCTGCGCGCCAAAGGCCACGACGTGCACGAACATGTCGGCGGGGCCAGCTTCCGGTGCGACCTTGCGATCGTCGATCCCGCCGGCGGCAGCTATGTGCTGGGCATTCTGCTCGATCGGGCCGACAAGGTCGGCCTCGCGGTCGAGGAACGATACGTCTTCCGGCCGAACATTTTGCGCTCCTTCGGCTGGCGGGTGATCGATGTGCCGGTCACCAGCTGGCTGCGCGCCCGTGGACCGGTGATCGAGCGCATCGAGCAGGAGCTTCAGCGTTCAAGCTGGGATCTGGCAAATGCCGACCCGATGAGCGGCACCGGCCTTTCCCCCATAGCTACCGGGCCGTCTGCGAACGACGCTGCCGCGGACAACCACGCCGATAACGCCGTTCAGGCATCCTCAACCGGAAGCGAAGCCAAGCGAGCGGACCCCGGCATGACAGAATATCGACTCGTTGCCGGTGCTTCGAGCAAGTTCTGGCGGGTTGGCATCGACGGCGCCGACCTCATCGTCGAATTCGGCCGTATTGGAACCGGCGGCCAGCGTGTGGTGAAGAGCTTCGAGGATGCCGATCGCGCCCGCCGTGAAGCGAACAAGCTCACGCTCGAAAAGACCCGCAAGGGCTATGAGGAGTTCGGTTGAGCGGATCGATGGGGCCTTACGCTCCGGCATTCAGATATTTGAACAAGGGCGGATTGATCGTGCAATTTTCGATCATCTTCGAAAGGTGCAGCACCGCCTGATCGATATCGCTGCCGCCCATCGCAATCAGCGTGGCGATCGCCGCATTGGCGATGATCTTCGAACGCATCCCGTCTTCTCCGGTCGACAGGTAGGTCGCGGCGGACTGTGCCACCTTCGACAGGCTGTCGATGGCGCGCGAGCGATCGGGCATCAATGCCACAAGCCAGGTAGCGCCGCGCAGGAACTCCTCATTCTCGATGCTGACCCTCATCCAGGTGGATATGCTTTCATAGGTCGCACGGCCGTCACCCTGTTTGTAATGCGGCCTGGCAAGGCCAAGGACGCCATCGGTGACCCGTGTGTTCTTGTAGACATGATCATCGGTGCGGATCAGTTGCGTATGCAACGCCTTGCCAAGGGCATGGGAACGCTGGCTCGCAATAACCATCGCAACGGCTCTTCCCAGCGCGCGCACCTCTCGGCCGTGACGTGAAGGCCAGTCGGGATGCGTCTCTTCGAGATCGCCCACTGTCGCTGCGAAGCGTTCACCGTTGCAGATATCGGTATAGACTGTCCGGTCGAGCGTCGGCGTATGGAACAGCGCCAACCAGTCATGCAGCCGCGCTTCCACCACCTCGATGCCGATCGGCCGGCACAGCGCAACTATCTCCTTTTGCCAGGTGGCGGTTGCCCTGGTGGCTCGGCGCTGCGTTATCATCTGTTCGACCAGCGCCGTCCAGTCGGGGTTCTCAAGATCTGCGAGCACATCCAGTCCGGGGATCTGGTCGCTCTTCCAGTTGAAGCGCGAATGTGGCTGTGCCAGCGCGATCGTATCGGGCAGGCGGCGATAGGCCTCCGCCTCGGCGAAGCCGGCCCGCTTGCCGTTATGCTGGCTAAGCGCAGCAAAGGGCTTGCCCCCCTCCTCCCACACCCCAAAATGCGGCACGACCTCACCGACCGCTGGCCAGGCAGCAGCAAAGGCGGCGGGATCGCGCATCCAGGCCGGGTTGCGGCTCGTTTTGCTGCCGTCGCGGATTTCCTCTAGCGCGATGGTCGTTTCCGCCAGAAGGTCCGCCCAGAACCGGGCATTGGGCCTCAGCCCCGGAGCCAGAGCCCAGGGATTGTCCGCACCCTCGCAGCGCTGCATCAGCAATTCCGTCGAACTCACCTCGGCGCCGGCCAGTTTTTCCAGCTTCTCGGCCCGGCCTATCATCTTCTTCGTGTCCGCCTTGCGGTAGGAGCGGCGCGCGCCGCGAATTTCCGCTGCCATTCCGACCAGGGCCTCGCAATCGCCGCTCGACAAATAGGCCCCCTGGCGGATGGCGCTATCGATCAGCTTGAGGAGCGTATCGAATGTAGGCTGGTTGTAGCGCTCCTTGCGCAGCCGGTCATTCGACAGCAACAGGATCAAAAGCGCGGGGAGATGCTCAGGCCGTACCTCTACCTCGAGCCCGAAGACCGTGTAATGCGCGTTATAGGCAGCCTTTTCACGCAGTGATTTGCCATCGGCATAGCCGTCGAAGATGCCGGGCTGATGCGCGAGGTCGGCCAGTAATTCGCCCCGTTCCTCGGCGGAAAGGTCGGCCATGGCAGCGGACCGGGCATAGAGCTGACTATGACCCAACTTGCCAAGGTCCCTTTCCGCTTCAAGCCGCGCGGCAAAGCGATCGAATGGTGAACTGCCGTAGCTGCTGTCTCGACGGCCGAAAATTCGCGGCGGCGTCTGCGGCGCGGCATCCGCACCCACCTTGCGGCCGAAGCCTAGTCGCTGCAGCC
Source organism: Sphingobium arseniciresistens (assembly GCA_029167225.1). Taxonomy (GTDB): domain Bacteria; phylum Pseudomonadota; class Alphaproteobacteria; order Sphingomonadales; family Sphingomonadaceae; genus Sphingobium; species Sphingobium arseniciresistens. The sequence goes on from JARFNK010000032.1 coordinate 10,724, forward strand.
CCTTGCGACCAAAATTGCCGAACGCCATGATTTACCTCCCGACCAACAGCGCACAGCGCGAAGTGATGTGACGAGTAGATCCACCTCGTTTAGATTTTGCCAACCGCCGGTTGGCGGCAGCCTATTCCTTTGCCCTCTTCGAAACGAGGGCAACCCGGTCCCGTCACTTGTAATTGTCGGGTGGATATAAGGTTACATATTGGAAATTGGCGCTCCTGAACCGCAGCCCGTCGATCTCTTCAATCTCGCCATCACCATCAACCGAGAGGCTAAGCGCGATATCGATCGACAACTCGATCTCCGTCTCCCCGCTGACGGTGTCGTACGGAATGGCGATCTTGTCTTCGGAATCCCACATCGCCTCGTCCCAGTTGGGGTGGGTGTAGGAAATGGTGGCACGCACGCCAGCCTTGGCGATGGCAAGGATCGACCCACCCTCGGCCAGCGGCTTGAACGCCGTGACCTTGCTTACTTCGACGCCTTCGACCACGATATCGTCGATCTCGGTGTCCATCACATCATCGCTCTGGAGGCCCCAGCTTGTCAGTTCGTCATTGATCAGACCAACCAGTGCCTCATTCTGCCCATCGAGGAAGGCATCGATCTCGGGGGCAGCCATCTCTAGCCCAAGCGCCTCGAACAGCGCCGGCAGGGATTTAACGAGTGAGATATGCTCCGCGTCTTTGACCGGCCCTGCAAAATCCCCATCGGCGGACACGATAATCACCGGCGTCTTCTTCGACGCAATCTGCTTGAGGCATTCGAACAGAAAGGCGTCGGGGAACTGGTCCTTCTTCCCTTCGCCCAAAAAGAACCCGGTTTTCTGGGAGTAGGCATCGAGTACGGCCGACGGCTTCACATCATCGACTTTCAGCGTCTGTGCGCAGAGAGCCTTGAACATCGCCAGTGTCTGGGCCTCGTAGCGCTCCTTCAGGACGGTGCGCAACTCGCCGTTTTTCATGGAGGGTAGCTTCGCGCCCGTCGCGGCCGCGACAATGTCACGGAAATGGGGCTGGCAGATCGAACGGATCAGATCGAAGTCATTCTGCGCGTGCTTCTTCGCGACCTCGGTGATGGTGAGATCGGTGGTCAGCATGCGGACCAGGCCAGCGTCTACCAGGTCCTTGACGCGATCCAGTTCCGGTCCACCCGGTGGCTTACCCGCGGCAATCACGATGTTTGCGTCGAGAAATATGTGGGGTGATTTCTTGGGCTTCGTCATTTCGTTCACATCGGTCGTTCAGACAACCTCTGTCATTGAGAGTTGCAGAGCGTTGAAGACTGGAGTTCCACTCGCTATCGGCGCGGCCTGCATCCGCAAAAGGCAATTGACCCGAGCCGCCATCAGCGATGGGCAACCAGCCCATCGTTCGTACCGCCAGGGAACGGCCGCACCGGATCGAATGCCGGGACGGCAACACGATGCCGTCCCGGCCAGAAGAAGACTGCTAATCAGTTAACGGTAGCGCTTTCCGGCACGGTCGGCGCAGCATGCGGCGCCATCTTTTCGGCTCCCATCTTCTCGAGCGTTTCCGCGTCGACCAGACGAGTCACGATCGGGTGCAGGCGCAGGCTGCCTTCCTTCACGACCTGCTTGAAATTGGCGATGACGTTGGCGGTGGTCCGCTGATCGGGCGCGACGACGTCGAGCAGCCAGTTGATGTCGCCCGAATTCCAGTCCTCGGCCTTGAGGCGCACGGGGAAAGTGCCTGCCTGGATCTGCTCGCGAATGCGCGCGTCGGCCTCTTTGCTGACGCTCGCCCAGATCGCGAGACCCGCCATGTCGGCAAGGGGACCGGCCTTTTCGCCGCCGGGATAGGCGATCGCCACGCGATCGCGCATCAGCGGCTCGAGGACGAGATGCTGGAGGTCGGCGAGCGTCTGATTGCGGTAGCGCGGCAACATCATCAGCGCCATGACGACCTTGCCGAAGCTCTCCCGGATGTGCGTGCGCACCGCAGAGATTTTCGCCGCGATCTCCGGGTCGATGCCGGTCGATGGCGCTGACGCTTCGACTGCGTCCAGTTGCGATTCGTTCGCAGATCCGTTCAACTTCTTTGCCACTATAATCCCTCCTTCGATGCGGCCCCAGCCCTGCGGGCCATGTGCTGAGCTTGCAGGGCCATGACAGCCGATATGCGTAACCTCTGAACACCCTTAGTCAATGTCATAACGCTATTATCAATAATCGTGTATAAACCAGATACATTCAATTTGGAGATAGTTTATTCTATCGATCATTCTGATTTAATTTCCTGATATTCTCCTACTTGATGGTTCATGGACAATATGATTGAGAGTTTATCGTCAATTTACCTAACCAGGGTGACATGATTGTAATTTTAGATCGAACATTTCTATTGCATACTTACAGGCTTGTGGCATCTAGGCAAGAGTGAAGGGGGAGTGTTTAAGGGGGTGTGTGATCGCTTACGATAATGCCTTGACCAAGCTACTCGGCACGCGGCCTCGGCCCTGCCTGGCAATGACCTTGGCTCTCAGTGCAGTCGTCGATCGCGAAATCGCCGAGCACCGCTGCTCGAAGTGGTTCACCAAGGCGCTGAAGTGGAGCGAGGAAGCCGATCCTCTGGTAATCGACCTCGACGACGACGGTATCGAGACGATCAGCCTGTCCAACAGCAAGGCCTATTTCGATGTGGATGGCGATCTCTTCGCCGAACGCACAGAGCGTGGCTTGGCCAAGCTGGCGGCTGATGAAAATTTTTATAACGCGCAGTTTGCGTGGGAGGCAGCCTAATGGTTTGGGGAATGAGCATACCTTCGAGTTTTGGCGATTATTGGCCGGAGGGCGACTTTGAAAGCCTCGACCCGCATGGCAAAGGCGGTTGGCGCGATCGTCTCAACCGCTATTATCAGAGTCAATCGCCAGAACTTCAGAGGGCTTTGTACGACTATACCCAAGGTGGCGATATAGCCAGCTACCCCATCTATGTTACTTCCAAATTTTATCAGGAACTTGGCGTAAGGCCTACCGAATTTCCCGAATTGGCCCCGCTCAACTCAATCAAAGATCATGAACCACCACAATGCTATATCACCGCCAAAAGCTATAAGTCGCTTGCTTCGCTAATTTCGTTAGGCGGCTTGCTGGCGGTCGATGAAATGATGAAGTCAATCATCGAACGGCTCGAGCCGGGTATTCACCAGTTCTTCCCCATCGAAATTAGGATGCCGCGCGGCAACCCATATCCCAAGCAATATCATATCCTGGTCGTCGGGCAGTATATTGACGCTTTCTCGCCGGAGAAGAGCAAAAAAGGGGCGTATCGCTCCTATGAGCCGGAATATCCTGGCTACTATACGCTGATCGACTCGAAAAAGGAGATATCCGGCCTTGCATTCTCAAAGACTGCATTTGGCCGCGCACATTTATGGCGTGAACGTGCCCTGAATGGCAAGCTTACCTGTTTATCAGACCAGCTTGAAGCGGAAGCCGTCAAAGTTGGCCTTCGACTTCCCAAACATTATCGCATGACGGAGGTCTGACCATGATCGAGATTCAAGGTCTGGACTCCATTCCCAAGGAAATCCATTTGGGAGCCACTTGGCGTGACATTTTTACACGCTATCTTCCCGGCTGGAGCGGCGGCGGCGAATATAATTTCCACGCGGGGGCCGCGACGCAAAAGGCGGCGGGACAACTTCAGATATTGATGCAAAACGGATCTCATCCGTGGATCAATACAGCCATCAAAGAGCTTTTCGATCATCCGCGGTGGAAGAACGCAACCGAAGTAGAAAGACCCCGGCTGCTCGCCGGTTTTGTCAACTTCATGTACGAAGCCAATAGCGCGGAAGCGCTTGCGACCAAGGGTGCGAGTACCGGCGGCTATGTCGCCTTTTCTAGTCGAAGCGATCCGCATCTCATTGCAGATCTAAATGGGCAGCCGACAAGGGAATATATGTACGCCGAGGCGCGGCGCGGCATTTCATGGAGCAATATCGAAAATTCCGTTGCGGGCCAGGCGGCAATCAACCTTAACCCCAAAGTTGTGACCGAGATTGTCGATGGTGAGACGGTCCGGACGCTGGAATTTGACGGCAAGCTCTCCAACGGCGGCTTCTTTTCGAAGGCAGCTGACAAGATTGGCGAATGGAAGGTCTGGGCCACGAGCGGCGCGTCAACGGCGTTTTCAAATAGATGGGCAACACAGAACGGCATTACGTCTGTCGGTGACGGCTCGGTTCTCAGGAACGGGATTGCGGTCAGATTCGCGGAAGCAGATGCGCTTTTGGCGACCAAGGTTGCCGAAGATCTGCCGATTTCCAGTTTCGGCAAACTATCTACCAAGCTCTTAAAGCGAATCGGAGGGCCAGCACTTTCTATCGTGGCACTGGCGGCATTGTCTCCAGCGGCAAATGCAGCGCAACTCGATGAAAGCTATACTCCAGAAGCTATCGTGCCCGCCAACAAGGCCTTCATCGAAGAGCTTTTCGGAACGGTCACAGGCGGTCTTACCGGCATTATCGCCGGACTTTTGGGCGGTGCCGCCACCGCAGGGATACTGGCGATACCGATCGGCATCGGCGCCGCAATTGCGGGGGATATTGCGGGCCGTGCGCTGGGCACATTCTTTTACGACAATTTCACTGAAGCCGCGAACGATCTTGCCGAATGGCTCGCACCGATTCTGGCTCCGGCAGGCGAGGGCCTGATCGCCATTGGGGATGTTATCGCCGATGCCGCCGGGATGATCTACGGCGCGGTGACCGACGCCTTCGAGTATCTTGGTGACAAGGTGATTGGAACCGACGGTTTGTTCGGTTCGAACGGGCCTTTGTTCGGCCCCGAAGGACCTTTGCACGGGTTGATAGAACGAGGACAGGCGGAAGGGTTTCTCAAGCAAGACGGCAGGTGGGCCTATGACGGTTTCGATGCCATTCTTTACGGCACCGACGGCGACGACATATTGATCAACGACGAGGGTACAGGGGCAGTATTGGGCGGCAAGGGCGATGACGTGCTGCTGGGCATTGCACCGAGATTTGTGCCTGCCGGGTCTGCATTGATCGAAGGTTCTCCTGCTCCGCTTGCGGAAGTGGACGCAGCGCTTGAGCTCGACGGCGGGGCGGGCAATGACTGGGTGATAACGGTCGGCGGCGAGAAGGCTGTCACTCTTGGCGGTCTTGGCCGAGACTGGATATTCAATACCAGCGCTGCCGGCGAAATCTACGGCGACACGATCGATGGCCTAGATCCTGACACTGGGCTGGCAGTTGCAGATTCCACGGCGAACAGCGACAATATCTGGTTCTGGGCCGACACGACGCTGATGGATGCCCAGCACCACGATGTGATGAAATATTTCGGGCTTCCCATGACCGGCGGCGACGCCAATGGCGGTCTCGCGGGCCTTGCGATCATGAACGGCTTGCTCGGCAGCGCAACCGGCATGGCCAACATCACGCGCTACATGACGGGGCAAGCAAGCGACTGGACCGGCGAGGTCTATGTTGACCACATCCAGCCGTGGATTCTCTACACCTTCCAGCATGACGAGGATGGAAACCTCGACATGTATGTGACGAATGCATTTGAGCAGATCTTCCGTGGCATGATGGCCGCCACCGGCAATGAGGCGGGCTCGTCGGAAGGCATCCACAAGGGCTGGATGAAGATCGAGAATGTCGACGTCGTCGGTTCGCGCCTCGGCGCGCTGCAAGGCGAGCTGGCCGGTCAGGGCGACCTCAATATGGTGTTCCGCGCGGTCAATCCGCTGCAGGCACTTCTGCCCCTCCTCAATCTCGTTCCCGGCGCCATTGGCGCGGCACTCTATTATTCGGTTTTCGCAGACTCCCTTCTGTCGACCGTGGCAGCAACCCAGCGTTTCACCAAGGCGCTCAAATGGGCCGACGGTACGGACCCGCTCATCATCGACCTCGACGGCGATGGCATTGAGACAACCAGTCTCAGCGACAGCAAAGCCTATTTCGATGTCGATGGCGACCTGTTCGCCGAGCGTACCGGTTGGCTGAAAGGCGACGATGGTTTCCTTGTCCTCGATAGCAACGGCAACGCCCGTATCGACGGGATCGGCGAGATGTTCGGCAGCCGCGCCGGCGGTGGCTTCGCCGAACTCTCGCAGTATGACAGCAATAGCGACGGCAAGATCACGGCTGCCGATCTGATCTGGTCGAGCCTCCAGGTCTGGCAGGACCGCAATCGCGACGGCGTAACCGATACGGGCGAGCTAAAGTCTCTAGATCAGCTCGGTATCGTTTCGATCAACCTCTCGTCGACCGCTCTTGGCGTGACGACGCCTCAAAACGCCCATTTGGTTTCAAGCAGTACGGTCACATTCAACAACGGCCGGACCAGCAACATCTTCGAAGCACTATTCACCGCCAACGAAGTCGACACCAAATTTGCCGGTGAAGCCGGCCTCGCCCCCTGGCAGTCCAGTTCCGTGCTTAATGCGAAGGGCTTCGGCTCGATCACCGATCTCGCGGTAGCGGCTGCCAATGACGTAGGCTTTGCTGAGCTGGCGCAGGACCGTGCGGCAGCGATGACCACGCCCAAGATGAAGGATCTTGTCGCCAAGGTCGGCGATGTCCTGGGCGAATGGGGCATGACGCTCGAAACCAGCCAGGAACTGGTAGCCGTCAAACTCGGCAGCGATGGCGTCTTCGTCGACCGTGCAGTCTATGTCGAGGATGCGACCGGCGGCTATTGGACGCTCGAATCCGGGAATCCGATTCTCGACGGACAAGGTGCGACCATCGCACGCCCGACGCTGGAGCAAGTGCTCGGCCAAGGCTCCAGCTGGAGACTCGAGCAAGCCTGGTCACCTTCCTCGCGTGAGAGCGCCCTCGCCTTCCGCGACGAAGCACCATATCTCATGAGCCAGGTGAATGGCCGTGCAGTCATTCTCGACTATGGCATCAAGCAGAGCGACGGAAGCTGGGCCCTCGCATCCAATTCGTCTGTCTCCTACGCTTCCATCGACGCTATCTTCGCCCTCCCCCACGCGATCGGGACCGAATGGCGCCGAGAGGACATCCAGTTCAATCCGCTTGCGAACCTCCCCGTCGAGACGATCGCCGTCAATTTCATCAACGGGGTCGCCGTCGACTATACGGTGCGGATCACCGACAATGACGGCAGTTTCTATGTCTGGGCGCGTAACCTCGATCGGGCGCTTCAACTCCAGGCCAAGTCGGGTAACGCGTTCGAATTCAACCTGCGTAACTACCAGATTGATTTTGATACCCTCGATGAAGTCGGTTCGACCGACGACAGCGTATATCGCGTCGAGCTGCTGACACCGCAGCAATTCCATTTCGCGACCAGCCTCGGCGGCGTCGACTTCCGCCCTCAAATGCTGTCCGCAACCTACAATAATGTGAACGGCCAGCTCAGCTATAGCGTGAACGGTGTCGAAGGCGCGGGTCGTTACGTCAATCAGGTGGACGCCAATGGCGCCCCCGTCCTGGTGACCTATTCCGATGGGACGACAGCGCCGGCAACCAGGTACCAGAGCGACATCAAAACGATGATCGCCATGCTCCAGCCGGTGATGGAGCAATATGTCATCACGTCGCGCCGTCTGGCGGTGCGCCTCGCCCTGCAAGGGGGCCTCAAGCCCTTTGCCCAGGGACTGTCCTATGACGCCTCGCGTGATGTGTTCGTCACGACCACCGATCGCCAGATGGCCCCGATGTTCGAGGCCATCTTCGCGGCGGCACCTGTATCAAACGCAAATGACGCAGTTCTCGACTATCTGACCGACTGGAACGAAATTCTCTGGCAGATTTACCCCGACTTCGCGCCTGACGACGATGGCGGTGTCCTTGAGGCGAAGGTAGGCGTAGATCAGGCCTACATCATGCAGATGCTGATCCAGGCGTACGAGAATGTAGGCGTGGACCTTGATATCCGCGGCGTCGCTCATGCGCTTTCGATCGATGAAACCCGGATCATCACCCATGCAAACGGCGACACGCTCGTCGAAGGCACGAACGGCACCGACTATTTCTACATGACCGTTGGCGACCAGACCCTGCGTGGCGGCATGAGCGCGGATTATTACTTCGTCGGCAAAAACAGCGGCAATGACGTCATCTTCGATCAGGACCTTGGCGGGAACGACGAACTGCGCTTCACCGATGTCGATTCCGGCGATGTCATCGCCATTCGCGATGGCGAGGACCTGATCCTCCAAATCCGCGGGCAGACGAATTTCGTTCGGTTGACCGATCAGTTCCTGGGCGAACTCAATCCCTATCTGTCCAACGGCAAACAGTTCCAGTCCGGCGTCGAACAGATCGTCTTCTCCGACGGTGTCATCTGGGATCGCTTCCGCATCGCGGTCGAAGTAGCCGACCCGCGCGATACAGGTGACGTCTATGCAGGCTCCGGCTCGGGCGACGTGCTCTGGGGCGGCAAGGGCAATGACGTTCTTACCGGTGGCCTGGGCGGCGACATCTACATTTTCGCGCGCGGCGACGGCCAGGATGTCATCAGCGAACGCGGTGGTTTCTCGTTCGGCCCGATCAAGGCAGGCATCGACTTCCTCAAATTCACCGGCGATATCAGCGCCAGCGATTTGCGGCTGACGCGCAGCGGCACGGATACGACGCTGCATATCACTCTGCTCGACAAGCAGGGGTACCCAACCAGCGATACGATCGAGATCGAGGATTATTTCGGCGGGTTGTCGCTTGGCCTCGGCCTGTTTTCCGAGGTGCTGGGCAGCAGCGACGGGCTCGACTATGTGTCACCCAGCCAGGTCGAACGCTTCATTTTTGACGACGGCACGAGCCTTGAATTCACGCAGGTTGCCGAGCGGGTCCTCGCAAACGCGAAGACCGAAGGCGATGACGCGATCTACGGATTCCTCAACGACAACACACTCGACGGCGGAGCCGGCGATGATTATCTCCAGGGTGGCCGCGGCGACGACACATATATTTTCGGACGCAACTATGGTTATGACGTCATCGAGGATAACGGCCCTAAATATGGCCTGTTCGATCCGCCATCGAAGGACGTCCTGAAATTCGTCGACGACATTCGCTGGACCGACCTCGACTATCTGCGCACCGGTAAGAGCGACACGCTGACATTGCGCGTTTCCGGTACCGATGATCAGGTGACCATGGTCGATTTCCTCGAGGAAATCATCTTCCTGGGTTATGTGAATGCGCTCGAGACAATCGCGTTCGCGGACGGGACCGAGTGGAGCTACCTTCAACTCCTCCAGCATTTCGTGGACGTCGGCCAGACCGGCGGAAACGATGTCATATACGGGTTCGAGGGCATTGCCGACATCTTCTACGTTGGCGCCGGCAACGATCGCCTGGAGGGCCTGTCGGGTAACGATATTTATTATTTCGCTCAAGGGAGCGGCAACGACACGGTCTTCGATGAGGAAGGTGCGGATCGGCTCATCTTCGCAAACCTCAATTTCTCCGACGTCGCCATCACGCGTGCGGCGCTCGATCTCGTGTTCACGATCAAAGCGACCGGCGAGCGGCTCATCGTCGAAGGCCAGTATATCCGCGAGGGCGCTCAGCACGCAGCGGTCGAACTGTTCGTCTTTGGGGATCGCCTGGTTTCCTTCACCGATCTCAACCCTGAGGACATCGCGCTCGACCGCTTCACCGGCGGAGCGACCAGCGGGGCAGACGTCCTCACGGGCTCCGATTTCGGCGAAATCATCGACGGGCGCGGCGGTGACGATGAGCTGATCGGCGGCGACGGCGGCGACACCTATATCTTCGACGTCGGCTACGGCCACGATACGATCGTTGACCGCCGTACCCGCGCGCACTGGGGCGATCGCGCTGGCGCCAACGTGCCGGTCAACGACACGATCGAATTCGGCGCGGACATCCGCTTCCAGGGCGACCGCAATATCGTCTTCACCAAGTCCGGCGATGATCTTCTCATCACGGTCACCGGCCGCCCCGACAGCAGCTTGCGCATCCGCAATCAGTTCCGCAGCATCGACGACGCGGTCGAGATCTTCCGCTTCGCCGATGGCAGCATACTCTCGGCGGGTGATATCGAGCAGGAACTGCAGATCGAAGGCGGCAACCGCGGTGACAATATCATCGAGGTCAGCGAGCTTCTCATCAATGTCCCTAACACGCTCGACGGCCGCCAGGGCGACGACACCCTGAAGGGCGGCAATGCCGGGGATACCTACGCCTTCACGGCAGGCTACGACTTCGACACGATCATCGAAAAGCAGGATCGTGCCGGCGCGATCGATCGCATCGTCTTCGGCGCCTCGGTTCATCTCGAAGATCTGATCGTTACCCGCGACGGTAGCGACTTGATCATCGATCTTGGCAGCGGGGCAGACGTCCTGCGCATCGTGGGCGGCCTCGGCTCGACCAGCATTGAGGAATATCATTTCGCCGACGGCTCCGTGCTGACGCGTGACGACCTCATTGAACGCATGCTCACCGGCGGGTCGGGCGACGACAGCATCGTTGGCTTCGACGGTCGCGCCGACGTGATTTCCGGCGGCGCTGGTTCTGACCTGCTCGCGGGCGGTACTGGCAACGACACCTATAAGTTTGGCATCGGCGATGGCTATGATGCCGTCACCGACACCGGCGGCATTGACCAGATCGTCTTCAAGGCTGGAGTGACCAGCACCGAAGTGACGTTCCGCAACGTTGACGGCGATCTCCTCATCTCGCTTGCAACCGGCACCGACCGTCTCGTTATTCTGGGTGGCTACAAGAACGCGCCGGTTGAATCCTTCGTCTTTGCCGACGGCGAGACGCTCTCGCTAGCTCAAGTGCGTAGCCTGATCCTCGCGGGCAGCGACAGTAGTGGCCAGGATATCATCGATCTGCGCGAACTCGACGTCACCGACGCCGTGGAACCTGGCAGTGGTAACGACCGGATTCTCATGGCGAACGGCGGCATGGTCACGATCAATGCCGGGGATGGCGTCGACCGGATAGAAATGCCCGCTGGCGTAAACTCGGCCACCATCAATTTTGCCGACTTTGGCGCAGCCGACGCACTCATCCGTCCCCTTGCGCGCGGCAGTAACGACATTGCTATCCTGTTCTCCACTGGCGACCAGGTCATTCTCGTCGATGGCATAGGAGGCGGTGCCCTACCCTCGCTCCTCTTTGCCGATGGTCAATTGCTCGACGGAGCTGCAATCGTGCAGCGCCTCGTCAACGATCAGGCGAGCAGCAGTGACGACGTCATTTTCGGCTCGAACCGGGCTGAAACCCTTAACGGTGGCCAGGGCGCCGACTATCTCGCCGGTGGCGGTGGGAACGACACCTATGTCTTCGCGCGTGGCGATGGCGCCGACGTGATCGAAGATAGCAACGGCTCAGACGATGTGCTGCGCATCAAGGGCTACGCCGTTGCCGACATGCGGGTCTCCTTCACACCTGATTTCCGCGAGACCGAAATCTCCTTCGGCGATGGCAGCGACCGCATCACGCTACGCCACGCCTCCTCGACCAATTATGCGATCGACCGTGTCCTCTTCGATGACGGGTCGAGCTTCACACTTACCCAGCTCGAAGGCCTATGGCGCGGCCAGGGCACCGACAATGACGACTATCTGGTGGGCACCAACCTCAGCGCCGGAGAAATCTTTACCGGTGGCAAGGGCAATGACACCATTGCCGGCAACGGCGGCGCGGATATCATCCGGTTCAGCCGGGGCGACGGGCAGGATCGCGTCCAGAGCACCACCGGGTGGGACGGCCTCGCCGTCATCGAATTTGGTTCGGACATCGCCCGAAGCGACGTAACCGCACAGCGCGACGCCAATGGCAATATCGTGCTGCTGATCGCCGGTGGCGATGACCGGCTTACGCTGGTCGATCCGGTAGGCCGTGTCGACGGCATTATCGCATCCATCAAGTTTGTGGACGGGACGAGCGTGAAGCTGTCCGCTCTCGCAGCGGCGATCCCGGGTACGGATGGAGACGATCATATCATCGTCCCCGCCGACGCCGCGAACACCGGCTGGGAAATCTATGGCGGCGGCGGCAACGACTATATCGAAACCGGACACGGCAACGACATCCTGACCGGTGGCAGAGGCAATGACCGGCTCGAGGGCAACCGCGGCAGCGACACCTATTATTTCGACCGAGGTGATGGCCAGGATCGCATCCTTGATGCCAGCATCGTCAACGGCGGCGGCACCGATACGCTGAGATTTGGCCCCGGTATCAACCCGGACGACGTAATCTTCCTTGGTGTCGAAAACGGCTCGATCCGTCTTACCATCGCTGGCAGCCAGGACCGGCTCACCATCGAGGGCATGGGCAATAACGAGAGCAACTGGGTCGATAACGTCGACAACGTGATCGAGCAATTCGTCTTTGCCGATGGCACCGTCTGGGACACCGCCGAAATCTTCTCCAGAGCCTCGCAGGGCACGGACGGCAATGACGGGATCGAGTTCGGCATCTGGTTCGAGCGCACTCTGATCATCGCAGGCGGCAAAGGCGACGACACGATCATCACCGGCAATGGTGATGCGACTTTCGCCTTCAACCGCGGCGACGGCCGTGACACGATCGATGTTCCTAATCCATGGAACTCGCTAAATACGCTGAGCTTTGGTGCCGGCATTTCTGCTGATGACGTCGTCGTCACTGTGCAAGGCGAAGACCTGCTCGTACGCCTCAGGGGCGGTGACGACCAAGTTCTCATTCGCGGCCAGGCATATAGTTCGCTTGATGATATCGACCGGGTGCAATTCGCGGACGGCACGCAGTGGAATCTGACCGAATTCCGCAGCCACATCGTCACGGAATCCGCCGCCCAGAACATTCTCTACCCCACAGCGAGCACCGATCCCTTCGCTTCCGTGATCTTCGGCGGCGCCGGCGAGGAGCCGGGCGGAGGAGAGCCCGGGGGTGAAGAACCCGGCGAACCGCAAGGCGTGATCCTGAACGGCACCGTCAACAGCGACAGTCTCAACGGCACCCCGTTCGACGATCAGATCTTCGGCAAGGGCGGGTCCGATACCCTTTCGGGCATGGGCGGCAACGATCATCTCGTCGGCGATACCCCGAACGATGTCGCCGCTTCCGGTTGGCCAACCATTCAATCGGAATTGCGCGACTATTTCGGGCCTCAGACTAACATACTGGTGAATGGCCTGGGCGGCGACGCAGGGTTTGGCGAAGAAGCGCTGCCTGCAGGTGACGACGAAGAACTCTCCATCGACATCCCGGCTGTATTTCTGGCGGCAATCGGTGGCGAACTCACCATCAATGGACAGTCAATTACCGGAATCCTGGTTCGGACCAACGGCTATAGCGAACTTGGCAACATCGGCTTTGGTATTCTGCCCTACGACGCGGACAACGGTGCAGGCCCCCTTTCGCCCAGCCCCGGTGGAACCTCGCAAGGCACCAACCGGGTTTGGTATGATTTCGACGAGACAACACAGACTATCACCGTCACCTGGGATGATGTCGGGCAATTTCCGGCTGATACGATCCCGAACGCTTTCCAACTCCAGATCAAGGTTCTGGGTCCAGACTCATTCGATATCGTCTATCGCTATGAATCCGTCGAATGGGCTAACGGCCAGACGCCATATCTCAGCAGCGCGGGATATAGCGAACTCGCAATGCCATCCGAAGGCCCACTCGGTCTCGATACCATGCCGGGGAACCTCGGCGATGCAGGGGTCTGGTCTTTCCAGATCAGAGGTTCGACCACGATCGGCTTTCCCACCAGCCAGAATGACACGGTTTATGGCGGTAGCGGCAATGATCTTCTCGAAGGCGGCGAAGGCGACGACTATCTGTCCGGTGACGACGGAAATGATTTACTCGACGGCGGTGCCGGCAACGATCAGTTGTCGGGTGGATCCGGTGACGATCAGCTCATCGGCGGCGACGGAAACGATAGCTTCTTCGACTATGCTGGCTCCAATTCGATGTCCGGCGGCGCAGGCGACGACTATTTCTCCTTCAATCGCGTCTTCAGCACTCAAAATCAGGCCGAAGGCGGCAGCGGCCGTGACACCTATGCGCTAGGCTTGCCTTCCCAAGACCAGAGCTGGTTTGCAGGCTCGGCACCGTTGGTATCTGACTTCACTCCTGGGCAGGATGGAGACATCATTGCCTTTAATGGCGGCAATGATGAAAATGGCGATCCTGTCATTGCCTGGGAACGCATTTTCCTGGTCCAGGACGGCGCTGACGTCGTTGTCTTTTACAAGCCTGAGAGCGCCGACGCACCGCCGCTGGTCGAACTGTTGCGGCTCCAGTCGCTCGATGGCAGCCTTCTCACACGCAACAACTTCAACGATCTCGATGATCGCGCGGAAATCCTGTTCACCGGTGAGCTTCACTTTGGTGAAAGTAGCGACGACCATCTCGAAGGCGGCTCGACCGACGATATCCTCGATGGCGGCTATGGCAACGATACGCTGATCGGTGGTGACGGGGATGATATCTTCCTCGATGCCGCCGGCGTTAACGTCCTTGATGGCGGGGCGGGCAACGACATATTCGACCTGACCGCGCCCGACGCTGCGGACCTGGCGACCGGCGGTGCTGGCAAGGATACCTATCTGGTGCGCATCCCGGCCCTATTCGTGCCGGGAAATAATGTCCTTTTCTCGACCGCGACCGACCTTGGCGCTGAACTTGTCTCGACGGTCACCGACTTTGCAGCCGGCCACGGTGGCGATGTGATCACCTTCCGCCCAAGCCGGAATTCCCAGGGCGATTTCGAGGTTCTCGACTATGATCGCATCCTCTTCGCCCAGGAGGGCGACGATGTCGTGGTCTATGCAAGGACCAATGCGGCGACCTATGTCCCGATCCTGCGTCTAGCAAACCTCGACGGCAGCTTGCTCACGCTCGACAATTTCACCGAGCTCGACGGACGCACATCGATTATCGCGCAACCCTTGTCCCTCACGGGAACCGAAGACAGTGACGAGCTCATTGGCGGCCCGCTGGCCGATACGATCTTTGGGCTTGGCGGCGACGATCTCCTCTCGGGCGGCAGCGGCGGCGATGACATAATAGTTGGCGGCGATGGCAACGACACCTTCATCGATGTCGGCACGGGCCTGGGCAGCGACACGCTGACCGGCGGCACAGGCCGCGATTATTATGAAATCCTCGCAAGCCCCGCGCCCGGTGCAACGGGCGTTGACATTATCACTGATTTCACAGTTGGTGACGAAGGCGACATCCTTGGCATTATCACGGGCTCCAGTCCGGATGGAGAAGGCTCGGTCTTCATTACCCAGGACGGGAACGACACGATCGTGTCGCTTGCCATCTCGAACGATGGCGTAGTGCGTTCGACCCGGCCACTGATCCGCCTGCTCGGCGTCGACGCTTCCGAGCTCACACTCGCAAACTTCGACGGCAATGATTTCCAGTTGGTCGAGAACCAGATCATCGTCGGGGACGCGGACGAAAATCTGCTCGAGGGGGGGCTTGGCAACGATCATATCTCCGGTCTCGATGGCAATGACCAGATCTACGGCGGCGGCGGAGACGACGTCCTGCTGGGCGGCGACGGCGATGACCAGTTCGAGGACAGCATCGGCGCCAACGAGATGGATGGCGGCGCTGGCGACGACATCTTCTGGAACCTCTCCTACGGGAATCAATCCAACCGGATCACCGGCGGCATCGGGCGCGACCGTTTCGTTATCGGTTATGGCGGCGTCGGCAGCGGCGGCGGTGTCGAAATCGGCCTGATGGCCCTCGAAAGCGGTGCGGCGGCGGGCGTGGTCCAGAGCGACGTCATTACCGACTTCGAAGTCGGCGCCCAGGGCGATATCATCGAGCTCGACTATGATTCCGCCTACCATGTTTCCTACAACATCTATGCAGCGCTCGTTCGACAGGACGGCGCGAACACGATCGTTTCAGGTCAGCGATATGACGGCAATACCGGTAATTACGTCACCACCACACTGCTGACACTCGAGAACGTCAACGCGAACAGCCTTACCTCCGAGAATTTCAACGGTGCACGTATCCTGCGCACCGACGACATCGTCGTTACGGGCACCAATGGCAGCGACCAGCTCCTTGGCGGTTGGGGCAATGACCTCATCAATGGCAGATATGGCAACGACACCATCAGCGGTGATAAGGGCGATGACCACCTGATCGGTGACAGCGGCCTGCCGCAGACCGACCTCCCCGACCTGACCACCTATTTCGGGACGCTCTCCAGCGCGCTCGTCAACACGCTTGGTGGCCCGCTCGGCTTCGGTGAGAGCGCAATGGCGCGCGCGGATTATCTTTACACCACGATTCCTCTCCCTGAGGACTTCAACGACGGCTCGGTCACCATATATGGCGCGCCCGTCACCCAGATGGACGTCAACACCGACGGTTCGGTGACGATGGGGAACTTCTCCTTCAACATCTGGACCCAGGACGTCGATACCCGGGGCGGAGCGGTAACACCAAGCGCGGGCGGCAATTCTGCCGGCAGCAACCAGGTGTGGTGGGATTTCGACGCGGCGACGAGCACGATCACCGTCACCTGGGACGACGTCTACGGCTACAATATTGGCTCGCCCGATGCCTTCCAGGTGCAGATCAAGGTGCTCGGCGATGACGAATTCGACATCGTCTTCCGCTATGAAAGCCTGAGCTGGGCGCGCAACGGCACGCCCAACATCTATACGCCCTGGGGCAGTTTCTACCTTCCGCTTCCCGCAGATGGCGCAGTCGGACTCGATACGGCACCTGGCAACACTGGTGGGGCAGGCGTCTGGGCTGTTCAGATCCGTGGCAACCAGCTTATCACCGGCATCGCGCTCAACGATGACCAACTCTACGGCGGCGATGGCAACGACACCCTTGAGGGCGGGCTCGGTGAGGACCGTCTGGATGGCGGGGCCGGGTCGGATATCCTGACCGGCGGCGCAGGCCGCGACACCTTCATTATCTCGGACAGCAGCGCAACAATCGGCGGGGCTGATATCGTGACCGATTTCGAGACCGGCGAGAACGGCGACATCGTCGAAGTCCCCTATTGGGCGGTTATCGGCGGACTGGAGCAGGAATCCGTCCTCCTCAAACGGGAAGGATCCGACGTTCTCGTTCAGAGCATCCTGTCGACCAACAGCGATGGCAGTTACGTATTCGGCACCACGCTGGTGCTCCAGAATATCAATATGGGCGATCTCACGACCGCCAATTTCGGCGGTATGCGCTTTGCGTCCTCCGAAAATCAGACACTCACCGGCACAGACGGCAACGATGTGCTGACAGGCAGCCTCGGCAATGATCTGATTGATGGCGGCTACGGCGCTGATTTCCTCACCGGGGGCGGCGGAAACGACTACATTATCGGGGACAGTGGCGGCAGCGATCCCTTCATCGGACAAGGTCTTGCAGCTTTCGGACCGGCGAGCAATGCGCTTGTCAACACGCTGGGAGGCCTGCGCGGCTTTGGCGAAACGGTACTTGCGCGCAGCGACGATGGCTCCGAGACGATCGGTATACCGGTCGGCTTCAATGGAGGCACGCTCAACGTCGAAGGCACGGCGGTCAGTGCGATCCAGGTTTCGACCAATGGCACACTCACCATTGGTTCGCTCAGCATCCAGATCTGGCCGCAGGACGCCGACACCCGCGCAGGCGATCTCACCCCCAGCGCAGGCGGCAATTCGACCGGCAGCAATCAGGTTTGGGTCGACTTCGATGCAGTGACCGGCACGATCACCATCACCTGGGATGATGTCGGTGCTTATGGCAACAATACCACGCCCAATGCCTTCCAGGCGCAGATCAAGGTCATAGGCAATGGCGATTTCGACATCGCCTATCGCTACGAGCAACTCACCTGGGGCGGCGGCAGCTATCCCGGCCTCTACACAACGCAGCAATCGCGCACCCTGCCCATGCCCGCAAACGGTCTCGTCACTCTCGACACGGCCGAAGGTAATCTTGGTGTTCCGGGTTTCTGGTACATGCAGGTACGCGGCTCCAACGTCTCGACCTTCAACCGCAATGATGACACGCTGCGCGGCGGCGACGGGAACGACGTCCTCGAAGGTGGCCTCGGCTCGGATTCTCTCGAAGGCGGCCAGGGTGCAGACACGCTAATTGGCGGGGATGGCGCGGACTTCTTTGAGGATATCTCCTCGGACGATGCCGTCGACACCATGACGGGCGGCAACGGTCGCGACACCTATCGCTACATCAACCGCTACAACATGGGTTCGGCCGAAGACGTCATTACCGATTTCGAGACCGGCCCGACCGGCGATGTCATCAAGTTCGTCAACTATTATTCCGGAAACCCCTTCCAGCTCGGCCTGCTGGTGGTCAAACAAGATGGCGCGGACACGGTCATCCAGACCACCGAGAGCGGCGCCACGCCGCGCTCGATCCTGCGCCTTCAGGGCGTCAGTGCGGGTAGCCTGACGCCAGAGAATTTTGACGGCTACGCTTTCCCGTTCGACGGTACTGTCGACCTCGACGACAGCGATGACGGCCACATCCTTTCCGGGAGCCCCTCCGACGACCGCATCTACGGCTTTGGCGGCGATGACACGATCTACGGCTATGACGGCAACGACAAGCTTGCCGGCGGCACGGGCAACGACATCGTCGATGCGGGCAATGGCGATGACTGGGTTTCGGGTCAGGAAGGTAATGACCGTCTGATCGGCGGCGCCGGCGCCGATATCCTTGCAGGTGGAACCGGCGACGATATTCTCTTTGGCGGCACGGAAACCCAGGTCCTGTCCGATAGCGACATCTTCGAGGGCGGGCGCGGTGACGACAAACTCACGGGCGGCACCGGCAACGACCTCTATCGCTTCACGCGCGGCGATGGTCGCGACACGATCAGCGACGCCGGCGGCAATGACCGTATCGAATTTGCCGAGGGGATCGATGCTGCGGACGTTTCCGTGGTGCAGATCGGCACCGACCTTGAACTGCGCGTCAACGATGACGGCGGCCGTATCAGGCTCTCCCAGGCGCTTGCCTCGGGTAATGCCGGCAAGATCGAGCAGGTCGCCTTCGCGGATGGGACGACCTGGACCTGGACCGACGTCCTCGCCCGCTCCGTCACCACCACAGCTGGCGACGACACCGTTGCGCTTTTGGGTGGCCTCGCGACAATAGACGGCCAGGGCGGCAACGATACGCTTACCGGCACGAGCGGCGACGATACGCTGGCGGGCGGCGCCGGCGATGATGTCCTCTACGGTGGTCTGGGCGACGACATCTATCTCTTCAACCGCGGCGATGGGCAGGATCGCATCTCCGACAGCGGCGGCGTGAACCGCCTCCTGTTCGGTGCCGACATCGCACCCCAGGATGTTCAGCTTGTACGCGGAGCATCCACGGTCATGCTCGCAATCACTGGCACGGGTGACAGGATCAACCTTGGGGAAGCCGCGTCGCTCTCCATGGCGATCCAGTCTGTGGAGTTCGCCAATGGCACGGTCTGGACGGCCTCCACCTTGCTCACGATGGCGACCGATCCCACCACGGGCGACGATATCCTCTATGGCTCGAACTATGCCGACGATCTGGTCGGCGGGCTCGGCAATGACGAGATATACGCAAGCGGTGGTAATGATACGCTACGCGGCGGCGCGGGCGCAGACAGGCTCGCGGGCGGTCTTGGCGACGACATTTATCGCTTCGGCCGCGGCGATGGCCAGGATCTCATCATCGAAAGTGGCGGCGTGGACACGATCGATTTCGATGCCGGCATTGCGCCGGGCGATCTCATCGTCGAACAAAGCGCCGACGGCGCGAACCTGATCCTCAAAATCCGCGATACCGACGATCGGATCACGATCCAGGGCGCGATGACCAACAAGGTCGAAGCAGTCCGCTTTGCAGACGGCACCGTCTGGAGCGACCAGAATCTTCTGGAAATGGCAACGACTGCTAGCACCACCATCATCACCGGCGATGCCGGTGCAAACGCCCTCGTGAGCGGTTCGGGCAACAATCTCCTGATCGGCAATGGCGGCGACGATACCTATCGTTATGCACGCGGCAATGGCCGCGACACCATCCTCGACGCATCAGACTCTGTCTTCGATACGCTCGAGATCTCTGGCTATGAATATGGCGAACTCAGCTTCGCGCGTCTCTCGCCGCAAAGCGATGATATCGTTATTCGGCTCACCCAGGCAGGCGACGAGATCGTCATCCGCGGCGGTCTTGCCGGCTTCCGGGGCATCGAGCGGGTGCTGCTGACCGACAGTGACGTGGTGGTAAACCTCAGCGCCATCCGCACCGCCGCGCTTGCTTCCCAGCAGAGCGATGGGGACGACATCATCGCCGGCACATCGGGCAGCGACACCCTCACCGGTGGTCGGGGTAACGACATCATCAGCGGCAGCGGTGGCACCGACACCTTCGTTTACCGTTCCGGCGACGGCGTTGATCGCATCGAAGGCTACAGTCCCGATGCCGACATCCTGCGCCTCGAGGATCTCAATCCGACCGATATCGCGAGCACCGCACGCGGCGGCCCCGACAATCTCGACCTCGTCATCACTTTCGTTGGCGGGAAGGACCAGATCGTCCTGACGGGGGCGCTCGCTTCGTTCAACCTCTTCACCATTCGTTTCGCCAACGGCACGGTCTGGAACCTCGACACCATGCGCGCCCGCGCGCTGTCCGACATCGACGGGGCCGGCAACGACAAGGTCTACGGGTTCGACGGCACCGATAATTTCGCGGCACGTGGCGGTGACGACCAGTTGTTCGGCGCGGAAGGATCGGACAGCTATGCGTTCGCTCGCGGCAGCGGTAATGACACGATCCAGGACAAGCAGACGCAGACGGGGCCGGTGGATGCAGTCTTTGTCGCCGATTTCGCGTCTACCGAAGCGTCGGTGTCGCGCCTTTTCCGCGGCAGCGAGTCGGTCATCATCCGCTTCACCTCATCGACGGACGACAGCCTGACGATCATCGATGCACTGGCTGCCGATGGCAAGGGCGTCGAGATCGTCCGCTTTGCCGATGGGGTCGAATGGACCAAGGCGGCGATGCGCGATCTCGTCGACAACCGCGCACCCGCGGCGCTCGATGACGGCTATTATACCCTGATCGCCGGCCAGACGATCACCATCCTTGCAAGCGAATTGCTGCAAAACGACCTCGATGCCGATGGGGACCCCATTCACATCGTCTCGGTCGATGGCGGCGCTAACGGTACCGCATCGCTCGATGCGAATGGCAATGTGCTCTTCACAGCCAGCAGCAGCTATTACGGCCCGACCACGCTGACCTACACGCTCACGGACGGACGCAACGCTTTCGACACGGCGCAAGTCGATATCCGCATTCGTCCTGTCGCAACGGCAATCGAGGATCGCGGTTTTACCATCGCGGAAGACGGCACGCTCAATATCCGCGTAGAGCGCTTGCTCTCCAACGATCTCGACGGTGACCGGATGATCGTCGGACAGGTCAATAGTGCAGTGGGCGGCACCGTCTCGCTCTCCAGCGACGGCAACATCGCTTTCGATCCCACCGCCAATTTCAACGGCACCGCCGAATTCACCTATGTCGCGAACACGCCGGAAGGCGGCTCCGCGAGCGCCAAGGTGTATATCACCGTCACGCCCGTCAACGACGCGCCAGTCGCTCAGAATGACGGTACGATAGAGGGCGTAGAAGGCGAATCCCTCACCATCGACCCGCTTGCTCTGCTGGCGAACGACAGCGATGCCGATGGCGACGTTCTTACCCTTCAGTCCGTTCTCTCCAATGCCGACGTCACAGTCAGCATCGATGCGGACGGATTGATCCAGGTCATCCCGCGCGACCATTTCTGGGGGAATGCTCACTTCGATTACATCGTGAGGGACCCGTCGGGCGCGACCTCGATCGGACGCGTCAATCTGACCTTCGCGTCGGTCAATGATGCGCCGGTTGCCAATAACGATCTTATCGTAACGACCCAGAGCGGAGACCCGATCCTCGAAGATAATCCGATCATCCTCAATGCTCTTGCGCAGGAGGTGAACGGCACGATCGTGCCCGGGCTGCTGTCTAACGATACGGATCCGGACAATGATCCGCTCGTCATCGATGCCATCGGTACAAGCCATGGCGGCACCGCTCAGCTTCTCGCCAACCAGACAATCCTCTTTACGCCGTCCGCCAACTTCAACGGTGACGCCTGGTTCGACTATCGCGTGAATGATAGCCAGGGCGGCACATCCTGGGCCCGCGCTACCATCGCCTATCAGCCGGTCAATGATCGCCCGATCGCTGGGAACGACAGCTATACTGGGCCGGGCCTCCAGTTCCTGCGCGGACCTGAAGACGTGGCGATCGAGATCCCGATATTGGAGTTGCTCAAGAACGATTTCGATCCCGAAGGCTTCACCCTCACCTTCGCGACCGATCAGAGCAGCGTTCCGACCGCGGTCAACGGCGACATCACATTTACCGACCACGGTACGATCCTCTTCACGCCGGACGAGAACTTCTGGGGCGAAGCAAGCTTCTACTATCTTGTCACCGATCTCGAAGGAGCGGTCGACGATGGCAAAGTCACGCTCTGGTTCGACAATGTGAGCGACGGCCCTCCGGTGGCCCGGAACGATTTTGTCGATGTGCTCGAAGACGTGCCGGTGACCATTCCCATCTCGGTGCTGCTCGCCAACGACAGCGACATGGACCGGGATCCGCTCCGGTTCCTTGGCTTCCGGCCCGACAATGATCTCAACGGCACGCTCGAATTCGACGTGGATGGCAATATTCTCTTCACGCCCAATCCGAATGTCACCCAATCGTCCGGCTTCTTCTATCAAATCACCGACGACACCGTCGAAGGCGGCATCGCCGAGGGCTATGTCGATCTCACGATCATCGCCCAGCCCGACGATCCGACCGTCGTCGACGATTATGACTTCGCCACGCCTTTCGATGTTCCCCTGGTGCTGCGCGTCTCGGACCTCATGGCCAACGACTATGATGTTGACGGCGGGCCCCTGCCCCATTTCGTCGGAATTGACGAAGTGCTCGACCCCGTTGCACTGGCGCTGGGCAATCATGTCAGCATCGGCACGGCCGAGGTGGTCACCTTCTCGGGCGAGCAGTTTGTCGTCGTGCGCTTCAATCCCGGCTATTCAGGCGAAGCGACGATCCAGTATCGCATCGCCGACCCGACCGGCCTTGAGGATACCGGCTTCGTCAACGCCACGGTCGAGGCGACCTATGGCGGGACGCTGCGCGGTAGCCGCTATGTCGATTATATCGTCGGCAATGCGCAGGACGAACTGATCCAGGGCCTGGACAGCAACGATTTCATTCTCGCGTTCGCCGGCAACGACCGGATTGAGACCGGCGCTGGCGACGATGTCATCGATGCGGGCGACGGCGACGACACGATCGACGCCGGCTTCGGCGCCGACCACATCACTGGCGGCGCAGGCTTTGACACCGTGCTCTTCGCCGGTTCCAATGTCGGTGTACGGGCCGATCTTGAATCGCGGATCGGCCAGGGCGGCACGGCTGCCGGCGACACCTATGTCGGGATCGAAGCCCTTATTGGCACCGACTATAACGACCAGCTCGGCGGCGACGCCGGCGACAACCGCCTGGAAGGCGGCGCGGGCAACGACAGGCTCGAAGGTCGTGCCGGTAACGACACGCTGATTGGCGGCCTTGGCAACGATACGCTCGACGGCGGCGTCGGCGCCGACATCCTTGATGGCGGCGACGGCATCGACACGGTCAGCTATTTCGACGCGACCGACAGCTCGCCCTCGACGCAGGGCGTTGCCATCTCGCTGGCGAACGGCACAGCCACCGGCGGCGATGCGACCGGCGATACGCTGATCAGCATCGAGAACGTCATCGGCACCGACTATGACGACACGATCGAGGGCGATGCCGGCAACAACCGGCTCGAGGGCGGACGCGGCAGCGACATTCTCTCTGGGGGCGCGGGTAACGACGTCCTGATCGGTGGACGCGGCGCCGATTCGCTGATCGGCGGCGAAGGCGAGGATATCGCGGACTATTCGCTGTCGGCGGAAGGGATCACGATCGATCTCGTAGATAGCATGGCGGGCGGCGGCGATGCGCTCGGGGACACCCTGTCCAGCATCGAAATCGTCCAGGGCTCCTATCATGACGACATCATGCGTGGCGACGCGTCCGACAACCGTCTACGCGGCGGGCTCGGCGCCGACCTGATCGACGGTCGCGGTGGTTTTGACATCGCCGACTATAGCGCGGCCGACGAGGCGGTGACCGTTGACCTGTCTCTGGGCCAGGGCCTGACGGGTGAAGCCGAAGGCGACACACTCGTCAGCATCGAGATGCTGCTGGGGTCAGTATTTGCGGACAGCTTCGCCGGGTCCACCGGCAATGACATGTTCGATGGCGGCTATGGTGAGGATCTGCTGAAGGGCGGCCTTGGCTCCGATACCTATCTGCTCGGCTTCGACAGCGACAATGACCAGGTCATCGAACAGGGCGCTGCGAGCGATATCGATCGCGTGGCGATCAAGGTGGGCGCGCTACCCAAGGATGTCTCGCTGGTCCGCCAGGGTGACGATCTCCTGGTCGAGCTTGAGAATGTCGCCGGCGTGCTCACTTTCGATACAATGCTGATCAAGGATCACTTCCTTGGCAATGAGAGCGGCATCGAGGAAATCGCCTTCGCCAATGGCACGGTCTGGGATCGCGCGAAGATCGAGGATCTGGCGCGCATCGGCCGTTTCAACGCGGAGGATGACGTCTATCTCTTGGGCGTCGAGGACGAGGTGGCCATCATCGATCCGGCGACGCTGCTCGCCAACGATGCCGAGGAAGGCGTCGATCAACTGGTGCTCAAATCGGTAAACGGAACCGGCGGGACCAATGCCTGGATCCGCGACGACGGCATGATCGCCTTCCAGGCTCCGGCGAACGTCAACGGCCAGGCCTATTTCGAATATACCGTCGCCGATCCCTACGGCCGCGAATCCACGGCCCGCGTGCGGGTCAATGTCGCAGCCGTCAACGACGCACCGGTCGCGGTGCCCGACACCAACGCGGCGCTCCACGGCGTCGAGGACGAAATCCTGCGCATTCGCATCGACACCGTCCTCAAGGACAACGACTATGATATCGACGACGATTGGGAAGATTTGCGCGTCGTCGGCATCACGCCGCTTGTCGACGCGGACGGAAACCCGATCGATCCATTTGATTATGACGGCAATGGCAGCGAGTGGACGGCCGGAACCAATTTGTCGGCGCGAGTAGCCGGCGACTATCTCGAAATCATCTCAAGCACCGACTTTTACGGCTTCGCCGGGTTCAATTATATCCTTGAAGACCCGTCGGGGGCACGCTCGGTGGCGCCGATCGAACTTTATTTCGACGCGGTCAACGACGCCCCGCGCGGCTCCGGCGAATATGAGCAAAGTGTCCGTTTCGGCCGAACCACGAGCATTGCAGTCGCCGACCTCATGGCCACAGCCTATGACATCGAGGGCGATGCCATCACCTTCATCGGCCTCCACGCAGCCGCTGATGGCGACTCCGCGTTCAATGGCACAGCGGTCCTTGACGGCGCGACAATCGCATTCACGCCCGACGGCGAAGGCACGGCCGCCATCTCGTTCGATGTGATCGACGCGCGCGGTGCCAGCGCAACACTCACCTATTTCATCGATGTTCTTCCGGCGAACTACGCCCCGCAGGCGATCGGCGACCGGTTCACGATCCTGGAAGACCAGACGATCATCATTGATCCCGCGACACTGCTCGCAAACGACCGCGACGCGGACGGCGACAGCCTGACTTTCGTCGGCGTCGAGCGTTTTGCCGATAACGGAAAGGTCAGCGTCAACGAGCTGGGCCAGATCGTCTTCAAGGCGAGGCCCGACTTCAATGGCGATGCGGGCTTTGAATATACGATCAGCGACGGCCGCGGCGGCACCGCAGCTGGTTATGTCGCGATCGGCATCCTGCCGCAGAACGACGGCGCGACCCTGCGCGACGATCTCGTCACCGGCCTGGAAGACCAGCCGCTGTTCGTCATCCCGGCTGAAGCCTTCGGCAACGATGTCGAGCCCGAAGGCGACGTGCTGTTCTTCCGCAGCGCCGGCGTGCTGGGCGTGCTCGATACCCGCTATCTCTCCGCTGATTACACAGTCATAGCCCGCCAAGCCAATGGCGAGGATCTACCCGGCTGGCTGAGCTTCGACGCCGCCACCATGACCTTCACCGGCGAGGCGCCTGCAGGGGCGACAGCGACCATAAGCGTGATCCTCAAGGATCCGGTCGCAGGCAGCTACGCGCAGCGCTTCACGTTCAACAGCGGCGACAACCAGAGCCTCGCTAACGGCCTGTCGGTGCAGGACGCGGTCCTGTCAGGCTTCACCGTCCGTCAGCCGCACCATAGCGAGATCGCCTTCGGCGCCGACAATCTCGCTTCGGACGTAACCGTCACGGCGACACTCTCCAACGGCGATGCCCTGCCGGCCTGGCTGATCTTCGACCCCGCCACTCTCCGCTTCAGCGGCACGCCGGATGCAGGCGCCACCGCGCCGCTCGATGTCGTACTCCACTTCACCAGGCCCGGGGCACAAGCCGGGGACCCAGCCAGCGTCTTCACCGACACGCTGGCGATCGACCCCGCATCGCTCGGCACGGGCATCGCCTATGATAGCGATGTGGCCCTCTTCGATGTGAGCCAGGGCAGCTTCTCCGTCAGCCTCGAAGGCGGCCGTCCGCTGCCCGATTGGCTGGAGTTCGACCTCGACACGATGACCCTGGCGCTGACGGGCGAATCGCCCGACGCCGATGCGCAGCCGGTCCGTCTCCAGCTGACATTCACGCCCGACGCCCCGGTCGTGCCGGAAGGCAGTTACTCGGCCGCGAAGCGCGGGTTCACCCTCGAATTCGTCATCGATCCTGCCGCGTCGCTCGATCCGGCGATCAACGCGCTCCTCCAGCAAAGCGACTTCTTCAAGTCCCAGGGCCTGTTCGCGATCGACCTCGGCTCGGCAGCGGACATCGTAGCGAAACGCGAAAGCGAAGCGCCGCTGCCTGACTGGCTTGCCTTCAACGAGGGAACGCTCGCGTTCGACGGCACCCCGCCGCCGGCCTATGTCGGTGCCCTCGGCGTGCGTCTCGACGTCGCCGGCAATAGTGGCACCCTGCCGAGCTTCTCGATCCTCACCGATGTGGTCGTCGACAGCGGCTTCACCCTTGCGGACGGGGGGACCAATGGCATTGGCATCCGCGCTTCGAGTGAGCAGATCGACCTTTCGGCACCCGAGGACTTCAACGGGTCGATTGCGCTCAGCTACACGACGATCGACGAAAAGGGCGGCATCTCGCACAATAGCGGGACCATCATCTTCAACGTGCTTCCGACCGCCGAGAAGCCCGATGCGGTTGCCGATACGCTGGCGACCATCGAGAACCAGCCTCTCACATTCGCGCTGATGGACCTCATCGCCAACGACCGCGAGGACGATGGCGACTATCTGCGCGTCAAGTCGATCACCGCGGCGGGCCATGGCGCGCTCGTCATCCATGACGGCATCGTCACCCATGGTCCGCCCGCCGCGCTGATAGCGCCCGGGGCGAACTGGACGGCGAAGCTGGCGGACGGATCGGACCTGCCCGCATGGATGAGCGTCGACAGCGCCACAGGCCTTGTCACCGCCACGGTTCCCTTCGACCTGCGCAGAAGCTTCGACATCGTCTGGACCGCGACGAGCGGCGGGGACAGCCATAGTGCTTCCGCAACGCATCTGTTCGACGGCAAGCTGGTGGCAAGCGTCACCTACACGCCCGATGCCGGATGGTCGGGTGAGGACAGCTTCAGCTACGTCATCACCGACGACAGCCAGGGCGACGACAGCGCCACCGTGCGCATCACGGTCGAAGGGCGTCACGAAGCGCCCTATACCGGCCCTGACAGCTTCTCGACGCTTGAGGAAACCCCGATCGTCATAACGCCGGCGCAGCTCCTGGCGAACGACCATGACGTCGATGGCGATCCCATCCGCCTCGTCGGAGTCCTCAATGCCGCTCACGGCACGCTGAACTTCGACGGCTCGACGATCGTCTTCACGCCCGACGCCGATTTCAGCGGGCAGGCCGGGTTCGACTATATCGTCACCGACGATATCGATGGCGCCAGGACCGGCACCGTCACCATCAATGTGCAGTCGACCAACCATGCGCCGGCCATCGTGGGCGACACGTTCAGCACCGACGAGGACAGGCCGTTCGAATTCACGGCAGCGGACCTCATCGGGAATGACAGCGATCTCGACGGCGATACGATAAGCCTCGTCTCGATCGAGATGGCGAGCGATCTCGGCCGCATCCAGCGCCTGCCAGGCGGCCGTTACAGTTTCGTGCCAAAGGAAAATGCCAGCGGAACCGCAACGTTCCGCTACACGATCAGCGATGGCCGCCTGAGCAGCACCGGCAGCTTCTCCTTCGAGATCGCGCCGATCAACGATGCGCCCTATGCCAACTCCGATGGTGTCGGCACCGGCAATAATCCGGAAGGGGTGTTCGTCGGCGACCAGGACACGGCGCTCGTCATCGACCTCGCTACGCTACTTGCCAACGACCGCGACATCGAGGGCGACAGCTTCGCAATCGTCGAACTGCTCGATGGCGACAACGGCACCGTTGCCATGGTCGGCAACACCGCCGTCTTCACGCCCCGCGAAGGCTATTTCGGCAACGCGGCCTTCTCCTATCGCGTGACCGACGCCCATGGCGCCGACCGCATCGGACGGGTGTCGCTCACCATCCTGCCGGAATTCAACATTCCGATCGCGGTATCCGACCATGGCTTCGGCACGCTCGAAGACACCTATATCGATATCGATCCGGCCCAGTTGCTGGCGAACGATTATGACCCCGAAGGCGAGACGATCACCTTCCTCGGCTTTATCGGCTCGCCGGCCGACGCCTCGATCACGGCACTCGAGAACGGACAGTATCGGATCACGCCTGCAGCCAATTACCATGGCACGCTGCTGCTCAGCTATGCGATCACCAACGCGTCCGGCTTCCCGGTCACGGCCACTGTCGAGATCGAGGTCCTGCCGGTCAACGATGCGCCGATCGCGGTCGACGACGCCTTGTCGCTCATCGAGGATCAGCCGCCGCTGACGCTGTTCATCTCGCAACTGCTCGAAAATGACATCGAGCCCGACGACCAGGCACTTGTCTTCAGCCGCATCGTCGAGACCCACGGCCTGACGGTTACCACCAATGGCATCGGCCAGCTCATCATCACGCCCGATGCCGACTTCAACGGCGATGGCTGGTTCGATTATGAGGTCACCGATTCCGCCGGCGTCACCGACATCGCCCGGGTCGCGGTCACGATCGCTGCGGTGAACGACGCGCCGGTGATCAACGCGATCCCCGCCCTGCGCGGGATCGAGGATCAGCCCTTCACGGCGACCCTGCCCGCCGACCTCGTGTCCGATGTCGATGGGGATGCGGTGCTTGTCGAGGTCCGTGGTGTCGGCGGCGCTGCGCTGCCCTCCTGGCTGTCCTATGACCGTCAGACCAGAAGCTTCACCGGCACCCCGCCTGCGAACTTCAACGGCACGGTCACGCTGGAGATACTCGCGGCCGACCAGAGCAGCACGGTCATCCGGCAGTTCGCCATCGTGATCGATACGGTCAATGACGCTCCGGTCCTGACCCAGCAACTTGCCGATCTGTCGAGCGCCGAAAACCAGGCCTTCAGCTTCGCCCTTCAAACCGGAGCATTCGCGGACGTCGACGGCGATGCCTTGATCTTCTCGGTCACGCTGGCCGACGGCAGCCCCCTGCCCGTATGGCTCAGCTTTGCAAATGGCGTGCTGTCGGGGCAGCCGCCGGCAAACTTCACCGGCGTGCTTGGCCTGCTGATCACCGCGAGCGACGGCCATGCCGTCGTCAGCGATGCGTTCGATGTGGTGATCTCGGGGACCAACGAAGCCCCCGTCCTGGCGCAACCGATCGCAGATATCGCATCGAGCGAGGACAGCGCGATCGACCTGCTGCTTCCGGCCGGAACGTTCTTGGATGCCGATGGGGATGTCCTCACGCTCTCCGCCCGGCTCACTGACGGCTCGCCGCTACCGGCATGGCTCTCGTTCGACGGCGCTCGCTTCACCGGCACCCCGCCCGCCAACTATCACGGGACCATCGAGATCGAGGTCCAGGCAAGTGACGGCAACGCAAGCGCCACCGACAGCTTCGTGCTGACGATCACCCCGGTCAACGACGCCCCGGTCGCTACCCTCGCGCTCGTCGATCGACAGAGCCTCGAAGACCAGGCCATCGACTTCACCATTCCGGCAGGCGCCTTCAGCGATGTCGATGGCGATGCGCTGACCTTGTCCGCCACCCTCGGCTCGGGTGACCCGCTGCCATCCTGGCTGCATTTCGATGCCGGCCGCTTCACCGGCCAGCCACCCGCGAACTTCAACGGCCTGATCGATATCCGCGTCACGGCCTCGGATGGCGTGCTGGTCGCGAGCTCGAACTTCCGGCTCACGATCGATCCCGTCAACGATGCTCCTGTCCTGACACAGGCGCTGGCAAATGTGTCGAGCGCGGAAGACGCGGCAGTCGACATCCTCATCCCGGTCGGAAGCTTCGCCGACGTGGATGGCGACGCGCTGACGCTGAGCGCGCGGCTCGGAGACGGATCGCCGCTGCCCTCATGGCTGACGTTCGAGGGCGGACGTTTCACCGGCACGCCGCCCGCCAACTATCATGGCGCGATCGAGATCGAGGTCCGGGCGAGCGACGGCAGCGCGAGCGCCACCGACAGCTTCGTGCTGACCATAACCCCCGTCAACGACGCGCCTGTGGCAGCACTCGCGCTGGCCAACCGGAACAGCGCCGAAGACCAACTGGTCGACTTCAGCATTCCGGCTGGCACTTTCACCGATGTGGATGGCGACACGCTCACTCGTTCAGCAGTGCTTGCCTCGGGCGATCCGCTGCCCGCGTGGCTCAGCTTTGCCGATGGGCACTTCACTGGCCAGCCGCCTGCCGACTTCAACGGCTATCTCGACATCACCGTTTCTGCCTCGGACGGCGCCCTGTCGGCCAGTTCGACATTCCGCCTGACGATCGCCTCGGTGAACGATGCGCCGGTCCTGGTCTCCGCGCTGCCGGATGTGACCTGGACGGCCATGGGCGCGATCGACGTCGGACTGCCCGCTGGCGGTTTCACTGACGTGGACGGCGATGCGCTGACCCTGACCGCCCGGCTCGCTGGCGGGACCGCCCTTCCCTCCTGGCTTGCCTTCGACGGATCGCACTTCACCGGCACGCCGCCCACAGGTTTCGACGGCTCCCTCGACATCGAGGTGCTCGCCAGCGACGGAAGCCTCACCGCAGCCGATGTCTTCAGGCTCACCATCGATGTCGGCAGTGGAGAGAATCGCGCGCCGATACTGGTGGAACCGCTCGGCGAGGGCTGGATCCCGCGCGGCGAGACATTCGAAGTCACGGTCCCGGCGGGCACCTTCTCCGATCCCGATGGCGACGTGCTCAGCTATTCGGCAGCCATGGTCGATGGTTCCCCCCTGCCCTCCTGGATGAGTTTTGCGAACGGCACGTTCACCGGAACCGTCGCTGCGGGCGCCCTTGGCGACTATGTCATCCGCGTCACCGCCAGCGACGGCAGCCTCTCCGCGAGCAGCGTGTTTACGCTCACCGTCGGCATGCTGCCGACCGGCCCCGAACTTGATCCTTCGCAATGGGCACAGTTCGGTGAAGGCAATGATCGCATCGTCGGTAGGGGGGCGATCAACGCCTCGATCTGGGCGCTCGGCGGCGATGACTATATGACGGCCGATGGGTGGGCTGTCAGCCTTCATGGCGACGACGGAAACGACGTTCTCGAGTTCCTCTACTATAGTGAGACCGGTGAAGGCGGCATGGGCGCTGATACCTTCATCTTCGACGGCTTCTCGCTGCTTGCCGGCAGCGAAGCCGAGACCTGGGCGACAATTACCGACTTCGAGAACGGCATCGACCGGATCGGGATCGTCAATGGCACGGGCGGGGTCCGCAGCTTCGCAGACCTGGCCTCCCATCTGGTCCAGAACGGTGCGAACGTCGACATCGCCCTTCAGGGCTTGCCGGTCATCACCATCGAGGACATCGCGCTGGCCGACCTCGATGCGTCCGACTTCATGTTCGGCAACTGGGAGACGTCCGGCGGCTTCGGTCCGGCTCCTGTCGCAGGCACCGTTCCGTGGCCAGCCACGACCGTGACCCGCGCGATGTCCGACTGGGAGAATATCGGCAATGCCAGCGAGCGCATCGTCGGCAATGCTATGAGCAACGGCTCGGTCGATGCGCTCGACGGCGACGACTATATCACCGCCGATGGCTGGGCTGTCAGTGTCTATGCCGGGCGCGGCAACGATGTGATCGAGCTGTTCGGTCCGCAGGGCTATGCCTTCGGTGGCGCTGGATATGATTATTTCGTGTTCGATTCCGCGATGCTCGAAGCCGAGGCCTGGGAAGAGATTTGGGCGACCATCGGCGACTTCCACGACGGCGCCGACAAGATCGTCTTCCTCAATGGTTCGGACGGCCTCTTGAGCTTTGCCGACCTCGTGCCGTTCCTCTCCCAGGATGGCGACAATGTGAAGATCGCGCTCACGGGCCGCCCGGCGATCATCATCGAGGATGTCGCGCTCGCGAGCCTCAGCGAGGACGACTTCCTCTTCGTCAATCAGCCTTCGGCGGTGACCGCCGGCTACGCTGGGCAGGCGCTGCGGATAGGGTCGACCGTGGGTCTCCAGACGATCGCGGCGAACGGCTATGCGAACGTGACCGTCACGGGCACGAGTTTCGGCAACACGCTCGATTTCACGAACGTCACGCTGACCGGGATCACGGCCATCAACGGCCTTGACGGCGACGATGTCATCACAGGCTCAGCCGCCGCCGATACGATCCAGGGCGGCGCGGGCAATGACGCGCTGAACGGCGGCTCCGGCAATGACACGCTGGTAGGCGGTGTCGGCGACGATGCGCTCAGTGGCGGACTGGGCGACGACCTCTTCAAGGTCAGCGGCACAGGCGATGGCTTTGACGCGGTCGATGGTGGTGCCGGCAACGACACGATTGCGGCCCAGGCCAACAATAGCGCTATCGGCCTGACCTATGTGTCGGGCATCGAAACGATCACTGCCGGCGCATATTCGGGTGTCTACATCCGCGGATCGAGTGCGGGCGACCTCCTTGATTTCAGCGCCATCACACTCGTCAACGTCACGCGCATAGATGGCGGAACAGGCGATGACACCATCATTGGATCGGTAGGCAACGATACGATCCTGGGGTCTGCCGGAAACGACAATCTGTCGGGCGGCGCGGGGAACGACGTCTTCCAGTTCACTGGAACCGCCGCCGGAAACGACACTATCGACGGCGGCGCGGGCACGGACAGCATCGTGGCTCTCGCCAACAATACAATCATCCGCCTCGCCGCCTTCTCGAACATCGAGACGATCTCGGGTGGAAGCTATAGCGGCGTCACCATTGCCGGCAGCGATAATGCCGACACGCTGGACTTCAGCGGCGTGACGTTGAGCGCCATCACCAGGATCAGCGGCAACGCGGGCGACGATAGCATCACCGGCAACGGCGCGGCCAACGTCATCTCGGGCGGCGACGGCAATGACACCCTCTATGGCGGAGACGGCAACGATAGCATCACGGGCGACGCCGGCGACGATGTCCTGGTCGGGGGCACTGGCAATGACAATCTCAACGGCGGCGCGGGCATCGATTGGGTCGATTATTCGGCCTACACGACCAACCTCAGCGTCAGCCTGGCCGTCACGACCGCGCAGGGGGTCGCAAGCAGCGAGTCCGACACCATCACGAATGTCGAAAATGTGCGCGGCGGCGCGGGCAACGACACGCTGACCGGCTCGAGCGCGGCCAACGTCCTGGAAGGCGGGGCTGGAACCGACACACTGAACGGCGGCGGTGGAAACGATACCCTGCTGGGCGGCTCGGGGAATGACGGGCTCAATGGCGGTGACGGCACCGATATGCTTGATGGCGCAGATGGCGATGATATCCTCAACGGGGATGCCGGGAACGACACGATCCTTGGCGGTGCAGGCAATGACCAGCTCAATGGCGGCACCGGCGCGGACAATCTCAACGGAGGCGAAGGAGACGATACGCTCACCGGTGGCGACGCGAACGACATCCTCGCGGGCGGGGCAGGAACCGATCAGATCTACGCCGGAATTGGTGACGATAGTATCGACGGCGGCGATGGAAACGACACCATCACCGGCGATGCCGGGGCCGACCAGATTGTCGGCGGCGCGGGCAACGACAGCATCTACGGCGGCGATGGCAATGACGTGATCTATGGCGATGACGGCAATGACACCGTCACCGGCGACGGCGGCGACGACTTCATTGCCCCGGGAATCGGCAATGACATGGTTTATGCAGGAGGCGGGACTGACACCCTGTCCTACGCTACCGCAACTGCGGCCTGGGTTGTCAATCTTGGAGCCAATTCTGCGACCTCGGGTGCGGAAACCGATGGCGTGTATGATTTCGAGAATGTGGAGACGGGGTCAGGCAATGACGTCGTCATCGGCAATGCGGCGGCCAATGCGCTGAATGGCGGTGGCGGCAACGACCGGCTGACGGGCGGCGCAGGCAATGACATCATCAACGGAGGAAACGGCAACGATATCGCCGTGTTCGCCGGGATATCGACCAGTTACACGATCGCGACGGTAAACGGCAGTATCCAGATCGTGGACAACGCTACGGGCCAGGATGGCGATGATGGCACCGACACATTGACCGGCATCGAGATCGCCGAGTTCAAGAACGGTGTGCAGATCGGCCTGGCAGCTCCCATCCTCCTGGATCTGGACGGCGGCGGCGTGACGACGGTATCCGCGTCGGCTAGCGATGCTGCCTATGATATGGATGGCGACGGGATTGCCGACGACACGAGTTGGATGGGCGCCGGTGAGGGCATGCTTTTCCTCGACCGCGACGGCGACGGCACGCTCAGCAATGCCGGCGAGTTCAGCTTCGTGAACGACCTGCCCGGTGCAGCCACCGACCTTGCAGGATTGCGCGCCTTCGACAGCAACGCAGATGGGATCCTGTCGGGCACCGACGCCCGCTTCGCCCAATTCCGCATCTGGCAGGACCGGAACGGCGACGGCACGGTGGACGATGGCGAGATCACGACACTCGACGGATCAGGCGTTCAGGCGATCAATCTCACCGGCACCGCCATTGAGAGCAAATTCGCCCTAGGCGACACCGTAATCGTCAATAAGGGCAGCTATAGCCGGGCAGACGGTTCGGCGGCCGAGTTCGTCGATGCCGCCCTCACCTATTTCTCCAGCACATCTCCTGTCGTGGCGAACGCATTCCCCGACTCCGGCATACCGACCAAAGCCGATGCCGGGATTATCGACCCGTTTGCGGCAGCAGACCAACTTGCTGCAGCCCTTGAGGATGGCTTCAGCAATTTTGCCGGTCTCGCAAACGGCTCCCCAGGCCGCGACCGGCTGATCCGGATATCCGAGTCGCCCCCCGCCATTGTGAAGCTCTTCGCTGGCGAGGAAGGCGAGATCCCGGACAAAGCGGCGGATCAACAGCCCTTTGCGCCTTCAGACCCGGCCCGGATCAACCAGACCGTTGCTTCCATGATCCAGGGCATGGTGACATTCGGAGCCCAACCCGCAGGCGAAGCTCTGGCCGGCTGGAAGCAGGAGGCGACAAAACCTGTCGACTTCTTTGCTTGACGGTCGTGGAAACGCACGAGCCGCCGCATATCGGAGCCGAAGACCGAGAGGAGTTCGGGTCCGGTCATGGACGCGGAAAATGCAAATCTCAGGCGCTTGATCAATGCAGGAATTATGAACAGCGGGACGATGGGGATGATCGAGAGAGCAGAAGATGGCCGAGCGGAGTGCGCCTCTTGTCCATGATGCGATCGAGACCATGGCCTGACGGAATAGGCCAGCAGATTGAAGAAACCCACTGGCAGTGTGAGCCGCTGACTACGTTACCCGCGCCTAATTGCGTGATGCTATCTGACGCAACACATCTTGAGCAGTGCATTAGCAACGCTCATTGAAGATGCGCGGCCAATGATATTCTATCATACCGAACAGAAAGATACTTTCATCATCAGACAATGAGCTAACGCTTCACTTCGCCGGAATTTACATTCAAATTGATTGTTTTTTACTCGTCATCGAAGCGATTGACTTGGCCCCTCGGCGGGATAATAGATGAACCGGGGATATGGCGCAGCGTTTTCCGCGCCATTCAGGGGCTGGCAATTTTGATGTACAAGACTCTTGCTGTTGGCGTTATCGGCCGTCGTCCCGCGATCGCGACCCGCACGCAAAACTGTGCGGCCATGGTCCATCTTTTCGCTTTTGACGGCGTTTGATCCGATCTGGATCGAGCCATGGCGCGCTTCCGCTACCGGTATGTCGGCCGCCTTGCCGTGACGGCATCGGCCTTGTTCCTGACAGGCAATGCCCAGGCCCAGGCTCCTTCGCAACGCCTGAACAAAGCGCATGATGCCTATCCAACCCCGCGCATTGCCTTTGACGAAGAACCTGTGCCGCCGCCTGCCGACGATAGCCTCTCGGCAGCTATAGCGGACAGCTTTACATCCAATCCAGGGCTAGGCGCGCGCCGCTACGATTTGCGGGCAACCGACGACGAGGTCGGCATAGCGATGTCCCAGACGCGTCCGTCGGCACAGTTGCAACTGTCCGGTGGCTATGAACTGACATTGCCCGGCGCGATCACACAAGCGAACCGCCCCCTCTCGGACCGCCTCAACGACCCGAATATCGAGCGTAACGATCTCGCCTCCCAATTTGTCATAGACCAGCCGATTTACACGGGAGGCCGTGCATCAAGTGCCTTGCGTGCGGCCCTTGCCGGCAGCGCAGCGGGAAGGGAAACCTTGCGCGGGGCGGAGGGTGATTTGCTCGTCGATCTGATCGCGGCCTATACCGATGTGCGCCGCGATGGCCGCTCGCTTGCCATCCGGCAACGCAATCTACGAACTCTGGAAGCTACCCTCGACGAAATCGTCGCGCGGCGCGACGCCGGTGAACTTACCAGAACCGACATTGCGCAGGCTGAGACACAAGTGCAGGCAGCACGTGTGCAGCTCAACGCCGCCGAAACCCAGCTGGAATCGAGCCGCGCGGCGTTCACGGCCATTGTCGGCCGCGAGCCCGGCAACCTCGCGCAAGAGCCGGGGCTGCCGGATTTACCTCACACGGCTGACGAAGCCTTCGCGATGGCCGAAGCGAGTAACCCGGACCTTGCTGCCGCCATCGCGACCGCCCGCGCCTCGCAGGAAAGGATCGCCGCCGCGCAAGCGGAAGGCCGTCCCGAACTATCGATCAGAGGTACGGCGGGCACGACCGGTCCGGCCGCGCATTTCGACCGCTCCGATCAGGACGTCACTTTTACCGGACGCGCTACCCTGACGATCCCTCTGTTCGCGGGGGGGCGCGTCCGCTCGGCCGTTGCCCAGGCTCGCAATCGCCAGACCGCCGATACGCTTCGTATCGAAGCAACCCGGCGGCAACTGGTCCAGGCGATCGTCAATGCCTGGAATCAGTGGGTAACGGCTGATCGAAATGCATTGGCGCAGGATTTGCAGGTTCAGGCGGCCCGCATTTACTATGAGGGCACGCTGGAGGAGTATCGCGAGGGGCTGCGGTCCACATTCGACGTACTCTACGCGCAGAATTCGCTCAATGAGACGCAGATTGCCCTGCTTGGCAGCAAGCGTGACCGCTATGTCGCGCAAGCCATCCTGCTGCGTCATCTGGGCCAACTTGAAACGAAGCGGCTGCTCGCCAGCCCACCCGTTTATGCGCCGGACGATTATCTTGAAAAAGTCGAGCGGCGCAGCGCCGTCCCCTGGGGCGGCGTCATTCGCGCGATTGACAGGCTCGGCGCTCCGGTCGGCAGGCCTCGCGCCCCTGAGATGCCGGAACCGCAGGCAAGCGCCCTTCCCGCGGCAGCTTCGCCCGCCCGGGTCCCCCAAGACCTCATGCGCGGTGGACCGACTCCTTCAGAAACCCGCTCTCCTTCAACCGCCACCCCGAGAACCAAGCAATGATCCCCGACCAGACGACTGAAACTTCAGCCGAGACGGCGGGACAGGACGATTCCGGACTGATCGCCTATGCAACGCTCCTTGCGCTTCACCGCATCGCGGTGGACCCGGCACAGCTGCGCCATAGCCTTGGCCATGACCGCGGGGTAGACGCCGACGATCTCAAGCGCATTGCCAAACGCCAGGATGACGTCCGCGCCAAATCCGTCCGTTCAAGCTACGACAAGCTGCCGCAAACGCCCCTTCCCGCGCTAGCCAACGGCCCGTCAGGATGGTTCATCATTGCCAGGGTCAGTGACGATGAAGCCCTGATCCAGCCGCCCTGCCACAGTTCGGAAGGCGTCCAGCCCCAGATCATGAAGGTCGACAGGGCGGCGCTCGAAGCCATGTGGTCGGGCGAACTTCTGCTGGTAACAACCCGTGAAGGCATTGGCGGCGTCACGCGCGCGTTCGACGTTTCCTGGTTTATCCCCCAGATCGTCAAATATCGTCGTCTGATCGGCGAGGTGCTGCTGGTGACGCTCGGCATCAACCTTCTGGGGCTCGCTTCACCGTTATTCTTCCAGAATGTCATCGACAAGGTGCTTGTCCACAATACGCTCGATACGCTCACGATCCTGGTAATCGGCTTTGGCGTCGTATCGGTGTGGGAAACTCTTTTCGGGTGGCTGCGCACGCGGCTCTATTCGGAAACCAGCCAGAAAATCGACGTCGAGCTGGGCGCCAAGCTGTTCCGTCACCTGCTTGGCCTTAACCTCGCCTATTTCGAGGCGCGGCGAGTCGGTGACATCGCCATGCGGGTACGACAACTCGAAACGATCCGCGAGTTCCTTACGAACTCGTCGCTGACCGTGCTGATCGATCCGCTCTTCACGATCGTCTTCCTTGTGGTGATGTGGTTCTATTCCACTCAGCTCTTCCTGATCTCGATCCTGGCGATCCCGGCCTATGTCGCAGTCGCTGTTTTCGTCACGGGTCCCCTGCGCGCGCGTATCGAGGAAAAGTTCGAGCGCGCAGCGGCCAACAACGCGCTGCTCATCGAAAGCATCGGCGGCATCCAGACCGTCAAGGCCGGCGCGGTCGAGCCGCAATGGCAGGATCGGTGGGAACGCCAACTCGCCGGCTACAGCTTCGCCAGCCAGAAGGTCATCAATCTCGGCAACACCGGCAGCCAGCTGATCCAGCTTATCTCCAAGATCAACATGGTGCTGATCCTCTATTTTGGCGCCAGAGCGGTGATCGACAAGGACCTGACCGTGGGCGGCCTCGTCGCGTTCAACATGTTCGCCCAGCGCGTATCGGGCCCGGTGATCCGCATGGCGCAGCTATGGCAGGATTTCCAACAGGTGCGGATCGCGATCGAACGCCTGGGCGACGTGCTCAACCAGCCGGTGGAACCTGGTACCGGTAGCCGCGTCGCCCTCCCCTCGCTCAAGGGCGAGGTCAAGTTCGAGGGCGTCAAGTTCCGCTATGGCCTCGATGGACCCTGGACGCTCGAAGACATCGACCTCACGGTCGCGGCGGGCACCTCGCTGGGCATCGTCGGCTCCTCGGGCTCAGGCAAGTCGACGCTGACCAAGCTGCTTCAACGCATGTATGTGCCCGCCGCGGGGCGTGTCCTGATCGACGGT
Source organism: Sphingobium arseniciresistens (assembly GCA_029167225.1). GTDB lineage: Bacteria > Pseudomonadota > Alphaproteobacteria > Sphingomonadales > Sphingomonadaceae > Sphingobium > Sphingobium arseniciresistens. Next base: position 50,471 of record JARFNK010000032.1, read on the forward strand.
GTCGATATTGCCCAGATCGACCCGGCATGGTTGCGGCGGCAGATCGGCGTCGTCCTCCAGGAAAACCTTCTGTTCAACCGTTCGATTCGCGAGAATATCGCGCTCGCCAATCCGGCTCTGCCGCTCGAAAAGGTGATGGCGGCGGCGGAACTTGCCGGCGCGCACGAGTTCATCGTGCGGCTGCCGCAAGGCTATGACACGCCGGTCGAAGAGCGCGGCACCAACCTGTCCGGCGGCCAACGTCAGCGCCTCGCCATTGCCCGCGCACTGGTGACGGGACCGCGTATTCTCATTCTGGACGAAGCGACCAGCGCACTCGATGCCGAAAGCGAGGAGATCATTCAGAAGAACCTCAAGGCGATCTCCGCCGGCCGTACGGTGATCATCATCGCGCACCGCCTCTCTGCCGTACGGCAATGCGATAATCTTATCTCGCTGGAAGCCGGCCATATCGTGGAACGCGGTAGCCATGAGGAATTGTTGCGCGAAAATGGGCGCTATGCGGATCTCCATCGACGGCAGAGCGGCGCAGCTTTTGCGCAAGGTGCCGAGGCATGAGCGCGTGGCGTCATCATTGGGATGTGCTCAAGGAAGCCCTTCGGGCGGATCGGGAGTGGCGCCGGACCTTTGTCCCGTCCCGCGAGGCTGATTTTCTTCCTGCCGCGCTCGAGGTTGCCGAACGTCCTGTGTCTCCCACGGCGCGGATGGCCGCCTGGATCCTGACGATCGGCCTGCTTCTTACGATCCTGTGGACGGTGTTCGGCAGGATCGACGTTGTCGCTTCCGCGCCGGGAAGCGTGATTCCGACCGGCAACATCAAACTGGTCCAGTCGCCCGGAGCAGGCGTTGTTCGGGCGATCTATGTACGCAACGGCGATTTTGTGCGCAGGGGCCAGCCCCTGCTCGACCTCGACCCAACGCTTGCCGGTGCCGACCTCGCCTCCGCACAGAAGGCGCTGGCGAGCACCGAACTCGACATCGCACGCAACCGGGCAATTGCCGACGCTCTATCCGGTAGGGGATTACATTTCATCGCTCCGAGCGGCACGCCGCCGGAAATCGCGGAGACCCAACGCCGCCTGATCGCCGCGCAGCTCGCTCAGATCGAAGCGAGCGTCACGGGCCTGAGCGACGCTCGTTCTTCCGCACTCGCCGATGTCAGCGCGGCTCGCGCGTCTGCATCGCGTCTTGCCGACACGGTGCCTATTCTCGATCGGCAGATCGCCCGGATGAACCGGCTCGATGCAAGGGGCTATGCGCCAGGACAGCGCCTACTGGAACTGGAACGCCAGCGCCGATCTGAAGCTGGAGATCGCGACGTCGCGCTGGCGCAGGTCGATCGCGGCTTGGCTGAGGCGCGCAAGCTTGGTCAGCAGGGGCGCGAAGCTCGTGAGCAGGCACGGCATACGGCACTCACCGACCTTGCAAAAGCAGAGGCCGACGCAATCCTGCGCCGTGAGGAAGTCACCAAGGCGACTCAGATGAACCGTTTCCAGCGGCTCGTTTCGTCGGTGGATGGAACGGTGCAGAGCCTTGAGGTCCATACCGTCGGCGGCGTTGTGGAAGCCGCAAAGCCGTTGATGACGGTGGTGCCCGCCCGCGGTGGGCTGGAGGTCGAAGTTCGCATCCTCAACAAGGATGTCGGCTTCGTCCGCGTTGGGCAGGAAGCGGCGGTGAAGCTCGAGGCCTTTCCATTCACGCGCTATGGCACGATTCCTGGTCGTGTTCGCTCGATAAGCCGCGATGCTGTGCAGGATAAAGACCTGGGCCTGGTCTATATCGCCACCATCGCGTTGGCGCGGAGCTACATAGACACGGATGGTCGGCGGACCGGGCTCGCTCCGGGTCTTGCCGCAACCGTGGATGTGAGAACCGGGACACGCCGTATCATCAGCTATCTGCTCAGCCCTTTGCAGACGAGCATCGCGCAAGCGGGGCATGAGAAGTGATTAATGGGACTACCGGTTCAAAATATAGAATATGCAATTGCGAAGGATCCGGAATATGCAACGCCCTGTAGCAACTTCTCTGCTCCTGTCGTCTTTGGCAGTCGCATCATGTGGGACGCTGGGTGAGCATTATCTGCCCCATGAGTTCATGGGCGTGAAGTTCAATTCGAACGACACGCCTGCAGATATCCGGAATCTTGCTCGACGTGCGCAAGCCGGCGACAAGCGAGGACAACTTGAGCTTGGCATCTTATTCGAGGAAGTGCGCGGTGTCCCGCAAGATCTCAAAGGGGCGAAAGACCTGTATTTAATGGCAGCTACGCCTGATAGCGGGAAAATATGGGGTTACAGCCCTACCGCTGAAGGCAACGGTCGAGGCAGGATTTCGCAAATCAGCAGCGAAGAGCGGCAAGACGGTCTGCCCGAAGCGAAAGCGCGTCTTGAAACGCTCCAAAGTACTCACGGATATAATTGAAATGGCATTCGTTGCTGATCACGTAAATTTTCGAACCTTCGATCTAGATCGAAAGCTTGAACTATTTGTTTTGAGCTGTGGTTCTGATGGGACATGCCGTTTTCGTGTCACCAGCCCCGGTAAAGAACATTACTTCTCTGCCCACTACGAGCGCCTGAACATATCCGAAAATTCAAAAGTCAATGTTGGCGACGGCGTGATACCGATCGTTTGGATTATTCACCGCTGGTATGATGAATGGAAGCCAGTGATTCGTGAAGCTATGCTCGCGTACGTCATCAATCATGGTTCTCCGAACGGTCACTTTAAGGCATTTGTTCGGTTTGGAGAAAAGGGGGCGCTCAACGATGCCTGATCTTACCTCCTCGCAGGCGCTTGCTGAACCGCAAGCGATGACAACCCCAACCATCGATAAACTGTGTGTATTGATCCAATGCATGTCTGTTTATCAGACAAATCCTTCAGTACCTACAAAAGCCACAATCTTATATAGCGGGCCATTGGCAACAGGATTTAAGATCGACGGTAGCGCCCTGAAAGCAAACGACCTTGAAATGACTGAGGCTGAACCGTTACTCAGGATCATTGATAATTCTCATGTTGATCAACTACTAACTCCCCCGCTATTTTCGACAAATTGGGTCAAGCCCCGAGCCGCGCATGGACTTGAGCGAGGTCTTTTGGATTCAAAAAGCGCAGGCATGACGCGTCGGTTTATTGGTGGGATCGCCGCTGCCGCAGCTCTTCTGCTGCTCCAGGCCTGCGCAAGCAGAAGCAGCTTCATGGGCATTCCTCTCTCTGCGGGGCAGACTAACCCAGAATTGCGCCAACTCGCTGCGCGCGCACGCGCCGGAGACAAGCGGGCGCAACTCGAACTGGGGATCAGATTCGAGGAAGGGCGAGGCGTTGGGCGCGACATCGAGAAGGCCCGAGACATGTATGGCCTTGCGGCGTCCGACAGCGGTGGGTCCGTTTGGGTGTATATCCCATCAATAGGAAATGGAATCAGGGGCCGGGTTATGCAGGTAGACAGAGGTCCGAAAATGTCAGGACTGGCCGAGGCGAAAGCAAGACTCCATTTGCTAGCAACAAATCCAGGTAAGAATTGATATGGCATTCACTCCCGACAACGTGAATTTCCACACCTACGATCCTGAACGACAACGTAGGCGCGCGCCATATTATCAGCAATTAATGATCGCATCGCTTTCTCTGATAGCCATCGCCACGCAAGGATGTTCAATGGAAAATATTATCGAAGAGCATGAGCGGGTGTGCAAGCAGAACATGAAAGTCATTGTGCACGATGAAAAACTGTGGCGCGAATATCGCGCTCAATCCGAAGCGGCTTATCAAAAAGAGATTTTAGAAACACCTCCGATGATCGGACGCACATATTACATTCCGATCGGTGAGTTCGAAGTCAAATTTGGAGATGGAAAAACAGATTTTAGAGCAAATATACCCGAAAATAAAATAGTCAGGGAAGACGTATTCATCATGAAAGGCGGAAAAATTGTTGCTCAAATAGTGGATTTTATTGCTTATTATAAATCTATAGACGGACCGACTGGATTCAATTGTTTGCATCTTTATAAAAATTTGAATCTCCGGGAGAACGAAAATGAGCGATAATCCGCCTCCGGCTTTTGCGCGTGACTATCTGACCTCGGCTCAAGTCGCGGCACTGGGATATATTGCTCCGATAATAGATATATCTCCCAATGATACTGGAGCGACTCTTGCAATTAAGATAGCGGCAAATCCCAAAGCCAATGGGGTCTTTACATCGGAAGAGCTAACCCGCACTATTCATGAGGCCTCCGCTCCGGGTTCGTGCGAGCATGGTTTGTCGGTCGTCGGGTGATCAGAGCAAGCT
>JARFNK010000033.1 GCA_029167225.1 Sphingobium arseniciresistens
TCGTCACCGCCAATGCCCTGCTCAAAGCAGATCGCCTCTGGCAGCAATCGCGGGCTTGACCATCACGGATACTCTAGGGCGTTCGACGTCCAATTTACTGGCGGACAATATTTCGCAATGACAATGCATTGAAGGGATAGGAATTTTCATTTCGCATCCCTGCCCGTCCTCCTGCGAAAGCAGGAACACGGGATGGCGGAGCGCTTTCTCGCCCTGCGTTGCTGCCTTCGCAGAACACAAAAGATGCGCCATTCCATTGCGCTCGGCTGAATGCCAACGGCATCCATATCTGCGCTCACCGGGTGAGCGCATCCCCCTCGCCCTCGACCGTCTCGATCAGGTGCAGCACGTCGTCGATCAGACGGTGCATGGCCGCGCGCGCGCCTTCCGGGTCGCGCGCGGCAATCGCATCGCGCACGGCGGCATGATCGGCGATGCTCGCCGAACGCCCGGCAATCTTGTTGGTGAAGCGGATCGAGGTGCGCAGCGCCGTGGCGACGACCTCCCGGAACTGAATGAAGAACGGATTGTCGGACGCACGCAGCACCGCGACATGAAAGGCAATGTCGGCCTCCAGCGGCTCGCCAAGCCCTTCCTCGGCGCGCATCATCTGTTTCAGGCCCTCGGAAATCGCCTCGTTCTGCGCATCGCTGGCCCGCTGCGCCGCCAGCGCTGCCGCCTGTGGCTCCACGCTGATCCGCAATTCGTTGAACCGGCGGAGCAGTTCCACGGAGGACGGGCGATCCAGCATCCAGCGCAGCACGTCGGTATCGAACAGGTTCCACCGTTCCTCGGGCTGGATGAAGGTGCCCTGCTTGGGCCGCGCCGCCAGCAGCCCCTTGGCGCTGAGCATCTTCACCGCCTCCCGCGTCACCGACCGGCTGACATCATATCGCTTCGCCAGTTCCGCCTCGGTCGGAAACGGCTCGTCATGGTAGCGGCCGGTGATGATCGCCCGGCCAAGGCTTTCCTGCAAACCATAGGTCAGGTTGCGGCCGAGATGCTGCCGAACCAGTGAATATTCCCCAGAACCTGTGTCTTCCTTCACGCGCCTGCCTCCAGCCAAAGACGGCCATAGACGCTAAGTGCGTTCGGTTCCACCTCACGCCTCTCGACACATCTCTTAAATCATATAAATAGGGCAACCGATGGACGGCGAACAGCTGGCGCCGCGCTGCCAGCATCGGCTTCACCGCCGGGGCAATGGCCGTCAGGCCGGCGGTCCGCGCCGCTAATGCGAGTATTGTGGTGATGACTTCCGACTTTGTGGCCGTGGATTGGGGAACGACGAACCGGCGTGCCTATCTGGTCCGGGATGGCGCGGTGATCTCCACCGAGCGAGACGGACAGGGCATTCTCTCCGTGCCCGCAGGCGGGTTCGGGAAGGCGGTCGCAGATCTGCGTGCGCGCCATGACGGAGCGCCGATGCTGCTCGCGGGCATGGTCGGGTCGAACCGGGGCTGGGTGGACGCGGGCTATGTCGCCGCGCCCGCCCGGCTGGAGGATCTGGCGGCGGCGGTCGCCCGCCCAGCCGACGGCGTCGCCATCGTGCCCGGCGTCAAGCGGATCGACGGCCAGCGCGGCGACGTGATGCGCGGCGAGGAAGTGCAGCTACTGGGCGCGACGCTGGCCGGCCTTGTCCCGCCCGACGCGCTCCTCTGCCAGCCAGGCACCCATTGCAAATGGGCGTGGATGCAGGATGGCGCGCTCGCCGATTTCGTCACCGCCATGACCGGCGAGATGTTCTCGCTGCTCAAGTCCCACGCGCTGATCGGGCAGGAAATGACCGGAGAGGTCCATGCCGACGAGGCCTTCCGCGCCGGCGTGCGCGAAGCACAGCGGGGCGACCTGCTCGCGTCCCTTTTCGGCGTGCGCCCCTCCAGCCTGCTTGGCCTGCGCGCGCAGGCCGATGCTGCCTCCTTCGTCAGCGGCCTGCTGATTGGCACCGACTGTCGCGCGCATATCAAGGGCGAGCATGTTTATCTACTCGCCGACCCGGTGCTGGGCGCGCTCTACAGCTGCGCGATCGGGGAACTGGGCGGCAATGCCACGCTGATCGACAGCCACACCGCCTTCGTCACCGGAATAACCCGTATCTGGGAGTTGATGCATTGAGCCTGAATTTCGCCACCGCCTTCGCACGCTGCCCCCTCGTCGCCATCCTGCGCGGTGTCCGCCCGGACGAGGTGGAAGAGATCGGCGAAGAGCTGATCGCCGCCGGCTTCACCCTGATCGAGGTGCCGCTCAATTCCCCCGATCCGTTCGACAGTATCACACGCCTCGCCCGCACCGCCGGCGATCGCGCGCTGGTCGGCGCCGGCACGGTACTGACCACGGACGATGTCGCCAAGCTGCGCGATGCGGGCGGCCAGCTCGTCATCTCGCCCAATGCCAATGTCGAGGTGATCGCCGCCACGGTCGCGGCGGGCATGATCTCCATGCCCGGCTATTTCACCCCGACCGAGGGTTTTGCCGCGCTGGCGGCGGGCGCAAGCGCGCTCAAGCTGTTCCCGGCGGAAGCCGCAACGCCGGCCGTGCTCAAGGCCCAGCGCGCCGTCATCCCCGCGGATGTGCCGGTGCTGATCGTCGGCGGCATCACCCCGGACACCATGGCGCCTTGGCGCGCCGCCGGTGCCAGCGGCTTCGGCCTTGGTTCGGCGCTCTACAAGGTCGGCAAGAGCGCGACGCAGGTCGGCGAGGATGCCCGTGCCTTCGTCAGAGCCTGGCAGCGGGGCTGACGCACACCCGTTTCAGAAGACCGGGAGGCCGCCAGCTCATGGCAGCCTCCCGGCCAGCGATCACTCTTCGGTCGGCGTGGTGGGGCCGTTCTTCTTGATGGATTCGATCGCGTTGATGGCGCCCGCCTTGCTGCTGTAGCCCTCGGTCCAGAACATCACTTCGCTGTTATATTTGAACTTGGCGACATATTCGCCGGCCTTGTTCTGCTCGATCACAAATTTGTGCGCCATGGCGGCATCCTCTCTTTCATGATGGAGGCCAAGGCTATTGCGCAACCGATCCGATTGCCAGCACCGAATGCGATGCGTCTGCGCCGAAACGTGCCGGGCTGAACCGCGCGGCGTCGATGCCCGCGACCGCATCGTCCATCGCATCGCCGGTCATCAGCGCGCGGCCGATCAGCGCGGCGGCCGGCGACGTCTGGATGCCGAAACCGCCCTGCCCCGCGAACCAGAAGAAGGCCGGATCGGCCGGGTCGCGGCCATAGACCGGCAGGCGGTCCGGCGCGAAGCTGCGCAGCCCCGCCCAGCGCTGTTCCACCGCCAGGATCGGCCAGTCCACGACCGACTGGAAGCGGTCGATGGCGATGGCGATGTCCAGCTCCTCGGGCGCGGCGTCGCATGGGGCGGACGGCACCTCGTCATGCGGGGTCAGCCACAGCCGGCCGCCGCCCACCGGCTTGAAATAGAAGCCCCCGGCCAGATCCATCACCAGCGGCATGGCCTCGCTCGCGGGCGGATCGACGCGGATCTGGACGACGCAGCGGCGCAGCGGCGCGATGCCGAGCGGCGCGATGCCGCAGAGCGCCGCGACCGGATCGGCCCAGGCGCCCGCCGCGTTGACGATCGTGCCGCAGGCGACCTCCTCGCCGCCGATCTCGACGATCCAGCCGTCTGGCACGCGCCGCGCGGCATTGAGCGGCGCCCGCGTCCGCAGCGTCCCGCCGGCACGTGCGAAACGCCGCAGCCATGCGCCGTGCAGCGCGGCCACGTCGATATCCATGGTGGAGGGCTCCTCCAGCCCGACCACCCACTGCTCGCGCAGGCCGGGGATGCGCGCGCGCAGTTCGTTCGCGTCGGGGAGCAGGAAAGGCATCCCCATGTCGCTGAATTCCGCCATTATCCCCGCGCGCAGCGGCGCGTCCTCGGCCCGGCCGATATGCAGCTCCCCACGGGGAGAGAGGAAGCCTCGCTCGCTGAAGCCGGAGACCGGCGTGGCCAGGAACGGGCGGGAGGCGACCGACAGCGGCTGGATGCCCGGCCCGCCATAAGTCTCGCTCCAGAAGGCTACCGAACGGCCGGTCGCGTGCCGCCCCGGCGCATCCTCTGCCTCGATCATCAGCACGGAGCCATGTGTGGCGAGCTGCGCGCCAAGGCTGGCACCGGCGATGCCCGCCCCCACGACAAGGATATCATAGCGCATCATGCGGCCGGCGCCCGTTCGCCCAGAAAGGCGTCGATCCGGTCCAGCGCGTCGGCGCGCACAGCATCCACTTCCCGGAGCAACTCATGCGCCGCCTCGCCGCCGTAGAGATGCAGGCTGGCGTCGGGCAGCCGCGCAGACACCCGCGCGACGCTTGCGGGCAGGACGAGCTTGTCCCCCATCGTCCCCAGCACCAGTAACGGCACAGCCATGCGTCGCAGCGCCGGATCGGCCGCGAGCCTGCGTGTCGAGCGATAGGCCTGTTGCAGCCAGCGCCAGCTCGGCGCGCCCAGCACCAGCTTGGGATGGACCTCCCGCCACGCCAACTCCTGCGCGAAGCGATCGGGATCATGGGTCAGCCGGGCCATGCGCGCGGGCGAGGCTGGGCGATCCGGCCATGCGGCGCTGCGATCGAAGCCGGCAGCGCACATCATCATCGCCAGCGCCTCCCCCGTCCAGTCCGGCAGCAGCCCGGCGTTGAGGCCGAACATGGGCGAGAGCATCACCGCCGCGTCCAGCGCGATCCGCCCCTCGACCAGCGCGCGCAGCAGCAGGTGGCCGCCCATGCTGTGGGCGATGGCGACATGCGGCCCCTGCGGCGTCTCCGCGCGCCATGCGGCGGCGATCGCCTCCAGATCGCCCATCCACAGCGCGAAATCATCGATATGCCCGACCATCGCATCGGGCAGCACACGGCCGGAGCCACCCTGCCCGCGCCAGTCGAAGGCGGTGACGGTCCAGCCCTGCGCAGCCCAGTGGACGATCGCTTCGAGATATTTCTCGATGAAATCCGCCCTGCCGGCCATGAACAGCAGCGCCCCGCGCGGCGCGATGTCGTCACGCGCTGCGAGGCGCAGCCGGCGGATCGGCCAGCCATCGGCCATGGGCAGATGATCGACGACGGCGCCGGCCGGCAGCACGCAGCCATCGGCGCGGTGAGTAGAGGTAAGCGAATCCATGCGCGGCATGGTTACGTTTTGGTAAGCCATAAGGTCTAGACCTCTTCTCCCATGATGGGGGAACATCTGCAATCGGGCCTGGCCTATGGGCTACTGAGCATCCTTGCCTGCCTGCTTCTGGTGGCGGCGGTAACGGATCTGCGCGCGCGGATCATCCCCAATATGCTCAATCTCGCCATCGCGATGCTTGCGCCTCTCTTCTGGTGGGCCAGCGGCATCGCCTTCTGGCCCGACATGCCGCTGCAACTGGGGCTGGGGATCGCCGTGTTCGCGGCGTTCACGCTGCTCTTCGCGCTCGGCATGATGGGCGGCGGCGACGTGAAGATGCTGGGCGCACTGGCGCTGTGGTTTCCGTGGCAGATCCTGATGGCGATGCTGTTCGCCATGGCGATGATCGGCGGGCTCGTGACATTGGCCACGATCGTCCATCACCGGATGACCCGGCAGGCCGGCGCGCCAGAGGTTCCCTACGGCATCGCCATATCGGCAGCGACCCTGTGGGTGGTTGGCCAACAGTATTTTAACCATTTTAGTTGATGACTGCAGGTCGCGGACCAACGTGTCCGCGCCAGGGAGGCGAATTTCGTCATGGATGCCAAGAAAATTGCACTGCTCGTCGGCGCGCTGGTCATAGCCGTCACCACGGCCCTGCTGGCGCGCAACATGCTCAACAGCAACGGCGCGCCGGTGGCGGGCGCCGCCTCCATGCCCATCGACGAGGATACGCCGCATGTGCTGGTGGCCGTGAAGGCCCTGCCCGTCGGTACCATTATAGACGCTGAAAGCATGCGCTTCCAACCCTGGCCCAAGGATCTGGTCGAACAGGCCTATTTCGTCCAGAAGGACGCCGATCCGGCCAAGCTGGTGGGCAGCGTGGTACGCAACGCCATCACCGCCGGCCAGCCCGTGACGCAGGGCGCGCTGGTGAAGCCGGGCGAGCGCGGCTTCCTGGCCGCCGCCCTTTCGCCGGGCATGCGCGCCGTAACCGTGCCGGTCTCGACCGCAAACTCGGTCGCGGGCTTCATCTTTCCGGGCGACCGCATCGACCTCGTCCTCACCCAGTCGGTGACGGGCGGCGGCGACGGCCAGCCCCTGCGCGTCTCCGAAACCATCCTGCGCAACATGCGCGTGCTCGCCACCGACCAGCGCACCAATGCGATGGGCGACGACGGCAAGCCGCAGGTCGTGACCTATTCCAACGTCACCCTGGAAGTGACGCCCAAGATTGCCGAGAAGATCGCGGTCGCCCAGACCGTCGGCTCGCTCTCGCTGTCGCTGCGCTCGCTGGCGGACAACGCCTCCGATCTTGATGCGGCGATCGCCAGCGGCGACGTCGACCTGCCCGACAATGCTGATCCCGCCGCCGAAAAGCGCGCCCTGGCAAAGATCGCCGCGCGCCCCATCGACAAGGGATCGACCTTCGCCACCGGCGCCGACGTCTCGCGCTTCCAGCGCAGCAGCGTGCCGCCCAAGAGCGAGGATGCCGCGCCGGCCGCCGCCGGCAATGGATCGCCAGTCGCCGGCATGCCGGCGGCACGGCCAGCGGGACCGGTGGTGCATGTCGCCCGCGGCACCGCAGTGACCGATGTTTCGGTCGGGGGGAAGTAAGATGGACCGCACCACCAAGATCTTCATGCGCAGGACCGTCGCCTGCGCCGCGACACTCGCGCTGACCCTCGGCGGCGTCGCACTGCCCACCGCCAGCCTGCAGGCCGCGCCTGCCCCGGCGAGCGATGACGGCGCGCTGCTGATGTCGGTCGGCGCCAGCCGCGTCATCAACCTGCCATCGAAGATGAGCGACGTGGTGATCGCCGACCCGACTGTGGTCGACGTGCATGTCCGTTCCGACACGCAGCTCTACATCATCGCCAAGAAGGCCGGCGAAACCACGGTGTTCGCCACCGCCGGCAACGGCAAGGTGCTGTATTCCAACACCGTCCGCGTGGGCAACAACCTGACGAGCATCGACCAGATGCTGAGGCTCGCCATGCCCGAGGCGGACATCCAGTCGAACAAGATGAACGGCATGGTGCTGCTGACCGGCACGATCAAGGCGCCCGAGGACGCGGCCGAGGCCGAACGTCTGGTGCAGGCCTTCGTCGGCAAGGACGTGACGGTGGTCAGCCGCCTGCGCACCGCGACGCCGCTGCAGGTCAACCTACAGGTCAAGATTTCCGAAGTCAGCCGCAACCTGATCCATCAGGTGGGGACGAACTTCACCGGTCTGGGCACCGGATCGGGCAGCTTCACGGGCTATCTGGGACGCAACACGCGCGGCGCCATTACGGACAATGGCGCCGTGGCGAACCTGCCCGGCAACATCACCCGGTCCGTTACGTTCAACCAGCCCTCCGACGGCAGTACGACCGTAGGTTTTCTCGCGAAGCTGTTCGGCATGGATGTCGCCGGCGCGCTCGACCTTGCCGAGACTTCCGGCCTTGCGACCTCGCTGGCCCAGCCCAACCTGACCTCGATCTCCGGCGAAACCGCGAGCTTCCTGGCGGGCGGCGAATATCCCTACACCGTTTCCAACGGCACGCAGGGCAACAGCATCGAGTTCAAGCAATATGGCGTGCAGCTGGCCTTCACGCCCACGGTGCTGGCCGATGGCCGCATCTCGCTGCGCGTCCGCCCGACCGTCTCCAGCCTCGATTTCTCGATAACAGCCGGCGTGCCTGCGCTCAAGAGCCGCACGGCGGAAACGACGGTGGAGCTGGGCTCCGGCCAAGCCTTCATGATCGCCGGCCTGCTGAGCGCGGACACCGCCAACAATGTCGACAAGGTGCCCGGCATCGGCAACGTGCCGATCCTCGGCAGCCTGTTCAAGTCGCGCAACTTCCAGCGCAACGAGACGGAGCTGGTCATCGTCGTGACGCCCTATCTGGTGAAGCCGGTCAATGCCGGCGACATCAAGCTGCCGACCGATGGCTTCCGCAGCGCCAATGAGGCGCAGGGGTTGCTCCTGCAGCAGGGCTCCGATGGACAGAGCGGCGTCAGCCGGCCCCTGCCCAGCATCGCGCCAGGTGGCGGCGTGCCTCTTCACACGCCCGCGCCGTCCGGCTCGGCAGCCGCCGACTCCCGCAAGTCGGGCAAGTCCACCGACGCCGCCGCGCCCGGCTTCAGCTTCTAAAGGGATCGCAAGGATGACACTCATGATGAAATCCGCCCTCGCCCGCCTGAGCCTGGCCGGCGCGCTCTTCCTGCCGCTCGCGGCATGCGGCATCGGCCCCGATGGCCGGGCCATCGGCTTCAACCGATCGGTCGACTCGGTCCACCAGCCGGTCGTCAGCACATCCTCCTTCACTTATGACGTTCAGCCCGCCGCCGATGGCAGCATCAGCCCGGCCGAGCGCCAGCGGCTGGACGAATGGCTGACCTCGATCGACGTGGGCTATGGCGACCGCGTGGCGATCGCCACCGATCCGGGCGCCTATGCGCCGAGCACCCGCACCGGCATCGCGCTGGCCCTCGCCCGCCGCGGCCTGCTGGTCGAGGATGACAGCACGGCGCAGGCCGGCACTGCCCCCGATGGCGCCGTCCGCCTGATCGTGCGCCGCGCCAGCGCCAGCGTGCCGGGCTGCCCGGACTGGCATGACAAGGCGGAAAATAACGGCCAGGGCGCGATGTCCGCCAATTATGGCTGCGCGAGCAATGCCAATCTCGCCGCGATGGTCGCCAATCCCGACGATCTGGTGCGCGGCCAGACCACCGATAGCGACCTGCGCACGGCGACGTCGACCCGCGCGATCCAGACCTATCGCGACAAGGCACCGACCGGCGCCGGCGCACTGCAGACGATCAGCGCGGGGAGCAACTGAGCATGAACGCACCCTGGAAACCCGTCGGATCGGCCGCGCGCGATGCGTTCGCGGCCTTCGTGTGCGACGAGAACAGTTTCGACCTGCTGCGCAGCGTCGCCATCGAAATGGGCTGGCCGCCCGAAAAGGTCGCCAAGGGCGGCCTGCGCAACGCGGTCCAGACCCTGTCGGTCACGGCGAGCCCCAACATCCTGTTCGTCGACATGTCCGAAAGCGGCGATCCGCTGAACGACATCAACGGCCTTGCCGAAGTGTGCGAGCCCGGAACGGTGGTGATCGCCGCCGGCCAGGTGAACGACGTGCGCCTGTACCGCGACCTCATCGCCAGCGGCATTTCCGACTATCTGCTCAAGCCCTTCGGCCCGGACCAGCTGCGCGACGCGATCGCGCAGGCGCAGGCCGTGTTCGCCGCGCCGCGCATCGAGGCGAGCAGCGACCGCCCGCATGCGACGATCGCCGTCATCGGCACGCGCGGCGGCGCCGGTGCCTCGACGATCGCCACCTCGCTCGCCTGGGAACTGAGCGAAAAGGCCAGCCGCAGCACCGCCCTTCTCGACCTCGACGTGCATTTCGGCACCGGCGCGCTGGCGCTGGACCTGGAGCCGGGACGCGGCCTGACCGACGCTATCGAGAATCCCAGCCGCATCGACGGCCTGTTCATCGAGCGGGCGCTGGTGCGCGCGGGCGAACGGCTCGCCATCCTCTCCGCAGAGGCGCCCATCAGCCAGCCGATGCTGACCGACGGCGGCGCTTTCTACCAGTTGCAGGAAGAATTTCGGCTCGCCTTCGAATGCAGCGTCATCGACCTGCCCCGCAACATGCTGATCCAGCACCCCCACCTCATCAACGAGGTGAACGTGACCGTGCTGGTGACGGAGCTGACGCTGGCGGCAGCGCGCGATTCGATCCGCATCCTCTCATGGCTGAAGAGCAATGCGCCTCAGACGCGCGTGATCGTGGTCGCCAACCGCGTCCAGCCGACCGCGCTGGAGATCAGCCGCAAGGATTTCGAACAGTCGATCGAGCGCAAGGTCGACATCGCCATCCCCTATGACGTGCGCACCGCCGCGCATGCCGCAAAGCTCGGCAAGTGCTTCGCCGAGGTCGCCAAGGCCAGCAAGACCGGCATCGCGCTCGGCTCGCTGATGAAGCAGGTGCTGGGCGCGGTCGAGGAAGAGGGCGAGGATGCCGGCAAGCCCACCCCCTCCACATCGCTGCTCGGCAAGCTTTCGATGGCGAAACTCATGTCGCGCAAGAAGGCCAAAGAGCCGGCCACCAAGGGTTGATGACGGGCCTTATGGCGAGCGCTCAATAGGACAGGCATGACATGGATTTTCAACTGCTCCTGATTGTCGTGTTGATGATGAGCATGTTCGTGCTCGTCATCTTCGCCTTTTCCGGCCCCTCCGCCGAAAAGGCCGGCGCGCGTCGCATCGCCACCATCCGCGGCCGCCACAGCGACTCGCCCGAGGGCGCGCTGGAAGCCAAGATGCGCAAGGCGATCTCCAATCGCCGCGGCGAGGACATGAAGATCCTGGCATCGCTGGTGCCCAATCCCGAAAATCTGGCCAAGCGCATCCGCATGACCGGCAAGAAGTGGACGCTGGGCGGCTATATGGCGACCTGCTGCACGATCTTCCTGGTGCTCGCCGCGTTGACGCTGGTGCGCGGATGGCCGCCGCTGCTCGCGCTGTTCGTTTCGCTCGCCGCCGGGCTTGGCCTGCCCCATTGGTGGATCAGCAAGCTCATCGCCAAGCGGATCAACCGCTTTACCGTCAACTTCCCCGATGCGCTGGAACTGCTGGTGCGCGGCCTGCGATCGGGCCTGCCGATCACCGAGACGCTGGGGCTGGTCGCCAGCGAGATCCCCGGCCCGGTGGGCGAGGAATTTCGCCTCGTCACCGAGCGGATCAAGATCGGCAAGACGATGGACCAGGCGCTACAGGAAACCGCCGAGCGGCTGGGCACGCCGGAATTCCAGTTCTTCTGCATCACGCTCAATATCCAGCGCGAGACCGGCGGCAACCTCGCCGAAACACTGCAGAACCTCGCCACGGTGCTGCGCCAGCGCGCGCAGATGAAGCTGAAGATCAAGGCCATGTCGTCTGAATCGAAGGCGTCGGCCTATATCATCGGCGCCCTGCCGTTCATCGTCTTCAGCCTGATCTGCTACATCAACTACGACTATATGAAGCCGTTCTTCACCCCGGACCCGACCGGCCTGTTCGGCCTGGGCCTGATGCAGGTGATCGGCATCGGCGGCATGTGCTGGATGGGCACGGGCGCGTTCATCATGTCGCAGATGATCAACTTCGAGATCTGAGGAAGGACAAGACAGATGGAAGCCCTTCCCCCCGCCAGCGCCACGCTCTTCGGCCTCACCGCCTCGGACTTCGGCACGCTGCTCGCCGCGCTGGCGACCTTCGCCATCCTCGTGGCGATCTATGCCGCGACGACGGTGCGCGATCCCATGGCCAAGCGCGTCAAGGTGCTGAACGAGCGCCGCGAACAGCTCAAGGCCGGCATCACCGCCTCCACCGCCAAGCGCCGCGCCAAGCTGGTCCAGAAGAACCAGACGACCGACCGGATGCGATCCTTCCTGTCGAGCCTGCAGGTGCTGCAGGATGATCAGCTGAAGGAAGCACAGGGCAAGCTGGCGCAGGCCGGCATCCGCTCCAAGGACTGGGCCGTCGCGATCATCTTCGGCCGCCTGATCCTGCCCATCGTCGTCGGCGGGGCGGCGGCGCTGTTCCTCTATGGCTTCGATACCATGCCGGAATGGGGGCCGATGAAGCGCTTCGGCGCCTTCGCGGTCGCGCTGCTGCTCTCCTACAAGGCCCCCGACCTCTATATCGGCAACAAGATCACCAAGCGATCCGCCGCCATCCGCAAGGGCATCCCCGACGCACTCGACCTGCTGGTCATCTGCGCCGAGGCGGGCCTGACGGTCGACGCCGCCTTTGCCCGCGTATCGAAGGAACTGGGCCGCGCCTATCCCGAACTGGGCGACGAGTTCCAGCTGACCGCGATTGAACTGAGCTTCCTGACCGAACGCCGCATGGCCTTCGAGAACCTCGCCCAGCGGGTGAAGCTGGACGCGATCAAGGGCGTCGTCACGACCATGGTGCAGACGGAGAAATATGGCACGCCGCTCGCCTCTGCGCTGCGCGTGCTGTCGGCCGAGTTCCGCAACGAGCGCATGATGCGCGCGGAAGAGAAGGCCGCACGCCTGCCCGCGATCATGACCGTGCCGCTGATCCTGTTCATCCTGCCGACGCTGTTCGTCGTCATTCTCGGCCCGGCCGCCTGCTCGATCAGCGCGGCGTTCAAGTAGATCCGACTTTGGGGGGGAGCGCGGGGATCGTCGCCGGACGGCGGCGGCCCCGCGCTTTATTGTATGACGGTGCGGAAGAACGCCGCGCCTATTGCCCCAGGATGAAGTCCACGCCTGCCTTCGCGTGGATCGACGTGCAGTCGTAGATCGGCAGGACATTGGCCTTCACGTCCACGATCAGTTCCAGCTCGGTGCAGGCGAGCACCACGGCCTGCACGTCTTCCTTGGCGATATCGGTCAGTTCCGATTTCATGAAGCGTTCGGATTCGCGGCTTACCTTGCCCACGGTCAGCTCGTCATAGACGATGCGGTCGATCCGGTCGGCCAGTTCCATGTCCGGCGGCAGCAGCGAAATGCCGTGCGAGACCAGCCGCTGGCGATAGAATTTCTCGGTCATCACATTGCGCGTGCCGACGAGCGCCGCGGAGTTGATACCGTCCGCCTTCATCTTGTTGCCCACCACGTCGGCAATGTGGATGACGGGCACGTCCACCGCCTCCTGCACCCGGTCATGCACGCGGTGCATGCTGTTGGCACAGATCAGCAGCGCCTCCGCCCCGCCGGCCGCCAACCGGGTGGCCGCGCTCGTCAGCGGTACGGACGCGCAATCCCAGTCGTCTTCGGAGGAACAGCGGGCGACCTGCGCGAAGTCCAGGCTCTCGATCAGCAGCGGCGCGCTGTGGAAGCCGCCCTTGGCGCGATGCACGGCCTCGTTGATGATCTGATAATAGCGGGCGGTGGACGTCCAGCTCAGACCGCCGATAAGACCGATTTTACGCATGCTGCTCCCGCTTCTGTGACCACAGACCCCCGACAACGGTCCAAAACGAACCACGCCTGCCGAAACCCCAGATGCTTCTTTAGAGAAGAACGGGGCTTCGACAAGCGCAGGACGAACAGCGAGTGAGCAGGATGCGACGGGTCGCAGGCCGGATGTTGCGGGCATCGGGCCCTAAATCAGAACCGTTCGCCCTGCGCTCGTCGAAGCCTTGCCCTTCTTCAAGAGAAGATCGGCCCTTCGACATTGGAACGAGTCAGCTGCCTCGTTCCAACAACGCGAACGGAGAAGATCGCCCGTTGCACCCATTTGGGAGCGCCCGGCGAGCGCTCCCTTTGAGCCGGCCAGCGAGCGCCTTTAGTGTGCCAGACCCTTGACGATTTCCTCCACCATCTTCTTGGCGTCGGCCAGCAGCATCATGGTGTTGTCCATGTAGAACACCTCGTTGTCGACGCCGGCATAGCCTGCCCCGCCCATCGAGCGCTTCACGAACAGCACCGACTTCGCATTGGCGACGTCGAGGATCGGCATGCCATAGATCGGCGAGGTCTTGTCGGTCTTCGCCGCCGGGTTGGTCACGTCGTTGGCACCGATGACGAAGGCGACGTCGGCCTGGCCGAACTCGCCGTTGATGTCCTCCAGCTCGAACACCTCGTCATAGGGCACATTGGCTTCGGCCAGCAGCACGTTCATGTGGCCGGGCATGCGGCCCGCGACCGGATGGATGGCGTATTTCACCGAAACGCCTTCCTTCTTCAGCAGGTCGCCCATCTCGCGCAGCGCGTGCTGTGCCTGGCTGACCGCCATGCCATAGCCTGGCACGATGATGACGCTGTCCGCCTGCTTCATCAGGAACGCCGCATCCTCGGCGCTGCCGCGCTTGTAGGGACGGTCGATGACCGGGCCGCCGGCGCCCGAAGGCCCTGCATCGGCACCGAAGCCACCCGCGATGACGCTGATGAAGCTGCGGTTCATCGCCTTGCACATGATGTAGGAGAGGATCGCACCGGACGAGCCGACGAGCGCGCCCGTCACGATCATCGCGCTGTTGTGCAGCGTGAAGCCCATGGCCGCCGCCGCCCAGCCCGAATAACTGTTCAGCATCGACACGACGACCGGCATGTCCGCGCCGCCGATGGGGATGATGAGCAGGAAGCCGATGACGAAGCTGAGCGCCGTGACCGTCCAGAACACCCAGGGGCTCTGGTCGGTGACGAAATAGGCGATCAGGCCGATGATCGCCGCCAGCGTGCCCAGGTTGATGACATGGCGGCCGGGCAGCATGATCGGCTTGCCCGACATGTTGCCGTTGAGCTTGAGGAAGGCGATGACCGAGCCGGAGAAGGTGATGGCGCCGATGGCGACGCCCAGGCCCATCTCGATGCGGCTGGCATGGTGGATCTCGTTCGTCGCCGCGTCCAGGATGCCGAAGGCGCCGGGGCTCAGATACGCCGCCACGCCCACCGCAACGGCGGCCATGCCGACGAGGCTGTGGAACGCCGCCACTAGCTGCGGCATGTCCGTCATCGCGATCTTGCGGGCGATGACGAAGCCGATGCTGCCGCCGATCGCGATCGCGACGAGGATTTCCCAGAGATTGGCGATTTCATGCGTGTAGAGCGTTGTCGCCACGGCGATCGCCATGCCGGCCATGCCGAAGCGGTTGCCGCGACGGCTGCTCGCGGGGCTCGAAAGCCCGCGCAGCGCGAGGATGAAGCAGATGCCGGCCACCAGATAGGCGAACGGCGCGACCCAGTCGGGAAGGGCGAACAGCATCAGTTGCGCTCCTTCTTCTTGTACATCGCGAGCATCCGTTCAGTGACCGCGAAGCCGCCGAAGATGTTGACGCTGGCGAAGACCACCGCGAGCAGCCCGACATATTTGGCGATCTCGCTGTTCGCCTCCGCCGCCGCGACCAGCGCGCCGACGATGATGACGGACGAGATGGCGTTGGTCACGGCCATCAGCGGCGTATGCAGGGCCGGCGTGACCGACCAGACGACATAATAGCCGACGAAGCACGCCAGCACGAAAACCGAAAGAATGGAGATGAAGTCCATGATGACCCCCCTTTGCCAACCCGGCGCACGGCCGGGTGGCCAAAAACATCAGAGCAAACGCTCGTTTACGACCTTGCCGCCCTGCGTCAGGCGGATGGCGTTGCCGATTTCCTCGTCCAGCACCGGCGCGCCCTTTTCCTTGTCCCAGAAGGCGGACAGGAAGTTGTAGAGGTTGCGGGAGAACAGGGCCGATGTATCGGCGGCAAGGCGCGAGGGCACGTTCTTGTGGCCCACGATCTTGACCCCGTGCTTTTCGACGATCTCGCCGGCGATGGCGCCCTCGACATTGCCGCCCTGCTCCACCGCCAGGTCGACGATGACGCTGCCCGGCTTCATGCTGGCGATCTGCGCGTCGCTGATGAGGCGCGGCGCGGGCCGGCCGGGGATCAGCGCGGTGGTGATGACGATGTCCTGCTTGGCGATATGGCTGGAAACGAGTTCGGCCTGCGCGGCCTTGTATTCGTCCGACATCTCGGTGGCATAGCCGCCGGTGCCCTCACCCTCGATACCGGCCACCTTCTCCACGAAGATGCCCTTGGCGCCGAGCGATTCGATCTGTTCCTTGGTCGCGGCGCGCACGTCGGTCGCGGAGACCTGTGCCCCCAGCCGGCGTGCGGTGGCGATCGCCTGCAGCCCGGCCACGCCCACGCCCATGATGAAGACACGCGCGGCCGAGACGGTGCCCGCCGCCGTCATCATCATCGGGAAGGCCCTGCCATATTCGGCGGCGGCATCCAGCACCGCCTTGTACCCCGACAGGTTCGACTGGGAGGAGAGGATGTCCATCGACTGCGCGCGGGTGATACGCGGCATGAACTCCATCGCCAGCGCCTCATAGCCAGCCGCCGCATAGGCATCGACACGGGCACGCTCGCCAAAGGGGTTGAGCCCCGCCACGATCCATGCACCGGATGCCGAGCCGGCCAGACTTTCCGGCGCCGGCCCCTGCACGCCCAATATGATGCCTGCGCCCGAAACGACGTCTTCGCGTGCGCCCACGGTTGCGCCAGCTGCGGCATAATCGGCGTCGGCGATCGACGCGGTCAGCCCCGCGCCCGCCTCCACGGCGACCTCAGCGCCCAGCGCGATGAATTTCTTCACCGTCTCGGGCGTGGCGGCCACGCGGCGTTCACCGGCGGCCTGTTCTTTCACGATTGTTATTTTCAATTTTTTGCACCCCCTCCGAAAGGCTCAGATCAACTCGAAATAAGCAGAATGACCAGCGCGGCCACCGCGATGCAGGCAATGGTGCCCCATTTCATCACGCCGACGAAGCCGGCATAGGTTTCTGTCGCGCTTTTAATGTCGTTGCCCGAAGCCATGCATGTTCCCCTGTACGATAGTCGCGTGCCTAGGATTGGCGCGCTTTTGCGAACTTTTTGGGAAGTTCGCGAAAAACGCACCGTTATCGGGCCGGATTAATCGGCCCTTTACCCCAAGGCAATAGCATCGGCGACTATCAATTGCCGGGGGTTTTGGTCGCTTGCACAACGGTATCCCTTTTCTGATGCTGATCGATGACGAGCCGGCGCAGCGCCGCCTTGCATCGGCGCTGGCCGCCCGCGCGGGGTGGCGCACGCTGTTCGCCAATGATGGCGAGATGGCGCTGGCGATGCTCGGCACGCAGGACGGCATGCGGCTGGACGCGGTGCTGATCGACCAGTGGAGCCCGGAATATCAACCCGCAGAGCTGGTTCGCCAGATCCGCGAGCAGCGCCCTTCCCTGCCGATCCTCATCCTCACGGCGCATAACAGCGTAGCCGTGGCGGTGGATGCCATGCGCGCGGGCGCCACCGATTACCTTGCCAAGCCGATCGCGCCCGACAGGCTGCTCGCCGCCCTCAATGCGACGCTGAGCGACACGCCCGACACAGGCGAGCTTCGCCCGCTGACAGAAAAAATATCCGCGCCACTGGCGTTCGAGGAAATCGTCGGCTCCGCCCCGCAATTCCGCGCGGCCCTGGCCATCGCAGCGAAGGCCGCGCGGGCGCGGGTGCCCGTGCTGGTTGAGGGAGAAAGCGGCGTCGGCAAGGATGTGATCGCCCGCGCGATCCATAACGCCTCGCCCCGCTTCCGGCAGCAGATGGTGACGGTGAACTGCGGCGCGATCCCCACGAACCTGGTCGAATCAGAGCTCTTCGGCCATGAGCGCGGCGCCTTCACCGGCGCCTTCGATCGCCAGGTCGGCCGCTTCGTCACCGCCGACATGGGCACCATTTTCCTCGACGAGGTCAGCGAACTGCCGCTCGACGCGCAGGTCAAGCTGCTGCGGGTGCTGCAGGATGGCGAGGTCCAGCCCATCGGCGCGCGCCGGCCCACCCATGTCGACGTGCGCGTTATCGCCGCGACCAACAAGACGCTGCTGGACGAGGTGGAGGCCGGGCGCTTCCGCGAAGACCTCTATTACCGCCTCAACGTCGTACAGCTCACGGTGCCGCCCCTGCGCGAGCGATCGGGCGACATTCCGGCCCTCTGCCGCCATCTGCTGGCCCGCATCGCCAATCAGCCGGGGCTGCGCAGCCTGGGCGTCACGGCGGAAGCGGTGACGCTGCTGATGCAGCACGACTGGCCGGGCAATGTGCGCCAGCTGCAGAACGCCCTGTTCCGTGCCGCCGTGCTGTGCGAGGGCGACGCGCTGACGCCGCAGGATTTCCCGCAGATCGCGGCGCAGATCACCACCCGCGAGAATGGCGGCGGCCGCAAGCTTACGCTGGTTTCGCACCAGCCCGAAGCCGCCGGCGTGACGCTGTTCGAGCTGGACGGCCACATCCGGCAGCTGACCGAAATCGAGGCGGACGTCATTCGCCTCGCCATCGGCCATTATCGCGGCCGCATGACGGAAGTGGCGCGGCGGCTGGGGATCGGTCGATCGACCCTGTACCGCAAGCTCGCCGAACTGGGCATCGAGAACGCGGCCTGAGAGGCACGCCGGTCCCTCCAGTCACGGCTTTTCCCTATTTTCCCAGGCGCGCAAGCGTCCGCTTTCGCTCGCGCCTTTGGCCATTGAGGCGAGCGATGGCGCTGCCGGCGAGGAAGGCTATCTGCTCCTATCGGCGCGCCAACCGTTGAAATCGCAGCGCGCCTATGCTTTGGCTAGGGTCATGAAAGCCCCCCTCCCGCGTTTCGCCCGGCTTGCGCCATCCGCCCTGATCCTCTCCGCCCTGCTGCTGACCGGCTGTGGCCGGCAGGAGTCGGTTGATGACCTGCCCTCCGCAAATGAACTGGCGAACGCATCGCGCGCCGAACTGCTGAAGGCGGAAAAGGCCGAGAAGGACGAATTGGGCGCGGCGAGTCGCAACTATGTGAACGATACCCACGGCTTTTCGATCCTGCTGCCGGAGGGCTGGACGCGGGACACTGCCACCGGCAACGCCATGGGCGTGGAGGCGCAGGATCCCGGCGCGGGCGCCGACATCCGCGTCTTCTGGTCCGCCAATGGCGAGAACAAGGATCTGCAGCAGGTCGTCGGCGCGATGAACGAGGGATCGGAGGCCGTGGACGGCAATTTCGTCGGCCAGAACGAATATCGCGGCACCGCCAGCGACGGCGAAGGCAATAATGTCGCGGTGCGGCTGATCCGCAAGAAGGACGGATCGCTCGTCACCGCGACGTTCGTCTATCCCGAACTGCTGAGCGAGCAATATATGCAGATCGCCGAGCAGACGCTGGATACGCTGCGTGTGTTCGAGACCGCCGCGAGCAAGGGCACGGCGCCTGCCGCGGTCAGCCCGCCTGCATCGGAAAACGCGGCGCAATAGGCTTCGCGTCCGGCGCCGGCCGACAGCCGGCACGGCCCTTCTACATCCCCTGGTTCGCGATCAGGTCGACCGCCGTGCCACCACCCGGCGCGGCGCTGAAGCTGATGACATAGGCCCCGTCGTTGGCGCGGCGCACGCCGCCGAGCATATGCTGCCCGTCCAGCACTTCATGGCTGGCATCATAGCCGGCGCGGCGCGCGCGGGTGTAGTAGAAGTCGATCACCGCCTGCATCGGCACGTCGGTCACGAAGCTGACCGCGCGGATACGGCAGCCCGCGCCGTCCGCCCCCGCAGCCTCCGTCAGCCGCGCCATGGGATAGAGCGGGAAGTCCTGAGGCAGGCGCTCGGCCCATTGCATGCCATAGTCTATCTTCGCGGCGCAGCCGCCCTTGCCCGCCTTCTGCCGGTGAGCGAGCGCGCCGAGCGTCAGCGGAGCCGCATCATCGCGCGAGGGGCCTGCAGCCGGGGCGTGCATGAGTGTTCCGCCCGCCATCCTGGTCGCCGCAGCGGCGGCCGCCTTCGCATCGCCCTTCAGCACCGGCACCGCGCCATCCACCGGTTTGTCGGCAGGGCGCACCGCATTGGGGTTTGCCTGTTGCGTCAGTTGCGGATCGACCACGATCTGGTCCTCCAGCGCGCCGGTGAGCGCCGGGTCGCTCACGCCATTGGTGAGCTGCGCGTCGAGCGCCGCGAGATTATTGGCATCATCGCCGCGCCCGCACCCCGCGAGGCTCAGCGGCAGCGCGGCCAGCACCACCGCGATCGGCACCATACGCACGGCCATGGATCGGCACTCCCCCTGCGGCCCCACCGGGCAAACTCCCATACAGCGTTGGCGCATCGGCGTTAATTTTCCGTGAGGAAACAGGGTTAACTGGCAAATTCGGCATTAACGCTATGCCGGAACGCTATACCGGTTTGCCATCGGGACAGCCTTGGAGACGGTAAGACGAGGGTCTCCTCCAGGCAGCCCCCGCCGCCGGATGCCGCCGGGACGGAGTTTTTCCGTTCCAGCTTGCGTGCGAGGTCCGCGCCGCCCATCTAGGGGCCATGCTGAACATCTTCTCCGCCCTCATTGGCCTTTTCACCCTGATCCTGATGATCCCGACGGTGATCCCGCTGACGGGATGGATCAACTGGTTCCTCGTGCCGGTCGCGCTGGTCGGCGCCTTTGTCGGCATGTTCTCCCGCAGCAATGGCGGCCGCAACTTCTGCCTGATCGTGGCCGGGCTGGGCGTACTGCGGCTGGTGCTGGGCGGCGGCTTCATATGAGCCAGCCGGGGGGCGAGACGAAGGACCGTCAGGGAAGCGGGCTGTTCTACGGCATCGGCGCCTATCTGTGCTGGGGCCTGCTGCCGATCTACTTCAAGCAGATGCCGCATTATGGTGCGGTCGAGATCGTGGCAAACCGCATCATCTGGTCGCTGCTGTTCATGGCCGCCGTGCTCGCCGCGACCGGCGCGATGCGCGAATTTTCCCACAACCTGCGCAACCGGCAGGTGATGCTGGCGATGACGGGCAGCGCCGCGATGATCGGCATCAACTGGCTGATCTATGTCTGGGCGATCAGCGCCGGGCACATATTGGGCGCGAGCCTTGGCTATTTCCTCAACCCGCTGGTCAATGTCGCGCTTGGCGTGGTCCTGCTCAAGGAACGGCTGCGCCCGTTGCAGAAACTGGCGATCGCCGCCGCGGCGATCGGTGTCGCGATGATGGCCGTGTCGGCGCTGGACACGCTGTGGATCAGCCTCGTCCTGGCGGTCAGCTTCGCGGTCTACGGCTTCATCCGCAAGGTGGCACCGATCGGCCCGCGCCAGGGTCTGGCGGCCGAGACCCTGATCCTCACGCCCTTTGCCGGCGCCTATTTGCTGTGGCTGAACGCCAATGGCACGGCGCAGTTCGGCGTGGAGGCGATGCCGAGCATCCTGCTGGTCGTGGGCGGGGCCATCACCTCCATTCCGCTGCTGCTCTTCGCGACGGCGGCGCGGCGCATGACGCTGACAGCGCTGGGCGTCCTCCAATATCTGGCGCCGACCTTGCAGTTCCTGTGCGGCGTGCTGCTGTATGACGAACATCTGAGCCATGGCCAGCTTGCCGCCTTCGCGGCGATCTGGGCCGGCCTTGCGATCTTCACCTTCGATTCGGTCCGCAGCTTCCGGGTCCAGCGACTGGCCCCCGCCTGAACGGATCAGATCACCCGATCGGCCTCCAGCGCCCAGACGCTTGAATCCAGCCCGGCCGGCGCGCGGTTTTCCAGCCGGAAGGCGGCGGCGGCGAGCCGCTCGACTGCCGGCTCGATCTGGGCGTCGGGCAGGGTGAAGGGCAGGCGCACGAACCGTTCGAACGCGCCGTTCACGCCGAAGCGCGGGCCGGGCGCCACCAGCAGGCCCTGACTGTGCGCCATCGCCGCCAGCGCGCTCGCCTGCGGCCGGGGAAGCTCTGCCCACAGGGAAAGCCCGCCCGCAGGCAATGGCACGCGCCAGTCGGGCAGGTGCCGGGCGAGCAGCGCCACGATCCGGTCACGCCGGTCGCGCAGCATCACCCGCCGGTCCGCCCCGCCCGTCACCGTGCCATCCAGCAGCGCCGCGACCGCAAGCTGGTCGACGATCGGCGTCGCCATGTCGATGGTCGCGCGGATGCGGGCGAGCGCCGCGATCGTCTGCTCGTCCGCCCTGATCCAGCCGATGCGCAGCCCGCCCCACAGCCGCTTGCTGGCCGAGCCGATGCTAATGACGCGGGTGCCGGTCGGATCGAAGGCGGCGACCGGCGGCGGTAGCGCGACATCCCCCAGCAGGTCGCCGTCCAGCGGCATCTCGGCCATCGTCTCGTCGATCAGCAGCGGCGTGCGGCTGCGTTCGGCCACGTCCACCAGCGCGCGGCGCGTGGCGGCGTCCATGATCCGGCCGGTGGGATTATGGAAATCGGCAATGATATAGGCAAGGCGCGGCCCGGTCTGGCGAAAGCTCGCGTCGATCGCCTCGATATCCCATCCCTGGTCGGGCAGGCCGACCGGCACCGGCACGCAATTGCTCTTCTGGATGCAGAAGAGCGCGTTGTGATAGGTCGGGTGATCCACGACGATGCGGTCGCCGGGCGCCGCCATCAGCCGTAGCAGCAGCGCCAGCGCATGCTGCGCGCCGCTCGTCACCATGATCTGCGCCGAGTCGGTGGGGCAGCCGCGCCGGACATAATCGGCCGCGATCGCCTGTCGCAGCCGGGGGATGCCGATCGCTTCATAGCCATGGCCCGAGAGCCATGCCGGCAACTGCCCCAAAGCAGCCTCATAGGCATGCCACACGGTTTCAGGCGCCGGCAGCGCGGCCGCCGTCCAGTTGATGATGCCATCGCGCTCGATGGTATCCACGCCATAGGCGGGCGCATCCACCGTGCCGCCATTGGGAACACGGGTGACGCTGCCCGATCCCTGGCGGCTCTGCAGATAACCCTCGTCGCGCAGTTGGTCGAAGGCGGCGGCGACGGTCGTGCGGCTGACGCCGAGCGCCTGCGCGAGTTCCCGCTCGCCGGGGAAGCGGATGCCCAGCCCCACGCGGCCGTCCAGCACCAGCAGCTTGAGCGCGCGCGCAAGCTGGCGATAGGCCGGGTCGCCATTGCCGCTGCTGCGCCAGTTGCCGAGATGGCGGACCAGAGAGGCCGCACCGAGGGAGGAAATGCTCATGAGGCCACCTTTCCACAACCGGACCTTTATTTCAATGCCAATCAAGATCATTGGCATGGACATGATGTATCGCAGACTCTTCCAGCTCATATGGGGCCAAAGCCTCTATGGTTTCGCCATGGCATTGATGCTGCGCGCCAATCTGGGGCTCGACCCCTGGGACGTGCTGCATCAGGGGCTTGCGCCGCGCATGGGCCTCAGTTTCGGCATGACGGTGAACGTCATCGGCCTGCTGGTCCTGCTGCTGTGGATTCCGCTGCGCCAGCGACCGGGGATCGGCACGGTCTGCAACATCGCTCTGATCGGCACGGTCGTCGACCTCACCCTGCCCTTCATCCCGGCACCCGAAGGCTATGCCGCGCGCTTCGCCATGCTGGGCATCGGCATTATCCTGAACGGCATCGCCGGCGGCGCCTATATCGGTGCCGGCCTTGGCCCCGGCCCGCGCGACGGGCTGATGACCGGGCTGTGCCGCCGCACCGGATGGCAGGTCAAATATGTCCGCACCGCGATCGAGCTGTCAGTGCTGGTCTTGGGCTGGCTGCTCGGCGGCACGCTGGGCATCGGCACGCTGCTCTATGCGATCACCATCGGCTGGGTCGTCCACCACGCCCTGCCCTGGTTCATGATCGGCGAGCGGCCGGAAAAGCGAGTCTCCCTGCCGGCGACATGAGATCGCCCCTTCCCTTGGCTGATCGAATGCCTATCTGCCAGCCATGACAAGCACCCTTCATGAGCTGACCGTCCCGGTCTTCATCCGCGCCCTCGGCAATCTCTCCGCCTTCCTGAAGAAGGGGAGCGACCATGCCGACGCCCATGGCATCGCCCATAGCGAGTATCTGGAGGCCCGGCTCGCGCCCGACATGGCACCGCTGGTCGCGCAGATCCAGCGGGCGAGCGACGCGGCCAAGGGGATGATGGTCCGGCTGGGCGGCGTGCCCAACGAAGCCTTCGCGGACGAGGAAGTCAGCTTCGCCGACCTGCAAGCCCGCATCGCCCGCACCATCGCCTTTCTGGAAGCCGCACCCGCAGACGCATTGGCCGGCAAGGAAGATGCGACCGTCGTGCTGGAGACGCCCGGCCGCAGCTTCACCTTCACCGGGCTCGGCTATGTCCAGAATTTCGCCCTGCCCAACTTCTTCTTCCATGTGACGACCGCCTATGCGCTGCTGCGGCACAAGGGCGTTCCCGTAGGCAAGATGGATTTCCTCGGCGGGATTTAAGGAATAGCGGGAGGTCGGAGCTTTCAGCGCTCCGTCGCCTTCTCATCCTCATTCGTCATCCTGAAACACGTTCATGATGACTTGTGGCTAGGACAGCCACAGCCATTTCAAATGCGATTGCGTTTCAACCCGCCACCAGCGCCACATAGGCGCTGGACACCCAGCCGCTGCGGCACGGCCCGCGATAGGGCCGGCGGCGCTCGACAGGGGAGGATACGCCGCAGTCGATCTCCGGCGCGGCCTGCGCGGCGGCATTGTCCGTCCCGGCGGCGTCATTGTCGAGCGA
Source organism: Sphingobium arseniciresistens (assembly GCA_029167225.1). Taxonomy (GTDB): domain Bacteria; phylum Pseudomonadota; class Alphaproteobacteria; order Sphingomonadales; family Sphingomonadaceae; genus Sphingobium; species Sphingobium arseniciresistens. The sequence goes on from JARFNK010000033.1 coordinate 24,054, forward strand.
CGGGGCCTGCGCCGCATCGACATCCTGCGCCACCACCACGCCCAGCCATTTCTGGTCGATGCTGCGGGTGCAGATATGCAACCGCGCGCCATCGGGCAGGTCGACCAGCACCTTCGCATCGCCAAAGGGCGCCGCCCGCAATGCCAGCCCGTCCGCGCCGACCCGTCGCACCACGCCCAGCCCGCCGCACGCGTCAAAACGCGGGCCGTCTTCCCCGATCGTCACCGGCCGCGCGAGCGGCGCCTCCATCCGGCTTTCGGGCACATCCTCGCGCGGGGCGCCGGCGAGCGAGCTGTTTGGCAGCTCGTCCATCACGTCCCGGCTGTCGGAACAGGCGCTGAGCGGCAGCGTTGCCAGCAGCCCGAGGGCGAGGATGAAAGCGCGATACATGGCCTGCCGATAGCCCATAAGCGCAGCCCGTAGAAGGCCCCCCGGAACACCCCCAGAAACACACCAAGAAACACCCTGCGAATGTGCCACCCGGCCCGCCATGTTTCACTTTAGTTTCTTTGCCTCAATGCCTATATGCTCCGCATGAGCGAAGAACCCCAGAACAGCCCCAACAGCAACGCCTATGGCGCCGACAGCATCAAGGTGCTCAAAGGCCTGGACGCCGTCCGCAAGCGCCCCGGCATGTATATCGGCGATACCGACGATGGATCGGGCCTCCACCACATGGTGTTCGAGGTCAGCGACAATGCGATCGACGAGGCGCTGGCCGGCCATTGCGACCGCATCGACATCACCCTGAACCCCGATGGCTCGGTGAGCGTCGAGGATAATGGCCGCGGCATCCCGACCGGCATCCACAGCGAGGAAGGCGTCTCGGCGGCCGAGGTCATCATGACCCAGCTGCACGCGGGCGGCAAGTTCGAGAACACGTCGGACGACAATGCCTACAAGGTGTCGGGCGGCCTGCACGGCGTGGGCGTCTCCGTGGTGAACGCGCTCAGCGACTGGCTGGAACTCAACATCTGGCGCGAGGGCGAGGAGCATTGGATGCGCTTCCGCAGCGGCGACGCGGAAGCTCCGCTCAAGGTGCTCGGCCCTGCGCCGGAGGGCAAGAAGGGCACGAAAGTCACCTTCATGTTCTCGACCGAGACGTTCAAGAACGTCACCGAATATGATTTCGACAAGCTGGAGCATCGCTATCGCGAACTGGCTTTCCTCAATTCCGGCGTGCGCCTGTTCCTCACCGACGCCCGGCACGAGGAAAGCAAGACGGTCGAGCTTTATTATGAGGGCGGCATCGCGGCCTTCGTGAAATATCTCGATCGCAACAAGTCGCCGCTGATGCCCGACCCGATCGCCATTTCCGGCACCCGCGACGATGTGACCATCGACGTCGCGCTGGAGTGGAACGACAGCTATTATGAAAATGTGCTGTGCTTCACCAACAACATCCCGCAGCGCGACGGTGGCACCCATCTGGCCGCGTTCCGCGCCGCGCTGACCCGCACGCTCAACAATTATGCCGACAAGTCGGGCATGTTGAAGAAGGAAAAGGTCTCGCTGACCGGCGAGGACATGCGTGAAGGCCTGACCGCGATCGTCTCGGTCAAGCTGCCCGACCCCAAGTTCAGCAGCCAGACCAAGGACAAGCTGGTTTCCTCCGAAGTGCGCCAGCCGCTGGAAAGCCTGATGGCCGACAAGATGGCCGAATGGCTGGAGGAGAATCCGGCACATGGCAAGATGATCGTGCAGAAGGTGATCGATGCCGCCGCCGCACGCGAGGCCGCCAAGAAGGCGCGCGAACTGACCCGGCGCAAGGGCGTGATGGACATCGCCTCCCTGCCCGGCAAGCTTGCCGACTGCCAGGAGCGCGATCCTGCCAAGTGCGAACTCTACCTGGTCGAGGGCGACTCGGCCGGCGGCTCCGCCAAGCAGGGCCGCGACCGCCATTATCAGGCGATCCTGCCGCTGAAGGGCAAGATCCTGAACGTGGAGCGCGCCCGCTTCGACCGGATGCTGTCGTCCAAGGAAATCGGCACGCTCATCCAGGCGATGGGCACCGGCATCCGCGACGATTTCAACATCGAGAAGCTGCGCTACCACAAGATCATCATCATGACCGACGCGGACGTGGACGGCGCCCACATCCGCACGCTGCTGCTGACCTTCTTCTATCGCCAGATGCCGCAGATCATCGAGAACGGCCATCTGCTGATCGCCCAGCCGCCGCTCTACAAGGCGACGCGCGGGCGCAGCGAAGTCTATCTGAAGGACGAGGCGGCGCTGGAACAGTATCTGGTCGACAATGGCGTGGACACGATGGTGCTGGAAACCCCGCAGGGCGTGCGCTCGGGCGAGGACCTGCGCAGCCTGATCGACCATAGCCGGCGGATGCGGGCGCTCGCCCGCTACGTGCCGCGCCGCTACGACCCCCGCATCATCGAGGCGCTGGGCCTTGCCGGTGCGCTCGACCATGAGCTGGACGACAGCGCCCGTTCGGAGCGCCTGGGCGATGCGATCAAGTGGATCGGCGAGCATGATCCCGAGGCGGTGTGGACCGGGCGGATCGCGGCGGAGGGCGGCTTCCATTTCGAGCGCGCCTGGCGCGGCGTCACCGATCATCATGTGATCGAGGCGGCGTTCCTCGATTCGGCCGAGGCGCGCAAGCTGCATGGCCTCGCCAGCGAGCAGACGGAAAGCTATCGCGGTGCGAGCCGGCTGGTGACGGCCAAGGCCGCCGCTGCCGCCGAGGAAGCGGGCGAAGGCGACGACCTGCCGGTGATCGCCGCCAAGGGCGTCACCATCTCGCGACCGAGCGACCTTCTGGACGCGATCCTGGCGGCGGGGCGCAAGGGCCTCTCCATCCAGCGCTACAAGGGCCTGGGCGAGATGAATGCCGAGCAGCTGTGGGAAACCACGCTCGACCCCAACAACCGCTCCATGCTGCGCGTGGAAGTGGCGCAGGCGGACGTCGCGGACGAGATTTTCACCCGCCTGATGGGCGACGTGGTGGAACCGCGCCGCGAGTTCATCCAGGACAACGCCCTGAACGTCGCCAATCTGGACGTCTAGAGCATCGTGCCTTTTATCGGGTCACTTTTCTCCGTTCGCCCTGTTGGAACGAGGCGCGTGACTCGTTCCAATGTCGAAGGGCCGTTCTTCTTTCTGTAGAAGGATGAGGCTTCGACATTTGGAAGAGTCTCTTGCCTCGTCCAAACAGCCCGAACGGATTTGATTTAAGGCGCGGCGCTCTAACCTTCATGTCTCCGGAGGGCGCGTATCATGCCGCGCCCTCCGGGATTTCGAACTTCCGCGCTCAGCGCTCCACCACCCGCGTATAGAGGTGCCAGCTCGCATAGCCGAGCACCGGCAATGCGATCGCCAGCCCCAGGAAGACGGGGATGCAGGCCACCGCCAGGATGCACGCGACATACAGGCCCCAGCGGGCGATGATGAGCGGGTTTTGCGCCGTCGCCCGCAGCGATGTCTCCACCGCGTCGCTCGCATGCGCCTTCCCGTCGACCAGCATCGGGAAGGACACCACCGACACCGCCAGGGTGACGATGGCAAAGCCAAGGCCGGCCAGGTTGCCGAAAATGATCAGGCGCCAGCCCTCCGGCGTCGAGAACAGCTGCGACACGAAGCTGCCGACATCTGCCGGGGCAAGCCGGCCCATCGTGCTTTCATAGATGGTCATCGCGACCCACATCCATGCGACGGCCAGCATGGTGAGGAAGAGGGCAAGCCCGAAGATCTGTCCCTTCGCCGGGCCGCGCAGCGGATCGAAGAAATGCGTCCAGCTGGCATCCTGCCCCTCTTCCCGGCGCTTGGCGAGGCCATAGAAGCCGATGGCGATGATCGGCCCGAGCAGCGAGAAGGCCGCGGCCATCGGGAAGATGAGCGGCACAAGGTTGCGATCGAGCGCGAAGGACGCGGCCAGCAGGGCAACGATGGGATAGATGATCCCGGCAAAGACGATATCGCCCCGCAGCGTCAGGAAATCATTCAATCCCGCGCGGAGCGCCCAGTGAAGATCGGCCACGCCGATATGGCGCAGCTTGAAGGTGCGTGTCGAAGATAGCTGTGGCGATATGGCGACCATTTCGAGTCTCCCAACAGAGCAGTCCCAGGCTGCGATCAGTCAAGACTGCGATAAACGGGCCACGGCACGGACAATGGCGCACCGGCCCCATGCAGGCAGGTTACGCCTTTCCGGAAGCGAAAGCCAGCGGGCCATCGGGAGCCTGGCCGAGCAAGCGAACGGCGGATTTGGGTGGGAAGCGGAATGGCTGCTTCTGGCCAAAGGAGGCTGGAAAGCAGTCATCCTTTGTGGCAGCGTCGAGGCATGAGTGTCGATACAGGTGCAGGTGCCGACGGACGGGTATCTAACAAGACAGTTGTTGTGACGTGCTGTGCTATTGGGGGATTTTTCTTTTTCCTGAACGATTTAATCGGACTGATTAACGGGGGCGGTATATTCTCAGCGACTTCCGCAATGCGAGCCGCTCACGCTCATGTCCTGTCTTTAGATATTGACCGCGCAAGTTTAAGGACGATTTTTGTCACGATTTGCGCTTTCTCAACGACAATGATCTGCAAGTGGTTGCAACTTGATATTCATAAGAGATGGCCGCAGTTGTTTTTCATGCTGTCTATAATTGGCGGCGGCTTTATCCTCGATGCTGCCTGTGGCCCTTGGATGATTGAGAACTATCTAAATCGCAGTGGTTATAGCCGATGCGCTGAACAGGATCATTCTGTGGGTAGTGGCAAGGGCCGTGTGCGGCTGGACAATTATGTGTTAGATCACACTGCATGCCCATCGCCATCATAACCTGAGCGGACGTCCGCTAGTTGGCACTCAGTTTGCTTCCTGTAGCGACAACAACTGGTCGCCTCCGGCCACCACCCCCCGTTCGCGCTGAGCATTTCGAAGGGCCATCCTCTGCATCAAATTTGCAAGAAAAAGAGAAGTGCAGTCCTTGGACAGGTTCGGAGCGAGCGGATGAGAGGTCCGTTTGCGTTCGCATGACCGTCAAGCGGTTCCAACGAGCATGCCGCCCCAAAGATCATCAGGCAGCCAAGATCGAATGGATTGCGAGGGCGCGGTTTCGGCTCTAGGCGGATAGGCCATGCTGTCGATTTTCGTTTCCACGCTGGTTTCCATCCTGCCCGTGTTCCTCATCATCGCGACGGGCTTTGGCGCGGGCAAGGTCGGGATATTGGGCCAAGGCGCCGGCCGCACGCTCAGCCGCTTCGTCATCTGGATCGCGCTGCCCTGCCTGATGTTCGACGTGGTGGCGACGACCGACTGGCATCGGCTGTGGAATGCTGGCTTCGTCGCCGCATCGGTGATCGGCAGCATCATCCTGTACGGCGCCGGCCTGCTGATCGGCCGGGCGCGCGGGCTCTCGCTCTCGGACATGGCGGTGGACGGCCTCAACGCCAGCTATTCGAACGCCGCCTTTATCGGCCTGCCGCTGCTCGCGCTGCTGCTCGGCCCTGCCAGCCGGCCGCTGGTGGCGATCGCCGCGACACTCACGCTGATGATCCTGTTCGCGTTGGCGGTGCTGACGATCGAGCTGGGGCGCAGCCATGGCCATGGCATCAGCCGGGCCGCCTGGCACGCACTGCGCGGCGTGCTGACCAACCCGGTGCTCATCCCGCCGCTGGTGGGGCTTGGCTGGTGGATGACGGGGTGGACGCTGCCGCTGCCGGCCGAGCGCTTCGTCGCCATGCTGGGCGGGGTCGCCAGCCCGACGGCGCTGGTCTCGATCGGCCTGTTCCTGGCCGAGCGCCCCCTTCGCGACGTGGCGGGCGACCGTTTCGTCCTGTCGCTCAGTGCCGCGAAGCTGATCGTCCACCCGGCGATCACCGCGCTGCTCGCCTTCCAGCTGCTGGCCCTGCCCCATGACATCGCGGTCGCCGTCATCATGATCGCCGCGCTGCCCACCGGCACCGGGCCGTTCATGGTGGCGGAATTCTATGCGCGTGACGGCCGCGTCACGTCGGGCACGATTTTCATGAGCACGATGCTTTCCGTTGTGGTGATCGCCGGATTGGCCGCGATCCTTGGCGTCGTTCCGCCCGGCTGAGCGCCAGAAGCCGCCGATCGGGAGGGTTAAAACGGCGCTCGCACGGTTGACAGAAAAGACTCGATCCACTAACGGGCCACATTCCCGCGCGGGGTGCCATGGGGCTGCGGCCTCTTGTCCTGTGCAAGCAGTTTGGATCAGAAGAGAAAAGCCATGTTCGCAGTCGTGCGCACGGGCGGCAAGCAGTATCGCGTCGCCGCCGGAGACAAGATCGTCGTCGAGAAGCTGGCCGGTGAGGCCGGTGACAAGATTACCCTGGATGACGTCCTGCTGGCCGGCGAGGGCAGCGATCTCAAGGACACCAAGGGCCTGACCGTTGCCGCCGAGATCATCGCGCAGGCAAAGGGCGAGAAGGTCATCGTTTTCAAGAAGCGCCGCCGGCACAACTACCGTCGTCGCAACGGTCATCGCCAGAACCACACGATCCTGCGGATCCTGGCCGTTGGCGGTGAAGAGAAGAAGGCCGCCAAGAAGGCTGCCAAGACCGAAGACGCGCCCGCAGCGGCTGCTGAAGCCTGATCGCTTCAGGAAATTCGAGGAGTATAGACCATGGCACATAAGAAAGCTGGCGGTTCATCCCGCAACGGCCGCGACTCGGCCGGCCGGCGCCTGGGCGTCAAGAAGTTCGGCGGTCAGGACGTGATCGGCGGCAACATCATCATCCGTCAGCGCGGCACCCGCGTGTATCCCGGCCGCAATGTCGGCATGGGCAAGGACCACACCCTGTTCGCCCTGTCGGACGGCAAGGTCGTGTTCCACGACGGCAAGCTCGGCCGCAAATATGTGTCGGTCGACATGCTGGCGGAAGCTGCAGAATAACCGGACGATCATGACGGGTCGTCCAACGGGACGATCCTGAAAGATGTCTTCGCGGCCAAAAATCGCGAACGAGGGAGACGGGGCGTCCTGAAAGGGAGCGCCCCGTTTCCCTTTTTTATTTCTCCCTCGTCATCGCCGGAACAACCGCTCGTCCAAAACGTCACACGGGTCGGGGAAAGCGGCGTACATTGTCGCCAAGCCGTAACCAGATGTCGGCAAGGCGCCTGGATAAGACGAAGGAGAGCGGGATATGTTCGCAAGAACAAAGAGATTATTGCTGAGGCCGGGCTGGACCGAAGATGCCGGCGCCCTGGCCCAGGCCATTGGCGACATCGACGTCGCGCGCAACCTGGCGCGCGTGCCGCACCCCTATGGTATCGACGACGCAAGGGCTTTTCTGGAAACGCCGCACGACCCGCTGCTGCCGCGTTTCCTCATCTTCTCGCGCACCCGCGGCGCCCCCCGGCTCGTGGGCGGTTGCGGCATTGCGCGTGACGAGCGCGGCGTGCTGGAACTGGGCTATTGGATCGCGCGCCCCTATTGGGGGCTGGGCTTCGCCACGGAGGCGGGCCGCGCCGTCATGCGGATCGCGCGGGCGACAGGGCTCTCCGGCGTCACCGCATGCCACATGGCCGACAACCCGGCATCGGGCAATGTGCTGCGCAAACTGGGCTTCCGCTTCACGGGCCAGATCGAGCGTCGGCACAGCGTGGGCCGTGGCGCGCCCGTCGATTGCCTGATGTTCGAGCAGGGCGAGGAAACCGCCATGGCGCCCGACAGCGCATCGGAGCTTTATCTCGACGCCATGCCCGCGCGCGCGCTCGCGGCCTGAGCGGCGCGGACCAATGATCGCGAGAGCATGATCCCTTCCTCATCGAACAGGATCATGCTCTCGTGGCTTTTCCGCACAACCGACGGGCAGTCCGGCCCGTGGCACGGGCGTTCAGGAACCGGCGCGGCGCTCCATCACCAGGATCGATGCGCCATTCAGCGCCGTCTGCGTGAGCCCTGAGAAGCCCAGCTTTTCCGCCACGCCCACCGATGCGGCATTGCCGTCTTCGATGATGCAGCGCAGCACCGGCGCGCCAAGGCCTTGGTCGGCCCAGTCGAGCACCGCCCGCATCGCCTCGGTCGCGATGCCCCTGCCCCAGGCCGCCGGCGCCAGTACCCAACCGACCTCCGGCACGCCTTCCAGCTCCTCCAGGCCGCGACAAGCGTTGAGCAGCCCCGCCTCGCCCAGAAAGGCGCCGGTTTCCCGTTCCTCGATCACCAGCATGCCATAGCCCAGCAGCGACCACATGCCGGCATAGCGCAGCATGCGGAACCACACGGCCTGCCGGTCCTGCACCGTCCCGCCGATGTAGCGGACGACCGATTCGTCTCCCCACAGCGCGCAGCATTGGTCGAAATCTTCCAGGCGGTGTGGCCGCAGGATCAGGCGGTCGGTGGTGAGTACGGGCATGGATGTCATCGCCCGACATGGCGCCGACCGCGCCCGTGGGTCAAGCGAGCATCGGGCTTCCGCAGGGCGAAGAAGACTCCGCCAGCCGATTCGCACAATGGGGCGGCGATGCCCCCCGCGTGTCGCCGTCAGCATGAAAAGCCGCAAGAAACGGTCCTCTGGCCGCCATAAGCAGCGTTAATCGAGGAATTGAGGGCATTCGGCACGCGCACGGCGGTTTAATTCTGTCACATAAGCCGCTATGGGCGCGCCATGCATTTTCTCGATCAAGCAAAAATTTATATCAAGTCCGGCTGGGGCGGTCCCGGTGCGGTCAGTTTCCGGCGTGAAAAATATGTCGAATATGGCGGCCCCGACGGCGGCAATGGCGGCAAGGGCGGCGACATCATCTTCGAAGCGGTTGCAGGCCTCAACACCCTGATCGACTTTCGCTACACCCAGCATTTCAAGGCGCAGCGCGGCACGCCCGGCATGGGCAAGAACCGCTATGGCGCGGGCGGCGAGGATCTGGTCATCCAGGTGCCCGTCGGCACCCAGATCCTGTCCGATCCCCAGCCCATCGAGGGCACCGAAGACGAAGACGGCTATCCCGAATATGGCGAGCAGGAAGTGCTGGCCGATTTCACCAAGGCCGGCGAGCGTGTCGTCTTCCTGCGCGGCGGCGATGGCGGCCGCGGCAACATGTCGTACAAGACCAGCACCAACCGCGCCCCGCGCCAGCATGGCACCGGGTGGCCGGGCCAGGAAATGTGGGTGTGGCTGCGCCTGAAGCTGCTCGCCGACGTCGGGCTGGTCGGCATGCCCAATGCGGGCAAGTCCACGCTGATCAACCAGATCACCAATACCAAGGCGAAGGTCGGCGCCTACGCCTTCACCACCACCAAGCCGCAGCTTGGCGTGGTGCTGCACAAGGGCCGCGAGTTCGTGCTCGCCGACATCCCCGGCCTGATCGAGGGTGCGGCGGAAGGCGCCGGCATCGGCGACCGCTTCCTTGGCCATATCGAGCGCTGCCGCGTGCTGCTGCACCTGATCGACGCGACCGGCGACGATCCGGTCGAGGCATGGCGGATCGTGCAGGACGAGCTGGCTGCCTATGGCGCCGGGCTGGACGAGAAGCCGCAGCTGGTGGTGCTCAACAAGGGCGACCTGCTGGGCGAGGAGCTGATGGAAGACATTGCCAACCAGCTGCGGGAGGCCGGCGCGGAAGACATCTTCATCATCTCCGGCGCGACCGGCGAGGGCGTGGGCAAGGTACTGGACGCGGTGATCCCGGTGCTGGGCGAGGCCAAGGCGGCCGAAACGGCTGACGACGAAGACGATGATGCGGGGGACGAAGGGAGCGACGGGACATGGTCGCCGCTCTAATTCGCCGCGTTCCTGCGAAGGCAGGAGCCCGGTGCCCCAAGCGTTTCCGCCAGCCGCTTTTGACTTCTGCCTTTGCGGGAGCACGGCAGCGGTGACGCAACTCCTCTCCGGCTTCCCGCCGGCGCACGTCTCCCGTCTCGTCATCAAGATCGGCTCGGCGCTGCTCGTCGATCCGGCGGGGCAGGTGCGCGAGGCGTGGCTGCGCACGCTGGTCGCCGATGTCGCGGCACGGCGCGCGGCGGGCCAACAGATCATCATCGTGTCCTCCGGCGCGATCGCGTTGGGCGCGCGGCGCGCAGGCTTGGCAAAGGGCGGGCGCGGCAGCCTGGAAGATGCGCAGGCCGCCGCCGCCATCGGCCAGATCGCGCTGTCCCAGACCTGGGCGGCGCTGCTCGCCGAACAGGGCATCACCGCCGCGCAGATGCTGGTCACGCTCGACGATCTTGAGCATCGCCGCCGCTACCTCAACGCCTCCGCCACGCTGGAGCGACTGCTGAGCCTGGGCGCCGTGCCGGTGGTGAACGAGAATGACAGCGTCGCCACCGCAGAGATCCGCTTCGGCGACAATGATCGGCTCGCCGCACGCATCGGGCAGGCCGCGCGGGCTGACGCGGTAGTCCTTCTGTCTGACGTGGACGGGCTTTACACCGCCAATCCGCATGTCGATGCCAGCGCCATGCTCGTCGAACGGATCGAAAGAATAGATGCCGCCATCATGGCCATGGCCGATGGCGGTTCAGGGTCGGGCATGGGATCGGGCGGCATGCACTCCAAGATCGAGGCGGCGAAGATCGCGACCCGCGCGGGCGCCCACCTCGCCATCATCTCGGGCCACAAGGACGCGCCGCTCTCCGCCTGGGAACAGGGCGGCAAGGGCAGCATCTTCGTGGCGCAGGCCCCCGGCAAGGGCAGCGGCCGCGCGCGCCAGGGCTGGCTCGCCGGACGACTGACGACACGCGGCCACATCACCATCGATGCCGGCGCAGCGCGCGCGCTCGCCAAGGGCAACAGCCTGCTGCCCGCCGGCGTGCGCGCGGTTGCCGGCCTGTTCACCCGCGGCGATGTCGTCGACATCATCGGAGAGGATGGCCGCCCGATCGCGCGTGGCCTGTCGGAATATGACAGCGCCGACGCCACCCGCATCGCCGGCCTGCGCAGCGACGAGATCGCCGCCATCCTCGGCGACGTCCCTCGCTTCGTCCTCGTCCACCGCGACCATATGGTGATGCTCGGCCAATGAAGGGCTTCAGGATTGCGATCACCGGCGCGACGGGCTTCGTCGGCGCCGCCACCCTCGACCGCGCATTGAAAGCGGGCTTCAGCGTGAACGCGCTCACCCGCCGCAAGCAACCCTCGCGGCGCGGCGTGACATGGGTGGCCGGTTCGCTCGACGACCAGGCGAGCCTCGACCGGATGGTGCGCACCGCCGACGCGGTGCTGCACATCGCTGGCGTGGTGAACGCCCGCGATCGTGCCGGGTTCGAGGAAGGCAATGCGCTGGGCACGATGCGGGTGGTCGATGCCGCGCGCAAGGCCGGCGTACGCCGCTTCGTCCACGTCTCCTCGCTGGCCGCGCGTGAGCCCTCCCTCTCCTCCTATGGCTGGTCGAAGGAATTGGCCGAGCGCTATGTGAAGGCGAGCGGGCTCGACTGGACGATCGTGCGGCCACCGGCCATCTATGGTCCGGGCGACCGCGACATCCTCGACCTGTTCCGCATGGCCAAGCGCGGCATCATGCTGCTGCCGCCCGGCGGATCGCTCTCGATCATCGCCGTCGAAGATCTGGCGGAGCTGCTGCTGACCCTCGTCCTGGACCAGGAGGAAAGCCGCGCGCAGGTCTATGAAGTGGACGACGGCACCAAGGGCGGCTTCACCCATGACAGCTTCGGCCGCGCCATCGGCCGCGCCGTGGGCAAGCAAGTGCGCTGCATCGCTGCCCCGCGCTGGCTGCTCGATGCGGCCGCCTGGATGGACGGCACCATCCGCCGCGACAAGGCGAAGCTGACACCCGACCGGGTCAACTATTACTGCCATCCCGACTGGGTGAGCAATCCGATGAAGGCCGTGCCGCCGCAACTGTGGACGCCGCAGGTCTTCGCCGCCGAGGGCCTGGCGAGCACCGCCCGCGCCTATCGCGCCAAGGGCTGGCTGTAGCGGCGGCGCTCCGAGCCCCCGTCTACACCATCCGTCCCAGGCCCCATTCGGCAATGAACGCGATGAAGCTGAGGCAGAGCCCGGTCAGGAAGGCCCGGTAGGCAAAGCCCAGATAACGGTATTTCTTGCCGTTCAGCACCTGCCCGTTCTGGTAGATGTCGCGCAGCATCGTGCGGTAGATTTTCTCGTCGTCGTCCAGCCTGTCGACGATTCGGTCGATGAACGCATCCTCGGTCAGGCTGGTGAAGATACCGAAGAACATGATGTTGGCATCGTCGCCGATCGGGCCGTCGATCCGCGTCACCTTGGGCAGGACGGAGAGGATCGCGAAGATCGCCGCCACCATCGCCCCGCCCGCAAGGATCGCGACCGGCAACAGCATCGTGCCCGCCCGGAATTGCCCGACGGAGAGGGTGAAGACCACGAAGGCCGCGCCCATCACCATATTCGCCTTCTGGTCGGCCATCTGACTGAGCTGCAGGTTGCAGGCCATCGACGTCCTGACCAGATGCACCGCATTGGGCGCCAGCGGGCGGGCCGGCGCCGCCGCGCGGAAGGCGCCCGTGTCGAGAGCTGAACTGGAGCTGGAACTGGAACCGGGGCTGATGCCAAGGCCCGCGCCCATGCCCTTGCCGGGGGCCTCATTCCGGGCATTGCCCAAGGCATTATCCGGGGCATTGCCCGGGCCGGGGCCGAGCCGTGCGCCCTCTTCCCCATGGCCGGGCGCGGCGTGGTCGCTGTCCATCATGGTAAATGCATCGCACCATCTGCACATTACGGCAAGATCATGCCCGATTGACGCCTTATTCCCTTGCCAAAGGGATCAGATTGGGCACAGACCCGCGCACTCATTTTTCCGCAAGAAAGCAGACCATGACGGATCGCCAGCAGATTTTCGACAGCGTCGCGGCACAGATCGCGCCGTTCAACAAGAAGGAGGCCCCCCTGAGCGAGGCTACCACCTTCGCCGGCGATCTGGAGTGGGACAGCCTGACCGTGATGGACTTCGTCGCCGCGATCGAGGACGAGTTCGACATCATCATCACCATGAACATGCAGGCAGAGATCGAGACCATCGGCCAGCTGGTCGATGCCGTGGCCAAGCTGAAAGCCTGAGCCGCTCCCCTCTTCCCGCCTCCGTCCGGCCGGTCGCCAAAGAGAAGGACATACTGACTTCTCCCGATGCGCGGCCCGGACGGAGGACTGAACCGAACGGATTGATGCACATGACCGAAGCAGCCGCCACCGCCACCACGCCCCAGGCCGACACCGCGCCCGCCGCGACCGACCTGTTCTCCAAATTCGACGGCCTGATCGCCGAGCGCGAGGCGCTGCTGGCGACCGGCGTGCGCGATCCCTTCGCCATCGTCATGGACGAGGTGAAGTCGCCGACGCTCGCGGTCATCAAGGGCAAGGAGACGATCCTGCTCGGTACCTATAATTATATGGGCATGACCTTCGACCCGGACGTGGTCGCGGCGGGCAAGAAGGCGCTGGACGAATTCGGCGCCGGCACCACGGGCAGCCGCGTGCTCAACGGCACCTATCAAGGCCACAAGGCATGCGAGGACGCGCTCAAGGACTTCTACGGCACCGATCACGCCATGGTCTTCTCGACCGGCTACCAGGCGAACCTGGGCATGATCTCCACGCTCGCCGGCAAGGGCGATTATGTGGTGCTGGATGCGGACAGCCATGCATCGATCTATGACGGCTGCTTCCTGGGCAATGCCGAAATCGTCCGTTTTCGACATAATAGCGTGGAAGATCTCGACAAGCGGCTCGGCCGCCTGCCCGCCGACGCGCAAAAGCTGGTCGTGCTGGAGGGCGTCTATTCGATGCTGGGCGACATCGCCCCTCTGCCCGAGATGGTGGCTGCCGTGCGCAAGCATCCCAACTGCATGATCCTGGTGGACGAGGCCCATGGCATGGGCTTTTTCGGCCCCAATGGCCGCGGCGTCTATGAGGAGCAGGGCGTCGAGAAGGACGTGGATTTCGTCGTCGGCACCTTCTCCAAGTCGGTCGGCACGGTCGGCGGCTTCTGCGTATCGAACCACCCCAAGTTCGAGGTGCTGCGCCTCGTCTGCCGCCCCTATGTGTTCACCGCGTCGCTGCCGCCCAGCGTCGTCGCGACCGCGGCAACCTCCATCCGCAAGCTCATGCACGCGGGCGAAAAACGCGCGCATCTTTGGGAAAACAGCCGCCGCCTGCATAAGGGGCTGACGGACCTAGGTTTCACGCTCGGCACGAAGACGCCGCAGTCCGCGATCATCGCCGTCATCCTGACCGACCAGACGCAGGCCGTCGCCATGTGGCAGGCGCTGCTGGAACTCGGTCTGTACGTCAACATGGCTCGCCCCCCCGCCACGCCGGCCGGCACCTTCCTGCTGCGCTGCTCGCTCTGTGCCGAGCATAGCAGTGAGCAGGTGACGCAGATCCTGGGCATGTTCGAGGCCGCGGGCAAGGCGACCGGCACCATCGGCTGAGGCTTTTCCCGCGCCAAACGTCCCACCTCATAAATGGGGCGGAGCGGCGCAAGAAATCCGCTTTCCCTATCCCATGTTGTGGACTAGGGTCTGGTTAATGGAAGTCGCATCCATATCGGCGGGAGAGCCACATTGGTGGCGGGTTCGCTTACGCATCACGCTCCCAGTGTTGGTTGGCGCGATGCTCGTCTGTGCGCTCGCCGCGCTGCTCTTCTATGCGAGCAGGGCGGCGACCGATCGCGACAATGCGCTGAACGAACAGCGTAACAGCTACAAGGTCATCACCCTCGTCCGCCGGCTGGATGCCAGCATGGCACGCGCTGAATCGACCCTCTCGCGTTATGTCATTGGTATGGACGCAGATACCGGCCGTTTGTTCCAGGAACAGTGGCGTAATGCCGGCGAGGAATTGAACGCGCTGGTGTTCATCACCCGCAATTCCGCCTGGCAGCGGGCCTCGATCGTCGATCTGCGCGACGCCTATAATGATCGCGGACAGTTGCTGACGGAGATCGGCCTGCGCACCACCTACGACCAGAAGATGGCGGCGCTCGCGCAGTTCCATCAGGCCGGGCAGGCGGACAATCTCAAGCGCATCGACACCCTGCTCAACCAGATCATCAAGGCGGAGGAAGCCCGCCTTGCCGAGCGCAGCAATGCCGTCAACCTCGCCGGCGCGCGCAGCAAGCGCTTTTCCGACACCTCCAGCCTCGTGGGCCTCGCGCTACTGGTCTCCTGCCTGTTCGCCGCATGGATTGCGCTGACGGCGATACAGGACAGGCGCAAGGCGCGCACGCTAGCCGAAAGCGAAGCCGCCCGCGCCGACGATCTGGAAGCCGCCGTGACGCGCCGCACCGCCGAACTGCGCGCCACCAACGAACGGCTGAAGGAGGAAGCGACCGAGCGCGCCGCCGCCGAGGAAAGCCTGCGCCAGATGCAGAAGATGGAGGCCGTGGGCCAGCTGACCGGCGGCATCGCCCATGACTTCAACAATATGCTGGCGGTGGTCGTGGGCGGGCTGGAGCTGGCGAAGCGCAAGCTGCACCTCGACCAGGAACTGGCCGAACGGCATCTGGACAATGCGATGGAGGGCGCCAATCGCGCCTCCACCCTCACCCGCCGCCTGCTTGCCTTCGCCCGTGCTGAGCCGCTGCTGCCCTCCGCGCTCGATGCCGACATGCTGGTCACGGGCATGACCGAGATGATCGACCGGACGATCGGCGACCAGATCAAGGTTGAACTGGACCTGCAGGCGCGCGGCTGGGCGATCTTCGCCGACAGGCACCAGCTGGAGAACGCGCTGCTCAACCTCGCCGTCAACGCGCGCGACGCGATGGACGGGCGCGGCACGCTGACGATATCGACGCAGCAGGCCACGCTTGCCGCGCATGAGTTAGGGGAATGCGGCGCGGGCGAGTATATCCGCCTGTCGGTGGCCGACAATGGCTGCGGCATGACCCCGGACGTGCTGGAGCGCGTGTTCGAACCCTTCTTCACCACCAAGCCGATGGGCAAGGGCACCGGCCTGGGCCTCAGCCAGATCTTCGGCTTCGTGCGCCAGTGCAGCGGCGAGATCCGCATGGAATCGACCCCTGACGAGGGCACGCGCGTCCACCTCTACCTTCCGCGGCGGATCACGCCGGCGGAACAGAACCTGGCGTCCTCCCCCCTCAAGGTCGCGCGCGTCGAGGCGACCATTCCGCCCACCCGCATCCTGATCGTGGAGGACGACCCGCGTGTCCTTGCCCAGACCATCGCCGCCATCGAGGAACTGGGCCACCTGCCGATCGCCTGCGATCACCCGACCAAGGCGGCGGCCATGCTCGGCCGGCATCGCGACATCGGCCTCATCATCAGCGATGTGATGATGCCGGAGATGACCGGGCCGGAAATGATCCGGCAACTGGGGCCGGCCTATAGCCGCATCCCAGTGCTGTTCGTCACCGGCTATACCGGCGACAGCACGGACAGCAGCCTGTTCGAAGGGCATATCGTGCTGCGTAAGCCCTATACGCTGGGCGGCCTCGCATCCTCGATCGTGCGCGCCATCAACGAACAGCCCGGCTTGCAAACAAGCGCGGCAGCAGAGTGAAGGCGGCGAGCAGCGGCCAGCGCCGCTGCCACGGGCTAATGACGATTGCCGTGCCCGCGTGGCGATTGATCTTCCACGCCAGATAATCGATCCCGCCGGCGAAGGTGAAGCTGGCCTTGGCCAGGCGCAATACGGACAGCCACTTGCCCCGCCGCTGCAGCGATCGCCAGCGCCTGGCATTGGCCGAGGCCTGCGCCGCCGTGGGCACCTCGCCAACCGGCACCGCCTGCGCGAAGCGGCGATAGCGATCGGGATCGCTGTCCACGATGGAGGCCGACCGGTCCTCACGCTCCGCCCGCAGTTCCGCGCGGTAGGTGCGCGCGAACCCGGCATACCAGCGCGCCAGCGGATCACGCCGCGCTTCCCCGGTCACTGCCGGCGCGGCAAGATCGAGCAGCGTCGGCGCGGCCAGCGCCACGGCTTCGACAGCGCGGGCACGGGCGGCTTCGTCGCTCCACCATAGGAGCCGCGTGGGCTGCGCGAACCGCGCCCAGACCGAGACATTGTCCGCCTCCGGCCCGCACAGCCGGGCGAAATCCGCCTCGCTCAGCACCGCATATTTCGCCGCGAGCCCATCATGGGCGAACGGAAAGACATTAGGCGGGATCAGCCGGTTGGCACACGCCATCCAGCTCTTGCCATAGGCAGCGCGATAGTCCGACACGATCAGGTAGAAATCGAGCATCAGCCCGTCGAGATTCTTCTCCCGCAGGCATGATCCATAGAACAGCACCGCCCGCGCGGCACCGGGATATTGCGCTGCAATGGCCCCCGCCATCGCCACGGCGCGCGGATCGGCAGGGACAGCCAGTTCGGCTGCGACAAGGGCGGAAAGATGATCGGCCATGGTCATGCCCTAGAGCATCGGACGCGAAAGTGGGAACCGCTTTTGCGCGGGAACGATGCGGCAGCGCCAAAGCATCGGCGCGCGCGAGGGAAAGCGGGCGCGGATTATCGCGGGGGAGCGGCCGCTCCTCGCGGCAGATCGACCGGCAGCGCGACATCCGCGTCCGGGTCCACCAGCAAGGTGCCCAGCCGAATTGTCGCGCTCAGGGGATCGCGGCCGCCGCCATAGCCATATTCGCGCGCTTCCGTCTTGCTGCACCGGCGCTGTCCCTGGAATATCCCGCATGGTGCCAGCGGAGCGGCATTCGCCGACGCGCGCGGGGCTTCACCAGGATGACGGCGCAGCTGATCGGACGGGGGACGCTCGCCGCGCAGCGGCAGCCGGTAGCGGTCGTCGCTACGCCGACGGCCGCAGACCATGATCTCCGCCTCGTTCAGACCGTCGGACACGGCGCCGCACTGGCTGGCGGAAGTCATGTCGTGCGCAGCGTCGAGCAGGGACTGCATCGATGGCCGCGCGATGCCCGGCATGGAACCCTGCGCTAAAGCCGCGATGGGACAGGTCAAAGACAAGGCAGAAATAGGGCCAATCCGCCACCATGGCAGAAGGCCTTGAATCGCCCGCCCCTTCAGGCGGCGAGCCGCAGGAAGGGCACCGGCGCGGTCGAGCGCAGCACGATCGGCCGTCCCTCGCTGGCCTCGAACAGTTCGCCATCCAGGATGACGTTGCTGCGGTCGCCCTCGATGCGGATCATGTCGCCGCGCTCCAGATGGATACCCTGCATCCGCCGGGCGCCATCGCGGCGCATCAGGCCGAAGGCGGCGAGGCGCAGCAGCGATCCGACATTATGATCCACCGCCATCAGCTTCAGGCTGCCGAGGCCGCCGCCCGAAGCGCCCGGCCGCGCGCCCAGCAGCAATTTTTCCAGCGTCGTCACGATCAGCACCGCGAACCGGCCGACAAGCTGCCCGTCGCGGATCAGCGAGATGCTGACCGGCCGGGCGCGCGGCGGCATGAACGAGGCGCGCAGGCCGAAGATCAGCGAGACCAGCACCGCCATCGCCGTGATGAAATGGCTGAACCCATTGGAGAGACCCAGCGGATAGATCTTGTTGCGGCAATAGAGGATATAGTCGGCAAGCCCGGCCCCGCCCAGGAACATGCCCAGCACCGGGCGGCTTTCCGCGCGCCCGTCCGTCAGCGCGATCAGTTCGCGCGCGACAACATGATCCTCCACGCCCGTCTTGGCGATGTCGACGATCCGCTCCAGCGCGGTGATCGGGTCGCCATGGATGCCAAGGTCGAGCGCGATCAGGTTGGTCTTGCCATTGGGCAGCACCGCGATCGGCGGCACCTTCCCCTTGAAATGCTCGCCCTGGTACAGCTCGGTCAGCGCCGCCTGCACCGTGCCGTCGCCGCCATTGATGACGATGACGGCCGGCTCGATCCGCGCGAAGATTTGCAGCGCGCGGCCGATCTGGTCCACATGCTCCACCTCATAGTGGAAGATGTCGGGATGGTTGGCGCAATAGCTCCGCACGCGCGGCAGGGTCTGCCGATTGCCCGTCGACTTGGGATTGGAGAGCAGCGCGACAAGAACCATGATCTGTGACCGACCCCCTATTGATCTCAGCCGTGAATGGGCTTGAAGCTCAAGCCCTGCACATAGTTGAGCACGACATTGATCTTGCGTGTCGAATCGCCGACCGCGAACTGAGTTTTCGACAGCGGCGGCTTCCGCTTGAAGACGAGGTCCGACAGGCTGACCGACGGATTGCCGGAGAAGCCGCCGCCATCGCTGCGGTCGCTCTTGCCGCTGCCGTTCACGTCATGGCGGACATAGAGGGCGTAGTTGCCGGCCTTGGGCACGGCGACGCACACCTCCATCGCGCCGGAGCGCGTGACGGGCAGCTCGATCCGCTCCAGATACTGGCGCTTTTCGAGGAACGTCTTTTCATTGGCGGCATAGAGCTGCACGCGCAGCATGCCCGCGCGCTCCTTGAAACCATCGATATGCACGAGCACGGCGGCGCCGTTGCGCTCGCAGGTCGCGGCCTGCGGCCCGAGCGCGGCACTGGCGGGAGCCGGATTCGCCGCAGCCATCAGCGCCACGAGGGCGCCCATCGACACGGCCGGAATTTTCAACATGACCAACACACTCCTGGCGGCTATAGCCCGCCGGACGCCACGGCCCGGCAGACGACGCCCCTGTTCGCCCCGCAGGATTGATATGGGCACCGTTTGCGGCCAAAACATGGTGATGGAACGACCACATATTGAAAATGCTGAGCGCCACTGACCGATATATCGCGCGCCTGATCGCCGTTCCGCTCCTGGGCACCCTTGTTCTGGCATCGATGCTGTTCGTGCTGGACAAGATGCTGAGGCTGTTCGATTTCGTCGTTCAGGAAGGCGGCCCCGTCAGCGTCGTGTGGCGCATGCTCGCCAACATGATCCCGGAATATCTCTCGCTCGGCATCCCGATCGGGCTGATGCTGGGCATCCTGCTTGCCTTCCGCAAGCTCGCGACCTCCTCGGAACTCGACGTGCTGCGCGCCGTGGGCCTCTCCTACGGCCGGCTGCTGCGCGTGCCCTATATGTATGCGATCGGGCTGGCGCTGGTGAACCTGGCGATCGTGGGCTTCGTCCAGCCCTATGCCCGCTATGCCTATGAAGGGCTGCGATTCGAGCTGCGCTCGGGCGCGCTGGGCGCCTCGATCAAGGTCGGCGAGTTCACCAATTTCGGCAAGCGCATGACCATCCGCATCGAGGAGAGCGAAGATGGCGGCCGCAACCTGCACGGCATCTTCGTCCAGGCGAAGAATAGCAACAACCAGACGCTGGCGGTGACGGCGGCGCAGGGCACCTTCCTTGCCACCGACGACCCCGACACCATCATCTTTCGCCTGAAGGACGGCGTGCTGGTGCATAACGCCCCCGGCTTCCGCACGCCCCGCGTGCTGAGCTTCTCCAGCCACGACCTGCCGATCGACCTGCCGCAGATCGAGAATTTCCGCGGGCGCGGCGATGCCGACCGGGAACTGACCCTGCCGGAGCTGGTGCGCGTGGGCCATTCGCAGAAATCCAGCGCGGAGCTGCGCAACGAAGTGCGCGCCAATTTCCATTTCCGCATGGTGGAGGTGGCGATGATGCTGCTGCTGCCGATGGCGGCGCTTGCCTTCGCTGTGCCGCCCAAGCGATCGACATCGGCGCTCGGCGTCTTCCTCTCGATCATCTTCATCGTCACCTATCACAAGATCAACGAATATGCCGAGGCGGTGGGCGCGCTGGGCAAGATCGAGCCGATCATCGCGCTGTGGGTGCCCTTCCTGCTGTTCGCCGGGCTCATCATGTGGATGTACCATGTGCTGGCGCACCGGGCCGGCGGGCAGCCCATCGGCGCGCTGGAAATCGCCTTCGCCAAGTTCGGCAAGTGGATCGGCCGGCTCATCCGGTTCGGCCGAGCCAAGATGCAAAGAGAGCCCGCCGCGCAATGATGATGCAATTCTTCCCGTCGCGGACCATGGCCTTCTACATGGCCAAGCTGTTCCTGGTGCGCAGCTTCGCGGTGCTGGCGCTGCTGGTGTTGGTGCTGCAGACGCTGGACCTGTTGGGCCAGACCGGCGACATCCTGGCGCATCCGGGCAACGGCAATGCGGAGCTCATCCATTATGTCGGCCTGCGCGTGCCCCAGATTATTGCCCGATTCCTGCCTTTTTCGGTGCTGCTCGGCACCATCATCACGCTGGCGACGCTGAACCAGAACAGCGAAGTCATCTCGATGAAGGCCGCCGGGCTTTCCGCGCACCAGATCCTGGCGCCGCTGGTGGTCGCCGCCATCGGCATCGCCGCGCTCAGCTTCGTCTTCAACGAGCGGGTCGTAGCCCGCTCCACCGCCGCGCTCGACCTGTGGGAAGCGGTGGACTACGGCCCGATCCCGCATGAGACCGGGGTGAAGACCAACATCTGGGTGCGCGAGGGCGGCGACCTTATCAATGCCGGCTTCGTCGCCGGCCGCGCATCGGGCACGCTGCTCCGCCAGATCAAGATCTTCCGCCGGATCAACAATAGCCTCATCACGATCCTGTCGGCCCCGCGCGGCCATTTCGACGCGAAGGCCGGCAAGGGCTGGATCCTGGAGGACGCGCAGCAATTCGACGTCGCGCGCGGCACCTCGCGCATGCTGGGCACCGTGCATCTGGGCGACGGCATTCGCAGCGACCAGTTCACCCTCGCGAAGGTCAATGCCGACGGCCTGTCGCTCGAACCCCTGCGCCAGGCTGTCGCCGACCTCAAGGATGCCGGCCGGCCCACCGCCGCGCTGGAAGCCAGCCTGTGGCACAAATTCTCCGGCCCGCTTTCATCGGTGCTGATGCCCCTGCTCGGATCGGTCGCGGCCTTCGGCCTGGCGCGTTCAGGCCGCCTGTTTATCCGTGCGGTGATCGGCATGGCGCTGGGCTTCGCCTATTTCGTGGCGGACAATTTCGCCCTCGCCATGGGCAATCTGGGCGCCTATCCGCCGCTCATGGCGGCATGGGCGCCGTTCCTGCTGTTCCTGCTGGTCGGCGAAACCGTGCTGATGCGGACCGAGGAATAGGGCACGGCGAGAACGGGCGCGCCGTACATCGCAGAGCCTTCCTGTCCGCCTCCCTCGACGCTGGAACCCGGCACGCGCCTCCTTCTGGAGGTTATCGAGATTCCCCGTTCGGCTGTTTGGGCGGGACACGTGACTCGCTTCAACAGGGCGAACGGTGCTGGTTGAGGCTCGATGGCAGATCGGACACACGCCGCCACCAACAGACACCAGCAAAAAGGGCGCCGGATTGCTCCGCGCGCCCGCCTGCTTCAGCAATGATCCGTTCGCCCTGAGCCTGTCGAAGGGCCGTCCTTCTCAGAGGGACGGGGCTTCGACATCTGGTCGAGTCACTTGCCTCGTCTATATCACCCGGACAAGGTGAGGCAGCTCAATGCGCTCGCATCGTGCTCCGGGCGATCTTGCCGATCAACGGCATCATGCCGGCATAGTTGCCGCGCTGATAGGTCGATTGCTCGCCCAGCACCTCCACCATGCGGCGATGCGCCTGCCCCAGCGCATGATAGGGCACGCTTGGCAGCAGGTGGTGCAGCGCATGGTAGCGCAGGCCGACCGGCGCCCAGATCGGCGCCAGCAAAGCGGGCGGCGGGACGTTCACCGAATCGAGATATTGCGCCGTCACCGTCATCGCCTCGCCCTCATTTTCCCACAGATGCGCGACCAGCGTGCGCAGCTGGTTGATGACGGTCATGCCCGAATGCACCGCCATGTAGACGAGCAGCGGCTTCCAGCCGAACACCGCCACGCTGCCCACCAGCGCGAGCGCGAACAGGCAGGCGCCCGCTTCCTGCCAGAACCACTGCCGCCTGAACTCGCCCTCGGGCGCGCGGCGGCGATAGGCGGGGTTGATCGACAGCGCCGAATAGCGCTCGCGCACGATCCGGCGGAAGGGTGGGATGACGAGGCCGAGCGGCGTCAGCACGCCGAAGCGGAGGATGAGACCGACCGGCGCCAGCGCCGCGGCCACGATGAACAGCGGCAGCGACCATGGCTTCATCAGCGCCAGCGGCAGATATTCGGGATCGTTCGCGGTGCCATAGCGGGTGCGGGCGTGATGCTGGGTATGCACCCCTTCATACATGAAGGAGGGGATCATCAGCGGAACGCCGATGAGCAGGTTCCAGCCGAAGCGAAACCCCGGCAGCGCGCCTTTGCGGATATGCGTCAGCTCATGGATGAAGCTCGCCGCCCGGTACAGCGCCAGCATCGCCACCAGCGCCGCGCCGATCGCCAGCGCCACATTCTGCGCCAGAATCGCGACCGCGAGCCCGGCATAGCCAAGCAGCGCCGACGCCAGCAGATCAGGCCAGTAGATCGCGGGGTTGGCGGTGGAGAGATCGCGCGTCAGATCAGCCGCCGCGCGCAGCATCGCCGCATCGTCCGGGATCGGCGCGCGCGCGGTGGCGGGCGCGATAATGGTCTTATGAGCTGTCATGGAGCTGTTCCTAGGCGGTAATTGCGCGCAGAGTGTGGCAGCAACTTGGCATCGACATCATCCGGGAAAGCCCTTGTTGCCACGCTTGACAAAAGCCGTCCGAGCTACGCAGTGCTACGCATCCCTTCCGTAAAGGCAGCGCCGTGGCTCAGACTGACGTAGTAATCTCCCCCGTTTCCGGCAAGGCCGACATCAAGGCCTTCGTCGAACTGCCCTGGACCATCTATGCGAACGATCCCAATTGGGTCGCGCCGCTGAAGGGGGAGGCGCACGCACTCATCACGCCCGGCAAGAACCCGTTCTTCGACCATGCCGAGGCGCAATATTTCCTTGCCCGGCGCGGCGGCGAGATCACCGGCCGCATTTCCGCCCATATCGACAGGCTGGCGCTCACGATCACGCCGGAACAGGGCATGGGGCCTGGCACCGGCAATTTCGGCCTGTTCGAGGCGAAGGACAAGGAAACCGCCGCCGCGCTGATCGCCGCCGCCGAGGACTGGCTGCGCGGCAAAGGCATGACCCGCGCGCTCGGGCCCCTCTCCCTCTCCATCTGGGAGGAGCCGGGCCTGCTCATCAAGGGCCACGATCATCCGCCCACGGTGATGATGGGCCACAACAGCGCGGCCTATCAACCCTGGATCGAGGCCGCCGGCTACGCGCCGGTGAAGCAGCTCAACACCTATGAGCTGGACATCACGAAGGACTTCCCGCCGCTCATCCAGCGCATCGTCCAGTCGGGCGAAAAGAACCCGCGCATCGTCATCCGCAAGGTCGACAAGTCGAAATTTGCCGAGGAAGCCGCCACGATCATGGCGATCCTGAACGACGCCTGGGGTCGCAACTGGGGCTTCGTGCCGATCACCGACACGGAGATCGCCTTCACCGGCAAGAAGCTGAAGCCGATCGTGTTCGAGGATCTGATCCGCATCGCCGAAGTGGATGGCGAGCCCGTCGCCTTCATGATGACGCTGCCCGACCTCAACGAGGCGATCAAGCCGCTCAATGGCAACCTCCTGCCCTTCGGCTGGGCGAAGCTGCTGTGGTGGCTGAGGAAGCCGCAGGTCCGCACCATGCGCGTGCCGCTGATGGGCGTGGTGCAGAAGCTGCAATCCTCCCGCCTTGCCAGCCAGCTCGCCTTCATGATGATCGAGTTCATCCGCCGCGACGCAGTGTCGAAATATGGCGCCTCGCGCGGCGAGATCGGCTGGATCCTGGAGGATAACCAGGGGATGGTCGCGATCGCCGAGGCCATCAACAGCCATGTGAACAAGGTCTACCAGATCTACGCCAAGCCGCTTTAGGGCGAGGCGAGTGAAGCGGAGGCAATATCCGCAAGTGGCTGTGGGCGACCAGAAAGAGACTCTCTGCTCCCCTCCCTGAAAGGGAGGGGCCGGGGGTGGGTAGGCGAACGGAGCGAGCCTCGCTACGATGCC
>JARFNK010000034.1 GCA_029167225.1 Sphingobium arseniciresistens
AGGTGGACGACTTTTACGCCGCCCGCAGCAGGACTATCCCGCCGCTACCGTGGTCGAATATTGCTCCGCCGTTCTCAGCCATTGACCATGTTCGCGAGCAACGGCGCGTCAATCTGCTCGCCGATTATCTGAAGCTCCTCTTCGCTCTCAGGCGATTCGATGAAGATGACGTCGGCGCCCGCCTTGGCATAGGCCTGACCGCGACGGATTGCTTCATCGATGCCGTAGCCCGTTCGCGCATCGGTCCGGGCAACGATCAGGAAGTCCGCGCTCGAACGGCTGTCGGACGCAACGCGGATCTTCTGCACCATTTCTTCGATAGGGACCACTTCACGAAAGGGCGTGTGCCCGCATTTCTTCGGCGCGACCTGATCTTCGAGTTGGATTGCCGTGACGCCCGCCGACTCATATCCACGGACCGTATGGCGAACGTTCAGGAGGCCGCCATAACCAGTGTCGGCATCGGCGATAATCGGCGTTTTCGTCATCTTCGCCATCTGGCCGATACGCTCGATCATGTCGCTGTACGTTGCCAGGCCAGCGTCGGGAATGCCGAGATGCGATGCGACGGTTCCGTAACCGGTAACATAGAGGGCCTTAAACCCCATGCGGTCGGCGATCAGGGCGGAGATCATGTCGAACACACCTGGCGCGACGACAAGTTCGTTATTCCGCAACGCGGCCTTTAATGATCCATCGGCCATAGTCATTCTCCATTCCATCAAGCAAAAGCGCGCACCTTTTCGCGCCTTGCGCTGCTTCTTGTCCTAACGTGCCAGAATGCCCTTCATGGCCTTCCTTTGTTCGATAAGACTGATCATGAATTCGTCGCGCTGCGCGGAAAGCGCCTCGATCGAGGCCTCACCCGCCTCCTGAGCGACTCCATCGGCGATCCGTTGACGCAATGCAGGCGTCAGCATGGGCACATTATTATCGGCCCAGATCTCTTCCAAAGAGCCACCCAAATGGGCGAAGAAATGCGCGATCCCGCCTTCGCCCCCACCCAGATGATAAAGGAGGTTAGGCCCCATACCGCCCCAGCGCAGGCCAGGGCCCCACGAAACGGCGCGGTCGACATCACCGACATCGACATAGCCCTGTTCGACCAGCCAAGTGCATTCCCTATACAGCGCCCAGGCGATCCGGTTGGCCACATGGCCGCGGATTTCCCTTTTGAGGCGGATGCATTTCTTGCCCAATCCTTCAAAGAACGACTGTGCCTGATCGATGGTCGCCATGCTGGTACGACCGCCACCGACGATTTCGACCAGCGGCAGGACGTGCGGAGGATTGAAGGGATGCGCAATGACACAGCGCTCGGGAAAACGGTCACAGCCAAGCTGTATATCGCTCATCATAAGCCCGGACGAACTGGAGGCGATGATCACCGATGGCGCAAGCAGCGCGTCCATCTGCCGGTACAACTCTTGCTTGAACTCCAGGCGTTCAGGCCCGCTTTCCTGCACGAAATCGGCAAAGGCGAGCGCTTCCGCCAACGCGGGATGAAAGGTCAGACGATCGATTGACGCCCCGTTCGCCAAGCCAATCCGGCCGAGCGCGGGCCACGCCCGCTTCACAAAGCCGCGCAAATGTGACTCCGCTTCCGGCGCGGGGTCAAACGCGGTGACATCGAAACCGTTGGCAAGAAAAAATGCTGCCCAGCTCGCACCGATCAGGCCGGTTCCAACAATGGCAACTGTCCTGATTGTCACGATGAGGCCTCGCTCCTTCTACGGCAGAAAAGGCTTCAACTCGCGCTCGACCGCGAGATCCCCCGTTTCGATCCACCCTTGCCAGTCACATCAGTATTATAGTGTATACACCATATTGCAAGCTCTGTCTTAACCCTGCACAGACTCGATGCACCGTCTATGGATGGATCAGGTCGAGCAACATGTCCGGCATGATGGGAATGTGGGTAAAGTCTGGATTGAAGCTTTTCAGGGCGTCTGTCAGCGCCAGTGCAAGTACCGGAACCGCACCCACCACGCCGCCCTCGCCTGCCCCCTTCATTCCGCCAGGATTGGTGCTCGAAGGCGATTCCATATGTGTAAGCTGTATATTGGGGACATCCAGAAAGGTCGGAATGACGTAGTCAAGCATCGTCGTCGTCACCGGCTGCCCTTCGTCGCTGAAGCGCAATTGCTCCATCAGCATGTTACCGATTCCTTGCGCTGTCGCGCCGACCACCTGACCGCTGACGATCATCGGATTCAGCACGGTGCCGCAATCGTGGGCCACGACATATTTTTCGATCGTCACCTGGGCGGTAGCAGCGTCGACGGCGACGCAAACCGCATGGGTGGCGTTGGAATAGGAGGATGTCGGCGGATCAAAATATTCTAAAGCCTCGATGCCGATCGTCTCGCCAGCAGGCATATCCGCCGGCCCGATCATATAAGCGGTCTCCGCGATCCGTGCGATATCGATATGCTGAAGTGCAGTACCGGCGACCATCGCCTTGCCATCCCGCAGGACGATATCATCGACCGAAACTTGAAGGAGATGCGCTGCAATACGACGCAATTTGTCGGCCACGCGCTCACTTGCCTTGATGACCGCACCGCCGCCAGCAACCGCACCACGACTTGCACCCGCGCCTGTCCCAAATGGCATCGTTGCCGTGTCACCCTGCTCCACCGTGATGTCGCTAATGGACATGCCCAGACGGTCCGCAATGATCTGCGCAAATACCGTTTCATGACCCTGGCCTTGACTGGCCAAGCTGACATAGGCGATCACCTTGCCATCTGGCTCCATGCGAAGAGATGCACCGTCATAGCCGGGCCAACGTGACGCCTGACCGCGGGCCCGCGCAATCGAGGTGCCCTGCCCCGTATGATCGGTGACACAAACCACCCCGATACCGCGATATTTGCCGTCGCTTTCGAGGCTTCCGTCATGCGCGGCCTTGAATGCGTCATAGCCGATCATATCAAGCGCACGATCCAAGCAGGCGCCGTGACTGGCACTGTCATGCACCACCCCAACCGCATTTTTAAATGGCAGGTCCACCGGCTTGATAAGGTTACGCCGGCGAAGCGCGATCGGGTCTATCCCCAGCTTCTGCCCGATTTTAGCAAGCAGCATTTCTGTCGAAAAGACGCACATCGGTGCAGCGACGCCGCGGATCGACGATGTCGGCGCCTTGTTGGTAACGACAGAAGAGGCGTCATAGCTGTAATAATCGACCTTGTAAGGCCCCATCATATGATGACCGGCACCGCCAGCCTCGATGCCGCAGGTGGTCACCCAAAGCGGATAGGCGCCAATATCCACAATGATATTGTTTTTCACGGCAAGGATGATGCCGTCGTCGTCATAGGCCATCTCAACGTCGAAGTGAAAGTCACGACCTTGCATCATCGTCAGGTCGTCCATCCGATCCTGCAACCATTTGATCGGCCGGTTCAGTTCCCGAGAAACGAAGGCGCCAACCACATCCTCGGTATAGGTGACTGTTTTCATGCCAAAGCTGCCACCAACCTGTGGCGCTACAACGCGCACATTCTTTTCAGGCAGCCCCAGGCATTCCGCGACTTCCCAACGCATTTTATGCGGCAGATGGGCTGTGGAGATATGGTCGAGCTTGTTGGTTCCGCGATCGAAATTCGTGAGGAAACCGCGTGTCTCCATCGCGACTGCCGACACGCGTCCACTGTGGAAACTTCCAGAAACCACGTGCGGCGCGGTTTTGAAGACTTCATCTGTACCCGGCACTTCATACTTCATGTTGAAGACTTGGTTTCCAGGCAGGTAGTCATGCACTTTTCCGGCTGCAGGATCGAGCGCATCCGCAACGGTGACAATGGGATCGATCTGTTCGAAGTCGATGTCGATCAATTCGAGCGCATCTTCCGCCAAATAGGCATTTTCCGCGACTACAACGGCGATGGGTTCGCCGACATATCGTACCATGTCCACGGCCAGATGGGGCCGAACCAACGGCACCGTGACGCCGGAAACCGGAGAGGAGAAGGGCTTGGTTTTTGCCGCGATATCCGCGCCGGTGTATACTTTGACTACACCTTTTGCAGCGAGCGCTTCGGTTACATCAATAGAAAGAATGCGGGCATGTGGATAGGGGCTGCGCAGGAAGGCAAGGGATAGCGTGCCAAATGGCTCCGGCACGTCGTCGATGAACAATGCCTGCCCACGCAGCAGACGTTCATCCTCCCGCCTGGGAACAGCCGATCCTACATAATTGCTCTTCGCAGCGTTCATGCCACTTCCCCCGAACACAGATCATTTCGCAATTTTTTCGAAGTCCACCTAAATCTTGGTGCGTCCGTCGATATTATGATGTATACACCTAAATATTGATGGTGCAACATGGCAATCACGGAAGAGGCTGCGCAGGCATGCAAGCGATTTCCCCGACGATTTCGATTATCTGGAGTCGCCTCATGTGTGCGGCGGTTGGCCTTGCGATCACGGCGTCAAGCGCCGCCCAAGCGCAGTCGATCGTGCCCGAGGCGAAGGCCGCGCTCCCCGAATCCATGCGACGCTCAGGCAAGCTGAAAGTCGCAGGTGCAATGATCTGGCCGCCGTTCAACTGGATGGACAAGGGACGGATCAACGGCATGGAGATCGACCTGATCACCCTGCTCGCACGCAAGATGGGTTTGCAGGCGGAGTTTACCGATATCAAGTTCGCGACGCTCATACCGTCGATCCGCAACGGACGTTATGATGTAGCGATCGGGCAGATTGGTATCAACGCGAAGCGGGAGAAAGTCGTCAGCTTCGTTCCTAATTTCGTCGGTAGCTATTCCTTGCTCGTACAAAAGGGACGGACGAACATCGACATCAATAATCTGTGCGGTCGAAAATTAGCAGCGACTGTAGGTAGCGCACAATTGAAAGATATCATTCTTCTCTCTCATGAATGTGTAGAAGCCGGTCGGAAGCCCATAAGCTATGAAGTCTATGGAGACCCTCTCAACACCTATCTAGCGATCGCCAACGGGCGCGGAGAAGGTTACATGGTATCTCACGCACCAGGTCTTTATATCGCAAAGCGGATACCAAGGCTCGAAGTTGCGCCAGGCATATTGCGGGATAAAGTCCTAAAATCGGGCTTCGTGATAGGCAAGAACAAGCCGCAACTTGGTCGGGCGCTTTCGCTCGCGCTGCAAAGTGCCGGTAAGGATGGCAGCTATCTTGCGATATTGCGCAAATATGGAATCGAAGAAGGCGCTCTGGAAGAATTCCGGCCGCGCGCTTCGCGGCCGCGTGTCGCCGCGCGATAAGATTTTCATCCTTTCGCGCCATTGACGAGTTTACGATCATGCATTCTGATGCACGCACAGGGGAGCCGACGAACCACGGCGTTACGCTCGAAAAATCTGCGGATGCCTTGGCTAAAAACCACGTCACAAGTGTCGAGCTGGTGCGTGCCTCTTTCGATCACGCCGCGAACCTCGGGAACGAAGCGGCCAATATCTTTCCTTATGGCTTTAGCGAAACGGCGATGGCCGAGGCATCGAGGTGGGACGAGGATCGCGCGCAGGGCAAGGCGCCACGCTTGGCCGGGATCCCCATTTCCATCAAGGACAATATCGCACGGGCCCGCGAACCGCTCAGGGCCGGATCACGCTTTTTGGAAGCTGATCAGCCGGCCTCACGGGACGCACCGCTGGTGGATCGCCTGAACAGTGCCGGCTTCGTGACGATCGGCCGTACCAACATGACGGAACTGGCCTTTTCGGGCCTTGGGCTCAATCCTCATTTTGGGACACCGGCCAATCCAGCCGCCCCCGGCCGCGCACCGGGCGGGTCTTCAGCCGGTGCGGCAACATCGGTCGCTGCTGGACTGGTTCATGCCGCCATCGGAACGGATACGAGTGGCTCCTGCCGCATCCCGGCTGCATTTTGCGGTCTTGTCGGTTTCAAGCCGACGGCACATCGCATTCCATTGCCGGGTGTTTATCCGCTCTCACCATCGCTCGACAGCGTGGGGGTGATCGCCAATTCTGTCGATTGCTGCGCCAAGATCGACGCCATCATCGCTGGCGGCAGCCCCGCTCCCCTCGACGCAACAGACCGCAGCAGGATCAGGATTGCGGATCTTTCTGGCGCACTTCTGGAAGACACGCAGCCGGCTGTCATATCCGCCTATGGGCAAGCCGTAGTCCGACTAAGGGCCGCGGGCATTGGTATAGAAACGGTCACTCTCGATATTCTCTCGCCGATCGCGGCAATCAATTGCGATGGTGGATTCGGCGCGGTGGAACTCTACCGGCACCTGGCTGACCGATTGGAGACAGTGGCGGAGCGCATCGACCCTCGCGTGCTCAGACGCATCAGGCGCGGCGAGGCCATATCCGATGCGCGCTATCGGCAGATGGTGAACGCCCGCACCGCATTGATCGCCTGGGCTAATGACGCACTGGACGCATATGATGCCGTCATCATGCCGACGGTGGCGATCGTCCCGCCGCCGCTCGACGAATTGCGCGACGATCTCGCCTTCGATCGTTTCAATATGCTCGCCCTTCGCAACGCGGGCATCGCCAACATACTCGACCGTTGCGCCATCTCGATCCCTTGTCACAGCGCCTCTGCGCTTCCGGTCGGTTTGACCCTGATGGGACCGCACAATGCCGATCGGGCGCTACTCAGTCTCGCGACCGATCTCGAATCCATCATTCGGTTCGGTCACATGAATAAGCAGTGACGGGATCACGGCCAATGAAACGATCGGTGAAGGTTTCACGCAGGCGATACGCCGGCTGGCGCTTCCCCAGATATTGATCACGTTACGCGCGCGCCAGAGCAAACCAATCCACAGTTTGGCATGGACTGATTTGGCGGCGAAAGCGCTGATATTCGGCCCGGAATTTGAATAGGCCGCTGCCGGAATGCAAACCAGGACGCGCCTGTGATGTCCGACCCGCAGATGACGGAATAGAGGCGGGCACCTTTCATCGCTTATTGTAGCAGTCTACACACTTGATCATGAGCGATCAGACAGCGCGCATAATCGCGAGGGTCGATGCACATTGCCAACCAGGCGGTTGCACAACATCACCCGGTCGCAGTGATCCATGAAAGAGGCGCCAGCCGGCGCCCCTTTCTTACTAAGCAGCAGCCACCGTCTTCTTCAGGACTGCCGGATGATCGGGCCGTGCGAGTCCAAGGTGATCGCGTAGGGTCACCCCTTCATACTCGGCGCGGAACAGGCCGCGTTCCACCAGTATTGGAATGACCTGGCTGGTAAATTTCTCAAAGGGTGCCGGCAGATAGGGAGACATGATCGCGAAACCATCGGTCGCTCCGCTTTTGAACCATGCTTCAAAATCATCTGCTATCTCGACCGGCGATCCCAGGACAAGCCGATGCCCGGAACTGGCGGCTGCATAATCACGCAATTGACGCAACGTCATCTTTTCGCGTCGCGCGATCGAAAAAAGCTGTTTTGCATGCCCCTGCGTCCCTGCTCCTGACGGGGGAAGATCGGGGACCGGTTCATCCAACGGATATTGGTTCATGTCGTAACCCATACGGTCCGACAATACGCGCATGGCAGAAACCGGATTGATCAGCGCGCCGAGCTCGGCGACAATTTTTTGCGCCTCTTCCTTGCTCTCGGCCACGATCGGGCAGACGCCGCACATGATCTTGATTGCGTCGGGCGAACGGCCGGCAGCCACCGCTGCAGCGCGAACCTTGTCGCCATAGGCAAGCGCCTCTTCAGGGATCTGCTGGGCTGTGAAGATGACCTCTGCCGTCGCCCCGGCAAAGGCGATAC
Source organism: Sphingobium arseniciresistens (assembly GCA_029167225.1). GTDB lineage: Bacteria > Pseudomonadota > Alphaproteobacteria > Sphingomonadales > Sphingomonadaceae > Sphingobium > Sphingobium arseniciresistens. The sequence continues at coordinate 7,754 of JARFNK010000034.1, forward strand.
CACGATCCGAAGCGCCGGCCTGAAAGATCACCGGATATCCCTGGGGAGCACGGGAAATATTGAGCGGCCCTCTGACCGAATAATTTTCTCCCTGATGATGCAGCACGTGCAACTTGCCGGAATCAACATACTGCCCGCTGGCTTTGTCACCGATCAGGACACCGTCCTCCCAGCTATCCCAAAGCCCCTTGGCGACCTCCACATATTCTTCTGCCATGTCGTAGCGCTTGCCCGACGGAGGCAACCCTTCCGATCCGAAATTGGCCGCCGCATCTTCGCTGGAGGTCGTCACGACGTTCCAGCCCACCCGGCCATTGCTCATATGATCGATCGTGGAAAGCGCGCGCGCCAGATTATAGGGTTGCGAAAAGCTGGTCGATACGGTCGCGACCAGGCCGATATGCGAAGTGGTTACCGCAAGGGCGCCAAGAAGAGAAAGCGGCTCGAAACGCAGCATGAAACCCGCATGGGCATCCAGGCCGGTGTTGAGACCGTCGGCAAAAAACACAAAGTCCAGCTTGGCTTTCTCTGCCAGATCAACCATGTGGCGGATCAGCCCGAGATTCTCCGAACCGAACTGCGCGTCCGGCATGCGCCATCCCCCAACATGGCTCCCAGTGCCCGACATGAGTTGGCCGATGTGCATCATCTTGGTCATTTCACAGGTCCTTCTCTTGATATTGCCATGCCTGCGCCCACGGCGCGCTCAAAGGGAACGCGCCAGAAAATTGCGCGTGCGGGGGTCCCTCGGACTGACCAGAACTTCGGCGGCAGGCCCATGTTCGGCAATCACGCCATCCGCCATCACCGCAACGCTTCCGCCCAAATCGCGCGCAAACTGAATCTCGTGCGTGACAATGATCATCGTGATGCCGGTCTCTCGCAGCCCCTTGATGACATCCAGAACTTCATGGGTCAGATGGGGGTCGAGTGCCGACGTCGGCTCGTCAAACAGCATGAGCCTTGGCTGCATGGCGAGAGCGCGCGCAATGGCGACACGCTGTTGCTGCCCGCCCGACAGGTGGCGGGGATAGTGAGATGCCTTGTCGGAGAGCCCGACCCGCTTGAGCAGGGCATGTGCACGTTCGATGGCGTCTGCCTTGCGCTCACCACGAACACGCATCGGCGCGTCGATTATATTGCGCAACACGGACAGGTGCGGGAACAGATTGAAATTCTGGAACACCATGCCGAAATTGCTGCGCTGCAGGGCGGTCTCCCGCTCACTGAGCCGCACGAAATGATCTCCCTTCGCGCGGCATGCGATCGGCACGTCATCAACGTAGACAACGCCACGGTCGGCCATTTCGATTGCATTGATGCACCGAAGCAAGGTGCTCTTCCCGGCGCCCGAGGGCCCCAGAAGGCAAACCGCTTCGCCTTCATGCACCTGCATGTCGACACCCTTGAGCACGATATTGTCGCCGCGGACCTTCCAGACATCTTCGATGCGGACCAACGGTCTTGCTTGGGATTTCGGCATATCCGCAGATCCTGCCCCATCCTTGATCGTGGCAGATATGGTCATGCCACGCCCCCTGCAGTCTGCTTGCGCCAACCCTTTGAATAATGTCGTTCGATATAAAATTGCGCGATGGACAAAATGCTGACCAGAAACACATACCATAGCGCCGCGACCATCAGCAGGGGCACAATCTGGAAGTTGTCGCTGTAGATCAGCTCGACGGAGTGCATCAGCTCACCCAGTGCCACCACGCTCGCCAACGAAGTGAATTTCAGTGCGCCAATCACCTGATTGCCGGTCGGCGGCACGATGCTCTTCATGGCTTGCGGCAGAATGACGACACGAAAAGTCTGCCATGGCGTATGGCCGAGTGCCTTGGACGCTTCGGTCTGGCCTGGATCGATCGACAGAAGGCCCCCGCGGACCACCTCGGCCATATAGGCACCTTCGACCAGGCCAAGCGCCAGCATTGCCGCTGTGAAGGAGGAAATGGCTTCCGTAGCCGAGATCGAGAAGTATTTCGGTCCACCAAATGGTAATCCAAGCGATAATTCAGGAAACAGGCTTGCTAGATTGTACCAGAAGACCAACTGGACAAGCGGCGGAACACCGCGGAAGAACCAGACATAGCCGCGGGCACAAAAACCCAGCACCGGATCGCCCGAAACATTCATCACCGCGATGACCACGCCGATGACAGCTCCGATCAGCATGACGAGTACCGTCAACTCAATCGTCATCGCCACGCCCCACAGAACCGTCGAGTCGAGCAGATATTGGGTGACGACGCCCCACTCAAAGCCCGGATTGACCAGCATCTGATATGCTATCCAGGTGATGATGAAGCCGACGAAAGCCAGTCCGGCCCACCGCCACGCGCTCGCGGCCTGGACGATACGCGGGGCCTTTGCCGCCGCTTCGTTCCTGTCCAACACTAGATTTTTCGCGGTCATAGTTCCCCGTTCAATACAGCTTGAAACTTCCCGACCACGCCCGCATGCCAGCCTTGTTCCTGGCCCATGCAAACACGGCTACCATCTTTGATATTACAATGCGTACGCCATATTATTTCAGCCGGCAAGTTCTATCAACTGATGCTTGGCGAATGATCCGTCGTTCGACGTGCCGCAGATACAGTTGAGCATGGGTCGACATCCGGCCCATGGCGCACATCTCAGATATACAATGCATACGTTGCATATCTTTGCCCGATTCTTATTATAACGCACACACTGATTCGAATGACTGGGGCTCGAGTGGCTGGATCCAACCAATCCCCCCTCCTGCCGTCAAGAATGAAGGTGCCCGATGAACTTGCCGAGCCTGCATATCACCACAATGTGCCGTTCCCGTACGATGGATCGATCAGCATGACCCCATCCCCGCGTACCGACGGCGACCCACGTCCCCGCACGCTTTATGACAAATTATGGGATGCGCATATCGTACACGCGAACGGCCAGGGCGAGGGCCTTCTCTATATAGACCTTCATCTGGTGCATGAGGTGAGTTCGCCACAGGCGTTTGACGGGCTCCGGCTTGCCGGGCGCCACGTCCGCGCGCCTCATCGCACCATCGCGGTGCCGGACCACAACGTCCCGACCACACCCGACCGGCTGGATATCATCCGCGATCCTGAAGGCCGGTTACAGCTCGAAACACTGAACGACAATTGTCGACAGTTCGGCATCCCACTCATCCCAATGGCGGACATCCGGCAGGGCATCGTCCACGTCATCGGCCCGGAACTTGGCCTTACTCTCCCCGGCATGACCATAGTGTGCGGCGACTCGCACAGTTCCACGCACGGCGCGTTGGGAGCGCTCGCATTCGGCATCGGGACTTCCGACGTCGAGCATGTGCTGGCCACCCAGACGGTTGCCATGAAAAAGGATCGCAACATGTGCGTCGTTGCCGATGAAGCGCTGCCCAAAGGACTGAGTGCGAAAGATCTGATCCTCGCGGTGATCGGCAAACTCGGCACGGCGGGCGGAACCGGCCATGTCATCGAATATCGCGGGCGGGCCTTCACTGATCTTTCTGTGGAAGGGCGGATGACGCTCTGCAACATGACGATCGAGGCGGGCGCACGCGCCGGCTTGATAGCACCTGACGAAAAGACGATCGAATATGTCCGGGGACGTGACTTCGCGCCAATAGGCGCCGCATTCGATCAGGCGGCGCAATATTGGCGTACCCTCAAGACGGATGACGATGCGCATTTTGACAAGGTCGTGCGGATCGAGACCGCTGATCTGGAGCCTCAGGTGACTTGGGGAACAAGCCCGGAGGATGCCGTGCCGATTACCGGCAGGGTTCCCGATCCGGCCGACTATGCGGATGGAGCCAAGCGCGCAGAGGTTGAAAAATCGCTCGCCTATATGGGGCTGATGGCAGGCATGCCGCTTGAGGGGATCCGGATCGACAAGGTCTTCATCGGCTCCTGCACCAACAGCCGGATCGAAGATATGCGCGCCGCCGCCGCGGTATTCCAGAACCGGAAAATCGCGCCGGGAGTGAGCGTTTTGATTGTTCCTGGTTCCGGACTGGTCAAACGCCAGGCAGAAGCCGAAGGGCTCGATCGCGTCTTTCTGGCAGCGGGCGCCGAATGGCGGGAACCGGGCTGTTCACTATGCCTGGGCATGAACCCGGACATTCTGGAACCAGGCGAACGATGCGCATCCACATCAAACCGCAATTTCGCCGGGCGTCAGGGACCGGGGGGGCGCACACACCTGCTGAGCCCTGCAATGGCCGCAGCCGCAGCCGTGACCGGCCATCTTACCGATGTTCGCAAGCTGGCCTGAGGACGAGACAGATGGAAAAATTCACGTCCTTGACCGCGATCGCCGCGCCGCTTCCGCAGGTCAACATCAACACCGACGCCATTCTGCCCGCCCGCTATCTCAAGACCGTCAAGCGCAGCGGCTTGGGGGGAGCCGCGTTCTACACGATGCGTTTCGACGAAAACGGAGCGGAAAGACCCGATTTCGTGCTCAACCAAGGCGCCTACCGCAATGCCCAGATCCTGATCACGGGCGCTAATTTCGGGTGTGGATCGTCGCGTGAACACGCGCCCTGGGCGTTGGCGGATTTCGGCATCCGTTGCATCATTGCACCGAGCTTCGCAGATATATTCTACCATAATTGCTTCAAGAACGGGATGCTGTGCATCACCCTTCCTCAGGCCGAGATCGATCTTTTGATCCATCTTGCGGAATCCGGCAAATCGCCCTTCGTCGTGGATTTGGAGGCGACCAGCGTTACTGCGTCTGACGGATCGGTTTTCAGGTTCGAAATTGATCCCACCAAGCGCGACAATCTTCTCAAGGGGCTGGATGAGATAGAAAAAACCCGAACATATTTACGAGAGATTGCAGACTTCGAGGATGATAGGAGCCGACGTCAACCGTGGGCAATAAGGAAGATCGAGATTTTCTAAGTCCGACTGCAAGCGCTCGACATCCCAAATTACGCTGTTCGATCAAGCCAGTAGAATCAGAAATTTTTTATTCGTGCATGGCCGCGGATGAAAATCACAATGGAACTGGCCGAAGCTCTCATCGAGCTCCGCCATGACACATCGCAGGAAGGTCAATTGATGCTGCTCGCCGCTCTTGCTCTGTCCGCCAATGCTCCGTTAGCCTGCACGTTGGATGGCTACCGAGGACAGGATGGACTGGTTGCCGTAAATGCCTCCGATGGCCCGACGCTGGAATGGAATGGCGACCAGGATCAACGCGTGCGTCTGCGGTTCGGGATTGAAAACGGTGTTCCGATTATTTCCAGCCTGGACGTGCAAGGGCGTGAGGGCGGCTGGGTCAATATTTTGCGAGACGCCCACCCCGAATATCATGTGGACACCGGTGTACGGCGCATCAGCAAACAGCAACTCACGCCGCTCACCGACCTTGGCCAACCGATAACCCAGGCCGTCTTGGACCAATATCGGTGGGACTCCTTCTGGGATGCACCACTCGACCTGTCCACCAGCAGTGGTCGCGGACGTTACGCCACCATGGTTCCGCCGAGCCAGGCCATCCCTGGCACGAACCATCCTCCCCTACCCCGCAGTTCGTCTGAAATCAGCCACGCCGATGCGAAATTCGCGGCAAAGGGTTGTAGCATCCTCACTGATGGCGCGCGGATCGTCGTCACCTTTCCTGGCGTGACGATCGGCAGTTTCGTCGGCAAGCTCCAATATACGGTGTTTCGCGGGACCAACCTGATCCGCCAGGAAGTAATCGCCCGTACCTCAGAACCTTGGGTGGCTTACAAATTCTCCACTGGGCTCAACGGCCTGCGACGCGATGATGCTACGCAATTACGCTGGCGCGACGTCGCGAACCAGTTGCAGGCTGATCGCGTGGAAGGGCTGCAGAGCAAGCAACAAACCCCGTTAGCCACCGCCAACCGCATTCTTGCCGTCCAGACCGGAGCGGGTGCACTGTCGGTTTTTCCCGAACCGCACAAATTCTTCTGGGCACGCGAAACTGCGATCAACATGCGCTATAGCTGGTATCGCAAGGACGCTGATGACAGGCTCGCGATCGGCATTCGTCAGAACGACCGTGAGGATGACAGCGAGGATCCTGCCAACTGGGCGCTATATAGTGCCCGTCCCGGCACTGATCAGCGCATGGCGATGTTTCTCTATCCCAGCATCGGGTCGGGTGAGAACAATATCGATGCCGCACTGAATTTCACTCATGGCGATCGCTACAAGCCGCTGACTGGCTATCAGGTGATGGCCAGCCATTATCATACCGAATTTGGCCGACGCCTTATCGCCGCGGGTGGGCCGCAGGAGAAGCTGCCCGACTTGATCGCATTGCGGGCGCTGGGAATCAACATCGTTACTCCTATCGACGCTCTCATTCTCCAGGGCTTCGGAACGAAAGTGCAGCCCCTGCCCGGCCCCGACCAGTTGAGCATCATTGCCGCGTCGGCAGCCGCAGCCCGAATCCATTCAGACAGCGATTTCCTTATCATGCCTAGCCAGGAAATCTTCGGTGGGCCGCTTGGCGGACACAGTGACCTGCTATTCAGCCATCCGACCTACTGGGACCAGCGTCAACCAGGCCAACCTTTCCAGGAACCGAGCGCTGAGCACGGCACAATCTACCATATCGGCGGCGCGGATGACCTGATGCTCATGCTTTCGCGCGAAAACGGTCTTGTATCCATGCCGCATCCGCGGACGAAGGGATCGACTGGTTATCCAGAAGCGGTCAAGGACAAGGATTTTTTCCTCAACTCCCGGTTCGACGGTGTGGGGATGCGTTGGGGCATGGGGCTGGACGGTTCCGAGCGCCGCCTGTGCGAATATCGCTGTTGGCCTCTGCTGGACGAAATGAGCAACTGGCTGGCAGACAAGCCCGTGCCCCTGAAGCATATCATGGCCATATCTGAAGTAATGCTCGTTCGTCCCGGTGACGATATTTATGGCAGTCAACCAGTTACTTACGTAAAGCTTGCCCAGCTTCCAAAGCCGGATGACACTTCCCCCGTGATCGCCGCATTGCAGTCAGGCGACAGTTTCTGGACCACTGGCGAGGTTCTGCTTTCGGAGGTCACCGTGGTAGGAACCGGTCGACGTCGATCGGCGAGCGTCGACCTTTCGTGGACCTTTCCCCTGGACTTCATCGAACTGATCTGGGGCGATGGCAAAACCGTGGGGCGGTCGGTTATCTCCACTACGGACCTGCCACCCAATGGCTCCAAGCATTTGGAAATCCCACTCCCCCGTCACGGTGCCAAATGGTTTCGCCTCGCGGCCTGGGACGTTGCCGCCAATGGGGCCGTTTCACAGCCAATAAGGCTATCCGCCCCATGAGCCTTGGCAATATCACGGGGCATGGCCGCCTCCCAACGGGCGCGGTCAATTGATATTTCCCGTTTGGCTTCCTGCAACCCTGCTCGCGGGGGCACTACAGGCGTGGCGAACCGCTTTACAAAAGCGTGCGCGCAATAGCCTGTCGGTCAATACGGCAGGATTGGTACGCTACTTTTACGGCATTCCCTTCGCGCTGGCATTGGTGATGCTCTATCGCCTATTCATTGCCGCTCCCTCTCTGGAAATCGGTCAACGATTTCTGCCGCTCTGTGTCGCGGCGGGCTTCGCTCAGATCCTCGCGACCAATCTGCTTCTCATGGCGTTCTCCCATCGAAACTTCGTGGTCGGGATCGCCTATTCCAAGACAGAAGCAGTCCAGGGTGCCTTGCTTTCCTTCCTGTTACTGGGCGAACGCATGACGCCCTTGGCATGGGTCGGCATCGGATTCGGGGTAGCTGGCGTGATGCTTCTATCGACCGGCGGAAAGCGGATGGGACCGCTCGATTTCGTCAAGGCACTGGGTCAGCCAGCCGCGATCTATGGCATCGCATCAGGCTTTCTATTCGCGTTGACAGCGATTGGCGTCCGCAGGGCGACGCAGGAAGTAGGCGGCGGCGATCCCATCCACGCCGCGCTGATCGTGCTCGCTACGGTCGTGATCCTGCAAACGATGTTGCAAGGAAGCTATGTCCTGCTGCGTGAACCGGGGCAGATACGCGTCCTGCTTGAAAGCTGGCGGATTTCCGGACAGGTCGGGATGCTGTCTGCCCTCGGCTCGGCCTGCTGGTTTACCGGCTTTGCAACGGCACCTGTCGCGCTGGTCCGTATTGTCGGACAGGTCGAAATCATGTTCACCATGGCGCTGGGTCATTATTATCTCAAGGAACGAATGGTCCGTAGCGAATTCATCGGTCTCCTGCTCATTGCAACGGGCGTAATCCTCGCTCTCGCAGGCTCTCTCTCCTAACGGCTCCGGCAAAAGAGCATCCATCCATCGCGCCTACCAAAGCGCGATGGCGCCTGCGTTCAATCCGCCCTCATGCGGCGGCGATTGAACCGACATCCCGCCGGGGAGATCACATTTTCAATTCGCCAGAAAATTATTTCCCGTCACCGACACGATTTTACGTGACTGGCCGAGTCAATTATATAACGTATACATCATTATACGCTCCTTCCGCGTTGCCGCAAAACATGGCAGGCGAACCGTCAAGACCGAGGGGACTGAAGTCATGACCATCGGACCTGCCCTCTTAATGCAAGCTCCGCTCGACATCATTTTTGACTCCGAGAAGGTGACATTCCATGAACATTTCAAGACGGGACGCCATCATCGCTTCTGGTCTGTCATTCGCGGCTCTGAGCGCGACGAGAGCGGATGCAGCACCCCAGAAAAATGTTAAAAACAATATAGATGGGCCAGAACGATATCCGCCACTTGCTCTCGAAGACATGTATTTCGAGCAGCGCCGCGTGGTGGAACTGGTGACCAAGCGCAGGGACGGCGGGCTTGCCGGGCCGTTCATTCCTCTCGCTTATGCTCCAGCCATTCTCGATCACGAGCAAATGCTCGGAGAATATTGCCGCTTCCACACCGCCATTCCGCCGACGCTCCGGGAATGGGCAATCGTGCTTGCAGCGCGCAACGTCAATTCCTGGGTAGTCTTCACATCTCATTCCGGGCTGGCACAACGTGCTGGAGCTGTTCGAGACGAAAAACGATGGGGGCCGCGAGGCCCGGGGATATCCAAGGAAAAAATCGACGCGGTCGCCGCGAAGCAGCGCCCGGCGAATCTCAGCGATGACGAAACCCTGATCTATGATTTCTGTATGGGGCTTGATGCCACTGGGGGATGCTCCGACGAAATATTTGCCCGCGCGGAATCGCGTTTCGGGAAGGCGGGCGTCCTCGATCTGGTGGCAATCTACGGTTATTACTCGACGCTGGGCTTGGTCCTCAACATGACCCACACCGTATTGCCAAATGTTGTTCCGCCTTTCTCCACGCCGCTCGACTGAAGGAGTACTCATGCGCTATCCGCCTCTCACCGCTGTGCAGATGACGCCCCGCCAGCATGAGGTCGCTCAGGCGATTGAGGCGCGCCGGGAAGGTGGCCTTAGCGATCCCTATGCTGCCTTGCTCTACTCCCCGGACGTCGCCAATCTTCTGCAACCGCTTTTGGAATATCTCCGTTTCAAGCTGCGCGTGCCGGAAAAGCTGCGGTTCATGGCCGTATTGATGACTGCAGCCAAATATAATTGCGCTGACTATTTTCGCCACGCCACGGACACGCGTGCGACCGGCTTATCTGCGGACAAGGTCGAGGCCGTTTCCGTAGGCCGCCGTCCTACAGGGATGACCGACGATGAGGATATGGTACATGCGTTCTGCCACGAACTCATCTCCACCAGCAGGGTATCCAACGTGACCTTCGACAAGATGGTGAACCGCTTTGATCGTGAAATATGCCTGGAATTGACGACGATCATCAGCAACACGACATTGTTGACAATGATGCTTAACGTAACCGGCACGCGGTTCGCGGAAGGCGCACCAGCCCACTGACAGAGCAGAAACGCATAGCCGAATAAAGGCAATCGGAACTTTGTGCAGGGGAAGATCATCCGCAAGGCGAGTCTGGACTTAGCTGGACCTAGCCGCGTCTCCCTACGGAACCGGACAGACCCGATCCGACAGCCGGGTTGAGGGTGGCCACCAAAACCGGTCATCGCAATCTACGCGGCAGTATAAAACTACGACATCTTGGCAAGACGAGGACTCACTGGTCGGAGCCAGAAGATGACGGTGGCAACGGGAGCGAATGCTCGCCATACCCTTCTGCCCGGCCAGGCAACCTGCACAGCCCTCACGTCATGGGCTGGGCAGTCAGAGACAGGATGGAAAAGGATCTGGCGATCCGGGTGCTGGATATGGCGGTGCGGTTTCGTCAGCCGCGCGGGGACTGCATCTTCCCTTCTGCGATAGCCCTGCGCGCGCCGTGGTGCGCCTCGCGGGCAGCGACAAGGCCCATCTCAGGATAGCGACCAAGTGTGAGCGACTTCTCTTTCAGGCCAACGCGAAATTTGAAGCGCCAGATTTTACCTCCGGCTTTCGTAACATGCAGGAACAGCCCCTGAGAATCAGCGAGCTTGTAATCGCTGCCACGGGGCTTGGCATTTTTAACTTCGGTGACGGTAAGCGGCATTGGAATATACCCCCAAATCGGGCCGCCATACCCCCAAATTCGCTGATTTGCCCTGGTCTCCCATGAACTGTCGTGATCAAAAATTTTCCAATAACCCTTTGTTTAACAAAGATTTATTGATACCATCAGCGCTACTTTGGAAGCAATATCTGGTGGGCCCGGCAGCAACCGAAATGTTTGTTCTTGGGGTTTAAGACAAAGGATTTTTTCTGCGCGCGCCGCGACCTTGCCCGCAATTATGCCCGCAGAAGAAACCGGCTAAGCAATTAGCACTTTCCTCCTTATTTATCAGTGTTTTACTTTATATCCCACTCTCTTTCCCTCCTTCTAATCAAGGGAGAACAGCTTGGTTGCAAATTCGGTAGGTAAACACCCAAATGTTCCAATTCTGTTCACCCTCTTCCAGAATATGAAAGCCGACGTCTCAAGTCCATCCCGACCGCTCGTTCAATGCCAGAGACAAGCTCTTCCCGCATTGCACACGTGAAGCTCATCCCCTCGCCCAGACTACAGTCGGTTGCTACAACGCTCTTCGTCGGTTGGCAGGAAATAGCTTGCGTTTATTGCCGCATTCGGCGTGAATCGCGTTGTACGGAACCATATCTGTCCCACGCATCTATGGCACACAGGGTACTTTACATCACTGCCCGGCGTCGCAAGGCCCACCAAATGTGCATGGGGCTCGCCCTCAAAGCCGATGAGGCGAAAGACCTCCCGGGCAAGAGACTCCACATTGATCTGGAAATGCTGCGCTACTATCCCACTGCGACTAATGAATCCTTTGCGCCGGCGCGCGTAACCGGGCTGGCGCGCACTTCGGAATCGAAGCACAGCGCCACCAGAGCGATAATTAGGGATCGGCGACAAGCGAAATTATTTGATCAAGCGCCCATATCTCAGCGCTCCCGGATGCCGCTTCGGTCGTCCCGTTCGACCGTTCGCCTCTGCTCGATATCTTCCCGACTTTTGATCTTCGCGCGGTCCAGAGCCGCCTGCGCCCGTACAAGAAGAGTAGCGATCATCTCCATGGCTGTGCGCGTGGATTGGGCAATGTGTGTCCCGAATACCCGACTTTGCGCTTCCCGGCGGCTCATCTGCCGGGTCAGCGTCCCATCGATACGCGCCTGCGCGTTTGCTGCACGAGCCTCCTCGATCTTCCCGCCGTAGTCCCTGACGCGACCTTCGCCACCATATTGCTCGAGGCGCCCCAGGCCCTCCAGTGCGGAGGTCTTTTCGCCCGAGCGACGCGACAGTTTCTCGGCCAGCTGTTTGGCATCCTCCGTCCACAACTTCACGCCAAAGCGTGCTCGCGTGATGGCGGTATAAAAATTCTGACCATTCACGAGAGGTGAGTTCACCGGCGCCAAGACATAGGCACGCGCATAAGTCTTTGACTGCGAAGAATATACGGTCTCCGCGAACCCGTGGTCCCAGGTTTTGAACTGGCCCAGATCGATGGATTGCAACTCACGCGTTCGGTCCCACTTGATGACAACGCGTGTGCCATCCACGGTCGTGACAGTCCCTCTCTCGGCATTTTTGAGGTCAAGCGCCTTGGTCGCCAGCCGCCATTGAATACGATCACCTACGGCCAATGCCCGATCTTCAGCATTGAAGACATTGATCTGTGATGGCCTGGTGAGCCGTGGATCCCATCGAACGACAAGGCCTTGCTCATCCACCAGGCGAACGATCTGCCGCCCATTGGACTCACGTCCCAAGCCGAGCACGCGATATTCGCTCTGGCTCAAGATTCCCAAGCGCGCATCGCTGCGATTGAACATTACCACCTGACCGCCCGCGTAGAAGCGTGCCATCCGCCTTTCTTCCAGACTTGTTGGCGCAGGGCTGAGAACTTGGAAATGCGTATCCTGCGCGGCGAGGACGCCCTCTCGCTTCAGCGCCTCACGGATCTGCTCATTCACAAGTCGGCGCGTTGCATTATCCAGCACGAGTATATTCGTCGTCTCGCGAGTTTCCGGCTTGAGGCGGGTCCATTCGGCCACCAACTCGCGCGCCAAGACGTCGGCACTGTTTGCGCTTACGACTTTATCCAGATTGTCGATCGAGCCGGCATAATCACCAAGACGCGCGAGCGCGACAGCGTGCTTCATCTGCCGCGTCTGCTGACGCATCGACTCGGTCAGCTCCGCTTTGGGGAGTCCGAGACGCTGCAGGAGCCAGAAGGCCTTGCCTTGTTCGATGGCACCCGTTTGGAGATTGTCGCCTAGCAGAAGCAGTCTAGCCCCGGTGTCCCGGCTTATTTCCAGAAGACGCAACGCCTGCCTGTTACTGAGCTGACCGGCCTCGTCGACAACGAGAACATAACGATGATCGACAGTGCGGGCGCCTGTAGCGATCAAGCTGGCGACCGTACGCGATTCGATATTGGCCATTGCGCCGAGATTTGCCGCCGCGGACGATGTTGGAGCGAGGGCCATGACATGGATATCCTGATCGACAGCGGCGACCATCGCTTTGACGAGTGTCGACTTGCCGGCGCCCGCGACGCCGTGAATACCTATCACCCGATCGCGGGACACCGAGAGCGTGGCGAGCGCCTGTTCCTGCGAAGGAGACAACCCTGCTCCTTCCAGCACCGCCAGCAGTTTGTCGCTCGATGCCAGGCGCGAGACATCCTTCATTGCCAGCGCCAGATGGTTCGCCAGTGCGATCTCGAGTCGCGCCGTGCGCCGCGTGGTGCGGCCTCTCGTCAGCACGCCATCTCCCGTTTGTTCACGCGTTTCCAGCAGCTTCGCGCGTCTTTCCTGTTCATCGATTAGGGGCCGCAGGTCGGAGAGACGGACCTCTCCGAGATGAGAGGCAAGCCCGGCGCGGATCAATTGCCCCTGATTGTTGACGGCCTCGCGGTCTTCGGAATGGCGGATGCCGAACAAGGCAGCGCGGCGCACAACCATCGGATCAACGGCGAGACGCGCGACAGTAGCGCGTTCTGCCTGGTGAAGTAGCTGGGTGAGATCGGGAAGATGCTGCCTTGCCCTCGCCGACCATTGCTCGTTCAGCGCGTCAAGGCCGATCTTCTCCTTAGGGCCCCGCGTCTGATATGGTGCCCGACTGGCGCGCGGCAAGCCCGCTGATGTTGATAATCCGGCCCCAGCCGTTGGCGACGAGATGCGGCGCGGCGGCGCGGGCGACGCGCAGATAGCCGACCAGCTTGGTATTGAGTTCGTCCAGCAAATAGTCGGATGTCACGCCGGCGACGCCGGGTACAGCAGGCTGCGCGCCGGGGCGGGCGGCATTGTTGACGACGATGTCGAGGCCGCCCATCAGTTTGACCGCATGCGCGACCAACGCATCGACCTGATCATCCTCGCGCGTATCAGCTACGAAGGCATGGACTTCGCCGCCTGTTTCCAGGGAGATTTCCTCGACCGCAGCCGTCGCCGTCGCAATATCGCGCGAGGACAGGAGGACACGGACGCCCTCTTGTGCAAGCGCGCGGACGATTGCCTTGCCGATACCGCGACTGCCACCGGTCACAAGAGCGCGCTTGCCCGTCAGTTGCAGGTCCATAGCCTGTCCTTTCGCTTATTTGGGGAGCCAGATGTTTTCCGCCTGCGGTCGCAATTGCGCGGCGAGCAGGCAGTGATGGAGAATCCGGTAATAGCGGCCCACGGTGCCTGTCCCCTGGAGGAAGGGATTGGGAGAACCCTGTCCGGCGGCGATCGCGTCGATCCGTTCGCGGGTGCCATCGGCGAAGATATGGGTGTTGATGACGCCCTGCGCTGACGCAGCCTTGCTGATCCGGGCGAAACGCAGGATGGAAGCGTCATAGGCTTTTAGCCCGCCCACCTTGTCGGTCGGTTCGATCGAAGCGGGGAAGGCGGTGCTGCCGAACAGGGAGAGATTATGCGTCTTTCCATCCAGCCGCACCGGCACGATCGCCGACACCGCGCCGGGCGTATGGCCGGGCGTCACGTACAGCGTGACCTTGGTGTCGCCCAGCGTGATCGTCTCGCCATCGGTGACGACCAGGTCGCGTCGGGGCAATAGAGTGCCGCTACGTTCGATCGCATCGGCCGGGGTGTTTTCGATGAGGGTCCAGTCCGCCGCGCTCAGCGCCACCCGCGCGCCATAGCTTTTCTGCAACCAGGCGGCGCCGCCGAAATGGTCATAATGGCCGTGGGTGACGACGACATAGCGGATCGTCGCGGGATCGAGGCCCAGCTTCTGGAGGCCGGGCACCAGATGATCGCGCGCCTCCGCCTCGCTCTGCGACGCGTCGAACAGGATCAGGCCCTCGCTCGTCCTGAGGACGAAGACGCCGACGAATCCGTTGCCGACATAGAAGAGATTGTCGAACAGTTTTGCAGGCTCCAGCCATTGCTTGCTGCCCGTTTCCAGCGCCTGCTGCACGATGCCACCGCCATGGGGCTCGCACAGGAACAGCGGCGCCTTCAGGTCGTCGCTGGCAATGGCTCCCGCCTTGGCCGCTTCGGCAAGGGCTGCGGGCGTGTCTGATGCCGGCTGCGCCGCTGCAGAGGCGGGCAGAATGGAAAGGGCGATGGGGATGATGGAACGATACATGGCTTTTCCTCCGTCAAAATGTCTTGTTGATGAAGATGTTGACGGTGCGCGGTTCGTTGTAGGCACGATAATAATTGATCTGAGAGCCTGCGTTGTTGGGCGAATAGCCACCGGCTTGGCCACGGCGCAGGTCGAAGACGTTCTTGACGTTGACGCCCGCATTCCAGCTGCCGTCCTCGCCCGCATAGTTTATCGTCCCGTTCACGAAGGTCTGGGCGCGGACCTTGGTCTGCTCGGTATTGTAAATGTCGATGAAGCGGCGTGATTCATATTGGGCATCCGCGCCGATCCGCCATTTGCCCGGCGTGTCGAACGGCAGCGTGTAGTTGATCGCGACGGAAGACTGCCATTTGGGCGCCAGCGGAAACTCAAGGCCTAGCAGGGTCGTTCTGCCCGGTACATTTGCCGGCAGGGCCGCGGTAAAGGTCTTGTATCGCGTCTTTGTATAAGATCCGCTCGTATCGATACGCAGGCCGTCGATGGGCACCATGGACAGTTCCAGCTCTACACCCTTGGAAACGCCGTCCCCAGCATTGAGCACGCCGTTGAAGGCGGGCTGCGTCGGGGTGGCGGGCGATGTGGAGCGAACCTGAAAGTCGCTGATGTCGTTATAATAGACAGCGATATTGGCAATCAGTCGGTCGTTCAGGAAACGGGTTTTAAGGCCGGTTTCATAGGTGGTGATGACCTGCGGCTCGAAAGGAACGGTCGATCCCAGCACGCTGGCGCTGCGCAGGTCGAAGCTGCCACTTTTGAAGCCCTTGGAGTAAGAAGCATATTGGAAGATGTCAGGCGCCCACTGATATTGCAGGCCCAGCTTGGGCGTGAAGTTGGAGAAACTCTTGGGGTCTGGGCGCGCCGTGAAGCTGGTCTGATAGGAGCCATATTGGGCTTCATAGACGTCTGGATCGAAATTCCATTCGACCGGATTGTGCAACTGTACGCCCACGCTGTTGCCGACGAAGGAGACATATTTGCGCCGGTCGACGGTGTAACGGGCGCCCACCGTCGCGGTCAGCGTATCCGTCACCTTGTAGTTGAGCTGCCCGAAAGCGGCATAGCTCCAGGTGCGCAGCGTATTGCGGATGCGCGAAACAGAACCGATGTCATCGACCTTCGACGCAGTCGCCTGATTAAGGCGGTTATTGAAGAATTTCTCGTAGAAGAAATAGAGGCCTGCGACGAAGTTGAACCGGTCATATTCGCCGTTCAGATTGAACTCCTGCGTCAGCTGCCGCTGGCTAAAGCCTGCATAGCTATCACCCTTGATCGCGGTGACACCGTCATTGTCATAATAGATCGGTCCTTCCAGCCCGCGCCAGGCGGTGACGGACTTGAGCGACAGATGATTGTCCAACTCATAGGCGGCCGTCAGCGACGCGCCGAAGGATTCGGTGGAATTATAGGGCGGCGTATCGGCCCAGGTCAGGTCGGGGTCGGTCTTCTTGCCCGATGGCACGCCATTGGGCTGGTTGACCGGGGTGTAATAGCTCTGGGTCGAGCGATCGAACATGCTGTCGGCCGACAGGGTCACGGTCAGCCGGTCGGACAGTTGCGACTTCAGCTTGCCGCGTAATACCAGCAGGTCGATGTCGTTCACTTGGCGGTTGAGCGGCACGCTATATTGCCAGCCGTTGCGCTTGCGCCGGATGATCGAGAAAGCGCCGTTCAGCTTGTCGTCGGGCAGGATCGCGCCGTTGACGCGCAGGCGTAGATCCAGATTGTCGAAGCTTCCATAGGCGGCGCCGACGAAGATTTCCCGGTCGGCCGTCGGATCCTTGGTAATGAAGCGGATGGCCCCGGCGCTGCTATTGCGGCCATAGAGCGTGCCCTGCGGTCCGCGCAGCACCTCGACCCGTTCCAGGTCGGGCGTGTCGTATAACGAACCCACCGTGCGGGCGAGATAGACGTCGTCGACATAGACGGCAACGGTGGGTTCGGGATAGGTGTCAATCTCGCCGATGCCGCGGATCGAATAGGTCTGGGTCGTATAGGCGGTGGAGCGGCGCGGCGCGAGCAGGCTAGGTACGCGGCCCGCCAGATCGCGGAAGTCCGAGATTTTCAACTGGTTGATCCCGTCAGCGCCTATGGCGGTGACGGCGATCGGCGTCTTCTGGATATTTTCCGACCGCTTGGATGCGGTGACGATGATTTCGCCCAATCCCTGTTCGGGCGCATTTTCCTCCGCGGCGGCTGGAGCGGCGGTCGGCGCGTTGGTCACGGGCTGCGCCTGCGCCATGCCGGCGAACAGGCAGGCCAGGGCTAGAGCGGTGGTCGAAGTCGTCATCAATCCTGAATGGCGCGCAATGCGACGTCCGGTGTCATTATCCGGTATCATCGTCAGTCCCCCGATATGGTGTGAGGACGACGGGCTAGGGTTCAATCCTGTCGATCGGCAACAAAGTTTAACTGGCCAATGAAGAAATTATTATACTTATCATTACTTCAAATATAACGAAAATTTCATTTATATATTGCAAATATATCAAGCATATTGTTGTTTTTATTATAGGTTGAGTTTTTGCCGGGATCTATAAGAAGAATGAATGACTGCGTGGTTGGATTGACGGTTAGGTCAAGGTTCCTCTTCATCAATTCTGGCGCGCCGAATGACCGAAAAGCCCGAACTGGACGATATAGCAGAACCGGAACCTACGCAGCGGTCCTCGCCGATCAGCCGCCGTAACCTATTGATCGGGGGCGTGGCGGCGGCAGGGCTGGCCGGGGCTGGCGGCTACGCGGCGCTGCGACCAAGAGAGCTGCTGCGCAATGCAAAGGGCCAACGCAAGCTGACGCTGGCCTGGAACGCCAACGCCATATGTCTGGCGCCCGCCTTGCTGGCCAAGGAATATGGCATTTACGACCGGTTTGGTCTGGACGTCGAGTTGCTGAATTTCTCTGGTTCGACCGACCAGTTGCTGGAAGCGATCTCCACTGGCAAGGCTGACGCTGGCGTGGGCATGATCCTGCGCTGGATCAAGCCGCTGGAACAGGGCTTCGACGTCAAGCTGATCGCGGGCACCCATGGCGGGTGCATCCGCGTGCTGGGATCGCGGCGGCAGGGCATCACCGATGATATTGCGAGCCTCAAGGGCAAGGCGATCGGCCTGTCGGACATTTCGGGCGCCGGACGTAATGCGCTGGCCGTGCTGCTGAAGCATAATGGCCTCGATCCCAATCGCGACGTCGAATGGAAGGCTTTTCCCGCGCCGCTTCTGGCGCAGGCTGTCAAGAAGGGCGAAATCCACGCCTTCGTCGATTCCGATCCCATCGCCTATGTCCTTCAGAAGGAATCGGGCGGCGATCTGGTGGAAGTCCTGTCCAACCTGTCCAAACCCTGGGACGACCGCGTGTGCTGTGTGCTGGGGGCCAGCGGTTCGCTGATCCGGGACGATCGGGAGTCGGCTGTCGCCCTGTCCAAATCGCTGGTGGCGGCAGCCTCGCTCTGTTCGGTCCAGCCGGAGTCCGTGGCGAAAGTCTTCGCGCCCTATGCCAAGGCCAGCGTCGAGGACCTGGTCGCAGTGTTGCACACTCAGACCCATAATCATCATCCGGTCGGCCGCGACCTGCATCGCGAAGTCGCGCTTTATGCAGGCGAACTGCGCGATGTGGGCGTGATGAAACCCAATATTGTGCCTGACGTCTTCGCGTCGCAGGTCGTCGACACGCTGGATGCCTGAGGAGGTGATATGAACAGCATAGCGCAAACAGATCGCTTCGCGTCGTTGAGTGCGGCCTCGGGAGACAGGCCAGGATCGGCGCTGCCGATACCATGGAGAGGCGGGCTGGCGGCAGCCGCGACGTGGGCGCTCACGGCGGCGCTGACTTGGGCATGGCCGGATCTGACGCCATGGGCGCGCACGGGGTTGCTGGCCTGGTTAGAGATCGGCGTTGCGCTGTTGCTGGCAGGCACGGCGCTGCTGGGCGGAACCAGGCTTGCCGTGATCCATCCTTATGATCGCTGGTTCGGCGCACTGGCTGCGATCCTGTCGCTATGGCAGGTGTTGACGGCCAAGACGGGCCTGCTCCCATTGCCTTTCTTCCCGCCGCCGCAGTCGATATTGGAAGTCTACACCGACGACGCGGCGCGCCTGTTCGAAAGCGTCTGGCGATCACTCGTCCTGTTGATCCCCGGTTATGCGATCGGCGGTGGGCTTGGGTTTCTGGCGGGCGCATCCATCGGCTGGTCAAAGGCGGCCAATTATTGGGGCCATCCGGTGCTACGCTTCGTCGGGCCGCTCCCCGCCACGGCGTGGCTGCCCATCGCCTTTTTCTTCTTCCCCGGTTCGCACAGTGCAAGCACCTTCCTGGTCGGACTGGCGACATTCTTTCCCGTAGCCGTGCTGACGGCGTCGGGCGTGAAGGGCGTCAATTCCGCCTATTATGACATCGCGCGCACCCTGGGCGGGTCGGAACGGTTTTTGATCCTGAAGGTTGCCCTGCCTGCAGCCTTGCCCAATGTGTTTGTCGGCCTATTCATGGGCCTTGGCTCTTCCTTCGCCGTCCTGATCATCGCCGAGATGATGGGGGTGAAGGCGGGCCTCGGCTGGTATCTGCAATGGGCGCAGGGGTGGGCTGCTTATGCCAATCTCTACGGCGCGCTGATCGTGATGGCGCTGCTCTTTTCGGGCCTTATTAGCCTGCTCTTCCATGTTCGTGACCGGGTGCTGGCCTGGCAGAAAGGCATCGTGCGATGGTAACGACATTGGACGCTCCGGGTGACCAAGGCCTGTCAATCCAGACCCGCAGTGTAGGCCACTGGTTCGAGACCAAGGACGGTCGATTGGATGTGCTGGACGATGTGACGCTTGACGTCGCGCCCGGCGAGTTCGTCGCATTGCTCGGCCCCAGCGGTTGCGGCAAATCGACTCTGTTGCGGCTGATCGCCGGCCTGGAGCTACCGTGCACGGGGAAGGTCGGCGCGGACAAGGTGCGGATCGTCGGCCCCGACCCGTCGCGCCTGCTCGTCTTTCAGGATCCCACCCTCTATCCGTGGCGCACCGTGCGGCAGAATGTCGCGCTGGGGTTGGAAGCGACCGGGCAGGCCAAGGGTTCGGAGAAGCGGATCGACCGGGTGCTCGATCTGGTCGGCCTGGGCGATTTCGCAGGTGCCCTTCCGAACGAACTGTCGGGCGGCATGGCCCAGCGTGCGGCCCTGGCCCGGGTATTGGTCAACAATCCTCGGCTGCTGTTGCTCGATGAGCCGTTGGGCAAGCTCGACTCGCTAACCAGAATGACGTTGCAGGCGGAATTGGTGCGCCTGTGGCAGGATTCCCGTTTCACGGCGTTGCTTGTGACCCATGATGTCGAAGAGGCGCTTCTGCTCGCGCAGCGCATCATCATCTTCAGCCCGCGTCCTGCGCACGTCGTCCGCGAAATTCATGTCGATGCTGCCTATCCTCGACATCGAGATGCACCGGAACTGCAGGCGCTTCGCCGGGAAATTCTGGTCTCGCTCGGCCACGACCATGAGCTTTGAATAACAATCAGCGCTATCGCAGAAATCTTTGCCATGAGAACAACATGTGGGTTCGAATGGGCGTTTGATGAGTGATTTTATCTAAGGCGAGTTGCAACGACAGAATCCCAGAAGCGGTCGATCTGTACTTGGGTCGAAAAATCTGAAGCTGAATGACCGACTAGGGCCGATTGTGTTGAAAAACTCTTCGGCAGTCGATGACATTGCTCGGAGCTGAAACATCGCTGCCGTAAAAGGCTTCTCCTGCGGTTTTATAACTCGTCCGACATCCTATGCGAACTCATATTACCCAGCTTGGCTGTCGATCGACCACTTGCAGGGTTTTTCAACACAATCGGCCAGGTGCAGACCTTCCGCTTTCCCGGAAGGTTGCGACCCAGACCCGGTCGTTCCGACGTGCCACCCCAAATGTTTGCTCCTGGCAGGAACTGCCGATGCCACGGTTCCAACCAGACCGTCAGGAAGGCTCCCTAATTTGGGTCGATCGGCGGTAAAGAGATCAGCTCCAAGAGCTGCCATTCGCTTCAAAGTCATAAGTTTCTTTGTAGGGACGGAGAAGTGATGGATGCGCTGCGAGCAATGTTTGAATTACGGCTTTGGGCGCTGCATCAGCATCTAAAGCGGCCTGCGCGGGCCATTTCTCTAGCGCCGCATTATCTTCGGCCGGGAGCATCAGGCTAAAGCTGCGATGCCATGGGCGAGCACCATCTGCGCCATATTGAAGCTTTGAAGAGACAGATTCATGAGCATGGCTCACCATTTTTAGAAGATGCGGCATCAATCAGGCGCCGTAGCGCCTGAGGCATGACGATCCCCAATAAGACCGGAAAACTCTCTCAATCGGCGGTGTCCGCGCCACCTGCAGTCAGGGCGTGATAGTGCCGCGCGGCGGTTTCCCCGCCTTCCTGCAACAGGGGACCGAGCAGCCGGTATCGATCCAGATGTCCTGCTTCGTCGGGCCGGTCCCAGCCATGGTCGCGGCGGACACGGCCCAGGTGCCCCGACGCGCGGATCGCTTGGGGATCGACTCTTTCGGCGACGTGCGAGTCCGGCCCGACATAAATGGCGTCGGCCTCGCAATAAAGTTCGCACATGTAACAAGTCTGACACTGGTCCACTCGGGCGATCACCGGCGCGCCGCCTAAGTCCAAGTCCAACACATGGGTCGGACAGATGGCGACGCAGCGATTGCAGCCGTCGCACAGATCTTCGAAAATATGCGCGATCATTCTGCCGCCTCCGCATAGATCTGGCCTTCCGGCCGAGTCCAGACCCGGTCCAACCCGCCGGTCAGCAGCCGCACTCCGCCCGCCGGATCGAGCGCGGGCGCATCGATCCGGACATGGATGCCGCGGCTCTCGTTTCGGGCGAGCGCCGCTGCAGTACACCAACGCGCGGTCGCCGTCATGGCGGCCGTTTCGCGTAGCGCGACCAGCGCCAACCCCTGCGCGCGACCATGATTGCCGATCGTGCGCCAGTGCGTGTCTAGCTGTGCGAGGGTGTCGCTGAGCTGGGGACGGCTGCGCCACAGTGAATGTTGATAGCCGTTCATATGATGATCAACATCCTTTTCGATCGCCTTGCGGTCGATGCTTTGCTCACTGGACGTGGGCGCGATCCCCGCCGATCCCACGCCCCGCGCCGCGCCCGCCGCTCTATTCCGCAAGGTCATCCCCCGCCGCGCCGCCGCCGCGCCGGCAATCTGGCCGGATGTCAGCGCCCAGGCGCTGTTGACCGCGCCCCCGCCGCTGATCGCTCCCGTCGCCAGTTCGCGCGTGGCTGCGTCGCCGGCAGCGTAGAGGCCCGCGACATTGGTTCCGCAATCGTCATCCACGATGCGCAGCCCACCATTGCCTCGGATCGTGCCTTCGCTGAACAACTTGATCGGCCAGCGCTCCTTGAACAGGTCAACGCCCTTGCGTACGAAGGGCGGCGGAGTGAAGGGCTGGATGTCCTTCAGGATCGGCGGCAGCGCAGCGGGTGCGTCGATCAGGTCGGCATAGACCGGTCCTTTCAGTAGCGCCGCACCCAGCGCCTGATAATGGGCATGGCCGCGCGGCGGCACGACGATCTCGGACCCCGCCGCATCATAATAACGGGCTGCGCCGTAGGGCAAAGTCCGTGTTGAAGCCCAGGCGGGCGATACCGTATATTGGATGGAGAACTCCATGCCGGAAAGCTCCGCGCCCGCCTCCGCCGCCATTAGATAGCCGTCGCCCGTATTGCCGTGGCTGCCAATCAGTCCGGATCTAAACGCACAGCCGCCGGTCGCCATGACCACAGCGCCAGCCTGTATCTCCCAGTCCGCGCCAACCAGTCGGGCATGGCCCCTTGCCCCAGCGACCGCGCCGGATTCGTTGGTCAGCAGCTGGATTGCAGGATGATGGTCAAGGATGCGCGCGCCCGCCGCGGTCGCATAGGCGCGCAGCGCGCGCATATATTCCGACCCGCGCACGCCGCTATAGTAAATGCCGCCGTTGCCATCCGATCCGAAGCGGTAATAGGGTGCAAGGTCGGGCAGGGTTTGCCAAGTGGTGTCGATTACACGCTCCATCCACGCCGGATCGCCCAGACCAAGGCCCGCAGCGTGCCGTTGCTCGATCGCCTCGCGCCGCCGCGCCGGATCGGGCGGTATCCACCAGTGATTGGGCCCACCGGTCGCGGTCACGCCACTGGTGCCGACATATCCCTTGTCGACAAGGATGACGGCCGCGCCCGCCTTCGCAGCGGCGATCGCCGCCCAGGCGGCCGCCATCCCTCCGCCGATGACCAGCACATCGCAACGTTCAGTCAGAATATCGCTCACTCCGCGGCGAGGGCAACCGTTGCCCGCGCGTGCCGATGCTCGGGGACAGGCAGGCCCAGATGCCCGCGCAGCGTGTCATGGGCATAGTCGGCGCGGAACAGGCCGCGCGCCTGGAGGATCGGTACCACGTTCTCACGGAAAAGGGCGAAGTCGCCCGGCCGCGTCACGCGCAGGATGAAGCCGTCCGCCGCGCGCCCGGTGAACCAGCGCTCGATCTCGTTGGCAATCGTCTCAGGCGATCCCACGAAATCGGACCGCCACTGGCCGAAGCGATAGGCCGCCTGTCGCAGCGTCAGCTTTTTGTCCCTCGCCACGCGGATGACACGTTCAGCCCCTCCTTTGTAGCTGTTGAGCGTCACACCCGACAGGTCAGGGAATGGGGCATCCAGATCATATTTCGAGAAGTCATGATAGTTGAAAAGCCGCCCGACCTGGGTCAGCAGCTTCTCGATGCTGAGCTTGCCTTGCTGCGCCGCTGCGATAGCCTGCGCTTCCTCGTCGGTCTTCGCAATGGTGGGGACGAGGCCCGGCATCACCTTGATGAGGTCGGGGTTGCGCCCCAGCGCCGCCGCCCGCGCCTTGAGGTCGGCATAATAAGAGCGCCCGCTTTCGAAATCCTGCGAGGCGGCGAAGGTGCCCTCGGCAATCGCCGCGCCAAGCGCCCGCCCCTCGCCGCTTTCGCCGGCCTGGAAGATCACCGGCTGGCCCTGCCGCGACCGGCTGAGCGCCAGCGGCCCGGCGACCGAGAAATGCGTGCCCTGGTGATCGAGGCGATGCTGCTTACTCTTGTCGAGGAACACGCCCGCCACGCTGTCGCGCGGGAAGGCGTCGTCCTCATAACTGTCCCACAGGCCCTTGACCACTTCGACGAACTCGCGCGCGCGCGCATAGCGCACGCCATGCTCGAAATGGGCGTCGCGCCCGTAATTCTGCGCCGCGCCTTCGAGGCCGGTGGTGACGACATTCCAACCCGCCCGGCCCCGGCTGATATGGTCGAGCGACCCGAACTGCC
This sequence comes from Sphingobium arseniciresistens, assembly GCA_029167225.1. Classification (GTDB taxonomy): domain Bacteria; phylum Pseudomonadota; class Alphaproteobacteria; order Sphingomonadales; family Sphingomonadaceae; genus Sphingobium; species Sphingobium arseniciresistens. The sequence continues at coordinate 32,106 of JARFNK010000034.1, forward strand.
GCGCGACATTATAGGGCTCCCAATAAGAAGTGGTGAGCGTGCCGACGAGGCCGATGCGCGACGTGCTCGCCGCCACCGCCGACAACAGGGTCAGCGGCTCCAGCCGATTGAGGAAATGCGGCGCGGTATCGGGCGTGATGTAGGGGGAATCGACGATGAAGACGAAATCGAACTTCGCAGCCTCGGCGAGGCGGGCATTCTCGATGTACCAGCCAATGTCGATGCTGGCGTCGCCGGGCAGGTCCGGGTCAAGCCAGCTATGATGGTCGGCGCCGACGCCTTCCAATATCGCGCCCAGATGCAATTGCCGTTCGGCCCAGTGGCCCATGCTCGATCCTCCTGCCAGAAGCAGCCGCGACGGTAGAGCGGAGGCGCACGAGGGACCAACGAGAGCTGCTCAACCACTGCTGATTTTGTTCAAAGGGAAGCGTGGGTTTCAGCCCCTCAAACTATTGAAACTTCTCGATCCTGCGCCGACGCCGCCAACAGGTCTGCGCGAAAATGGCGAAAAAGCGTGACGCGCGCGCCGTGATCATATGCGTCCGAGGATTACTCATGGGAGATGTCCGCCTGGCTGACTTACCCATTGATGCATTGCTCCCGCCAAATCGGAGTCACCTCGTAGGAAAGGAGCCGTCCCATGGCTACCGTCGCACCCGACAGCGTCACCGACATCCTTGACATCCGCCCGCTCCAGCCGACCATCGGCGCGGAGATCCACGGGCTTGATATCTCCCAGCCGATCAGCCAGCAGGTGCGCGATGCGATCCGCGACGCCGTGCTTCGCTACAACGTCGTCTTCTTCCGCGACCAGCAACTCGACAACGACAGCCACGCCGCCTTCGCCCGGGAATTCGGCGGCCCGCTCTACACCCATCCCAGCACGCGGCACGATCCCAAGATCACGCCCATCCACAATATCGCGGCGGTCGACAACGCACGCTTCGACAAACAGTATTCGCGGGCGAAGATCAGGCCAGGCGAAGCCGTTCGCACCGACACCAGCTGGCGGCTGGTGCCGACATGGGGCGCGGTGCTGCGCGCGGTCGATCTGCCGCCGGTCGGCAGCGACACCATCTGGGTGGATGCCAACCTCGCCTACAAAGGTCTGTCCGACGATCTCAAGGCGCGGCTTGAAGGGCTGCACGTCACGCATGATTTTCGCCCCTCGCTGCTGGCCGAAGGTCATGACTATCCGATCGTCGCGCATCCCGTGATCCGCACACACCGGGAGACCGGAAAGAAGGTCCTCTGGGTCAACCTGACCCAGAACCCGCAGATACTGGGCGTCGAACTTACCGAAAACCGTGCGCTGATCGACGAAATCCTGCTCCAGTACAAGCGCCCCGAATTTCAGGTGCGCTTGGGAGCCGGGCTCGGTCGCCTTCTGGGACAATCGCGCCGCGTTCCATTATGCGGTGCGCAACTATGGCGACTATCCGCGCCTGCTGCACCGCGTGCTGATCGCCGACGAACCTCTGCGGGGCAACCCTGAGAGCGCCTCTGCCATGGCGCTCTCTTGCGGACGCCGACGATCGATCAGTATCGGAAGGCGGCCTTGAAGAAGATCGTCCGGGGCGCATTCTGCGCGCCCTGAACGAGCTGGGTTCCTGCAAATGGTCCGGCCCGAAGCGGCGTGCCGACGGGCGTCAGCGTCGAGAAGTAGAAGCTGTTGCCGATATTGCGAGCGGTCAGCGTGAAGTCCCAGCGTCCGTCCGCAGTCGTGAAGCCGACATAGCCGTTCACGAAATGCTTGTCGCCGATGCGATATTGTGGGCTGTTGAGCAGGTCGGAGAAGTAGGATGTCTGCCAGTTGACACTACCGCCAAGCTTGATCGTCCCAATGCCGCCCACCGGAATGCCATAATCGGCAGAGGCGAAATATTGCCATTCGGGCTGCCCAGAGAATGCCTTTCCGGTGTAATTGTAGGCGGGAACAGTGCCAAGCGCCGGTGCGGAATAGTCGTCGAATCGCGTCTTGAGATAGGTGACATTGAACACCAGCGACAGATTGTCGATAGGCTGGGCCGATGTTTCCAGTTCGAAGCCCTGGGTATGCGCCGACGGCGCATTGCCGCGCGTGCTGACATAGGTGCCGGAAATCGGGCTGAAAGCCGATACCGATGTCTGGAGATTCTTGTAGTCGTTGTAGAAGCCCGTCAAGTTGATGCGCAGATGGCGATCGAACCAGTCGCTCTTGAACCCGCCTTCATAGGTGTTCACTGTTTCGGGGGCATAGGGCAGCGCCGTCGCTAGATTGAGGGCGCGGTTGTTGAACCCGCCCGCGTCGAAGCCCCTGGCATAGCTGGCAAACAGGAAAATGGCGGGCGTCACCTGATAGGAAAGGCCAGCCTTGGGCGTGAAGGCATGCCAGGCCTTCTTGTTAAGCACGCCGGCATTGGTGAAATTGACCTGGGAGGCGGCAACGTTGATGCCCAAAGCCGGGATCGCGCCCCCTGTGCGGACCTGCGGATAGCGGGAGGGATCGATCGGGTTGCCGTCCAGATCATAGTTGATGCCCTGGAAATCGAAGGCCCGGCGGATGGTGATGTATCGCCCACCCGCGGTCAGCGTCAGCCGGTCGGTCAGGCGATAATTGGCCTGAAGATAGGCCGAATAGTTGCGGGTGAGCGTCTTGCCGATCTGGTCGAAGGGGGCGGCGGGCAGCGCCGTGTCCGACCCGGGCAGGCCGGTCACATAGCCGATGCGGTCGCTGCGAAAATTTTCGAAAAGATAGTAGAGGCCGCCCGTGAAATCGAAGCGGTTCCAGTTACCCTGCAACTGCAGTTCCTGCGTGAAGCTCTTCTGCTTGTAGACGATATAATTGTCGGAAATGTCTATCCGGCGTGGCTGCGCGCTATTGTAGGGAAGCCGGTTCTGACCGTCATTATTATAGTTTACCGGGTCCTGATCGAAACCCCGCAAGGCCGTGATCGAATGGACGGAAAGATGAATGCCCAGATCATAATCGATCCGGCCGGTTATGCCTCCGGAATGAGAACGGTTGATCCCGAAACGCCCAGCATAGCTGACATTGTCCTTGAAGGCAGAGAATTGCGTCGGACTGAACAGAGTGCCGCCGGTGATCGCACCTAGGCTGTTCAGAACGGGATTGGTCGCATTGTATGTGGTGGCGACATATTGTGCCGCCTGCGAATGATCGATCGTGCCGTCGACCGACAGGGTGAGCTTCAAACTGCTGGACGGCGTGAAGACGAGCTTGATGCGCCCGCCATCCGTATTCTGGTTGTTGACGCGGCGCTGGAGCGACGGATTCCAGGTATAGCCGTCCTGCTCGTCATGCGCGAAGGCGATGCTGGCTGCCAGCAGGCCCGGCACCAGCTGCCCGGCAACATAGGCGTGGGCGTTGAAGGTCCGGTAGTTGCCATAGCCCGCATCGAGCCGCAAATCGAGACTGTCGCCCGGGGTGCGCGTGATGTAGCGGATCGCGCCGCCGGCCGAATTCGCGCCGAACAACGTCCCTTGCGGTCCCCGCAGCACTTCGACCCGCTCGATGTCCGTCAGGTCGGACATGCCGTTGATCGCGCGGGGCAGATAAACGTCGTCGATATAGACGCCGACCGTCGGATCGAAGATCGGGTCGCTGTTCCCGATGCCCCGGATGAAGAAGGTGTTGGTGAGCGGCGTGATGCCGGTCGGCGGCGTGTAAAGGCCCGGGATCTGCCCCGCGAGATCGCGGGTCGTCAGCACATTCTGGTTGCTGCGGAAGGTCTCGTCGATCACGCTCACCGCGACAGGCGTGGACTGCAGCCTCGTTTCCTTGCGCGTGGCGGTGACGACGATGTCGCCAAGGCCGCTGCCCGCGTCGGGCAGATCCGCAGGCGCTGCCAGCTCGGTGGCCGACGCGGGTTGGATCGACAGCAGGGCGAGCGAAACGGCAGGCAGAGCGGTGGCCGCGCTCAGCCACGCCCGGTTGATCACCGGCATATTATATCCTTCTTGGCTAAAGTTTGGGCTTGGGGCGATAAGGGCGGCTCACGCCGTCGGGCGCGCAGACAAGACCTGCTGGATGAGGATTGCGCCTCGAAATCGCCTCATTTGAACAATCCCCCACGGCTTGCGCCTTCCAGATAACTACTACCAAATCAGTAGAGAATGTATAATGAACTTTGCTGGAGATGAATGAAGCCTGCTCAATCGTTGAGCGTTGCTGATCGGGTCGAAATTGCTACTCATCGGCATACGCACGACGCGGCTGATGACTGGCACGCCGCTGCAGGCAGCGCCTGAGGCTGGGCCGTCAGCGTCACGCCGTGCCAACGAAGGCGAGCCTGGCATTGCTGCCTGCTCTGGCCGCCGGCGCGCGGATGGAGAGATTTTCCTTGTGCAAGGGCGAAGATCCGCTGCGTCCCGATCTGCTAGCGTTGCTTTCCGGGATATCGGCAATGGTCCGTCGGGATCGAAGCCCGATACGTCAAAGTTCAGTATGGCGGGCACCCGCCCGTCCCGACTATCACATCGCACACCGGGTGCGGAAGCGTCAGTCAAGGATGCACCAAGCAAGGTTGAAGCGGCGGCGACCAGAAACGCCGCTTGACCCATGCGCCGCATCAGGATCATTTCTTCGCACCGTCCTCGGCGGGCACGACGACGCCCTTGTCCTTGGCATAGCTGTTCCAGTCAGCAACCAGTTCCTGGAGCTTTGTCGGTTCGCTGGCGGCCAGATCATTGGCTTCAGCCGGATCACGCGCGACATTGAACAGCTGCCAGCTTCCCGTTCCAAAGCCACCGCGCGGATAGTCACTGCCGGACTTGGGGAGGTAAACCGCCTTCCAGTCGCCCTTGCGCAAGGCCCGGCGGTAGAAGAGCTCCGTGCCCTCTGCTTCATCGGGCTGACGCCGGTCTGGTCGCACGAAGACGCAGTTTGCTCAACGTCCGCTTACCATCAGACTTTGTCATTTAGGGACTTATGGGCCATCCGAATGAATGGCCGGTTTCAAGAACGAAGATAATCTGGCGGAGTGACCAAGATTGGTCGCCTGCCGATCGGCAGCTTTCCGCCGTACGGTAGCCAGCGTCAATCTGAGCGAACGACCGCTTCCGGGAGCTCCAAATGAGGCGGCGAACGGCGAAAAGTGGCGCAAGGTCGCCGGGCCGATTGCGGAATGGGCCGGCAGGATACCGTTCGGTTTACGATGACCGACAGCCGAAAGCTGTCAATCAACTGACCGATAAGCTGGTGGCTAGTCGCGCTATTTGATCGACCAATGTAGGCAGGGAGAACGAAAATCTCGTCCATTACGACAGCAGGGTTCTTTCGTTGTCCGATTGTATTCTTCTCAGCCCTCGCTCTCGCAGCTACCGTGCTCTTCTGGCTCTGATCAACGAGTCCTGAGCATAGCACCATCCCGTCAGTTGTGCGCCGTGCAGTGTGTTCAGCAGCCGTCGACCGGCAAACGCCTCAGGTACCCAAAGAGGGAGCGGGGTCGCTCGCGCCGGTGGGAAGCTCCTCGCGGATGAGATATGGCGATCGAGCACTGGTTCGTTCACAGGAGGCCGTCGGAGGAGCCACCAGCCAGTATATCCAATGCTGCGGGACTGGTTGTCGTGACGTTCAGACGCGTAAACGCGCTGTAGTCCGGGCTGGACGTAAATATGCGGGCCGGCGCGGCCAAAAAGTCCTGCTCGGCCATCCGGTGATGGATCATATCCGCCCGCTCAGAGGTTCCTAGCGACAGCCAGACGAACGGACCTGTCCCGGGGATATCGACTCGATACCCAGCCTCGCAAAGCTGAGAGATGACGCGTCTTCGCTCAACGGCAATATGCTTGGATAACGATCGCTGGCGCCGCTCAAACTGGCCATCCTCGAGCAACTGGTACATGGCGCGCTCGGGGATCAGATTGAGCCCCAGCCCATGAATCTCTCGAAAAAGCCTGAACCGGTTCAGCTGAACCCCTCCTGCCGCCAGATAACCGACACCCAGGCTCGGGGTCATGACGCGGGAGAAGCTGCCGATATGAACTACCCTCCGCAGCCCCCCCAACATGGCCAGCGGGGTCCAGATCGTATGGGCATCAGCGGGGCGCAGATCGGCGTAGCTCGCATCATCTACGATAACGATATTGAACTCGTCGGCTAACAGCAGCATCTGATGCGCGTTGGCCGCAGTGATGGCAGATCCGGTCGGGTTATGGCCCATCGAACTGCAAAAGAGGATACGCGGCCGATGTGCCTCGCAGAGTTTGCGCAACACCTCGATATAAGGCCCCTCCCGTTTACGCGGAACCGTCACGATTTCGGCACCCTGCGACAGGAGTAAGATTTGGTGGAGGAAAGGGCCGGGATCTTCCACAACCGCAACATCGCCTGGGCGAACCAAGCCGCGCACGACGATGTTCATGATCCCGGTCGCCCCGGTTGCGGTGATGATCGAAGCGGGTTCGCAGCTTATGCCTTCGCTGGCCAGTTTACGCTGCAACTGCCGACGCAGAGGAAGATAGCCCTGCGGATCGCCATAGCCCGGATTTAAGTTTGGGCGGGTACGCAAGGCCGAGCGAAGCGCATTTCGCGCACGGTCGCTTGTCTCATTGGGCGCTTGGATGAGACCAGTGCCGGGCATGCGATCGATCGGACGATCCATCCGTAGAAGCGTTTCCCAGCCGTTCGCAGCGCTTGCTTTCATGATCGCCGCGGGCGCCAATTGAAGCGATGATGGGTCGTCGGCCCGGACGTAGTATCCAGATCCACGCAGTGCCTCGACATCGGCGGCATGCACCAGCCTCTGATAGGCCCGGACGACCGTATCGGGAGAAATCCCGAAGCGCTTTGCCATGTTCCTGACCGACGGAAGCCGCGTGCCGGGCGGCAGAGCGCCGGACCGGATATGTTCGAGCACAAGACGGAACAGCCGATCGGATACCTGCCCCCCGGCTTCTTCCTGCCTGTCGAGCGCGGTTCGAGAAAAAATTTCCTCGGATTCCATAGCATGGCTTCCTTGATAGAATTGTACTGCTCGTCACGTACATACACATGGCCCAAGAAAGTGCCAATTGTATGGATCGTGGCGGCACATAGGTCTTGTCGCACGATCTTTGTGTCAGTTATGTTTCAAGCGCACCCAATGACAGAAGAGTGGAGTTAAACGCCTTATCGCGTGCAATCCGTTGCCAATCTATACAATTCAACAAAACAAATAATAATAATATTTCGGTTCCAGGAGCTACAGGAGTTTTCATCGTCACAATATAGGGGGAATTATGCTGAGAATGCTATCTCGCCAAACTTCGGTCCTTTCTATTATTTTAGCAACAACTTCATTGTGCAGTACATCTCCGGTCTTTGCGCAGGGGCAGGCGACTGTCATCCAGCATAGGGCGGATACACTGTCGGTAACTCTGCGCGCCATCGCGACACAAACGGGCATCACGATCCGGTTCGATCCCAAGAAGCTCGCCGAGATCAAGGGCCGGCCTGTCGACGCGACGAGCGCGCGCGAGGCGATCGCCCAAGCCATCGAGGGCACCTCGCTCAACCTTTCGGGGAATGACGAGGTCGGCTATCATGTCGGCAAGGATAACGTCGCTATGGGAAGCGACGGAGACATCGTCGTCACGGCCCAACGCGACGAGGCTGAAAAGCGCTATCTGGTCCGAACCACGGCGTCTTCGACACGCGATGGCAAGATGCTGCGGGATCAGCCACAGTCCGCAACCGTTGTCAGCAGCAAATTACTTGCCGATCAGCAGATCCAGACAGTCGCCGAGGCGCTGCGCAACGCTGCAGGTGCGACGGTCAATCTTGGTAACGGCCAAGGCAATGCAAGCTACACCGTGCGCGGCTTTTTCGCACAGCCGCTGACCGGCGGCCTGCGCGACCCCAGTGCGCTTACCCAGCCGGTTATCAACGTGGAACGCGTGGAGGTGCTCAAGGGTCCGGCCGCCCTCCTTGCTGGCGCTGATAACCTGGGCGGGTCGGTCAACATCGTCACCAAGAAGCCGATCGCGCAACCCCTCCTCAATGCCACACTGGAATATGGTTCCTTCGAGGATGTGCGAGCCGCCCTGGATGCATCGACCGCGCTCGATCCCGACAAGCATTTCAGCACACGATTCGTGGGCCAATATGCGCGAGCCGATCGCAACGCGGGTCATTATGACGGGCGCTTTGAGAACCTGATCGCGCCTTCGCTGCGATACAAGGATGCCAAGTTCGATCTGACCGTCGGCGTGGAATATTCCGACGTCCGCGCGCCCTCGCCTCCCTTCGGCGCTTTCAACTTTGCCGGCCAATTGATCGACCTCACCGACAAGGGGATCGGCCCGAAGGACTCTGGCATCCGCGTCGAAACCCGACGCACCTTCTATGATGCTCAATGGGCACCAACCAACTGGCTAACCCTCGTCAGCCGCTCCCAGATTTCCTGGACCGACACTGCCCTCAAGCTCTACGGACTTCAGGTAAACACGAGCCCCACCAATTCCATACTTGTCAAAAATGATGAGACACAGCGGGTACGCACCGGCGCGACCGACAACTATGCCCGCCTGAACTTCAACACCGGTCTCATCAAGCACACAGTCTCGGTAGGCATAAATTACACCAATTATCGTAATCAGGACTATGTGCCGCAGTCGACCGCCGACACGACGCTCATGGGAAATCTGTTCGGTGCAGCTCCGCTACCTTATGCGGCTTTCCGGCCAGATGTGAGCTGGAACTATACCGCGGTCGTACGGCAGACCGGCTATTACGGGCAGGATCTGATGGAATGGGGCCCCGTGCATGTGCTCGGTGCGCTTCGACACAGCAAGTTCACGAGCAGGACCACCACTGCGGCTGGCCCCAGTCAAAATGGCGACAGCAGCTTAACGCCGCAGGTCGGGGCTATGCTCGATCTGACCCGCCGCCTGTCGATCTACGCCAACTATATTCAGGGCTTCTTGCCGCAATTCCTCATCGATGGCGACGGCAATCCACTACCGCCGCAAAAGTCTCGTAACATCGAGGCCGGGTTGAAATGGGACATTGTTCCGGATCGGCTGGCATTCAATGCCTCCGTCTTCCGCCTGCGCCAGTCCAACCTCCCCGTTGCCATTCCTGGAAGGCGTGGCCGTTACAACATCATCGACGGTCAGGAATCGCGGGGCATCGAAGCGGATCTCACTGGCGAGATCCTGCGCGGATGGGACATCGCTGCAAGCTACAGCTACGGCACATACAAGCTGCTGAACCCGACGGCCGCCAGGGCGGTGGTGGCGGGCCAGCCCGAGCATCGTTATAGTCTGTTCACGCGATATACCGTGCAGGACGGTTCTCTCAAATCGCTCGGCGGGGCTATCGGTCTTTATGGCTTTTCCAAGAGCAACGTCGACCAGATCGGCAGGTTTGTGCTGCCCGCCCAGAAATCGGTCAACGCCAATATCTATTATGACTTCAAGAGGTTTTCGTTGAATGTTGGCGTTGATAACCTGCTCGACGACAAGGTGTACGGAGTGTCGACAGCGAGCACGACCATTCCGGTCGATCCGGTTCGGACCTACCGTGTCACGCTGATCTATCACGCCTTCTGAGCATCCAGTTGGGCAATGACGTGTGGGCCATGCCATTGCGGCATGGCCCACCGATGCAAAATATTATGGAGATAATGGTGTGAGAGCCCGACATTCGCACGGCAAATGGCGTCAAGTGCTACGCATCGCGCGCATCTACTGGCTGTCGCGCGACTGGAAATTCGCCTGGTTTGGGTTGATCGTCCTAACCGCACTCCAATTTGGCACCGCCTCGATCTTTTTCTACAGCAATCGTTGGCAACAGGCCTTCTTCGATAGTATTGGCGAGCGCGACGTCGCGCGATTCTATCCGCTGATTGGCGTATTCATTATCCTTATCGCGCTGCAGGTCGGCGTTCAAATTGCCAACAGCTGGCTCGACATGAAGGTCAGCATCGGCTGGAGGTCAGCGCTGACCGACCATTATCTCGGCCGGTGGATGAAGGACAACCGCTTTGCCGAAATCGAGCGACTTCGACTGATCGATAATCCCGACCAGCGCATCGCCGAAGACATCGCGATAGTGACCGGAAACGCCCTAAATTCGGGCGGCCTTCTTCAGATTTTCCTGGTCATGCTTGCAGCGATCGCGTCCGCCGTCGGCTACGGGATCATCCTGATGGAGACAGCCGAACCCATCCGCTTCCCACTACTGGGATATCCGATTAGCATTCCGGGAAGCACGATCTGGTACGCGGCCCTTTACGCCATTATCGGCAGTGTCGTGATCACCAAAGTCGGACGGCCGTTGATCCGTGCGACGATGGAGTGGCAACATAGAGAAGCAAACTTCCGCGCAAATCTGATACACGTTCGCCGGAATGCCCCTCAGATCGGCCTGGTCGGCGCCGTGAGCACGGAAGACTCTGCGCTTCGTCTATCGTTCGAGCATGTGCGGCATATCTACAAGCGGGTGATATACACGACGCTTGGCGTTCGCGCGGTTCAGGATGTCTATCAGGTGATCCGACCTGTCATTCCCCTGTTCGTGCTCGTGCCGCGCTATTTCGCCGGGACGATCAGCCTCGGCCAGGTCATGGCCGGCCGTGACGCGTTCCAGCAGTTTGCCAACCAACTTTCCTTCTTCGTGCAAATCTATCCGTCGCTGACGGGGCAGCTTGCCTGCCTCAACCGTCTCGCAGCGCTCGACGATGCTCTCGATCTGCGCCGTGCGCACGGCATCGAGATGCTTTCCCGGTCGAACCAAGATGGCGTCGTAATGCAGACGCAAGATCTTGCCCTTTTCCGGCCGAATGGCGCGCCATTGCTCGAGGTGGGCGACTGGACGGTACGGAGCGGCGAGCGCTGGCTGATCCGCGGCGCGTCTGGCGTGGGCAAGACGACCTTGCTGCGTGCGATCGCCGGCTTGTGGCCGGAAGGGCGTGGCAACGTCGCCATGGAGCGCGACGGCTTGATGATGTTCGTGCCGCAGCGGCTTTACCTGCCGCTCGGCACCCTGAAGGCTGCGATCTGCTTCCCCGATACGACCGAAGCACATTCCGACGCCGAGATCCTGGACCTACTCAATCGGGTCGGGCTCTCGAGCCACGCGGAACATCTCGATGTCGCTCGCATGTGGCAGGAGGAGCTTTCGCCGGGTGAACAGCAGCGCGTCGCGCTTGCGCGCATTCTGCTGCATCGACCAAGCGTTGTTGTCATGGACGAGGCTACGAGTGCGCTGGATCCCGAAAATGTCCGCCGCTTCCACGAGGAAATCCTCGCGCTCTCGTCCGCTACAACGCTGATCAGCGTCGGGCATGACGAGGCTTTGGCGCAGTTTCATACCCACCAATTGACGGTACGCGAGGGCCAGGTCTCGACTGGACCCATCGCCGAGCCGGCCAATCACTAAACAGCGAATTCAACCAATCGCATGAGAAGGAAGTTAATGTGAGCATGATCACCCCCATCGGAGAGGGAGAACTCCCGACTTTCGTTGAAGCCAACGAAGGCAAAGCGCAACTCCTCGTTTTTAGCGCACCGTGGTGCGGCCCCTGCAAGGCGATGGCGCCAACGGTGGACGATGTTGCGGAGGATTACAAAGGCACCCTTGCGGTGGGTAAGATCGACATCGACGAGGCGCCTGCGCTCGCTGCCCAGTACGCCGTGCGCTCGGTGCCCACTCTCATCGTCCTGCGCGACGGCGCTGAGGTCCAGCGCTCGCTCGGTGGCCTCAGCCGTACGCGGCTGACCATGTTGCTCGATAAGGCAATTGCGGGAGAGACGGCATGAACCCTGCCGTAGAGGTGTTGCTTCAGCGCCTGAAAGCATCGGACGACGTGGTGCAGAGCCTCGCCGATACCGGTACCGATCTTGCGCACGGGATGGTGCTCTGGATGATCGAGGAAGGCGGCCCCGCTCCCGGGCAGGCGGCCGTGGTGCTCGATGAACTCACGACCTTGCATCGTCGAGAGGCGGCGGGTGAAACTGTCGAGCCGGCGCAATGGCGTGCGGTGCGGCAAAAGGCTGTCGATCTGAGCGAGATGCCGGATGTGAGCACCCAGCGCGCCGGCGGCATCGCCGAGGCTGCGGCATGGTCTGTGACTCAGTCGAAATCGATCCTGTCGGACCTCCTCAATGCGCTGACGAACAACGCCTGGAAGGCAGGGTCGGAATCGACCGGATGGACGCCGGCAGACGAAACGAATGCCCATAAAGTCCTAAGTGGCTTCCACGCCGAGGGTCTTGTGCGCGAGCAGATTCCAGGACGGTTTGCCGAGGTCGATCCCGAGCTTTCGGGACGCTTTGTCGCACAGCTCGATGCCGCCAACACCGCAGCGCTCGCGATGCCGGCCAAGGTGCTGAATACTTTGCAGCGCCTGGCTCATCAGGACGCCTGAGCCCAGGCTCGCACTGACGGCGACCACCGTCGCCGACACCTATCCCAGGACATTTGCCTTGCTGAAATCCGTACCGCTAATCTCCCGCTCGTTGCTGTTTCGGCCGCCGGATTTCAGTAGCGTGAAGATCAGTCCTGATGGGGCCTGGCTTGCCTGGTGCGCGCCTTCAAAGGGCGTGGCCAATATCTGGCTGGCGCCGCGGGAGCATCCTGAGCAGGCCCGACTGCTGACGAACGACCAACATCGCGGCATCACCACGTTCATGTGGGCCGAGGATGCAGCGCATATCCTTTACAGCCAGGACCGCGATGGCGACGAGATCGTCCATCTTCATGCGATCCGGGTGTCGGATGGCGAGACGCGTGACCTGACCCCTATCGCCGGTGCTCGGGGCTTCGTTGTCGCGACCAGCCCGCGCCACCCTGGTGCTGTCGTCGCAGCGATCAACGACCGGGTTGCGGGATGGCCCGATCTCTGGCGGATCGACATCGCCACTGGCGAGCGGCAGCTGCTCTGTCGGAACGACGGCATGGGCTCCTTTTTGCTCGATGATGACTTCACCGTTCGCATCGCGTCACGGCAGGAGCGGGAGGGCGGATTCACCCTGATGCGGCCGAGCGGCCAGGACGGCTGGACAGAATGGCTGGCGTTTGACCCCGAGGAGGCGCGGACTTCGGCGCTGCTCGGCCTCGACGCTCAAGGGCAGTCAGTCTTTCTCAAGGATAGCCGTGGCCGCGATACGGCAGCCTTGGTGGAGATCGATGTTGCCAGCGGCCGGGAAGCAGTCTTGGTCGAAAGCCCGCTCGCAGACGTAGGGGGGATGATCACCGATCGCCGCAGCTATCGGCCGGTCGCCTGCTATGTGACCGTCGAGCGTCCCGTTCTGACGGTGATCGATCCCGCGATACAATCCGACATCGACCGCTTGGGTGCGATCGAGGGCCTGGGCGAGTGGAGCATAACGGCCCGCAGTCGCGAGGATCGCTGGTGGACCATCGTCTCCGGCTCGGACCAGCATCCGGCCATCTACTGGCTGTACGACCGGGAGGCAGGGACGCTGCTTCGCTTGTTCGACGGACGTCTGGGCCTCAGAGACGCGCCCCTCGCTCCGATGAGAGCATTGACCATCACAGCCCGGGATGGGCAGCGGCTTGTCAGCTATCTGACGCTGCCCCTGCGGGATGAAGCTGAAAGCCGGCCCGAACGACCGCTGCCGCTAATCCTGCTCGTGCACGGTGGTCCATGGACCCGCGATGGTTTCGGCTACAACAGCGAGCATCAATGGCTCGCCAACCGCGGCTACGCTGTCCTTTCGGTGAATTTCCGGGGGTCGAGCGGGTTCGGCAAGGCTTTCATGCTGGCGGGCGACCGCCAATGGGGTCGTCGGATGGATGACGATCTCGAGGACGCAGTGGCCTGGGCCATTGATGAAAGTATCGCCGATCCGATGCGCTTGGCGATCATGGGCACAAGCTATGGTGGCTACGCCGTGTTGTCCGCGCTTACCCGTCAGCCTGACCGCTACGCGTGCGGCGTCGACATTGTCGGCCCCTCCAACCTCGAGACATTGCTTCTCGCGACGCCACCCCAATGGGAGGCGCTGCGTGCCACCCTTCATCGGGCGGTGGGCGACCATCTCAGCGAGGAAGGACGTGCCGATCTCCACGAGCGTTCGCCGCTACACCGTGCGGGAGAGATCAAGGCGCCCCTCCTGATCGGCCAGGGGGGGAATGACCCTCGCGTGCCTTTGGCGGAGGCCGAGCAGATGGTCACCGCGATGCGCGCCAGCGCTGTCCCGGTCGACTACGCGTTCTTCCCCGATGAAGGGCACGGCTTCGCGCGTCCTGCCAACGCCATCGCTTTCCGGATCCTGGTCGAGCAATTCTTTGCCAGGCATCTTGGCGGTCGCGCCGAACCGGTCGTGCCTGGGGAATGTGCGGAAACGTCCCTGCGTTTCGAGGGGGAGGCCGAGCTTAGCGCCAGTCTCGAAGCCGGAAAGGCGTCCGAACAATCTCCCGCAACGGCCCTCGATGCGTAATCTGCGATCGCCCTACATTTGATTTCGGTCGGGCGAAACCGGAGGGATGACTGAGTCCATGCCAGGTGTGCCTACCCCCTGTCGATCGGGCGCGCGCAGCATGGCTGACCGGCGCAAATCCGTTACAAGTCCATTCTTTTTGCACGCCGATCCACATTTCCGAAGTGATGCGCGCGGAAATGGCACCCTTTGGCGTCCACGTCACGGCCCTTTTCCTTGGCTCCTTCCGTCCAGATTGGGCGGGACGATCGATGGTCCGAAGCTCCCGCGGGATCGCCGACTTCGACGCCCAGTCCGATCCGATTCGGGCTGCGCGCAAGGAGAAGAGCGGTAAACAGGCTGGCGATCCCGCTAAGCTCGCTCAGGCTGTCCTCGCCCTGGTCGATGCCGACGCGCCGCCACCGCAGTTGCTGCTGGGTAGCGACGCCCTGCGCCTGGTACGCGAACGATACAAGCACATGGAACGTGGGATCGATGAATGGGAGGGCCTGACCTTGTCGACGGATGGCTGAACCAAACGCCGAGCAAGGACGGCCTTAGGATTAGCGGAACGTCCGCATCTGGGGATTAGAACTCGGCAGTTGAACGGCTTGGAAGGGTCGGCAGATGCCTCGGTCTCGAGCGCCGGATCGTGGGACATTAGCGCCGTTCGCCGCTGCTTCTAGGAGCGTCCGGCTATCCCAAAACCGGTCAATTATCGGACCGCGAAAGCCTTCCCCGCTATGTCAGAGAGTGCGGACGATCCGAACAGTCGTCTGTGGATGGCTCCCGCGTTGCAAGTACAAATTGATGCTTTGACGTTCGGTCGGTTGCAGTCGTCTGTCCGGCCTA
>JARFNK010000035.1 GCA_029167225.1 Sphingobium arseniciresistens
CTCTGATCACCCGACGACCGACAAACCATGCTCGCACGAACCCGGAGCGGAGGCCTCATGAATAGTGCGGGTTAGCTTTTCTGAGACCCCACCAGCCCGCACCCGAAAGAAGCATGCCGATGAGGATGTGCTGAGACAGGATCCCCCAGACGAATGGGATTACCATCGCCAGGAACTCATCGAGGGTCCACAGCCCGATCAGCTCGGGATCATCGAGATGAGTTGGAATGACGTACTTGTCTGCGGCCATTGCACCACCCCCTCCTTGCGCCCCGGCGGAGCTGCTACTCCGCGCGGGGCCTCGGATCGGTTCAGATCGTCGCGGTCACGGTGGACGTGACGATCGGAATGCCGGTGCCGGCGCCCACGCCGACGCCGACCGGAATGGCGATCTGGCCCATCGAGAACCGGCCCGAGGCGAGCGCGACGATGCCGCCGGCCAGACTGAGCACGGTGATGATCTTGCCCCCCGACCCCTCGAGGAAGTCGGTGAACTTGGTGAGGGCCGTGTTGAACGTCGTGTCGGCGCCGGCGAAGGCGGGCCCCGCGAAGAAGAGGAATGCGAACAGGAGTACGGCGAGGGCGAGGATCGCCAGCTCCGCGTGTCCGCTCTTTTTGAGGACAGACTGCATGTGGATTTCCTTCGGTTGGAGACGCGAGGAAACCGCGCCCAAGCAAAGGGTGACCAGTCGGCCCGCGGGCGAGCAACCCGACGTCGATCCGACCATCGGCGAATCGTAAATTTTTGCGTGCTTAGCTTCGGTACGACTGCCTTATCGGGGCGCAGCGCCCCAGATTCAGCGCACGCTGCCCCATTTCTGGGGCACCTCGTTCTCGCTTTAGGGCAACCTGCCCCAGAATTGCGAAAGCGGTAGAACGGCTATAGATTCGCGGCGCGGGACTCGCGGGACGTTAACCATTATCATTTCATAAACCTTCCGCAGCGCCCGACGATTACCGGGCCCTTTCGATATGAGGCTAATCAGGACGTGGGCAGAAACAGCGCTGACATCCCAGGTTGTACGCTCGACATCTCCGAGCACCTCTTTCACCTGACCACAGAAAGTCTTCGGCTTAGATCCAACGAGACAAGGTCCTATCAAACCCTCGAGTGCCTCCTGGAAGCCCGAAACGGAAGTCTTTCCCGGATCAGGGATCGCGACATGGCCACGTTGAAAGAGCATCTGGTCGCTATCCCCACACGGGGAGACATCCGCATCGAACTGCACATTTCACAAACGAGCGCTGACTGCCTGGATGAGGTAAAAGACATTCTCAGCAAGGAGATGGACACCGATCTCACCGTCGGCGATGCTCTTTCCGTCTTGCTGTTCGACTACATGTCGGAATTGCAGGCAGCGCGGGTTTTGAAGAGACTGGATCTTGAACAGCTGATACCTGCCAGGATCGCCATCCCCCCGAGCAGCCCACGTCACTAGAAGAGTCGTACCGCCTTTCGGTGATCTAAACGTTGCTCATTTTGGCCCCAACCAAGCTTGCAAATGAAGATACTGTCATGTTTCCTTCATCTCCCAGAAAGGTGTGAAGGGGATCTGCATGTCGGAAGCCTCGGAATCGCAGTCTATCGGCACGATCGATCCAGACTATATTCGTCTGATTCGCGACCTGATGGCCGCGCACGATACACCCCATCGTTCTCTCGCCGAGAAAACGGGCATCAGCAAATCGAGGCTCGGCCGAATTCTTCATCAAAGCTCGCAGAAGCGTCTGTCCATGACAGTCGACGAGCTGGAGGCTATCCTCCAGGCGCTGGGAACGAACATACTCAAAGCGTTCATGCGCACCGAAGCGTTACGCGATCTCGATCCCTCGGATCAGGCGCGTTACGACAGCGTCATCAATCTCGTCGGCGACATCGTCAAAGACCTTGGTAAGGAATTGGTGCGGACGCTCGAGACTATGAACGGCCTAGACGGCACCGAAGCGCGACCCGAATGGGCAGCCATCCTCAGGAACGGTTGGATCGAAGATATCGCCAAGGCCGTCGCCTTCGTGATGGGGCGCCGCACCGTGATTACCCAGCGCGATGAACTCTGGCGCTGAGATATATAACGCAAGCGGTTCGGACGCCGACCGCGCGCGTCAGGCCCCCTTCCCCTCAAAAAGTGGAAACAGCCGCAGTCCGGCCGAAAGCGCGCGGATCAGCCCTCGCTGGCGCCTCCCGAACCCGCGAAACGATCGTCGCCTGCCGATTCACCCCGCTCAGGCGCGACCAGGTCAGCAGCACATTTTCCACATAGGCCTGCGTTTCCGCGATCTGAGGCACAAGCCCGTTCCGAACCCGTCCCGGGCCAGCATTGTAGGCGGCGAGCGCGAGATGGTAGTGGCCGAAGCGGTCGAGTTGCTGACGCAGATATTTTGCACCGCCCCGCAGATTCTCCTCCACGCTATAACGGTTGACGCCAAGCGCTATCGCCGTACCCGGCATCAGCTGCGTCAGCCCAAAGGCACTCTTCGGGGAGAAGGCATCAGGCCGATAGCGGCTTTCCCTGATGATCATTGCGTCGAACAGCCCGACGGGGACCCCATATTGGCAGGCGATATTGCTCATCATGCCGTAGTAGTTCGCCCGCCGGATCTCGGCATCGGAGGCGAGAAAGCCGGTGGGCCTGTAGCCGGATGTGTAGCAGCCCGGCACGTAACTATAGGCCGCCAATGCGAACACCGGTCCTCCGCGCATCCAGATCGGCACCGGAATGGCGGAGGTCGGGGACGGTGCCATTTGAGCTGGAACCACGCCCGGCTGTGCAACCCCGAGATGCGCGAACGGATCCTCGTCCTGCGGCGGTTGCGGTGCGGATTTCTCATCAGCGAAACTGTTGGCCATCTCGAACTCGACCCAGCGGCGGCTGAGGTCATGGACCTTGAAATCGGCAATCGCCGGCGGGGTGCCCGTAATGGCATGATCGCCCGCCTGAGCCGGAGCGGCCCGATCAGGCTTTTCGGGCGCTCCCATCGCGATGAGCTGCACGCTCCGCGCAGGCTGTGCAGTATTCGGCGCAGCTTGCGTTTGGGTGGAGCAGACGAGGCTCGCCGCAGCAACCCCCAGGAGAAACACACGCATAAAGACCTCTCCTTTTGCGAACTGAGGAAAGGGAAGATCAGCAGATGCCGGGTTGTCAATCCGCCGACCGGCGCTCCAGACGACCTTCCCGTACCGCAGGAGCCAGGCAGATGTGGTTGATCGCACGCCACAGCGATGGCCGAGGCGCTGGCCGCATCGCCCTTCCCGCTCCCGTTCGTGACGCACTTGTGAGGTGGTATGTCGGCAAGGGCTCCCGGCACGATGAGGAAGCCGGCATCATGCTTGTCCAGCAGGCGCGGATCGGCGAGAAATGGATCGCCTGCGATTGCCTGGCCCCCGAGGAGGCCCCGCCGATCCTCACCCCGGCCTTCCTGTCGGAGGCAGAGACCTACTACCTTCGTCGCCTCACCAGCGCCAATCGTCCTGAGCATCGGCCGGGCTGCCCCTTCTTCCGCGACCAGGCAACACACCGGGTCACCGAGGTTCGCACGCCGGAGAGCCCCGCCGATCCGCCCGCAGGCTATTTCGAAGTGCTGAGACCGGCA
This sequence comes from Sphingobium arseniciresistens, assembly GCA_029167225.1. Classification (GTDB taxonomy): domain Bacteria; phylum Pseudomonadota; class Alphaproteobacteria; order Sphingomonadales; family Sphingomonadaceae; genus Sphingobium; species Sphingobium arseniciresistens. The sequence continues at coordinate 3,592 of JARFNK010000035.1, forward strand.
CCGGAGAAACTCTCTCAGCGACCGGAAGAGGAGAGCAGCGACGATCGTACCCGCCAGGCTTCCGTGCCGCGTCTCGCCCGCCTTCTGTGGCGCCTAATCCATATCGCGGCCCTCAACCGTACGCTGCCCCTTTCGCACGAGGCGTCTGACCACTCGATCGGCGATGAGTTCCGATCGCTCTCCATGGCGGCCGAGCGGGTCGAGATCGCGCCGGGGGTCGAGCTTGGTCGCGCCTTCTGGACCCATGCCCAGGCGCTCCACAGCAAGCGCGTCTATGCGAGCCTGCGCGAACTTGCGCGGCGCTGGCCGCGAGGCCATGCGCCGCAGTCGTTTCTCGCGCTCTTCGCCCAGGAGTTTCGTGGATCGACGATCCAGGTGGCAGGCTGCGATCCGGTTATCCTCGCCAACCGGGTCCAATCACCCTCGGTGCGGGGCAACACGATCAAAGGCCCCTATCTGGTCCTGATCGTTGCCGGCGAATATCCCGAAGCTCATGGATATGCCCCTCTTCGCGGCTATGCCCAGCCCATCTTCTCAGGCAAGCGCTTCATTCCTGTTGATTCCGAGTTTGAGCGGACCGTCCTGCGCGCTCTGCTTCAGCTCCGGCAAGTCTTTGATCGACAGGAGATCGATCTCCTGCTCGAGAAGCCCGTATTCGACACGTTGACTGAAATCGGCCCGTGCCGTCCCGATTTCCTTCTCGAAGCGCGCTCGCGCAGGACCGGAGAAATCCGGCAGCTCGTGATCGAGGCCATGGGGTCGACCGACGAGGCTTATCTTGCAACCAAGGCCGTCACCCATCCGCGCATGGAACAAATTGCACCCCTCCTGTGCATTTCTCCGACAGACGCCAATGAGGATCGGGTAGGGCCGATGGTATCGCGCGCGTTTGGGCTCTGACCAGAGGCAGCTTCATTCGACGGGTTGTCGTATGAAGTGTCAGCCTATTCAGCGCATCGCGGCCAATCTGGCACGACTAGCCCCAGCTCATCGACGCAGCAAACAAGCTCACGATGCCGAGGGTCACCGGGGTCGAGGTCAAATAGAGCTTCTGCCAGCGCCACCATGTGAGAGGCAGGAAAAGCACCGCGGATCTGACCGATTTGATCGTCGACCATGAGCGGTCCCGGTAGATCTCTACCGCGGCGGTGGCACAGGCAAGGGCGAAGGCAATCGCGCAGCACAGACCTGCGGCGACATAAAGCGCTAGCCAGTTGGACAGTTCGATCTGGGTGAGCTGATGCATGGTGACCCGATATATCGCGTCTGGCCAGGTTGAGCGGGCCGCACACACGTCTCCGGATTGGGCGCTGTCCGGTGCTTCAGACTCTCCGAACAAATTCTTGGTCGGTTTCGGTGGCTGTGTTAGGCGCGGTGCCGCGCTGCGAAGTGGCGGCGCCGGGACTGGTAATCCCGCATGGTGCGATGGCCCCGCGAACCCCGTGTTCGCCGGGGTGCCTGCGCGTATGTCCAGGCCCTCGGGCTAAAGGCGTAGGCGCATGTCACCGTGCATGTTACCAGCCCCGGCTCCCGCGCAGCAAGCGCGGGGGCATCGGGAATCCGAACAGTGCCGCCCTCTACGATGAAGAGGCCAAGATGGGCATGAAATCGGATCGCGACACACAGTGCAGACTGGTTGGGATCATCAGGCGGCTGGACGAGGCACTGGAGCTTCTCGACCAGATGGATCATGGCGACGGCGACGGAGCGGCGTTCATTCAGCGGGCCGTCAATCGCGCCAAACGAGAGCTGAGGTCCAATTTCGGTCGCTACGCCGCCCCCCTGCCCCCTCACCGCGCAAATAGGCAGGCCCCGCAGCTATCGGGGCGTTCGTCGCCACGATCCGGCCGTTCGAGCGATATGGGCGATCTCGCCTGATCATTGGTGCACCAGAGGTGGCATGCCTTTACCCGCCAGGCGGATCATGAAGGCTTCCATGATCTCCCGCCCCTCCGCACTGAGCCCTAGATAGGTGAAGCGCTGATCCGGCCGCTCTTTCGCACGCTCTATGAGGCCAAGATCAATGAGCTTGCTCACCCAGCGGCGGCAGGTGCTTGGCGGCACGCCGGCAATCAGCGAGACACTGCTGGCTTTCACGCGAACCCCGCGCGCAAGCGCAGCGTAAAGGTCGAGCAGGATGTCCCATGCGGGGTCCGAGAAGAGCTCACTGCCTATCACCTCTTCCCGTAGGCGCCGGGCCATCAGCGCCCAATACGCCAGGCCGGAACCGGGCAGACCCGATTCCGACGGACGGACCAGCACAGCTCGCGCCAGACCGCTCGCACACCCGCACCCAACACCAAGCTCCTCTTCATCGTGGATTGACGCCCCACAGTGCTGTTGCTCCTCCGGCCCAGACATTACACATGCGCCATATGGGCAGGCGTGTGATCCCGCGGCATTCGTTCGACCGACAGTCCACGATTGCGCTTGAGTGATCCGGAGGATGCCGGTCGCGATGACGATCGGTCAAGCGGCCCAGGCCGATCCCAATCTCCCTCCGGGCGGATCAGCATATAAGGGTCGGCGCCAATAGCGAGCCGGTCCTCCGTCGCCGCGAGGCTCGCCTCGAGCTCAACATATTCGACCTCGGAGAAGTTGAAGAGCGGTCGGCCCGCGATCGCCCTGAACCCGAAGATACCCCAGAAGCGGACCAGGTCGCTGCGTGAGTGTCCGTACGCCCGGAGATATCCTTTGCGGCGGCAGTAGTTGATCGCCTCCCTGACGAGCCGAAAAGACAATCTCGAATTCCTGAATTCATGCCGCACAGCGAGGCGTTCGAGTTTTACGAAATCCGCAAAATGCCGAACGCGAATGCAGCCCGCCGGTTCACCATCAATCTCGCCGAGGAAATGTGTCGCGCAGAAGTCGTTCCCGTCGAATTCCTCGTCGAACGGGCAATCCTGTTCCGCCATGTAGGTCGCCGAACGGATCGTAAAGCACTTCAGCATGTCTTCCATCGTGCGGGCCACACGCACCGTAATCGCGCCGGCTGCTCGCGCTACGGCTTCGTTCTCGAAGGTCGGGAATCCCGAGCGCGGTGCCAAGGCCAATAGATCAGCAGCGGCATTTGGGTAGACATGGCACGCCTCAACGAAGCCCATGGCAGGGAATAGACGAGACGTGTGCCCGGTCACTCCTCGCGTGAAAAGCGGACAACCCTCAGGGGCGAGCCGGCCCAGAAGGGGAGCCAGCGCGCGAAGCGTGGGTGTCAACGTGCCGGGCGCGAAGATCAGCCAAATGTAGATCGCGAGAGGCCGCTCATCTGCATGGCAGACCATCGTCAGGTCCGGCTGCATTCCGCTGAATTGCTGGTTTACAAGGGCCGATGCCCCTCGCCGATTGAGAGGGAGATAAGCGAGGAAAGCCGGCCGATCCGATCGTTCGCCCTGCTCCCCCACGAGATGAAAAATGTCCGGATTATGCGCGATAGCCGCCGCGGCGACATCGTCGGGAGCCAGCCCTCCCAGATGGCTCCTCGCAACCGCCAGAGCAGCGAGCGCTTCTTCCGAACTCGCCGCATGCGTGACCAATGCACTCGTCTCACCACGGGCGCAGAGCCTTTGGACGCGCTCGGAAAATGCCATCGTGTGAAAGCCATCGATTGCAGCGGCCTGTATGTTCGCTTGGTACATGGATCACCCTTCGTGACTGGAAGGGTTCTCCAAATACCGGCATCGACCGGCCTTGAGGCGAGGCCATCTTTCGCTAGGGCAGGTTCACTTTTGACACACCCGTGGCCTTGGTGGGTCTCATCTCACCAAGCTCATTCACGCTTACCCATCAGGACTCCGCAACGTCCTCGCAAAATTCGAACCGTGAAAAATCATCGGGATTGACCGAGTTTATTGTTGATTTTGAAAGATCGCATGGGTTCTCTTGCAGCGAATGCTGCTGTGATCCGGACTAGAGGAGAGAGCGGTTTGCCCACGACTAAGAGAGCGCGGAGCGCTGCAAAGATACAAGCCCAATCCGCCAAAGTTATCAATCGCCGTGCCGAGCCACGTTCTTCTGCTGGCAAGAAGTCCTTTCAGGAAAAGCTCAAGCTCGTCGACTGGACAGACTTGGAGCTGTTTCTCGATGTGTTCGAGGCTGGCAGCCTGAGGGCTGGCGCGTCAAAGACCCGCCACGCCGTCGGGACAATCCGCCGTCGGCTGCAGCGGATCGAGGATAAGCTCGGCGAAGTCATCGCCCAGCGTGGACCCTCCGGATTGCGGCTGACGCCGGTCGGCGAGAAGCTGCTCATCACAGCGCGGGAGATGCGGCGAACGCGACAGAGCGCCGAGGCGGCGCAGCCTCCCGCCGGTCAACGCGAGCGAATCCGTATCGCCGTAACCGAGGGCCTGGGAACCTACTGGCTCATGCCTCGGCTCGTAGAGTTCCAGCGCGCCAATCCCGGTCTCGATGTCGATCTTCACTGCGACATGAGCCGCAGCGACGTCGCCGGCGGCGAATGTGATCTCGCCGTGCAACTCGAGCCACCCGCCGAAGGGACGGCGATTGTCCGCCACATTGGCTGCTTGCATCTCATGCTCTTTGCCGCAGAGAGCTATCTAAGCGTCGCGGGCACGCCGACATCGGTCGACGAATGGCCGAACCACAAGCTTGTGTGGCAGGAGGCGGACCAGGTCGCATCTAATCTCCTGCCCTTCATCCTGGGACGCTCGGACGTGCCTGGACTGATAGGCATAAGGACCAACAGCAGCTCCGCTCATTTTCGAGCGATTGCGACAGGCGGAGGCATCGGCGTCCTCCCCACCTACGCCCGTGCGATCAGCAGACGAGTGCGTCCGCTTGACTTGGACGTGCGGTTACGCCGCGAAATACTCTGCGTAGTCAATCCCGCCAGAGCCTCCTCTCCAGGAGTACAATTGGCAATAACGTGGCTGAATAGCTGCTTCGCCGGAGACATCTATCCCTGGTTCCGTGACGAGTTTGTGCATCCGCATGATTTCGAAAAGGCTATTTCGTCACGCCACGTCATAGGTCTGTTCGAGGGTTTCATCGATAACATTGCGTCCGATGAACCCGATTGAGTTCGTTAAGCCCTCCGGGCTAAAAGCGCCGCGCCTGCACAGATCCTGGCGAAGGTTTGTTGTGACTACGGCAACGGCATTACCACTGACCCCCACCATCGGGACTTCAGCTTGAGTTTGTTGAAACCTGAGAGTTGGCTCAAGCGCGGACTCCTGTGGGCCGGGTGCCCTTGGACATACGCCCCCGACCATGTCTCCATGGCCACCCACATTGGTTGGACGGGATGGAAGCTATTCTGTGGCGAACCGTGCTGAGCGCCACGGGTGTGGCCCTTTACGGCCTTCTTGCTATCGTGCCGACCTTGGCAGTCTTCATTCTCGGTTAAGGGCTGCTGGGTGCAAACTAGACCAAATTGCTTAAGAACCCCAATAAATCGGTGACCGGATCCCATAAAATTCGATCCGTAACGGATTGACCATGGGAATCATGCCCGTTTCCCTCAGGAACCGGACCGCTGCAACCTGCGGGCCATCGCCGCTCCTCATATGTTATCTATAGATCGTCCCGGCTTGGCACTCGGGAGTGGTAGCGGCGGCTGAGGATGAACTCCGGGGAGGTCACGATCACGATTAACCGCCAACTCTGTGAAGGCGTAATTCATCAGTTTTCTTCACCTCAAAACAAGCGAGCCAGAATATTCTCCGCGGCTGAAGGCGCGACCTCGGAGTCGATCTGCGATAACAGGTGTAAGATGCTAGAAAACCAGAAATTCCGACCCGCGCAGGTCATTGGTCCCCTTGGCGAGCCCCTTACGCTGGAGACGCTTCCTCCTCCCAAAACGACGCGATGGGTCGTTCGGCGCAAGGGTGAAGTTGTGGCGGCGGTGAATGGCGGGCTCTTGACGATCGACGAGGCGTGCGATCGCTATCAACTCACGCTCGAGGAATTCACATCCTGGCAAAGGGCCGTTGACAGGTCGGGCCTTCCAGGTCTGCGCGTCACCCGGGTTCAGCATTACCGCAGCCTCTATGACCGTCAGCAGCGCTACTGATCGATTGGACGGCCAGCTACCACTCAAGCACCCAACGCGGCAAACTGTCCATGGCATTTGCACACCTTCAAGCCGATCCTCAAATCGGCGCGACGACACCTCCCCTCCAACGTGCAGCGCGCCGGTGGAGGGTGAGGAGCGCTCTTACGCCTCTTGATTAACAGCCGATCACGACTCGTGGGGTAAGTGAGGTCGCTCGCCTTGCAAAAGATCGTGCGATCAACGATCAATGCGACATCGAGGACGCAGTCCGAGCAGAACTCGATGCACGCGACTAAACTGGACTATGGTGATGCCGAAGATCAAGGCATTGCTTGGCAGCGGGAAAAAGGCGCCTTGAGGTAATCTCACGCCGTTCACCGGGTGCCCCGCGTTCTCTCAGAACCTGATCGCCCGTGCTGGCGTAAGCGGCGATGTTCCCACTCTGGCACGTTTGCCACGTGCAATAACAACAGATCACGCCTATGATGAGCCTGAAAATAAACTGGAGGAGTTCGAATGAGCGGAGACACAACTTCCGCCGGATCGAGTTCTCTTGATCCTATACTTGAACTGATGGAGCGCGCACTCATTGGCTTGAAAGCCTTGGACAGAACAATTGCGGCCGAGCAGCTATACGATGCGATAGAAACAGCGATGGACTCCCCCGAGGGACGCCCGCGGCCAGGAGAGATATGGGACATTGTCTACGACTTTCCGCATATCGTTCAGCGCACCTTCCTCCTTCACCGGCGAGATGGCTTGTCTATCGACCACGTCGCACGGCGACTCGGGATCACGGTGCAAGATGCCCGGGTTCATCTGGCTTTTGCCGAGCGCGAGGTCTCCACTCCTCGCCCGTCGGGTAGATATTCCTGAGATGGAGCGGCCGTCATGACCCCGCTGCGCGGCGCAATCGACTTTATCACCGGCATGCCAATCGACCGTGATACGCGACGCGCCCGGTTGCTCGCCGCGCGCCGGAAGCCGGTTGGGAGCATCCCCCGGCTCGGCATCCTTTCCGGCCACTGGGACGGGGGCAATGTCGTGGACGCATTCCGGGGCGGACGCGGCAGTTTCATCGCCCAATAGCCAGAACGCTTGTCATTCCCCGCGAAACGGGCGGGCGTCGCTGCCCGCGATCGTAGAGACGGCGGCAAACGTCGTGTTGAAGCCATGCCGCTTTCGTCGGAAAATCAGGATCCTCTTTGAAAGGATCGGATTGTGCCGGCGTTTGCGTTCCATCTTGTCCCCGAAACGGGCGAACCTTCGATGGGCCTGGTCGATGCCCCAAGCCTCGACACGGCGAAAGCGCGGGCCGTGGACACGATCAAACAGGAACATTGGCAGGAGATCCGGCTATGGGACGGTGATCGCGTGATCCGAGTGAAGCGCCCCGCCCGGCCCGCGCCCGTCAAGAAACGCGACGAAGTAGATGCACGTGCCGAGCGAATCGTCGCCATGCGAGCCGGAGGTCGGACGCAACGACAGATTACGGATGAGTTCGGGATCGGCATTGAGCGGGTCCGCCAGATCATAGCGCGCGTGGAACGCAAGGATCGCATGCACCGAGAGGAGCCGAACCGAGCTGTGCAACGACAAATTCGGTAGCCGGGTGACGACAAACGAGATGGCCGGATTTCATGGTTCGAAACGAAAGCGATAGCTGCCTTTTGAATGCCTGATGGCTTTGGCGATGGCCTTATTGTTGACGTCGAGGTTGAAGCGTTCGGGGTTGAAGGTCCTTCCAGCCCATCGACGCATATCTTTATGGTCTTGGTGGCGGGTGTCGTGCCAAGCTTCGAGAAAATCGAAGTAGCCAGAGGGGCCTCCGACGTCCTCGGGCGGCGCGCGGCGCGATCCGGCGACACAGCGCGGATATTTGACGCCTGGTTCTTTTGCTTTGCGGGTGAGTTCGATGACATGCATCCAGCTGTCGCCGAAATCATATTCGTAGAAGATGATGAGCGGCGCTGGACCATAGGTTGCAAAGTCACACAGGCGGACGTCGCTTGCTTCGAAGGTGCGACGATCAGACCAGTCTCCTTCGTCGAACTCGGGAGCACCATAAGTCAGGCCGCCGATATCGAACTGATGAAGGTGGCTGTCGGTCCATTCGAACGAGGCCTGTATCACCTCATGGAGCTGAGCCAGGTTGAGGTTGCCGGGAAGCTCGAACCGGCGGCTGATGACAGGCTGGATATCGACAATATGGATATCGGCCTGGATGATGATGTCGTCGGGTGCGAACATGGCAATAGCATGACGCGATGCTGGCGCGACGACAACTGTCGACGACAATTACCCTGCGACACAGTCCGCGACACTTACGGTGTGAGCTGGGCATTTTTGGCGGCCGTCCGGCGGCGATAGCTCTCGGCGTTGAACTCGAGGATGGTGGCATGATGGACGAGGCGGTCGACGGCAGCGATCGTCATGGCGGCGTTTGGAAAAATCTGCCCCCATTCTGAGAAAGGCTGGTTGCAGGTGACGATGAGCGATCGGCGTTCATAGCGTTCGGCGATGAGCTCGAACAGGACACTGGTCTCGGCCTGATCCTTGCTGGCATAGCCAAGATCATCGAGGATCAAGCAGTCGAACCGATCGAACTTGGCGATCATGGCCGGCAGCGACAGGTCGCGCCGCGCAGCCTGGAGCTTCTGGACCATGTCGGTGGTACGAATGAACAGAACCCGGCGGCCACCCTCGACGAGCGCATGCCCGATTGCGGCTGCCGCGTGGCTCTTGCCGGTACCCGAGGGACCAAAACACAGGATATTGGCGCCTTGGTCGAGCCAGGCGTCGCCATCGGCGAGCGCCATGACATGGGCTTTGCGAATGGTAGGGACAGCGGCAAAATCAAAGGTCGAGAAAGTCTTGCCTCGTGGCAAGCCCGCCTCTGCCAGGTGTCGGGCGATACGACGGGCATCACGATCGGCGATCTCATGTTCGCATAATGCTGCCAGATACCGGGCAGCGCCCCAGTCTTCGCGGTCTGCGCGTGCGGCAAAGCCCTGCCAGTGCTGACCAAAGCTTGGCAGCCGTAGGCTCGACAACATCACTGGAAGGCGGGCGGCGTCGATCATAATGTCATTAGAAGGCTTGGACATCGGGGGTCTCCTGATGCTGGAAGAGAGAATCATAGATGGTCAGGTCAGTCTGCTTGATGCTGACATCAGGCGATGCGCTTGGCGGTGGCGCCACAGCGGCTCGCGCGACCTCGACATCGGGCAAGTCACCTGCCGCCAGTACGGCCTCGAGATGATCGGCAAGCAGCGCTTCGCAGGCATGCGTCGCTGCCAGATGCAACAGGCCGACATAGACGCGACAGGCGCGCCGAGGCTCCAGCGTTGCATCAAGGATATCCCAGGTGCGGCGAAAGACCTCGCGCGGGAACATGCCATCGCGCAGCACCGAGCGGCGAAATGCCTGCGGCTTTTTGACGAGTGACCCAATGATGTGGCGATAATCGACCACATGGGTTGGCCCCTGCGCGTTACGCCGGCGTCGCGGCAGTGTCAGCACTTGTGTGTTGCCCAGATAGCAAACGAGCCGACCGTCATAGATATGAACCCGCAGCCGGGAGCCAATCAAGCGAGAGGGCACCGTATAGAGGACATCGCGTACAGCGATCGTCGACGTTCGCGTCACGGTCACGGTTGCCAGGCTGAAGTCTGTCGTCTTGAAGCTGGGCAGCGGCTTCATCTGCGCCAACTCGAGCGCAACCTCTCCACGACGGCGCGCATTGCGCCGAGCCACATGCTCGCTGATGAAGGCCTGATAGGCAGCGACATCGGCAAAATCACGCGATCCGCGCAAGGCCAGCCCTTCGCGCAGTGACCGCTTGAGATGGCCATGCGCGGCCTCGACCGAACCGTTCTCATGGCTGACGCCGGCATTGTTGCGGGTCGGCTCGATGCCGTAATGGTCACAAAATGCCTGGTACCCGGCTGCAGCGTCATCGTGCGGGGAAAGGTTGCGGTACGCTGCCGACAAGCGATCGGTGCGGTTGGTCGCTGGCGTGCCGCCCAACTGCCAAAGCGCCTCCTGCATCCCTTCGGTAAGCGCGGTAAAGCTCTCGCCGCCTTCGATCACCTTGACATACTGCCAGCCTGAAAAGGCCAGCCAGAAATGGAAAAGCAGATGATCAAACGGCAAGCCGTCGATAGTTACGTCGAAATCTGCCGGCTCGGTAAAATCACATAGCGACTGATAACCAGGCGGATGCTCCTGCCGGAAGATGACTTCGCGTTCAGGACCTTCGCTCGCGCGCCAGGTCGCAATCCGTCGCTGCAAGGTGCGTAGATGACGCTCATGCAGCCGACCAGGATGTTCACGATCCAGCTCCTCCATCACGCTCGTTGCACGAAGCATTGGCACCTGGCGCAGCATCGGCACGACAATCTCGTCCCACACATCCGCAAGCGGGTCTAGCCGCGTCCGTCCACGCGCTTTGCGACACTGGCTTGGTAATGATGCTGCCGCGCTGATCCGGCGCGCGCTGCGTTCACTAATCCCTGCCCGGCTCGCCGCCAGGACCTGCGTGTCACCCTGCTGTTTACGTTCCATATACCGCCTGTACTGGCGGTCCGTGATCCACTCACCTGGCATCAGCTTTGCCCCCTGCGATCGCAGGGGGCAAAGCTGACACAAATGTATCACGATCCGGCCATCTCGTTTGTCGTCAGGCGGCCAACATAACTGTCGTCACACACCGAGCCGCACTTTCGGCTCGCGCCGAAGGGGTGCTGTACCGCCTGATCGACGAGATTGAGGCGTGGCTCTGGGAACGCGACCTCTGTTTCAGCACCGAAGTCTAGCCGCGCGCCTTCCTCGACACGACGCAGGGGGCGGGACGAATTCCCTCCTCACCCGCCGACGACATCGCCTCCGAAGCGTTTCGCCAACCGCGCACTTGCACCACTTTTTGCCGCGAGCTTTGCGCCGTAGCGCATCACGGTCTTGGGGTCACGCCAGCGATAGGCCTGCATGATCGCCGGCAGGCTCTCGCCCGCCGCAAAATTGTCCTGCGCCACACCGACCCGGATCGAATGTGAGGACACGGCCTTGATCCAGCGCTCGGTCTCGGCCTCGCTGATCTCCCCGAGCAGCTTCTTGTCATAGGCCTGCCGGATGAGCCGCTTGTAGATGAGCGTGATCGTCCCCGGATGAAGCGCGGCCTCCCCTACCCCGCGGATCGAGCCGTCGAACCAGGTCTCGACGCGCCTAAACAGCGGCCCGCGCTCGATCCCGGCTTTGTCGCGCCATGCCGCGACCGCACGCATCGTTGCCGGCGAGAGATAGGCCAACGCGCCCTGCCCTTCCTGATCGGTCTTGCTGCGGCCGATCTCGACCAGCCCGGCCCCGTCCACATCCGGCCCGTCGATATGCTCAAGCCGCATCGCCACGAGCTCCGAACGCCGGCACCCCGTGTCGTAGTTCACCAGCAGCAGCGCACGGTCGCGCAATCCCAGCAGATCACGCCGCGCCGCTTTGAGGAGCACTGCCAAGCTCACACCGCTCGCCGGCGCGTCGAGATCGCTGACGTCGCCCTTGTAGCGGATTCCCCGCGCCTGTTGCTGGCGTGTCCCCAGCAGCTTACGGGCGGCCTTGTGCTCGAGCCGCACCAAAGGCGCTGCCGTTGGGTCCCCGAGGCCCGCCATGCGATAGGCCCAACCGATATTGACGAGATAGCGCGCGATCGTGGCGGCGGCACGCTGCGGCGTCGCGTGCGCCGCTCCGTCATGGTCCTGGCCGGACAGGGCGCGGATATAAGCGGCAACCGTCTCCGCTCTCGCCTCCCCTCCCCGTACCCGCACACGCCGGCACCAGGCGTCCCAGAGCTTCAGGTCGGAGAGGAAGGCACGGATCGTGTTGGGGGACCAGGCGCGCGCCGCAGCACTGATGAGCTGGGGATCGATCGCCGCCTTGTTGATGGCGAGCGCGCGAACCTCGCCCACGACATCGTCGGCGCCTGCCGGAGGCGCGCTTTGTCTATGGGAGAGAGCCGTTTTCGCCATCGCGGCGAGAGATAGCGCGGCTTTACCTTAAATGATAGGGTCGCGATAACTCCCCATTATCACGACTAGGCATATTAGCTAATTTGACTGAAAGCTGCTCTGAGTTAAAAGATGGCATGGACGCGCCGCTCGCCAACAGCCGTTATGGCCCCGCCTACAGCGCGAAGATGGTGTCCGCGATCGCCTCCTGCACAGCCGCCATTACGCGTCTGGATGCCCGATTTTGCGTAAGTTCGGTGGCATCGGCCTGGGCTCGGCGCGCCGCCTGGAGCGGCTATACCCGCGCGCTCCAACTGCAGTCGGCCGAAATCGACGAGATCGACGTATTTTCCTGGGGCTGCGGGCTGCAAATCCCCGGCCGGCCGCTGCGGTCGACCAACCTCGACCTCTTCGATCGCTTTCCCGACTGGGACGCTACCCTGTGCGATCCTGACCCCCTCGCCTGGCGCGACGCGCTCCCGACCGCGATCGGCGAGATCGAGATAGCCGCGGACCATCCGCCGTTGATCCGCGCGCTTGACCGGGTCCGCCAGCATGCGCGAGTCGACGGCACCGCCCTGCCCTGGCTCTCGCTGCCCTTTGCCCTTCGCGACAAAGGCCTGGTCGCCAGCCCCCTCCCCTGCCTAGCCGGCGGCGTGAAGGCGTTTCGGCTCAAGCGGACGATTGGCGACGAGGACTGGTACGCGGCGATGCGCAGCCTCGAGGCGAGCGCCACCGCGAACCTCGAACGTCTGCACGACCTCGAGCGGCTCCATCGTGATGCCGAGCGCGCGATCTTTGCGGAATATCGGCCCGGCAGTCTCCCGGCCCTTGCGGCCCTCCTTCATCACCGGCCAATGCTCTCGCCCCAGTCGGTCTCCGAGCTGCTGGGCATGAGCGTTGCCGGTGCGAGCAAGCTCCTTGCCCGCGGCGTTACCTGTGGCCTGCTCGTCGAGATCACCCAAAGGCGCACATGGCGGGTGTTCCTGAGTACCGATCTTGCGGTCGAATTTGGCTATGCAGCGCCCAAGCGCGGCCGTCCCCGCAATGAGCCCCCTCCCCTTCCCGCAAACCGCGGGCTGGCGGACGTGTTCGACGCTTTCGATCAAGAGATGGCGAATATCGACGAGCTTCTTCGACGTGGCGCGCGCGTTGCTTCGGCGATCAGGCGCGCCGGAGATGACTCGATCCCTGTTTAACCTCACTCACGTACCATCCCTCCTTTCAGACTAGCGTGAGACAGCCGTTCTTCCGGTCGATGCGACTGTAAGCTGGGACTACGAGTCACAACGGACTGCGACGACCAGACGGTGCGAGGCTTTCCAAATGGTCTTCCCAAATGGTCTTCGGCTGCCTCACTTCGAGAGCATACCCACGATCGCCGGCCTCCTTCTCAGGCTCAATGCCTGCGGCGGGATCGGTGACAGATTGCACTTTGATCGGGCCCGTTGTCCCTATCCCCAAAAAATTGGAGGTCTGCAATTTTCAGGACCCGCACGAGGCTCTCGTTGGGTCAGCGCGGGAGTTGGCGGTTGGCCGACCTGCTAGCCATCGCCATGGAATTTGGCTGCGCAGAGCCAATCAGCGGACCGCCCAGCGACCCCCTCCCCTTCCCGTCATGGGCTTCCCACTGCGTTCGAAAAATTCGACCCGGAGATGCCTGTGATTGATCGACCGGCGCCAACTATGCCCGCTGCCAATTTGTTGGAAGTGGTTGCTGGTATGCGCGATGGCTGACACGGCTATCTGGCGCGCACGCTCAGATCCGGCCTGTTCCGGCCTGTGGCGGGTTTTAGGTGTCGATGCAGGCAGAATGCGTCTCTGGAAAAGCCTCGCCAGGAAGCCCGTACAGCGCGTTTTGGCGTGCTTTGCTTACCAAGGGACGTCGGGCGCTGATTACACGCTCAGCGTGCCTCTGGGCGGCATTCTGCGGCATTTCGTATTTTGTTCTGGTCTCGCAGCGCTGCTTCGGCGGAAGTACCTTGCGTTGTTCCCACTGACAACCGGGTCAAATGTTCCTAACGGTCGCCAACGGAACGAGCAGCGGTTGGTGGTGGTTGACCTGGGTCGGGTGTGCGGCCGCGAGGTGCCGACTCCGGCAGTGCGGCTCGACGGGGCTATGCGGGTAAATCATGGCGGTCGATCCCTACCCTTCTTTCGTCCTAATTCTTCAAAGACAGGAAGCGCCGCAGGCGTCGTTAATCTCTTTAGAGAATAGGATAAAAGGTTAGGCTGTGGATGAACCTTCCGCGACTCGCCGAGTCAGTGCGAGTCGTCAGCATAGGCCCGTTCCCGTTATACCGTTCGACCGTTCCTGAAATACCCTGCAAGCCGTTCCCAATGAACCGTGATTCGGTTCCTCATGTACCGTGCCCCGTTCCTGAAATACCGTGGCGAACGTTGCAGCAGACGCGCCTGACCACCGTGGTAAAACGCGTTTTACTCAGCCAGAATGTGGCTGTTTTCCGTGGGTTCCGGGCACTTTGCTCGTCTGGTGCTGAAAGTTGAGTGGGCGCCATTGAGAGCGTTTCTCCAAGCTCCGAAGTGACCAATGGCGGCCGTCTTAGCTAGCCGCGAATCCTCACGCGACTCAGCAACGGTCCTTTAGGAACGGGGTCCTGTGACTGCGGCGTCGCAGGGCGGCAGTTTCGGCGCTTTCTCAGGTCGAACGGTCGCGGCGCCGCCATTCCGTGGCTCGTATTGTTGAGCTTTCGGCGATGCCGGCCACTTCTTGAACGGTACATTGGGAACGTATTCCCGGCGGGGCGATGGTCGGGAGGCGTGCACGTCGCACGATACCCGAGTCTGCCCATCTGGAACCGGCACGGTATTTCAGGAACGGCAGCAAATACGGCGAGGCCAGGTCCCTCCCTCACCTATGCCATGTTGGCAAGAAGACATCCCCTACGGGTCCGACTCTGACACGGAATTCCTCTTTGCAGAGCTGGCACGGATCACGACGATCCGACGCATGCACAGTGGGCGGCTTGCCGGCCGCTTTTGCCGGGCGGTGTCGATATGCGTGGGAGCCGGTGACATCGACGCTGTCTCACCGACATGTCCTGCGGGTTGGTTATCCGTGGGGCGACATGCAGGGCCGCTATGGAAAGTGGACCTTGGTCTATGCGGGCTTCTCGCGTTGGCCGGAGCAAGGCGTCTGGGACGCCATGGTGCAGACGCTGCTCGACCTTGAGCTTACCGCCGATTGGAAACACAGGATCGACACACGACCGCCCGTTACGAAAGACCGCACTGTCCTTCGCGAGCTTCCTCAAGCTCGTCTCCGTCCGCCGATGCGTGAAGCATCTTGTCGACGCGACCTTGCCTACGTCGATCATCGCGAATTCGACATACGGCGTTCCAGCAAAGCTATTGTGATCAGGAATTCCGACCTCACAGCCCCGTTCCTCAAGTACCGTGCGGACGAGTTGCATGTCTGCATCGCCCGGTTGAAGGGCAGGCAAACCGGGCCGAGGCGGATGCTAGGGGGCAAGGGGGGCCGCGAAAGGCCGCCTACGACTGCCTTATGATCTTCGACCGGCTCCCCCCAGAACCGCATGCGTTGAGATCTGAACCACAACTCGTTACTTCAGGAACGCCCCTCAGGATGTTTGGCCTGAGCGTGCCGCGCATTATCGAGCGTGTTCCTGAAAGACCGTTTCGTCGGCGGGCGTGTACAGCGCCGATCAGTTTACAGGGCGCTGCTTCGCGCAGAAGGTGGCGAAAATCTGCGTTATGTTCTTCGCATCAAACGCTATCTCGCGTTGACGCAAGAAGGTCCGGAAATCGTCTCCCACGAGGCCATGGTCGCGTTGCGGGCTCGGCAGGTTGGCGCGGGCGATCGCACCAAATGCCGAATGTGAAATATGGCCGCTCGTGGGGAACGAGATCGGGGCCACCTCAGGTGTCTTGGCCTTGGCGGCCGGAGGCGAAACCTGCGCGGGGGCAGGGGAGGGCTTACCCTCCTCGGACAGCTCGCGATCGCGCCGAATCATACGAAGCAGCGGTTCGGCATCGTCACGCTGTTCGATCTCCAGCGAATAGCCCGGCAGATCGTTTTCCCGGGCGATCTTGGTCATTTCGAACTTGAACCGCCGATAATCGCCTTCTGCCCCTGACTTCTCGAAGAGCGTTGGCATTGAAATGGCAAAGCCATCGCTACCGGCCCCACCGGCATGCTTGCGCGCGACCCGATAGAGCCAGCGTTCACGGCCGCCAGTCATCGAAAAATAGGCCGGGTCGATGGCGAGCACGCCGCCGTCCATCAGGACACCGTCGTAGAACCATTTAGCGAGCGTGATCCTCATCCCGCGGACAGTGCCCGAACGATCCTTGAGCTGGCTGTAGCTGTCGATCCAGGAGAAGGTGGTCTCGACAGCATCCCCCGAACGAATGTTCGTCTTCACCGTCGTCGATTGGAGACGGTCGAGCGCATTTCCCAGGAGATCGTAAGCGCGCCCGCCAACCTCGCGTTTAAGCGTCTTCAGCATATCGTACGGGACGACGTGCAGCGTCTGAGGGATATCGTTGGTACCTCGGCGCTTGTGCTCGATCAAAACCGACGCGCAGTAGATCAGGATATCGAGATCGTAGATGGTCGCCAGGCCATATTCCGAGTTGGCGGAGACGTGGACCGTGATCTTGCGATCGGGGCTGACATAGTCGATCGGCTTGAGCCGCTTGCGCTTGGACAGCGAGAAAAAGGGCCGCTCCATCGTCTCGCGCTGATCCCGGAGAGGAAGCGCAGTCAGCTGAGGGAGAAAGAGGTCTACCTGACCGTCTTCGCGGTGATCCTGTTGCATCTCGTGTCCCGTGGCGTCGGTAAAACGCATTTTACCGGGAGCCAACTAATTGAAAATAAAGCCTTAAATCCGATTTCCGCCTAATTTCGACTGAACTTCGCACTCTCAATCGCAGGGCGAAGCGCTTCGAGAATCTCCTCGACCGAAGCTGCGCCCTTGGGATTGATGTTGATGGTAATGCCCTTGGCCCGTGTATCGGCGAGAACCTGGCCGATCTCCCTGCCTGAAGCGGCGGTGAGGGCGGGCTTGGCGCGGGGAGGGGACTTCTTCGACACCGCAGGCGTCGCCGCAGCCGCAGCCAGGCGCTCGCAAACCTTGATCCCCTCTATCTTGTCGCTTCCGGTATCCTTCAGCGCCTGCTGCTCCGCATGCAGCGCCACAGCGGCGGCGATGATCGCGTCGCGGTGCTGCTCGTTCTTCAGCAACGGGGAGAGCCGCATGCCGTGCCGGACCTTGACGTCTCCAGGCTCGGCAAACGCTGCCACGACTTCGTCCGGCAACTCCGCTAGCTGAAGGAGGTTGTGGAGGTTCTGCTTGGGGATCGCCAAGCGATCGGCCATCTGCGTGCGAACGCCGTTGTAATACGCATCCACGGCGTGCCTGTAGTTGCGCGCCCGTTCGAGATCAGTGACGTCCTCACGCTCGCGGTTTTCAAGATCGGCGAGCCTGAATGCGGCCTCGTCGTCCAGCGTCTCGATACGAGCAACGAGCTCGATTTCGCTATGGTTGTTGGCATGTAGCCATGAAACCGAGAAATGCCGGCGGGTGCCGACGATCAGCTCATAGGGATTGTCGGCGTTCGGCGTCCGCCGCACAACAACCGGCTCGCGGTTGGTTCCTTCCTCCCGGATGGAATCGATGAGCGACGCACAGCGTTCGTAGCTCAGGGCCGCATGATCGCGAGCGTTCCCCGGCCAGATAGAGCATTCCGAGGGCTTCAGACGGATCGTTGGGCGTTTGACGGTGCGTGCGATCTCGTCGAACGCAATACCGCGCCGCTCCAAAAAAGAGGGCGTGGACGGCTCGTCGACGGGCTTGTCGCGATCGACCAGCACTTCGGCGTCGACCGCCTCGGGCACGGAAGTCGGCGCAGGGGTCGTCCCGATGCTCTCGATGGCGCTCGCCAGTAGACTGCGACGCCTGCCCCCAGCGCTGCTCATGCCGCCTCCGTCAGTCTGTCGGTGCCGACCTGCGCCATCCGCGATGGCCACTGCTTGCAAATATCCTTTTCGATCTCGCGAAACACCATGTTGAGGTTGTCGCGGCACCGAGTGTAGGTCTGGTGTGACCCGTATGGCTTGTTGATCTCGTAGATCGACGACATCGACAGACCGGCATTCTTGATCTCTTCCGACAGGAGAATCGGCGTCGATAGCATCTGACCGGCGTAGGTTTTCTCCATAACCTGAAGCATCTGCGCCTCGTTGGTCCTGTTGGGCTGGAACATGGTGCAGACGACACGAATGAACCCGTAGTCGATCGAAGTATCGAACTTCGAGACGAGGTCCATCGCTTCCCGACAGGTCTGCATGAAATGGATCGTCGAAAGATAGTCGAGCTGCCGGGCTGGAACGGGGATCAGCAAGCCGTCCGCGGCCGTCAACGTGTTCACACCCAAAAAGCCCATGGCCGGGGGAGGATCGAGGATCACGACATCATAATCGTGCCGCACTTCTTCCAGGCCGATCCTCAACATCCGAAACGCGCCGGCAATGGCGGTCGGGCCTTCCTCGATGGTCGCGGTCAGTTCCCATTCGGTGTCCTGAAGGCCCAGGTTCGCCGGGCAGATATCGATATTGGGCCAGGCGGTCTTCTGGATCGTCTTTCGCAGCGAATCGGCTTCGTCGATACGCGGCGAGAGGAAATTCGAGAGCGTATGCGTCTCGTCCACCAATGCCTCGAGATTGACGTCAAACATCACACTCATCGAGGCCTGTGGATCGCAATCGACCACGAGGACTCGGTATCCCCGCAGCGCCAGATAATCTGCGAGATGCTTACCCGTCGTCGATTTGCTCACGCCGCCCTTGAAGTTCTGCACGGCGATGACGACGGCACGTTCGGAGGGCAATTTGCCCATCTTGATGCCCAGCTTCTCGCGGATCGCGATCAAATCTTCGACCGTGTAAAACCGGCGTCCATTGGTTGCCGTCTTGGGGGCGGGCAGTCGGCCGCGCGCCTCCGCCTTGGAAAGTGCTTCCGGCGTTCTGCCGAGCAATTCAGCGGCGACGGTCGCGCCCATTGAAATGTTCAGCGTTTTGCGATCGGATGGATCGATAGCTGCCTGCCGCAGGACCGTCTTGGCATTCTCGCACGAGGTTATCATCGCATCGAGAATCTGACCCGACAGCATGGGCATGTCCCCTTCTTGAACCCAAATCGGCCACGGTTCGTGAAAATCACCGCATAATGGCCCCTAATCCCGGACAGCTATGCCAAATGCAGGGTGGTTAGTCAAATAGGGCGACATCACCTGCGGCACTCAGGGACATGCCTCCTTGTTGCCGCCGAGTCCCGGACCGTTCGGGACAGTGTCATTCACCTAGAAACCCTGCCGAGAATCAAGATGAGTCGCCCACCTGTCCGCCGTGCTCGATGACTTATCCGCAAGTATCGTTCGACCTGCACGCTCGGCTGACGCCAATCCAAAGCAACGCGAATCGCCTTAAAATTTTCTCCGCAGACGCAGCGCGCGGGGAGGAAGATCAAATCCACACCGATTCGGCGCCAGCCAGGACTATCCGTTGTCATCAAGTGATTTTGCGACACGCCTCGTTGTACGGTCCGTTGTGCTTAGCCCTTCTTCAATAGCATCCGAAACGATGCGCTAGTGGCCGGCCGAGGAGAAGGGGAGGGGGGACGAGGTTGTGAAAGGAGCCGATCATGACCCTCACAGCCGAACGACCTTCCCAGCAACTCATCGATCTCGTTGGCGCACTTGGTGGCACCTGGCACGGAAGAACCGCGATGTGCCTGTGCCCGGCGCATTCCGACAGCACCCCAAGCCTGTCGATCCGCCAGGGTAATCGCGGCATCTTGGTGACCTGTTTTGCCGGATGCGATCGGGAAGACATCCTGCGCGAACTCCGGCGTGTGCCGATCCGCAATCATTTCAGCTACACCGATGTTCCGGCGGTCTCGTCCGGCAATGCAAACCGGCTATGGGATGACGCCCTTTCCCTCGAAGGTACGCTGGCGGAACGCTATCTCGCCTCGCGCTACCTCTCGCCGATCACCGACGATCTCCGTTTCCATCCGCGCTGCCCGTACCGGCCAAAGCCCTGGACAAGCTTCCACCCGGCTCTTCTTGTGGCGGTGCGAGAAGGGCGGCGCCTGACAGCCGTACAGCGAATATTCCTCGATCCGACAACGGCGCGCTATCGCATGAAGCTCATGCTCGGTCGGCCGGCGGCGGGCGCGTGGCAGGGGGGAGGGCGGGGCGCCGCCGTCCTCGCACTCGCCGAAGGCTTCGAGACCGCTCGCGCCTTCACCATTCTCAATGCACTTCCATGCTGGGCAAGTCTTGGAGCGAGGCGCCTTCACCAGATCCGGTTGCCGGAGCAACTGCAAACCCTCGTCCTCGCCCAGGATAATGATGTGGAAGGCGCCCGCGCTGCCGACCAGGCGGAGCTGCTCTACGCTCGCCCGGGTCTCACGATCGAACGAATGCCGCCGCCGCGCGGCATCAAGGATTGGGCAAAGGTGCTCGAGAGACGCATGGCCGCATGAGGGGCCGCCACCCCTCCAACCTCTTGCAAGGAGGAATTGATCAACGCCGGCCGATTTCAGGCATGATTACGACCATGAAAGCCTTTATGCTGACAGGCTATGGGGGGCCCGAGGCGACGATAGTTCGCGAGATTCCGCGTCCCGAACCCGGACCGGGTGAGATCCTGGTTCGCGTGCATGCGGCCGGCCTTAATCCTGTCGACTTCAAAACGCGCGAGGGCATGCTGAAAATCGTCCAGCGCTATCCCCTGCCGATCACGATGGGCAACGAACTTGCCGGCGTCGTAGAAGCGTCCCCGACAGGCGGGACACAATTCGCTCCTGGTGATCGCGTCTTCGCGCGGATGCCAAAGGAATCCATGGGCGCGTTCGCAGACTATGCCGTCGTACCGGAAGGCCATTTGGCCAGGATGCCCGCGACGCTTGATTTCGATGCGGCCGCAGGCGTGCCCCTTGCCGGTCTGACCGCGCTTCAGGCCCTTCGTGACGAACTGCAGCTCAAGGACGGGAGCCGCGTGTTTATCCCCGGCGGTGCCGGAGGCGTCGGCACATTTGCCATCCAGATCGCCAAATGGCTCGGCGCGGAAGTTACGACCACGGCTTCAGAGCGGGGCAGGGCACTGGTCGAGCGTCTCGGTGCCGATGTCGTGATCGACTGCACGACGCAGCGTTTCGAGGATCATCTGCGCGATATGGACGGCGTCTTCGACCTGATCGGCGGGGATACCCTCATGAAGTCGTTCTAGGTCGTGAAGCCTGGCGGCAAAGTCGTATCGATCGCCGGGACACCCGAGCCCCAGACAGCGAGAAAGGACTTTCGCCGGGGATTTCTGCTCGCAGCGCTATTCCGGGCGGCGAACTATCGGCTCCGCGCGCAGGCGAGAAAACACGGCGTCACCTATCGATATCTGTTCATGCACCCGACCGGCTCCGA
Organism: Sphingobium arseniciresistens; assembly: GCA_029167225.1. Classification (GTDB taxonomy): domain Bacteria; phylum Pseudomonadota; class Alphaproteobacteria; order Sphingomonadales; family Sphingomonadaceae; genus Sphingobium; species Sphingobium arseniciresistens. Next base: position 25,063 of record JARFNK010000035.1, read on the forward strand.
GCTCACCGAACTCGCTGGCCTCATCGAAGAGAAGAAACTCGAGCCCGTAGTCGATCGCGTGTTTCCCTTTGCCGACATAGTCGACGCATTTGCGCATCTCGAATCGGGGCACGCAAAGGGCAAGATCGTGGTGCAGATGCCGGCCTGACGGGCCAGGATGGAATTCCGGCGCTCCACACTATGGCTGTGCCGCTTCCAAGGTCCCTGCCGTGGAACATGACCAACACAGCGCAATGAGAAGGGGAGGGGGGTCGGAGGACTGATGCTGCCGATGGGGCAGCCAGTCCGGAGACCCCACCATGTCCGATCTCTTCGATACCGCCACCGCGGCTGAACGCCGCGCGGCCATCATTCTTGTCGATCGCCTGCGTTCGACCGACCCGATCACCCGCGCGGACCTCAACGCGGCAATGGTCGAGGGCTTCGGGGGGACGGACGCCGATGGCTTCTGGACCCAGCGTGACAGCTTCGAGATCCTCGAGCACGCGCTCGCGCACTATCTCCAGTTCGGCCCCTATCCCCTCAGCTCACTCGATGATGCCCGTGCCGCCTGCGACCTCCTGGAGCGGCTGCCCACCCAGACCGTTCGTAGCGAGGATCAGGTCGAATGGCAGCAATTCTCGACGCCGGTCGATCTCGCGGCCGTCGCGGTCCTCCTCGCCAACATCCAGCGCGATGATATCATCCTCGAACCCAGCGCGGGCAACGGCCTTCTCGTCGCGCACTGCCGTGACTTCGCGGCCCTGCAGCTCAACGAATACGCGCCAGCCCGCCGGGCCCGGCTCGCCAACGTATTCCCCGACGCCGTTGTCACCGGCCACGACGGCGCGACGATCAACTCGACCCTGGCAGCCGCGCCGCGGCCGAGCCTGATCCTCATGAACCCACCATTCTCCCGCTCGGTCGGGCTTGGCGCCGACGCGCACGCCGCGGTTCGCCATCTCCAGGCGGCCCTTCGCCGTCTCCAGACGGGCGGCAGGCTTGTTGCCATCATGCCCGACTGGTTCGGCCCCAATGCACGGATGCGCGACCTCTTCGAGACGACCTTGCGAGATGTCAGCGTCCAAACTTCGGTGCGGCTCGAAAAATGCTATCTCAAGCACGGCACCTCGATCGCGGTCCGGCTCTTCGTCATCGACAAGGTGCCGGGCAAGACCATTCCCGCGACGATCCAGCGCACCTCGATCCGCGAACTCATCGGCGCACTCACGATCCATGAGCGCGGCGTTCTCGGCGCACCCACGGCGCCCGCCCCAAAGCGATCGGGCAGTCCCTCGCTGTTCCGCGCCATGAAGAGCAATCGCGCGCAGCCGCGTCCCTATCACGCACCCGTCCGCAACAATGTCCTGCCGGTCAAATACACACCGCTCGCGACGCCGGCGCCGCTCCTCGAACAGGTCGGCGTCTATCTTCCCTATCGCCCGAACCGGATCACCTTCGATGCCGCCGGCGAACATCCGACCGCGCTCGTCGAATCGGTCGCGATGGGCTCGATCACGGCGCCGATCCCCGCCTATGTGCCCAACCTGCCCGAGCGCACCGTATCGGAGCGTCTGCTGTCGGCCTCGCAGCTCGAGACCGTCGTCTATGCAGGCCACGCCTGGGACCAGTTTCTGCCCGGCAAGTTCAAGCCCGCTAAGGAGGGTGTCGGTCTCAGCGAGGCGGAAGACGGCCGCGCCTACCGCATGGGCTACTTCCTCGGCGACGGCACGGGGGCAGGGAAAGGGCGGCAGGTCGCGGCCTGCATCCTGGACAGCTGGCTCGCCGGTCGGCGCCGCAATATCTGGATTTCCAAGAACGAGGCGCTCCTCGAAGACGCCCGCCGCGACTGGACCGCGCTTGGCGGCCTCGCCGCCGACATCCAGCCTCTCGCCAACTGGAAGATCGATCAGGCGATCCCGCTCGAGCAGGGCGTACTCTTCGTCACCTATCCCACCCTTCGTTCGGCGCGCGGCGACCACAGCCGCCTCCAACAGGTCATCGACTGGGCGGGCGAGGATTTCGAAGGCGTGATCGGCTTCGACGAGGCGCACGAGATGGGCGGTGTCGCCGGCGGCGAGGGCGCACTCGGCAAGAAGGAGGGTTCGCAGCAGGGTATCAGCGGCGTCCTGCTCCAGAACCATCTGCCAGGCGCGCGCGTCCTTTATGCTTCGGCCACGGGGGCGTCCGACGTCAACAACCTCGCCTATGCCGTGCGGCTCGGGCTCTGGGGCCCTGAAACGGCCTTCAGCAATCGTGAGCAGTTCATTGCAGGGATCCGCAAGGGCGGCATTGCGGCGATGGAGCTGGTGGCCCGCGACCTCAAGGCGCTCGGCCTCTACACCGCGAGGGCGCTTAGCTTCGCCGGAGTCGAATATGAGATCCTGCGCCACGAGCTGACGCGTGAGCAGATCGCGATCTACGATGCCTATGCCGACGCCTGGGCGCTGTTATGGCGAGCTGCGCATAAGATGGATTATCGCGAGGAAGCGGTAATGCGGAGGAGCGCGGCGTAACCGGCGAATTCCCATGATAGTGTGCGCAGTTGCTGCGCATTATATTGGTTGCGAACCTCGGCGGTCCCTGGACCAGCTGAGGAGGCAATCATGTTGAAGTTGCATGACGAGTTGATCACCGAACTCTCGAATTCGCTCACCACACAGAATTACAATCCCGTGGTCGTGGCGAACCACCGTCTCTACGCCCGCGCGTTTCTCGATTATCTGGCCGAGTGCGATATACAGGTCGAGACTGTGACGCCGCAGCAGGTCGATCAGTATTTTGGCTATGCGGTTCAGGATTTTGAGATCCAGTACGGTCGGCCTCCCAGTGCGCGTTGGCACATGTTGCCCCGCACCGCGATCGCCAAGCTCCTCCGGCTTGCTCAAGGCAATTGGCCCCCGGACGCAGAAATGATCGGTCCCGATGACGAGCATCGACATGAAATTTGCCGCGAATACGAGGCATGGCTGCGCGAGGAGCGCGGTTTGGCAAGCGCGTCCATTGCGGCGCTGATGTGGGAGGCGCGAAACTTCCTGCGATGGCAGTTCGACCGGGCCGGTGCCGCCAGCCTCGAAACGTTGAGCATCGTGGACATCGATCTCTACATGGACATGCGCGCGCCTGGTTTACGGCGCAAATCATTGGCCGATGTCGCTGAGCGTCTCCGTTCGGTGGTTCGCCATCTGCATCGGACGGGTCGCATCCCGACCGATCTGACGCCACACATCATCGGCCCCATGCTCTATGCCTACGAAGATGTGCCGTCGACGCTGGAAAGGAGCCAAATCGCCGCGGTTCTGGCGACAACGCAGGAGGACAGATCGCCACGCGGACTACGCGATTATGCGATACTTCAGCTGCTTGCCACGTATGGGCTGCGCGAAGGTGAGATATGCCGCCTTCGGCTCGATGACGTGGACTGGCGCGCAGAATCCCTCCGGATCTGCCACACCAAGACCAACGCGTACTCGTACATGCCGCTAATGGTGACTGTTGGTGAAGCGCTGCTGGATTATCTGCGCCTTGGGCGGCCCCAGGTTGAAGTGCGGGAAATCTTCGTCCGATCCTGCGCACCCTATATCGCAATGACGAACCTGTACGGCATGATCCGCGGTCGGTTGGCCGCCGCAGGCGTAGTGCCAGCAGGAAAGCGGGGGCCGCATGTCTTCCGCCACGCACGTGCGGTCGAAATGCTGCGGGCATCGGTCCCGCAAAAGATCATCGGCGACGTGCTCGGGCATCGATCCACCGAATCCACCAATACTTATCTCAAACTGGCAACAGATGATCTCCGAGCCGTGGCACTCGAGGTGCCTGGAATGGAGGTGCTGTCATGAGCGCCTGGCACGATCCCGATCGCACCGTCGTCGACGCCTTCCTGGTAAAATCGCAGTTCCGGCCGGGAAGCGTACCGACATATCGCTGGTTCCTTTGCACCTTCGAAGATGTTGCCCGCCGGCATCCGGCGGTGGACCGGCAGATGCTCGACGCCTGGCTGAAGGAGATGCAAAAACGTTGGCGATTGTCGACGCTGCTCAATCAGGTCTGCATTGTCGACCGCTTCCTCGACCACCTCGTCGAAATCGGGCTGATCGCCGACAACCCTGTTGCTGCACTTCGCCGTCGGTACAACGTCAAGCAAAGCAAGCCGATCTGGCGGGCCTTGGCTTCCCCGAATCCCGACGAATCCTTGGCCGCGTTACGACGGCCTGCGCCCTTCGGCAGCGTGCTGGGTGACTTCATGCAAGACCATGTCATGCTGATGCGCAGCCGGGGATATCAATATGAAGCGCAGGCTCACTGGCTGCTGCGGTTCGATCGGTTCCTTCAGGCCCGTCCCGACCTCGCGGAGCAACCACTTGAGGCAATGATTGCGAGCTGGGCGGCTGCCAAGCCGACCCGCAACCACGCGGCTGAATGCCAGAAGCTGGCGCGCATCCTGACCAAGGCGCGGTTCCGCCTCGATCCGACTATCCCGCCAAAGCGCTTCAATCCCCGGCCAGAGCGGGAAGTAGCGCGGGAGCATCGGCAACCGCATATCTTCAGCCCGGCTGACGTTCGGCGTATGCTCGATACCGCACGGACTTATCCGTCGCCGGACGCTCCGCTGCGGCCGTTGACCCTCTACACCATGATCATGCTGGCCTATTGTGCCGGGCTACGGCGAAGCGAGCTGGCATGGCTCGATCTTGGTGACGTGGACCTGCAATCAAGCACGATCACGATCCGGGAAACGAAGTTCTACAAGACCAGGATCTTGCCTCTATCCGACAGTGTCGCGGTCGAACTGCGCGCGTACATCGATGCGAGGCGGCGCGCTGGCGGCCCACAGAACCCGAAATCAGGGCTGTTCTGGCATGCCCACTTAAATGACCGCTACAGGCCCGAGGCGGTTACGACAATGATTACCAACGTCATGCGCCGTGCTGGGCTCAAGCCCGCTTCGGGCCGGACCGGGCCGCGGGTCCATGACCTTCGTCACTCGATGGTGGTGAACCGCATCCTCCAGTGGTACCGGTCCGGCATTAACCCTCAGGAAAAACTGCACTTCCTCTCGACCTACATGGGGCACCGGGATCTCCACTCCACGCTGGTCTACATCACCGTCACGCAGGATCTGTTGCAGGAAGCCAGTGAACGGTTCCGCGCGCTCGGCGCCCCGTGCCTTGTCACGGAGGCGCGGCCATGAGGAAAGGCAATCCATTGCCCGCGTTGTTGCGGGCGTTCTTCCAGGAGTGGCTGGCCGAGCAGCGCAGCGCGTCAATCCACACGATCCGCTCTTATCGCGACACCTGGCGGCTGCTGCTTCGGTTCGTCGCGGAGCGAAAAGGCTGCGGGGTCGCGCGGCTGACGCTCACCGACGTCTCGGCCGGCGAGGTGCGCGCGTTCCTTCATCATACCGAGCATGGCCGCAAGACCACGATCGGCACGCGGAACTGCCGACTGGCCGCCATCCGCAGCTTCTTCAGCTTCGTGGCGGACAAGAATCCGGAATACATCGCGCAGTGCTCAGAGGTCCTGGCTGTTCCGTTGAAGCGGGAGCCCACCTCCGCGCCGTGCTACCTCGAGCCCGAGGAGGTCGAGGCCATCCTCGCCCAGCCCAACCGATCGACACTCGAAGGGCTGCGCGACCATGTACTGCTCTCGTTCCTCTATAACAGTGGCGCGCGAATCCAAGAGGCGCTTGACCTCTGTCCCGAAGCAATCCGGTTCGATGCACCGAACTTCGTGCGTCTTTACGGCAAGGGGCGCAAGGAACGCATCTGCCCGCTCTGGCCAGAAACCGTGGCATTGCTCAGGAAGCTACTGGAGCGACAGCCGCGTGCGCCCGATGAGCGGATCTTCGTCAATCGATACGGTGAACCGCTAGGGGCGTCAGGGGTGCGGTTCAAGCTCAACGCCTACGTGGAACAAGCCGCGAAATCGACGCTGACCCTCCAGTCAAAACACGTTACGCCTCACAGCTTCCGGCACGCGACCGCCGTCCACCTCGTTGCCGCCGGGGTCGATATCACCGTCATCCGCAGTTGGCTCGGGCACGTCAGTCTCGATACGACCAATCACTATGCTCAGGCCAATCTGGAGACCAAACGAAAGGCGCTGGAACAGGTTGGCGCCCCGGCGGCGAGCAACGTGCCACCTTCGTGGAAGCGAGATGCCAATCTGATGGGATGGCTCGACACCCTATAGAATAATGTGAAGGACGTGGCGAAATGTTCCGCAGCTTTGCAGGACTACGCCGCGTTCCTCCGCATTACCGCTTCCTCGCGATAAGGCATCATCCACCGCAACATGGAGCGTGCACTCGAGCTGACCGCGGTGGTCGACGGGCTTGAGAATGCGACGCTCAACAGCGGCGCCAAGGCCTCGGCGCGCTCGCGCTTTGAGTCCACCAAGCAGCGCTTCTTCGGCCAGCTCCTCCTCAGCATGAAGCTCCCGACCGTGATTGCCGCGGCGAAGGCGCACCTCTCCGCGGGGCAGTCGGTGGTTCTGCAGTTGGTAACGACCGCGGAATCGATCCTGGATCGGCGGCTTGGCGATCTCTCGCCCGACGAGCGGGCGAACCTGGAAATTGATCTGAGTCCCCGCGAGTACATCATCGATTACCTCGAGCGTGCGTTCCCGACCCGGCAGATGCGCGTCTTCAAGGATGACACCGGCACGCCTCGATCCCTGCCGATGGTCAATGACGACGGCCATCCGGTCTACAATCCGGAGGCGCAGGCCGCGCGCGATGCTCTCATCGAGAAGCTCTGCGCCATGCCTCCCATCATGTCGGCGCTCGACGCTCTCCTTGAGCATTTCGGGCACGACAATGTCGCCGAGGTCACCGGCCGCACCAAGCGCCTCATCACGGCGAGCGACGGCCGCCAGAAGCTGGAAAGCCGCTCAGCGCGTACCAGCCAAGCGGAGGCCGCCGCCTTCATGGCCGGCAAGAAGCGCATGTTGGTCTTCTCCGACGCCGGCGGCACGGGGAGAAGCTACCATGCCTCGCTCGACGTCCTGAACCAGGAGCAGCGCGTCCACCTGCTGCTCGAGCCCGGCTGGCGCGCCGACCGCGCGATCCAGGGGCTCGGCCGGACCCATCGCACCCATCAGGCAACCACGCCGCTGTTCCGGCCGGTGACCACCGACTGCAAGGGCGAGCTGCGCTTCACCAGCACGATCGCACGGCGGCTGGACAGCCTCGGCGCGCTCACGCGCGGCCAGCGGCAGACGGGCGGGCAGGGGCTGTTCGACCCCGCCGACAATCTCGAAAGCGAATATGCCTGCGCGGCGCTCCTCTCCTGGTTCGATCTTCTCGCCGCGGGCAAACTCGCCAGCACGACGCTCGACGATTTCCAGCACCGCACCGGCCTTGAGCTCTGCGACAAGGACGGCGTCCTCAAGGACGAGATGCCGCCGATCCAGCGCTGGCTCAATCGCATCCTCGCCTTGCCGATCGCGCTGCAGAACAGCATCTTCGACGAGTTCCTGTCCTTGATTGAAACCCGTGTCTCGGCCGCGCGCGAGGCAGGCCGTCTCGATGTCGGTGTCGAGACGATCCTGGTCGACAACGCGACGCTGATCGATGACGTGGTATTGCGGACCGATCCGCGCACGGGCGCAACCTCGCATCTGCTCACCATCGAGATCGCGCGGCGCCGCAATCCGGTCTCGCTCGAGCGCATCCTGCGGATTGCCGACGGCGATGCCAGTGCCGGCTTCATGATCAACCGCAAGTCCGGCAAGGCCGCACTGCGGACGCGTGCGCGCTCGCTCATGGAGGAGAAGGAGGGGACGCCGATCCCGCGCGTCGAGATGATGCGGCCGACGCGTAACGAATACATGCGCGAGGACGATCTCTACGAATCCTCCTGGGAGGAGGTTACGCGCGACGAGTTCATAGCCGAGTGGTCGCAGGAGGTGGACGCAGCCCGGCAGACGGTCGACAGCGAGACGATCCGGCTGGCCACGGGCCTGCTGCTGCCGATCTGGTCGGCACTGCCGAGCGATCATATGGCGGTCAACCGTATCGTCGATGGGGAAGGGGGCTCGTGGCTCGGCCGTCTCGTGTTCGACGATCATGTGCGCCAGCTCTTCACCAAGCTCGGGATCGATCGGTCCGAAACGCTGCCGCCCGATGCTGTGGTCAGGGCAGTGACGGCCGGCCGGAGCATCGACGTCTCCCATCCGTTCCCGCTCACGATCAAGCGCTCCGTGGTCAACGGTTCGCCGCGCATCGAGCTCGTTGGTTGCCCACACGACCGCCTGGTCTGGCTCAAATCCATCGGATGCTTCACCGAGGTGATCCAGTACCGCACCCGCATATTCGTGCCGATGGCCTCGGCTGAGACGCTTCTGGCTCAGATTCTGGCCGTGCCCGGATAACCGTCAGGCATGCTTTGAATCCTTCGCGTTCACCTTGTCGATCTCATCGTGGTTATGCTCGATGAAGTCGTCCCGGGTCATGCCGGAGGCTTTCCACCGGGCGTTCAGCCCTTCGCCGCGGTCAAGCCATGCATTGCGCATTTCTTGGTCGAGTGTGAGGCGCCGCTTCCTGCAAACCATAGGAGCCTTGCTTGTGATCTTTAGACCTTCTGGCTCTCCCAGGCGGGACTAAGACGAAATCGACCTCTCGGACGGGGTTTCGGCAACTTGTCGGCCGCTGTCGGCAAGATCACCGCCAGCTTGGACTGAAGTCTGATCGCCTAATAATTAACCCCTGTCGGGATAGTATTTTCCCATGACGCTTGAGCCCATCAAATTGCCCCACAGTCCTGATGCCTGGCGGGCCGCCGCCAGGTATCACCTGGACAGCGCGAAGGGCCTGCTCGACCATATGCAAGACACGAGGACCAATGTTCTGCGCGATCAGGTTGAGCGTGATTTCTGGCAACATATGAACGTTGTATGGAAGCTGATCCAGAGTGTCGTGGGAGCAGGGCGTCTCCACTAGAAGATTGCTTCAGTATAAGGCACGTCGCATTCGAACGGTGTAGGGTCTCCTTGTCCTTTCCCGGCGATTCCAATATCCAGGTGCTGCGCCGTGCTCCCGGTCAGGACTGCGTTGGCCGCCAGGGGCGGCGGAATGCAGACCGTTGGAATCGGAGTATATGCCGGCGAGCGCGAGCAAATCAGATCTGCTGGCAAGCCTTGCCGAGAGCGCCGTTCGAGAGGCGCATAGCCGGCAGGAAGCCTTGGAAGCGAACGCCTGGCTGGCGGCCATTGTCGAGAACAGCGACGACGCTATCCTCTCGAAGACCCTTGATGGCATCATCATGAGCTGGAATGCCGGGGCCGAGAAGCTTTTCGGCTTTACCGCTAACGAGGCGATCGGCCGTCCGATCACGATCATTATCCCGCAGGACCGCCTTCATGAGGAAGAGGCAATCATCCGGAAAGTGCGCGCCGGCGAGAAGGTCCAGCATTTCGATACGGTACGACGACGCAAGGATGGTAGTCTCGTCGATATCTCGTTGACGGTGTCGCCGGTGAAGGATGCGACGGGCAAGGTTCTTGGTGCCTCTAAGATTGCGCGAGACATTACCCCGGCCAAGCACGCCGAGGAACGACAAGCGCTGCTCCTTCGGGAGATGAATCACCGTGTGAAGAATCTGTTCGCGCTGACGGCCGCACTGGTATCGATCAGCGCGCGGTCGACCGACAATGTCGACGAACTGGCCGCGGACCTCACGGCGCGCCTGACCGCGCTGTCGCAGGCTCACGCGCTGATGCTGCCCCATCACGATAGCGAGACGACCGATCAGGATGTCACGCTGACCGCGCTGATCAAGACGGTCTTGGCCGCGCACGAAGGACGCGCGCAGTCGCGGATCACGATCGAAGGCGACGATGCTCCGATCGGCCGTCAAACTCTGCCGACCATTGCGCTGGTGTTCTACGAACTGGCTACCAACGCGGCGAAATATGGTGGTCTCGCCACGGACGAAGGCAAGCTGGCGATCTCGATCGGCGCCGACGGCGAGCGCGTGAATTTGACCTGGTGCGAGACAGGCGCGCCGCGGCGGCCCGATCCAACCCGGCCGGAAGGTTTTGGCAGCCGGCTCGAAAAGGCGAGCCTCGCAAGCCTGCATGGAACGATCGATCGACGGTGGCTGGAGGACGGGCTGGAAGTCGTGTTACAGTTCCCCGTCGGTGATCTCAGGCGCTGAGCTCGGCCCGGCGAACGCGTTCGACAGGTAATCCTGTCTCACGCGCGGCCGTGCGCAAGCGCAGCCGGTCACCGCTTAGCGAGAGCAAGCCACGACATGCGGTCCGGCCACAGGTGGGCCGCGGCAGAGAGCGATTGTTATGTCCGTGTCGGATACGATCATTACCACGTGGCTGGCGGCGATCGCCCGCTTCCGGCAAGCGCGCGCCGCCTGGCTGGAATGGAAATCTCGCAACCCCTATCCGACGCGGGACATACTTCCGGACGATATCGAACAGCAGCGCGCCTTTCTTGCGGAGTGGGAGCTGGGCTCCGAGGGCGTCGGCGGGCCCTATACCGACGCGGTGGATACGCTTCAGTCGCTTCCCGCACCCAATCTTGACGCGGTCATCGTGAAGCTCCAGTTGGTCCGGGAAGCCCTTGAGGGACATACCGTCGAAGGCGAGCTGACGCCGGTATTGCAGTTGATCGAACGGGATCTGCGCAGGATCAGGGACGATCTCGAAGTTTCAGGAAAGACCACACCCAATTAGGCGAGGGCCGTTCGCGCAGCGACGCCGACCCCTTCCATTTCGGTGCTTATGCCCGAACGACCCGCGCTTACCCTTCCTGTTCGGGATCTTCGGGATAGCGGGCATCATAGGCGGCCACATGCCGGCCAAGACCAAAGCGCTCGATGGCATCTTGCTCGGCGAGCATCACGCGATGCGCCGCGCCGGACTTGTCCGCCTCGGTGGCACCGATCAATGCCAATTCCGCCTCATGCCAAGCATCGAGTATCTCGTCATCCGTGAGCGGGCCGGCCTCCGGTTTGACCACCGCGGCGATCTGGGCAACCAGCTCGGCCGCGCGATAGGGCTTTGCGAGAAACGGCACGTCCGCGCCGTCCGGCGCCACACGACCAGACGTCAGCACCACTCCGACTTCCGGCCATCGCGCTCGAACCAGGCCCGCAAGCGCAATGCCGTCCATGCCGGGAGGCATTTCGATGTCACTGAAGATTGCCGCGATATCGTCGCGTCCTTCGAGAGCGGTCACCGCTTCCAATGCGCTGCACGCTTCGAGCACCCTGAAACCGGCGTCGAGCAGGATCTCCGCCGTCGTCATTCGCACCAAGGTTTCGTCCTCGACGACCAAGATGCTCGCTCGTTTAAGATCCTGTTCCAGCACTTGTCCAAGTCCCCTCAATGACCTGTCTGGCATCGAGCCCGTAGCCGGCCGCCTGGGCTGATCAGCGCGCTCAAGTTGACCATGTATTCTGGTTAAATGCGGGCTCCGTCTGCCAATTTAACGGTCTTGCCAGCGACATAATCGCCAGGTCGTCCGCCAGAAATGCATCGACCTGATCAGGAGACTCGCGACAATCGAGGCATTTATTATGTGAATTGGGATCGCGTTTCGGGTGGTTTTGTTCCTACAACCTCTCTGACCCCTTTGGTGGTCTTTGAACCCTAAAAGCTGGAAGTTACTGGAATCTACCCCCTCTTGCGAAGCTGGGCAACTCTACAGTCATGGGCCGGCACCGGCTCGCCCCATGTTGTTCAGAGTTGATCGCACTCGACCAGCAAGCTGATCGCCGTGTCGAGCCGATCGGGTGTCGGCTCGGGAGGGTTTCCCTGCCTGGTGGTGCCCGGCATCAGGGTCCATCCGCCCTCATCCATCACGATGCGCAAGCGCAGGATCGTCTTGCCGCGACTGCGCGCATCCGCGAGACCTCGGCCGACGGACCAATAGGCATGCTGGGCCATGATCCAGATCTCGAAAAGACGGGCCATGAAGGCGGCAGGGGAAAGACTGCCCCAAGACCTCGCTTCCCTTTTCGCGCGGCTCAGCGGCAATCGATCCGGATTCTCGAAGCTGTGGCATTGGTCCGGTGCCTCGCGGAGCGCGAGCGCGAGCGCCGTGATGACGGCAGACGGGAGCTTCGCCTGGTCCCTCAATGCGTTCTGTAGCGAGCGGAGATGCTCGATCGGGTTCGTCCGGTCATCCGACCCCAGTATCCAGGCGTCCGCCGTGGCCGGCAAGGCTTCCTCCTCCAGACTATCGAGAAACGCCCGTACCAATTGCGCGGTGGTGAGTGGGCCGGGAAGCAGGGCGCCGATCGTCCAGAAGAACAGACCCTCCAGCGCAAGCCGGAACAGCTGACGGATTTGCACCGCCCGCCATTCATCGGCCGCGGGCGGGCGATCTCCCGGCTGCTCCCATGCCTCCGCTCGGTCGGCCATCCGAAGACGAATATCTTCATAGCTCGCTTCATCATCCGCAAGATCGGCGAAGGCCGCCTGAATCAGAGCGATCCCCTTCTGCCGTGCTGTGGCTGCTCGCGCGCCCCCGAGCCGTACAAACATGCTTTTGCGTTCGGCGGCTCTCGGCTTCTCGAGTGCCCAGAGCTTGCCCCAGCGCTCCGCATCCGACCGCTTCACCGTCACGGCGCCGAACTGGTTGAAGGCTTCATGGCCGAGCTCATCCTCGAACCGCTTTTCAAAAGCATCGAGCACAGGATCCAGCGATTGGTCTGCCTGAAATATGCCTGTCGCGCCCTCGACGGGAACGAGCCAACCCATCGTGCGCAGGCTCGGGCCATAGTTCAGCGGAGAGATGAGGCCCGTCGAGTAGCGTCGCATATTGCGCCGAGCCTCCCACTCGTCTCCGCCGAAGCGGTATTTGCTGGCTTCCAGCATCGAGCGCATCGCCTGCGCGCCAGGAATATCGGCACGCGGTTCGACCAGGAATTGAGACCAGGCGAAGATCGCCTCGATCCGATCGACAAAGTCCCGCATGTCCTCCGGCGCCGCTGCGTGCCGCTTGCTCGCCTCGATGACATGCCGAACGCGCCGCCAGGCCCATGCCATGATGGTATAGGGTCGGATGTGGTTTGCCACATTGTTGAGGTCGGGGAGAACGCGATCCATCAACCCAAAATTGATCTGTCGAAGGCCGAGCGGATCGACCCCGCCGAAGTCGACGCGGCGAGGGTCAATCGCCCGCGGATCGGCGGCCAGGCGCGCTGTTTCAAGGAGTTCGCTCAGGTCCGTCATCGTCAGCAGTCCCGATTGAGGATGGTGCGGCCGCAGCAGCTCGCCAGGCCTCTCTGGCGCAAATCCTCAGCGGCAGCAGTGGGCAGTCGCATGTGACAGCGCGGGCACGCTGCCTGGAAGCGCTCGAGCAGGATGAGCTTGGCGAAGCTCGCGGCACTACCAAGCGCCTGTTCCAGGTTTGGCCAGAGGGACGATTGCCGGAGCGTCTCGAAGCCGACCGCTGCTCCACGTCCTTGCGCGGCCGCAAGATAGGCGTCGATCTGCTCGCCCATCGTGCGCGCGGCGGAAACCTCGGATAGGAAGGTATGAAGATCCAAATCGGGACCGAGTAGATCGATGAACGCGGGGATCGCCGTTGGCGAGACCGACAGCCCGGACGGATCGATGCCGCGGCGCACGAAATACCGGCGGGCCCGGATCGCATTGTCGGCCCGCCGGTCAGCCGCGTGTTGGAGCAGGACCGCGGCAACGGCGATATCAGCTTCAGGTCCATCGACATCGGCGATCTGCGGCAGGATCTTGTCGAGCCATAGCTGAACTTTTCCAGGTGCCGGTCGAATCCGATCGGCCAGAAAGTGGGACAGCGACAAAGCGGTAAGCGCGCTTTGACCATTGGCCTGGGGACCCAGCATTGAACTCAAGAGCTCATCAAAGATCTGAAGCGACCGATAATTGGCCACTTCCTCGGACCGCGCGCGTTTCTCGCGATCCTTCTCGTCCTCATCATCATCGTCATCGGTTTCGCCGCCGCCGCCCCAGGGGCCTCGCGACTGGGTGAAGGCCGCCCGGATGAGCGCCATGGCGTGCTTCCAGACCGACGCCGGTTCGCCAGACTCGGCTCCGCCGCTCGTGCTCGCGGCAATACCGGCGGCCTTCAGCTCTGCGAGCGTCACCATCGCTTCCGGCATCTTTGGGCTATCCCCCGATCCGCTGCCGCCGGCACCAAGCGCAGCCGGCATCCTGCTCGGATTTTCGCGGAACCACGCAAGGATCGCAGCGACGTCGGCTGGCGTCTCGGTGCCGGCAAGCATGGCCATCAGCCGCAGAGCAATCGAGCCCGTTCGCCTGATCAGCTCGAGCGCCGCCGCGATCGAGACGAAGCCCTCCCAGCGCCTGCCATCACGCTCAAGTCCCAATATCAGGCGGCCATTCTCCCAGCTCTCAATCTCGATGCCAGGGGCGGCAAGCATGAACTGGCCATCGGCGGAGATCTGAACGGTCCCGAGATCCCGGGTGGAGCGCGGCGTTCGCAGGTCGACACGAACCGCGCCGGACACGCGCGGCACGAGGATCTGCCCGCGAATGGTATCTCCCTCTAGCGACGCGCTCAAAATGCCGACCGGCGCGCTTCCGCTCTCGTCGTCGTCGACATCGTCCCCAACAAAACGGGCTGGGGCAGTTCCCTTCTTCGTCACCCAATAGGACTTGGCGTCTGGCTGGATGCGCAGCACGCCAGCTTCGATATTTCGACCGAAGAGCCCGGCATGGGTGACATTAGCGCTGCCGCTCAGCAGGAGCCGACCCTTGCGGCAGACTAGTTCGATCGATTTTGCGTGCAGGGGGCGATCGTCGCCGCCGAACGCTTCTGAGACGTCGATCGGCCTCCATCGGCTTCCACCCTCGAAAGGCCAGGCGTTCGATCCCTGGCCACGAACGGTGCCCGATGGGTGCGCATGGAGTTCGATCCTCTCGCATTCCAGCAATCCGGCCAGCGCCTCGAGCCCTTCGGCCCGCAGGTCGTAATAGGGCGAAACGGCGGTGACCCGTGTGACGCCGCCCATCTCCTCTGCGTAGAGAGCAAGCTGCTCCGCGATCGAACCGTCGAGACTATGCAACACATGGATATGTCCTGGACGGACATGTCCTTGCGCCGATCGCCGCAGCATGGCTGCAAGCGCTTCACAGGCCGGGCCGGCAGAAGTCATGACCTGGTCCGAACCCGCGAGCTGCTCGAAGAACCCAGCCATATCGTCGAAGGCATCGGCCGCGAACGAGGGATGGAGGTGCTCAACAAGCTCGAGATTGCCACCCCAACCGGCGAAGGTAAGATTTCCGGACCCGATCAGCAGATGCGCGTCGTCGTCGGTGAACAGCGCCGCAATCTTCGGGTGGAAGACCCCATGGTTCGAGCAGGCAACCGGCTCGATCTCATAGTCCCGACCGACACGGCGCGCGCCCTCCTCGCTCAGGCCGGCGCGCACGCCTTCGGGATCCGACAGGATCAGGGCATTGCGGCCGCCGCCCCGCAACAGCGCGTCGAGCAGGACGGCCTCGAAGAAGGAAAGGGACAAAGCATAGGTTGTGAACGCAACGCGCTTCCACGGCGCGGCCGAAATGAGTTCAAGCGGATTCACAAATGCCCCCAGCAACTGGAGTCTAACCGCAGACTGGTTCAGCAAAAAGTCGAAAACGGTATCCGTGTCTCGGATTCTGCTAGGCCGATTCTAGTGCGATGGCGCGAATTGGCGGTCGAGCAGGTCTTGCGCAGCGCGTTCCTCCTGGCTGGCGGGGACCAGGCTGGGCAAGAGGACCGTCACGATCCAGAAAGCGAGCATGCCAAGGAAAACTCCGCCCGCGATTTTCAGTACGTCCCGCATGATCTCAAATTGCCCTCTTCAATCGGCCATGATGCACTCTGGGGTCAGATCGCAGTTCAGCATGACGCGATTGAGCGATCATTGCCATAGCTGCAGCTGACGAGATTCATTTTCGCCGCGTTGAGCACCGTCTGACCAACGGCTGCTCGCGTTACACACGCGGAAGTGGCCAGCTTCGCGTCTCAGACGTCAGAGAAAAGGGAAGGGGGAGCCGAGCTGGTGTCCGGGCTGATCCGGATGCCAGAAGGAGCTCCTCCGATGACCACAGTCGTAAAGCTCGCGAAGCTTACGCTCTCTCCCATCAACGTCCGCAAGCGGCCCGACGAGTTGCTCGAGATCCCGCAAATGGCGGCCGATATCGAAGCCCGCGGCGTTCTCCAGAACCTGCTCGTCACGCCGGTGAAAAAGCCGCGCGGAACTTTCGAAGTCTTCGATGGAGGCCGCCGCCTGCGCGGACTTCGCTTGCTCGCCGAACGCGGCGTGATCGATGCGGAAACCTATGATGTCCCCGTCAAGGTTCTGATCGGCGACGAGGCGACGCTTTCCGAAACGTCGACCGCGGCCAACTTCCATCAGCTCAAGATGACGCCGGCGGAAGAATGCCGCGCCTTCCAATATTTCATTGGCCTCAACAACGATATCGACGGGGTGGCCAAGCGCTTCGGCCTCACCCGCCGCTTCGTCGAAGGCCGGCTCCGCCTCGCCACGCTGGCCGAACCCATCTTCGAGGCGCTGAGCGAAGGCGCAATCACGCTCGACGTCGCCAAAGCCTATGCCTCGACCGAGAACCAGGAAAAGCAGCTCCTGGTCTGGAAGAGCTATGGCGCGAGCTACGCCAATGCCGATACGATCCGCCGCGTCATCGCCAACGAGACGATGAACTCGACCGACCCCGTCGCGATCCTGGTCGGCGAGGATCGCTATGTCGATGCTGGTGGCACGATCGACCGCGACCTGTTCAGCGATAGCGGCGACAAATGGGTCAACCCGGAGATCGTCCAGCGCCTTGCGGGCGATATCATGGAAGCCGAAGCCAAGCGTGTCGGCGAAGAACTGGGGCTCGCGTGGATCCGGCCCATCGCCTCGAACTATACGCACAGCGCGGCCGCTGGCCTCTATCGCGTCATCCTGCCACAACCCGACCTCACCGATGAGCAGATTGCGCGCCTCGACGCCATTGCCGAGCGACAGAGCGTCATCAGCGAGGAAATGACGGACGATTCCCTCGACGAGGACGCCTATAAGCTGCTCGATCAGGAATATGACGCCCTCGAGAATGAGGTGCGCGCCATTCGCGAAGCGGCACCGGTCCTGCCCGATGAACTTAGGCCGCACGTCGGCGCCTTCCTGAAACTGACCCCCAGGGGCGAAATGGTGCTCGACGCCGAATATTACAGCGAGGAGCCGATCCCAGTTGGCGACACGGGCGACGACCACGGCGACGGTGAGATCAACACCGCCGATCGCAACGGTGCGATCGGGTCAGGGCGGACGTCCACGCCGCCGGCCGCGCCGCCCGAGGCGGTGGCACCTGGGGGTAAGCCGCTCAGCGCTCGGCTCTACGACGAATTGGCGATGCAGCGCCGCGACGTCCTCGCTGCGGCAATGCTCAGCCATCCGGCGCTGGCTCTCGACTATGCGCTGTTCGTCATGATCGACGATCGCACCAGCTCGTTCAGCGCCTACGGCTCGACCATTCGTGCGCAGTCGCCGCAGGACCCTGCGGGCGGCGAACAGCCTGCCACGCGCGCGCGCAGCTATCTCGCCGAAGCCCATGACGGCCTCGACGCGAGCTGGCTCGAGCACAAGTCCGAGGTCGATCGGTTCGAGGCGTTCCGCGCTCTCGACGATGACAGCAAGGCGGCCTGGCTCGCCTATATCGTGGCAATCTCGCTGGAGGCGAAAGGCGGCAATCGCGCCGAACAGTGCCCGCTGCACAATCGTCTGGCGACCATCATGGAAGTCGATGTCGCCGCCTGGTGGCGCCCGACCTCGGAGAACTTCTTCGACCGGATCAGCAAGGGCTCCATCCTGTCGCTGCTCAACGAAGTGGGCGGCGCGCCGCTCACGGCGCGCCACGCGACGATGAAGAAGTCGGAGATTTCGGGATCGTGCGCCAAGCTCTTCGCGGGCGAGGCAATCGTCGAACCCGAAGTCAGGGATGCCGCTCTCGCCTGGGTGCCCAACGCAATGCGGTTCCTCGACAGCACCGTGGCAGACGACCTCGAGCCCGCCGACGTCGATACCGACGAACAGCTCGGCGATGTGGAGGCCGATACCGGAGCCGATGCGCCTGCCGCCGACGCGCAAGCGCCCGATCAGGACGCCCTCGCGGCCTGACGTTCCGCTCTCCTGGAAGCCTCGCCGTCGGCGCCTTCACCGCGCCGGCGGCACTTTTTCATTCCATCAGGAGAAGTCTCATGTCGCTTCGCCAACCTATCCGCCGCGATGTCGCCGCGGAAATCACCGATCTCATCATTCGGAAGATCGAGGAGGGCGTGCCGCCCTGGTCGCGGCCCTGGCGATCGAGCGGGGCAGGGGGCCGGCCGCTTCGCCATTGCGGAACGCCCTATCAAGGCATCAATGTCCTCTATCTGTGGGCGCTCGGTGATGCCTTGGGCTATCGCTCCCGCTACTGGATGACCTATCGTCAGGCGGAATCGCTGGGTGGTCATGTCCGCAAGGGCGAGAGCGGCGCGGTCTCGGTCTACTATTCCTCGTTCAAGAAGCGCGAGGAGAATCCGGAAACGGGCAAGGAGGTCGAACGCAGCATCCGTTTCCTTCGCCATTACATCGTCTTCAATGCCGACCAGGTGGATGGCCTTCCAGCCTATTTCTACCCGTCGACAGAGCCGGAACAGCCGCTCATTCCATCGGAGCGACAGGCCGCGATCGACGCCTTCTTCGCCTCCATCCCCGCCGATGTCCGGCACGGCGGCAACCAGGCCTACTTCACCCCGACCTTCGACCACATCCAGCTCCCGAACCGGACGTCGTTCCGCAGCATGGACCTGTACGCATCCACCCGATGCCATGAGACAGTGCATTGGTCAGGCCATGCCAGCAGGCTCGCACGCACGTTCGGCAAACGCTTTGGCGATAAAGCCTATGCTTTTGAAGAACTTGTGGCCGAAATCGGCGCCGGGCTTTGCTGCGCGGACCTCGGGCTGCCCAATGTCCTGCACGACAGTCATGCAAGCTATGTGGGGCACTGGCTCGGGATCCTGCGTGGCGACAAGACCGCCATCATCCATGCCGCCGCCAAGGCCGAACAGGCTTTCGCGTACCTCAAGAGCTTCGGGGCGGCGGACGACAAAGATTCCGCGGACGACGACGATACGCCCGTGCCGTTACCGGCCCTAGCAGCCTGACGACCCCGCAACCCGGCACGGTCGATGCCTCTTTCCATCTTCACGAAAGGACCACCGCCATGGGATGGCTCTTCATGCCCTTCACGTCGATGGGCGGTCACAAGACCGCCAAATCCTATCTTGATGGCCAGTTGACCTACGAAAAGACCCTCGATGACGGCAGCAAGCGCGGCGTCAGGGTACTCGCGTCCTCCTGTCCGGGAAATCGGACCTACTACGCCGCTGCGGAGGAAACCGTCGATGGCGTCGGCGGCGCCGTTTTCGCCGTCGTCTGCCTGGTGCGCTGGAACCCCCGCTCGCGTGACGGCCACCAGTTCGGATATAAGGATAGTGCGCCGTTGCGGCGCTGAAATGGAGTATCAGTGATGATGAGGTAAGTTGAGAATGCCTCTGCTCGCCGGACTAA
>JARFNK010000036.1 GCA_029167225.1 Sphingobium arseniciresistens
ATGCCGAGCAGGTCGCCAAGATCCGCCGCATCCTCGAGGAACTCAGCCTCGATATCGCCACCCCCGCCGAGGCCCGCACCATGCTCCAGACCAAAGGCGGCGACAATGTCGCCTTCTGACCAACTCGTCCATCTCGAACACGAGAACGGCATCGTTCTGCCTCTTTCCCGCTAGGCCACTAATCGCAGCCGAGAATGTCTGAGTGGGCACGGCCACATTAGGAAGATATTCGAAGGACGACGACTCCGTTTTTCCACACGTCATGGCAACATGAAGCTTTCAGGATATCTGCATGTCCACGCCTGCCACCCCTCGGAACCTTCCCGGTAGAAACCGCCGCGTGATCCTGTCCAGTCGTCCCGTCGGCATCCCGCAAGCCAGTCATTTCACGTTTGACGAAGCGTCACTGGAGTCGCTGGCCGAAGGCCAGTTTCGCGTGCGCAATATCTATCTTTCGGTCGATCCGGCGCAGCGAGGGTGGACAAACGAGGGAAGCAATTATTCGCAGCCGGTCCCTGTCGGCGACGTAATGCGCGCACTCGCTGTAGGCGTGATCGTCGAAAGCCGTCATGCGGAATTCCCGGAGGGCCTGCATCTCTATGGCTGGTTCGGCTGGCAGGATTATGCGGTCGTCGGGCCTCAAGCGGTGGTGACGCGAATCGACGTGATCCAGGCTCCCCTCTCTGCCTATGCCGGAGTTCTCGGTATCAATGGACTGACTGCCTATCTCGGCCTCTTCAAGCTCGGTCGTCCGAAGGCAGGGGACACCATATTGGTCACGACTGCCGCGGGCGCGGTGGGCAGCCTTGTCGGCCAGCTGGCGCAGGCCAGGGCATTCCATGTCATTGGCCTTGCCGGTGACGACGCCAAGTTCGCGCGTTGCACGTCCCGGTTCGGCTATGCAGCGGCCGCCAACTACAAGTCGGCCGATGCAGCATCATTGCTCGATCGGCTTGTTCCCGATGGAATTGACGTCTTTTTCGACAATACCGGGGGCGACCTTCTCGATCAGGCGCTCCGAAGGATGAAGACGGGCGGTCGTATCGTACAATGCGGGACGGCCGCAGTATCTCAATGGTCCCCTACCCCCACCGGCTTACGTGCAGAACGGGAAATACTGACGCGTCGCCTAATCTGGTCGGGCTTGCTGGTCTTCGACCATAGCGAGGATTTTCCCGGGGCTCTTGCCGATCTCACTGGCCGGATCCGATCTGGAATGTTGCACTACGAGGAAGACATTGTGACCGGCCTTCTCCACGCCCCAGGGGCGATCGCTCGCCTCTATGATGGACGGAACAACGGAAAATCGCTGATCTATCTAGGCGAATAGGGCGCAAGACACAGGATGAGCGCCCTCCAAGCCAGGCAGCCGGCGGGGCACAACCGACGACGATGGGACAATCTGGTAGATATTCTGAACTCAACGCAGATCGTTACCGGCTGGCAGAGCACTTAGGCTGATGCGTTCGTAAAATTGGGAGCATCTTCGGCTCTCATGCCGATGATGTTGTAGCCTGCGTCGACATGGTGGATTTCCCCCGTCACCGCACTTGCCAGATCGGAAAGCAGGTAGAGTGCAGCTCCTCCCACATCCTCCACCGTGACGTTGCGGCGAAGAGGCGAATTATGTTCATTCCATTTCAGGATATAGCGAAAATCACCGATCCCGCTGGAAGCCAATGTCTTGATTGGCCCTGCTGAAATGGCGTTGACTCGAATATCCTGCGGACCGAAATCAGATGCGAGATACTTGACACTGGTTTCCAAAGCAGCCTTAGCCACACCCATCACATTGTAGTTAGGAAGAACTTTTTCGGCTCCATAATAGCTCAACGTCAGGATCGAACCCCCATCTTTCATGAGCAGAGACGCTCGCTTGGCGATGGCTACAAGACTATATACCGATATGTTCATAGTACGAACGAAATTTTCCAGACTTGTATCGGCATATTTTCCACGCAGTTCATTCTTGTCCGAGAAACCGATAGCATGGACAACGAAATCCAATGTATCCCAGTGTTGTTGGATTTGGGCAAAGAGAGCATCAAGGTCAGCCATGTCGGCGACATCGCACTCGACCAGGAAATCTGAGTCCAATTGTCCAGCCAACGGACGCACCCGCCGTTCCTGAGCCGGCCCGTGATATGAAAATGCCAGTTCGGCGCCCTGTTGATACAGGGCTTTCGAGATACCCCAGGCAAGTGACTTGTCATTGGCCAAGCCCATGATCAGGCCTCGCTTGCCCGTCATCAGATTCGTCATGCACCATGTCCTAGACTATTTATTTTTTAGAGCAGGATTGCTCGCATAAGATATTGGAATGCAATCTTGAGGCGCTCGACATCCTGGGACGTCAATCCGCTCATCGTGCGCATCATGAGGCCGTGAAGGAGGAGCAGCGCCATTTCCACCCTCTCCTCGACCACATCCTGCGTTTTCGCTGATAGAAGAGGGACCATCAGGTCCCTCAGGCTGTCGCGAAACTTGCGGTCGTTCTCGGTCACGATTGCCTGAACGGCCTCGCTGCGCGCGGCCTCGGCCAAAACTTCCATTGCGAAGCCGGCATGACTTCGATCGATCAGCGCATCGAATTCCGCGAGGCTCGCTGCGATCATAGCCTCACCGTCGGCCCTCTGATTGGGCGGAAGGACGGGCGCGTGGCTCAGAAACTCGTCCAGGTTGCGTTCGCAAAGCGCAACGATGATCTCCTCCTTGCTCTCGAAATAACGATAGAGGTGGCCAACACTCATGCCGGCCTCGGCCGCGATGCGATTGACGCTCGCGGCATGAAATCCCTCTCGCAGAAAACAGGCGCGCGCAGCGTCCAGCACCTGATCGCGGCGCATTTCGGCGCGCTGCTGCTGCCTGGCGATAGCATCCGGGGTCTTAACCATCGTGATTTTTCTCAAACCTCATTCTTGACGAATCACGCCTAGCAGATTAGCGGCACAAAAATAAAGAGTGAACGATTGCTCTCATTTTCTAAGGGTTGGCCGATGAAACGATCCCCAATGCGGCGCTCCGCGCTCGCACTTGCCCTGGTTTTGGGCACCGCGGCTTGCAATCATGGCGGTAGCCAACCCACACCGGGTCCGGCGGAAGTCGGGATTGTCACGGTCGAATCCGCACCGGCAACGCTGGTGACCGAGCTTGCCGGACGCACGAGTCCCTCGCTGATCTCCGAGGTCCGCCCGCAAATCAGCGGCATCGTTCTGCGCAGGCTGTTCGAGGAAGGCGCCTATGTTTCCAAGGGGCAGCTCCTCTACCAGATCAACCCGGCTCCCTATCAGGCGGCCTTCGACAAGGCGCGGGCCTCGCTCGCCCGCGCGGAGGCAACCCTGGTTTCAGTGAACAGCCGCGCGTCCCGGACGAAGGATCTGGTGGGGATTGATGCGGTGAGCCGCCAGGACGCGGATGATGCAGCCTCGGCGCGGGGTCAGGCAGTCGCCGACGTCGAATCCGCGAGGGCTGCAGTCCGCTCGGCCAAGATCGATCTTGAATTCACTCGCATCACCGCTCCGATCAGCGGCCGCATCGGCCGCTCGCTCATTACCGCTGGCGCGTTGGTCACAACAGGACAGGCTGCTCCACTTGCAACGATCCAGACCCTGGACCCGATCTTCGTGGACGTGCCGCAGTCGAGCGCGGAGTTGCTGCGCCTGAAGAATGCCTTTGCCAAGGGCGAAGCACGCAATGCCGAGGCGCCGGTGAGCCTCACCCTGCCGGATGGAAGCCCTTATCCGATCAAGGGTTCCTTGCGGTTCAGCGAGGTGTCGGTCGATCCCAGCTCAGGCGCCGTCATTCTGCGCGCGGTCTTCCCCAACCCCACGGGAACGCTTCTGCCCGGCATGTATGTCAAGGCCAAGCTGGTCGATGGCGTTGAGGATCACGCGATCCTGGTTCCGCAGCAAGGCGTTACGCGCGATGAGCGCGGCCGCGCCACCGCGCTGGTGGTCGGCAAAGGCGACAAGGTCGAACAGCGCCATATCGAGACGGTGCGCGCCGTGGGCGACCGCTGGTTGATTGCCAGCGGGTTGCAGCCCGGCGACCGATTGATCGTCGACGGCGTTCAGCGCGCGACACCCGGCGCGACGGTAAAACCGGTTCGGGCGTCCCTTTCCAAAACCGCATCGGCACGGTGATCCCATGGCTCGCTTTTTCATAGATCGACCGGTTTTCGCCTGGGTCATCGCCATCGTCATCATGCTGGTGGGCGGCCTTTCCATCACTCGCCTGCCCATCTCGCAATTCCCCCCGATCGCACCGCCTGCGATCCAGATCAACGCCACCTATCCTGGCGCTTCAGCTGAGACGCTCGAAAACACCGTCACGCAGGTGATCGAGCAGCAGATGAAGGGCATCGACAATCTGCGTTATATGTCGTCGACGAGCGAATCCGCCGGCACAGTAACGATTACCCTCACCTTCGAGCAGGGTACCGATCCCGACATCGCCCAGGTGCAGGTACAGAACAAGCTTCAGCTCGCAACGCCGCTGCTGCCACAGGAAGTGCAGCAGCAGGGTATGCGCGTTACCAAGTCCACCATCAACTTCCTTGCCGTGCTCGCAGTCTATTCGGAGGACGGGAAATATGACAGCGGCGACCTTGGCGACATCATATCCTCCCGGCTTCAGGATCCGCTGAGCCGCGTCACGGGCGTTGGCGATACGATCGTGCTGGGCGCGCAATATGCGATGCGCATCTGGATCGATCCCTACAAGCTTCAGACCTTCGGACTTACCCCTGCCGATGTGAAGGCGGCGATCCGTGCTCAAAACGCGCAGGTCTCAGCCGGTCAGGTTGGCGCGCGACCCTCGGGACCCGAACAGCAGCTCAATGCCACTGTCAACGCCCAGTCCCGCCTGCGCACGCCTGAGCAGTTCAGGCAGATATTGCTGCGCACCAATACCGACGGGTCGACGGTCAGGATTGCTGATGTCGCGCGTGTCGAGATCGGTAGCGAGAGCTATGAGGTCGACGCCAAATATAATGGCCACCCTGCCGCAGGCTTTGCGATCCGTCTGGCATCCGGCGCCAACGCCCTTGACACGATCAACGCGCTCAAAGCGCGGGTCGATGAGCTGTCGAGCACTTTTCCGCCCGGCGTGAAGGTTGCTTTCGCCTACGACTCCACACCTTTCGTGCGGGTCTCGATCCATCACGTCGTGCAAACGCTGTTCGAGGCGGTGGTTCTCGTCTTCCTCGTGATGCTGCTGTTCCTGCAGAACTTCCGGGCAACGCTCATTCCGACCATTGCGGTCCCCGTGGTCCTGCTAGGCACATTCGGCGTGCTCGCGGCCATGGGATACTCGATCAACACGCTCACGCTTTTCGGCATGGTGCTGGCCATAGGTCTGCTCGTCGACGACGCGATCGTCGTCGTGGAGAATGTCGAACGCATCATGGCGGAAGAGGGCCTCCCGCCGCTTGAGGCGACGCGCAAATCGATGGAAGAAATCTCCGGCGCGCTCATCGGCATCGGCCTTGTGCTTTCGGCGGTGTTCATTCCGATGGCCTTCTTCGGTGGGTCGACCGGTATCATCTTCCGCCAGTTTTCCGTCACCATCGTGTCCGCTATGGCGCTCTCGGTGCTCGTGGCGCTGGTCCTGACGCCCGCGCTCTGCTCGACCATCCTCAAGCCCATCCCAAAGGGTTCGCACGGCAAAACCACGGGCTTCTTCGGCTGGTTTAACCGCACCTTCGATCGCGGCGCGGCACGCTATGAGAATGGCGTTTCGCGGGCGATCCGATCCCCCAAGCGCTCTCTCTTGCTATATGGCCTCATCATCATCGGCCTGACCGCACTGTTCGCTCGCCTGCCCACTGGCTTCCTGCCGGATGAGGACCAGGGCACCGTGATGGCGCTGGTCCAGTTGCCCGCCGGAGCCAGCGTCTCGAGGACCATCCAGGTCAACGAGAAGATCGCAGACTTCCTCCAGAAGAACGAACGGCACAACGTGGCTTCGGTCTTCACCGTCAACGGCTTCAGCCTGGCGGGACGCGGCCAGAACATCGGCATGGCCTTCGTAGGCATGACACCCTGGGACGAGCGCGCGGGCAAGGAAAATTCGGCTTCGGCAGTCGCCGGGCGCCTCAACGCCGCGATCGCTAAGGAGCGCGATGCGACGGTCTTCGCCTTCATTCCGCCGGCTATCATCGAACTCGGTAATGCGACCGGTTTCGACTTCGAGCTTCAGGATCGTAACGGCCTTGGCCACAAGGCGTTGCTCGATGCCAGGAACCAGCTTCTGGGCATGGCTGCGAAGAATCCCGACCTGATCGCCGTGCGTCCCAACGGCCAGGAGGACGCGCCTCAGTTGCAGATTGACGTCGATCAGGCAGCGGCGGGCGCGCACGGCCTTTCCCAGGCCGATGTGAACGACGCCATCTCGACAGCCTGGGGTGGCGCCTATGTGAACGACTTCATCGATCGCGGCCGCGTCAAGAAGGTCTATGTCCAGGCTGACGAACCTTTCCGCAAGGCGCCGGACGATCTCGATCGCTGGAACGTCCGGGGCATCTCCGGTGAGATGACGCCGCTTTCGACGATCGCGTCCACCCATTGGATGTACGGCTCGTCTCGTCTCGAGCGCTATAATGGCCTTCCTGCCTTCGAAATCCTGGGCGAGCCCGCGCCGGGCAAGAGTTCCGGCACGGCCATGAAGGCGATGGAGGAAATGGCCGCCAAGCTGCCGGCTGGCGTCGGGTTCGAATGGACCGGTCTATCCTATGAGGAACGGCTTGCAGGAAACCAGGCAATGGCCGTGTATGCGCTGTCGCTGCTCATGGTCTTCCTCTGCCTGGCGGCACTTTATGAAAGCTGGTCCGTGCCTTTCGCGGTGATGACGGCCGCGCCGCTCGGCGTCTTCGGCGCAGTTCTTTCCGCGACCCTCGGCGGCCTCAACAATGACGTCTATTTCCAGGTGGCACTCCTCACGACCGTTGGTGTTTCAGCCAAGAACGCGATCCTGATCGTGGAATTTGCCGAAGCCGAACGACGGAATGGCTCAACGGCGATCGAAGCAGCGCTTTATGCTGCCCGGCTCCGATTGCGGCCAATCCTCATGACGTCCTTCGCCTTTATTGGCGGCATCATCCCTCTCGCCCTTTCAAAAGGGGCGGGCGCGGGCGGCCAGAATGCGATCGGCATCGTGGTAGCAGGCGGCATGGCGGCCGCCACCGTCCTCGCCATCATGTTCGTGCCGCTGTTCTTCGTCCTCGTCAGCCGGATCACTCGGGGCAAGGACAAGCCGAATGATGCCCCGCAAACCGCTCTGCCGGAGCCGGCGGAATGAACAGGAACATCTCCATGCGCTGCTCTTTGGCGGTTCTCGCAACCGCAATTCTCCTTGGCGGATGCAGTTTTGCGCCGGAATATAGACGTCCGTCGCTGCCTGTACCTGCCAGCCTGCCGGCCGACGCGCACCCTCCCCAACTCGGCGACGATAACAAAACGCCCCTCGCCGAGGTCGGCTGGCAGGCATTTTTTACCGATCAGCGTCTGCGCGGTGCGATCGACCTGGCCCTACGGAACAATCGCGATCTGAGGGTCGCGGTCGCCAATGTCGCGGCGGCGAGGGCCTCGTATCGCGTCCAGCGATCGGACTTGCTTCCCACCGTCTCCGCCGACGGGAGCGGCGCGATGCAGCGTGTAACGCGCGACCAGGCAGCGCTCTACGGGGGCGACAGGACGCCGGAATCTTGGTCAGCCAGCATCGGCGCTTCTTGGGAAATCGACCTTTTCGGGCGCATTCGCAACCTGTCGAAGGCCGCGCT
Source organism: Sphingobium arseniciresistens (assembly GCA_029167225.1). Taxonomy (GTDB): domain Bacteria; phylum Pseudomonadota; class Alphaproteobacteria; order Sphingomonadales; family Sphingomonadaceae; genus Sphingobium; species Sphingobium arseniciresistens. The sequence goes on from JARFNK010000036.1 coordinate 7,778, forward strand.
CGAACAATATTTCTCGACCGATGAAGCGCGCAAGGCGGCGCAGATTGCACTTGTGGGAGAAGTCGCCAATGCTTGGCTAACACTGGGTGCGGACACCGAGCGGCTCGATGTCGCATCGCAAAGCCGCGATGCATTCGAACGCACACTTGGTCTCACTCGCGCACGGCATGAGCGTGGCTATGCCTCGGCTCTCGACGTGCGGCAGGCGCAGACCAGTTTCGAACAGGCGCGCAGCACGGTTGCCCAGCTAAGGACCGCAGTCGCCCAGGATCGCAATGCGCTCGCTCTTTTGATGGGCATATCACCCGACGACGGCATGCTGCCTATCCGGCTGGGAGAAGCTTCCTACACGATTGACCAATTGCCCCCGAACCTGAGTTCGGAGGTCTTGGTCGGTCGTCCCGACGTACTCGCCGCCGAGCACCAGTTGATCGCCGCCAATGCCAACATCGGCGCAGCGCGAGCGGCTTTCTTCCCCCGCATTTCGTTGACCGGAGCTGTGGGAACCATGGCTCCCGGCCTGTCGCATCTGTTCGAGTCCGGCTCGGACACGTGGAATTTCAGCCCCGCGGCAACTCTGCCCATCTTCAACTATGGCAGGAACAGCGCCAATCTCGCGGCGACGAAGGCACAGCGGGATGCGGCGGTCGCGAGCTACGAGAAAGCTGTCCAGTCGGCTTTTCGGGAAGCGGCGGACGCCCTCGCCCGGCGGTCGACGATCGCGGAGCAACTCGACGCCCAGCAATCGCTGGAGCGGGCGAGCGCCGAGAGCTACCAACTGGCCGAGGCGCGCTATCGCAGGGGATTGGATCCGTTCCTTTCGACCCTCGATGCCCAGCGAGCGCTTCTGGCCGCTCAACAGAGCTTGATCGACGCAAGGTTGGCAAAGCAATCTAACCTCGTCGATCTTTACAGGGTTTTTGGCGGTGGCTTGCGCTGATCTGCGCTCCACCTGCCGCGCGAGCTCTCCCGGCCGTACGGACGAAGGCAACCCCATAGCGGGTGCGAGACCGTGAATTATCGGCGCATATCCACGGGGAGGAAACCGCCAGATGAGGCTGTCGCCCGCAGAATGCGGCCCGGTACCGTGCTCAAGCGGCAACGGATGTTGGACGGCGCCGCCGCCTGCTTTTTCAGGCAGGGTTATGACGGGACGAGCATCACCGACATTATCGAGCAAACAGGCGGCTCGCGAGGGACGATCTACAGTTTGTTCGGCAGCAAGCGAGGGCTGTTTGAAGCGCTGATCCAGGATCGTCTCGAGCGCATTCGGCCGACCTCGCCCCTTGCAGGGAAGCGGCTCCATCTCGCTGCGACTCTGGTAGACATCGCCGATCAGCTTTTAGGGTTCGTCACCGCCAAAGAATGGCTCGACCTGGTGCAACTCGTGCTGCCCCAGGTGCCGCGAGAGTCTGATCTCGGCGTGTTTATCTATGATGCGGGAATCGCGCCCATTGAAGCCGAGTTGCATGCATATTTCACCGACTGGAGATGGATAGCGGACAGCCAGAGCGCCCGACCTGAGGATTTATACGCAGCATTTTCCGGACTGGTGGTTGCCGATCTTCCGTTACGCCTTCTCGCGGGCGTCGCGGCCCCTCCGAGTGGTGGTGCGCGCCGCCAACATCTTGAGCGGGCTGTTTCATCCTTCTTGTTGATCGCCGGTCCGCTCGCTTCTGCGGGAGTTGCGGGAACATGATGCATCTTCCGCCTCTCACGCGCATCCAGAAAAGCGCTTTGCTCATCGGTATAGCCGATGCGCGAAACCGTCGTCGCGTCGCCAGACCTCCAGATGGCAGGCGAATGTCTTTCATCCTGTCAGTCTTCGGGGTCGAGCGAGTCACGACGTTGGCCAATCCGCAACTCGAAGCTTTGCGCGCTTTCGCGATGTGGCAGTTCGCACCCGGCGGTGACGTGACCGGATTCGAAGAGATTGATCCGCCTTTGCTCGAGGCAGCGAGGCGATATCTGCGTCGCGCCAACTCAAACGTCTTTGACGGTGTCCGACGCTTCGCCTCCTTCGAAGGCATCGATAACGGCAATATTTTGAGCCGCGACCGCGCCACGACGTTACCCGACAACCACCACTCCAGAAAGAATCCCGATGACACCTAAGGATATCATTGTCTTCCTGGAAGATACGCCTCATTGGAACACTCGTTTATCATATGCCGGAAAACTGGCACATAGATGGCGGGCACATCTGACATGCGTCTTCGTCGTCGATGGTCTCGAGCTACATCTCCATTCGGACTATGCGATTGGCGACGGCATTACGGAGATGCTTAAGACATTCGGTGACAGCATGCGTACGGCAGAAGCCGAAATGCGGGCAGCCTTCGACAAGATCATCTGCGACTTAAATCTCCAGGGCACATGGCGGCGCTTCAACCACGAACGTGATCAAAGGCTGATGTTGTACGCCCGTTACGCGGGCCTTGCGATTATCGGCGGGGGAGCACGGCCGAACAAAGCACAAACGAGGCTCGGCCTATCTGGCGAGTTGATTTTTGCGTCGGGACGACCTGTCCTCCTTTTACCGGAGAATTGGCCGGTCAGCCGTATGCCGAACAGCATTGTCATTGCCTGGAATGGCAGTGCCGAAGCCGCTCGGGCGGTTGCGAACGCGATGCCGTTCCTCTTCGAGGCAGCGCGGATCGATGTCGTCGTCGTACAGCAAATAGGCGCTCACAAAATCGTGGATTTCGATCCCGGCAGCGAGTTGAAGGCGCACCTCGCCCGAAGTGGCCTCAACGCCGAGTTGCACCTGCTCGAGGGTCGTGAAACGGGAAAGCTCATTCTTGATTTCGCGACAAGCAACAGCGCTGATTTGCTCGTCATGGGCGCTTACGGAAGATCCAAGTTGAGCGAGAGCGTTTTAGGAGGAACAACTCGGCATTTGCTGAGAAACTCGGCGATTCCAATCATCCTATCGCTCTAAGCTGTCTTAAAAATCGGCTCCAGCACTCTCGGCAACCCGGGCGATTGGATGACCAAAAAGCGGATCAACCATGTGACCAGACACCTCTTACGCAGCGAGCAGGCCTGGATGCTCGCCTACGGCATTGCCGTCGCAATACTTGGCATGCTTGGTCTTCTGCATCCATTTCTTTTCGGACTGTCCGCCGGCACAGCACTTGGTTTCGGGCTTTTGGGCTATGGCGTTCTCATGGTCGTCGCCGGGCTTTCCAGACGCCGCAAGGATCGCTCGGAGGCGCTTTTTGGCGCTCTCACCCTGATCGGGGGCGGCATAGTCCTCTTTCACCCGCTCGCCGGCGGCCTGTCACTCGTTTGGTTGAGCAGTGCGTGGCTTCTCGTTGGAGCGCGCTTTACCTTTTCCGCGTCCCTACGAAAAAGGGAAGACCGGCCCTGGCTTATCTGCTTGAGTATCGTCAACGTAGTACTTGGGCTGTCTTTGCTTTTTGTGCATCCGATCGTCGCCATCACCTATGTTGGCATCGCCATCGGCCTGAGTCTTCTGGTACGCAGCCTTTTCCTGATCTGGCTGGCTCTTCGGCTGCGGCAGCGCCGCTATTTCTGAATGGCGACCATGTGGTCAGACGAAGTCGTAACAAGTGAAAATTTCCAAGAATGGATAGACATGACTGAAAAGCACAAGATCGTGGTCGTCGGTGGAGGTGTCGCGGGCCTCGATCTTGCCAGCCATGTTTCAGGCAAGCCTGCACGCAAGCTGGGCTGGGATGTTCGACTTGTCGATCGCGAACTGGCTCATGTCTGGAAACCCATGCTCCACACCATTGCCGCTGGAACGGCGGATACCGGCGCCCATCAAACCGCCTATCTCTCGCAAGCGCGCCGCAGGGGCTTCTCATTCGAGCTTGGCGAGGTCGTTGCCGTCGATCGCGAGCGGTCCCTCATTCGGATCGGTCCGGTCATGGCGACCGGTGAAGAGGTGCTGCCCGCCCGCTCCCTTCAATATGATACGCTGGTCCTCGCAGCCGGAAGCCGTGCCAATGATTTCGGAACGCCCGGTGTCGCGGAGCATTGCATGACCATCGACAGTCGGCGAGAGGCGCTCGCATTCAACGACAGGCTGCGGATAGCGTTGATACGGTCCGTCGCCAGCCAGCGGCCCCTATCGGTCGCGGTGGTCGGAGCAGGTGCGACGGGCGTCGAACTTGTCGCGGAGCTTATTCGGTTGGCCGATGTGCTGGAGTTGCATGGGGCTCTGGGCTTACGGGGCAATCTCTCGATAACGCTCATAGAGTCACAGGATCGCATCCTGGGACCCTTCCCTCCTAAGGTTGCACAGGCAGCTCTTGAAGTGCTGGAGCGCCTGGGAATTACCGTTCTGATGTCAGCGCGCGTGCAATCAGCCGACGACACGGGGTTTGCCCTAGCAGACGGCAGAAGGGTCGATGCAGATCTGAAGCTATGGGCAGCCGGCGTCCGCGCACCGGCATTTATTGCAGATATAGAAGGGCTTCAACATAGCCGGTTGGGACAAGTGATCGTCGACAGAACCCTCATGGCCGTGGGCGACCCCAAAATTCTCGCCCTGGGGGATTGTGCAAGCGTCCAGACTTCCGAAGGCGAAGCTCCTTTACCAACGACAGCACAGGCAGCGTATCAGCAATGCATGTATCTTTGCCGGCATCTGCCCGCGATCGTGCAAGGCCTCCGTGTTCCCGATTTCCGTTACCACGATTTCGGCTCGCTGGTCTCCCTCGGTGGTTATGACGCCTATGGGACACTCGCCCGCTTTGGTCTGTTTGAAGGCGGCTTTCTGCGTGGTCGGGTCGCGCAACTCGGGCATTCTCTCCTCTACCGGCGACATCAGACGCGTCTATATGGTCCTTTGCGAGGCAGCCTCTTATGGCTCGTCGACATTTTGGACTCTCATGTTCGCTCCCCGGGAAGGTTCTCCTGACCCTGCCGAAAGCGTTCCTCTTGCCCGATGGCGGCCGGGCGACGATCGGAGTCCGCCAAGCCAAGCTCAATCGAGGACAACGAGCAGTTTCTTGGCGTCGATTGGCTGTCCAGTCTTCGCGGCAATTTCCGAAATCGTCGCTTCCTTCGGCACCGAGATCGCGGTCTCAATCTTCATGGCTTCAAGCGTGATCAGAAGATCGCCCGCCTTTACCGCCTGGCCTTGCGCAATTGCTACCATAGCGACCACGCCCGGCATGGGTGCAGCAGCGATGTGGTTTTCATTCGATGCATCAGCCATGCCCCGCGCCGCCTTGCCCGCATTGGCCTTTCGATCGGCGACGGTGATGATACGGGGTTGCCCATTCAGTTCGAAAAACACGCGAACCGAGCCATCCTCTTCGGTTCTGCCGATCGCGGTCAACGTGATCACCGAAGTCTTGCCCCGTTCGATCTCGACGTTGATCTCCTGCCCTGGCTCCATGCCATAGAAATAGACCCGCGTCGGCAGAGCTGCGACGGGGCCATAGCGCCGCTTGGCCTCCGCGAAGGCCGTGAATACCTTGGGATACATGAGGTAGCTTGCGAACTCGGTTTCGGCACGGGCACCAGCAGTTTCATCGGTATCGTCCTTACGATTATTTGAGGAAAAGCATTCTCACGCCGCCTGCTCCGCGTGGCCAGGACGGCAGATCAGACCCGCTCCCAGATCGCGGCGATGCCCTGCCCTCCGCCAATGCACATTGTCGCCAGTCCATACCGGCCGCCGGTGCGATGCAGTTCATAGACGAGCTTGGTGGTGATGATCGCGCCGGTGGCGCCGATCGGATGCCCAAGCGAAATGCCGCTCCCGTTGGGATTGACCTTCTGCGGGTCGAAGCCAAGCTCCCGCGCCACGGCGCAGGCCTGCGCGGCAAAGGCCTCGTTCGCTTCGATGACGTCGAGATCCTCGACCTTGAGACCAGCCCGCGCGAGCGCGTTGCGCGTCGCCGGTACGGGACCGATCCCCATATAGGCGGGATCAACACCGGCATGGCCATAGGCAACCAGCCGAGCGAGCGGCTTGAGCCCGTGGCGGTCTACGGCCCCGGCGCTCGCCAGCACCACCGCCGCCGCGCCATCGTTGATGCCCGACGCATTGCCGGCCGTGACCGTGCCGTTCTCCTTCTGGAACACGGGTTTGAGCTTCCCGAAATCCTCGGCGGCCGCATCCAGGCGGACGAACTCGTCGACATCGAACGTCTTCACCTGGCCGCGTGCCTTGATCTCGACCGGCACGATCTGGTCACGAAAATAGCCGGACGCGATGGCGTGCGCGGCGCGTTTCTGGCTTTCGAAGGCAAGCGCGTCCTGCTCGTCGCGGGAGATGCCGAAGCGGGACGCGACGTTCTCCGCGGTCACGCCCATATGATAAGCGTGGAATGGATCAGACAGCGCGCCGATCAGCCCGTCGAGCATGGCGGTGTCGCCCATCTTCTGGCCCCAGCGGGCCGCGGGCGCGAAATAGGGCGCGCGGCTCATGATCTCCGCCCCGCCGCCGATGCCGATGTCATGGTCGCCGAGCAGGATGGACTGCGCGGCCGAGATGATGGCCTGAAGCCCCGATCCGCAGAGCCTGTTCACGGTGAGTGCGGGAGCCTCATGCGGAATGCCCGCGCCGACGGCCGCGATACGCGACACGTAGGCGTCGCGCGGTTCTGTCGGGACGACACTCCCGAACACCACATTCTGCACCAAGTCGGGGCCGATACCGGCGCGCTCGATCGCTGCCCGGGCGACATGCCCGCCAAGCTCGCCTGGCCTCTGGTCCTTGAGTGACCCGCCGAAGCTGCCGATCCCGGTGCGCGCTGCTGAGACAAGATAAACGTCAGCCATTCCAAACTCCTGCTCCACTGCCCCGGACGCAGATGCGTCCTGGCATCGTCGTCATCCGTTGAGGTCTTCGAACCGGGCATTGCGCGCGGCGAGGTCCACCAAAAGCGCGGCCAGCGCCCAAGCCCAGCCGTTGCGGCCCTCGGCATAGGTGCGAAGCGTGTTCAGAGCGGCAGGCAAGCCCATCAGGTCGGCCTGGAACATCGGACCGCCCCGCTCGCGAGGAAACGGGGCCGAACTTTTCCTCAGCGACTGCCACCGGATATCCTCTGCGCTAGAATTGATCGACCGGAAGCGACACGACCGATGCCGAGCCGTCGGCCACCGCCCGCGCGAGCGCATGGGCCTGGTTGAGCACGCGTTGGGCGAAGAAACGGGCGGTATGGATCTTCGCCTCGTGTCGGGCGGCATCGCCGCGCGCCGCCGCGGCTGCCATCCGCGCCCACATCCAGCCCAGCGCCACGAGCGCGAACAGGCGCAGATAGTCCACCGCGACGGCGCCCGCCGTGTCCGGGTCCGCACCTTGCAGGCTGGCCGTAGCCTCCCTCAGAAGCGTCAACGCCTCCAGGCCTCGCCGGGCCACGAGGTCGATCTCCGGCACGGTTGCGGCATCGGTGAGATCGGCTTCTATCCGATCGAAGAAGCTGTTCGCGACGGCGCCACTCGCCAGTCCGATCTTGCGGCCGACCAGATCCATAGCCTGGATGCCGTTGGTGCCCTCGTAGATCTGGGCGATCCGGGCATCGCGGACATATTGCTCCATGCCCCATTCGCGAATGTAGCCATGTCCCCCGAACACCTGCTGGGCATGAACCGCGCTCTCGAAGCCGAAATCGGTGAAGGCCGCTTTGATGACCGGCGTGAGCAGTGCCACCAGGCCGTCGCTGCGCTCCCGTTCGAGCGGATCGGGATGCGAATGCGCCCGGTCGAGTTGCAGCGCCGTCCATCCTGCGAGCGCACGTCCGGCTTCGACGAAGGCACGGATCGTCAGCAGGGTGCGGCGGATGTCGGCATGGCCGATGATCGGAACGGGCCCCGGATTTCCGTCGGCTCCGCGCCCCTGCAGCCGGTCGCGGGCATAGGCAACCGCCTGCTGATAGGCGGCGCTCGCGATGCCAAGCCCCTGAATGCCAACCATCAGCCGTTCGGCATTCATCATGGTGAACATCGCGGCGAGGCCACGATGGGGCTCGCCCACCAACCATCCCACAGCGCCGTCATAGTTCATGACGCAGGTGGGCTGGGCATGGATGCCCATCTTCTCTTCGAGCGCGCCGACCGACATCGCGTTGCGGACGGTGAAGCCGCCGTCCGCGCCGGGAATGAATTTGGGGACAAGGAAAAGGCTGATCCCCTTCACCCCCGGAGGCGCATCGGGAAGGCGCGCCAGCACGAGATGGACGATGTTACCGCCAAAATCATGGTCGCCGGACGAAATGAAGATCTTGGTGCCCGAGATGGCGTAGCTGCCATCGGCATTGGGCGTGGCCTTGGACTTGAGCTGCGCGAGATCGCTGCCCGCGTTGCTTTCGGTCAGCGCCATCGCGCCGGTCCATTTGCCGCTGACGAGCCGCGGCAGATAGATTTCCTTGAGAGCATCGCTGGCATGCGCGGCAATCGCTTCAGCCGCACCCCGCGTCAGCCCGGCGAAGAGACCGAAAGACAGGTTCGCCGACGCCATCATCTCGTCGAGCCAAAGCTGCAGGATGAAGGGGAGCCCCTGCCCCCCATTGGCGGGATCGCCCGACAGAGATGCCCATCCGCCATCAATGAAGGCACGCCACGCATCCGGGAATCCGGCTGGCGTGCTGACCTCGCCACCCGCGAGGTGGCAACCATGCTCATCGCCGCTTCGGTTCAACGGATGGAGGCGGTCGGCGCACAGGCGCCCGGCCTCCTCCAGGATCGCGACGGCCGTGTCCGCGTCGACCTCGCCTCCGTCTGCCTCGGCCATCGCCGCGTCGAAGCCGAGCACCTCGGTCAGGAGAAAGCGATAGTCGTCGATGGGGGCACAGTAATCCTGCATGCAATCCTCTTTCGATCGTTACATGGAGAGTTACCAAACACTTGTTACACTCACAAGCGGATTGCTCTCCACGCCCGATTCAAAACTGATTGGAACGACCGGACGTAGACGTCAGGCTTTTGCGGCCGCCGCCTCATGCCGGAAGATCCGGGTGATCTGCCTGCCGATCTCCGCTGGCGACAAGCGGCCGGGCCGATACCAATCGGCGGCCTTGTTGAGCTGCGACAGCAGGAGATTACGGTAGATGGAGCGGTCGATATCGCCCGGAAGCGGCAGCGCATCCACCAGCCCCCTGAACTGATCTTCGAATTCGTCGCGCCGACGAACGAGTTGCAGCCTCACAGCGTCCGGGACTTCGCGGAAGTCGTTCATCATCGGCAGCGTCGCCGAGTTGGGGTCGAGCTGGATTTCCATGAGCGCGACGCATGCGGCCTCGAGCCTCGACCAAGGATCAGCTTGAGCCTGAACCGCTCCGGCAAGTCTCTCGGCCGCAGCATCCAGCGCCGCATGGTGCAGTTCGACAAACAGCGAGTCCTTGGATTTGATGTGGTGATAGAGGGAGCCGCCGAGCACGCCGGCCTGCTCGCCGATGTCGCGGATGGACGTGCCTCTGTAGCCCTTGCGCGCGAAAAGCTGTGCAGCGATTTCCAGTATTTCCTGGCGGCGCACACGGGCGCCGTCCTCTAAGCTCGCTTTAGTCGAAGATCGGTCGTTTGCAGCCATCGGCTAGACACCTGCCGATATTTTGTGTTGGTAGCCATCCCAAATTTCCACTTCTCGTTGGTCGTCACGATCCTCGTGGCACGAGACTCAGGTCATCGGGGCGGCATGCCAGCCTGGTTCCTGATCGGTGCGGCAAGTGCGTCACACTTTCTGTCCTCCTGTGCGCTGCCCATATAGATACTGGCCTTTGGTGCGCTGGGCCTCACGCACCTGGTGAAATCAGCGTGGAATGATGGAGTCGGGGCATGCAGCAAAACTCAAATACGCGCTGAACGCCTCAAATTTGCTCCTTTGCGCCGATTTTCGCCGAAACGGCACTTCAATGCCCTTCCTCTTGCGAGCCGAATCGCGATGAGGCATCCAGGTGTCAGATCAATTAGCGGCTGGATGCCCCACATGCTCTCCATGGTTGTAAACTGCCGTACCTCGCGCGTTTGTCAGGCCATCAGGTGGAATCGACCGGCTCAGCAAAGTTTCAGGCCGCGACAATGATGCTGATTGGCTGGCCACGTTCCCCTTCGGTTCTCGAACCCCGCCCAATGAGCAGGCCATCACCCAGACGATGCGGCACGATATCGCCCGAAGCCAACCTTCACCAGCAGCCCCTCATCACACATGCGAGACAGATAGCACCGGTGAACGCCGATATCGGTGAGGTCCTTGGTACGAACTTCTCCTCGTTCCTGAGCCAAGGCTACAGCCCGCTGCCTCAAGGAAGGCTTGGGACCACCGGCGAGTCTAATGCGCTCCGCGCGGTCGCGCTCTCGCTTTCGTATTCCGTGCGTAGGTTCCCGGATAGATGCCAGTGGCGCATCGGAAACAAACGTAACAGCCTCATCTTTGCACTTGAACAGCGATGATCGTCCAACAGCCCTGAACCGCGATATTGTTTTTCGAGCTTCATCGGTTAAGAATAGCAAAATTGTTTTAGACGTATCCTGAAAAGGGAGCCAACTTGAAACGCCCGAGCCACCCGACCCAGTCGGGGGTTCGGCGGGCGGATTTCCGGATCCAATTTCCTCAAGCATATCAAACGGTTCGCGGAAGGTGACGTGCAGTTGGCCGTTCGCCCACGTACTGTTCAAAACCAACAGATTTAAAGCCGAGTTTTTGCTGCTTGGAGACTGTAAGCTGAAGGTTGTGTGAGCCTTCCGACCGAGATTGAGCAACGCGATCCCGTCTTCGACATATGCATCTTCGGCATTATGCAGCACGTCGATCCGGCGCTGACATCCTGCCCGTTCCTCGCGCCACGTTGCAGACATTGAACTCGCCGAGTTCATCAGGGAGATGCCCTTCTGACCCTCGACCTGTTCGATACCCCGGTCATCCCCGGCCTGAGGGCATCGGCCGACATCGTCTCGCCGGACGAGGAGCGCGGACTCATCGCGGCCATCGACTGCCAGCCGCTCTCGCCTTTTCGCTTCCAGGGCTGGGAAGGCAAGCGCCTCACCCACAGCTTCGGCTGGAACTACGACTTCGATACCGGCGAGGTTGCTCGGGCGGCACCGATGCCCGACTGGCTGGTCGATGTACGGAGCAGGGTCGCCGCCTTCGCCGATCTCGACCCGGACACGCTCGTCCAGGCGCTACTTATACGATACGATGTGGGCGCCGGGATCGACTGGCACCGGGACCGGCCGATCTACGAGCACATCGTAGGACTGTCGCTGGGCGTTCCCGCAACGATGCGCTTCCGCCGGAAGCACGGAGACCGATGGCTCCGGGCAAGCCTCCCGCTCGAACCGCGCGGTGCCTACCACCTAGCGGGCGAGGCCCGGCATGACTGGGAGCACAGCATCGCCGAGATGGAACGGACGCGACATTCGATCACGTTCCGGTCGCCCTCGACGCGCGGACGATCGATCCTCACAACTTGAGGCCACCAGTCACTCTTGGTCTGCAATCCATTTATCCAAGGCTGCGGAATGTTTCTTACGCTCGTTTTTGACCTTCCTCTCCGCCTCATCCCGTTCGCGGCCGTGCGATCGATCGAGGTCACGCCTCTCCCTCTCTATCTCACGCCGCAGTCGCTCGAGATCCTGCTCTCGCCGCCTGAGATCCGCCTCCCCGTTCCGTTGGCGATGCGAAAGCTCCTTAAGCGCAGCCTCCGCAGCCTCGAGAGCATCACGGGACGGACGCGGTTGCGGTGGCCGACTGAGCTTCGACTTGGCCATTCCGCCCGAAGCGGCAGAGTCCTTATCCTTCGCCCCGTTCGATCCAGCCGTTTGCCCCGACTTCCTGTCGGACCGCTTGGACGCTCCCGCGGACGCCCCATGCTTCGGGCCTGCAGCAGCAAGATGCTCCGCCTCGCTTCCACGCGCGATCCTGATCACGGCACCGGGCCGCTCCAGAGGCGCCTGCATCAACGCCTCGTCGATCACCTCTTCGGCGATCCCCCGCGCGAACAGATCAGCATCGCTCCCCCACGCTTCTAGGGCGGCCTTCCGGCTCGGCGCGGCGACATAGGCGTCGTGAAAGCCGATCGGGGTCCTGAACACCTTGAGTTTCTGCTTCCGCGCCATTCCGATGAAACGCGCTCAGGCGTCGATGTCTCCCGGCGCCATCACGAGAGGGCCGTCGGCATGGATGGCCCGCGTGTTCGAGACTGCTATCGACGGACGCACCAGATCAGGACTGCGCGATGACGAGCGCCCGCGCGAGGTCACGAACGTGGACCCACTTCGCCTTATCGATCGGATTGAAGTCGGGGGCGGGAGGAAACGCAAAGTCGCGCCTGCCGCTTCGATCCGTTCGCGCACGGATACGCGGTTGTTGCTGGATAGGTTGTCCCCGCGGCCCTCACCGGATCAGGGACGCTACACGCGTAACCACGCCAGCGATTTCGCCCAATGCCAGAGTGTCCATCATCTCTGAGATGGCGGCGATCCGGCCCTGCGCATGACGCACGAAAATGGCGTTATCGCAGGCGACAGCGATCCCATTGGCGCGAAAGCGCACATGAAGGCGAAAACGCGCCGCGCTACAGGTTGCGTCGGCAACCGTGTCGAGAATTTCCACACGCACGCCAGGGTGATAGCGCTGTTCGAGCGAGATCCGGTTGAACTCGCGCACCGCCGCGCGGCCCCGGTGCGGGCCCGCCAGCTTGCCCGTTGACAGCGGCAAGCTCAGCGACACGTCATCGCACATCAGCGCATCCATCGCATCGAGATCGCCCCAGTTGCGCAGCCAAGCCTCCGCCAGGTTGATCACCATATTCTATACCCCTTGCCAATATCCGTCCGAAGCTTCGGTAAAGACATGCTCGATCTGCGGCGGAGCGATGTAAATCCCAGTACCAGCATTATCATATGCCTGATCCAGATGATCATTTTCGCGCTTTTCGGCACCTGCCGGTGCCCCGACGGCGCGGGCAGAGCCGTTACGGGCATCAACCGGCTGATATTTGCTTCCTGGGCTTGTCACCCCCCACGGGCAGACCGCATGCTTTGGCGCAAAGCAACTTCCTGCCCGCTACAGACCGCCTTCCGGAGCGGTAAGGGCGGCGGGGCCACGCGGAGAGGGGACTGGACGGCGCGTTTACGCGCAGCACAGGAATCGAAGGAGTCGCGCCATGCTGGCTATGGAAAGCAACTACTCGGTCGTTGTCCCCTCAGCGGAATCGTCTGACGGCGCGATCATCAAGTCCGCCCATCGGGTCCTGCAGGTCTTCGAATATTTCGCGCACGTGCGACGACCCAGCAATGCTACCGAAATCGCCAATGCGCTATGCTTCCCCCAGTCGAGCACGTCTATGCTGCTGCGCAGCATGGTCAGCCTGGGATATCTTGCCTATCAGGCGGACTGCCGGACGTTCGAGCCCACCATCCGCCTGTCTTTGTTGGGCGGCTGGGACCCGCGACGGATCGATGTGGCGGGCGACATCATCGTGCGGCTCGGCCGCCTGCATGCCGAGACTGGCGAGACGGTGCTCCTCGCGCATATTGACCGCAATCTGGTTCGATATATCTATGTGCTGCAGAAACCGGCCAGTTCGGTTCCCTATTATTTCAAGCTTGGTACTGCGCGCCCGGCGTGCATGACCGCCGCGGGCCGCATGCTGATGACGCTCTATTCAGAGCGCGAGGTGATGGCCACGATCCACCGTGCCAATGCCGAAGAGCCCGATCCGGCGGAATGGATCAACCGCAAGCAGTTCCTTGTCGAACTCGCCACGTGCCGCCGCGACCGGACCTGTGTCACGCGACGCGCCTTCGACGACCGGATCGGGGTCCAGATGGCGGCGCTGTTGCCCGCCGAAGGCGGCGTGCCAAAATTCGCCGTCGCACTGGTTTCCGAAGAACCGCGATTCACTGCCAACGAGGCGTTCCTGCGCGAAAGGCTGGCGCACGCCGTCGCGGCCTGACCGCACTCCGCGAGGTCAGCGTGGCGTGCGCGGAGCCACTTCGGACCGGATTCGCCGCACGCTCGCCGCCACATCCTGCCATTCGGGTCTGGCCGTGGCCTGCGTGCGCCGGATGAACCGCACGAGATCAGTCAGTTGGGCGTCGTTGAACTGATCGGCAAACGCGGGCATCGCGCCGCGCACGCCCTTGGCCGGATCGTTGACCCCCGAAAGGATCGTGCGGATCAGATTGTCGGGACGATCGGCATGGACCGTCGTGCTGAGCGCAAGCGAGACTTTGCCTCCATACATATCGGGATTGTCGTTGGCGTGGCAAACCGCGCAGGCTCCATCGAAGGCGCGCGCGCCGACACTGTCGAGCGGGGCCAAGGATGCGCGGCCTAATTGGGTCAGCGCCTGCGCGCGCGCGCGCGCCGATGCATCGCTGACCACGTGACCGCTGCGCGAGGCCAAATAATGGGCCATCGCGCGGATATCACTGTCGGGCAAGGCAGCCATTTCGGCCACTACCGCGAGCATCGGCCCAACCGTGCCACCGTGCTGTTCCGACGCGCCGGTGCGCAAATATTGGTAGAGCGCCTCTTCGGTCCATGGCACCGGCGACCGCGACTGCGCACCGAGCGCCGGGGCATCCCAGCCGTCGACCATGCCGCCGGCCAGATGGCGGCTGGTGATTTCCGCTCCCAGCGCATTGCGCGGGCTGTGGCAGGCCGAACAGTGCCCCACTCCTTCAACCAGATAGGCCCCCCGGTTCCACAGCGCCGACCGCGCCGGGTCGGGCGTGAATGGCTCTGCATTGTGGTACAGCGCGTTCCACCCGGCAACCAGCGGGCGCAGGTTCATCGGAAAGGCCAGCCGGGTGGCCTTTGGCGCCGCCACCACTGGCGGCTGCGCCATGAGCCAAGCATAAAGCGCCTGCATGTCGGGCTCGCTCAGCCGGGCGAACGCAGTATAGGGAAATGCCGGATAGAGATGCCGGCCATCGCGCGAGATGCCCTGCCGCATCGCGCGATCAAACGCAGGATAACTCCACCCGCCGATACCGGTCGCAACGTCGGGGGTGATGTTGGTGGAATGCACCACCCCGAAGGGCGTTTCGATCGCAAGCCCGCCGGCGTTGACCGCGCCCCCGGCCTGCGTGTGGCATACCGCGCAATCGCCGGCCGCCGCGACCTGCCGGCCGCGCGCGATCGTTTCTGCCGAATATGTGCCGGGGCTTACCGGCGGGACCGGGGCGATCGTCGGCGTTAAGGTCGCCATCGCTACAGCGCCTGCCGCGGCGCAGGCCGATAAGACTCCCGCGAACCACGACGACCGGGGTCGTGCCGGACGATTACCGCCGCCGCCCTGCGCCTGCAGCCCGGCGCGCACCCGTTCCGGCGTTAACGGAAATTCTCGAAAGCGTACGCCGGTCGCGTCGAACACCGCGTTGGCGATCGCAGCCGCGCTCGGCACCGAGGCGGATTCACCCACGCCCAACGGCGGGTCAAGCGGACGCGGCATCATCACCACGTCGATCACCGGTGCCTCGGTGAACTTGAGGATCGGATAAGTGCCCCAGTTCCGATTGGTTACTGCGGTTTCGTCGAACGTCACCCGCTCCATCAGCGAGCGACTGGTCGATTGCAGCACATTACCCTCGATCTGGTGGCGGACCCCTTCGGGATTGATCATCATTCCCGAATCCTGGCCCACCGTGACTTTGGTGACCGCCACCTCGCCTGTTGCCGTATTGACCTCGACATCGGCGACCCAAGCGGAGGCGGCAGCCGCCACGCCCGGAAAATGGCCATGGACGTATACCGCATAGGCGAAGCCCCGGCCACGAACGACATCGGGGGCCACCTGCTCCATCCGTGGCCCGGCATGCGGCGTCCATCCCGCGCGATCGGCCACCGCGCGTACCAGCTCAATGGCGCGCGCATCGTCGATGTGCCGCAGGCGGAATTCGACCGGATCGCTGTTAGCCGCAAGCGCCAGTTCGTCAATGAAGGATTCGTGGGCAAAACAATTGGGCAGGGCCGAAACCCCGCGTAGAAAGGCGGATCGGATGATCGTCCCCTGATCGTAATTGACCACGCGCATGCTGGGATAGCGATATGGCGGAATGGCGCTGCGATCCCCGCCGGTGGTCTGCACCGTGACCGGCTCGACCTTGCGGGTCAGCAGCAGCGCCAGCGTGGGCGCCATCCCGCAGGGATAGCGCGTGTGAAAATCGTAGGCCGCCAACGCGCCCGAATCATCCAGCCCGCCCTCCACCCTCATCAGCTGAGCGCCGCCCTTGGGCTCCCACCCATGCTCCTGCTCCCGGCTGAGTTGAACCCGCACCGGCGCGCCCACCGCTCGCGCCAGCAGCGCGGCATCTGCCCCCACATCGT
The DNA here is from genome assembly GCA_029167225.1 of Sphingobium arseniciresistens. GTDB lineage: Bacteria > Pseudomonadota > Alphaproteobacteria > Sphingomonadales > Sphingomonadaceae > Sphingobium > Sphingobium arseniciresistens. The sequence continues at coordinate 24,033 of JARFNK010000036.1, forward strand.
CCATACCGCTGCGACCATACGAGCCTGAAGTCTCCAGCCGCACGATTTCCACATCGCCGACCGGAATGCCCAGCAACAGCGCCAGGTCGTCCTGCAGCATGCGCACGGTCTGCGTGCCGGACCACACCGTCAGCCGCCCGGCGTCATCGAACGCGGCCACCGAACAGCACGGGCCGATCGATGCATGCATCTGAAACGGCCACACATATGTGCCTGACACCCGCGTGGCCGACGCGGCCAGCGCCGCATCGACATCGCCAGTATCGCGCAAAGTGCGCGGTGGCCCGGGATTTTCGAGAATCGCCTGTGTCGGCGGATCGAGATCGGGCAGTGGATCGGGCATCGCCCATTGCACGCGCAAGGCGCGCGCCGCATCCTCGGCCTGGTCTTCGCGTTCGGCAACCACGCCGACGAAGTCGTGCAGCACCACGACCTTCACCACGCCCGGAATGTGCGCGATCGAACCTTCGTCCACCGCGATCAGGCTGCGGCCCACGAAGGCGCCCTGGTCGCGCCCCGCATAGGGCGGCCGCACCACACGGCCGTGCAACATCCCGGGCATGCGCACGTCGTGTACATAAGTCATCGTCCCGGTAGCCTTGCCCGGCAGGTCCACCCGCTGCGACGACTGGCCGACGATCGTGTAGCGTGCAGGATCCTTGACCGGCGTAGCAAGGTCGAGCGTCAGCGTCATCGCGGCGTCCGCCACCAGTTCACCATAGCCGATCGTTCGGTTGTCGCCACCGCGCGCGCCGACCCGGCCGTTGGCCGTGATCAGCATGTCCTCGCTCAGCCCCAGCCGCTCTGCTGCGCGCGCGACCAGCCAGCGCCGCGCCTGTGCAGCAGCGCAGCGCAGCGGCACGGCAGCGACCTGTATCGTCTCGCTCGCCGCGGTGGGCCCCTGGTCCGGCGTCCACACAGTATCACCCAGCACCATCGACACGCGATCGAGCGGCAGATCTAGCTCTTCGGCGATGATCTGCGCCAGCGACGTGCGAATGCCCGTGCCGAGATCGACATGACCGTTGAAGCCCGTGACGGTCCCGTCATCATGCACAGTCAGATAGAGATCGATCCGCCCTCCCGCCTGTTCGGCCACCCCCAGCACGCCCGGCCCGCGCAGCAGTTCTTCCGGCCCGGCGGCGGCAAAGTTCCGATTCACGATGGTTCCTCGTTGGCTGGGGCGGGGCGAGGCCCGCAATGCTTGTCACCCGCGCCGGCGGCCATAGCGCGCGCCGCCGTCTTGACCGCCTGCAGCACTTCCACGTGCGATCCGCAGCGGCATAAATTGAAGCGCAGCGCCGTGCGGATGGTGGCGTCATCGGGATCGGGCACGCGGCGCAGCAGGGCATGTGCGGTCATGATCATGCCATTCAGGCAATATCCGCATTGCGTGGCGTTTTCGGCAATGAACGCCGCCTGCACCGGATGCGGTGCCTCCGGCGTGCCCAGCCCTTCCAAAGTAACGATCCGCGCGCCCTCCACCAGCCCGCCAACCGGCAACACGCAGGCCCGGGCCAGCTTGTTATCGATCAGCACGGTGCAGGCCCCGCACTGCGCCAGCCCGCAGCCGTATTTGGGCCCGTTGAGCCGCACGTCGTTGCGCAGCACATGCAACAGCAGCGTCTGGGCAGGCGCGGTAATCGCGTGCGGGGTGCCATTCACTGTTATATACACCGGCTTGTCCTGAGCTGTCTTCATCGCGCCAGCAAGTCCCGTATCGCGCCATCGACCATGGCAATGTCGACAGGATCACTGCCAGGCGAACCGGCCCGGTGCCCCCAGTCTGACTGGATCACCCGAAGCTGCGCATCACGCATCATCGCGACCTCGATGGCGCTGTCCTCTGGCGGAAAATAGAGATCGGTGGCGCAGGGCATGACGATCGTACGTGCGGTGATGGCACCCAGCGCGGCACTAAGGTCCCCGCCGAATTTCGGATTTGCCGAGGCATCGGCAGTCTGCCAAGTGCCGATCTGGGCCAAGATATCATTGGCATCGACACGCATTTCACCCATCGACCGCGTGGCGAACGCCTGCGCCGAGGCGTAGCCCTGCGCCTTATACAGCCCCCGCCGGAAATAGCCCTGCCCCACGCCCCACCCATCGAACAGCATGCGCATCCGCTGTAACCCGAGCGTCAGCGGCTGGGCATACTCACCGCTCAGCCATTCGGGATCGGACGTCAGCGCATTGCGCACCTGTTCCAAGAACAGCCAATTGTGATCAGATGTTCTAGCCGATCCCGCCAGCGCCAGCAGCCGTTCGACAGCGGCGGGATAATGGCAGGCCCACTGGTAGGCGATCTGCGCACCCATCGAACGGCCCACCACCAGGCGCAACCGATCGATCCCGAATACCGCGCGCAGCATGTGGCGCTGCAGCCGCACGTTGTCGAGCACGGACACCGCAGGGAAGCGAGGCCCATCGTGCGGAGCAGGCGAATTACTAGGCGATGATGAATGCCCATTGCCCAGGATGTTGACCACTATGATGAAATGCCTGTGCGGATCGAGCCCCCATTTCGGGCCGATTATCCACTCGTTGAAGTCATGGTTGCAGCCAAACCAAGTGGGGAAAAGGACGGCGTTGTCGCGCGCCAGGCTCAGCGTACCATGCGTTGTATATACGAGCCGGGCGGCAGGCAGGGTAACCCCGCATTCGAGACGAAAAGCGCCCAGTTCGTGACATTGGACCTGGGCCATCACGCCGCCAGCGCCGCTTCCAGAAACGCTGCCGCGCGCAACAGGCACGCATCGTCGCCGGGCCTTCCGACCAGCTGGACCCCCACCGGCAAGCCTTGCGATCCAAAGCCCGCCGGGATCGTAATGCACGGGGCACCCAATACCATCCAACCGCGGCAAAAGCTGGGATCGCCCGTGCGTTCGAGCCCCACGGGGGCTTCGCCCGGGGCTGCCGGAGTCAGCAGCACGTCTGCATCTCCGAACAGCGCATCCACATTGGCACGTGCCACCCGCGCATCGCGCTGCGCCGCATCGTGGCGCGCGGCCGATGCGCCCTCGGTGCCCTGCGCATACATCGCGCGGGTGACCGGGTGCAGCAGATCGGCCAGAAAATGCTGCTCGAAAAACAGCACCCGGCGCACTTCCCATGCGGCGATGTCGGCATGGATGCGCAGCAGATCGTCATAGCCGGCCAGCAACGGACGTTCCGGCACCTTGACCCCGCGCGCGGCTAGTGCGGCCACAGCGCGCTGCAGCGCCTGTTCGGTGGCGGGTTCGATCAGCTCCGCGGCCTCGCTGCGATAGAGCGCCACGCGGGGGGCCGCTGGCGTATCGGGCACGGCCAGCCCAGGCCTGTCGCTGACCACCCCGGTGAAGAATGCCACGTCGCGCACGGCCCGCGCCAAGACACCGATCGTATCGAAGCTGCCGGCTAGGGTCTTTGCCCCGCTGCGGTCGATCAGCTCATGGCTCGGCTTGTAGCCTACCACCCCGCAGAACGCGGCGGGCCGGATCACTGACCCCGCGGTCTGGGTACCCAGCGCCACATGCACCATGCCGGTGGCCACCGCCGCCGCGGACCCGCTGGATGATCCACCCGGCGTGTGTGCTGGGTTATAAGGATTGCGGGTCTGTCCCGCGCCCCCCGCCGCGAATTCGGTGGTCACTGTCTTTCCCATGACGAGCGCGCCCGCTGCGCGCAGCCGCGCCACCACCGCCGCATCGCAGGCCGGACGGAAGCCGGCATAGGCGCGCGAACCATAGGAGGTCGGCATCTGCACGGTATCGATGACATCCTTGACCCCGACCAGCATCCCGCGCAGCGGTCCAGCAGCGGCGTTCCGATCAAGCATCCCCGCCGCATCGCGCGCCTGCGCTGCATCGAGATGCTGCCATGCGCCGACGCGCGGCTCGATCTCGGCAATCCGCGCCAGCGCGTGGTCGACCAGCGCTGCAACGGTCAATTCGGCTTGGGCGACTGCGGTGATCGCCTCCAGCGCCGACAGGGTACACGGGTCCGACAAGAAAATCCCCTTGAAGATAGGGTTTGCGAGGTCATTGCGTAGAGCCGCCCGCCCTTCGGTGGTTCCTGCCGGCGCTCCGCAATGCCCGCGAAGTCATGACATCGGCGGCCTCCGGGTCAAACCCAAACCGAACGGTGCACGCGCGAAATCATGAATATGAAATCTGACGCATGAATATGAAATCTGACGGTAGCGGTGCAGCCCAGCTACGCGCTAGGCCGACGTGAAATCATATCCTTGATTGGGCATTGCACGCGCCGACCATATGCTTCGTCCATGCCGCATCCATTGCGGCGAGCCCGACGAACATGCGCCGGGCTCGCCCGAACCTTGTTGCGGCCGTTCCGGGGAAACGTGACGATGGTAGATTCCGAATTGGTGGCGACGTTCCAGGATGAGCTGCGGCTGTGCGGTGTGGGACCTGGCTGCGTCGTGGCGGCGTTGTCGGAAGGGCAGGATCGGCAGGACTATGCGCAGGCGACCATGATCGCCGCCGGCGCGCTGGGCGCACAGGCGTTTCACGTCAACCTGCCGCGCCGCACCGGCCCCGACAGCCCCGTTGCGGGGAACCGGCCAGTGATCGAGATGCTCAAGCGCGCGGATCTCGTACTCGATTTTCTGGGCTTGTTGTTTTCGCACGAACAGAACGAGATCCTGGCTTCGGGCACGCGCATGCTGATGGTGCTTGAACCATTGCATGTCCTGCGCCAGCTGGCCCCCGATGCGGACTTGCGCCGGCGGGTAGAACTGGCCGGAACCATGCTGACGCGCGCAAGCGAACTCCGCTTCACTTCGCCCCACGGCACCGACATCCTCTATCGGCTGACGCAATATCCGGTGCTGACCGAATATGGCTTTACCGACACCCCCGGCCGCTGGGACCACTGGCCGTCCGGCTTTTTGCTGACCAATGGGGACGATGGCGGGGTCGATGGCACGGTGGTACTGGCTCCCGGTGACATCTCGATGATATTCCAGCAGTATTTTACCTCGTTTGTGACCCTGACGGTCGAACGCGGCTATGTCACGAAGATCGCGGGCGACGGGCTCGATGCGATCCTGCTGCGCGAATACATGGCCAGCTTCAACGACCACCGGGCCTATGCCGTGTCGCACATCGGCTGGGGAATGAACGAGAAGGCGCGCTGGCACACCATGGCCACCAACCGGCTGGCGATGTCTCCGGCGATGCAGGGCAGCCCGGAACTGGGCGTCCATGCGCTGTCATTCCAGGGCAATGTGCTGTTTTCGCTCGGCCCCAATTCGGAAGTCGGCGGCACCAATGACACCGCCTGCCACATCGACATGCCGATGCGCGGGTGCAGCCTGTGGCTCGACGACCAGCTGATCGTCGAACACGGCCGCATTGTCGACGATGCGCTGCGCGCACCGGGTACCTGATCGCCGGCGTCCCCACCCCTTTGCAATTTTCAGGAGATTATGATGCAGACAAGGCAAAGAATCGCCATCGTCGGCGCCGGATTGGGCGGCGTAACCGCGGCGATCCTGCTCCAGCAGGCCGGACACGACGTTACCGTCTATGAACAGGCCCCCGCGCTGGCGCGGATCGGCGCGGGCATCGGCCTCGGCCCCAATATCCTGCGCGTGATCGCAAGGATTGGTGCCTATGATGAATTGCGCTCGATCGGCATCGTGCAGAAGAACACGCTCAGCAGGGTGTGGGATACCGGAGAGATCCTGTGGGATCGCGGCGGAGACATGGCTGAGGCGACATTCGGCTTTCCCGAGCTGACCATTCACCGAGGTGACCTGTTGACCGTGCTGACCCGCCATCTCAGGCCCGGCACGATCCAGCTGAAGAAGGAACTTCTCGATATCGGCCACCGGCTGGGCGGAACGCAGCTGCTGTTCACCGATCAGACCGAATACGATGCCGACATCGTGATCGGCGCGGACGGCGTCAATTCCCGGGTGCGCGAGATTCTGCTGGGCTATCAGGAGCCTACATATACCGGCTTCGTGGCGTTCCGCTCTGTGTATCCCAGCGCGCTGCTGGGCGAATGGCGTCCGCCTTGCGACGGAGCCAAATGGTGGTCCGACGCGCGCCACCCGGCAGGAGAGGATCGCCATTTCATCCATTACTACCTCAGCGAAAAGCGCGATGAGATGTATTTCGTCACTGGTTCTCCCTATCCCGACTGGCCGGGCGGCGTATCGTCGGTGCCCGCCACCAAGGCCGAAATCAAGCAGTGCTACGAAGGTTTTCACGATGACGTGCAGCGGCTGATCGACGCCGCGCCGGCAGCCTCCAAATGGCCGCTGCTCGAACGCAACCCGCTGCCGTTGTGGAGCAATGGCAATGTCGTGATGCTGGGCGATGCCTGCCACCCGATGAAGCCACACATGGGCCAGGGCGCAGGGATGGCGTTCGAGGATGCGGCCGTGCTGGCCCGCGCGATCGACGGGGCCGACGGCAATTTCGTCGACGCCTTCGAAACCTATCGCGCCACGCGCATCCAGCGGACCAGCGAGATACAGCGGCAGTCGCGGGTCAACGTCTGGATGAAGACCGCGACCGATCCGGGCTGGGTCTACAATTATGACGCGCTGACCGTGCCGCTGGTACGCGGCACCGTCGAGAACGCCCAGTCGTGACCGATCGCGCGGCTGCTGTCGCGGCCTCCCAGCATGGTGCCGGCCGGCTGGGGCCATGGCAATGGCCGGTCCTGATGGTGCTGTCGGCGATGCTGTTTGCGCTGTTTGCTGCGGTGCGGCTAACTTCGGCGGCGTTTCTCGGGCCAATGGTGGCGGGGCTGGCCATGGCGCTCGCCGGATCAGACCTGAGGATCGCGCGTCAGGTGCCGATGGTGTGCCAGGCAGTGATCGGCTGCATGGTGGGGCTTGGGGTGAACTTTGGCACGCTAAGCTTTGTTGGCGCGCATGGACCAGTGATCGCCGGTGTTATCGGTGCCACTGCGTTGGCCACGTGCGCGGTAGCGTGGTGCGTGGCGCGCGCCAGCACCCTCTCCGCGCAGACGGCCGCATGGGGGGCCATGCCGGGCGCGGCCAATATCATGGTGGCATTGGCGGCGGAGTCGGGCGGCGATGCGCGGCTGGTCGCCTTCATGCAATATATTCGCGTGATCGCGGTGCTGTCGACGGCCTCTGTCGTCGCTTCGATCATGGCCGGTCCGGGCCCTGCCACCTCCACCGTGGCGGTTGGCGGAGCAGCGGGGATGGATGTGCCGCTGAACGCCGGTGCGCTAGCAGCGAGTGCAGTCCTGATTATGGCCGGTCTGCTGATCGGCCGGGGCCTGCGCATTCCCGCAGGACCACTACTGGTCACCGCCATGCTGGCAAGCGGTGTGCATGGACTGCAGCTGTTTCCCATGCAGCTACCCGGCTGGGCGCTGTCGCTGGCGTTCAGCGCGGTCGGCTGGTTCGTCGGGTTGCAGTTCGACCGGGCCGCGCTGGGCATGGCGGTGCGCAACCTGCCCGCCATGATCTGCGGCACGCTGGCGCTGATTGTGTTGTGCGCCGGGATCGGCATGGTCCTGTCGCTGCGGCTGGGGCTCGATCCGGTCACTGGCTATTTGGCCACCAGTCCCGGTGCGATCGATACCGTAGCGATCCTCGCATCGGGAGGAAAGGCCGACATGGCGGTGGTCATGGCAATCCAAACGCTGCGGTTCTTCGCGGTGATCATGCTCGCGCCGTGGCTCGCGGCTTTCATCGCGCGGATCGTGCCTGCGCGTCGGCCATGACGCGATAGGGTGCAGCCCAACACCTGCCCGGTCGCAGCCTGTCCCGTACCATTTATGCAATCCATCAACGGGGACCATTATGACCAGACAGACCGGACGTGCGCGCATATCGGCTACGCTGGACGCCGCGCTACCCTACATTGCCCGCGAGTTCAATTTTCGGTGGGATCCGGAAGCTGCGCATATCGTGACGCGCGCCGTGGCACCACCTGGTCTGTTAGCCCCTCGACGTGTCGGTCAAGACCGACATGCGCCGCGCAATGTCGCGGCTGGACAAAGCCCGTTCGCCCGCGGCGAGCTATGTTCTGCGCCACGCGGAAGGCAGCCCGATGTGGGACCAGCTGTCTTTTGCTACCTGGATCGACCCAGCGATCGTCACCCGCGCCTCGTCCTATGGAATTGATGTCAATATCGATCATGGCGCGGGCTATTGCGATACCCTAGTCGACTATCGCAACCACCCCGACCGGTCGAACAGCCTCGATATCGAAGCCGACCGGTTCTACGCGCTGTTCGCGCGTTTGATGGCACGGCCTAGCGGTAACTGGCACATCAGGTAGCCGTGATCGCCGGACTTTTGCTCCAGTGGCCCGAAACTATCAGCGTGATGGCGATCGCGAAGAAGCCGATCTGGCCCAAGATCGCCGCCGAATAGCTGCCGGTATGCGTATAGACGAGCGCCACCGCCGGCACGCACACCACCGAAAACGGCAGGTTGACCAGATTGAACAGGCCATAGGCTTGACTGAAGTTTTCTGCCCCGAATGCGCGTGACAGCACGAGCCCCAGCACTGGGAGCACGCCATAGCCGTGCAATCCGATCAATGCGACCAGCACCACCAGCAGGGGATAGGGCGGATGCGCCAAAAACAGCGTCCACAGGGCAGCCTCGTTGAACAACAGCACCGCAAAAGTGCGCACCGCCCCGATCCGGTCCGCCACCCAGCCGAACAGTATAGTGCCAGCGATCCCCGCCATCGCTTGGGTCGAGATAAGAAACGCGGCCATCGTGGTCGAAAATCCCCAGCTCGACGCCATGGGCACCATATGCGCCGACAGTGTGATTGAGCTGGCGGTCGAACACGCCGCCGGGATCGCCAGACACCAGAATCGCCCAGACCGCAATAGGTCGGAAACCGCCAGCGTTCCATGATGGACCGAGCTCTCATCGGTCCCCATCGCCCGCTCGGGCGGCCGATCGATAATGAACAGCCCCGCGATCACCGTCACGCCGGCCAGCATGGCAAGGATCAGGTAGGCAGCGCTCAGCCCGAGATGGAGCAGGACCCACGATAAACCCACAGGAATCAGCGTGATCACGATCGGCGCGCCGATAAAGCCCAGTGCACGGCCACGACCCTGGCGGAACCAACGCGTGACCAGCGTCGATGGGAGGATTACCCCGATTGCCATCCCGGGCCCGAGCATCAGCCCATAGGCCACAAGGTACAGCACATAGCTGTGCGACAGTGCCAGGCACAGATAGCCTCCGGTACTTAGCGCCCCGCCGCACAGAACCACCAACCGCAGCGACGATCGCGCTGCCAGAACCCCCACGAAAGGCGCGCTGATCGCCAGCACCAGATTGACTAGCGGAATACCCAGCGTGCTCAGTTCGCGCCCCACGCCCAGCCGCATCTCGACCGCAGCGAGCAACACGCTGAACGATCCCCATAGCGCGCCCACCGTGATGTTGTTAGTCAAGAACGCGATTGCTGCCATTCTGATGGCAAGCGGGTGATTGCGGTCAGCCGCGTACCCCGCGATCGAACCTGTGAGCATGGGCGAGTCTCCTGGCGACGTGGCGACAGCGGGTGCGGCCCACCGGTCGCTGGTGATGGGGATGACGGCACGGGAGGACCCGGCACCGCATGGCGCCGCCATGTGCAGTGCAGCATGGGGACCTGACCATGGAACCCGTCCGCGCGGCAAGGCAAGATCGTGCTGTGCCCGGCGATATCACATTTGTGAAATAGCCGCCCATTCGACACGGAATTGCGGATTGACCCAAACGTACAGATGCAGCACTGTGCAGGTGGTCGCCATGCGGCCGGACGGGCCGGTATCACGCGACGAGAGCTGTTCCATGATCCCTGACCCCCGCGCGGTCGATCAAGACAATGCCGACTGATGACGCGGGGTTCGCCCCCTGCCCCGCCTGCCGGGCGGCGTAGCTCGGCCGGGCGGGGCACATCGCAGGGCGACTACAAGCTAGTAGCTGAATCCGACACCGAATATGACAAGGGCCAAGTCAAATCGGCGCAGCGCGCACTGCAGGTGTTCGAATATTTCACGGATCGCGGAGCGGCCGCAAGCGCTTCGGAAATCACCGGGGGCCTCGCCCTGCCGCAATCGAGCACCTCGCTATTGCTGCGCACGCTGGTCAACCTCGGGTATCTCGACTTCGATCCGGCCAGCCGCCTCTATCGCCCTTCGCTGCATCTGTCGCTGCTGGGCGCGTGGAAGCAGGACCAGTCGGCGCGTGCGGCGCGGATCGTGCACGCAATGGAACAGCTTGGCGCGATTACCGGCGAATGCGTCATGCTGGCCGAACGTTATCGCCACTTCATCCGCTATATCTATGTTGTGCAGCGCCGCGATCCTGAACGATCGCTCTATTTGCCGGTCGGCACGATGCGCCCGATCTGCGGCACCGCTGCGGGGCGCATCCTGCTGGCCCGGTTGCCGATGACGGAGACGCGCAGCCTGATCCACGCCGCGCGCAACGATCCCGAAAGCGATGATTTCGGGATCCTGCCCGAACCGGTGCTGACGGCTGTCGGCCAGGCAGTTGCCGATGGCTATGCGCAGACCAGCCGCCCCGCGCTTGACCAGGAATCGTTTCAGCTGGCCGTGCCAGTGATCACGCCGGACCAACCGCCGCTAGCGCTGGGGCTGCTGTGCTTGGGCGAGCGTTTCGTGCATCATCGCCGAGAATGGCTTGCCGCGTTGGTCGATCAGGCAGAGCGAATCTGACTGCGTAGCGGATCAACCCGATGATATTTGCGGGATGGACTTGCTTCAAGACGTCGGCACATGACACATCCGCTGCATCGCAACACAGATTTACCCTGGGGCAGACACCGAGCCCCATAGCGGAGGTTACATGAACACGGTTTCCGAAGACGCGTTGGTCGTGATCGACATGCAGAACGATTTCGTCACCGGAGCAATGTCGTGCCCCGGCACCGAAGATATCATCGACCCGATCAACCGGCTTGCCAGTGCCTTCGACCATGTGCTGGTGGTGATGGACTGGCATCCGGCCGACCACATCTCGCTTGCTCGCAATCACGAAGGTCGCTCACATTGGGACGAGATCGACGTACCCTATGGCAAGCAACTGGTGTTTCACGACCACTGCATCCAGGGAACGCGCGGTGCTCAGCTCGATGAACGGCTCGAACTGACCAAAGCCGAAATCATCTTTCGCAAGGGGCATCGCAAGACGACCGATTCCTTCGGCGCGTTCTACGAAAATGATGGAGTGCCGACCGGGTTCGGTGCCTATTGCAAGGCGCGCGGCTTTCGCCGTCTCTACATGACCGGGCTCGGCCGCTATGGTTGCGTGCTTGAATCCGCACTGGGGGCCGCGAAAGACGGGTTTGAGGTCTACATGGTCTACGATGCTACGGCGGGCGATTACAACGTCGAGGAAAACAACCGAATTCTCGAACAGGCGGGGGTGAAGTGGATCACGTCCGAAGCCGTCTTCGGGCAAATCGCCGTCTGAATCACTCGATCCGCGCGCCCGTGCCGGCAGTCCCGCCGAGGCGCGCAGCCGTGCTGAGCGCATGTGGCGCCACAGCCCGATACGACAAATCATGTTCCTGATTTCTTGGTGCGCCAGCTTGTCTTCGCGGTGCATTTACGGTGAACTGTCGCTCAAGCACCAAATCATGACTTAATAAAAATTAATATATCAGAACAATCTGAAATTATTGATGGGAGGGACCAAAGTTAAATGGGGAGCAATTTAATGACAAAATTATATAATAATGCCGAATTTTCTTACACATCACTCCGATATGGCTCGGCAATCTCCGCCTTTATCTTTGCCATGGTTATGGCATCACCCGTTGCCGCCGCGCAAGATGCCCAGGACAGTGCTTCAATCGAGGCGGCGCCGGACGAAATCACCGTGACCGCGCAAAAGCGCACGGAAGTCACCGAGAACGTGCCGATCAGCATTTCGACCATCGGGTCGGATCACATCGGCGTAGCAGGAGTGAGCAACCTGCAGGAATTACCGCAGATGGTCCCGGGCATCCGCGTCGACCAGCTGGGTTCGAACACCCAGCCCACGATCCGCGGCATCAGCAGCAATGTTGGCGGGCCCGGCACCAGCGCTAACGTAGCTCTGTACGTGGATGGTTTCTATCAGCCGAGCCAGCTTGGCGACGCGCTCGATTTCAACAACATCGCCAATATCCAGGTCGTCAAAGGCCCCCAAGGCACCTTGTTCGGCCGCAATGCCACCGGCGGCGCGATCATGATCAACACGCTGGACCCGGCGTTCAAGACAGCGGTCAGGATCGACGCCAGCTATGCCTCGTTCGCCGATGCGCGAGCCAGCATTTATGCCACGACCGGCCTGACCGACACGCTTGCCGTCGATCTGGCAGCCTATTTCCGAGATGCCGACGGCTTTGTCACCAATGTCTACAACGGGCGACACGATGCCTATGCCAAACATCGCAGCATTCGCGGTAAACTGTTGTTCGAGCCGACCTCGAACCTAAAATTTCTGCTCACGGTATCCCATTCCGACGTCAAAGAGCCTGGCCCGCAGGTCTACAGCCTGCTGCCCGACCTCGCCGGCACGGCGCAGGCACCGGTGATTGCTCCCGGATCAGTGACCACTTCCGCCCGCAAGCAGGACGCGCAGAATACCGAGGCGATCGCCCACACGAAGACGACCAGTGTTTATCTGAAGTCGACACTCGATGTCGGCGGTGTCAGCCTGACTTCGTACACCGGATATCGCGACGAGAATTCCCGCCAACAGTCGGACCTCGACGGATCGTCGGCCACTCTGTTCGTGTCGGACTGGACGCAATATGACCGCACATTTACCCAGGAATTCAACCTGGCCTCGGCAGGCAACGGTGCGCTCCAATGGTCGGCGGGCACGTTCTACCTGCACAGCAATGCCGGCATTCCGCAATTCGACCTGCATTTCTGCGACGACTGCACGCTCGTGCTGATCAGCTCGCGCATCAAGACCGAGGCGGTGGCAGGGTTTGGCGATGCTACATATCATCTTGGCGGCGGGCTCTATGCCACTGGCGGCCTGCGCTACAGCTGGGAAAAACAGACATACGACTATGCCCAGTTCGGCGCGACCGGCGGCGGCAGCCAAGCGTGGCACGGATTTTCGCCGCGCGCCGCGCTACGCTATGAATTTTCGCCACGCACGAATGTCTATGCGAGCTTCAACAAGGGCTTCAAGGCGGGCGTCTTTTCGACCGTGAGCGCAAGCCTCAATGCGGTCGAGCCCGAGCAGGTCAAGGCCTATGAGGTGGGCTTCAAGTCAGCGGTTGGCTCGTGGCATTTTGCTACTTCGGCCTATTACTATGACTATACCAACCTGCAGGTCTCCAGCTATGACCTGACCACCGGTGCACAACTGTTGCAAAACGCCGGATCGGCGCGGATCAAGGGGCTGGAGGCAGAAGTGTCGGGCCGGCTGATGCCCGGCCTGTCGGTGCGCGCCAACGCGGCCTATACGCACGGCCGCTATCGCACGTTCGAGGGTGCGGTGGATACCGTGCTGCTGCCTGGCGGCATCGGCTATGAGAGCGTGCCCGCCTCGGCATCGGGCAAGACCATGCTGCGCGCTCCCGCCTTTACCGCCAACCTCGGCGCGGACTATGTGATGCCGATCAACTTCGGTTCACTGAAGTTCTCAGGCAACCTCTATATGACCAGCAAGATCTATTATGACGCACTCAATCGCTATTCGCAGAAGGCCTACCAAGTGCTCAACCTGTCGGCGGAGTGGAACGCACCCGACAACAGCTTTGGCGTTGGCGTGTTCGGCAAGAACGTGACTGACACCCATTACGTCAACTATGTCGACCCCCTATCCTACGGCATCCTGGCCAATTGGGGCACGCCGGCCAGCTATGGCGTGCGCCTGCGCATGGCGTTTTAGCCTGCACACGCTTTGAAGTGCCGGGGCCTGCATTCCGCGCATCTTACCCTTGCGTTCGCGAAAATATGCGCGACCGGTGGGGTTGACCCGATGCGGCGGCGAGCCAGCCCCGATCACAATGCGTGCCACGCGTCGGGCCTGCCGGTCGATCCGGCCCGGCGCGTGGGTACAGGCTGTGCCAGGAAAATCCCGCAACCACCATCTTGCCTTTCAGATATCGCGGCAGAGCGCGGCCATTCGTCAGGCGCCATACGCCTAGGTTTACACCCGCCTTAAATCTGAGCCTCCAAGCGCTGAAAACACGCCATAAATCCGGCGCCAAAGGCTAAGTCTCAGAACCACTGCTATAATGGAAGAATGGTGCCCACAGCGGACAAATGTGCGCACTCAAATTATTGGAGAATTTCCACTACGCGTGGCTGAAATCGACCAAAACCACGACGACGGCCGATGGTGAGCGAACGTCAGGATTTGACCGGAGCCGCTGTCAGAGCGTCATGAAGCTGCTCGCCTGCTCGGGTAGAGTCAGGAAGTGGCGCGGTGTCGTGCGGCGCGCCTGTGGGGCTTGCCAGACGGCCCGTTTCCACTCCCTGCTCATCGAACCGGACGTGCAGATCTCCCGCATCCGGCTCTCGGACAAGACATCACGCCTTCACCCACGGCGAGCCGCGGCCACGTTAGCCAGACGCACGAGGCCGAAGCGCTCGTATAGCTCGGGGTCGTGATAGGCTCCCTCTCGCCGTCGTCTGGTCTTGTATTTGGCGCGCAGCCACCGACGCAACCGCACCACTGCGTAGCTGTCGACGGCCCGATATGCTCTGCTCGTAGTGCCAACCGAGAAGTAGTTGGCCCATCCGCGCAGCACCCGGTTCATCTTGGCCACCAGATATGTGGTATCCTGCCATGTACGCGCTCGGTCCGTAAGCTCGTGGATCGTTGCGACCACGCGCTGGATGCTTTTCCTTGATGGCCGGTGGCCCATGTAGGCTTTGCCGGTTTTCGCTGAGTACATCCGACCGAACGTGTAGCCCAGAAAGTCGAACATCTCGTCCGGCACCTTGCAGATGCGTGTCTTTTCCTCATTCACCGTCAGCTTCAGCTTCTCCATGAGTTCGCGCATCTGGTCGAGTGCGGCTTCCGCGTTGCCTTTCTGGCACAGGATTACGAGGTCATCGGCATAGGTGATGAGCCGCGAGCCGAGGCGTTTCCCAAGGCCGAGCTTTCGCCATCCCAGCACAAACCGGCGCATATAGATATTCGCCAGCAGCGGTGAGATGGGTGATCCTTGCGGGATACCGCGCCGTTGATCGCGCGCCTGCGTCGTTCGCTTCTTCCGGCCTTTGTCGTCTGTTTCCTCGACAGCACATTCCAGCCAGGATTTGATCAGATGCAGCACACGCGGATCAACGATCCGGCGCGACACCGATTTCATCAGCTCAAGGTGGGGGATGCTGCCAAAGTAGTCGGCAAGGTCGGCGTCTACGACATCCGATCGGCCACGGAACAGCTGCTCCTCCACTTCAACCACGGCCTGCTGGGCGTTGCGCCCGGCTCGATAGGCATAGATCTCGGGTGGAAGGTCGGCTTCGAAGATCGGTTCGAGCACAAGCATCGCTGCTGTCATGCAGACCCGATCCCGCACGGTGGATATGCCCAGCGGCCTGAGTTTGCCGTTGGCTTTTGGTATGTAGACACGTCTGATCGGTTCCGGCCGGTACGTCTCCTTCCTGAGCGACAGCGCCAGTTCCGCCAGCCATCGTTCAACGCCATAGTCCTCGATGTCCGCAAAGTCCTGTCCATCTACACCCGGCGCGCCCTTGTTGGAGCGGCACTGGGCATAGGCATGGGCCAGAATGTCATCGCGGCTGATCTTGTCGTATAGCGCGTAGAAACGATAACCGACTTCTGCCTTCGCTTTCGCGTGCAACGCCTTCTGCAGCTTCTGGACGCTTATCGGAGTTGATAGGTTTCCCAATCTCCTGCCCCTCACCACTTGCTTGCGTTCGTCTTGAACTGAGGCTCCTTCCCTCCACCGGCATTACCCGGCTTCCTCGGACTACGGGCCTCTCCGCCACCCCACCGCGCCCTTCCCATCCCTCGCGGGCGTCCGGTTGCCGATCCCTCGGCACGCCATGGGGCTTCCCGTGTTGCGTGCACTTTCCTTGCGTACATGCTGTCGCCACTACCCCGGTGCAGCAGACGGGCTCCAACGTCGCTCAAACTTGCCCGTCCATATCAACCTTCCCCGTAAGGGTTAACGGGTCGGCCTGCACATCGTCCTTTTCGAGGATTGCTCAGCGTTCACTCACGTTACGGCCTGTACGCTCGCACGGTCACCTACGTGACCGTCATCCAGGGGCTTCAGACATTTCGTCACCTCCACGCCTGCCCCGGTTGCTTCCGGCTGGAGCATCGCCGGGTGGGCCTCTCACCCACTAGAAAGTGCCGCCTTTGCACGGCGCACACCCATTCCTGACGTTGAGCGCTACTCTGTCGAGCCCGAACTCGGGGGCGAACGAAGGATTAGGTGTTCACCCCTTCGTGCGAACGCTCAATAGCGCGTTTGTAGGCGTCGCGGCCCATAGTGCGGTCGAGGTAGGCTTGTTCGGC
>JARFNK010000037.1 GCA_029167225.1 Sphingobium arseniciresistens
TTGCTCGGGTTTGCCTGACAGCAAACCATCTTGGCACCTAGATGCCGTGAGCGGGAGCCATCCACCCTATCCGCTTTGAACGCGAAATTCCTTGTTGCCGGCATGGCTCTTCGCTCTGATAATTTTGCTCTTACGCAGACGCCTAAGCCGCCCGCTTCTCTTCCAGGCGTTGCTCGATCAGCGCCATCAGCGCTTCCGCCGCACGCTCGACATGGAAGCGTTCGAGGAAGCTCTCGCGCGCTCTCGTGCCCATCGCAGCGCATTCCTCGTCGCCGAGCATGGCGAAGCGCGCCAGCAGCGCCTTCGCGCCCTCCAGCGTGTCGGGTTCCACCATGCCCGCGCCATCCGCCACCACCTCGCGCCAGATGTTCACCTTGTCGCTGATGAGGACGGGAATGCCGCAGGCCATCGCCTCGGCCACGACGATGCCGAAATTCTCCTGATGCGATGTCAGCACGAAGGCGTCGGCGCCGCGAAACGCGCCGGTCTTGACGTCGCCCTTCAGCATCCCGGGAAAATGCAGCCGCGCGCCGATGCCCAGCGCCTGCGCCCGGGCCTTCAGCTCCGCCACCAGCCCCACCTGATCCGGCCCGGCGATCACCAGGTCGAGGTCCGGGCTGCCCGCCGCGATCCCTGCGAACGCCTCCACCAGCAGGTCGCAGCCCTTCTTAGGATGGATGCGACTGAGGAACAGCAGGTAGCGCCGCCCAGCCAGCGCGGGCAGGGCATCGCGAAACGCCACCTTCTGCGCATCCGGGTCGCCGCCCACATCGGTCGTGCCATAGCCCACCGACACGCCGTCCACCTTGTAGGGCCAGAAGGCGTCCTGCGCGAGGATACCCTCCTCCTCGCAGGTGAAGAGCACATGGCGCGCATGGCGCAGCAGCGGCCCCTCGGCGAACCACCAGGACAGCTGCTTGCCCATATGCTTGAGCTTCTGCGACTCCTTGAAATAGGGGTCCAGCATCCCGTGGGTATAGACGAAATAAGGCGTCGGCCCGCCCGCCAGCGCCTTGTGCGCGGCGCGCGCCATATAGCGCCACAGCCCGCCGACGATCACCGCGTCATAATCGCCCGCATGCGCCTTCAGCCACGGCACCACCTGCGGCGAATAGCGATAGCGGTGCAGCAGCTTGCCGTCGCGCGGCGGCCCCATCGCGAAGATCTCGCCGGGATAGTCGGTCAGGTGGGTCTCGCCCGGCGGATCGAGCGTGAGCAAGTCCTGCCGATGCCCATTGCGCGCCCAGGCCTCGGCAAAGCGGCGCGCGGATTCCACCGGGCCGCCATAATGCGGGTTGGACGTCTCGATAAAGCGAAGGATGCGCGTCATCTGTTTCCCCCCAAGCCACTCTTCCCACGGCGGCCCGCAGCGCTCATCCCGCCGCCACCGACAGCGCCGGCGCCTCGCCGGTCCCATGCTCGGCAAAGCGCCGCCGCGGCTTGATCGGCTGGGCCGGATTGCCGCCATAGATCGTCCAGGGCTCCAGATCCTTGAACGTCACCGCCGCGCCGCCCAGCACCGCGCCCTCGCCGATCGTCACCCCCGGCCCCACGAACGCGGCGGCCGCCACCCAGGCATGGGCACAGATGCGGATGGGCTTGGTATAGAGCTGGAAATTCTCCGAATCCGGGTCATGGGTGCCGGTAATCAGCCGCGAGAATTGCGAGACGATGGCATAATCCTCGATCACGATAGGCCCCTGCGTATAGGCATAGGCCTGCCAACCCAGCACCGATCCCTTGCCCATCGTCAGGTTCGGCGGATACCACACCCGCGCGCTGCCATAGACGCGCGCGCCCTTCGCCATCTTCGCGCCGAACGCGACCAGCAGCAGCCGGCGCCAGGCGTAGAGTTGCGGCGGCGTCCATGCGGCGAAGAGCAGCCACACGATGTTCCACACCAGCCGCAAGAGGATATGCGACCACACAAAGCTGCGCTCGCGGCCCCTCGTCCCATATCGGGTGCCGGTCAGGATCGGGCTGTCGGTCATTGCGGCTCCCTGTTGTCGATACGGAATGTGGCGATCGGCGCGGCCGTTGCTGCCACGCCCTCGGCCGGCTGCCATGTGATCGCGCGCACGCCGCGCCTTCTGCCGGCATGATAGCAATAGCTGCCGACCAGCACGACCAGCGGCAGCATCCAGATATAGCGCCCGTCATGCGCCACCTCGAACAGCGAGTTGAATGCGAAGACGTCCAGCAGGTACAGCGCCAGCGCGATGGCGAAGATCCGCACCGCCCGGTCGCGCAATCGCAGCGCCAGCAGCGGCGAGGCGATCATCAGCAGCACCACCGAGAAGTAGATCCAGCCATATTTGGCGGCCAGCCGCAACCCGCTCTCGCTCATCGCCATCTTCACGCCGTTGCGGATCAGCCCATCTTGAAGCAGGCTGATATTCGTGCCGGCGCCGGTCAGCGGATAGTCGTTGGCGACGGACTGCAGTTCGGAATTGAGCAGCGCCCGCCCTGCCGTCAGATCCTGCCTGGGGGCCTGCGTTTCCGTCAGCGTACCGCCCGACTGGAAGTTGCGCAGGGTGAAGATCAGGTCGTCCGACATGGTGGTGGCGACGAACATGCCCGCAGCGACAGCCAGCACATGCACGCCGTTGCGCGCGCCGCTGCGCAGCGGCAGATGCTCGACCAGCGCAACGCCCAGCACGCAGCCCACGCCAATATAGCCGATCGACGTGCGCGCGACCGACAGCAGCGCCAGCGAGAGTACCACCATCACCGCGCGGAAGCTGCGTTTCTCCGCCGCGATGTTGCTCACCGCCATGATCAGCATCAGCATGGCGAAGTCGATCAGCGCGGAATGGCCGAAATTCTGGGAGAAGATGCGGACACGCTTGCCGTTCAGGAAATCGCTGATCGGGTCGTCCAGCCCAAAGGCGGACGCGAGCACAGGCCCTGCCCCGATTCCCACGACGATGAGCAGCAACCCCATCTGCCGCACCCGCACCAGCAACCGGCGCAGCGTCGCCAGGTCCGTGCCCTGCGTCATCACGAACAGGCCGATCGTGATGTCGGCGAACGCCACTGACCCCAGGTTGACAATCGTGCGATGACTGTCGCTGTGCGCCGCCAGAAGCAGCAGCATGAAGACGATCTTGAAGAGGATCAGCAACGGAAAGCGTTGCTGCTTCCCTCCCCGCCCCAGCGCAACCAGCGCCGCCACGCCCAGCACCACATACAGCGCATAGACCAGCGGCCATGCGGTCACGCTGAGCAGTGGCACGAGGGCGGAAAGCGCCAGCCAGATGGCCAGCATCACATTGGGGATGCTCAGCACGGCCCGCTCCCATGGTGAAGGGATGCGCTATCTATACACATGCACCCAGTCCACATCCACAGAGGTTGGCTGCGGCCCGCCGGCCCGTTTCTGCGCGCCGACGATCAGGAACAGCTTCTGGTCGTCGCACACCTTCGGGCTCGGCGCGGATCCCATCAGAGCGCCGTTGAAATACCAGGAAATTCGCCCCGGCTGCCACAATGCGCCGACCGTGTTCCACTGCGTCATGTCCGCACCCTGGGGCAGCGGCATGAAGGCATTGTCGTTGGTCCTGCTCTTGTTCGTCTTGCCGTTCCAGTGATGCACGGTGCCCCAGAAGATGTGCGGGCGACCGCCTTCGAAGATGTCGATCTCGCACCACTCGCCCTTGCCGCCCTCGCCGCCGGATTTCGTGCGGTCGCGGCTCAGCAGCCAGAAGGCCGGCCAGTTGAACCGGTCCGGCGCAAAGCGCAGCCGGGTCTCGAAAAAGCCATAGTGGAACACTCTGGGCTTCGCGCCGGCCTTGCGCGGCCATGTGGAGAGAAAGGCCATGCTGGTGACGGACTGCGGCATGACATCGGCCCTCGCCCGCACATAGCCGTCCTGGATCGTGAAATTGCCCGGCGCCACCGGCGCGCGATACCACAGGTTGTTGTACCAGCGATGCGTGCCGCCGCCGTCGGGGCTCAGGTCGAGATCGGAAAATTCGTCCGCGAAGACCAGCCGGTCATATCCTGCGGCCGCAGCAGCGGCGGGCACCTGCGACCGCGCCCCGGCCGCCATCGCGGCCGAGCCAGCGCCACCGGCATACGCAGCCGCCATGACCGTCATGGCCGTCACCATCGCCGGGATCATCCTTCGCGTCATGCCAGCACCAATGCCTCCAGGTTCCTCTGGAAGGCTTGCGCCGAATACAGCTGCTCCACCTTGGCGCGCCCGGCGGCGGCAAAGCGCCGGGCCTTTTCCCGGTCGCGCAGCAGGTCGATCATCGCGCGCGCCATCGCGTCGATATCGGCCGGATCGACGGCAAAGCCATCCACCCCGTCGGCCACCACTTCCCCGCCCGCGCCATAGCGCGACGCAATCACCGGCAATCCGCGCAACCAGGCTTCCAGATAGACGATGCCGAAGCCTTCCTTGGAGGATGGCAGGGCAAACAGCGCCGCCCCGGCATAGGCCTGCGCCAGTTCCTCCTCGGTCACGAAGCCGGCGAAATCGACATAGCCCTCCACGCCCAAAGCCTGCGCCAGCGCTTCCAGTTCCTCGCGCAGCGCGCCATCGCCGATGATGGTGAGGCGAGCGGCCGGCACCGCCTCCAGCACCTGCGGCAGCGCGCGGATCAGCGCATCGACATGCTTTTCCCGCTCGGTCGCCGCCAGCCGGGAAACCGCCAGCACCTGCGCGCCGGGCATGTCGCGCGCCGGCGTCTCGGTCACGTCTACGGCATTGGGGAACAGCGAGAATTTGTCCATCGGCACCCCGAACGCCCTGGCCATCAGGCTGCGGGAATAAGCGCTGACGATGGCGATTTGATCCACGGCGAGCCGAAAGAACCGCGGCTCCCAGCTTTTTGGCTGGCGATAGAGGGGGTCGCCCCACACCTCTACCCCATGCGCGAACAGGATGACCCGCCCGCGCGGCCGCAACAGCCGGAACAGCATAGCGAAGGGCAACAGGTTGATATGCCCGAGCAACAACAGATCAGCGCGCCACCCGGCCTTCAAGAACGCCAGCGCAAAGCGGGCGCGCGATCCGCCCGCTCCCATGCTCCGCGCCGGACCGATGGTGCCGGTGCCGCCACGCTGCGCCATGGCATCGGCGGGATCGGCCAGCATCAGCACAGAGAGCCTGGCCGGCCTGTCGCTCCCCGGCGCCAAGTGCGGCCCGGCAGCGATCCGCTCCAATGTCTCGATCACGCGGCGATTGAACCGCTGGATACCGCCATGCGCGCCATAGGCGGAAAGCCCCGCAAACAGGATCGTCGGCATGGCACGATCATCCGGCATCATAGCCCTCCGCTTCGGCCCACAGCTCGCTCCGGTCGCCCGGCCATCAAATGCCTTCTCCCCGGACCATCCGGCGAAAAGGCCGCAATCGGCGCGCCGTCACCAGCGCGCCATTATCGGCATCAGTCGCGCCGCATCCTCAGGCGACAAGCCGCTCCTGCTTCAGGAACCAGTCGTACACACCGGCTATCCCTTCCTGAAGACCGATCGACGGCGACCAGCCCAGAGCGTGCAATTTCTCGGACGACATCAACTTGCGCGGCGTCCCGTCAGGCTTGCTCGTGTCGCGCACGATCTCCCCGGCAAAGCCCACCGCCTGCGTCACCATCTGCGTCAGTTCCAGGATCGTCACGTCGCTGCCCGATCCCACATTCACATGCTCGTCGCCCGAATAGGTCTTCATCAGGAACACGCAGGCATCGGCCAGGTCGTCGACATGCAGAAACTCGCGGCGCGGCGTGCCCGTGCCCCAGATCTCGATGCTTGCCGCACCCTTCTGCCGCGCGTCATGCGCCTTGCGGATCAGCGCGGGCAGCACATGGCTCGACTGCAGGTCGAAATTGTCGCCGGGGCCATAGAGGTTCGTCGGCATAGCGGAGATATAGTCACGGCCATGCTGGCGCCTGTACGCCTGGCACAGCTTGATGCCGGCGATCTTGGCGACCGCATACCATTCGTTGGTCGGCTCCAGCGCGCCGGTCAGCAGCGCGCCTTCCTCGATCGGCTGGGGCGCGAACTTGGGATAGATGCACGATGAGCCAAGGAACAGCAGCTTGGCCACGTCCACCCGGTGCGCCGCCTCGATGATGTTCGCCTCGATCATCAGATTGTCGTAGAGGAAATCCGCCGGGAAGCTGTCGTTCGCCAGGATGCCGCCGACCTTCGCCGCCGCCAGGAACACCGCGTCGGGCCGCTCCGCCTCGAACCAGCCCCGCACCGCGGCCTGGTCCTTCAGGTCCAGGTCCGCACGCGCCGCCGTCAGGATCTCGCAATCCTCACGCGCGAGCCGCCGCACGATGGCGGAGCCCACCATGCCGCGATGCCCCGCCACGAACACGCGCTTGCCCGCGAGTGCAAAGGGTTCTCCGATCATGCCGTCATCCTCCGCATGTCAGGCATCCTTCGCGATCGGCGCGTCGCGCATCTCGACAAGGTCCGCCTGCACCATCTCGCGCGCCAGTTCGCGCACGGAGATTTCGTGGGTCCAGCCCAGCTTGGTGCGCGCCTTGGTCGGGTCGCCGATCAGCAGGTCGACCTCGGTCGGGCGGAAATAGCGGGGATCGACCTCGACCAGGCACTTGCCGCTTTCCGTGCAATAGCCCTTCTCCTCCTCGCCCTCGCCTTCCCAGCGCAGCGTGATGCCGACATCCTCGAACGCCCATTCGACAAAGCCACGCACCGGCGTCGTCTGGCCGGTCGCCAGCACATAGTCGTCGGGTTCGTCCTGCTGCAGCATCATCCACATGCCGCGCACATATTCACGCGCATGGCCCCAGTCGCGCTTGGCGTCCAGATTGCCCAGCCACAGCTTCTCCTGCCGCCCCAGCTTGATCGCCGCCGCCGCCCGCGTGATCTTGCGCGTCACGAAGGTCTCGCCGCGCAGCGGGCTCTCATGGTTGAACAAGATGCCGTTGGAGGCGTGCATGCCATAGGCCTCGCGATAGTTCACCACGATCCAGTAGCCATAGAGCTTCGCCACGCCATAGGGCGATCGCGGATAGAAGGGCGTCTTCTCGCTCTGCGGCACTTCCTGCACCAGCCCGTAAAGTTCCGACGTCGACGCCTGGTAGAAGCGCGTCTCCTTCTCCATCCCCAGGATGCGGATCGCCTCCAGCAGCCGCAACGTGCCCACCGCATCGGCATTGGCGGTATATTCGGGCGTTTCGAAGCTAACGGCGACGTGGCTCTGCGCCGCGAGGTTATAAATCTCCGTCGGGCGCGTTTCCTGCACGATACGGATCAGATTGGTGGCGTCCGTCAGGTCGCCATAGTGCAAGTGGAACTTCGCCCCTTCGACATGGGGATCCTGATAGATATGCTCGATACGCCCGGTGTTGAAGGACGAGGAACGCCGCTTCACACCATGCACCTCATAGCCCTTCGAAAGGAGCAGTTCGGAGAGATACGCTCCGTCCTGGCCAGTGGCGCCCGTGATCAAGGCTACTTTACGATCAGCCACTTGGTCCCTTTCGAAATGGATAAGGATGTTCAAATTCGCAAATGCACAAACACAAGGCAAGAGGGATCCATCGCGTAAATCCAAGTGTTAGACGCAGGATCACGGCTCGTCGCGAGAAAAGGGCAACCCTTGGAGAATATCGTGCAACTCTCTAGAATCGGTCCATAAACTTCTTATGAGCGCTACGGAATAGTATATTGCCCCGGCGGTCAGACTGCACGATACGTATCGCGCCACCGGGCAAAATTTCGCACTCGCAGCAAATTCACCATTGCGGAGAATTGTGATGAACGAGCCGCCGAAGCTCCTATCGAATGCCTCCCGCGCGGCGCCGCGCGCGACCAGTGCTGCCAAGGATTTTGCGCGATCGGAGCACGGATTTTGAAATTGCTGCTGATCGGCGTGAATTATCATCCCGAACCGGTCGGCATCGGCCCGTTCAGCGCGCGCATGGCCGACAGTTTCGCCGAGTCCGGCTCTCAGGTTAAGGCGATCACCGCGCCCCCTTCCTATCCCGACTGGCAGATCGCCAGGGGCTATGCCAATCGCTGGCGCAGCGAGATGCGCAACGGCGTTTCGGTCACGCGCTGCCCGGTCTACATCCCGTCGAACCCCACCGGCCTGCGCCGCCTGGTCCATCTGGCGAGCTTCAGCCTGTCGAGCCTGTTTCCGGCACTGTCATCCGCCCTGCGGATGCGCCCGCATGTGGTGATGTGCATCGCGCCTTCGATCATGGCCGTGCCGATCGCATGGATCGCCGCGCGGCTGAGCGGCGCGCGGCTTTGGATCCACATCCAGGATTTCGAGGTGGAGGCCGCCACCGCGACCGGGCTGCTCAAGGAAGGCGGTATCATTTCGCGCATCGCCGCGACGGTCGAGCGCTGGCTGCTGGGCCGCGCCGACGTGGTGAGCACGATCTCGGCCGCCATGTGCCGGCGGCTCAAGCGCAAGGGCGTAGAGGAGCATCGCATCGTCGAGTTTCGCAACTGGGCGGAAATCGACGCGATAGGCCCGCTCGACCACCCGTCGCGCTATCGCGAGGAATGGTCGCTCTCCGCTCCCCATGTCGCGCTCTATTCCGGCAATATCGCCAACAAGCAGGGCATCGAGATCATCGTCGAGGCGGCCGCGCGGCTGAAGCACCGGCGCGACCTGCAATTCGTGATCTGCGGCAATGGCGCCAACCGCGCCAACCTGGAGGAAGCCGCGACCGAGGCGGGATGCAGCAACATCCTGTTCCAGGATCTCCAGCCACGCGATGCACTCAACGAGTTGCTGGGGGCAGCCACCGTGCATCTGCTGCCGCAGATCGCCGGCGCGGCGGACCTCGTCCTTCCCTCGAAGCTGGCCAACATGCTTGCGTCCGGTCGCCCGGTGATCGCCACGGCCGATCCGGGTACCGGCCTTGCCGAAGAGGTTTCGGGATGCGGTCTCGTCGTG
Source organism: Sphingobium arseniciresistens (assembly GCA_029167225.1). Classification (GTDB taxonomy): domain Bacteria; phylum Pseudomonadota; class Alphaproteobacteria; order Sphingomonadales; family Sphingomonadaceae; genus Sphingobium; species Sphingobium arseniciresistens. The sequence continues at coordinate 8,894 of JARFNK010000037.1, forward strand.
CCACCGGGAGACGGGAGCGCGCTGGCCGACGCGATCGAGACCCTGATCGAGGATCCCGGCGCCTGCGCGGCCTATGGCGCATCTGCCCGGCGGCGCGCGCAGGAGCGCTGGAGCGAGGGCATGATCCTCGACCGCCTCAAGGGACAGGTCGACACGCTCGTCGCGACCGAGCGTCCCCGCGCCCGTTCCCCCGTGCTGTAAGGCACGCCCATGCCCTGACGGCTATGTCCCTCTACCGATTCCGACCCACCGGAACGGCCCCATGATCCCGGGATTTTTTTCCTCGATCCCCGCAGCTATAGAAAGACAGGAATGGCGTCAGGAAAAGCACCTGCCTCGTTCGCGATAACAGGCATGGAGAGCAATATGGCGGGCCTATCTGCCACAGACCTGGTTTCCCGCAAGAAATTGCTGATCGCCGCCCTCGCTGCCATCTTCGCCCTGTCGGTCCTCGGCCCAGCCATGACATTCACCGGCGCGCTCGGCACCGGCGACGGCACGCAGGGGCGGCAGATCGGCTATGCCGCCATCCTGCTGCTGACGGTCGTAGCGCTGCGTCCTGTTGCCCATCCCCGACGGCTGCTGGTCGTCCCGATCTCCATCATCGTCGCGCTCGCCTGGTACTGGCTGAGCGTCCTGTGGGCGATCGCGCCGGAAATCGCGCTGCGCCGCATTGCGCTGACCACCATCATCATCTGGTCGATCTTCGCGCTGGTCCGTAACATCGGCTACACGCTCTCGCTCAACACCGTGCGGGTGGTGATGCTGGTGCTGCTCGTCGCCAATTATATCGCGGTGTTCTTCTTCCCCGATGTCGGCATGCACCCCAAGTCGATCTCCCCCGGCGATGGCGAGATCCTCACCCGCCTGTGGCGCGGGATCATGACGCACAAGAATTTCGCGGGGTCCGCCTGTGCCTATACCGTGCTGCTCTTCGCCTTCGACCGGCAAAAGATCCCGCTGTGGGTCTGCGGCCTGATCGTCGCGGCGGCGGGCTATTTCCTGATAGAGAGCGGGTCGAAGACATCCGCCGGCCTGTGCGTGTTCGCCATCGCCATCGGCGCGGTCTTCACGCTGTGGCCCGCCGGCAAGGGCCGCCCGGTGGCGATCCTGATGCTTCTGATCCTGGGCATGGCCGGCGCGATCATGGGGCTGGTGTTCAAAGACCCGCTCAACGCCAGCTTCACAGACGCCAAGTCCTTCACCGGCCGCCCCCTCATCTGGAAGGCGCTCTACGCCTTCTGGGAGGATCATCCCTGGCTGGGCTCGGGCTTCGGCTCCTTCTGGAATGTCGGCCCGAACGGCCCGGTCTACCGCTACGCCTCCGACTGGGTGGTGAAGATCGAGGTCGGCCATAACGGCTTCCTCGATCTGCTGGCGCAGACCGGGATCATCGGCCTCGCCCTCGCCATCGCCGCCGGCGTGGTGATCCCGATCTACAAGCTGCTCTCGCGCAACGAAGACAACAGCGCGCGCGGCGCGATGCTGGCGGCGCTGCTCTCCTTCTCGATCGCGCACAACGCTACCGAGACCAGCCTGTTCGATCGCGACCAGATCCCGCAGATGTTCCTGATGCTGACGATCGCCGCGATCAGCCTGATGCGCGACCGCGAAGCTGGACCCAGGACGGCAAAGCTACCGGCGGGGCTCCAGCCCAGCCGCAGCCTGTTCGGCCTCAACGACAGCAAGCCCGGCAAGCGGCGATAGCCCCGCCACGCCTGCCACCCCTCAGCCGATCGCCTCGGCGGCCGGGACATAGTCCAGCCCCAGTTCGCGGGCCACGGCTTCATATGTCACCTTGCCACCGCACACATTGAGCCCGGCAAGCAGGTGCGGATCGCTGCGCAGCGCATCCTTCCAGCCCATGTCGGCGATCCGCAGGGCGTGGGGCAGCGTCACATTGTTGAGCGCGTAGGTGCTAGTGCGCGCCACCGCACCCGGCATGTTGGCGACGCAATAATGCACGACGCCCTCGACGATATAGGTGGGCGCGTCATGGGTGGTCGCGTGGCTGGTTTCAAAGCAGCCGCCCTGGTCGATGGCGACATCGACCAGCACCGATCCCTTCTTCATCGTCTTCAGCATCTGCGCGCTGACCAGCTTGGGGGCGGCGGCGCCGGGGATCAACACGGCACCGATCACCAGATCGGCATGGGCGATCTCGTCGGCGAGGTTGGCGCGGTTGGAAAAGCGCGTCTTCGCCCGCGCCTCGAAATAGATGCCCAGCCGCTCCAGCACTTCCGGGCTGCGGTCGAGGATGGTGACGTCCGCGCCGAGCCCGGCCGCCATCTGCGCCGCGTTGAAGCCGACCACGCCGCCGCCGATCACCACGACCTTGGCCGGCAGCACACCCGGCACTCCGCCCAGCAGCACGCCGCGCCCGCCATGCGCTTTTTCCAACGCCGTCGCGCCCGCCTGAACCGACATGCGACCGGCGACCTGGCTCATGGGCTTGAGCAGCGGCAGGCCGCCATTGGCGTCCGTCACCGTTTCATAGGCGATGCAGACCGCGCCGGATGCCATCAGGTCGCGGGTTTGCTCCGGGTCGGGCGCCAGATGCAGATAGGTGTAGAGGATCTGCCCGGCACGCAGCATCGCGCGCTCTTCCGGCTGCGGCTCCTTCACCTTGACGATCATGTCCGCGCGGGCGAACACCTCGGCGGCGGTCGCGGCGATCTCCGCGCCCGCCTGTCGATAGGCCGCATCATCTGCGCCCATGCCTTCGCCCGCACCGGTCTCCACCAGCACGTCATGGCCATGGGTGCTCAGTTCATGAACGCTCTCCGGGGTCAGGCCGACGCGATACTCATGGTTCTTGATCTCCCGGACCGTACCGACAATCATGCGCACCTCTCCTTATTCTTCTATTTCTCCATGCCTATGCTGATATGCCGGGCATTACTTGCCTAAATTCATCAATGACACGATAAAAATGGACAAATTATTCCACGATCCGTGCGGTTGTGGAATCTGATTTCCAGCCCTTCACACGCGCCGGGCGCCATCCGCCATTGCCCGAAAATGCGAATCCTTTCCCGGAAAGGCAGCAGAGCATCGGCGGAACGGTCACGGAATTCATGCCGTGAAATCCCGTCGCGGCCGCCGATGCTTCATGCTAGAATGATTCTGCGGCGGAAGACCGCGACAGGAGAGATGCTATGCCGTGGTATGATCGGTTGGGCGACAGGATGTGTATGGCGCTGGCTTATGCCGGCATCGCCTACATCATTTGCTGGCACCTGATGAACTAGAACCAATCGACATGCCGCCATGCAATCCGGCTGCGGCATGGGCGCTCATTTCAGGCCGCCGCCAAGCGCGCGATACAGTTCCACGGCATTGCTTTCCCGCACCAGACGCGCCGCCAGCAGGCTTTGCTGGGCGGCATAGAAGGATCGCTGCGAATCGAGCGTCGTCAGGAACGGGTCGATCCCGGACTTGAAGCGCGCTTCCGACAGGCGATAGGCCCCCTGCGCATTGTCGCGCAGAGAGGTCTGCGCCGCGATCTGCTGGTCGATGGTACCACGCCGCGCGAGGCCATCGGCGACTTCGCGGAAGGCGGACTGCACCGCCTTCTCATATTGCGCGACCATCGCATCACGCGTCGCCTTGGCATAGCGCAAATTGCCCGCGTTCCGCCCGAAGTCGAAGATCGGCAAGGTGGCCGAGGGCGCCACCGACCAGTAATCGCTGCCACTGCCGAACAGGTTGGACAGGCCAAGGCTCATCCTCCCGAAGGCTGCCGTCAGCGAGATCCTGGGGAAGAAGGCCGCCCGCGCCGCGCCGATATTGGCGTTGGCCGCGATCAGTTGATGCTCGGCCGCGATCACGTCGGGCCGGCGCAGCAGCACGTCGGAGGGCAGGTTTGCCGGCAGCGCGTTCAGCGTCACGCCTCCGTCGGCCAGGCTCGTCGGCAGGAGGGATGCATCCAGCGTCGTCCCCGCCAGCAGGTTGAGCGCGTTCTGGTCTTGCGCCACCTGCGTCGTAGCATCGGCGATGTCGGACAGCGCCTGGTCGCGGCTGGTGCGCGCCTGGCGCACGTCCAGTTCCGACGCGACACCGGCGGCGAGCCGTGCCTCGGTCAGCTTCACCGTCTCGGCATAGGCGGCCAGCGTATCGCGGGCGATGCCCAGCTTTTCCTGGTCCGCCGCCAGCGTCAGCCAGGCCGTCGCGATTTCTGCGACCAGGGCCGTCTGCGCGGCATCCCGATTGGCCTGCGCGGTAAAGAACTGTTCCTGCGCCGCCTTGCTCAGGTTGCGCACCCGCCCGAACAGGTCGATTTCCCAGGCCGACACGCCCACCGATGCGGTGTAGATATCTGTCCGCCCGGATGCGGCGCCAGCGCCGCCTCCCGCTCCGCCTGCGGCCGCCGCGAAGGGCTGGTCCTGATAGGTCGCGCCGCCGTTCGCGCCCAGCGTCGGGAAGATATCCGCCCGCTGCACGCGATATTGCGCGCGGGCCTGCTCGACATTGGCGAGGGAGACGCGCAGGTCGCGGTTGTTCTGCAGCGCCGTGCGGATCACCTGCTGCAGCCGCGGCTCGGGGAAGAAATCGGCCCAGGCGGTGTCGGCCGGAAGCGTGGCCGCCGCCGCACCTGCCGCGCCCACCCCCGCCGCATAGGCGGGGCCGGCCGGCGTCTCCTTCGGCACCGGCATGTCCGGCCGCACATATTTGGGCGCCATGTTGCAGGCCGACAGGCTGGTACCGGCCAGCAGCAGCAACGCTATCGCATGTTTCGTCATCGCTCAGGCCTCCTGCGGGCGGTGGTTGGTGGTGGCAGCATCGCGATGCTCGCCCTCTTGCGCAGGATGCGCCTCATGCTGGCGGAATAGCCGCTTCACGGTGAAGAAAAACAGCGGCACGAAGAAGATCGCGAGCACGGTCGCCGAGAGCATGCCGCCCACGACCGACCAGCCGATCGCATTCTGCCCGCCCGCACCCGCGCCGGACGAGATCGCCAGCGGCAACACGCCGAAGATGAACGCGAACGACGTCATCAGGATCGGGCGCAGGCGCAGCTTCGCTGCCTCCAGCGCCGCCTGCGCGGCATTCAGCCCCTCGCGCATCTTCTCCTCTGCGAACTCGACGATCAGGATCGCGTTCTTCGCCGACACGCCGATCGTGGTGATGAGGCCGACCTGCAGGTAGATGTCGTTGTTGAGGCCGACGAGGCTGGCCGCCAGCACCGCGCCGAGCACGCCCAGCGGCACCACCAGCAGCACCGCGATCGGCACCGACCAGCTTTCGTACAGCGCCGCAAGGCACAGGAACACGATCAGCAGCGAGAGCGCGTAGAGCGCCGGCGCCTGTCCGCCCGACAGCCGCTCCTCGTAGGACAGGCCGGTCCATTCAAAGCCGATGCCCTCTGGCAGCTTGGCGGCATGTTCCTCCATCGCCTGCATCGCCGCGCCGCTGCTGTAGCCGGGCGCGGGCGATCCCATGACCTGCATCGAGGACACGCCGTTATAGCGCTCCAGCTTTGACGGACCATAGATCCAGTCGGTCTTGGCGAAGGCAGAAAAGGGCGTCATCGACCCGCTCGACCCGCGCACGAAATAATTGCCGAGTGATTCCGGGCTGGTGCGGAACGGAGCATCCGCCTGCAGATAGACCTTCTTCACGCGACCGCGATCGATGAAGTCGTTCACATAGCTGCCGCCAAAGGCCGTGCTGACCGTATCGTTGATGTCCGCCTGCGACAGGCCGTTGGCACCGGCCGCAGCCTGATCGACGTTCAGTTTCAGTTGAGGCGCATCCTCGATCCCGTTGGGGCGGACCTGCATCAGGCGCGGATCCTGCATCGCCATGCCGAGCAACTGGTTGCGCGCCGCGAGCAGCTTTTCATGGCCCAGGCTGGCATTGTCCTTGAGCTGGAAGTCGAAGCCACCGGCGTTGCCGAGTTCCAGAACGGCCGGCGGCACGAAGGCGATCGCCATGCCCGCGCGGATCTTGCTGAGCGCCGCATTGGCGCGCCCGGCGACGCCCGCCACGCTGTTCGCATGGCCAGAACGCTGATCCCAGGGCTTCAGCTTGACGAAGGCGATGCCGACATTCTGGCCCTGGCCCACGAAACCGAAGCCGGCGATCGTGAAGATCGACTGTACATTGGCCTTCTCGTCGTTGCGGTAATAGTCCGTCACCTTGTCCAGCGTGCGCTGGGTTTCCTCCATCGAGCTGCCGGCGGGCAGCGAGACCTGCGTGAACAGGATGCCCTGGTCTTCTTCCGGCAGGAAGCCCGATGGCAGCCGCAGGAAGAGGAAGCCGACGCCCAGCAGGAGCAGGCCATAGACCAGCAGCGAACGCACCCAGCGATGCTCGATGCGCCGCAGCCCGGCACCATATTTCTCCACCCCGCGGTCGAAGGTGCGGTTGAACCAGCCGAAGAAGCCGGGCTGGTCGGCATGATTGTGCCGGGCCGGCTTCAGGATGGTGGCGCACAGCGCCGGGGTGAGGATCAGGGCGACCAGCACCGAGAGGATCATCGAGGAAACGATGGTGATCGAGAACTGGCGGAAGATCACGCCCGTCGACCCGCCGAAGAAGGCCATGGGCAGGAACACCGCCGAAAGCACCAGGCCGATGCCGACCAGCGCGCCGCTGATCTCGTCCATCGACTTGCGCGCGGCTTCCTTGGGGCTCAGCCCCTCCTCCTGGATCAGACGCTCGACATTCTCGACCACGACGATCGCGTCATCGACCAGCAGGCCGATCGCCAGCACCATGCCGAACAGGGTCAGCGTGTTGATGGTGAAGCCCGCCGCCAGCAGGATCGCGAACGACCCCATCAGCACCACCGGCACGGCGATGGTCGGGATGAGCGTCGCGCGCCAGTTCTGCAGGAACAGGAACATGACGACGAACACCAGGATCACCGCCTCGAACAGCGTGTGGACCACCTGCTCGACCGACAGGCGAACGAAGGTGGAGTTGTCGACCGGGTAATCGACCTTCACGTCGGGGGGAAAGCGCTTGGAGAGCGTGGCGATCTCCGCCTTCACCGCCTCCACAGTGTCGAGCGCGTTCGCGCCCGGCGCCAACTTGATGCCGATGCCCGATGCCTGCTTGCCGTTGAAGCGGGCCAGGAAGCTGTAGTTTTCCGATCCCATGTCGACCCGCGCGACATCGGCCAGGCGCACCACCGATCCGTCCGCGTTGGAGCGCAGCAGGATGTTGCGAAATTCCTCCGGCGTGCGCAGCCGCGACTGTGCCGTGACGGTGGCGTTCAGCGCCTGCCCGCTCATCGCCGGCAGGCTGCCGATCTGGCCGGCGGAAACCTGCGCATTCTGCGCCTGGATCGCTGCCCTCACATCGGCGACGGTCAGGCTGAGGTTCGACAGCTTGAACGGATCGAGCCAGATCCGCATCGCATATTGCGCGCCCAGCACCTGGGTATCGCCCACGCCCTTGATGCGGCTGAGCGGATCCTGCAGCGAGGATGCGACGAAATCGCCCAGGTCGACCTGGTCGTGCGATCCATCCTCAGAATAGAGGGCCGCGACGAGCAGGAAGTTGTCCGTCGACTTGCTCACGCGCACGCCGGACTGCTGCACTTCCTGCGGCAGCAGCGGGGTTGCCTGCGTCAGCTTGTTCTGCACCTGCACCTGCGCAATGTCAGGATCGGTGCCCTGTTCGAACGTCAGGGTGATGGTCAGGTTGCCGGAAGAGTCGCTGGCCGAGGAGAAATAGCGGAGATTGTCGATCCCCTTCATCTGCTGCTCGATGACCTGCGTGGTCGTGTTCTCCAGCGTCTGCGCGTCCGCGCCGGGATAGAGCGTGGCGATCGTCACCTTGGGCGGGGCGATCTCGGGGAACTGTGCGATCGGCAACGAGCGTAGCGCGAGCAAGCCGGCGAGGATCAGGATGATGGCCAGCACCCATGCGAAGATGGGCCTGTCGATAAAATAGCGGGACATGAGCGTCAGTTCCCCCTGCCAGCGGAAGTCGCTGCGGCGGGCGCCGGCGATCCGGCGGCAACCTGCTGCGGCGCGACCGGTTTCACGACCGTGCCGGGCCGAAGGTTGAGCAGCCCTTCCACGATCATGCGATCACCCGGCTTCAGGCCGCCGGTGACGACCCACTTGTCACCCACCGAACGATCGGTGGTGACGTCCCGCTGCTCGACCTTGTCCTGCGCGCCGACGACCAGTGCCGTCGCGCGGCCACGCGGATCACGGGTGATGCCCTGTTGCGGCACCAGCAGGGCCTGCTGGCGTACCCCTTCCACCAGCCGCGCCCGTACATACATGCCCGGCAGCAGCAGGCCATCCGGATTGGCGAAGGTCGCACGCAACGTGACGCCGCCGGTCGCGGGGTCAACGGTCACTTCGGAGAACTGCAGCCGTCCCTGCGTGGGATAAGTCTTGCCGTTGGGCAGCAACAGCGCGACGCGGGCACTGTCGCTGCCCCCGTTGCTGAGCCCGCCGGCGCGCAGCGCTTCCTTGAGGTCAAGCACCTGGGCGGCGGACTGGCTGACATCGACATAAACCTGTTCGGTCCGCTGGATCGTTGCCAGCGCATCGGCCTGCCCGGTCTGAACCAACGCGCCCGGCGTGAACAGCGACCGCCCGATGCGGCCGGAAATGGGCGCGCGGATGCGCGTGAAGCCCAGGTTGACGCGCGCCGACTCGACCGCGGCCTTTTGCGCTGCAACATCGGCGACGGCCTGCTGCGCGGCGGCGTCCGCATTGTCCGCATCCTGCCGGCTCACCGCATTGATGCCCACGAGGCCGCGATAGCGCTGCGCCTGCAACCGGGTGGAGTTGATCGCTGCCTGCGCGCGGGCAAGGCCGCCCTGTGCGCTGCCCAGCGCGGCGCGATAGGGCGCGTCCTCGATCTCGTACAGCACCTGCCCGGCGCGCACATAGGCACCCTCGCTGAACAGGCGGCGGCGGATTATCCCACTGATTTGGGGCCGGACTTCCGACGTTTCCACGGCGACGATGCGACCCGGAAGCTCGTTGGTGAGCGTCACGGCTTCCGTCTTCAGCGTTACCACGCCCACGGTCGGAGTCGGAGTCGGCGGCGGCGATTCGCTCCCGCACGCGCTCAACAGCGTGAACGTCAACAACCCCGAAAAGCCAAGCTTCCGCATAGATATTTCCAATGATGCTAATCTGAACAGACCGGAATGAACGTTCATTCCGCTTGCGGTCCCCCTAGGAGATGTGCCAAGCCAAGGTCAACTAAAAAGAGGGACAAGACTGAGGATGACGGTTGCAGTGCAACATGAAACTGGCACCCGGCCCCGCGTAGTGCAGGCCGCCCGGCACCTGTTCTCAACGCGCGGTTTTCACCGGACGGCGATGGCCGATCTTGCGGATACCGCCGGCGTCAGCGTCGGCGCGATCTATCGCCTGTTCAAGGGCAAGGCCGACATCATCCAGGCCATTGTCGAGGAAGACGCGCGGCTCCAGCTTCACCAATTCGCGATGCTTGTCGAGCAGGTGAAGGGGGGAACCAAGCCGGTCGAGGCGGCCTTGACCGAAGTGATGATGCTGTGGCTGTCTGAATCGACAGAGGACGAGGCCCTCTCCTTCGAGATCCTCGCGGAGGCGCATCGCAACGAGAGCGTCGCGCACACCATCGCGGACCTGTGCCTGGCCTTCCGCGCGATGTTCAGGGATCTTGCCCGCGCCGTCAATCCACGCCTGCCCTCGCCCGATCTGGATGCGGCCGAGGAATTGCTGCTCGCTTGCGCCTTCGGCCTTGGCCATCGCACGCTTTCCGCGCCGCGCCTGGGCATCGTCGAAACCGCCGAGCATGCAGCAAAAATGATCTTCCACGCTCTCAACCCCGAGATCGCCTGTCGCATTAAAGATCGATAAAGATACCGATCGAAATCATGATGAGGCTGTCATCCCGACCTGGTGCGACTGGGGCGGGCAATACGCTTTTTCTTGCATCGCAGCGCGCTTTCGACATCAGGGGGCAAGACATCAAAGGTACGCGCCTGCCGATCGCAGGCACGGATCCGCATCGAGAAGGAACGGCATGATGACGAAGACGGCTTTCATCACGGGCGCAACGGCGGGCATCGGCGCCGCGACCGCACGGCGCTTCGTCGATGCAGGCTGGCGCGTGGTCGCCACCGGCCGCCGCCAGGAAAGGCTGGCGGCGCTCGTCGATGAACTTGGCGCAGACAATGTCCACCCCGTCGCCTTCGACATGCGCGACGAAGCCGCGATCGACGCGGCGCTGGCCAGCCTGCCGGCAGGCTTTGGCGAGATCGACGCGCTGGTCAACAATGCCGGGCTGGCGCTGGGCACGGCGCCTGCGCAGTCGGCCGATCTCGCCCAGTGGCGGCAGATGATCGACACCAACGTCACCGGCCTCGTCACCATCACCCACAAGTTGCTGCCCCGCCTGATCGCGCGCAAGGGCGTGATCCTGAACCTCAGTTCGGTCGCCGCGACCTATCCCTATACCGGGGGCAACGCCTATGGCGGCACCAAGGCCTTCGTCCGCCAGTTTTCCCTCGGCCTGCGCTCCGACCTGCATGGCACCGGGGTCCGCGTGACCTCGATCGAGCCGGGCATGGTGGAAACCGAGTTCACGCTGGTCCGCACCGGCGGCAACCAGCAGGCATCGGACACGCTCTATGGCGGCGCCAATCCGATGACGGCGGAGGACATCGCCGAAACATTGTTCTGGGTCGCCACCCAGCCCGCACATGTCAATTTCAACAGCATCGAGTTGATGCCGGTCACGCAGTCCTTCGCGGGCTTCCAGGTCGCGCGCGAGGGCTGATCGGCCGCACAGCGCCGCCGCGCGCAGACAAGAGGCACCGGGTCGCATCGTAATTCAGGCCCGGCCTGGCTGTCGGGACGCCGCGTTTCCCGCGTATCAATTTCTCGCGCGGGGATCCGGCGTAGCGCCGATCGACATTCAGATGATGACGTGCCGAAATGGTGGTTTTTCGTGAGCTGGAGCGCAGCATACTAACAGTAGGCAAGCACCAGAAGCGCGGAAAATTGCCATTTGCAGGCCGTCAGGGCTGAATGTCGATCGGCGCTAATGCCCCGCCTCGATCGCGATGCGGATCGCTTCGGCCGTCGTGTCGACCTCAAGCCCGCGCAGCAGTGCCGATCGGTGCATCTTGATGGTGCGCTCCGTCAGCCCCAGGGCAAAGGCGATATGCTTGTTACGATGGCCCGCCGCCATCAGCGCCAGCACTTCTTGCTGGCGCCGCGACAGGGCCGCTATGCGCGCCCGCGCGCCGTTCCGTCGCGCTGGAGCCGCAACGGCCGCATCCCTGACCTCCATTTGCGATCCGAGGAAATATTCCAGCGTCCCCTCGGTATCGAAAATGGGCGCTACGAGCACCGCGTTGCGGAACGGCGTGCCGTCCTTTTTGTAGTTCAGGATGTCGACAAGCACCGGCTCCCGCTCCGCGATCGCCGTGCGCATGCGCTGCGTCAGCACTGGCTCGGTATCCGGACCGGCCAGGAAACGGCAGTTCCTGCCGATGATCTCATCGCGCGCATAGCCAGTCAGCGCCAAGAACGCATCATTGCATTCGACGATCGGATTGTCCGGCAGCCGAGGGTTGCAGATGATCGCGGCGATCGGGCTGCCCGCGATCAAATCAGACAAGGACATATGCCGTATCGATTCCCATATTGTTCCATGGTCCATATGACCCTTTGGACATGTTGCGACAGGACTGCCGCGGAGCGCAAGACTGGATAAATCCGGCTTACCATAGACCGTTGGGAACGCATGCGCGTGCGACACGGACTTTGCGCAATCTACAGTTCAACGCTGAAATGAAGGAAGGAAGGCCGCGTGACGGACGAGAGCATGGAGTCCGTCCAGGCCTTTCCGAACAGCTTGGACGGCATGGCCTTTGGAAAACGGCGCTCCATTCCGCCGGCCCGCGCCGGAGCCGCCGATCAGGTCCTCCTGCTCCGGGGCATCCCCTTTCAGGCGCAATGCGACGACCCGCAGATCGCGATCACGGGCAAGGCATCCATCGCCTATGTGCCAAGCGACCGGGTCGCCGGGATTTCGACGCTGGCGCAGGTGGTGGAGGGCAGCGCCCATACCGTCTGCACGCTGGAAGGCATGGCGGCGAAGATCGCCCAGTTCATCTGGGACCATCTGGCCCCGCATGGCGTCGCCGTGGTCATCGAGACGGAACATGGCGGCATCAGCAACCGTGACAGGCCCTTGCCGGGCGTGCCGATGGTGACGAACCGGATGCTCGGCTGCTTCCTGGAAGAACCGGGCGGCGGCCGCAAACTGCTCTCCATGCTCGGCTACTGACGTCCCAGATCAGGACAGTCCGGCACGGATGTGCAGCACATAACCGCAATTTTATGTTCGATTTTATCGAACATTTTCTTCGATCTTATTCGGCTATTTTAGCCCCTCGTCCCGTGACACACAGGCATTGTCGCGGCGCGCTCCCTTGGCGCCGCTGAAGCAAGGACGTCATCATGTCACAGGCTCTGGCACTGATATTGGGATCGTGCAGGTCACGGGCAGACATGCTCCAGATCATGGAGCGCTTCCCGCGGCTGCTTCCCCTGGCCCTCTATGGCGCCGCCGCACTGGCGGCGATCGTCTTGCTGTTCCTGTGGGTCGAGAGCGCCCTTGGCGACGCCCTGCCAGCCGCACTCGTGACGATGATGATCGCGCTCGCCTTCATATCGCTGACACAACTCGGCGAGGGCAGGCGCTGATCCGGCCAACAGGCCACGGCCGGCATCTCAGGAACGATCAGTCCCTGGCGACCATGCGACAGAAGCGGGCGGCATCGGCAAATTCGCGGGCGCGCAAGGCGGCGCGGGCGGTCGCCTCGGCATCCTCGCCCCATTGCTCGGCCTGCCAGCGCTCGTCGATGTCGGCCGCCTGCCAGACGGCATCGGCATCCAGCGCGCCTTCCGCAACCGCCAGCCCGCAGACCAGCGATCCGCTGAGCGTCACCAGCGTCGACAGCCCCGCCAGCGTAAACTCGTCCAGCACCGTGACGGCGGCGGCGAGGCGCGCGAGCGTTTCGGGCGGCTGGGCGACATGGATGATCCCGGCGGTCACCTCGAAATGAATGTCATAGCGCCCGCGGGCCCAGTCGAGCAGCGGATCCCATGCCGCCGCCTGCCGCATGACGAGCTTTTCCGGGCCATCGGCACGGTAGCACAGCAGGTCGCTTTCGCCATAGGCGGCGATCCCTTCGGCAAAGGCCCGTGCATTGGGTCGCACCTGGTCGATGGCGGCGTTGGCAAGGCCGGTCATCGGCATGGAGCGCGGGTCGATCTCATCGCCCTGGCCCGCCCATTCGGCGACGATCGCATCGGCCAGCGCAGCATTGGGCACCAGCAGCGGTGCGCGCGCCGGGGTCCGCACCGGCCGCCCGTCCAGCGCGACGCCATGCCCGCCCGCTTCGGAGAGAATGGCGACATCCTTGTAGAAACGCTTCACGCCGTCACTTCCCTGGCTTGCTGCTGCTACTGATCGCGGCGAGCAGCAGGCGCGGGATCACCAGCGTCTGGACAAGCCCCACGACCGAGAGGATCGCGCCCATCATCTTCGCCTTGTCGCCCTGAACCCAGGAAAAGCGCTGCATGATGATGAGGAAACCGAACATCAGCACGAACACGCCCGACAGGCGAAACAGGCCGATCGCGAAATAGCGTTGCCGCGCGATCCGCTCCTTCTGCTCCGGGGTCAGCGGCGGCGCCGGCACGATCGGGGCGTCCTCTTCCTGCATATCGTTATTTTTCATAGCGCAGCGATATGGCCGTGCAGCGCCGCGCTGTCCATAACCACGACATGCGCGCCCGCCGCCGTCAGTTCCTCCGGCCGGTGATAGCCCCAGCCGACGCCGATGCCGCGCACGTCCGCCGCCACCGCCATCGCGATGTCGAAGCTGGTGTCGCCGATCATCACCGTCGTTTCGGGCACAGCGCCGGCATCCGCCATCGCCTGATGCAGCATCGAGGGATGCGGTTTCGACGGGTGGCGGTCGGCAGTCTGCAGGGTGACGAAGTGGTCCAGCAGGCCATGATGGGTGAGGCACAGGTTGAGCCCGCGATCCGACTTGCCGGTCGCCACGCCCAGCAGCCAGCCCGCCTCGTCCAGCGCCACGATCAACTCCGCGATGCCGGGATAGAGCGGCTCCGCCACGCCATGGTCGCGGCGCATCGCCTGGAAAGCGAGCTTGTAGCGATCCGAGAGATGATGATGGAAATCGGCCTCCGCCTCGGGCAGCAGCCGCGCCATCGCATGGGGCAGCGAAAGCCCCACGACCGAGAGGATCGCCGCCCGCGAGGGCGCCTCCATCCGCACATCCTCGAAGGCGCGGACCATGGCCGTACAGATGCTGTGCTGGCTGTCGACCAGCGTGCCGTCGCAATCGAACACGGCGAGACGGTTACTCATCGCGTGCCCTCCCGCATCGTGGCGGCGGTTGGCGCATTGCCTACGCCCTCCAGCGCATCGGCGACGGCAAGGCGGGCGGCGGCGGGCTTGTCCTGCCCGAACTTGGCGGTGCCGCGCCATTGGGTGACGGTCAGCGCGAAGCCGGTGATCGCGCCCAGCATCCGCTCGAACTTGCCCGGCGTCATCTTCGCACGGGTCCATGCGGGCTTGGGCGACAGCCGCGCCTCCCGATCGGCAGAGAGCCGGTCGAGCAGGCCGGCGGTCTCCGCCCCGTCCAGCGGCGCGACGGTGCCGGAAAGCTCGACCGCGCGATAGTTCCAGGTCGGCACCTGATCGTCCAGGCCGTACCAGTCCGGGCTGACATAGCCATCCTCGCCCTGCGCCACGAACAGCGCCTGCGCGCCATGCAGGGCGGGCGTCAGCGCATTGGCGTTCGCGAGGTGGAAGCCGAGGCGATCCTCATCCAGCCACACCGCCGCGACATGGGCGACGCGCGACCCCTGCGGCGTTCCGGCGAAGACCATGCCGAACCCCCGCGCCGCCACGAAGGCGCGCATGGCGTCGCGGTCCTTCCAGTGGAAACGCGGGTCCGGGTGCATCAGCGCGAGCCGCGCCCGCGCCGTTCGCCGCGGCGCTCCTTGCGGATCAGCTTGGCGTGCTGGCGCGCCAGCTTCTTGTCGTCCTCTCGCGTGGGGCGCAAGTCCAGATCCTCGACCAGCGGCATGTCGCCCAGCGTCATGTCGAAGCCCAAATCCTTCAGGCTCTCGTCGAAATGCCGGGGCAGGTCCGCCTTCACGTCGACCACGCCGCCCTCGGGCGAATCGATGCGGATGCGGCGGGCGTGCAGATGCATCTTCCGGCTGATCGTGCCGGAGAGGAAGGCTTCCTTGCCGCCATATTTGCCGTCGCCCACGATCGGATGGCCGATGGCCGCCATATGGACGCGCAGCTGGTGGGTGCGCCCGGTATAGGGCTGCAGCTCGACCCAGGCGGCGCGGTTGCCGGCGCGCTCGATGATGCGATAGCGGGTGCGGGCGGGCAGCCCCTCTTCCTCGTCAACATGCATCTTCTCGCCGCCGGTGCCCGGCTGCTTGGCGAGCGGCAGTTCGATCATGCCGTCGGCGATGCTCGGCACGCCCATCACCAGCGCCCAATAGACCTTGCGCGCGGTGCGGCTGGAAAAAGCCTTGGCGAAATGCCCGGCCGAGCGGGAGGTACGGGCGAGCAGCAGCGCGCCCGACGTGTCCTTGTCCAGCCGATGGACCAGCTTGGGCCGCTGGTCGAGATCATACATCAGCGCGTCGAGCAGCCCGTCGACATGATGCTCCGTCTTCGTGCCGCCCTGCGTCGCAAGGCCCGGCGGCTTGTTGATGACGATCGCCTGCGCGTCGATATGGATGACCATGCCCTGCGCATGGGCCAGTTCCTCGTCGCTCAGGACGGGGCGTTCCTTGACCTTCTTCACCCGCACGGTTTCACTGGCGGCGGGCTTTGGGTCGGCGGGGGGCACGCGAATGCCCTGCCCTTCCGTCACCCGGTCGCCCGGCGTGGCACGCGCGCCGTCGACGCGCAGCTGGCCGGTCCGCGCCCAGCGCGAGACCTGCGCGAAGCTGATGTCGGGCAGATGTCGCTTGAACCAGCGGTCGAGGCGGATCCCATCGTCATCGGCGGCGACACGGAACTGCCGAACGTCGAGCGTGGCCGTCGAAACGGCGGTTGCAGGCTTGCGGACTTCGGCGACCTTCGGTGTCGCGGGCGCGCTGGCGGCAGCGCGGGGCGAGCGGGACGCCCCCTCGCCAGCCTTGCGCGCGCTCGCGGCCTTGGCGCCGCCACGGGCGAAACCCTTGCCGGCGGGCTTGTCTCCACCCCTGCCGAAACCCTTGCCCGGTCCCTTGCCGGCACCGCCTTCGGCGCGC
The DNA here is from genome assembly GCA_029167225.1 of Sphingobium arseniciresistens. GTDB lineage: Bacteria > Pseudomonadota > Alphaproteobacteria > Sphingomonadales > Sphingomonadaceae > Sphingobium > Sphingobium arseniciresistens. The sequence goes on from JARFNK010000037.1 coordinate 25,189, forward strand.
CTGTCGGAACGCTTGTCCGGCGCCCATTCGGACCGCTTGGACGGCCCGTTGGCAGCAGCGCCCTTGCCCGTCGCACCCTTGGCCGGCGGCTTGCCAGCGGCGCCCTTGCCTGGCCCGGCGCCACGCGGCGGTCGGCTTCCCGGAGCCTTGCCGCCGGGAGCCTTGCCACCTGTAGGTCTGCCGCCCGCGCCCTTGCCACGATCGTTCATGCAAAGCTCCGTATGGCCGCAAGGCCAAGTGCGAGTGCGCCCAGCGCGCCGAGGACGGACAGCAGCACATAGCCGATCGCGAGGCCGGGCTGGCCGCGCTCGATCATCAGTACCGTCTCAAGGCTGAAGGCGGAAAAGGTGGTGAAGCCGCCCAGCACGCCCACCGCCAGCAGCAGGCGCATCTGCTCGCCGCCAAGGTTGAAGCGCGCGAGCGCGCCGGCCAGAACGCCCATGGCGAAGCCGCCGGCGACATTGGCGATCAGCGTCGCCCAGGGCAGAGCCGTACCGAGCAGCGGCGGGGCAATGCGGCCAAGATGATAGCGCAGCGCCGCCCCGACGGCGCCGCCCGCCATGACGAGGAGGGTGTTGTTCATGGCCCAGCCTCTAGAGATAAATGGCCATAAAGGAAATGGCGCGTTTTTATTGGCGGCGTCGGGCGTGCCCATGCCAGATCGCGCCAGTCATATCGACACCCCATATCAGCCAAGGCAGCCATGCCTCCTGACGTGCCCACTCACGTCATGAGGACCGGTCGGCGCGGGGACGCCGACCGGCCCGCCGCATGTGTGCATCCATGATCCGGCCGAGCGAAGGGCGTCGCGCGTCCGGATCATGTGGCGAAGATCATGTGACATGACCTCCGCCACACATGCGGGGTGAGCCCGTCATCGCGTCGCGCGCTGCCCGGCCTCTTCGCGGGCGAAGGCGCGTTGCGCGACTGTCAGCCGCCGGGCCAGCTCGCCCGGATCGACAAAGGCGTTCGCCACCCCCGCCTGCTGCCGCGCACGCTTCTTCTGCATGTCGAACTGCTGGTCGTGGAAGCTCAGGAACACATCCGCCTTCATCGCCCGCAGCTTGGCGAAGGTCGCGCGGAAATCAGCGTCGGCGCGGGGATAATGGGGATCGCGGAACAGCTTCTGCCCGGCGACGCTCAGGCTGGAGGCGAACAGCACCGTGCGCGCGCGCGCGCCCTGCCCCGTTCGCATGGTCCAGCTGGTCGCCCCGCGCGTATGGCCCGGCGTCAGATGCGCGGTCAGTGCGATCGGGCCGAGGCGCAGCACATAGCCGTCGGTAATCACCCGGTCGACGCTGACCGGCGGCGCATCCGGCAGTTCGGGGCGCCCCGCGACCTTGCCGGATTCCAGATCGGCCTTGTCGCCTATGCTCGCCACCAGCTGCGCGCCCGTCAGCCGCTTCAGCTCGGCAAGGCCGCCGCTATGGTCGAAATGCGCGTGGTTGATGAGGATGTAGCGCACATCCTTCAGGCGAAAGCCCAGCGCCTTGATGTTGGTAGCGATCAGCGGCGCACTTTCCGGCAAGCCGCCGTCGATCAGCACATGGCCCTGCGGACCGGTGATGAGATAGGAGGCAAGCCCGCGCGTGCCGACATAATGGACATTGCCGATGATGCGGAACGGCGCGAAGGGTGCGTTCCATTCCGCCCGCTGCGCGGCATCCTGCGCCACGGCGACCGGCATCGGTGCCAGCATCGCCGCCCCAAGGATAATTCCGGCCAGAGGCGCGAGCAGTCCATGACGGCAACGCGCTCCAAAGCGCACGACTGGCGTGCCAGGCTTCATAAATTTCCTCCGGTTCCGGCTGATGATGACGCGAAGCTAGGGCCGGAACGGACACCCCGACAAATGATGTTCCGTCGCATGAGCCATTAGATTATCTATGGGGTAGACATGGTCCGCCCGCATCTTCCCCTGAACGCCCTGCGTGCCTTCGAGGCCTCTGCCCGGCACCTGTCTTTCACCCGCGCCGCGATAGAGCTGTGCGTCACGCAGGCGGCGGTCAGCCATCAGGTGAAGGCGCTGGAGGCGCGGATGGGCGTGCCGCTGTTCCGCCGCCTGCCGCGCGGGCTGGCGCTCACCGACGAGGGGCTCGCGCTGCTCCCCGCGCTGGCCGACAGCTTCGACAGGATCGGCGATCTCATCGAGCAGATCGGCGGGGGCAAGGTGCGACAGGTGCTGTCGGTCGCCAGCGTCGGCACCTTCGCTACCGGCTGGTTGCTGCCGCGCCTGCCCGATTTCCTCGCCGCGCAGCCATGGGTGGACCTGCGGCTGTTCACCAACAACAACCGGGTCGACCTTGCCGGCGAGGGGCTCGACATGGCGATCCGCTTCGGCGACGGCGCATGGCACGGCACGCAGGCGAGCCTGCTGATGGAAAGTGCGCTCACCCCCGTCTGCACGCCCGCGCTGGCCGCCGCGCTCGGCGATCCGCGCGACCTGCTGCGCCTGCCGCTGCTCCGCTCCTATCGCGCCGACGAATGGCCGCGCTGGTTCGCCGCCGCCGGCATCGACGCGCCGCCGGTGCGCGGGATCGTGTTCGACAGTTCGATCACCATGGCGCAGGCAGCGATGCAGGGGGCGGGCGTCGCGCTGCTCCCCGCCGCGATGTTCGCGCGGGAGCTAGAACGCGGCGCGCTCGTCCGCCCCTTCGCGCCGGAGGCCCGCACCGGCGCCTATTGGCTGACCCGGCTCAAGTCGCGTCTGCCGACGGCGGCGATGGAGGCGTTCGCGGCATGGCTGGAGGGCGAGGCGGCGGGTGGTTAGGCGCGAAGAGACCAGGCACATACCCGATGGGCGGGCGATCAACGGCAAAAGCGAGGGAGCAGGCAAGGGCTAAAGCCCAACTATCGTCATCCTGAACCTGTTTCAGGATCCATTCTGCCTCTTGGCATTGTCGCCTGGGGAGGGAGGGATGCTGAAACATATTCAGCATGACGAACATGACGAAGACGAGTGGCGACAAAAAAAGCGCCAGATCAGACGAAACGGCCGACCTTCGCCGGAACCGTCCCCGCTCAGTTCACGACGATGCAGCTTTCGCCCGCGACCTTCAGCTTGCCGCAGATCGCCGGCGCCTGTCCACCGGCGGTCGCGCGCAGGCGGTGCAGGGTGGTGCCGCCCACCTCGACGCTTTCCACCGACATGGCGAGCGGGGCGAGATAGGTGAAGCGGGCCGAGAGCTTCTTCCACGCATCCTTCGCGCCCGCCGCGCTGCCATAGGCGCCAAGCTGGATCATCGCGCCGGCGGACGAAGCCGTCGCGGCCTTGGGCGTGGCGGCGGCCTTGCGGGTGGCGTCGGCCACGGGCGCGCTCACCTTGCTCGCGGGCTTGGCGACGGCAGCGGCATCAGCCGCCTTGGTCGAGGCCGCCTTGCCCACCACCGGCGCTTCCGGCACGCGGGAGGGGTCGATGCGGATGTCGCGCTCCACGCCTTCGCTGGCGGCGAAACTGGCATCGCCCTCACCCGCGAATTTCTTCGCGTCCGCCTCGTTCGCCGGGATCTTGTAGTCGCCCTGCGGCGCCGCGATCAGTTCGCCCGCGCCGTCGCCCCCGCCGGCGCGCTGCTTGAACCACCACACGGCGCCGCCCACGAACCCGATCACCGCCAGAACGACAAGCAGGATGGCCAGCAGCTTGATCGGCGACACGCCTTCCGTCTCATATGCGGTCTCCGCGGGTTCAAGCCAGGGGAGACGATCGTCGTCCTCCAGATCCAGCCCGCGCGCATATTCCGACATTAACTCGCTCCGATCATTGCATCTCGGTCAGTGCTGTGACCCCCATCAGCGCCAGTCCGTTGCGGATGATCTGCCCGATTCCACGGCTTAAGAAAAGGCGTGCAGAAGTGGTATCCGGATCGTTAACCACGATGACACGCAGCTCCGGCCTGTCGTTTCCCATGTTCCACCAGCCATGGAAATCAGCAGCCAAGTCATTGAGATAAAAGGCGATACGGTGGGGTTCACGGCTCTGCGCAGCAGCCTCTACGATACGGGGGAACTGGGCTGCCCGCTTGACCAGTTCCAGCTCCACCGTCCCAAGCAGGGACAGGTCCGGCGCAGGAAGATCGATCCCCGCCTCTTCCGCGCGCCGACCGAGCGAGGAAATCCGCGCATTGGCATACTGCACATAGAAGACCGGATTGTCCTTCGAGGCTTCCACGACCTTGGCGAAGTCGAAATCCATCTGCGCGTCGGCCTTGCGCGTGAGCATGGTGAAACGCACGACATCCTTGCCCACTTCGCGCACGACATCTGCGAGCGTGACGAAATTGCCCGCCCGCTTCGACATCTTCACCGGCTCGCCATCGCGCAGTAGGCGGACCATCTGGATCAGCTTCACGTCGAAACGCGCCTTGCCCTCGGTCAGCGCGGCGACGGCTGCCTGGATGCGCTTGACGGTGCCGGCATGGTCGGCGCCCCAGATGTCGATCAGTTGGTCGGCGGTCTGCGCCTTCTGGTAATGATAGGCCATGTCGGCGCCGAAATAGGTCCAGCCGCCGTTCGACTTCTTGATCGGCCGGTCCTGGTCGTCACCGAACTTCGTCGAGCGGAACAGCGGCAGCTCCACCGGCTCCCAGTCGTCGGGCACTTCGCCCTTGGGCGCTTCCAGCACACCGTCATAGACGAGATCGTGCGCGCGCAGCCAAGCCTCGGCCGCCTCCGGCTTGCCCGCCGCCTGCAGCTCCGCTTCCGACGAGAAGATGTCGTGATGGATGCCCAGCAGGGCAAGATCCTCGCGGATCATCTCCATCATCTTGGCGACGGCCTTGCCCCGGAACAGCGCCAGCCATTCGCTCTCCGGCGCACCGACATAGCGGTCGCCAAACTCCGTCGCGAGCGCCTGCCCTACCGGCACCAGATAGTCGCCCGGATACAGCCCCTCGGGGATCGCGCCAACATCCTCGCCCAGCGCCTCGCGGTAGCGCAGGTGCGCCGACCGGGCGAGCACGTCCACCTGACCGCCCGCGTCGTTGATATAATATTCGCGGATCACCTTGTGCCCGACATATTCGAGCAGCGTCGCCAGCGCGTCGCCCACAACCGCACCCCGGCAATGGCCCATATGCATGGGGCCGGTGGGGTTGGCGGAGACATATTCGACATTGACGGTGGTGCCGGCGCCGATGTCCGACCGGCCGTAATCGTCGCCCTCGGCATGGATGGCGGCCAGTTCCGCGCGCCAGGTCGAATCCGTCAGGGTCATGTTGATGAAGCCGGGGCCGGCGATCGCGACCGATTCCACCTCGGGCAATGCCTGCAGCCCGGCGGCGAGCTTTTCGGCGAGCGCGCGCGGATTGGTGCCGGCGGGCTTGGCCAGCACCATCGCGGCGTTGGTGGCCAGGTCGCCATGACTGGGGTCGCGGGGCGGCTCCACCGTCACCGCCTTGCGCGCGAGCCCGGCAGGCAGGTCGCCGGCCGCGACAAGCTGGTCGAGCACCGTATCGAGATGAGCCGCAAAGCTGGCGTAAAGAGTCACTGGTCAGTCCCCAAGGTCATGCAGAAAAGGCGGCACGCAGCCGCGCGTGACGAAGGCCCTTAGCGCCTTCCCATGCAAAAGTGCAGTCCTGATACGCATGCCCGCCCCACAGGGTCAGGGCATCACGCGGCCATCAGCGCGTGGCGTTATACTTCAGCTGGTCCTGCGTCAGGTTGAAGCCGACGAGCAGTTCGAAGCTGGTCCGCTGCAGCGCGGCTTTCACCTCCGGCTCCGCGAACGGATCGACGGCGGCATCGGCATCGCCCGGCTTGCGCTTGCGGTTGAGGCGCTGGAGCAGTTCGGGCGGCAGCGATGCGACGTCGCGATCGACATAGGACGCGGCCTTCGCCGTCGCCGATGCGCGCAGTTCGCCCGGCGCGAAATTCAGCGTCACCTGGCCGATCCGCTTCGCGACGACGCTGGTGCCGCCACGAACGACGGTGGAGAAGAAGGGCAGCGTCACCTGGCGCGCGGCGGTGGCGTCGGTACGGCGGGCCTGCACCTCGAAGGTCGCCTCGGTATAGAATTGCGGGCCGCTTTCGGCGCAGGTGGAGCGCAGTTTCGTCATGTTGGCGACCACGTCCAGCGCGGCGGCATCGGTGCGGCCGGGCGCGGTGAACAGCGTGACATCGCCGGTATAGGCGGGAATCGCCGCCGTCGGGCAGGAGGAACGCACGGCCACGATGCCGCCGGTCGCATCGATCTCACCCTTGCGCGAGCAACCGGCGAGCGCAGCGAGAATGGCGAGGGCGAGAAGAGGCTTGGCAGCGGTCGAAGTGGTGATCGGCACGGGCATTCCTTGAAAACAGGTCCGCGCTTCTTATCCCTCCCCTCCGGAAGGCGCAACCGAAAGCGCGGCGGGGGGATTTGGACTACGGCGAAGGCCGCCGCCCAGCCGCTTTTCGCCACCCGCCTCGCCCCAAATCTCGCCGCGCATGTTCACCCCATCTTGTGGTCGCCGCCATTGGTCCGTAGAGCATCAGCCCATGACCGACGCCCCCGAAAAACCGCCGCTCACCCTTTTGATCGCCGCCCCGCGCGGCTTTTGCGCTGGGGTGGACCGTGCCATCGTGATCGTCGAGCGCGCGATCGAGCGCTATGGCGCGCCGGTCTATGTCCGCCATGAAATCGTCCACAACAAATATGTGGTCGACACGCTGCGCGCCAAGGGCGCGGTATTCGTGGAGGAACTGGACCAGGTTCCGGACGGCGTGCCAGTGGTCTTTTCCGCCCATGGCGTGCCCAAGGCGGTGCCGCACAAGGCGGCCGAGCGCGGCCTTTCCTATCTGGACGCGACCTGCCCGCTGGTGTCGAAGGTCCATCGCCAGGCCGAACGGCAGGTCGAGGCCGGGCGCCATATCGCCTTCATCGGCCACCGGGGCCATCCCGAGGTGATCGGCACCTTCGGCCAGGTGCCCGAAGGCACGATCAGCCTGATCGAGACAGTCGAGGATGTGGAGGCGTTCACACCCGCCGACCCGGAAAATCTCGCCTTCCTTACCCAGACCACATTGTCGGTCGACGATACCGCCGCCGTGGTCGCCGCGCTGCAACAGCGCTTCCCCAGCATCGTCGCACCCAAGGGCGAGGACATCTGCTACGCCACGTCCAACCGGCAGGCGGCGGTCAAGGCGATCGCGGCCTCCTGCGACGCGATGCTGGTGATCGGCGCGCCCAACAGCTCCAACTCGCTGCGATTGGTGGAAGTCGCCGCGCGCGCGGGAACAGCCGCCCGGCTCATCCAGCGCGCCGATGACATCGACCTCGGGTGGCTCGCAGGCGTCACGACGCTTGGCATCACCGCCGGGGCGTCTGCCCCCGAAGTGCTGGTCCGCGAAGTCGTGGCCCGCCTGGGCGAAGTCTATGCCATTGAAGAGCGCGAGGTAGAGACGGCCCGCGAAACTGTATCCTTCAAGCTTCCGCGCGAGCTGGAACATGGATTGGGGCAGGCCCGCGAGATGGAACAGGGCTGATCCCATGGCCGTCTATACGCATGTGCCGGCGGAAGAGATCGCCGCGTTTCTCGCGCGCTATGGCGTTGGCGATCTCGTGTCGGCCAAGGGCATTGCCGAGGGGGTGGAGAACAGTAATTACCTGCTCACCACGACCGGCGCCGATGGCAATGGCGCACGCTTCATCCTGACGCTGTACGAAAAACGGGTGGACGTGGGCGACCTGCCCTTCTTCATGGACCTGCTCGATCATCTGGGCGCGCGCGGGTGCCGGGTGCCCCGCTTCATCCCCGACCTTGCCGGCACCCGCCTGCAGGAACTGAGTGGCCGCCCCGCCTGCCTGATCGAGTTTCTCACCGGCATTTCGGTGACGGAACCGACCCCGGCGCAGACCCGCGCCGCCGGCGAGGCGCTGGGCGAACTGCATCGCGCGTCTACGGATTTCAAAGGCGTGCGCCCCAATGCGCTGGACTTTGCCGGCTGGCATGGGCTGGCGGCGAAATGCGGCGACGGGCTGGACGAGATCGCGCCGGGCCTGGCCGCCCGTGTCACCGATGAGCTGGCCTGGCTGGACGCGCACTGGCCCGCCGACCTGCCGGTCGCGACCATCCATGCGGACCTGTTCCCCGACAATGTGCTGATGCTGGGCGACAGCGTGACCGGCCTGATCGACTTTTATTTCAGCTGCACGGACATCCGCGCCTATGACCTTGCCGTCACCCATACGGCATGGTGCTTCACCAATGACGGCAGCGCCTATCATGCCGACCGCGCCGCCGCGCTGGTCGCGGGCTATGACAGCGCCTTCGGGCTGGGCGATGCCGAGCGGGCGGGCTTTCAGGCTCTGTGCCGTGGGGCGGCGCTGCGCTTCCTGCTGACCCGCGCCTATGACTGGATCAACACGCCCGCCGACGCGCTGGTGACGCGCAAGGATCCCCTCGCCTTCCTGCGCCGGCTGGATTTCTATGCCGCCGCCCGGCCCGTGGAGCTGCTCGGCGCATGAGCGAGCTCACGACGGTAGAGATTTTCACAGACGGCGCATGCAAGGGCAATCCCGGACCCGGCGGCTGGGGCGCGGTGATCCGTTCGGGCGAGCATGAGAAGGAGCTTTCCGGCGGCGAGGCGCAGACGACCAATAACCGCATGGAGCTGAAGGCCGCGATCGAGGGGCTGAATGCGCTGAAGCGCCCCTGTCACGTCATCCTGTCCACCGACAGCAATTATGTGAAGGACGGCATCACCAAGTGGATCTTCGGCTGGCAGAAGAACGGCTGGAAGACGGCGGACAAGAAGCCCGTGAAGAATGCCGAACTGTGGCAGGCGCTGCTGGCGGCGGTGAAGCCCCATCGCATCGAGTGGAAATGGGTGAAGGGCCATTCGGGCCACCCGGAAAACGACCGCGCCGACGCACTCGCGAGCAATGCGGCGGAGAGCTTCCGGCGATAGGTTTTTGCAGAGGCTGGAACGACTTGCCGGCCCAAGGCAGCGCCGAAAATCAAAATCGTGCGCGCCGGCGGTTGCCTGTTGCGCTCGCAATATCCCACGTTATGACACCCAATTCCAGTAAGTGCTTGGGACTTTTTGAGATGACAGCGATTGCTTTGGGTCTGGTGGGCATCGGCAAGATCGCGCTCGACCAGCATGTGCCGGCGCTGGCCCGCAGCGAAGATTTTTCCCTGGCGGCGACCGCCAGCCGCTCCCACAGCATCGAGGGAATCACGGCGTACAAGAGCGTCGAGGAACTGCTCGCAGCAGAACCCGGCATCACCGCCATCTCGCTCTGCATGCCGCCCGAGCCGCGCTATGCCGCCGCCTGCGCCGCGATCGCCGCGGGCCGCCATGTGATGCTCGAAAAGCCGCCCGGCGCGACGCTGAGCGAAGTGGAAGATCTGGCGCAGCGCGCGGCCCAACGTGGTGTCACGCTGTTCACGACCTGGCATTCGCGCGAGGCACCCGGCGTCGCCACCGCAAAGGCCTGGCTGGCCAGCCGCCGGATCGGCAAGGTGCATATCACCTGGAAGGAAGACATCCGCAAATGGCATCCCGGCCAGGAGTGGATCCTGGAGGCCGGCGGCTTCGGCGTCTTCGATCCCGGCATCAACGCCCTGTCGATCCTGACCGCTATCCTGCCCCGCGGCCCCATCCTGCGGGCTGCCAGGCTCGAAATCCCCGAAGGCCGCGCCTGCCCGATCGCGGCGCAGCTTTCCATGCAGATGGACGATTGCGCGATCACCGCCGATTTCGATTTCCTCCAGACCGGCCCGCAAAGCTGGGACATCGATGTCGAGACCGACGACGGCACGCTGCGCCTCAGCCACGGCGGCGCGACCCTGTTGATCGACGGCGTGCAGCAGGAACTGGAGGCCGAGCGCGAATATGGCCGGCTGTACGACCGCTTCGCCGCACTCGTCCGCCAAGGTGAGAGCGATGTGGATGTCGCCCCGCTGCGCCTGATCGCCGACGCCATGATGCTGGGCGAGCGGACGGTCGTGGAGCCGTTCGCCTTCTAGAGCATTTTCCAAGCAGACGGAATCAGCCGCTGGCTCGGAAAATACGGTAAACCAAAAGCTTAGACTCATATCCGATCAGGCCTGCACATATCCGGAATGTCGTAGGTAATTTGAGTATTCGGTAGGCTTGAACTTT
>JARFNK010000038.1 GCA_029167225.1 Sphingobium arseniciresistens
CATCGTCAATACCGAATGCCACGTTCCCAAAACGTTCTCCGACTTGGCCAAAATCGCAGCTTGGGGCCGACTGGGCCTGATACGCGCGTACTGCGCTATCAGCTTGCCGCGCTCACCCGATCCGAGATCGAGGGCAGGGGAGCCGCCGGGCCAACCTTTCCCGTAAGTACCATCGCACATGATCGTTCCGCCCAAGCCCGCAGGGCGAGGTCGGAAAATCTAGCGGCCCTCTGGCGTGCTGGTCCCAGCGTCGCGCTGTTCGCAGAAGCCGAGTTGGCCCCCACTCTGGATCTGTTCGCCAATGCCGAGCGCGCACGCGAAGGCGTGATCGGTGAGGCCCAACTCACGGCCGAGCTGGCGGCACTGCACGGAAAGCTCGGCGATCGCATCGAGGCGGGCGAACGCCCGTCGCTCCCAATTGGTCTGGAGGTGGATGCGGGTGCGCGTTCGCCCGCAATCGAAGGCGATGAGCACCGCTTAGGGGTGAATCTGGTTGGCAGGTCAGGGCTCCGTTGGCGGGAGCCCTGATCCGAGGCGACCAAGTTCGTCAAGAATCTCGGTAAAGATAGCGGCATTCATCCAAGTCGATCCATATGGGGCGATACGGATCTTCGATTTTTTCGAACCAATTCCTCAATCTCATACGGTCAGCCGCAGCATCTTCCTGATCGCGGCTCGGACCCTCGCCTCCGAAACACCCTATACCTGATCGATAGACGCCCAAGGCAGCGAACGGTCGATCATCCGCCGCCTCGTTCCAATGGCCTTGCCAGCAAATCCGTGGGTGCGGGCCGCGTCAGGTGTGCCGATCCACAAGATCGCCCGGATAGTCGATATCGCGCAGTTCCCGCCGTGATGCCTCGACCATGACAGCATGGGCGAGAAGCGACCGCGCGCCCATTTCGCCCTTGAGGGCGTCGAGCGCATCGAACCAACTGCTGCCGAAAACGGCCGGCGGCATGCGACGGCCGCCGGTGCTGGAGGCGAGGATGGAATCGGGACCGCTCAGGCCGTCGAGCAGGCAACGAAAATGGGCGATGGACACAAATGGCATGTCGGCGAGGCCGATAAGAACGGCGTCCATACCGGCTTTGCGCGCTGCGCCGACGCCCAGGCGGATGGAATGTGAGAGGCCTCTCTCCGGCTCCGGATTGCGGATCGCGAGAAACTCAGCCGGCCAGGCGAGGCCTGCGCCGCCGGTCACGACGATCCGGGCCTTGAGATCCAGGTTCATCAAGGTGCGGGCGGCATGATGGCCCAACGGAATGGCGTCCAGCATCGCCGCCAACTTGTCTGCCCCAAACCGGCTCGACAAGCCCGCCGCCAGGAGAACCGCCGCGACCTTCATGATCGTCCGGCCGGCATGGGATCATGATCGCGACGGCCAGTCGGGACCAGTGAGCGGGGCTGCCGCACGCCACAAGCACTCGACCATCGCGCCGGCCAGCCGCTTGCGATCATTTCGCGTGCAACCCCTTCAACCAGGCGATCAACGCTGCGCGCCTGGCAGGATCGGGCACGCTGATCGTCATGCGCGTTCCCGGGACTTTTCTGATCGGTGCGGCGAGAAAGGCGTCCAGCGTCCTGTCGTCCCAGCGCAGCTTCGACGCCTTGAGTGCGGAGGAATAATTGAACCCGGGCGCGGTTCCGGCCAGACGGCCGTACACGCCATTAAGGTTCGGGCCGACACCGCTGGGCACGCCCTTCTGCACCGTGTGGCAGGCCATGCACTGGTTGGCGGCGGGCGGCACTGCAGGAGATGCCGCCAACGGGGTCAGGGCCGACAAGGCGAGGACGAGGGGAACCAGGGCGGCAATCATGGGAGCGGGTTTCATGCGACGTCCTTATCTTCATTGCCTGACACAGGGCTTCGTCTGCGAAATGCCATCTTGAGGGATGCAGGCCTTTGGAGATTCATCGATTTTGGAGCCGTAGCGCCGCCATAGACTTACGCCGGCGCTATTGTCGCGCCAGCATATCGAGCGCCACATCCACGATCATGTCTTCCTGACCACCGACCATTTTGCGGCGCCCGAGTTCAACGAGGATCGAGCGGGTATCGATGCCATATTCGTCGCTCGCTTTCTCGGCGTGGCGCAGGAACGAACTGTAGACACCGGCATAGCCCAGGGTGAGGGTTTCCCGATCCACCTGGACCGGGCGGTCCTGCAACGGACGGACCAGTTCCTCCGCTGCGTCCATCAGCGCGAACAGATCGCAGCCATGGGTCCAGCCCATGCGGTCGGCGGCCGCAATAAAGACCTCGAGCGGCGCATTACCGGCGCCGGCGCCCATTCCGGCGAGGCTGGCATCGACCCGGACAGCGCCACCCTGCACGGCGACGATGCTGTTCGCCACCCCCAGGCTCAGATTGTGGTGAGCATGCACTCCGCGCTGGGTTTCGGGCTTCAGGACCCGGTCATAGGCGGCAAGCCGCGCGGCATATTGGTCCATGGTCATGGCGCCGCCGGAATCGGTGACATAGACGCAGTGCGCGCCATAATCCTCCATGAGCTTCGCCTGGCTGGCAAGCGCGTCGGGCGCGCTCATATGGCTCATCATCAGGAAACCCGAGACGTCCATGCCGAGATCGCGCGCAGCCTCGATATGCTGCTTCGAAACGTCCGCTTCGGTACAATGCGTCGCCACGCGCACGGACCGCACGCCCATCGCATAAGCGCGCTTCAGATCATGCACCGTGCCGATGCCGGGTAAGAGCAGCGTGGTCAGCACGGCTTTCTCAAGCACCTCCGCCACTGCGCTGATCCAGTCCCAGTCGGTGTGCGCGCCGAAGCCATAGTTGAAGCTGGAGCCGGACAGGCCGTCACCATGCGCAACCTCGATCGCATCCACCCCCGCGGCGTCGAGCGCCTTTGCGATCGAACGGACATGCTCGATCCCATATTGATGACGGATGGCATGCATGCCGTCGCGCAGGGTGACGTCCTGAATGTAGAGCCTTCCGGCTGCCGGATCGATGGTCATGCAGCGGTCCTTTCATGCATGCGCAGCGCGATCTTCTCGGCGGTCCTGAGCGCCGCCGAGGTCATGATGTCGAGATTGCCGGCATAAGCGGGGAGGTAGTGTGCCGCGCCTTCCACCTCGAGGAACACGGAAACCTTGAGGCCGGTAAGGTCGCCGTCCATTTCGGGTATCCGCAACGGGCGGTTCTGGCCGATCCGCTCGAACTGCACTGCCTGCTTGAGACGATAGCCGGGGACATAGGCCTGCACCTGGGCCACCATGTCCTCGACCGACCGGCGGATCGCATCCTGGTCGGCCTCTTCGCACAGGCAATAGACCGTGTCCCGCATGATGAGCGGTGGCTCTGCCGGGTTCAGGATGATGATCGCCTTGCCGCGTCCAGCACCGCCCACGGCGACGATCGCCTGCGATGTCGTTTCGGTGAACTCATCGATATTGGCGCGCGTCCCCGGCCCCGCGCTCTTGCTGGAAATCGAGGCGACAATCTCACCATAATATACCTTTGCCACCCGATTCACCGCGGCGACGATCGGGATCGTCGCCTGCCCGCCGCAGGTGACCATATTGACGTTGGGGGCGTCGAGACAGGCATCCCCGTTCACCGGCGGGACGACATAGGGTCCGATCGCAGCGGGCGTGAGATCGACCATCCGCTTGCCGGCGGCAAGCACCAGCTCGCTGTTGCGCTTGTGCGCACCCGCACTGGTCGCGTCGAAGACAATGTCGATATCCTCGAACTGCGGCATCGCGATCAGGCCGTCAATTCCCTCATGGGTCGTCGGGACGCCTAGTCGCTGCGCGCGCGCCAGGCCGTCGGATTGGGGATCGATTCCCACCATCGCGCCCATTTCGAGGACGTTGGACAAACGCATCACCTTGATCATCAGATCGGTGCCGATATTGCCTGAGCCGATGATCGCGACCCTGGCCTTGCGTACAACTGCTTCGCCCATGTCAGACCCCCGTGAAAGAAAAAGAACAGGCGCCGACCCCGGCGATATCGGCACGAACATGAGCGCCGGCCTTCAGCGCGGCCATCGGCCCGAGCGCGCCCGCGAGCAGGATATCGCCGGCTTTCAGCGGTTCGCCGCGCCGGGCCAGCGTTCGGGCCAGCCAGGCGGCGGCGTTCAGCGGATTGCCGAGCGCTGCAGCGCCCACGCCGGTCGAAACCACGTTGCCGTCGATGCGCATCTCCATTGCCGCTCCTTCCAGGTCGATCCCGGCCAGCGGCAGGCCCTGATCGGCCAGCACGAAGAAGGCCGAGGAACCGTTGTCGGCCACGGTGTCAGCGAAAGAAATCTTCCAGTCGGCGATCCGGCTGTCGACGATCTCGATCGCGGCGTGGACGCTGGCGACCGCGGCAGCGACCTCGTCCGGCGTCGTATCCTTCGAGGGCAGGTCCGCTCCCAGCACGAAGGCGATCTCCGCCTCGGCCTTCGCCTGGATGCAGCGCGCCGGATCGAGCAGACCGCCGTCGGTCACCTGCATGTCGGCGAACAGCACACCGAAATCGGGCTGGTCGACGCCCAGCTGTTGCTGCACCGCCGCGGCGGTCAGCCCTGCCTTGCGGCCGATGATCCGGCGGCCCTGGCTTTCCCAGAACCGGGTGTTGATTGCCTGAACGGCATAGGCGCCCGCCGCATCGACGGGTTCCAGACAGTCGCGCAGCGGCGGCACGGCGCCGGTGGCATAGGCATCGCGCAAGCGTTGCGCGGCACGCTCATGAAGGGGGTTGGTCATTGTATCTTTCACGATCCCAGTCCCAGCGCATCGCGCTTGCGGGTGAGTGTATCGATGCTGCACAGCAGGATCTTGCGGATGCACGGGAGCAGGTCGGGGACATAGGTGGCGCCCATCCCGCCCAGCCCTTCGGAAACCGGCTCGGGCGAGTTCTGGGCCGGCCACGGCCAGCCGATCCGGGCGGTGGGAATTCCAAGCCGGCGCAGCGCAGCGCCGTCGGTCTGCCCGCCCAGCGGATCGGGGACGCCATGAGGCCGCCCCTCGACATGCTCCCAGCTGCGCAGCGCGGACTGGACGATCCAGTTGTCGGGATCGGTCGTGCCGCCGGGAACCGAGCCATACATTTCCCAGTCGGCGTCGATGTCGGGATGGCGCGCGCGGAAGTCTGCCATGAACTGCGCGAACTGCGCCTTGACCTCGGCGGGGCTGGTGCGCGGGTTGATCCTGATGTCGAACCACAATTCGGTGACCGCGCTGGGGAAAGCGGGCCGCTCGGGCCACCCGGCGCGAACGCCCGATATCCAGCCGTGCGGATAGACATTCCCCGAGCGGTTGCGCTCGGCATAGGCGATGATCCACTGCTCGAGTTCGGGGATCATCACGGCTGCGGGCAGGATCGAACTGCGGAACTCGGGAACGCCGCGCGGGATGCCCGCATAGCCGAGTGTTCCCTTGAGCCGGACCTTGAACCACCCCATGCCCGGCTCTTCGTTATAGACCCAGTTCCAGGGCTTCATGATGAGCGCGAAATCGGCGGCCATGCCACGATGGAACAGATGCTGAAGCCCACTGCTCATCCCTGCCTGATTGCGCTCGGGGATGGTCGTGGGCATGCCCCCGTCGCACAGACCGACGACGAGGTCGCCGACGAGCGGCACGTCCGCCTCGATCAGCGCCGTCGCGACTTCGACCATGCTGGCGACCATCGCCTTGGGATTGGAGGATCCCAGGCCATAGACCCAGTCGCCGACCATATGGGCCGATGGATGGAGGTCCACGAACCCCTTTTCGCCCGCCCAGGGATAGTCGCTCTCGTTCGCTTCCAGATGCGTGTCGATCGGCGAATAAAGCAGCAGGGCTGCCCCGCCGCCAGAACCTCGCCGCTCACCCAGCACATTGACGGACATGTCCGACATGCGGTCGATCCGGGTGCGCAGACCAATCCGCTCGAGATGGTCCGCGAGGAAATCGGCAACGGCGCGCGTGTCGCCTGTCGGCGAGTGGATGTCGGTGAGATCGAACAGCAATTGCTTCACCCGATCGGGATTGATCTTCGCGCTTGCGAGGGCGAACGCGTCGAGCTGAGCCCTTTCGATACCGTCTTCATTGGGTGCCATTCAAACCTCCCTCAATGGGGCATGCGCCACGATTGCGGCCGCATTCGAAAGCAGCTGCCGGTCCTGGCCGCGAGGCCCAATCATCTGAAGACCCAGCGGCAGGCCATCCTGTGTCCACGCCCCCGGGAAGCCGAGGCATGGTACGCCCAGCGCCGTCCATATCCGCTGGAAGGCGGGGTCTCCGGTCGATCCGAGACCGAGCGGAGCCACGCCCGGCGCGCCGGGCAACAAGAGCAGATCGACCGATGCGAACAACGCGTGTGACCGTGCCACGCCGTCGCGCTGCGTCTGTAGCGCATCACGATAGGATGACTCGGATTCCGCCGCGCCGGCGTCGATGAAGGCGCGAAACACGTCGCTGACGAGGTCGGGATGCCGACGTCGGATATCGCCAAGCGCCACCCAGGCCTCACGCCGATGGATGATTTTCTGTGCCTCGGTCAGCGCAGCGACCTCCTCATCCGGTTCGATATTCACGACGGCTATCCCGGCATCGCCCAGGCGCGCGGCGAAATCGAACAGCGCCTGCCGCATGTTTTCCTCGGCCACAGGCCAGGCCGGGGATTGGCACAGGCCGACGGTGAGAGAGGTCGCTGGCGGCGGGAGCGCGGTTTCTCCGGAAAGGACGGCATCGGCCGCGATCAGCGGATCGAGCGCTCGGGCGAACAGGCCTAGCGTGTCGAGGCTGGGTGCCGTCGGCAGCACGCCTTCGAGCGGATAGCGCCCGAAGCTGGGCTTGAAACCGAGCACGCCGCAATAGCTGGCAGGGCGGATGACCGACCCTGCCGTCTGCGTGCCGAGCGCCAGATCGGCCTGGCCGTCCGCCACCACCGCGGCCGAGCCGCTCGACGAGCCTCCGGGCGTGCGGGCCGGCGCGTGTGGATTGACCGTGGGCCCGGGCGAGTAGGCGGCGAATTCCGCCGTCACCGTCTTGCCGAGTATCGCCGCTCCGGCCGTGCGCAGCAGCGCGACGGCTTTCGCATCGTCTGTCGCGACATTATCCCGGAAAATCGGTGAACCATGTGTTGTCGGCATACCGGCGACATCGATCACATCCTTGACGCCGAGGGTGAGGCCATGGAGCGGACCGCCGCCGCAGGCGTCCTGCGGCGCGAGATGCGCCCAGCCTTGCACGACGGCATCGCGCGCTACGATATCCTGAAGCGATTTCGGAGACATGGACACGATCACCCGCCGCCCGGCCGATGGCCCCAGAGCATGGGCGCATCATAGATCTTCACGTCCCAGTTCTCGTCGATTTCCCTGCCGCCGGTGCCGAACTCCAGCCAGAAGCCCGATGGCGTCTCGATGTAGAAGCTCTGCATATGGTCGTTGGAATGCTTGCCCGGCTCGAGCTTCACCGGGAACTGCCGGTCGCGGATGCGGTCATAGGCATATCCCACATCGTCGATCGAGTTAGTCTCCAGCATGATATGCATCAGCGTGCCCGCCGGGCAGCCGGGAGACTCCGCGAGCAGGGCAAGCGAATGATGGCGGCGGTTGCAGTGCAGGAAGACCGCATCATTGCCATCCCAGGAGATATAGTCGGAAACCTCGAACCCCATCACCTCGCGATAGAAATCCAGCGCCGCCTTGATGTCCTCGACCCAGTAGACGATGTGCCCCAGGCCCATGTCGTCGGTCTTGAAGCCACTCATCCCGTAGCGGGGAGAAAAGGGCGTGTTGGAGACGAGCGGCCCGTAGAAGATCTCGCAGTTCGCCTTGAGATGGGGGTCGGTATAACTGTACAGCGCCTTTACCTTGCGCTCGGAGCACAAGGCGGCGCTGCCCGCTTCGGTCCGGATTCCAAGATCGGTCAGGCGTTTGGCGAGCGCATCCAGCGCCGTCAGGGACTTCACCTCCCAGCCCATCGCGCGCAGGCTGTCCGTTGGGGCAGCGTAGAGCGAGAGGCGATGATGATGGGCGTCCATCCGGAAATCGAGTGCCTCTGAAGACTGCGGGACCAGCTCGAGGCCGAACACATCCTCGAGCAGCACGCGCCAGCGCTCCGGATTGCTGACGTTGAAGGCGAGATATCCCAGATTGCTGATGGCCACGGACGGTCCCCTGTCTTCATTCGCTCGCGACGAACTGTTCGGCGTGAATATTTTCCGGACTGAGGCCGAGGCTCTCGAGGCGCGCGCGGGCGGCGTGGATGAGCCCAGCCGGGCCGCACAGATAGGCGACGCTGCCGGGGTCCATTTCACCCAGCGCCTGCACGGGATTGCCCTTGAGCAGGCCGTCGGCGGGCTGGCCATGTTCGACCGAAATCCTGGCGGTGAGGCCGGGCATCCACATTTGCCGCAATTCGATTTCCTCGCGGAAGAACAGCCCCCTCTCGCCGGCACAACCGAAGCTCAGCAGGATCGGGGGCTTGCGTCCCGACCGTTCGCGGATTGCATCAATCATCGCCATCATCGGCGCGAGACCGGTTCCGCCGGCCACCATGACATGCGGGCGCTGGTCCTTGTCGGCGAGGAAGAAGGACCCGAACGCTCCCTCGATCTCAAGGACGTCGTCGCGCCTGGCCGAGCCGGTCAGCCATTTCGACATCGCGCCATCGGGCAGGAGGCGGATCAGCAGCTCGATGCGGGGCAGGGCGGATGGCGGGCTGGCGATTGAATAGCTGCGTTTCAGATCCGTGCCGGGCACCTGCACCTGGATGTATTGCCCCGGCCGGAAGGCGATTTCGTCACCTTCTGCCAGTTCCAGCACCAGCTTCACCGCGTCCTCCGCGATCCGCTCCACCGCATCGACGAAGGCGGAAGCCTTGCGCGGCCCATTGCCGCCCGCCGTGCTGGGATAGCCCAGCGCAAAATCGCAATCGCCGCTGGCCATGGTGCGGCAGAGCAGCCGTCGGCCCTCGGCAACCTCGGACTGGAGCAGGGCGCTGGAGGCGCCTGTCATCATCTCGGCCGAGCCTTTCATAAGATCGGCAACGCATGTAGAGCAGGCCCCGCTCCGGCACTGGAAAAGAACCGGCGCTCCAGCCTCGATTGCGGCATGAAGCACGGTTACCCCGGATTGCACCGGAAACCGATATTCCCTGCCGTCGCTGAACGACAGCCGGACCGAGGAGGGGGCGTCGCAAGTCTCCGACATGCGCGCTAATCCTTGATCTTCTCGACGAAATAGCCGGGCTTCTTGCCTTCCGCGAGCCGCCGCATGCGAATGCTCGACGTCTTGGTGGCGCCTTCGACGCCTCGTCCCGGCTTGGCGATGCCGCGATTGTAGCGCGACGCGAGCTTTCGCCAGGTGATCGGCGAAATATCGGTGGCGACCAGCTGCTCCTCGTCCCAGCCCGTGCCGTCGGCATAGAATTCCTGCATCCCTTCGCGTGCGTAAAGGTCCGCATTGTTGAAGCCTTCGAGACAGAGCGGCTTGTACACATTGTCGAACCGATATTTGAACGTCGCGCGCTCGGCGTCGGTCTTGCAGATTTTGACCAGAACTTCCCAATATTCATAGGTGTCGTCGGTAATCGGTACATACCATTCATACTGGCAGACATGTTCTTCGGGCCAGTTCTCGACCATCAGCACGCCCGGCAGCACGACCGATGTCCGATAGCCATGCCCGACAAGGCCCGGAATAGTGACGCCGAGTTCCTTGTTTTCGAGGATCGGTTCCCATTTGTCGGTGAACAGCCACTGCATCAGCCCCTTGGGGCCGTCCTCGTCCTCGATCGGAGAGATGCAGTCGTCGCTGACCGGCCGGATGCCCAGCGGAAGCACCCAGTTCTGGACGTGAAGGAAGGGCGAATCCTTGTGGACAAGGATATGCGCATTGTCGAAGCCGTTTTCGCACGCGACCCGCCAGTCGGCCTCGCCGGTGCGATGGATGCCAAGGCACACCGCATCTTCGTCGAGAAGGCCTGGAGCCGCCGGCCAGAGTGGATGCGGGAAGCGCTCCGAACTCTCGGGAAAGCGCACCGGCAGGTCATGCGCCAGCGGCGGCACGTCCTCATCGGGGTAATCGTCCTCGCGCACGAACACGAAGATCATGCCGGCGACTTCCTGCACCGGATAGGTGGTCAGCCCGGTGGTGCCGATCAACGGATCGTCGGGGTTGCCCACGATCGTCGCGAGCTTGCCGTCATCCAGATTGAAGGTGAAGCCGTGATACCAGCACGTGATGGTCCGCTCGTTGAAACAGGTCGGCTTGGCGGAAAGCCGCACGCCGCGGTGAAGGCACCGGTCCTTGATCGCCTTGACCCCCGAAGGAGTGCGGCGCAGCAGGATCTGGATGCCGCAGATCTGCACGCCCTCTACCGCGTCTTCGGGCAATTCCTCGCTGAAGAGCGCGGGATACCAGTGATTGATGAACCCCCACGAGGCGTCCTTGTAGGGCTGATACTGGCTTTGCGTGCGCGCATCGTTCGTGCAGCGATCGCTGGTGACATTGAGACGAGAGGTGCGGCGCACCGGAACCTTTTCAGTCATCTTCCACTCCTTCCCGGATGCGTGCTCATGCGCGCATGAAAGCGCCGACGACGTCGTCATGCTCTTCGGGCCGTTCCCATTGCGGCCAGTGCGCGCAGCCCTTCATGATATGCTTGGTGGCGCCAGGGATGATTGCTTCCAGCCGGTCGGCAGCGTCAGGCCCGTGGATCGGGTTCTTGTCGGTCCACAGCACCAGCGTCGGGCAGGCGATCTTCCGGATATCCGGTTCGCGCCAATAGAATTCGCCGATGTTCGGCGCGAACAGGAGGTTGTAATATTCTACCAGCGCCTTCTGCGTCGCAGGGATGGTCCACAGCGCCCGGCGCAGCTCGACCAGTTCGTCGGTCACGCCGCCCAGCGGCATCAGCCATTCGAGGCGCTTCCTGAGCAGTTCGGGCGTCGGATTGAGCAGCGCGTTGAGCGACGTCGCCCGGAGCGAATCCAGGTCGCTTTCACCCTGATGCACATAGGCCGGATCGAGCTCCATGCCCCAGGAGGTGTTGAGGATGACCTTCGAGGTACGGTCGGGATGGTTGATCGCCATGTCGAACGCGATCCAGCCGCCGAGCGATTCTCCCTCAACGGCCGCTTTCTCGATCCCCATATGATCCATCAGGTTCAGAAGCTGGTCGGTGAACTGCGACAGCCAGTGATTAGGCGCGCTGGAGGGCGCGTCGGAAAAAGGCGGGCAGGAGGACATGCCATGCCAGATGAAATCGATTGCATAAGGCTGGCACGACTGGGCGAGCCGATTGAGATTACGCGAATAGGTTTCGGCGTGGCCGCCGCCGCCATGGAGCAGAAAGAGCGGTTCGCCCGTCCCGGGGGCCGAAATGCAGCGCGTTCGATATTTGCCCGTGTCGATGAAGCGCGTCTCGGTGCCCAGCAGATCGATATGAATGGTCATGGTCCCTCCGGGGGGCGACGCTGGACATCCCAACTGTCGCGATGTGATTTGCACAAATTATATCTACGATTCGAGTGTATCTTATATTGATGATCGATCAAACGTCAATGAATGTGCAAAGGCCATTCTGTCGGCGGCGGTTGCCTGAAATCGGATGTCCGAACCGGCTTTCAGCAGACTGAAGGCCGGTGCCTTGGGGCTGCGCGCTTATCCCTTGCCGCTGAGGGTGCCCGAGGCTGACCGGATCGCCGCCCTGATCCGGTCGTAGGTCCCGCAGCGGCAAATATTTCCTGCCATCCCGGCATCGATCGCCGCCTCGTCGGGCTGTCTGCTGTCCCGCAGCAACGCTATCGCGCTCATCAGTTGCCCTGCCTGACAATAGCCGCATTGCGGAACGTCGAGATCGATCCAGGCGGCCCGCAAGGCATCCGCCTCGGGACCGGCAACGCCCTCGATCGTGGTGATTTCGCCCGACACGTCGGCGACAGCCATCGAGCAGGACCGAATGGGCGCGTTGTCGAGATGAACGGTGCAGCAGCCACACAACCCCATCCCGCAGCCGAACTTCGGCCCCTTGATGCCAAGCCCATCCCGCAGCGCCCAGAGGAGCGGCGTATCGGCAGGCACGTCCACTTCGTGAACAATGCCGTTGACCTTCAGCTTGTAGGTCATGCAAGCCCTCTCCTGATTGGCGAATTGCCGTGCGCGCGGACGCCCGGCCTCATACGTCCAGTCCTTCGGCGTTGATCGGAAGTGACCGGATCCGCCGCCCGGACGCTGCAAAAATCGCGTTGCAGACCGCCGCGGCAATGTGGGGCACGCCGGCCTCGCCCACGCCTCCGGGATCCGCGTCGCTCTCGATGAACTCGACCTGTACCTCAGGCGCCTGAGGCATCCGCAAGAGCGTATAGGTATCGAAGTTCGTCTGCTGCGGCCGCCCGCCATCGAAGGTGATCGCGCCGCACAACGCTGCCGAGAGGCCGAACAATATGCCGCCCTGGATCTGGCCCGCCGCACCGAGTGGGTTGACGACGCGCCCGCAATCGACAGCGCAATAGACCCGCTTCACCTCGAGCGTGTTGCCGCTGACGGCAACCTCGGCGACCTGCGACAGCTTGGTGCCCCAATAATCCTGGATCGCGACCCCCCGGCCATGGCCAGCGGGCAATGGCCGCGTCCAGTCCGCCATCTTCGCCACATGATCGAGCGTCTTGAGCAGGCGCGCGCTGTCGGGCACTCCCGCGAGCAGCTTGCGGCGATATTCGACGGGATCCTGTCCTGCCCGATGCGCGAGTTCATCGAGGAAGCACTCGACTGAAAGGCAGGTGTTGACGTTGCCGACCGAACGCATCCACTGAACCGTCGGCCCCTGATCGGTGGTGTGAAGTTCGACTCGCAACCCCGGAATGCGATAGGGCAGGTCACGCGCACCGGCGACCGAGGTGGTGTCGATCCCCTTTTCAATGAGGAAAGCGAACTCGTTTCCCTTGGCCGGCGACTGCGCCACGATCCGGTGCAGCCAGCTCGACGGCAGGCCGTCGTCGCCCAGCGTCGCTTCAAGCCGGTCATAGGCCATGGGGCGATAGAAGCCGCCCTGTATATCATCTTCGCGCGGCCACATATTCTTGATCGGACGGCCCGCGATATCGCCACCATGCTCTCGGGCCGCCTTCACGATCTCGGCCGTTTCGACCACCATGTCCTCGGTGGGGCTGGCGCGCCGTCCGAAACCTCCGCCCATATAAAGGGTGTGGATCCTCACCGTCGGTTCAGCATAGCCGAGAATGCGCGCGACCTCCTTGCGATCGAGGCTTTGATACTGCGTGCCGACCCAGACATCGCACCCATCCGACGATGCCTGGATCGTGCAATTGAGAGGTTCCATGGGAGCATGGGCAAGATAGGGTACGGAATATTCCGCCGTAACAAGATCGGAGCCCTGTTCGATCTTTCCCTTCTCGACGGCGAGGAGCCCCGGCGTCTGCGCCAGGCGCCGATATTCCTCCAACAATTGCGCGGAGGTGAATTTGCTCCCTTCGGGCTCATCCCATTGAACCTGAAGAAGCTTGCGCCCGGACAAAGCCGCCCAGAAGCTGCTGGCGATCACCGCCACGCCATTGGGCAGCCTGACCACCCCCAGCACGCCAGGCGCCTTCGACGCCTGGCCAGCATCGTAGCTGCGCAATGTCGCGTAGCGGCTGGGCGCGCGCGCAACGGTCGCCACCAGCATGTCGGGAAGTGCGAAGTCCACGCCATAGGGCAGCTTGCCGTGCACGACGGCGGGGGTCTCGCGCTTGCGCACCGGAGTGCCGATCAGCGTGAAATCCTTCGCCCCCTTGAGGACGATCTCCTTCTTCGCCGGCGGCCGCAGTTTCGTAGCGTCGGCCACAAGTGCGCCGAAGCTCGCCTTCTTCCCGCCAGGCCCCTCGACACCGCCGTTACGCGCCGAGCATGCGCTGACCGGCACTTTCCATCGGGTGGCCGCGGCGTGGATCAACATCATCCGCGCCGCTGCCGCGGCTTCCCTTGTCGTCTGGTAGAACGCCGCCGTGCTCGTGCTCGCCGCCGTCGCCTGGAGGCCACCGAAAATCGGGTTGCCGAATGCAGGATCGACCGGCGCCGCTTCCACGTTGATGGCGTCCCACCGAGCGCCCAGTTCGTCCGCCAGCACCATCGCCAGCGACGTGAAAATGCCCTGGCCCATTTCCGTGGCGCCGATGATAGCGGTCACGCGATCATCCTTGCCGATGCGCAGATAGGCGTTCGGGGCAAAATCGTCACTGCCCGGCTGCGGCTCGCCGGCATGGGGCCCGCCAAAGTGGCGAAAACCGATCCAGAGGGCGACACCTCCGGCCGCCCCGGCACCGAGAAGGGCACGCCGGCTGATCTTGGCAGGCTCCGTCATATCATTCCCTCTCGACCCGATAGGCTTATCTCGTTCTCTTCATATCCTGCCCCGGAAGGCGTGTACCCGTCGCGGGAGATGGAAATGAAGGTCCAATCTCCCGCGAAGACCGATGCAATGGTGGTTCGGACGTGTTCAAGTATCAGCACCTCATCTCGAACCGGGGTATCATTTGAACTTCGCCGCGAGCGTGATGCCGTAAGTCGCCGGCTGCCCAGCAAAGCGGCTGATCGTGTCGTAATCGGTGAAGATATTGGTCACATAATATCTGTTGAAGATGTTCTTGCCAAAAACCGTCACAGTATATTTTCCATCGTCGAACGACGCGCCTATACGCGCATCGACGGTTGAATATCCATCGATCGTGTAGGTGTGCGAAGGATCGACGGACGACGCGAAATCGGGCGTGAGAACGAGGGCTCTGGATCCTCCGATATTGGCCAGCGCCTTGCTGCGTGCCGAAAACACAATCCCAACGAAGGGCGAGACGCTTCCCATCTTCCAGCTGTAATCCGCCCCGATCCTGACCTGATATTTGGGCGTATAAGGAATGACCGAGCCGGCATAGTCTGTCTCGACGCCGGCTGTGTTCGGACCCGAAAATTTGGTTATCTTGCTGTCGAGAAAACTGCCGGAAGCCGAAATCGAGAAGCCCGTGAAAGGCGTAAGCGTGGCGTCCATCTCCAAGCCGAACATCCGGGACTTGGGCACGTTTGTCAGCGCATCCAGGATGCCGAAGATGGGATCCACGATCTTCCCACGCAACTGCTTGTTTTCATAGTCATAGTAGAAGGCTGCGCCGGTCACCTGCAGAACCCGGTCCAGGGTATGGAACTTGAAGCCCGTCTCGAACGACAGGAGGGATTCCTGTTTGACGGGTAGGAACTGCTGGAACGTCGCCGCCGACGCGATCGGGAAGCTGCCCGCTTTATATCCTCGGGCCGCATTCACATACAGCAACAGGTTGCTGGTCGGCTTATAGTCGATGCCGGCCCGCCAGGATATATTATGCTCCTTGAGAAGGCCGTGATATTCGCCCGGAAGATAGGTCGCCGGCGTTCCGTCGAGTGTCGTGTTGTCAAATGGAGCGCAACCCGTGCCAATCGGAGGCACCGTAACTCCCGTCGGCGTGAATCCAGCTACAGGATAGGCACCTGACTGGATGGAATTGATTAAATAGTCGAAGGCGCTCGAAAAGGATCCGTCGCCGGGATCTCCGGTGCAGGTCGAGGCCGAGCGGCGGGCGTTCGTATAACGCACGCCGCCCTTCACGGTGAATTGGCTGCTCAGATCATATTCGAGATTACCGAAAAACGCGTAATTGCGCATATGCTGGTCGGAATAATTATCGGAGCCGGTGTAGCCGTAAAGCGGAACGGTGCTCAGCGTGCCGAACTTTTCGAGTTCATATTGATAGACATGGCTCTTTTCATAATTGGCGCCAACCACCCAGCGAAGCGGCGATCCGCCGTCATCGGCCAGTCGCAGCTCCTGGTTGAAGGATTTTATGTAGCCGCGATCGACGATGAAATCGTCCAGCGACAGGGATGTCCCATCGCTTTCCAGGCCCTGGTTGGTTCGATAGTCGACATAGGACGTGATCGACGTCAAGGTGATGCCGTCTGCCACCTTCCAGTTTGCGCGTAACGCTCCCTGGTAGAATTTGTGATCGCCGTGCGGCCGCGTCGATGGCGTCCAGTCAGCGGCCCGCGCGTTGAAGGGCGCGAACGGATAGGCGACCAGCGCCGGATCGGTTCCGGGCGAATATTGCGACAGCAACGTCTGATATTGCGGCGCCTGCGGGTCGCTCTGGTCACGCCACGCGTTGAAGGTGAGTTCGAAGTCGAGCCGGCTGCTGGGCGTCCAGTCGACGATGGCGCGACCGCCATAATAGCCCAGTTTGCCCAGCGTGTCCGCACGGGTATAGCTCTTCTGCCAATCGTCCGCTCGCGCGCCCGTAAAGGCGATCCGGGCCTTGATCGTATCGGACAGCGGGCCGCTCACATAAAGATTGCCCTCCAGGTCATTGAAGCGCCCATAAGTGTAGGCGCTTGCAACCGTAGCAGCTTCTGCTCGCAAACAGCGCCTTTTCCTGCCCAGATTACCTGACAACGAGCCGACTATGCTGCTCACGCTATCCGACAATGTGCTCGCCATCATCCGCGTCTGCTCGCAAACGGCAAAGGGCCGCTCATGGTATCTGCCAACTACAAAGTCGAGATTAGCAGTCATTTGCTGATGCGCGATGCTCACGCAGCTTTGTGGAACCCAAGATCAGAAAGTACACGATGGGGCAAACCACCATCAGCATCACTGCTGGATCGGTAGCCCATCTCGTTGGGCCATCGCTGTCCGGCTCACTTGCTACCGCGAGCATGAGCGCGATTGATCCTCGCACAGCGGCGTAGGTGGCAGGAACAAGCAGGATGTGGAGAAGCCACCCGTAGCGGAACCGCATGGCGCCAAACCAGCAGAGTACAGCTATGGCGGGTGGAGCGAGTGTGGCGGCTACGAAGCCGCAGAACCAAATGGCAAACCCTGCCGGAGTCAGCGTATCGCGATAGTAGCTGGCGATCCCATCCGGTCGCAATCCGAGAGCGACGAAAGAGCCTGCGACGACAACGGCACCCAAAGCCGTCAGTCCGACGCCACGCAATGTCCCGTGTCTCGGCATCAATCTATGCAATCCAGTAAGCCATTGATCAGGCTGCTCGCACTTTGGCTCGGAAGAAGGTCGTTTCCGACCCAATCAGATCGGGGTCGATCCCGCTCTCCTCGGCGGCCAGTTGCTGGATGATCCGCCAAATCTCGGGGGCGGTGAGGCGCGCGCCGTCGCGGGCAAGCCTGCCACGGTTCTGCTCCGTGACCAGTCGGGCGAGATCGCCGATAGTGTCGCACCTCCGAGGTAATCGCCGGCGGTCGAGGTGCCGTAACCATAGCCCCGCGTAGGCGCTCGCTCCAGCAGCGAAGATGCGAAGGGGAGGTGCCAGCGTCGTGAAGGCGAGGATCGCGACCGCGACAGCGAAGCAGAGACCACTGACAATCCCAAGCCATCCGGCTCGCGTCGCCGGCATCTTGAGGTCGGTATCGGCTTCCAGGTCGCTGAACGCTTGGCGCAGCTTCCCACCGATCAGCGGCGCCAACGGCGCATCCGGCCCGACGTGCCGGCCAAGCCCGAGCGCGCGTCGAAGCCTGTAGAACGTCATCTGCGTGGCGCATGTCGTGCCGCCCCCGCTGTAGGCTGCGACATGCGCGACGACATGGTCACGCACCTCGCCGAACGTTGTCCAAGGCAGGTTCGAGCGCAGGCGCAGATCGAAGGTGCGCTCGATTGCGAGGAAGAAGTCGGTGTCGTCGCCATCACCGACCCAGCCAACCGTATCGAGCACCTGCATGAACCCGGCTCCTCAGCGGTTCTGCAAAACGACCGTTTCTGACGAGCCGATCGCCTTGCTGGGCCGGCAACGTAAATCTGCGGGCCGCACTTTGTCAAAACTGTTCTGGAAACCCGCGTCGCAAAACGGTATGCCCCGCACGAGTTTGGAGAAGATCAGACGCTCATGCGGGTCGGCTATGCCAGGGTCAGCACCAGCGACCAGAACCCCGAGCTCCAGCTCGATGCGCTGCGGCGGGCCGGCTGCGAGCGGGTGTTCACCGAAAAGGCGTCGGGCGCGCGCGATGACCGGCCCGAACTGGCGCGCATTCTGGAAGACGTGCTGCGCGCAGGCGACACGCTGGTTGTTTGGAAGCTCGACCGCCTCGCCCGCTCGCTCAAGAAGTTGATCGCCACGGCCGAGGATCTGGAGCGCGAGAAGATCGGGCTGGTGTCGCTGACCGAGAGCATCGACACGACAACGCCGGGTGGCATGCTCACCTTTCACGTGTTCGGCGCCATCGCGCAGTTCGAGCGTGCCCTGATCCGCGAGCGAACTACCGCGGGGCTAGTGGAGGCGCGCCGGCAGGGTCGCAAGGGTGGCCGCCCATCGGCAATGCGCCCGAGCGACGTCGCCGCGGCACGGGCGATGATGAAGGAGGGCACGTTGCCGGTGCGCGACATCGCCAAGCGCATGGGCGTGTCGGTCGCGACCCTCTATCGCTATGCAGGCAAGCGCGGCAGCGGTGCATCGATCAAGGAGGCTGCAACAGCCCATGGCTGACCGGGCGAAGCGACCGCCTGGAGAGGCGCTGATCGATCTTCGCCGACGGTTGTCGCTGTTGCCCCCACGCGACCCCGGTCGCACCGAGATCATCGCCCGTGCGGCCGAGGCCTATGGCATCTCCATCTGGACCCTTTACCGGGCGTTGCGCGAGCTGAACCGCCCCAAGTCGGTGCGCCGGTCCGACCATGGTGCGACGCGGGTTGCCCCGCAGGCCGAGATGGAGCGCTACGCCGAGATCGTCGCCGCACTGAAGATCAGGACCACCAACAAGAAGGGCCGGCACGTTTCGACCGCCCGCGCCATCGAGTTCCTGGAAACCGATGGCGTCGAGACGCCGGAGGGCCTGGTCAAGGTAGCACCCGGCCTGCTGAAGCGGGCGACCATCGACCGGCTGCTCCGCTCATCAGGGCTGGACTATGCCCGCGTGACCCGCCCCCACGCAGCCGTTCGTTTTCAGGCGCGGCGATCCAACGAGCTGTGGCACTTCGACATGAGCCCGTCCGACCTCAAGCAGGTCGAGGCGCCGCTCTGGATCGAGCAGGGTCGCGGCAAACCCACGCTGATGC
Source organism: Sphingobium arseniciresistens (assembly GCA_029167225.1). Classification (GTDB taxonomy): domain Bacteria; phylum Pseudomonadota; class Alphaproteobacteria; order Sphingomonadales; family Sphingomonadaceae; genus Sphingobium; species Sphingobium arseniciresistens. The sequence goes on from JARFNK010000038.1 coordinate 19,043, forward strand.
TGTTCTCGGCCGTCGATGACTGCTCGGGCGTGGTCTACCAGGAATATCGCAGCGTCTATGGCGAGGATGCCGAGTCCGCGCTGCGCTTTCTATTCAACGCCTTCGCCGCCAAGCCTGAGCCCGAACTGCCGTTCCAGGGCCTGCCGGTCACGATCTACATGGACAACGGCCCGGTCAGCCGGTCGCGCGTGTTCCAGTCGGTGATGGGCAGCCTCGGCGTGCGCGTCCTCACCCATCTGCCGCCGAAGGCCGACGACCGGCACACCGCGGCCCGCGCCAAGGGCAAGGTCGAGCGGCCGTTCCGCACGGTGAAGGAGGTGCACGAGACGTTGTACCACTTCCACAAACCCAAGGACGAGGCGGAAGCCAATCTGTGGATGCGGCGTGCGCTGGTCACCTACAACAACGGCGACCATCGTTCCGAGCCACACGCGCGGATCGAGCACTGGCTGCGGCACCTGCCCGGCGATGGCGTGCGGGCCATGTGTTCATGGGAGCGGTTCTGCGCCTTCGCTCGTGAGCCCGAGCGGCGCACCGTTGCGGGCGACGCGACCGTCTCGGTTGAGGGCGCTTCCTACGAGGTCGAGCCCGAGCTCGCCGGCGAGACGGTGACGCTGCTCTGGGGGCTGTTCGACCAGCAGCTCTTCGTGGAGCATGACGGCAAGCGGCATGGCCCTTACGAGCCGTCGCGCGGCGCCGTGCCGCTCTACCGCTATCGCAAGTATCAGAAGAGCCGCGCCGAGGAGCGGCTCGACAAGGTGGTCCGGCTCGCTGACCAGCTGGGGCTGCCCCGCGCGACCGTGACGGGCGGCGACCGGCCGCTGCCGTCGCTGCCGCCCTCCACCGCAGGGCTCGCGGTGCGGCAAACACCTTTTCCGGAGCCGGCGGTCGAGACGGCATACCCGACCGGGCTCGCGGCGCGCCACGCCATCGTCGACCAGCTCCGGCGACCGCTCGGCTCGCTGCCTGAGGCAGACCGCGCCTTCATCGACGCGCTGCTGGGCGAAACGCTCGACAAGACCATCATCGCTGACCGCATCCGAGAGCGGTTCCAGTCAAGACGGGGGACAAGCTGATGCTCGCCGACGTTCAATCCAGCTACGGGCTCGCCCGCCCGTTCCAAGGCGTCGGCAACTTCGAGACAGAGCATCAGCGCAACCTCGTGCGCGAGGTCTGTGCGGCCGTGCAGACCGGCAGGTTGATCGTCGTCTCCGGCCTGGTCGGATCGGGCAAGACGCACCTGCTGCGCCGCATCGAGGACGAGCTGGCCCGGGCGGGCAAGGTCGCCGTCGCCAAGTCGCTTGCGGTCGACAAGCGCCGCACCTCGTTGCCCTCGCTGATCGAGGCGCTGTTCTACGATCTCTCGCCCGGTGACCGTGCCCAGGTGAAGATTCCCAAGCAGGCCGAGCGCCGCGAGCGCGACCTGCGCGACATCATGCGCAAGGGCAAGCGCCCGGTCGTACTGGTGGTCGACGAGGCGCATGACCTGCACCACAAGACGCTGACCGGCCTCAAGCGGTTGATGGAGGTGGTGGCTGATGCCGGCGTGCTGCTGTCGGTCCTTCTGGTCGGCCATCCTCGGCTACGCAACGACCTGCGCCGCCCGCAAATGGAAGAGATCGGCTACCGCACGACCACCTTCGACTATGAGGGCATCGGCGCCGAACGCCGCGACTATGTTGCCTGGCTGCTCGGCGCCTGTGCGGCCGAGGGGGTCAAGGTTGCCGACTTGATGAACGAGGACGCGATCGACCTCATCGCCGAGCGCCTGCGCACCCCGCTCCAGATCGAGATGCACCTGACACTCGCCTTCGAGCAGGGCTTCCGCTTCGCTGCCAAGCCCGTCACGGCCGAGATCGTCGAGCAGGTGCTGTCGCGGGCGATTGACGACCTCGAACCCACGCTGACGCGCAACGGTTACGATGCGGGCGCGCTCGCCAGCCAGCTCAACACCCGGCCGTCCGACATACGCGCGTTCCTCGCCGGAACGCTGGACGCCGAACACACCCGCGACCTGACCGAGCGGCTCCGCGAAGCCGGTGTGCCGATATGATACTGGCTGTCCTCGCCTTGGTATCTCCCGCACGCGGACGCAACGCATGTCGTCTGTGCCACCGATTGTGGACGTTGCGCTTCTCTCATAGCCTGCCGGCATGAACAGGCATCTTACCGCAGCTTCTTTATCGATCGTCAGCTTGCTCAGCGCGTGCTCGGCCTCGGCCGAGAGGAGGTTGGAGGGACGAGTCTTCGACATCCCGAGAGCCAACGACATATCCGACAATGATAAGCCGTTCTTTCTACCAGCGCTCGATCCCAGCGACGGGTTCTCGTTCTACCTAAATCCGAGCGCAAGCTTGCCGGAGCGAAACTTGGTGGGCGTGGCAAGCAAGAAGCGGATGTGTGCCCGCGCAGCGGGAACAGAGGCGCTTGTCAACTCGACTGTCTGCGCAAGTCGCCCGCTTTCATGGCGCGGCCGAACACTGCGCAAGGTAAGTGATGGTGTTTTCTGGACATACCAGTTGCCAGCCGAAGCAGGTCAGAAGCGTCCTCCATCGCTGGCGAGTTGCTCCGCCATGGGCGGAGGCTCGCGGCCGGGGCTCTGCACGGCCAATCTGCCGTATGACAATCTCGTGCTGACGATTCACTTCCGAGACAATCAGGTCGGCTCGCTCCAGGCATTATACGATCAATCCGTTGCTAGCCTGAGGAAGTGGGAGCGCTGATGCTTACGGCAAACCCGGCGGGAACGATCGCTGCCAGACCGCTCACCGGCACTCCTCGCTATTGGCAGAAAGCGAGAACAGGCCTTCTCCGTTTGCGAGCAGGCGCGGATGATGGCGAGCACATTGTCGCATAGCGTGAGCAGCATGGCCCACCTGCTGTCAGCAAATCTGAGCAGAAATCCGCGCTGTTTGCGAGCAGAGGCCAGTATCTTTGCAATCGCCTACACGTAGCAGGCCATCGTTGATGCCGGCCATTTGTCGCGCCTCAACGCCCATGTCGGCATGCGTCATCGTCGCCGGATGAGAGATGAGGCTTTCGACGCCTCCCAGCGATTCTGCGAGCGTAAAGGTGCCGATCGCGGTGATAAAGCGGCCCACCGCCTCGACCCCGCCTTCGAGCTCAAAGCTCAACATGGCGCCGAAACCGTGCTGTTGAGATGTGGCAATGACATGGCCTGGGTGGGAGGCGAGGCCGGGATAGTGCACAGCGCACACTCGGGCGTGCTGCTCCAGATATTTGGCAATCATGCCTGCGGTCCGCTGCTGCCGCTCAATACGTGGGAACAGCGTCCTCAATCCTCGTAACGTCAGCCACGCATCAAAGGGGGCGCCCGTCACCCCTACGACGTTCGCCCAGACAGCGAGCTTCAGGTATTCGTCGGCATCGGCCGTGATGACAGCGCCGCCGATCACGTCCGAATGGCCGTTGAGATACTTGGTGGTGGAGTGGATTACATAATCCGCCCCGAGTGTGAGCGGCCGTTGCAGCGCTGGCGAGAGGAAGGTGTTATCGACTGCAACTCGCGCGCCGGCGGCCTTGGCGAGCGCGCAGATCCCGCGAATATCGACAACGCGCATCAGCGGATTGCTCGGGGTCTCCACCAAGACTAGCGCCGGCTTGTCGGAGAAGGCAACGGCGAGCGCATCCCCATCCGATTGATCGATAAATGTTACCCGGAATTGCCGTTTTGCGGCTCGCGCCAGCAGGAGGCGGCGGGTTCCGCCGTAGCAGTCGTGAGGTGCCAACACGAGATCGTCGGAATCAATCTGCGCCAGAAGCAGATCGACAGCGGCCATGCCGCTTGCCGTAATGACCGCACCCGCGCCATGTTCGAGGCGAGCAAGCGCTTCGGCGAGCATCGCCCGCGTCGGGTTTCCCGCGCGACCATAATCCAATTCGCGCGGCTGCTCAAAGCCCTCGAAAGTGAAGGTGCTTGTCAGATAGATCGGCGGAGCCACCGCCCCAAATGCCGCATCGGTTGCCACGCCGTACGTTGCGGCAATCGTCTCGGGTGCTTGTTCTTTCGTCATCAGGGCCTCTTATACGCCGCGGATCGCACGATAAAGCCAATCAACGATCCAGGCTGTGGGCTTGCGCCACCGATGGGCCCGCTACCGGAATTTGGCCATCAGCCGTCCAACTGCGCCGGCTTCAGCTGTAAGATTGCGATTGTACGCGAGCGGCATGCGCGGGCTTTTCCAGCGCAGCGCGTCCATGATCCCGGCCAGATCCTCGCCGCTCGCGAACAGATCCTGGTTGAGCCCGATCCGCGTCGAATGCGCGCTGATCCCCTTGAGCAGCCGCGCCAGATCATCCGCGGTCAGATCGGGCAGAGCGCCACGATCGAACGCCCGCTGGATCATCGATCGATAGATTGGGCCGATGGACGCGGGATGAAGCGCCACGGTGCCGAGGTCATACTCGACCCGTGCCGGTAGCGCCGGCTTCGACAGGGTCTTGCGCAGATCCCACGTCTCTCGCCCTGAGATGCTGTCGATCGGCCGACCCCGCACGGCAGCGCGGGCCTTGTAGCGCCGCACCTGCACCCGCCGGAACAGCGGCCCTGCGGTGATCCCGGCCGCCTCGGTCCAGGCCGCGATCGCCGCGACGGTGCGCGGGCTCAGAAACGCGGTTGCCCCCTCCCCGTCCTGATCGCCTTTGCTGCGCAAGATCTGCAGCAGACGCGCCTCGGGGTCGATCGCCTCCTCGATATGTTCGACCGCGACCGCCACCAGCTCGGAGGCCCGCAGCCCGGTGTCGTAAGCCGTCGACAGCAGCGCCCGATCACGCAGGCCCGGCAGATCGTCTCCGCAACTCTCGAGCAAGGCGCGGATGTTGAGCCCGCGCGCCTTGTCGCGCTCGACGTCGCGTACCGGACCTTTGAACCGTAAGGGCCGCGCCTGCTTTTGTGCCGCCCCCTTCTCGCGGCGGACCGCCTGCAGCCGCAGCTTGACCAATGGGGCGGGCGTCGGATCCTTCAGATCGAGCAGCTGGTGGATCTTGGCGATCGACGCCTTGTAGCGGGAGAGCGACGCTGGCCGGCTCCCCTTCCCCGCCCGGGCATCGAGATAATCGGCCACGGTCTCGGCCGTTGCCGGCAGCGCAATCCGGTTGGAGCGCCGGCACCAGGCATCGAATGCTTCGACATCGGATTTTAGAGCGCGGATGCTGTGCGGCGACGAGGCGGCTTGGTACGCTGCGATCAGCGCCTCGTTGACGGTGATACGCTCGCCGGCGCGCATCTGCACGATCGTCCAGGCAAGGTCGACCGGGGCCCTGACAGCCGGCAGGTCCGCCTCCGACGGCGCTACAGCGGTTTTCGGCCCTTCCCGGGCAGTTTCGGTGCCCATGATGCGCCACGCTCCTCAACGTCGCTTGTAGCTTATCTTATAAAGAGGCGTCAATTCCGCTTATATGATAACTGCACTTATCGCATGTCCATGTCTCGACCGTATTTGAGGGGGAAACTAACTACTGACTTTGGTTTCCATTCATGACAGGCTACGCCATGGATACCGCACAGCAATGGGCCGAGCGCCGTGCCGAAACGATGCTGCAGCTCGGGCGCCTCGACGGCCGGCTGCGCGGCAGCCCCTGCACCGACATCTTCCTCGCAAAAGCCCGGCTTCACGGGGCTGTAGCACTAGCGGGCCTCGCCGGCGTGCCGATCGATTTGAGCGATCTCCAGGACTGGATCACCGGGCGAACATCCCCTCCCCGCGCCTCCGAAGGCCTCAACGATCCAATCTCGGTGGCGGCGGTATTCCACCTCGCGATCAGCCGCGACGAAGATAGTCGCGACCCGATCCTGCGGGCCACGCTCAACGCGCTCCGAACCGTGCTTGATGATCGGTCGGCGGCCGCCTTGTGGGGGGGAGAAGATATCGCCCACTTTGGGCCGCTGTGGCGAACCGTCCGACAACACGCCGCCCTGCCCTTCCCCAAAGGCGGCCTGCGGGCGATCGCCGATCGCGTCTTCGCCATCGCCGACCTCACCCGCGCGAGCAGCGCTGACGCGGCCGAAGTCGTGACGGTCGATGGCCGCGCGCTATCGCTGCCGTCACGCGCGCCCGACCGCAACTGGCTGATCGCGGTCGCCGTGCCGACGATGCTGTTCCGCGCGCGCGTCACCACCCGTGTCATCCCGTCCTTCGTTCTGCTGCCCAAATTCCTGCCGCCGACACCGGCGAAGTTGGCCGACATGATGGCGGATGAGCTCGCGAAAGCCGTTCGTGCCGGGTTGCAGGAACTCGATGCCATCGAGGCAGCGTCGGCCGACGCGATCGACGCCCTGTCGGTGACCAAGCGCAGTCGGGCGCCGCTGCTCGCGCGCCTGCAGCTCGCCTATCCGGGTCTGCAAGCCAAGGCCGTCGCCCAATTACTCGAGATATCGCCCCAGGGCGCGAGGAAGCTGCTGGCCAGCCTCAGTCCACCGGCATCATCCACGGCATGAATGAATCAAACAGCTGCAGCGTAAACGCGGGTCGCCGTGCGCGGGGCTGTGGAGCATGCCCTTCGCGATCAGGCTGTTGCGCGTCGGTGCCAATGACGACGGCTTGCGGCCGAAATGATCGGCACTAGCGATCGAGGGACAAGGCCCCTGCCCTGCGCGGCCGACCCCGCAAGGCGTTCGATACATTAGCTCCGCCGAAAGACATCGACGATATCGGCTCCGCCTTCGATCGGGAAACGGCCGAATTCGACGCTCGCTTCGGTTCGTTGGCCAACAGCGCCAGACGCCGCCGCGGGAAGTTCGCATCAAGCATGATCGCGCGCCCCCGGTCCACCGCCGGTTGCCAACCAGTCGCGCCAATTGGTCGGTTTCCTTCGGTACGAAACCGCGCCAATTTACGTCTCGAAAACAGAGTGTTAGCTCGATTTTCGCGCATATTGCCCGGCGCTACGGCGCCCCTCGTTCGTTCGGTTGGACTATGCCCCTGCTCCGCGCCACCAAACCGGCCCACAAACTGAACGGAAGATCCAAAGCATGCGGTTCGCCTGATCTCTTTTGCACACAACATTGACGATTGAATGGAAACCGGCTTATGTAACCATAAATTGGTTCAGGATGGAAGACAATGGCCGAATTGACTTCAGATGCGTCGCGAATAGCAGAATTGGCGGATGCGGGCGTCCGCATGATTGAGCGGCTTCGCCGCAAGGCCTTCCTTCCCGATACCCGCAAAGGTCTCGATGTGCGTTATGGAATCGCCGAAGCCGCCACGCTCCTCGGCTGTTCGACCAACCGCATCCGCATGGCCGAGGAGGACGGTCGCCTCCCCCAGCCGCCCGCTACCGATTCGGGACGCCGGGCGGGCTACACGATCGAAGAGCTCCTTCATATGCGCGATGTCCTTGGCGCGTCGCCTGCCCGCGCGCCCCTCGATCAGCCGCCCATCATCGCTGTCCAGAATTTCAAAGGCGGCGTCGGCAAATCGACCGTTACCACCCACCTTGCACATTATTTGGCGGTGCAGGGTTATCGGGTCCTGGTCGTCGATTGCGACAGCCAGGCTACGACCACGACGTTGTTCGGACTCAATCCGCATTTCAATGTGACGCGCGAGGAGACGCTTTATCCCTACCTCTCGATCGACCCGACCCAGGCCGACCTACTCTACGCCGTAAAGAAGACGCCCTGGCCCAATGTCGATCTCATTCCCTCCAACCTCGAACTATTCGACGTCGAGTATGAGATGGCGGCTGCCGGCGCTGACGGTGGAAGCATTCTCGCAACGCGTTTTCGCAAACTCAAAGCGGGCCTGATGGACCTGGCGCGCTCTTACGACGTGGTCCTTCTCGATCCGCCTCCGGCACTCGGAACGATCAGCCTCGCGGTGATGCAGGCCGCCAATGCGCTCATCGTCCCCCTCGCAGCAACAACCCCCGATTTCTGCTCCACGGTCCAATTCCTATCCATGATGGAGCAGGTCATCGGACAGCTCGGCCAAGCCGGCATCGACGTAGATTATTCGTTCGTCCGGCTGATCTGCTCGAAGTTCAACGGCAATGATCCGGCTCACGCCATGGTCCAGCAAATCATGGAGCAGACGTTCGGGCCTGCCCTACTCCCGGTACCCATCCTCGAGTCCGCAGAGATTAGCCACGCCGCGATGCGAATGATGACCGTCTATGAACTCGACAAACCCATCGGAACCGCCCGCACGCATAAGCGGTGCCGGTCCAACCTTGATGAAGCACTCGGACAGGTCGAGCAACTCGTTCGCAGAGGCTGGGGACGCGTTTCGCCGGTAAGCGAGGAAGCCCTTGTCAATGAAGCGGCCTGATCTTCATCACTTCGTCGCGGGTCGCATATCCGCCATTTCACTATCCTTAGGGGGCGGGCACAATGGCGCGTAATCAGAAGGACTATCTGGCCGACCTCCTCGCCGACGACGAGGCACCAGTGCCCGCGCCCGCCGCTGATGAAGCCAGCGGCCCGATCGCGCCACCAGCACGCCCCGACCGCATGCGCGGGACCACGCTGCTCAGCCGGGAGTCTGCGCTTGCGCGCGTCGCAACCGGCGAAGTCCGGCAGGTCACTCAGATGCTTCTCGATCCTGCACGTGTTCGTGTCTGGACCGGCAACGCTCGTCACTACAACCATCTGACTGAGGAGAATTGCCGGGAACTGATCGACTCGATCCTCGCAGAAGGTGGACAGAAGGTGCCCGCCGTCGTGCGGCGCATCGACAATGACCCAGATCACGACTTCGAAGTTATTGCTGGGACCCGCCGCCACTGGTCGATTTCCTGGCTGCGCCGAAACTCCTATCCGGAGATGCAGTTCGTCGCCCAGGTCGTGGCGCTCGACGACGAGGCCGCCTTCCGACTTGCAGACCTTGAGAATCGAGCCCGAAAAGACGTCTCCGACCTGGAGCGCGCCCGGAACTACGCCGCCGCTCTTCGCCAGCACTACGGCAACCATATGACCCGGATGGCAGATCGGCTCAAGGTATCGAAGGGTTGGCTCTCCAAGATGCTGAAAGTCGCTGCACTGCCCGACGTGGTGGTTTCGGCTTTCGCCTCCCCCGACGATATTCAGTTGAAACCGGCCTATGCCCTCGCGCAGCTATTCGACGACAAGGCGAGAGCGGCGACAATCACTAGCGCCGCAAAGCAGATCGCGAAGCTGCAAGCGGAACGCCGAATGAGCGGCGACCTTCCCTTTCCCGCAGCGGAGGTGCTTCGTCGCCTTCATCTGGCGACCGAGAGCAAGGCCGACGTCGCCGAGCCCTTCACATACAAGAGCAAGATTGGGCGCGACGCGCTCAGCCTCGTCTCGTCCAATCGGCAAGGGGCGACAATCCGACTCCATGCCGGCTCCGGCGCAACCGAGGACGAACTCCTTCGCGGGCTCCGAGAAGCCCTCGCCCATCTCGATGCCTCGGGCCGTGGCTTGCTGCGCTGACCAGATGTTTCCCCGGGGAAACACCTGCGAAACGGCCTATCCCGTCCGCGTCACGAGTCATTCGGGTCGAAGTTTCCCCGGGGAAACATCCCATGAGTCATACGCTGCCAGCCCCGACGACCGCGCAAAGGGAGCGAATGCGTCGAACGCGCCAAGCTGGAACTCACTTGGCAACGGCCCTCCCCACCATAACGACCACCCGCGCCCTGCCCTTCCATCGAGAAAGTTTCCCCGGGGAAACAAAGTGAGGCTGAGGCAAGCCACCACATCGAAATCCGAACGACCGCATCCCCACTTTCAGCGTTCGGCCAACTCCTCTACCTTGTCGCTACTATTAAAAACCGCGCTCGCACGCGCTCAATCCCGTACCGCCAGGCACACCCCGTGACAAAAGCAAGACAAGCTCACATCAGCGAGCAATTCGACCTCTTCCTGCCCTATATCTCTGACCTCCCCTTGCGCGATCAGCGTGAGATGATGGAGCGTCCCTTCTTCAGTCTCGCGAAGTCCAAGCGGGTCAAGCCGATCGACTATAACTCTCCCGACGGGAAACTCTGGGTCCACGTCTCCGCCAACCCGGACTATGGGATGGCTACCATCTGGGACGCCGACATCCTGATCTACTGCGCCTCAACGCTCGCTGACATGGCACGGCGCGGCGTCAACGACGTCCCGCGCAAACTCCATCTTATGCCTTATGATCTGCTCCGTGCGATCGGCCGTCCAACCACAGGACGCGCCTACGAATTGTTGGCTCAGTCGCTCGACCGCCTTGTCTCGACCACGGTCAAGACTAACATCCGAGCCGAGAACCGACGCGAAGCTACCTTCAGCTGGCTGGATGGCTGGACCCAACTGGTCGACGAGAAGACCGAGCGATCGCGCGGAATGACCCTAGAGCTCAGCAACTGGTTCCACGAGGGTGTTCTCATGCAGGGCGGCATCCTCTCCATCGACCGAGCCTATTTCGATATAAGCGGCGGCCGCGAGCGCTGGCTCTACAAGGTTGCCCGCAAGCACGCCGGGGGGGCCGGCGAGGCCGGGTTTGCCATCTCCCTGCCGACCCTCTTCGAGAAATCTGGCGCCGAAGGCCAGTATCGCCGCTTCAAGTTCGAGATTGCAAAAATCGCCGAGCGCAACGAGCTGCCGGGCTATTCGATCGCGATCGAGCAGGCACCTGGGAAGCGGGAACCCAGCCTGCGTATGCGGCGCAGATCCGAGGCTGACACCGAACAAACATCTCGACCCAAGAAGGGGGGGGCGCAACGCCGATCGGAGCCGAAGGGCGCGGCCAAGGCCCTGAACGCAAATCCAACGACGGCGGCCCCGTCTCCACCGGACGGAGCGCCGGATCTCCTTGATGTTCGCAGTATGGTTCGAAGGACCGTGACGACGCTTTCGTCGAAAGCCACCGAGGGGTTCATCACCGACGCCACGCTTCAAACCCTTCGCGGCGAATGCCCTGGTTGGGACTACCAGAACCTCCATTTGTTGTTTCGGGAGTGGATCGACGGTGATCCCTCGCGCACACCCGTCAACTACCAGAACGCCTTCATCGGCTTCGTTCGGCGATACGACAAAGAAAACCGACACACGCTGAGGAATTGAGGGATGCGCCGCAGCGGAGCCCACACACCCCCAGCCGATAGGGATCGCACTCGCCGCCCGCCATGCAATGCCTCGCAGCGAGGGCCGATTCCCGCGGAGATCCCGACCGAAGCGTTCCCGAAGTGTCGGGCCTGGCCGACCGGATGCGCCAGGATCGCGCGTCAGGCGTCATGTCGCCGGCACTATCGATGCCTCTTGAACGTCATTCTCGACATGCGGCGCCAAAATGATTCAAATCGCGCCGCACTTTCCACCCTTTTTTCGATCCTTCGACACATCAGGAACGAATCACGGTCCTCCGGGAACCGATGGTCGACACTTCGGGAACACAACGCCCGACACTTCAGGAACGCATCATCGACACATCAGGAACAGGCGAATGATCGCGACTCGCACGAATCCAAGGGTTTCACCGCAGGAATCAGGCGGCTAACTATCTAACACCTATAGAAACCAATCTAACAGCTCAGATTCTTCTTTTCCTTCAATAGGATAAGGGAAGAAGACCGTTGGCCCAATCTGCGCCCGATCGTAAAATGATCATGCCCATCCGCGGGAAGGGAGAGGAGAGGGGCTTGGCGAAGGGACGCAGGAGATACGATCATGCCCCTCACCGCCGAGATGCCCTCACAAGAACTGGTCGATATCGTTGGAGCCTTGGGAGGCACGTGGCACGGCTATGTCGCAATGTGCTCCTGCCCCGCGCATAACGATAGCGAGCCGAGCCTGTCGCTCCGTCAGGGCAACAGCGACATTCTCGTCAACTGTTTCGCGGGTTGTGATCGGCAGGACATACTTCGCGAACTCAGGCGCATCCGTGTCACTCGCCATTACCCACGACCTGCCCCCTCACATCCTGCTTCCGCCGGGAACGCTCAACGCATCTGGGACCAGGCGCACGAAATCCACGGAACGCTAGCGGAGCGCTATCTTGCCATACGGCACCTGCTGCCAGCCCCTGCGGACGCGCGCTTCCACCCACGCTGCCCGTACCTTCCCAAACCCCGAACGCAGTTTCTTCCCGCGTTGCTGGTCGCGGTGCGCGCGAGCCACAAACTGGTCGCAATCCAACGCATCTTTCTCGATCCCGAAACGGCCTATTACACACGCAAGGTGATGCTCGGTCGGCCCCTGAACGGTGCTTGGCGGGGCGGGGAGGGCGGCACATCCCTCGCGATCGCAGAAGGCTTCGAAGACGCCCGCGCGTTCTCGCTTCTCCATAACATGCAGTGTTGGGCAAGTTTGGGCGCCGGCCGTCTCAGTCATCTCATCATACCCGATGCGATCACGCGGCTCGTCATCGCCGAGGACAATGACGTCGAGGGGCGCGCAGCCGCCGCCGATGCCGAGGCACATTACGCACGGCCAGGCCTGACGATCGAGCGAGCACCTCCGCCACGACCCTTCAAGGATTGGGCTAAGGTTCTCTACGCGCGCGCCAACCAGATTTCGGGCATCGCTGCCACGGGCTGAAGGAGGAGAGGGGGATCGAGAGTGTGATGCTGCCGAGGGTGCAGCCGCACAGGAGATCCCCGATGACCGACCTTTTCGAAGCGGCCCAGCACGCCAATCGCGCAGCCGCGACCCGTCTAATTGCCCATCTTCACACGGGCGACCGGATCACCCGGCGCCACCTGAACGAGGCTATGATCGCCGCCTTTGGTGGCACGGATGCCGACGGTCGCTGGACGCAGCGCGACAGTTTCGAAATCCTCGAACACGCCATCGCGCTTCATCTACGCACCAACCCCTACTGTTTGGCCACGCTCACCGACGTCGCGGCCGCGAGCGAGCTCCTCGGTCGACTCCCCACGCAAACCGTCCGCAGTGAGGAGCAGATCGAGTGGCAGCAATTCTCGACACCCGTCGACATAGCCGCGGTCGCGGTTTTGCTGGCAAACGTACAGCCCGATGACGTCATCCTCGAACCGAGCGCCGGCAATGGACTTCTCGTGGCGCAATGTGGGGCTCACCAGGCTTTGCACCTGAACGAATTGGATCCCACGCGGCGCGGACGTCTCTCGGCAGTGTTCCCACGCGCGACCATCACCGGTCATGACGGCGCCACGATCGGTTCCACCCTCTCCAGCGCCGAACGGCCAACCCTCATCCTCATGAATCCGCCATTCTCGCGGTCCCTCGGACGCGGGGCCGACGACTATGCAGCCGTGCGCCACCTGCAGGCAGCGCTCCGGCGCCTTCGCCCTGGCGGACGCCTCGTCGCGATCATGCCGGACTGGTTCGGCCCGAGCGCCAGGATGCGAGACCAGTATGAGACGGTCCTGCGCGAGACGACCGTGCGAACCTCGATCCGCCTCGAGAAATGCTACCTCAAACACGGCACGTCGATCGCGGTCCGGCTCTTCGTCATCGACAAGATTCCAGGCAAGAGTCCGCCGGCCATCATCCAACGCTCCTCGATCGCCGAGCTGCTCGACGCGATCTCGATCAGCGACCGCGCGCCTCTGCGCAGCGATTTGGCGTCAGCAACACCCAAACGCAGCACCGGAATCTCGATGTTCAGGGCCGTCAAAAGCAGCCGCTCCGACCCGCGTCCCTTTCATGCTCCTGTCCGCAACGATGTGCTTCCTGTCGAGTATTCATCTCTGGAGACGCCGGCCCCGCTGCTCGACCAAACCGACGTCTATCTGCCTTATCGCCCGAGCCGCATAGTCTTTGCCACGGCCGGCGAGCATCCCACCGCTCTCGTCGAATCGGTCGCCATGGGCTCAATCCCGGCACCAATCCCGACGCATATGCCGCGTCTTCCCGAACGCACGGTGGCCGAGCGCCTCCTGTCCGCTTCGCAGCTCGAAACCGTCGTCTATGCGGGCCATGCCTGGTCTCAGTCTCTCCCGGGCCGCTTCAAGCCCGACAAGGAAGGCGTCGGTCTGACGATCGCAGAAGACGGCGCCGCTTACCGCAAAGGCTTCTTCCTGGGCGATGGAACCGGCGCCGGCAAAGGCCGCCAGATTGCGGCCTGTATCCTCGACAATTGGCTGCAAGGCCGTCGCCGGAACATCTGGGTGACGAAGAACGAGCCGCTCCTCGAGGATGCCCGTCGAGACTGGACTGCGCTAGGTGGCTTGACCGGAGACATCCAGCCTTTGGGCAACTGGAAGATCGACGAACCGATCAAGTTGGATCAGGGCGTCCTCTTCGTAACTTACCCGACGCTTCGATCGATGCGCGGCGACCACACCCGCCTGAAGCAGATCATCGATTGGGTCGGCGAAGACTTCGAAGGCGTCATCGCTTTCGACGAGGCGCACGAGATGGGCGGCGTCGCAGGCGGGGAGGGGGCTTTCGGCGCGAAGAAGGGGTCTCAACAGGGCATTTGCGGTGTTCTGCTACAAAACCACCTGCCAGGCGCCCGCGTCCTTTACGCCTCCGCTACGGGCGCGTCGGACGTGAACAACCTCGCCTATGCCGTGCGTCTCGGTCTCTGGGGCCCGGAGACGGCCTTCGCCGATCGCGAACAATTCATCAGCGGCATCCGCAAGGGAGGCATCGCCGCGATGGAGCTGGTGGCGCGCGACCTCAAGGCGACTGGACTCTACATGGCGCGCGCATTGAGCTTCGCCGGTGTCGAGTACGACATATTGAGGCACGAGCTGACGCCCGCCCAGATCGAGATCTACGACACCTATGCCGACGCCTGGGCCATTATCCACCAGAATATGGAGAGGGCCCTCGAACTCACCGGCATCGTCGATGCTCTAGAAAATGCTACGCTCAACAGCGGCGCCAAGGCATCTGCACGGTCTCGCTTCGAGTCTACCAAGCAGCGGTTCTTCGGGCAGGTCCTGCTTTCGATGAAACTGCCGACCGTCATCGCCGCGGTCGAACACCACCTTCGAGCGGGCCAGTCGGTCGTCATGCAGCTCGTAACAACCGCCGAATCCATTCTTGACCGACGCCTGGGCTCACTCGGACCTGATGAGCGCGCTGCGCTGGAAATTGACCTGTCTCCCAAGGAATATGTCTAATGTGGAGCTCCACATTAAACGTATTCTTTGCAGTCGCAGTTTATGTCGAGCGTGGCGGCGAGAGA
>JARFNK010000039.1 GCA_029167225.1 Sphingobium arseniciresistens
CGCCACTCCCCCCGGCATGTAACACGATGGCCTGGTTTTACGCCGCCGAATGGCCGACTTTTGCTCCGCCGTTGACAGCGCACAACGGTGAGCGTCGCGGCGTCACTGCCACCGCCGTCTGTTCCGTCTCCGCTGCGCCGCCGACCATCCTGGTCTGCGTCAACACCGCGACCGGTACCTGCCAGATGATCAAGGAAGCGGGTCATTTCGCCGTCAACCTCCTCGCCGAGCACCATCAGCCTGTTGCTGAAGTCTTCGCCGGGAGGGGGGGGCTGCAGGGCGATGAGCGCTTCGGCCACGGCGACTGGATCCGAGGGGAGGAGCGGGGCTTGCCGATCCTGTCGAGCGCCCTCGCAGCCCTGGAATGTCGCGTCGATCAGGCCGTCGAAGCCGGCACGCATATCGTCTTCTTCGGTATCATCGAAAGTGCCTATTTCGACGAGAATCCACCGCTCATCTTTCATGGCGGCAGGTTCCACGTACTGCCGATGGCGAACGCGGCCTGATCTAATCGCATAACAATGCATAACAATAATCAGGAGAGATGTTATGGCAACTCTGGCGGCACAGCCCGCGGCTGGTGGGGTGGACGCTGCGCCCGACGTAGAGCGCGAACGCGCGGCACTGCGCAAGATGATGATCGGCAATGGCGTATTGATGATCTTCGCAGCCCTGGTCGGAGGCCTCGGCCTCTGGATGTATCTCATCGGCGGTTTCATTCCGATCTTCCCCGGCTTTCATTGGGATTTCCAGCTTCCCGGCACTGCTGAAGGTTGGGCGCGCGCGCATACTGGACCCGTGCTGAACGGTCTTATGGTGATCACCGTCGCCTTTTGCCTTCCCCTGCTATCGTTCACGCCTAAATGGGCGCGAATCTGGGGCCTCATCGTCGTACTCGACGGCTGGTCGAACACCGGCTTCTACTTCTTTGGCAACTTCGCACCCAATCGCGGGCTCAACTTCACGGCGAACCATTTTGGCGAGGCGAACATCTTCAGTTTCTTGGCTCTGGCGCCGGCCTATCTCTTCGGTGTTCTCGTCATGATCGCACTGTTTGCAATCGGGATACAGGCGTTGCGGGACGCGCGCCACTGAGCCTCGCCGACGGATTTCAAGTCAATCACAAGAGCGCCCGTCAACCGAGCGCCATAGGGAGGATGTATGAAGAAGCAACTGACCATTTTCGGGGTTGTCGCCGCAAGTCTCTCGCTTGCGAACCCGGTTCGGGCTGCTGATGGCGATGCGCCAACGTTCAAGCACTGGTTCGTTCGGGCCGGCCCAGCCGAGGTCATCTATGATGAGGGCGCGAAAATCCGGCTCGGTGGCCAAATAGTGCCTGGCGCAAGCGTGACCGCCAAAAACAACTTCACCGGCGAGATCGAGGCGGGTTACTATTTCAATCCCAATGTCTCGGTTTCACTGACAGTCGGGGCGCCCCCGACGGCCACTCTGGTCGGTACTGGCCCGCTTGCCGGTGTCAAGCTTGGCAAGATCACATACGGGCCCGCAGTGGCAGCCATTCAGTATCACGTGACGGATTTCGGCCCTCGCTTCATCCCTTATATCGGGGCCGGCGTAAACTATACGATCGTGCTCAGTGAGAAGGATGGAGCAGTCCAAAACTTGCGCGTCAAGAGCCCTGTCGGCGTTACCTTCCAGGCAGGGGCGGAAAGCATGATCAATGATCGCTTCGGCCTGTTCATCGACGCCAAGAAGATTGTGCTCGATATGACGGCCCGCGGTAATGTCGGCGGTGTGCCTGCCGATGCGAAGATCAAGATCAATCCGCTGATAGTGACTGGCGGTATCAGCTTTCACTTCTGAGTGCCTCGCCTCGGGCCGAGTACACGGCCTTCCGTAAAAATAGCCCGAGGCAGCATGGAATGACGTCGATCACATGTCTCAGGTGTCGCAACCGAGCATCGCCGGCCTTGGGAACCCATCCCGCCGTGAATGATGACAAGGACGCTTCACGTAGATCACCCGCCTTGTTCTTTGCTTGAGCGCGGTGCTTGTGGTTCTACTCGCATACACGGCAATCCGCGAAGCTGCGGCTCGACTTGGAAATCTGCGGATGCCAATGCCAGGCTCGTCGCTGAAGCCGAGGCTCGCGACCAGGTCGAAGCGCAATTGCGCCATATCCAGAAGATGGAAAGGGTGGGCCAGCTTACCGGCGATTTCGCGCATGACTTCAACAACATGTTGGCGATCGTTATCGGTTCGCTCGACTTGCGTCGGCGGCGAAGGCCGGAGCGGGCGACGACAAGGCACTGCGCTACGGCGACGATGCGCGGGAGCGCGCCCAACGCGCCGCGATGCTAACCGCGCGGCTCCTCGCTTTCGCACCCCAGCAGCCACTCGAAAAGGTTTTTGATCCCAATCGCCTCGTCTGTAGCATGTCCGAGCAAATCCATCGAACGGTGAGCGAGACGATGCGAATCGAAATGGTACTGGCGGCAGGTGGGTGGCGGAGCTGCGCCGATGCGCCCCAGCTTGAGACGCCATCCTCAACCTCGCCGTCAATGCCGTCGACGCAATGCCATCGGGTTGCAACTCCTGCGCTTACTTGGCCAGGTCGACAACCGTCGGCGTGGTTATCGCCGGGGGCTCGATGGCATTGATGCGGATATTCATATTGGCATTTGCGCCCGCAGCGGTCTTGGTTAGCCCGACCGCAGTATGCTTGGCGGCGCCATAAGTCCCGACATTCGGCGTGCCGAACAACGCCGCTTCCTATTCTGTGTTGAAGATCACGCCGCCGCCGTGCGCTTTCATATGCTGGATAGCGTATTTCATGCACAGCCAGACGCCTTTCGCATCGACCGCTATGATGCGCTCGAAGTCCTTTTCCTCAATGTCGGCGATGACGACCCTGGCGTACTCGCGCGCATAGGCCGCGGCGGTGGCACGCGCGATGCCGGCTGGCGCCGGTGACAAAACCTGCTTTACCGTCAAAGGGCCATAGTCGCGGTCCTTTCGATGAGAGTCCGCCGTCAACCGATCGAGTGCCTTGCGAGGATTTGTTTCGCCGCAAGCATACAGGTCATTTGACCCGCTCCCGATCGATGGCGCTCCACAATTCCCACCTTGTGGCATTGACCTGCCAGCATCTCATGTTTAATCAACGCATGATGATTTAAGGCATGAATCGGAGTTGCAGACGTGCCGCCGTTCGATCTCACATTTTCTACGGGACCGGATGAAGTGCCGGTTCTCATGTCTCTTGAAGCCTCGGACGAGGGGCATGCCAGGAAGGTCGCATCGAATGCCATCGCGGAAGCTTTAGGACGCCCCGGGATGCTTGTGCTTCTTGAACCAAGTGGCCGGTTTACGGCTGGTGTGGGTTTCTGGTCTCGGAGCGGTCACTATGTGCTGAGTGCTCATCGGGCGCCCACTTCAACCGACGCTGCCAAATGAGTTGGTTTCCGTTGCTTGACGCTTGCAAGGGCGCGGAATGTGCCTTCGGTAGTCGCTTTGAAGAGTTGAAACAGGCAATATTGACGACCTATCGGACTTATGATGCCCGTGCTAACGATCGCCTCGATTTAGAATGCGCGCTCTTCATTCTCTGGAGCATCGAGATCGGCCTCCTCAATGCACCGACAAGGTGGTTCGATCGCCATAGAGCGGAAAGGCGATTTGCCAAACTTCTGCGCCGTGGCCTTCGCGAGCAGGGCATAGAATTTGCCGGGCGGCAAATGGATGAGGTATACAGGGCCCGATTCCGAGATGCGTTGCGCACCATCCGGAACATCTATGTCGAATGGGACAGAAGCGGATCGCTTAAACCTCCGCTAACGGTGCGCACGACCAAGCTATTCATTAGCTACACGACTGATATTTCTTATCCTCTTTCATCGCAAGCGCGCACAGATATGCATCATAGCTTGCACGCTGTTCTAAATGATGGGTGTCGCGCATGTGTCCTTTCAATGCTGCAGCCTGCGGGATAGCGCATACTGTCTAAGATATTGATGGATTGCGCCAACCGCCACCATGGGCAGCGGGGTGGCTGTCTGCGGCTCTTGATAGCTATCAGACGAAATTGGCGCTCCATGCAGTTCTTATAGCCTCCATGAGATCTTTTGATCTGAACGGATTTTTGGGCCTGTGGCCGATCATGAGAGGAATGGGAATGGGGCCTTCTACAAGGGGGCGTGTCACGACGCCGTTGAGCAGCAGGCGCGCGGCATATTCCGGCAGGAGTGAGAAGCCACCCACCGAGAGGATGAGTGACAGGGCGGATGCAATATTGGCCGCAGCATGAACCGGGATAAGAGACAGATCCTTCTGCTGAGCCCATGCATCAATGGCTGATCGTAAAGCCGGTGCCGACCTTCGGCCAACAGAGACATATATTTCGTCAATCAGGTCGGCGTAGTCCAATTGCGCTTTTGCAGCGAGAGGATGGTCCTCGCGGAGGAAGACCATGACGTGATGATAACCGGCAATCTCAAAATGAATATCGGCCGCATCTTCATCCTGACGCATGAACGCCATATCAAGGTTGCCTGTGCGCAGTTCGTCTATGATGCGTGGAGACGATGCGCTCATGACCCGAATATCGGCATCAGCAGAGTAGCCGTTTGCAAGTTCCATCAGCCGGGGCAGGATGGATAGTTCAAGCCCAGGCAGCACACCGAGGCGAAGGATGGCGGGCGTATTTTTTGCTGCTGCCGCTGCATCCTCGACCTGTTTGAGAATGCGGCGGCCATGTTCAAGAAAGACCTGGCCAGCATCAGTCAGAACGATGCCACGCGATCGTCGATCGAAGAGCCGGATACCAAGCTCATCCTCCAGTTCGAGAAGCTGTCGGCTGAGCGAAGGCTGCGATGTATGAAGCAGGGACCGCGCCGCTCCGCTCACGCTCCCTGCGTCCGCAACGGCCACAAAATACCGGATATGACGAAGCTCCATCCATGCCTCCTGAGCATGGCTAGTAGAGCTACCAAGTCTTGGTAAGTCTGGCAACTGCGACCTATCTCCTCCTTGCAATCAAGGCCCGAGCTCGAAGGCAAGCATTCGGGCTCGTCGGGAAACAACGCGCCGCTCTACGCCCAATCCGATGGAGCGTGTGCAATTTCATGTGGAGCAGATAGGTGAACATACCTCAGAAAATCGGCATTGTTGGATGCGGAGTCATAGGCGCCAGCTGGGCAGCGTATTATCTTGCACGCGGCTTCGATGTGGGCGCTACCGATCCTGCTCCTGGCGCCGAACAAAAGTTGCGGGAACTTGTCGCCCAGTACTGGCCCGCCCTGATCAAAATTGGCTTGGCGCCAGGCGCCTCCATGAATCGTCTGACGTTTGATCCCGATCCTGCCAAAGCGCTTTCGGGCGCCGGTTTCGTACAGGAAAATGGCCCCGAGCGGGTCGATATCAAAAGGATCCTCCTTGCCGAGATTTCGGCCGCCGTGGCGGATGATGTGATCATCGCCACCTCATCATCAGGCATCCTGATCTCGGAAATCCAGGGAGGCGCAAGCCATCCCGAACGCGTGGTGCTTGGCCACCCGTTCAATCCGCCGCATCTCATCCCGCTGGTCGAAGTTGTCGGCGGCAATGACACCACGCCCGAAGTTATCGAGCGCACGCTCGCCTTCTACAGGGACATCGGCAAGAAGCCCATCCACATTCGCCGCGAAGTGAAGGGCCATGTGGCCAATCGCCTTCAGGCGGCCCTCTGGCGAGAAGCCTTCTATCTTGTGGATCAGGGCATTGCTTCGGTTTCCGACGTCGATACGGCGATCGCCCATGGACCGGGCCTGCGCTGGGCACTGCTGGGGCCGTTCCTCAATCTCCACCTCTCTGGTGGCAGCGGCGGCATCGGACATGTCATCGATCATCTCGGCCCCCCGATTCAAACCTGGTGGCACGATCTGGGCGATCTTTCCTTCACTCCGCAAGTAAGGGCGCAGGCCGTTGCAGGCGTGGAAGAGGAATTGAGCGGCCACACGCTGGCAGCCCTGCAGGATGAGCGCGACGAGGTACTTATCCGCCTGCTGTCGCTTAAGGCTCAAGCCCCCAAGCTGCCCTGAACCAGCAATCAACTTTTGGATAGGAATGATGTGATGAGCAATATCATCGAAGCTCGCATCAAGACGGCGCTGGCGGAACCGCTGACGTCCGACGACAGGATCGATCCGGCAAAGGAGCTACAGGAAGTCCTTTCCTCGGTCGGCCTGGGTTCGCACGATGCCGACGGTACTATCAGCTTCATTGGCAAGGACCCGGTGATTTCCAGCCCGTGGCCGCTCGCTACCATGGCGGGTGTATCGCTGATGGCGAAGGCGGTGGCCTTTGCCGGCATATGGAAGACGCGGACCGGGGAGGGGCAGGATTTGTCTGTAGATCTGCGGCGAGTCCTCCACCGTCTCTGCCCCTTCTACGATAAGAAATGGGAGATGCTGAACGGATATGCCCCAGGTACGCCGTCCGATCCCACCAATCCATTCATGCCCAGTCACATGTATCAGACACGCGACGGGCGCTGGATCCAGTTGCTCAACATCTACCCCCGGACCAAATCGGCGGCGCTGGCCCTGCTGGGTTGCAATGATAGCGTCAGCGCCATCTCCGCCGCGGTGCGCGGATATGATGGGCTCGATCTCGAACAGCGCTTTAACGAAGCGGGCTTGCAGGCGACGCTCGTGCGAACCGTGGAGGAATTCGTGGCGACCGAGCAGTTCGGCTATCTCAAGGACATGCCGCTCGTCGAAATCACGAAGATCGGTGACAGCGATCCCGTTCCGTTTACCGCCGATCCCAAGACGCCGCTCGACGGTATTCGCGCGCTTGGCCTCGGCCGGGTGATCGCGGGCGCCGGGCTCGGGCGCGCGCTTGCCTATCATGGGGCGGATGTTCTCAATATCTGGGGGCCGAACGACTTCGAGATGGATCTGACCTATTACACGGCCAATGTCGGCATGCGGTCGGCCACCATGGATCTGAAGCGCGCCGACGAACTGGCGCGTTTCAAGGCGCTGGCGCAGGACGCCGACATCATGTTCTCCAACCGCCGCCCCGGCTTCCTTGGTCGCTACAACCTGACGGCAGAGCAGATGGCGGAACTCAATCCGGGACTGATCCACGTCGATATGTCGCTCTACGGCTGGCATGGGCCCTGGGCGGACCGCATCGGCTTCGACCAGAATGCCGGCGGTGTCAGCGGCGTCTTCGCCCGGGAAGGTACGCCCGAGCGTCCGCAACTGACCGAGATCTTCGTCGTCAACGACTATGCCATGTCCTGGATTTCGAGCGTCGCCGTGGCGGCTGCGCTTCAGCGGCGCGCAGTCGAAGGTGGCAGCTATCGCATCCGCATTTCGCTGGCACGCCTGTCGATCTGGCTACTGAAGATGGGCATATTCGATAAGTCCTATGCGGCCTCGATCGCGGGCACGCCCGGCGACCACGAGTATCTGGCGCCCGAAATGTTCGAAGCCAATACACCTTGCGGGCACTACCAGGGCGTTACCGATCAGGTGCAGATGTCCCGTACGCCGGGCTTCTACGCCACGCCGCTTGTGCCCCGCGGATCGAATAAGCCGGAATGGCTTCCCCGCCGCTAAGGGGGACTCCGATGGTTCTGGGCCCCGCAATCCGGGCCCGATTTTCCCTCGCCAGGCGGGGATAACCCACAGAACAAGGAAAAGTGACATGAGCAAGAGCTTGCGTGAAAGTCTTATCGGCGCCTGGACACTGGTCTCCTATGTCGAGAAGCCAGTCGACGGATCGCCAACTGTTCATCCTTTGGGAGAAGATGCGACTGGTATCATCATGTATACACCGGACGGTTTCATGTCCGCCCAGTTGATGAAATCTGGCCGTCCGGAATTCGCGTCGGGAGACTGGTTCGGCGGTTCGGACGACGAATATCGCCAAGCGGGGAACTACATAGCCTATTCCGGTCCCTTCCAAGTGAAGGAAGAGGATCAGACGCTGACACACGGCATGTTCGTTTCGTTCTTTCCCAATTGGCTGGGCCAGACTCAGCCTCGCATCGTCAGGCAGGAAGGCGACCTTCTCCACCTCAGCACGGCGTCGCCCATCCAGTCTGGGGGCAAGACCGTCATGTCGTATCTGACATGGACGCGTGCCGGCAACTGACAGGGAGCAGTGCCAAGCGCGTGACGGCTTTGCGCGACCCATCTCTGATCGACCGGCCCGTGGATCGAAGGACCGCGGGCCGGCATACTTTGCAAAATGGTTTTGGCGATCGCCGCGCTGTGCCCGTACCCTCGCTGCCTGGACACCAAAGCCTCTCAACTCAACGAGGCAGATCAAATCCCGCCAGCAAACGGTCGATCAGTGCGACGCCGGTCTATATGACATGGCCGTGAGTGAGGAAATGATCAGCTGGAGATCCCCGCAGCGCCACTTTGGCCCTCGATGCCCTTGGTGAATGGCAATGCGATCGTTGGCGCATGACCATGCCCAAGGTGGGGGGAGGTGCGCCTGCGGTACATCACGAGAGGCGCGTCAATGCTTCAATGCAGCTTGAGGCGCGGCCGTATGACCTGATTGACCTTGCCGACAGCCATCAACGCGAGACCACGCAGCCAGCCATGGACTGCCAGAACATGCATACGATAAAGCGACGTGTAGACGAATCTCGCCAATCGACCCTCGACCGCGAGGCGTCCGCCTATCAAATTGCCCATCAAGCTACCGACGGTCGAAAAGCGGCTGAGCGATACAAGCGATCCATGGTCGCGATAGACAAAATCGAGGAGGGGCTTGCCGGCGGTGATCCGCAAAAGATTTCGGTAGACCATCGATGCCATTTGGTGTGCGGCCTGCGCGCGCGGTGGTATCGGCCGCTCGGTGCCTGGAAGGAGGCAGGAACAACAATCCCCCAACGCAAAAATCCTTTCGTCCTCTGTCGTCTGAAGGGTGGGACGCACAAGAAGCTGAGAAGCGCGATTGACGTCGAGACCATCAAGATGGCTCAACAGGGCATGGCCCTTTACGCCGGCCGCCCATACCATGAGATCCGCCTCGATCCGTTCGCCCTCTTTGGTAATGATGGCGTGCTTTTCGGCACTCGTGACGGGCACGCCCGTGAGAACCCGGACACCTAGAGCTTCAAGTTCCGCCTGCGCGGCCTTGGCGAGACGCTCTGGCAGGGCCGGAAGTATGCGCGGCCCCGCCTCGACCAACGTGACCTTAAGCCTGCTCTCGTCGAAAACCTCGAGGCCGTAAAGGCGAAGCGCCGACGCGGCATTGTACAACTCGGCACTCAGCTCCACTCCGGTAGCGCCCCCGCCAATGATCACCACTCGCACATATTCATTGACCGTGCAGTCAGCACTCATTCGTCGCGATACTCTGAGGCAATGATCGAGCAGCTTCGACCGGAAGCGGTCTGCCTGGGCGCGTTCATCAAGAAAGATGCAGTTTTCGCGAACACCCGGCGTACCGAAGTCGTTGCTCACTGAGCCGATGGCAAGCACGAGATAATCATAGCGGATCGCATGGCGGCCCACGATCTCGCTGCCATCCTCATCGTGCACCGGAGCAATGATGACCTGGCGTTTCGTCCGGTTAATCGTCTCGAGCGTTCCGTAATAGAAGCGGTAGCCCCAGCGATGGCAGTGACCGCGATATCCCAACTCATCCAGATTGGCGTCAAGGGAGCCGGCTGCGACCTCGTGCAACAGCGGTTTCCAGATATGCGTGTGGTTGCGATCGATGAGGATTATGTCATGATTCTTTCGCCCAAAATGCGCACCAAGTTTTCTTACCAACTCGAGCCCGCCCGCACCGCCGCCCACCACGACGATCTGGGTTTTCTTCGATTTGGCCACCTGTTGTTTAGATTTGGGACGTGAGCTGGTATCGATCGTCATCGCATGCGCCTCTATACTGGGTTCATTTTGAGTCGTCAGGCTGCCAAGAGAACTGCCCGTCGGGACATCTCGGGGCTGGCGGTCGCGCGCCTGCGTTTGTCAGATAGAGGCCACATCGCTGTCCAAGCACGCGGTTCTGAGCCCAATCGGGCGAACGGCCCGTGATACAGGCGCCTTCTATGATGACATGAGGGTGCCCGCTGCACGGCGAAATCCGTCTGGACCTCGCCATGCAGCGTGGCCGGTCACGCCGTGATCAGGCCGGCAATTACCTGTTCGGCGCCTTCGCTATAGGGCGCGCGCATCAGGAGGTTTGACTCGCCGCCTTCGCTTTGCACGAATATCGGCTTCGCATGGCTCAGCGCGCGGAAGCCATATTCGCCATGGTAGTGACCCATGCCAGACGCTCCGACGCCGCCAAACGGAAGCGTATCAAGAAAAACATGGGTCATTGCATCGTTCACGATAAGCGCGCCCGATGTGGTCCGCGCTGCAACCTCGGATCGGACATCCAGATTGTTGCTGAACAAGTAGAGTGCCAATGGACGAGGACGGGCATTGATATAGGCGATCGCGTCTTCAAGCGTGCCGTAGGTGACAATAGGAAGTAGCGGCCCAAAAATCTCCTCCCGCGTAACGCGCATTTCATCAGTCGTACCAATCACCAATGTCGGAGCAACCTTACGCTTCGCTGGATCGGACAAATCTTCGTTTAACGGGTTGAGCGAGACCAAGGTCGCACCTTTGATCCTGGCGTCTTCGATCAGGGCATGTTGGCGCGCAAACCCTCCCGCATTAAGCATGGAAGTATAGTCATCATTGTCGCGCAAGCTGGTATACATCGCCGCCACCGCCGCTTTAGCCTGCTCGACAAAATCCTCCACGCGCTCTTCCTGAATCAGGACATAGTCCGGAGATAGGCAAATCTGTCCGGCGTTGAAGGTTTTTACCGTAAGGATGCGCTCGGCCATCTCGCCCAAGTCGGCGTCAGCACAGACGAGTACAGGAGATTTTCCGCCAAGTTCAAGGGTTACGGGAACTAGATTCTCGGATGCTGATCGCATTACATGATGTGCTACCTGCGTACTGCCGGTGAAAATCAAATGGTCGAACGGCTGGGCTGAAAAAGCCGATCCAGTGGCTGGTCCACCGAGTACAGTGGTCAATTCGTCCTGATCGAAATATTCGTCGATCAGGTCAGCCAAAAGTTGAGATGTTGCCGGGGTCAATTCCGACGGCTTGAGCATAGCACGATTGCCTGCTGCGAAGCAGTTCGCCAATGGGCCAAAGGCCAGCACGACAGGAAAATTCCAGGGGCTGATAATACCGGTCACGCCCAGCGGCTGATACTCGACCCAGGCTTGGGTGCCTGGGAAAGGTTCCAGTTGTGGCTGAGGCCTCATCCATTCATCGATATGGTTGAGATTGTAGCGCAGCCCTTCCACGGATGCGAGGATGTCGGCGAGCAAAGTTTCCTGCCGGCTTCGCGTTCCGAAGTCGGACGAGACGACATCGATAATCGCCTCCTGGTGCGTCCGCAACAGGTCGATTGCCCTGCTGATGCGGTCCTTGCGTAAGGCAGATGAGGGCGGCCCTGCTTCGAACTGGGCGTGTTTCATTCGATCGAGCCGCTCACGGATTTGGTCTGCCGAGGGATCGTCGGGAAGTCGCAAATTGGGCATGTTGTGTGTCCGTTGTTAATAGGGGGCGCGTGTCAATCGTGCGTGAGAACGAGACGACCATTGACCTTCCCGGCGCGAAGTAGCTGGATCGCCTCGTTGACCTCAGCGATTGGAACTTCCTGCACAGGTATAGGCTTGATGGCGCCAGCACGAACATAGGTCATCAGTTCGACCATTTCATCGAGGCTGCCGACGAACGAGCCGGCAATGCTGACCTGGCGAATTGCCAGCAGCGGAAGCGGCACATGGGCCTCGCCGCCGAACAGTCCGACAATCACGAGTTTGCCGCTTGTCTTCAGTTGATCCAGTGCAAATGCCGCAGTGGCAGGCGCCCCTACAAAATCCACGACACCAGCCAGCCCGCCGGTGGCTTCACGCAGTCGCTCTGCGGCATCAGGTGTTGAGCTGTTGATCGTGAGGTCTGCGCCATACTGGTCGGCGGCCACCTTCAATCTCTCGTCATTGACATCGACCACGGCGACCTTCTGAAATCCCGAGCCCTTGGCGATCGCGAGCGCCATCATGCCGACGCCGCCGGCACCAATGATCGCTATCCACTGATCCTGTCGTCCGTCGAGTTTTTTCAGGGCGGAAAAGGAGGTAAGCCCCGAGCATGCATAAGGACCCGCAAGCAGAGGATCGACTCCCCTCGCTTCGATCAGGAATTTGGGCTCGCGCACCAGGAGATGATCTGCCTGCCCACCTGGTTGCTGCATGCCGATAACCTGCGGATTGGCGCACTGGTGATCCAGTCCTCTGTTGCAATATTCGCAGTCACCGCAACCTATCCAGGGATAGATGATAACGGGACGACCTCGATCAGCTTCGTTCATTCCCGCATCAGGGCCAAAATCGACGATGGTGCCGAAGGGCTCATGCCCGAGAACGAAAGGCGGATTCACGCCAAGTGCCGTTAGTGGCAGATTATTGCCGCCACCCAGATTGAGATGGCCCTCGTGGAAATGCAGATCGGAATGACAAAGACCACAGGAATGCACTCGAACCAGTACTTGCTTTCCGGTCGGCTTGTGCAGTTCGGAAATCCGTTCCTCGAGCGGTTCGCCAAATGCGACCACCGTCTGCGCTTTTACGGTTTGATTTTCCAAGAGTGAGTACCTCTTCTTATTTTACATGGAAAGTGTGATTGACGGGCTCATTTCGTGTGCGTTCTTGAATTTTCCCGTCATCTTCAAGATCGAGGTGAAAGATTTCGAGCGTTAGTAAGCGCACACCGACCTGTCTGCGCGCCGTTGCGTGCAGTGTTCATGCCATTTTGTGCAAAATTGGCTTTAATTGAGGTTCCGACGCGCTAGCCGGTCTTCAATGGCCAAAGGCAAATCTCGGTCGTCGAGACGGTGGCTGCCAGACGCCCTGAAATTGGAGGTCAGGCTATGCCCTGCAACCTGCACCTGGTTGCGGCCTGGGCAGCCCGGATGCGTCGAAACCGGAAACTTTTGGTCGGGGATCGGCCGGCCCGTGCCCATCTCAGCGGACCATCAATTTGCCGCAAATGTCGCAGCTATATCGCGCCTCTGTGCTTCGGAGGTACGCTGGCAAGACTTTGCTACTTTTCCGCCGATCCGGTGGGCGGGCGGGCACGCGTACTGGCCGCTAAAGTGCGGATCCGATGACACCGATCGTGTCAGACGGTAGGCCTGATGCTGGTCAGCGGTGGGTGTTAGGCGGATCGGCTGGCGCATTCCCGCGCGAGCGTGCTCAAGCGAGGCACTCTTGGCAGTTTCGTCGTCAATCTCGCGTGGCGATATTCCGTCGGCGTCATACCCAGTTGTTGTTTGAAAAGCCTCGCGAAGTGGGTCGCATCGGGAAACCCTGCGTCTAGAGCAATATCAGTGACGTTTCTGTGGGATTGGCCGGGATCAGAGAGGATGGCGCAGCTCAAGTCGATCCGATACTGCTGGATGGCCTTGTAAGGCGTCTGCCCGCTCAGCTTCAATACGTTGTACAGGGTCCGCCTGGAAACATGCAGGATGTCCGCCAGGCCCTCCACCGAGAATTCGGGATCGGCGCCGTATGCACGGATCGCCTGGTGCGCCTGGGAGAGAAGAAGCGTTTCGCGTGACATATCGAGGAAAGCACCGCCATTGTCCATCGATCGACGTATGCCCGCCTCGATAAGTGTCGCGATTGCATGAGCCGTTGCCGCGACGTCGTCGCGCCCTGCCTCGACCTTACCGTCCAGGCACGCGCTGATAGTTTCGAACGCAATCGCCATGTTGCCGGCGATTGGATAGGTTTGCTCGGCCCAGTTTGCATCAGCAAGAAATCGTTGAATCGATACCGCTCCAACCGGCATCGCTACCGCTACGCAATCATAAGGTTCGTCAGAATCGAGCCGGTAAGGGCAGGCTGGATCATAGATGGTCCACATGCCTTCTTTCAGAATCTGGGCGCTTCCGTTGCGCCATAGTCTGCCCTGACCCCTGGTGATGAAGATCAACTTTACATAGTTGCCAATGTCAGCGGCTTTTCTATTCCAGCGCGCGCCGACACCACTGATCGACAGTCGGGCAAATCGAAGCGCCGAAAGGCTGGCAAATTGTCCCAGAAGCTCGGGTTCGCCATTTGGCATATCGTCGTCGCTCACCAAAGAGAGCGGAAGCAATGCGCTCGTGACCGCGAGTTCGAGATCCGCAAGCCTGGTCCTATAGGGGCTTATCGCTTCGTCGGCAAAGCCCGGCGGTGTCATCTCGGGACGTGTTTGTGCGGTGCGTATGAACATGTCGGCTCCATCCTGCGCTTTTCTCGTCCGGCGCTGCGATCCGATAAGTTGGGGCCGCCCTGCCTCTGTCCATATGAAGAATCAGACTGTATCGCGGCATGCTTGCAAACTCGGGACGAATGCCATAAATCATCATATGTTGATTAAATCAGAGGGTGGCTGACGTCAATGCCGGGTCGTACCAGGGTTGAAAATGACAGGCGTGGTCGCGGGAGGCCGAGGCACGGCTTGGAGGCAGACTCCAAGGAGGTGGCGCGGGTCGCCTTCGCCGCGTTTGCGGCTTCGGGCTATGAAGGCGCGAGCCTGCGTGAGATCGCATCTAAGGCCAATGTTGATCCTGCCCTTGTTTCTCGCAGATATGGATCAAAACTGGGATTGTGGAAATCCACTGTAGATGAACTCGCCCGGCGTATGGCAGCTGTCCACACACCGATCGCCGAACTGTGCGAAGACGGTTCGTCATACCCCGCCCGGCTGAGGATCGCACTGCGAAAATTCGTTGCTTTCAGCACGGAGGTCCCAGAACTTGGTCGTTTCTTTGCTGATGAAGTGGCAAAGCCGGGCGAGAGGCGCGACTATATTCTCGAACATATTTGGCGTCCGCATTTCGATACGGTCCAACCGCTGATGCGCGAGGCGTGCGATACCGGTCTTGTCGAAGTGGACGATCCGGATTTCCTCGTTTTTCTCCTCATTGGCATGGTTGCCATGCCCCTGATGATGAACTCCGTCATCAA
The DNA here is from genome assembly GCA_029167225.1 of Sphingobium arseniciresistens. Lineage (GTDB taxonomy): Bacteria > Pseudomonadota > Alphaproteobacteria > Sphingomonadales > Sphingomonadaceae > Sphingobium > Sphingobium arseniciresistens. The sequence goes on from JARFNK010000039.1 coordinate 15,008, forward strand.
GGATGAGCTGGGGGTCGACGACACCCAGCTCGCAGAACGGCTCAGTCGCTCCGTCGAGCGGCTGTTTCTTGGCGGATGAATGGGCTTGATCAGAACGGCCGAGCGATGCGCCTTAAACCGGCGCATCGTCGAAGATCCGTTATGTCAGCCAACCGATGGGTGCATCCGCGCATTAGATTATTCGATGATGTGATCTTTAAAAAAGCCAATTTCCGGTCGAGATTTCACCCATCTTGGCTACGCTATCAAGGCCGCTTTGCCGACCTGACGCGATCTTCAGCGACGCTTGCGAAGAAGGCCCGCTATGATGGAGGCAGACTGTCGGGCCAATGTCTGTCGGGCTAAAGCAGGTTCGGCTACAGGGCGGTTGATGAGGCCGCCCATTATGACCAACATTATCTGCACAACGACATCAATATCCTGATCCGGAACGGTCGCATCCGCAAATTGTCGAAACGATTTGGTTAGCCGCGCGCGCACCGCCTCATCGGTATCCTGGAGAATAAGGGCAATATTGGGGTTCCTGGCTGCCTCTGCAAACATCTCCAGGAAGAGCGATGGCTCCAGCGTATCCAGCAGCGTTTCGAAAACGCTTCCAAGATTGGCTTCTAGGGCATGCTCGTCCGCAATCCCTGCCTCTACGGCGTCGACGATTGGATCGAATAGCGCACGTGACTCTCGCTCGACAACTACGCTGACCAGTCCTTCCTTGTTGGTAAAATCGCGATAGAGTTGCTGCGCGGAAACCGTCGCATCTTTTGCAATTTGCGCGATACCGGTGCCGTGAAAACCCAGCTCGATAAAGCTCTTGCGCGCAGAACTGATGATTTTCTCGCGGCGAAGCAATGATCGATTTGTCCAGCTTTCAGTCAACTTGGCCATTCCTAACAACAACGAACAATGTGAAGGCCATTGTGCTACCGCTCTCCAAGACGCAATGTTTCTCCGAAACGCGAATGCATTTCGTTACGCTTCCGCGACCGTTCGGCTCGGCATTAAAAGCACCGACTGACAGCAAAATCCACCGCCATGCTGAGAGCACTCTTCGCCCTGGAATTGCCGAACGAACTCAGATGGGATTTGGCAACCCTTCCATGGTTATAAGCGCGAGCTAGCGTATCCCGGATTGCCCCAGTATCTTCCAGAAGTTTGAGGGCGTGTGCAAAATCTGTGTCGCTCACCTTGTTGCCTTGCATTGCGTCTTCCCAGAAACGCCGGTCTGCCGGTGAGCCCCGCGCGAAGGCAATAATCACCGGCAGCGTCACCTTGCCGTCTCGAAAATCGTCGCCTGCATCCTTGCCCATACGGGCCGATGTCGACACATAATCGATCACATCGTCGGTCAACTGAAAGGCAATGCCAAGGGATCGCCCAAACCTTTTGAATTTTACAGCCGTGGCCTTGTTTCCCCCGGGCAGGTATCCAGCTATTTGGCATGATACTTCAAAGAGTGCAGCGGTCTTTGCGCTGATGATACGAAAATAGGTTTCTTCGGTTGTTTCTATTTGGCGGTGCGAGGCCAGTTGGGAAACCTCGCCGGCGCTAAGGACCATTGAAGCGCGCGATATGGCATTGACCACATCCAAGGATCCATCGTCGACCAGCATCTCAAATGCCCGGCCAAGAAGGAAATCGCCGACAACGACCGCTCGCCTATTGCCCCAGATCGTGTTGGCCGTTGGTTGACCCCGTCTAAGGGCCGAGCGGTCCACCACATCGTCATGCAAGAGAGTGGCAGTATGGATGAACTCCAATGCAGCCGCCAGCGAAGGCGATCGAGGGCCACTGTAGCCAATCAGGCGCGCGCAGGCCAGGAGCAGGGCCATCCGGATCCGCTTTCCACCATTTGAAATGAGGTATCCGGCCAGTTCAGGAATCAACTCAACCTTGCTCTGAGCCTTTGTAAACAGGATTGCTTCGGCATCTCTCAAGTCGCTGGCGACCAGTTGCAGCAACGCTTCCAGCGACGGGGCATCGAAACCGGACTGTTCGTGAGTCCTTGCGTCTTCATCACGCCGAACACCACCGACGCGGGCCTGGCCCGCTAGTAGTCGATCGAATACCTCGGATTCTCGCCATTTTTGCACAGCCCTTAGCTAGCACTTGGTATTCCCCAAGGCAATAGTGAACGATCACTATCATTTTTCCGGCTTGGCGGATTTTGCAAAATCTGATGGGTTCAATCTGCTGTCCGTCTGGAGCTTTCGGGCCGCAAGAACCTCGGCTTGACCGGTCTTGCCACTTCCATCCGCCGGGTGTGAGCGCGGCTAGAGCTATGACTTCGCCGCGATTATGAAGGCCATAGACGAACCCCGACCACGGCTGTCTGATGACCTCGAAGACAACCAATCGCGAACGGGCAAAAGGAAGACCAATGCGGACATCAATTAGACAACTATGCGGTCATGCGGCTGCTTGAACGGCGGTGTCTGGCGGAAATGGTCATCGCGGGCGGCGCGAAGACGCGCCGATGCAAGAGTGATTGATGGAATCTGGCGCGATTAAACCACAGCAGCGTTGCGAGATTGAGGCAATTGGCAGTTATGGCTCGGTAGGACGTGATTATAAGCCTCAACCTTCGTTCCACCGAGCATCATCACGCGGGAAGCGGAGCAACAGTGGAGCACACATCACGAAATGCAGCTTGGTAACGGTTTGCTATGGCGATTTCATGTTCCGCAGGTCTCCTATTGCATCCCTTCACCTAATGTTGAAGCGAGAAGGCGACAATATAGTCTCCGCGATCCTGCTTCTGGGCGAGGTTTCCACCCACTGCAATGGCGAGGTACTGTTGCCCACTACGAGGTGAAACATAGGTCATCGGCGTGGTTTCTGCCCCCATTGGCAGGCGTCCCTTCCAGAGTTCGTGCCCGTTTCTGATGTCGAAAGCGCGGATGTAATGGTCCTGCGTTCCTGCCATGAACACCAGGCCCGAGGCCGTTGTGACCGGTCCGCCGATCGCCGGCAGGCCGATGGGAATGCCCATATGCATCGCGAGTCCCAGCGGTCCGGAATCCTGCAAGGTACCCAGCGGCATCGACCACAGTACCTTGCGAGTGGCTAGATCGATGGCCGTGATCGCCCCATACGGCGGTTCCTGACAGGGGACTGCCAAGGGGGATTCGAGTGTGCCCTGCTCCAGGCCGTAAGGCGTGCCATATTGCGGCGCGCCCGAACCCTCGCCGCTGTTTTTCCGCGCCTTGGCGTCGTATTCGGCGCGCGGGACCAGGCGCGCCACGACAGGAACGCGCGTGTCGTTGACGATCATCGTGCCACGGTTTTCGGCGATCGACACCGAGCCCCAGTTCATGCCGCCAAACCAGCCAGGGAAATAGATGGCCGTTTTCAGGCCCGGTGGAGAAAAGTCGCCATCGTAGCGCGCCTTTCGGAAGGCGATCCGGCAATAGAGCTGGTCGAGCGGCGTTGCGCCCCACATGCGCGCTTCTGTCAGACGCTCGGCGCCAATGGCGGGCATGCCTGTCGAATAGGGTTGAGTGGGCGAGAGAAAATCGTCCCGCGCGCCGCCTTTCTGGGGGACGGGGCGTTCCTCCACCTTCGCGATCGGCTTGCCGGTGCGGCGGTCAAGCATGAAGATCTGTCCGCGCTTGGTCACCTGGATCAAAGCGGGAATCGTGCCACCATGGCCATCAGGCACATCGTAAAGCGCGGGCTGGGCCGGCACGTCGTAATCCCACAAATCGTGATGCACGGTCTGGAAGCTCCAGCGCACCCGCCCCGTCGTCACGTCGAGCGCCACGATGGAGGAGGAATAGCGCTCGGCGGCCGGGCTGCGCTTCGGCCCCCAGGAATCGGGCGTGGCGTTGCCGGTCGGGAGGTAGACCAGCCCGAGCTTGTCATCGAAAGAGGGCGTCGACCACACATTGGGCGTGCCAGGGGTGAAGCTCTTGCCCGCAGGCGGGTGGCCCGAGGCGTCCGGATTCCCCATGTCCCAGGCCCAGACCAGCTTGCCGGTGTGGACGTCGAAGGCGCGCACCACGCCCGAGGGTTCGCCTTCCTCGTAATTGTCGCGCACCAGTCCCCCCACGATGATGAGGTTGCGCATGATGGTGGGCGCGGCGGTGGGGAAGTAGAACCCTGGCTGCATGTTGCTCATGCTGGTGCGCAGGCTCACGACACCACGGTTGCCGAAATCGGCGCAGGGCAAGCCCGTCACGGCATCGACCGCCACTAGCCTGGCATCGACCGTGGTGGAGATGATGCGGCGGACGCAGGGGCCGGAGGGCGCAGCCATGGCGACAGCACGGGGCGTTACGGGTGTGGACGGAGCGGGTTTCGACGGGGCGGGAGCATCATCGTGGTAACCCACGCCGCGGCAGCGCGGGCGGAAATTGCCTTGCGCATGCGGATCGTAGCGCCACAGTTCCTTGCCCGTATCGGCGTCCAGCGCGAAGATCACGTTGGACTGCGTGCAGCCATAGAGCCGTCCGTCGATGTGGAGCGGTGTCGTCACGAAGGCAGCCGGGTCCTTGGGGATCTCGCCGGTGCGATAGGTCCAGGCAACCTTGAGGCCAGCGACGTTGGCGGGCGTGATCTTGTCGAGCGTAGCAAAGCGTGTGCCGGATGGATTGCGCCCCCAATAGGGCCAATCGCCGCCCGCGCTGGGCGCGGCGGACCGGCCGGGAATGGGCGCCGACACGGCGTCTGCAACCGCCAACGGCCTGGGCCGAAAGGTGCTGACGATCGTGCCGGCAAGGGCAAGCGCGATCAGGCAGGCCAGGCCCAGAGACGCCTTGCGAGGCACCGGGCGTGCCATGGGGCGCAGGGCAGGCAGCAGCAGCAAAACAGGAATTGCCAGCACGGCCGGCGCGAACAGACGGGAGATCAGCGGCCAGAAGGTGAGACCGACGTCCCACAAGGCCCAGACGATCGTTGCAATAAATACCACGCCATACAGTCCGGCACCGGCAGGCCGCCGCAGCATCAGCAAGCATCCCGAGCCGCACAGACCCAGACCCGCGAGGGCAAAATACCAGGAGCCGCCAAGCGCGACCAGATAGGCGCCGCCCCCCAGCATCAACAAGCCAACGATCAGTATGATCAGGCCCAGGGCGATGACGGCAATTCTGCCGGCCTTGGCGCTTGTCGACGATGGCATGCGTGAACCTCTCTGGTGGGTCATGTCAGGGAGCAAGCGGTTGAGGCGCCCTGGGTGGCAACTGCTCACCAGGCATTCGTGGCTCGTCGACCATCACGCGCGCCGCGAAACCGCGCCTGTTGAAAGCCCCATCATACACAGTGCCATTTTGAGGATTAGTCGCTAATGTGCGCAAGCTGTTATTAGAAGGCCTTATGAATGGCGCGCGAAAATCTCAATGACCTGGCGGCCTTTGTCACCGTAGCGCGAGAACGCAGCTTCACGCGAGCAGCGGCGCAACTGGGTGTGTCGCAGTCGGCCCTGAGCCAGACTATCCGCCTGCTTGAAGCGCGTATGGGGGTGCGCCTGCTGACCCGCACCACGCGCAGCGTGTCCTCGACTGCCGCTGGCGAACGGCTTTTTCAGTCGCTCGCTCCGCATCTCGACGAGATCGATGCCGAGCTTCAGGCGATCAGCGACATGCGCGACAAACCTTCGGGCACCATCCGGATCACGGCGGCTGACTACACCATCGATTCCCTGCTCTGGCCCCGGCTCAATTCCCTGCTTCCCCAATATCCCGACATCAAGGTCGAACTCGTCGTCGATTATGGCTTGACTGACATCGTGGCGGAACGCTTCGATGCCGGGGTGCGGATGGGGGACCAGATCGCCAAGGACATGATCTCGGTGCCCATCGGCCCTGCGGTGCGCTTTGCCGTGGTCGGGGCGCCTTCCTATATGAGGGACCGTGACGTTCCGGTCATTCCACAGGATTTGCTCCGGCACAATTGCGTCAATCTGCGCTTGCCGACCTATGGTAGCCATTACGCGTGGGAGTTCGAGAAAGGCGATCAGGAACTGAAGGTTCGCGTCGATGGGCAACTGGCCTTCAATAGCGTTCACAACATTCTGGCCGCCTCGCTCGCCGGGCACGGCCTGGCCTTCCTCCCCGAGGATATGGCGATGCCTTATCTGGCCGATGGTAGGTTTGTCCGCCTGCTGGAGGATTGGTGCCCGCCCTGGGAGGGCTATCACCTCTATTACCCAAGCCGGCGTCAGACCCTGCCGGCGCTGCGCGTGATCGTGGATGCCTTGCGCTATCGCCCCTCGACCGCGCCCTGAAAGTCAGGTCTGCGTGGCTGAGCCCTTCCTCGGCAGCATAAGCGCCACAACCGGCATGGCCAGCACGGTGGTCACGGCGCTGGCGATGAACACGCTGCGCAGTCCGGCCAAGCCCGCTAAAGCGCCTAGCGCCGGACTCCCGAGACCCAGCGTGACATCGAGAAAGGCATTGTAGACACCCATCGCCATGCCCTTGCTGTCGTCGGGCGCGCGGCGCACCGCCTCGCGGCCCAGCCCGGGGAAGATCAGCGAGAAGCCGCCGCCGCACAGACCGGCCCCGACAATCGCGACCCAGCCCTTGCCGGCCAGCGTGATCATCAGCAGCCCGGCTGTCTGGACCACCATGCAGACCAGCGCGGTCTGCGCGCCCCCCATCCGGTCGGGCAGATCCCCCCACAAAAAGCGCGCCACGATCAGCGCGGCGGCAAAGCCCGTGAAGGCCAGCGCGCCATGCGCCCAGCCCGCCTGCGCGAAATAGAGCGTCAGAAAAGAGGTGACCGCACCAAAGGTGATGCCCGAGAGGGCAAAGGCGATCCCGGGCAGGACGACGGCGCTCACCACAGCCCGGACCGACCCTTGCGGCCGGGCCTTAGGCACCAGGGCAGGCTCACGCCAGACTAGCGCGGCGGCCATGGCGGGCAAGAGCAGCGCGGACACCGCGATCCCGCCAAATCCGGCATGGCGATAGACGAGATCGCCGACCGGCGAGCCCACGGCCATGGCCGCGAACATCGCCATGCCAACCCAGGCGATGGCCTTGCCCGCCATATTGGCCGGTAGTAGCGCCAAAGCCCAGCTGATCCCGCCGGTGATGATGAGACTTTCCGCCCCGCCCAGCAAAATGCGCCCGATCAGGATCACGGAAACCGCCAGCACCGGCTGCTGGGGGAACAGCAAGGAGAGGATGTAGCATCCGCCCCCGCCGATGGCCGCGCACAGACCCACCAGCACCGCATGGCGGCTGCCCCGCGTGTCGGCCAGATGCCCGGCCCACAGGCGCGAGGCGAGCGCGGCGAGAAACTGCCCGCCCGACACCAACCCGACGACAAACGGGCCAAAGCCCAGATCGTCATGCACATGCAAGGGCAGGACCGGCAGCGCCATGCCTACCACCAGATAGCCGACGAAGACGGCGGCCATCACCGGAAAGGCCGGCGCCAGCGGGTGGCGGGCAGGTGTCTGGCTCACGGGCGCAGGATCGCTTTGATCGCGCGCCGCTCATCCATGGCGCGGTAGGCATCGGCCACCTGCGCCAGCGGAAGGTCGAGGTCGAAGACCAGCCCGGGGTTGATCTGCTTGTCCCAGACCTTGGCGATGAGGTCGGGCAGGAAGCGGCGCACGGGCGCGGGGCCTCCATGCAGATGGACATGGTAGAAGAACAGATCCTCGCCGCGCAGCTCGACCCCATGCGGCACGCCCACAAAGGAGGTGAAACCGCCGGGCCGTACCACCTTGAGCGCCTGGTCCATCGATTGGGCGGTGCCCACGCATTCCAGCACGCTGTCGGCGCCTACGCCCTTGGTGAGGTCCCGGATGCGGGCAATGCCGTCCTCGCCGCGTTCCTCGACGATGTCCGTCGCGCCCAGCTGCCGGGCGATGGCCTGCCGGTCGGGATGGCGGCTCATGGCGATGATCCGCTCCGCGCCCATCAATTTGGCCGAGAGCACGGCGAGCAGCCCCACTGCGCCATCGCCCACCACCACGGCGGTGGCGCCGGGGCGGACATTTGCGGCATCGGCGGCGAACCAGCCCGTGCCCATCACGTCGGAGACGGCCAGCAGGCTGGGAATGAGGTCTGCGGACGGGGTTTCGGGCGTGGCGACCAGCGTGCCGTCGGCCAGCGGCACCCGCAGCATTGGCGCCTGCGCCCCGCCGACGAACTCGCGGTTCTGGCACGAACTCTGGTAGCCGTGCTGGCAATGGGGGCAGGTGTTGTCAGAGGCGAAGAAGGAGCCGATGACGAACTGGCCGGGTCGGATGGTCTTGACCGCGCTGCCGACCTCCTCGACGATCCCGCAATATTCATGGCCCATCGGCATGGGCGCATCGTGGGCCTGAAGGCCTCGATAGGGCCACAGATCCGATCCGCAGACGCAGGCTGCCGTCACGCGGATCACCGCATCTGTGGGGTGCAGAATGGTGGGCTGCGCGACATCCTCGAAGCGGATGTCATTGGGGCCGTAGAGCATGGTGCCCAGCATGGAAATCTCCTGTCTGGCTGGTGTCAGCGATAGGATGCTGCGGGAAAGTCTAAGAAAGGGTCAGGCGTCGGGCCCGTAGCCCGGTCGTTTGGTGAGGCTGGCCGCGTTGCCCGCAATGTCGGGCGTGAAGACCGTGTCCATCCAGGCCTCAGGGGCGACCTGCTCGACCGCCACCGACACCAGCGCCTCAGCGACTCTCAGCACGTCGGTAACGTCGGGCAGAATGAGATCGGTAAGGCGTCGAAGTTGCTCCGGACTCTTGCCTGGGACAATTTTCACGATGACATGGGGCATCCGAGGGCTTTCACTGTCGGTTACCGCAAAGCGTTGGCGCGGGCCTTACAGGCCCAGCGGCGCCAGTTCGCGGATGAGGTCGATGAGCAGGCGCAGCGGCACGGGCAGCTGCCTGCGACTGGGGTAATAAATGTGCATGCCCGGGCCCATCGAGGCCCAGTCGTCCAGCACGATCCGCAGCTCCCCCCGCGCGACCAGATCGGCGATGCCGGGCTGCGCGGCGTAGATCAACGCGGCGCCGTGGCGGGCCATGGCGATGGCGGTTTCACCATCATCGATGGTGATGGCCCCCGGCACGGACAGTTCCAGCGTTTCAGCGCCGCGGTCGAATTCCCAGCGGTAGATGCGCTCGTCGCCCAGCTTGATCTGTATGCAGCGGTGAGACAGCAAATCCTCGGGATGGGCGGGCGTGCCGAAGCGGTCGAGATAGGCAGGCGAACCGGCGACCACCCAGCGGATGTCGGCGGACAGACGCTGGGCGATCATGTCCTCGGGCACGGTGCCACCATAGCGGATTCCCGCGTCAAAGCCGCCATCGACGACATCGACAAGACTGTTCGTGACGCTCAGGTCGATCTCGGCATCGGGATAGCGGTCGAGGAACACCGGCATCACCGGCGCCAGCAGATGGGTCGCCGCTTGATCGAGCACATTAAGCCGGATGCGCCCGGCGGGCGAGGCCCGAAAGCGGTTGAGTACATCGACGGCATTGTCGATCCGGCGGAATGGCTCGGCAATGTTGGCTAGAAGTTCCTCGTCCGCCACGGTTAGCGTCACGCTACGGTTGGTGCGGTTGAGCAGACGCACGCCGAGGCGTTCCTCGAGCCCGCGCATCGCATGGCTGAGCGCCGAGGTGCTGATGCCCAGTTCGAGCCCCGCCAGACGAAAGTTGCGATGCCGCTCGATCGCCAGGAAATAGCCCAGATTGGCGATGTCCGATCGGTTGAACCTCATGGCGCTATCCTGTGGGGCAGGGCGCTCATTTCACGCCCGGGCCCTTGGCGTAATCGGCATCGCTGACCTTTTCCAGCCACTCGACATTCTTGCCGTCGACCGCCTCCTGCACCGACAGCTGGACGAGCTCGGTGGTCGCCGAGGCGCCGTGCCAGTGCTTCACGCCCGGCGGGCACCACACGACATCGCCGGGAAGGATCTCGACGATGGGCTGGCCTTCTTCCTGCGTCCAGCCCACGCCCGAAAGGACGATCAGATATTGCCCCTTAGGGTGACGATGCCAGGCGCTGTGCGCGCCGGGCTGGAAGGTGACCGTGCCGGCCGAGGCCGTGCTGGGCGCATGGGGTTCGAACACCGGCTGTACGGTGACCATGCCGGTGAAACGCTCGACCGGGCCGGGCACGGCAGGGTGAGAGCCGGCGCGAAACACCTCGACATGGGCGGTCTGCGCCCATGCAGGGGTGGCGACCAGCGCGGCGAGGGCAAGCAGCGCCTTCATTGCGCATGCCTCTTGGCGAACACATCCTTGGCAACCGGTAGCGCCGACATGGCATTGGGCCAACCGGCGTAGAAGGCCAGATGGGTGATGACTTCGGCGGCCTGCGTCTCGGTCAGGCCGTTGTCCATCGCGCGGTTGAGATGGTAGGGGATCTGTGCCGTCTGCCCGGCGGCGATCAGCGCCGCCATGGTGATCAGGCTGCGGTCGCGCGGGGCCAGATCGGGACGCAGCCACAGGTCCTTGAACAGATAATCGGTGGTGTAGTCCACTAGCCCCGGCGCCGTTGCGGCGAAGTTGTCACCCACCAGCTTGGCGCGCGCGGCCTCGGCCTTCTCGTCGATGGGCAGCAAGGGCGGGCTGACTGCGGGTAGTTGATCCGCCCCGATGTGGTGCCGGGCGAACACATCGCTCACCGGCGGGATGGCCGCCATGGCATTGGGCCAGCCCACATAATAGGCCAGATGGGTGATCGTCTCGGAAATCTCCGCGGGTTTCACACCGTTGTCGAGCGCCTTTTCGGTATAATAGCCCAAGGCAAAACTCTGCCCGCGCGCGATCAGCGCGGCGATGGTGACCAGGCACCGGTCGCGGGTGGAGAGGCCAGGGCGTTTCCAAACAGTGCGCTCCAGCCGCTCCTGCGCATAATGGTCGAGCGCGGGAGCGACCGAGCGTACTTGCTCTCGGGTGACGGGACGCGCTGCGTCGAGCGGGGTCTGGGCGTGGAGGTCGGTCATACTGGAACATCCTGCGAGAACGAGGAGGGAGAAACGGCCCAAGGCCCGCGCGCGACGCATCACGCGGCTCAATGCGTGGTGAAGCCGCCGTCGACCGGCAGCGCCACGCCCACGACAAAGCTGGCGCCTGGGCTGCACAGCCACAACACGCTGGCGGCGATTTCCTCAGCCAGACCAAGGCGGCCGATGGGTTGCAGCTTGAGGAATTCGTCCATGGCTTCCTTCTGGGTTTCCAGCATGTCGGCCACCATCGGCGTGTTGATGACGCCGGGACAGATCGCGTTGATCCGCACGCCGCGCGGGGCATATTCCAGTGCGGCGCTCTTGGTCAGCCCAATGACGCCGTGCTTGCTGGCATGATAGGCCGCGCGCTGCGGCAAGCCGACCAGACCGCCCAGCGACGAGCAGTTGACGATGGCGCCGCTCGCCTGATGGCGCATCACCTTCAGCTCATGCTTCATGAAGGTCCATATGCCGCGTAAATTGACGCTGTTGACGAGGTCGAAATCCTCCGCCGTTTCGTCAGCGGCGTCGGTCGGGGGCACCTGAATACCCGCATTGTTGAAAGCCATGTCGAGGCGACCGAAGGCGGCGACCGTCTGCTCGACGGCGGCGGCGGCCTGCGCTTCATCGGACACATCGCAGCCGATGCCGATGGCACGATGCTCGGCGGCAATCAGCTTCTCGGCCTCGGCCTGTGCTGCCGCCAGATTGCGGTCGATGATCGCCACGGCGGCGCCCGCCTGCGCAAAGGCCTTTGCAGTGGCCAGCCCCATGCCCGAGGCGCCTCCGGTCACCAGGGCGACCTGTCCGGTGAAATCATAAGACACGCTCATGCCTGCAACTCCGAGAGATAATCCTCGTCGCTCACCTTCTCCATCCACACGACATTGACGCCATCGAGCGCTTCCTGAACGGCGATATGGGTCATGGCAGTGGTGGCGGTCGCGCCGTGCCAATGCTTGTGGCCGGGCGGGCACCAGATGACGTCACCGGCGCGGATCTCGACCTTCTTGCCGTCCTCGCACTGGGTCCAGCCGCAACCGGCGGTGACGATCAGCGTCTGGCCAAGCGGATGGGTGTGCCAAGCACTGCGCGCGCCCGGTTCGAAGGTGACCGCCGCGCAGGACGCGCGCGCGGGAGCGGGCGGCGCGTTGAGCGGATCGATACGAACGGTGCCTGTGAACCAGTCCTCGGGGCCTTTCATCGAAGGCTGACTGCCTGCTCGTTTCAATTCCATGGTTGCCTCGCAAAGGTCCCGATCACCGGGACGGGAACGTCAGGAGCAAGGGATAGGCCACGTGCCCGCTGACAGGGTTATGGCCATTTACGCTCGAACAGGGCGGTCGGGGCCATGAGAAAAGCCCAACGGTGAGTTGAATGAAATTCAAGAGGAGCTGACGGATCATGTCCGCTGGCCTGTTGGGCGATAGAACACCGTCGTCATGGCCCAGTATGAAAACAAGGTTTCGGATGGGAGGTGCATCGTCCTTTGCGCTAGCCGCGCTCGCCGCATGCAACGGGGCACAGAAGGGGGAACGGGGTCTGGCCGTTACCGTGAGCGATCGCGCTGCCAACGATCCTACCGGAAATCGCATCATCAACGTTGGGGGCGACCCCGACAATTGGCTAAGTCACGGGCGTGGCTATGATCAGTCACGCAACAGCCCGCTCACTCAGATCAACACCCGCAATGTAGCCCAGCTCGGATTGAAGGGGGCATCCATCCCATCAGTTCGCCCCGAACCGGCGGTCACTTCGCTCCGGCGAATCTACGCTCCGCTAATCTGACGGACCGCAGAAGCGTCGCTTCATCCACCGCGCAGATGGCGACCCTCACCGTGAAAAGAAGCGTTCTACGATATCGCGCGCGAGGCGGGCGGGACGGTGTGTGTTCGCATCGATGCAGCACCAACTCGACCGAACTACAGCAAGCACGTCCTCGCCGCGTTTGATGATCGTCTCATAGAAGGCTCTTGCCCCCTGCACCTTCTCCAGCAGAACCGTAGCGACTACGACATCGTCAAGAAAGGCGGGCTTACGATAAGTGATCTCGTGCTTCAGGGCCACCCAAAGGTGACTGCTGACGGCTTCTGCTGGAGCCACAGGTTGCCAGTGGTTCAGCACGGCCGCCTGGACCCATTTGAGATAGCTCGCGTTATTAACATGCCCCATGAAATCGATATCGTCTTCTTTGATACCGATCGGGTAGCTATGGGGAATGGCGGCAGACATGATTCTCCGTTAGCACGGATGCTGCAGCGCAGCGAGCCGATCTTTTCCCAGATCCGGCTTATACGGGCAGGTAATTGGCGCCGGCGGGCCGTCCCACAATTCTGCCGCGATCGAGGTGCTCTGACCGTCGTCGTGTCAAAGAGCAGCGGACGTGCAGCACTATAGTCACTGGGACGCACGCTGTCGCGCGAAGCGCTGCTCGCTATTCGTGGGTAGACCCGGGTAATGCTCCTTGCTCGGAGCGGGACGCGTATTTTTTCCAGGCAGTGGCCAAAATCGCCGCAGCCACGATCATTTGAGACGATAGAGATGTTTGCTAAATCATATGGTTTCTCAGGGATCATCAGGCTGATCGCTTCCACGGAAGCGCCAACGCGTGATCTGCCGCTTCTGAGTGGCCCATCGACTATCATCGTCTGGATCGCGAAGGAGGAATTGAAAGGCTCGCAAGCACAAGCCCGAGGAGATCATCGGCAAGCTGAGTGAGGCGGAGATCATCCTGGCACCGGGCGGTACGCTTTGGGATGCTTGCCGCCGGATCGGCGTCACCGAACAAAGCTACTATCGCTGGCGCAAGGAGTATGGCGGTCTGAAGATGGATCAGGCGCGGCGGATGAAAGACCTGGAACGAGAGAACGCCCGGCTTCGACAGGCGGTGTAGGACCTGACGCTCGACAAGCTGATCCTGCTGGAGGCTGCCAGGGGAAACTATTGAGCCCCGCGCGCCGACGGCGCTGTATCGATCACATCCGAGGGATGATGCCGGTGTCCGAGCGGCGGGTTTGCCGTGTGCTTGGGCAGCATCGATCGACGCAGCGCAAGGCGTCCGGCGGGGCGGTCTGACCGACGACATCATCGCACTTGCTCGGCAGTATGGTCGTTACCGCTATCGCCGGTTGACGGCCTTGCTGCGCGATGCCGGCTGCATGTGAACCGCAAGTGGGTCGAGCGTATCTGGCGGCGCCGGGCGCTCAAAGTGCCGCAGAAGCAGCCGAAGCGCGGCCGTCTGTGGATAAATGACGGATCGTGCATGCGGCTGCGCCCCGAGTATCCGGGGCTGGTGTGGTCCTACGACTTCGTCGAGCGGCGCACCCACGATGGCCGCAAGTTCCGCATCCTGCCGATCATCGACGAGGCCAGCCGCGAGTGCCTGGCCTTGCCGGTGGCGCGGCGGCTCAGGAGCGAGGATGTGCTGGCGGCGTTGGCCGAGCTGTTCGTCACCTGCGGCCCGCAGGCACACATACGTTCGGACAACGTCCTGAATTTATCGCCACGGCCGTCCAACAATGGCTGGCCAGGATCGGTGTGAAGATGCTCTACATCACACCCGGCAGCCCGTGGGAGAACGGCTACTGCGAGTCCCTCAACGGCTCGATGCGCGACGAGCTGCTCAACGGTGAGATCTTCTCCACGCTGGCCGAAGCCCGTATCCTGATCGAAGCATCGCGGCGGCACTATACACCGTCAGGCCGCATAGCTCGCTGGGCTATCGACCGCCGGCCCCGGAAACGGCGACGCCGGCATGGCCGCCCTCCGGTTCCGCTGCGCTCCATCTGCGACCGACCATGGCGCCGGAGGCGACAATGCACTAACAATCAAACCGGACCACTCGGTGTGGGCCGATCATTCGGAAGCTGCCGGACATTGTACTGAAACGCTTCTGCTATTCTCAACAGCAAATTGGATATCAGCGTGGATAACGTCAATCTCGGCCATTAGGATCTCTAGGTCTCTCGCCTGTGTTTTGGCTGCTCGAGCTATGGCGAGCCCGGACGGGGGGGGCATGGTCTTTAAGCGAGGAAGGCAGGCGCTGGAGGCAGGGATCAATTCTTCGACACGGCCAATCCCAGCGGCAGTTCGGAAGAGATCGTCGGCCAGGGCTCGCGCGATATCGCCGTCCTGTGGCGACCACGGTCAGCAAGAAGGCATGCGCGGCTGCCTGATGGCCAAGCCGAAAACCAATACTGGGGAATATTGTGGTTATCCGAGTTGAAGAGCTTCATAACTCGCGCCGAAAGACGAGTTCTTCAGGGCGGTGTTCGTTGTCAGCGCCAATGCTTCGGCCGCGCCGATTCGTCTTTGGCTGCCATCAAGTTTCGCTGCTATTGCCAGTAAGGAATCGGTGTACGAAGTTTCCTGAAGTGTCTGATGCCGGTACTGGTGGCGGTCAAAACGGATGAATGATATTGCCCGATACGGCTCGGGTTTCGATGCGCGGAAGGACAAGTCTGCCGAACCGGCGGGCAATTCTCCGGCAATCGCTGAACTTCTGGTCGCGTTGGAAAGAGACTATCTAATCCTACTGCATCGATTGTCGCATCGCCTGCACTCGCAGGAGGCGGCGGAAGACGCTCTTCACGACGTTTATGTGAAGCTCCGATCATATCCGGACATCGGAGAAATCCGGAGCCCCAAGGCCTATCTTTATCGGATGGGGCTCAACCTCGCGAAAAATCACATCCGCGCCCATAGCCGAACCGCAATGGTCGATGACTTCATCCTCGCGCTGGTTCCGGACATTGCCCCGGATCCCGAGCAGGTTGCTTTCGCTCGCCTTGAGATGGATCGAGCGCTTGAAGCACTGCACGCCATGCCCGAGCGGCGACGGCAATTGTTTCTTGCAAGATGGCGGGACGGCAAGCCACAGGCTGAAATCGCCTTGGAATTCGGGTTACACAAGCGATCAGTGCAAAAAGAACTCGCGCGCGCCGAAACGTTCCTTCGCAAGGTTCTGCGCCGACCAAAACTGTAGAACGGGGCCAGTGGTCCGCGCCATGGGGCGGCAATCGCCTACATATCCCGCGATAAAAAAAAAGAGGGCGCCTTTCTGATCCCTCAGGTGTCCAGGCGCGGGAATGGACGGATTTCCTCCTCAGGCGACCGCGGATGTACCGTGCCGGATTTGGGGTGGTGATCGAGGAAGCAGGTGCGTTGAGGTTCCCAGCGCAAAAAAGGCTGCTTCAATACACCCGAGGAGTCGCCATGGCGGCTTTGAACGTATGACCGTAGATGTCGCACTATGCGCTCGACAGTCGGAGACCCGGCCGCCCCTCGCGCCACCGAACCGGGGCCGAACGCGTCGGACGACCGCACATGCAAGACCTGACGCCCGACCGACGCTAGCGCCTTGGCAGGTCAGGCTCGCAACCCAGATCATGCAACGCGATTTCAGCAAGGGTATTTCGATTCTCGATATCGCGTGCCAGTGTCGGTTGTCCCTCAGTCACTTCATCAGGGCGTTCTCCAACACGGTGGGCACCGCACCATATGCATGGTTCGTGCAGAAGCGCGTGCAGCATGCTGAAGCTCTGCTAACCGAAACACACCTCCCGATCGTCCAGATCGCACTCGAATGCGGCTTTACGGATCAAGCCCATTTCACGAAAGCGTTTGCCAAGGCGAATGGGACAACGCCCGCACGGTGGCGGCGTCAACCTGTAGCGCGACGATTACGGAGTCCGGTCGGCGTCAATTATGATGGCCGATAGGTGGCCGCGCCGGTTGGTGAATT
>JARFNK010000004.1 GCA_029167225.1 Sphingobium arseniciresistens
TTCCTTACGAGGACGACTCGAATTGCCGGCTCAGTATAACTGCTTCCGCAAAGGGCGCTAATCGGTTCCGCTCAGACGATGATCATCGAATGGGTCGCGCGGGGGCTGCCCCTGTCCGCCGTCCTCACAGCCGACACCGGCGTCGAGCGCGAGGAAACCTATGCCTTTCTGCCGATCTTCCAGCGCTGGATGGACCGGCATCATATCGAGCATCATGTCGTCCGCTATGTGCCGAAGCGCTTCAAGCACTGGCCGCCCTATTTCTCGCTTCTGGAGAACTGTCTCACCAACGCGACACTGCCATCGATCAGCTTCGGCCGCCACAGTTGCTCGCAGAAATGGAAAATACAGCCGCAAGATCAATGGGTTAATTCATGGGCGCCGGCGCGGAAAATATGGACCGAGGGCGGCAAGGTTGTCAAGCTCATCGGCTATGACAGCTCGCCCGCCGATAGCCGCCGCTATGCCCATCGCGAAGGCCATATCAGCGACCTGTACGACTATCATTACCCCTTACGCGCCTGGGGCTGGGATCGCGACGCCTGCATCGCACGGATCCGCGCCGAGGGCCTGCCCGTGCCGATCAAGTCCGCTTGCTGGCTTTGTCTCGCACAGAAAAGCAGCGAGCTGATGAGCCTCCCGCGCTGGTGTCTTCGTCTGATCATATTGGTGGAGGCTCGCGCTGCCCCACGCCTGGTGACGGTCGAGGGCCTGTGGCGGACGTCGACGCGTGAGCGCCCCGGCTCAATGACCCGGTTCATCCGCGAACGCGCTCTTCTTCCCGCTTCCGAAATAGACGCCATCATTGCCGGCGCCCCGGTTGATCTGATCGACTTCCAAAGCGTCGCGGCCCAGATCCCGCTCGCCGAACGCCCGACGATGCGGGACTGGATCGATCGCTTCAATGCCGGTGTCGAACGTCTCGCGGCATGACGATACCGTCAATCTGTCTGCGACTGTTGTTGACTGCCAAAGAGCATCACCGAAAAACTCTCCTGATGCGACTTATCGATGAACTGGCCGCCAGAAGGCTCTATTATCACCGGCCACTCCCGACTTTGCCGGATGTCCTGCTGATCGACATCCCACCTCGTTTTTCGGGAGGAGGTCTGGCACTCGGCCGTTACTATCCCGTCATCCTCGAAAGCCTCGCAGAGATGCACGAGTTCGAGGCATATCTGTGCGAGCCACGGATGACCCTTGTAGCGCCTGCTCTTCTCGACCGGCGCCCGTCTGCCCTGCGCACCAACGACATCATCTTCGCCCGCTATGAGCCCCAGGCACCGAACTGGCCCTGGCTGCTCATCTGCTTCTGGCCACAATCCTACACCGCCATGGTACCGCCATCGGCCGACACCTTCGCACGGGGCAGCTATACCATCGATGCCTATTCCACTGAGGGACAACTCACAGACGCGCAGCTGAAACTTCTCGGCACGCTCGGCCCCGAGCACGCACGCACAGTTCACTCGGGGGGGATCCGACTGGGACACGCCTGAACGTCATGTATCGCGCCCCGCCACCAGGCCAAGATATGCGGACAAGCCGAAGATGTTAGGCGGCAAAGGCGCGATTATACCGGAGACGTCCGTGTCAGTGGCGATAGCCGAGCACGGCCGCGATCGGCGGCGCCATGTCGGCCCGCCGCTTCATCAAATCGGCAAGCCAGGCCAGATGCGCGGCTGCGTCCGCCAACGGCAGTTGGCAAACTTCATCGAACAGCTCATGCTGATAGGCAAGGTCGCGATCCAGAATATCACGCAGGCGAACACGGGCAGGGCTGTCCTCCGCCTCGATGCCCGCATTCGCCTCTCGGGCAGCATCGAGAAACGCCTCGGCCATCTCCTGCGCCTCATAATAGCCGCCATCCAGACCCTCGCTCGCCGCGAGGCTCGCCAGCCTGCGGCGAACCAGCGGCAGGTCTGGATCGACCGCCGCATCGTCCAGGGGCAAGTTATAATCATAGCTGGCGAGATAATCGCGGATCATGGCATGGCTCCTCAGTATATCTGAGAACATAAAATGAACAAGATTGCAAGCCTGAGCGCGCCTATGCCATGCGGGGGGCAATGTCTGTTCCGTCTTTTTCGCCGATTCCCCCCTTTAGCAGTCTCCATCATGGAGACGGTCGCCCATGACTGACAGCAAGGCGCCGCTGCGATTGCACGGGATACTGCGCCTCAACGAGCGTGGCCCTTTTCTGGAGGTCGAGGAGGGGCCTCTCTGGCGCCTTCAGACAGACGCGGATCTTCGGACGCATCAGGATCGACGGGTTCGGGTCGAGGCCTGGCAGCGCGGAGCAAGCATCCTCGAATTGCTGTGGATCGGTCCGGCCTGATGGCCGGATGGTCCGGTAAGAGGGGAACTATGCCTCAAATCAGCCCGATCCTGTAACCGCCTCTGAAATCGCTCGCTGACGGTAAGCGAGCAAGACAGCGCCGAGTTCGTTCGCGCGGCACGAGCAGGCCTCCTTACCCGCCGCCTCTCTGCCGAAACGTCGGCTGGCCACCGGCCGTGAAGACATCCTGCTCCCATCTCTGAAGCTCGGCAGCGTTGAGCGCCTCCAGCCGGCAAAGTCGATCGACCTCCTCCCGCCCAAGCGCCTGCCGCGCGCTTCCCTCCCGGACGAAATCCTTCAGCATCATATTCTGGAGGAGGAAAAAGCCCCTGATCCGCTTGCCCGTCTTCATCGCACCATCACGCGCCGAGCGCCGCCGAATCTGTCGATCCGCGTCATTGCGATGTTCATCACGAGATCACGTCTGCCATATTCCAAGTTTCCGGTCGGCTTGGGTATAGCATATGGATAATGATGGTGTAAGATTGAAATGTGATGCAATATACATCATAAACGCAGCATGATCACCTCACAGCAGATGCGCGCGGCACGCGCGTTGCTCGGCATCGACCAGAAACGGCTGGCGGAACTGGCAAAGGTATCGCTTCCCACGATCCAGCGGATGGAAGCGTCGGACGGACAGGTGCGGGGTGTCGTGGAAACGCTGGTCAAGGTCGTCACAGCGCTTGAACGCGCAGGTGTCGAGTTGATCGGCGAGAATGCGACCAGCCAGACCGGGGGACGGGGTGTGCGCTTGCGCCAAGCTGTCGCCGGCCAACAGTGACTGACCAAGGGACAAGGACAGATGACCGATACCAACGAAGATTATGTCTATGATGAGGAAAGTGGCGAATGGTTGCCACCTTCCGAACTTGCCCAGCGCCAGCACGCCGCCGTTCAGCCGGAAGTCCGGGATGCTGTCGGCAACCTTCTCGCCGATGGCGATCAGGTGACACTCATCAAGGATCTCGACGTCAAAGGCGCTGGTCAGACGCTCAAGCGCGGAACGCTCATCAAGGCGATCCGCCTGACCGGTGACGCCCAGGAAATCGATTGTAAGTTCGACGGCATCAAAGGCCTCGTGCTGCGCGCCGAGTTCGTTCGCAAGCGCTGATGGCGCGACGCCGGATCCCGATGCCCTCTGCGATCGAAATCCGCGCGCTGGCGGACCGCGAAGGACGTCTCGCGCTCCGCGCCACGCCAAATGCCTCGGCCGACGCAATCCTGCTGCCATCGCAAGCCGGGGGCCTGGAACTTCTCGTGCGCACAACGGCCACAGCCGAGAGTGGCAAGGCCAATGAAGCGATCCTGCGCCTTCTCGCCGACGCCCTGGGACAACCCGTCTCTTCGATCCAGATCCTTCGCGGCGAGACAGGCCGCACCAAAGTCATGCGTATCGGGCCGCCGCGCGGATGATCGCGGAATGCTGATCCGCCAGGGTGACGCACGCGACAGTCGGCTGGACCGCAAGCTCGCCTTCGCGCTGGCGTGGGTGGCTGGCGGACTCAATGCGGCCGCCTTTCACGAGGTCGGCTTCTTCTCCGCCAACATGACCGGAAATGTGTCCGCCCTCTCCAGCCTGCTCGCGATGGGACAATGGGGGCATGCTCTTGGCTATCTCGCCATAGTCCTGTCCTTCATCATCGGCTCCATGGTTTCGACACTCGCGATCGGCTCAGGCCTGCGGCGCGGGATCGGCACCATCTACGCCCGCGTGATCCTGGTCGAAGCCGCTCTTCTTGCCGCGCTCGGTCTTGCGCGGATGGCGCTCGATCGCTCCACAGGCGTGCCGATGCTGATCGTCGGCCTCGCTTTCCTCATGGGGCAGCAGAACGCCATCGTTACCCATATTTCGAACGCGCGGGTGCGCACCACTCATGTATCGGGCATGGCCACGGACATCGGCATCGGACTAGCCAGGATGCTCGATATCCTTCGCGGCAAGGCTGGCCCTGCGGATCGCGGAGAAATTACAACCCGATTGAGCCTTCACACGGGTACGGTGCTGTCCTTCCTGCTCGGCGGAGTCGCGGGGGTGCTGGCGTGGCGCATCGTCGGCGACCTCTGTTTCGTGATTGCAGGCCTGGTTCTCGCAACCATCGCGGCAACCTCGATGCGACGTGCCGGCCAGATTGTCCCGCAAAATGATCCGCTCGATTGATCACCATTACTTCACCGCTCATTACTATGGTGAAATGAGGCCACTGGCCCGAACAATCACCGAGGGCCGATGATCCTGCTGCCACAATGGACCGAAAAAGCCGAAAAGCGCGGGCTCGACCCGCTCGGCATGCAGAATAGCGGCGTGCTGCTCTATCAATCACTGCTCCCAGGCATCAGCAACGTCACGCTGCGCATGCGCTACTATGGCTATTATTGCTGGGTCAGCGAAACCTATGCCCGCCGGGACGCGACCAGCGACTTCGAAGCCTGGCGCACCTGGGTGCGCCGCGCCGAGGCACTCTACGCCCTCGTGTCAGCACGGACGGGTGAAACCGGCGTCGGCGGTATCGAATGGGCCAATCGCCGCCTCGCGACCTCGGGACGCGTGATCGACTTTGAAGCCGCCGCCTCGACCGATCCCGCGCAGGAACGCTATCTTCGCCAGTCGCTCGGCGTCTTCGGCGGCGCCTATTACAGCCAGATGGCCGAAATGAACCTCTTCACCGAGAACCGCCACGGCATCCAGGTCGCCACCAAGGATCTCGGCCGTCGCGCGGCCTCCCTGTTTGCCGACGCGATCGGACCGGACCTCGCCAGACTCCTGCGACAGAAGATCGTCGACGCCAAGGTAAGCCTGCGCGAACTCGACCGGCTTCAACCCATCGCACCTTCGCAGATCGCGGAAGAAAGCGAGGAGCGGACTTTCTACGAAACACTGCTCTTCGCCCGATCCGATGACGCGAGCAAGTCAGGGCCGAGCCGCGCGGCATCGCTCGACCTCATCCTCGAAACCGCTTTCACGCAAGAGGAGTGGCCAAGCCCCGAACAGGTCCGCTGGCATCTTTTCGATCCACCCGAGCCGGCCCTTTCTTCCAGCCTCGAAACACAGCGGCTCGCCTGGGAAGCCTATCAATGCCAGGACATGATGCAGGTAGCATGCGCCGCACTGCTCGCATGGGGCATAGCGATCATCAACGCCGAGGCTCAAGGCAAGTCGCTTACTGAGATCCGCGCTGATATCCTCACCCATCTGGAAACGCTGGATGAGCCCCATCCAGACCTGAGTTGGCGCGCGCTGCGACTCGGCCTCGATCCACATACCTTCGATTATGCCGAGATGTGGGACGAACTCACCGGCGCACGCGGCGCCGCCGCCGACAAGGCCATCAGCGCATGCCTGCTGATTGCTGCGCTTCATCAGCGTCTCCTCGACCGTCCCGATCTCGCTGCTGCCGCCGCGCAAGGTCTGCCCGACCGCGGGATGGCCCACTCGCTGCGTACAGAAATATCATGGCTCGAAGATAGGGAAGGGGAGCGCATCGCCACGCTTATCGCCGACTATATGATCGAGCGCATCATCAGGCGGCATAGCCATGTAGCCATGCAGAAACTGCGGCGACAGGGCGATTATACGTTCCTGTTCGAGCAGCAAGAGGGGCGTTTCGTCTATCTCGCCGCCTACCAGCCGGTCGCCACCACACCGCGACTTGCATCCGCGATCCAGTTTCTCGCTGACATCCATCTCCTCGACGATGATGGCCTGACGGCGCTCGGTCTGGCGGCGCGAGACACCAGCCGATGAAGCTCCCCGATCGTCTGGGTCGCCGCAGCGGCCGCCCTTTCCACAGTGCAATCGCCACCAGCTTTGCCCTGGAGTTCGCTGCGGTCGAGGAAATCCTGCTGCCGCAGCTCATGGCCAGCGGAGCTACGAACCTCCTCCTTCTGACCGACGCGCGCATGACCGCGCTCGCGCTTTCGGAAGGCTCAGCCCTTCCTGCCGCCCTTGGTCGCGACTATGCGCTCTACAGCCCGCCTGCCGCCAACGGCATTTTTCACCCGAAAATCATCCTGCAAATTGGCCGGGAAAGCGCCCGGGCGATCGTCAGTTCCGCCAACCTCACCGCATCAGGCCTTGCCGGCAACGCCGAAATCGCTGTCGAGATCGAATGCAAGAACATGGACAGCCCCGAGCGGGACATCATTCGCTCTATCTGGCGCTATCTCGACGCACTCGTGCCCGCCGCCAGTTCTCCGGCACGCGACGCGCTGCGCTGGACGCAAGAGCGTGCGACCTGGCTCGGCGGGCCAGCAGGGGATGCCGTGCACGAACTGGATGGGACCGGCATCGCTTTCCTCCATGGGCCTGGCGACACGGGAATTGCAGACCGGTTCGTGTCGCTGATCCAGGGCGCGAAGGTCCAGACGCTAACCGTAATCAGTCCCTATTGGGACCATGATCTCGCTGCGCTGGCCGATCTCTCGAAGCGCCTCTCCCCGCCCCGGATCATCCTGCCGATCGACCGCAACCATCATGAATTCCCGGTCGATGCACGCTTTGCCAGGAAAGCGACGATCGTCGATCTTCAGTGGCCATCCCGGCGCTTCACGCACGCCAAGATCATCATCGCCTCGACCGCTGATCACGACCATATCCTTTTCGGCAGCGCCAACTGCACCAGCGCCGCCCTCGGATCAGCAGGAACGCCAGGCGCCAATGCCGAAGCCTGCATCTATCGCAGGCTTCCCGCCGGCGCAGCAGGACAAGCGTTGGGCCTTGAACGCTGGACCGAGGCTGAGCCGATCAAGCTTTCCGACCTGTCACCACCGATCGTGACATCCCCGATTCCACTCGATACCATCGAAGCCCTGCAACCCGGCACCTTCGAACTCGATCAGGGCCAGCTCATCTGGACACCGTCGAGAGCAGGCATCGGGGCTGGAGATATCCAGTTGCTCGACCGGTCCGCCCGCATGATCGGGACGATCCCGGTGACATCCTTCATCCAGATCGATGGCCGGCGGCGCGCGCCGGTAGAGCCGGCATTGCACAAATCCCTGTGCTTCGCTCGCCTGACCACGGGCGACATCATCTCGACTCTCGCCCATATCACCCATCGAGAGGGGCTGCGCGTCCGGCGCCGGGAGGTAGCGAGCGGTAGCGTTGCCCGCGCGCTCGCGCCTTTCACCGACGGCGCTGATTTCGATCTCTGGATGCATCAGGCATTTGAGACCCTTGTGCGCGCGGACTTCGAGTCTGTGACGCAGCCACGTGGCCTGTCGGCTGCCCGACCACAGGCGCGCAAAAACGCAGACGAGCCGGTGGCGCCCGTTCCCTTAAGCTATGACGAGTTCACCCAGGCACGCCTCGGCGCAGGCCGCTCCGCCGGGGCGGGCGATAACAGTCTTGCCGGCACCTATAGCGACACGATTCGCGACTTCCTCAATCTGCTCTCCGGCCGCGGTCCTCAAGCAGATCGCTACGCCGAAGACGACGACACAGCTTTCGATGACCTCTCGGACGAACAGGTCGACACCGGCCGCGATGATGACCGGAACGCTGACAAGATTGAGCCTCGCGACACCGACAAGCCATCGGTCGCGCCAGCGCCGGTCGATGCCCGGCTCTATGAGCGGCATATTCTCGGCTATACCGAAGGGCTGGAAACCGGCGAAGAAGCACTCGGCTCAAGCGACGTGTTGCGGCTGCGCTACTGGATTCTGTTCCTCCTGTACAAAGCCAGATGCCCTGATCTGCCGAGGGGCCTTGATACATCCAGCGCCCTCCTTGGCTGGCCACGCTTCATCGTGCGCGTCCTTGTCGCCTTCTTCTGCGGCGGGAAGCCCGCGATTCGGCGCGTCATGCTCGCGCGCGATTTCGACGCCATGCCGGTCGATTTCATGGAATGCTGGATCACCATATTATGGAGCCTTGAGGCGATCGAGAAGCTGTTGCCGAACCAGCGTAAGGATCGCGAGTTCGTGAAATATATCCCCGAGCTGCGCCGACGCGTGGTTTCCCTTCTCGGTCTAAGATCAAACGAGCTAAATGGTGATATCGCCGCCGCCATTCGTGCGGGACTTGACCAGTCAATCGGGATCAGACTCGGCCTTGATCCGATCGCTGTTCGGCTCGATGTGCCCCAGCCATAAAGGGAGCCTGCTGTTCTTGAAGTCCCAAGCCCCAAGCGCAAACCATTCGGACACCGCCTCGCCATGGAGCAGGATCACCTGATCGCCGTCGATGGTCTGCGCGGCATGATAGCGGCTGAAAATCCGGCTGTCCCAGCCGATCCCGTCAAAGCCCTGGTCTGAAGACTCCTCAGGCTACGCCACGAACTCGCCACCGCCGATTTGACCACCGTCGATCCGTGCAATCGACTCTCCGGCCTGACCGGTCCGCCGCGCTTCGATCCCGCCATGACATCACGACCTACCGCGCCACCTCTCCCGAAAACTCCTCGTCGATCGCCCGGGAAAGACGGGACAGACGACTTTTCAGATGCGCCCATTCTTCCCCATCCGCTTCGCGCTCTGCGGTCCTCAGGAAGAGATCCACCTGCGACCCCGCGAAATTGGATCGTGCGAACAGAGCGCCCAGAAGGCGATCCCGAAGATCACCGAGGCTCGGACGCGCACCCGGCTCGACCGCAAGGCATGCCTCGACGATCGCGGCCAACCCGGCGTCTGGAAGCGGATCCGCAATGGGGCAGCCACGCCTGATCCAGGCGCGCCAGCGGTCATTGTCCTGCCACCGGTTGAAGCCGGGGTTGATCCGCCGATGCCAGTCCCCTCCGTGGGTTCCGATCGGGTGCACGCCGCGCGTCATCAGTTCGTGGAGCATTATGCCGACCGCGAAAACGTTGGTCCGCTCGCTAAGAATTGTCGCGCCCCACTGCTCGGGAGCCATATAGGGTCGCGACCCGCGAAACTCGGCGATCTCGGCCGCCAGGTTGACGCTGCCGAAATCGGCGACGAGCGGACGGAGCCAGACGTCACCCTCCGGTAGCTCGAAATCCCGACGCAGGTCTCGCACGAACACGTTCTCGGGCTTGAGGTCCTGATGCACGAGCCCGCGGACCTGACAGTGCGCCAGCCCCGCGACGAGCTGCACCATGATCGACAGGCGTCCCTCGTCGCCAAGCCGCTCGTCCTCTATGAAGGCGGACAGGTCGCCCTCCCATCGCCTAAAGTACGCGACGGGCACCTTCAGGATCATGACGATCTCAAAGGGCCAGTGGACGTTGGGATGGTAGTGCGCCTTGGCCTGAAGCGTCATCTCGCGGAGAAACGCTTCTGCGCTTTCGTGCGCCGACTGGTCCGACTTCCTGCGCGGATACTTGGCCGCAATGAACCGGGGGCGGACGTGCTCCCCATTGTCAAGGAAGACGATCTCGCCGCCGAAACCACTGGTGCGGCCGGTAACCGTCTCGGCCTTACCGTGGAACGCAATAAACTCGTCGCGCAGCGGCTGGGGTATATCATGAAGACTGGTCATTTCGGTTTCTTCGGCGGCGCAGGCAGACATACTCGCCCGATCAGTCGTCATACGGCTCCCCCGTGTCGGAAATCTGCTGCTCCGCGCCGGGTATCGCACCCCTTCACATGTTGCAGAGGAACTGGCTATCGCAGGAGGCACGCTGCGACAACTTCATCTTCGCACGGAGCATAAATCAACGTTCAAAGCGGTGAGGGCCTCGGACTTGGGCGGCGGCTTGCGATTTTTACGAGTGTCACCGCCGAGAGGTTGTGACACCATGCCCCCGCGGTTCTCAACCATTCCAATCCCCCAGCTGTCCCGCAGCAAAGCCCCAATCTCTACCACGAACGCGGTCAGACTGGAGCCGCGCGATCACCAAAATCCGAACTGAGACACTGCCCATAAAGCGGGTTCGTCACCGCCAGGGGAAGGGGATCGGCCAAGCCCCAGAACCGCGTCGTGGCCCGGGTATAGCGCTCAAGGTCCGCTTGCCGGATGCGCACATGTTCACTTGCCACCGGCGTTCCGGGGAGGAGATCGTGATAGTCGACAGACTCCTCATCCCAGAGGTGCGGGGCAAGCGCGCGCAGCCTTTCACAGGATCGCCCCTCTCCATGACGCACGACATTGGCAACCACGAACATCTCCGTCAGAGCCTCGCCAAGACCATCAGCCGCAAGATCGATACCGGCCTGCCCGGCGCAGCCCGCAACCAAAGGTTCAAAGCCGGTGAGTCTGCTCATGTCGGCACCCCCCGCATCCTCCGTCGCGCGCGCCCAGCGGCTCATTTGTCGCTCGAACAAACCGGCGAGGGTAAGGACAAACGCCTTGGCCGCCTCATTGGCAGTATAATTGTCGACCTGCGCCACCGCCCGATCGAGAAACTGATCAAGGCTATCGGCCTCCCCGGTCTCAAGCTCCGCATGGGACGGCAGCTTGTCCATGACGGGCAAGATCACGCGATCGAAGAACCGCCCGAGATTGGCCTGAAAGATCCTGGGTAACTGCTCCGCCGTCGACATCATCACAATCCTCTTGCGCGCTTCCTCGCGCCTCCCAAAAGGTGAAGCTTTCTCCCATAGTTGCAAGTCATCAAGACCTCGCCGTGGTGACGACGATGCGATAGAGGTGCGTGCAATTAGACACAGGGGGAATGCGTGAAGAGTGCCAAAGGCGATGCCCACCGGAAATCTTCGCGGAAGCCCTATAATGAGCGCACCGACCTTGAGAAACTCCAGTCCCAATGGACAAAATTGTCGGGGCTCCATGGGCGCGATGAACCATCCGCGGCGATCGTGCGCTGCGCCACGGCTGCGGAAATCGCCGCCAATTATGCGGTACGCACCGAGTGGGGCAAGAAGACCCAATTCGATGCAGCCATCATCGACCAGTTCCTCCGTTGGGCAAATGGTCTCCCACTGAAGGTCGAGCGCCTGTTCGTACCCGTTTTCTTCGCGACCCCCCGGACAAGCCCAACCGCCCGCGCCCTGATCAGCTCGGCGGGCAAGATCAACACCGTCCGCAACGCCGTCGTCCACCAAGGTTCCTTCAGCAACAAGGGGGAGGCCGAGGCGGTGATCGCGGAGGCCAAGACCTTCATCAACATGATCGTCGGCCTCTCGATCGACGGCTTTGATATCGACGCACAGGCCGCATCGGTCAGGGCTGCGCCCCCTGCCGAGGGAACGCCAGAATGACCGCCGAGAGGCCCAAGCGGCATCATTATGTGCCGCAATTCTATCTCCGTCGCTTTGCCTGCCCGGACGATACAAAAAAGGTTCGCGTGGTCGAACGACATGGCGATATCCTCGCCATCGACCGCAAATCCATCGATCGCATCGGCTATGAGGACGCCATCCACGACTATGTCGCGGACGGGGTCGCAGGGTCGATCGAAGGTCCGATCAACCATATGATCGAGACGCCCTTCTCCAACAGTCCGGCCTGGAGGAAGATCGTCGAGGGTGCCGGCACCAGTCTCGCTGAGACCGACAAGATACCGATCTATGGTTTCGCCCGTCACCTCCAACGTCGCAACCTTGAGACCTTGCGCTTCATAGAGGCTGAGTCCGCCCGCTTCGCGGATGGCGCGCTCGACGGCGACTTGAGCGAGGACGAGCAGGAGATGCACGCATGGATCGCTGCATCCGCGGACAATGCGCATGCCCTGTTTCGCGAGGGCGCGATGGACACGAATATCCCCGAGGACGCCGACGCCATCAATGTGATGGTCTGCCATTCGCCGATCCCTTTGCGGACATCGACGAACCCAACGCTGATGATCTCGGCGCCGGGCCATCAATCTATCTTCGGCGCCTTCTTCAACGACCTGAGAACCTGGTGGCTCACGCTCGATCGATATTGTGGCGCCTTCATCATCGCCGGTGGCCCGCCGGGGTTCAGCAATTCTACCCTGCCGCCTGACGCGGCCCGCATGATCAACCAGCAATATCTGGTCCAGCATGGCAACAGCATGACGGTTCGCTACCTCCTCGCCAACGACCCCTATCTTGATGACGACCTTGTGTGGGCCGGCTATGGCTTCGAGCGGTCCACGACCCATGGTGCCCGATGGCGCAAGCTCGGCACGGGGCGATGATCCGGCAACCACGATCCAGCGCATTGCACTAGGGCAAGCCTCCGGTTTGTCGTGAAAGCGGGGCATCTCGGGATTGCACGCCGAGCGATAAACGACAGGATAGACATCCCGAGGTCGGGCGGATGCCCGCTGAAGCGGGCACCGGGCTCTATCTCCGCTCCGCTCCGACCAAGCCCCCTTTGGGGTCTTGGCGGCTGACGCCGTAACGATCCCTTCCGCGGGGAGGCCGGGCAGGGGAGGCATTCTTCCCGAGACGTCAGAAGGCCCGGCACGACCATCGCAATGCAGGCTTCGCCTAAGGAATCGCGCTAGTCGCGCGATGCGGATCGTGGAGCCAGCAGACAAGCCATCACCCCCTTCGCCGCCCTCGCAGGATCCGTGCGTTGCAGGACGGGTTTCGTCCGCAAGAATTGCGTCGGGACAAAGCTACGCTAGGCGAAAAGGTGCCGGCGATGTTTGTCTGTTTTCAACAGAAGCGCCGGCCCCTTTTCGCCAAGCTTCGCTAGAGCCCCTCCCGTGCTTCTTGCGGACAAGAGCCCCGCCCTGCGCCTTCGGACCTGCGAAGGCGGCTCCGGGTGCGATGACTTGTCAGCCGGTCCACGCTCCCTTTCCATTCAAACAGAACCGTCCGCTGACGCGGCCGGTGCGTCTTTGTGTCTGTTGGCCGCTGCGCGGCTGTTTCTTGCTCAGGCTCACCAGGTACGATGAATTTCTGTCAAGAAATCAATGACATGGAAGTAATGGAGGGGAGGGGGTAGGGTTCAGATGTGGCCGGGAAAGAGAAACGAGCCACAGCACAGAGAAAGGATGAAGTCATGAAGATCGGTAGCTTCAAGTTCGACGAGCGCGCCAGCGACATTATCGGCAAGATCGCCACCCGCGAAATGCGCTTTCCCTACCTTATCATGCGCCGCGTCGAGGATCGACAGAGCGACAGCGCCCCCGTCTATGAGATTTACGAGACGAACCGCGCTGGCGACGAAATCCAGATCGGTGTCGTCTGGGAACGCAAGATGCGCTCCAATGACGAGGTGTTCCTGTCCGGCATGGTGGACGATCCGAGCTTCCGCGAGCCGCTGCCCATCGCCCTGTTTGGGGACGAGACGAACGGCTTCGATGTCCAGTGGCGGCGCGAACGCGAGCGCGAGAGCCAAGGCGGCGGCTTTGGCGGAAGGTCGGGCAGCGGTCAGCGCCAAGGTGGCGGGGCTGGCGGTTTCGGCGGACGGACCGGCGGCGGTTTCTCCGGCGGCAGCACCGCAGGACCGGACGGCGGATATACCGGCGGCGGACGCAGCCTTGACGATGAGGTGCCCTTCTAAGGCGACCCGAGGCGGGCCGGGGGAGCGCTGGAACGCTTCCCCGGTCCTGAACCGTCATCCCGTCACAAGGAGTGAATCCCATGAGCAAGCCAACAGCCTTGCACAGCGTTAGCAGCTTTGCCGACCTGCCGGAACTCTATGCCGAAGCCATCGCCACGCCCGATTTCGTGGCATCGTTCGGCGACCCCTTGCCCCTCACCATCATCGAGCCAGACGAGGAACCGGCCGAACATTTCATGCCCGATCCGCTCGCGGCACAGGCGGAATGCGGCGGCATCATCGCCGCCATCTTCGACCTGCTAGGCGATACCCGACTGGACCCGCTTGCCCCGGAACTCGCATGGGGCTTCGTCAACAGCTTCCATTTCGTCGCAAACAAGCTGGAAGGCCGCGAGGACAGGCTGGCCGATACCATTCGCGATATGGCCCGCCGTCTGGAACCGGGCGAGGTGTTCAACAAGGAACTGGAAGACACCCAGCTTGAATGCCAATCGGTCGCGGAACAGCGCGCCGCCATGGAAGCCATGCGCGATTATGCGGCGGCGATGTATCGTGCCTATGCCGGTCGCCCATGGTCGCCCGCCAAGGGTTCGCGCGCGTCCCATGTCACCACCGCCAGTCAGATTTCGGCGCTCGACTTCCTGCGCGCAAGGTCCGAACGAAAGCGTGACCGATACGACCCGCAAGGCCCCGTCGTCGTCGTATCCGGCCCTTCCGACTGGCACGATTGGCGGATTATCTGGGGACGGCTCGACCAGATCAGAACGCGCATTCCTCACATGGTGCTTGTCACCACCGGGCAGCGCCTTGGGGTGGATGCAGCCGCCGCCGCATGGGCAGCGCAACGGGGCGTGGTCTGCATCGCGTTCGGCCTTTATGGGCGCGGCAACGGCAAAGCCTTCCGGCGCAATCGCAACATTGCCGAGCTTATGCCCGTCGAGGCGTTGCTATGCGAAGGGTCGGGCATCCAGTCGAGCCTCTATGACCTGTTCAACCCGGAGAAGGGCCACCGCGTCCCGACCCATGTTTTCATGCGGGCAGATCAGGCGCCCGATGTCCCGATCAAAAAGAAGCGCCGCGTCATAGCGGCCTGATCGCGAAGCCACCAAGAGAAGGGCCGGGGGCGGGCAACCGCTCCCGGCCCCTTGTCGTGCCTTTGGCACGAGCGGGGGAAACCCGAACGGTTTTCCCCGCGCCGCTCCTTTTGCCGGGCGTGCCGCCCGCCAACGTCGCTCCCCTTTCCGCTAAGGATGCACAGCCGTTGAGGCGTCATCACCGCCAGCCGGAGGAACAACCGCGCGCTTGCGAGCCGACCCCGCAGACGGTTCCGCCTGGACGCCTTGTGCCGTCAGCCCCTTGAGCGCGGCAATCGCCACGCCGCCGCCGACCCGAATCGCTTGGCTCAGCACGTCGCGAAATTCGCGCTCGCTTAAGCGTTCGACCGGCAATTCCGTCGCCAGCTTCCCATAATGGGCGCGCAATCCACGCCGCATCGTCTCGGCTTCCCGCGCAAGATTTTGCTGATCGGCCTCGATCTTCGCCAGCCGTTCGCGTTCCGTCATCTTGGGCATTCTTAGACTCCTTGCTCAAGGAGGTCTGCCCGCCGCCCTCGACTATCCACCAAGGACCACCGCCATGCAATGCCTTCCCGGCGATCGGAATGCGATCATGCCCGCAAACGCACCCAACCGGGGAGACCCGCCCACGGTCGAGTCGACGGGCGCAGCGGGCAGGCGCGCTGCGGAGGAGGGACGCACGCCTGAGGCGGGTGTAATGCACCCCACGCACGGGTGCTGCGGGCGCGAATCGCCAGGAATTCAGCCACTTTCCGTTGGCACAGCGCGGCAGTCGCTTTGGCACTAATCGTCTGCCGCCGGCAGCCAAGCCCTATCCTCTTTCGGCCTAAGTGGCTGATCTGCTTTGGCACTTAGCGGCAGCCAGTGGCAGTTTCCGGTAAATTCTTGTTATCGCGAAGTAAATCGGCTATAAAGGCGGTGCTTCACCACGTTGCTGGCGTGTCGGACAAGGAGTCCGCCGCTTGGCACGCATCACTATCCGCATAGACGATGACCTCTATGCGCGTCTTTCTGTACAGGCGCGCAATGCCGGTCTCGGTGCCGCGACCTATTGTCGCGATATCCTCGAACGCTTCGAAGGCACCGATCCATCGGGTTATCACGCCCGCTTCGATGAGCTTCATGCGACGACCATCCAGGCCTTCGCGATCCTCGCCACCTCGGTGGGCGAACGGTCCCCGGACATCCTCCAGAAGGGGTTGGGCGAAGCGCGTCGACTCCTCCGCGAAAGGGGGCTGCTCGATCCCGAGCAGGACCGGCCATGAGCATCTTTCGTCACGACACGCTCGGTTCCTGGACGAGGGGCGGCCAGGCCATCGTTCACAACGTCCGGATGACCACCCAGGTCTTCTACCAGACCTTCCTTGCAGGCTTGGTGATCTGGATTGGCGGTGTCATCTGGTACGCGTTTGAGAAATCGTCTGAGTACGAACGCTTCGTACTGGTGAAGCTTGGCCAGGCCGCCTTCATGGGGGATGCCGTTCCGGGCAATGTCACCCCAATCCTGTTCAAGACGCCGGAGGGCAAACAATACTGGACAAGCCCTAAGGCGCTCCTTGATTCCGGCCTCGCCCACAAGACGCTCGAAGCTTTTGAGACCGATCTTCTGCATGGTGCGGCGATATCCGGGTTGTTCGCGCTGGCCATGCTCGGGTGGGCCTGGTTCTATTTCACCAGGACGGGGAAAGGCCTCGGCTCCAATCAGTTTCTGCGCGGGGCGCGGTTCGGCACGGTGCGGCAGGTCCGCCGCGCGCTATGGCGTTACGCCAAGGGTAGCTTCGACATCGGCGGCGTCAATGTGCCCGACGCCTTCGAACCCGAACATATCCTGATCTGCGGTGCGCCCGGCACCGGCAAGACCAACATCATCGTCAAGATGCTTGACGGCATCCGGAAGCGAAAGCGTCGTGCGATCGTCTATGACACGGCCGGCACCTTCGTCGAAAAATTCTACCGCCCGGGGATCGACGTGCTGCTCAATCCGCTCGATGCACGGGCGGATTGCTGGTCGCCCTGGGTCGACGTCCCGAGGGACTATCATTACGACCAGATCGCCGAGTCCACGATCCCTGACAAGACCGGCGATCCCTTCTGGGCAAAGGCGGCGCGCGGTACGCTGGTCGCCGTGCTGCGGAAGCTGGCTCGGCAGGAACGCACCCTCGTTTCGATTCTGCTCGACACGCTGCTGCGCTCCAAGCTGAAGGACCTCGCAGCCTTTGCCGCCGGCACTGATGCGGCGGCATTCATCTCGACCGAGGGTGAACGCACCAGCGCCGGTATCCAGGCTGAGCTTGCCTCCGTCATGCGCAGCTTCTCCTACCTCGACGATACTGCGGATGGCTTCTCGATCCGGGACTGGGTTGCCAACGAGAAGGACGACAGCTGGCTCTTCATTACCGTCAAGGCGGACCAGCTTCCTTCGCTGCGTCCCCTGATCACGGTATGGCTCGACATCGCGATCAGCGCGATCATGAGCATGACGCCCGATCGCAACCGGCGCCTCTATTGCGTCATCGACGAGCTACCGACGCTCCAGCGCCTGCCCTCTCTCGGCGATTTCCTCGCCCGCGCCAGGAAGTATGGAGGCTGCGGTATCCTCGGCTTCCAGAGCTATCCACAGCTCGAGGCAACCTACGGTATTCAGGATGCCGCGGCGATCACCGGCTACTGCTCGACCTGGGTGGCTCTCCGCGCCAACGACACCCCCACCGCGAAGCATGTCAGCGAGAACCTGGGCCAGGTCGAGCAGGTCGAGGCGAACGAGGGCATGTCCTACGGTGTGAACGACATGCGCGATGGTGTGAACCTCTCGCGCATGCAGGTAACCCGACCGTTGGTGATGCACACCGAGGTCACAAACCTGCCAAACCTCATGGGCTATCTGCGGTTCGGCCGCAGCCTTCCGGTGGTCCGGTTCGAGGATAGCTACAACAAGGTCTCGTCCATCGGCGAGGCGTTCGAGGAGCGGGGCACCGCGCCCATTCGGATGACGGTTCCAACGCCATCGGTGCCCCCTGCACCGGCGGCGGCGACATCACCAGCCAAGCCGAAAGTCACCCCTACGAAGCGGCGGCGCGCCACCCCCAGCGATCCAGTGGCCGAACTGCCATTGGTACCGCCAGGCGACGCTACGGGACCGACCGGCATACCCTCCGATGAAGCGGAGGCGGCTCCTCCGACCGACAACGGCCGGGAAGGGGAAGCAAGCAACCCACCACCACCGCTCGAGCTATTCGGGAAGCCGGCTGGCTTCCGTCTCAGTCAGCACGGCCGCCATGACGGCGCTCGCAATGCAGCGAGGCCGGCATGATCAATCCCATCCGTCTCAAGGGCAAACCCGCCAACATCGCCCGCTATTACACGGTCGGCGACTACTATACCAAGGGCGCCGACGAGCATTCCGAGTGGGGCGGCAAGATCGCCACCGAACTGGGACTGGAAGGTGAGGTCGACCCCGCCGTCTTCAAGGAACTCTTAGCCGGAAAGGTCGGAGAGCAGCAACTCGGTCGTCGCCGGAAAGACGGTAACATCCAGCATCATCCCGGGTGGGACTTCGCGGTCAACGCACCAAAATCGGTATCGATCATGGCACTGGTGGCTGGTGATGACCGGATCATCGAGGCCCATGAGCAGGCGGTCGGTGTCGCACTTACCTATCTCGAGGAACATGCCACGATGCGGCACCGCGTCGATGGCGAAGTCACCGAGAAGACGACCGGACGGCTGATCTGGGCGCGCTTCACCGAGCATGCGTCGCGCGAACTCGATCCTCATCTTCACACGCACGTCGTCGTCATGAACATCACCGACGAGCGGGATGGAGCGAAGAAGGTCAGCCTGGAAACGCGTGCCATGTTCGCCGAACAGATGGCGGCCGGGCAGGTGTATCGCAATGAGCTGGCACATCTCCTGCGCGAGCGCGGCTATGATATCGAATTCGACCCGCGTCGTGGCCTGTTCGAGATCAGGGGCGTCCCGAAGGACCTGATCTCGGACATGTCCCAGCGCGCCGAACAGATTGACGCGCATGCAAAAGAGCATGGTCTGACCGGGCAGGCGGCACGGCAGAAATCCTTCTATGCCACCCGTGGCCCGAAGCAGAAAGTCTCCCTCGAAGAGCTCCATCAGCGGTGGGACGGGCGGCTGGGCCAACATGCCGAGACGGTGAAGGACGTGCGTGCCGACGCCGAGACGATCGGTGAGCGTCGTATCGAGGTCGAGGCGCAGACGGCGGCGCGGGCCATGCTGTTCGGGCTGCGCCAGTCGGAAGGTAAGGAAGCGGTCAATAATCTCGGTCTGCTGCTACAGACGGCCTTGGCTTCGCACGTAGGCGAGGTTCGGCTCTCCGATGTCCGTCCCGGGGTCGACGAGCATCAGGCACGGGCCAAACTTCTTGAAACCCGTCATCGCACCGGCGACGAGATTCACACACGTGGTCGGACATCGCGCAGGACAGCGCGTCTCGAAGTGGCGCTCTCCGATCATCTTGCCCTGGCCCTCACAGACGCGAGCCCCCTGGCATCTATCGAAGCCCTCAGGGATGCAGGTCTAGCTCACAACCTCAATCCCGAGCAGCGGACGGCCTTGATTCACCTCGGTCGGAGCGAAGACCGGATCGTGGGTGTCCATGGCGTCGCCGGCTCGGGCAAGTCGACTATCATCGGCGCGTTACGAGAAGCTGCGGGTGAGGACGCGATCCTCATCGCCCTCGCTCCGACTTCCTCGGCGGCAGCGGAACTTGGAAAGAAGGCCGGCATCGAATCGCGCACCGTTGCCAGTCTCCTCGCGAGCGGCGGCGCGAGACTCGATGAAAGCCATGTCCTTGTCGTCGACGAGGCCGGGCAGCTTGGCAACCGTCAGGCGGTGCGCCTGCTGGAAATCAGCAGGACCACCGGTGCGCGTCTTCTACTGATTGGTGACACTCGTCAGACGGGAGCGATTGAGCAAGGCAAGCCGTTCTGGTTGATGCAACGTCTCGGCTTGCCGAAAGCCGAACTCCGGGAACCGATCCGGCAGGAAACGGACAAGATGACCCAGGCCGTGCGGTTGGCACGGCTCCAGAATTATGACGGTTCGCTTTCCTCTCTGGACAAGGTGACGACAGGGGAGAGCGGCGAAATGCTTGCCGCTTCGCTAGTTGCCGACTGGACACGCCTTACTCCGGAGAACCGCGAGAAGACGAACATTCTCGTGCTTGAGAACGCGACCCGCCTGATTGTGAACACCAAGGTTCGCGAGGCGCTAAAGACGGAGGGGGCGATCGCGGCCGAGGAAACCCGGCTGTCGATTTTGTCGCCGTCCGGCATGACAGAGCAGGAGAAGCACTTCGCGCGCTTCTACTCTCGCGGTCAGGTCGTCGTGTTCTCCCGCGACAATGTCGGGCTCGGGATCGCCCGAGATGCCGAGTACAAGGTGGTTGGTGTGGGGCGAGACGCTCGAGGGCGTCAGACCGTCAACCTGGTCGATGAGCATGGCCGCACCATCCAATGGGATCCCCGTCTGGGGCGGGCCTCCCAGATCAACGTGTTCAAGGAGGAGCAACGCGACCTGGCCGCCGGCGACCGGATACAATGGCGTCTGGTCAACAAGGAACTCGATCTCAAGAATGCGGAGCGAGGCACCGTAGAGCGCCTCGACGGCGCGCTTGCCACAATCCGATGGGATCGGGACGGGCGGAGCCAGGAAATCGATCTCTCCCAGCACAAGAACTGGGACCATGGCTATGGCGAAACCGTGTACTCGGCGCAGTCCAAGACCTATGACCGGGTGTACGTGCTGGCGCCCGTCAACTCGCCGCTCGTTACCGGGCAGAACTTCTACACCGCGATCACCCGCGCGAGATTCGGGGTCAGCCTGTGGACCGAGAATCGGCAAAAGCTGGTCGAAAAACTAAAGCAGCGTACGGGCGAGAAGACGTCTTCCCTTCAGGGATTGGGGCGGATCGATCGGGACAGTGTGAAGGGCCGGTCGGCCCGCCACACCGAGCGCTGGGACAAGCTCCGCGCCGAGCAACGCGCCGAACGCGCCGAGCGTAAGGACAAGCCGGCGGCGCAACGTGAATCTGCGAAGAGCACTCAACCCACCGGATTGGCTGAGCGCATAGCGGATCGTGCGCTGTCGGCTGCATCCTTCATGGATCGGTGGGTTATATCTCTTCTCGATCGAAGTTCCCATAGAGGCGATGACCGGGAAGACGGCCGCGCCGCTGCCTCCGCGCATCAGCCGCCTTCCGAACCTGCCCACGCTCCTTCCCAGGATCATGGAGGCGGCCATGATCGCTGATTGGGCTATATGGTTTGTCGCCGTCGGAGCTGTGCTCCTTTTCTGGTTCCTTCGTGGTTCCCGCATTCCGGTCAAACACAGATGGCGGCGTCGACAGGCACGCATCATGTGCCGGCAGTTGCAGGGCCGAGATCGCTCCCAACCCCCGGCGGTAGTTTTCGCCCGATTGCGCCGCATGGATCCCCTGGCCTTCGAGGAGCTACTCCTGGAATGCTTCGAACGTCGGGCGATCGAAGTGGTCCGGAACCAGCGCTACACGGGCGATGGAGGAATCGATGGAAAGGTAAGGATCTGCGGCTGGGTCTGGCTCGTCCAAGCGAAGCGCTACGCAGATACGATACGCCCAGAACATGTTGAAGCATTCGCGCGACTATGCGCCGCTCAGAGTATGCCGGGCCTCTTCATTCACACCGGACGAACCGGGCCATCAACCCGCACGCTGCTCAATCGTCATCCGCATATCCAGATCATATCTGGAGAACAGCTTCTGGCCCTCATTCGAGGTGAACCCGTCTTGGTCAGGGGGAAGCGTATATGAGCCGCCTGACCACGCTTCATTATTGGCGGCCCGTATCAGGCGTATTGCCGTCGCTTGTAGCTGGCCTTGTTCTTCTATCCGGTCCGAGTGCAGCGGCGTCTCGTTCGATCAGATCTGCAATCGAAGAACGAGAAATCGCGCGATGTATTCAGTTTGCATCAGCAGGCAGAGCATGGCTTGAGAAAACGCTGTGGGGCCTACGCGATCAGGAGGCCGGATGGATCGGTGCTGAAGTGCCGAACACTAACGGTACGCACGACCTTGGTCCTCTCCAGGTGAATAGCTTTTGGGTGACCAAGCTCTCTGTGCTGGTCGACCGTGATCCCGGTCTCGTGCGTAACTGGCTGATCAATGACCCTTGCTTCAACGTGCAGGCGGCCAAGTGGATATTCCTGTCGGGGTTGCGGATCAGCGGAAGTTATTGGGAGGCCGTGGGCGTCTATCACAGCCCGACACCATGGCGGCAGGAGCGCTATCGTAGAAATGTAGCACGGCGCCTGGTTTCAAGGTTCGGGGCAAACGTATTTTCACCCCTTCCACAGCGACCCGTCCCTCAACCCCTGGAAGGCAGTTCGTCTGCACCGGTTCCGGGGAGGCCGAAATGAACGGTCCGAGCGAAGAGCCCCGCGCCTCCCGAAGTCCCGAAGACGATCTGAACGAGCGGATTCTTCGCATAGCAGCCGCGATCGGCCGGCACCTTGCGAGGCAAGAGTTAGCGCGAAGAGCGGGCGCAACGGGTGTGGCTGAAATAGGCGATGCCCCATTGGAAGGGCAGGAAGAATGAGCTATGGTTGTAGCCGAAATAGCAGAGGCTTTGGATGTGCGCACGTGGCAGCTTCAGGAAGCTAAGGACCAACTCAGCGAGGTGATCGAAACGGCGCAGGTGCGTGGCCCTCAGATGATCACCCGCCACGGCCGTCCTCGTGCGGTGCTGCTTTCTGCTGAAGAATACTTGGCGATGACGTCCGATAGGCCGGACTTCAAGGAGTGGCTGCTGGGCGGCCCCAAGGCAAATCTTGCACTGCCTGAATCGGCATTCAAAGCGACAGGGGAGGCTAAGGTTGAAAAGTAACGATAGCTTCCTCCTGAATACCGATGTGCTGTTCGAGACACGCAGAGAGCCGATGCATCCGAATGTGAAGCGGTTTCTGAAAGAGACGTCAGTAAACAGGCTATTCCTAAGCCCTCTCAGTTTGGGCGAACTCCGTCGGCAAGCACGGAATTCACGCGATATCGATACACAAACGGAATCTCACTTCGACAACTGGCTGGATGAGGCAAAGAGTATCTTCGAGGAAAGACTGTTGCCGATCGATGCCGATGTGGCCGACATATGGAGCATTGTCCGAAATGACGACATCCGTTCGGTCACCGCTTCGCTTATTGCTGCCACAGCGGCATCGAACAATCTCATCCTCGTTACTCGAACTGCCGAGGATGCTGCGGGGATGAAAGTTCGGACCTTGAATCCCTGGCATGCAGCCTACCGCACGAGGCCGGCACCACCGACCGGAGACGTATCTTGACCCGTACTGCACTTTACGCCCGCTACTCGAGCGATATGCAAAGTCAGACTTCGATAGACGACCAGTTCGCCATTTGCCGCGATCAGGCCGTAAGGGAGGGTCGGCGCATCATCGGAACTTATCAGGATGCCGCAATCTCTGGCGCCTCTGTGATTCTGAGGCCGGGTATCCAGTCATTGCTCCAGGACGCACAACTCGGCAAATTCGACACGATCCTTGCCGAAGCGCTTGATCGCATTTCCAGAGATCAGGCTGATGTCGCGACGTTGTACAAGCACTTTCAGTTTGCCGGTGTTAAACTGATTACCATCGCTGAAGGCGAGATATCGGAGCTGCATGTAGGACTGAAGGGAACGATGAACGCCCTTTTCCTCAAGGACCTCGCGAAGAAAACGCATCGAGGGCTACGGGGGCGGGTCGAGAAGGGCAAATCGGGCGGCGGCCTGTGCTACGGATACGATGTTCTCAAGAGGGTCGATGCGAGCGGCGAATTGGTTCGTGGCGAGAGATCGATCAATGAGGCGGAGGCTCTGGTCGTTCAACGGATATTTCGAGAGTTCTCCAACGGGAAGAGTCCTCGAGCGATCGCGTGCGACCTTAATCGCGACAACATCCCTGGCCCATTCGGCAAACAGTGGTCCGATACGACCATAAGAGGTCATGCTGCGCGCAAGACCGGCATCCTTCACAACGAACTCTACATTGGCGTTCTGGTTTGGAATCGTCAAAGGTTTATCAAGAACCCCTCGACAGGGAAGCGGGTCTCCAGGCCCAACCCTGAGTCGGAATGGATCAGGAAGGACGTGCCGGAAATGCGCATCCTGACTGACGAACTGTGGCAGGCGGCACGTCAGCGTGCCGAAGAAATCGGTGAACGCTATAAAGCGGTAGCGGACGGGCTCCGTGCATCTAAGGGCAAAAGGCTTCGTGATCTGCACCGACCGGTTTTCCTGTTTTCAGGTATGATCGAGTGCGGGGTTTGTGGTGGGAACTGCACCATCATCGTGAATGATCGATATGGCTGCAACAATCACTTCCGGAAGGGCACCTGCGGCAATAATCGGACGATCCGGCGTGAGGTGCTCGAAAAACGTGCACTGAATGGAATATCGGACCGGCTCGTTTCAGCGGACGCGGTCAAGCAGGCGGTCGCGAGCTACATCGAGCAAATCAATGCCGCCAACCGGGAGCAGCGTGCTCAGGCGGAGCTGGACCGCCGCAGTTTGGACAAGGTCGAACGCGCGATCGCGGGAATTCTCTCTGCGATCGAGGACGGCATGTATCAGCCATCCATGAAAGCGCGATTGGACGATCTAGAAAGACAGCGGGATGATCTTCAGCATCGAAACGTCGAGCATTCAGTGGCGGTGCCGGATATTCACCCCAATGTCGCTGAACTGTATCGGAGGCGTGTCGCCTATCTGATCGATGCGCTGAAAAATCCGGCTCTTCGTGATGAGGTAGCCCAGGACATTCGATCGATCGTTGGGAAAATCATTATCTCACCCGGCCCCGACCGCGGGCAGGTTTACGCCGAGTTGTGCGGTGAACTTATGGGAATTCTCAATGCTGTAAGCAAGGAAGGCGGGGGAGGGGGCCTACTATACCAACGGGGACTGCGCCCTCCCGCAACCAACAGACACATACACCCCGAATAGCCCCGGACCAAAACGCCGGGGCTGTCCGCGTTCACGCCCTGCGGCACGCCCAACGCTCCCCGCAGGAAACGACGCAGAAAACGACAAGGCACGACGCCGTGGGCAACGATCGTACCGCACCGCGCGACCCGCTTTACCCAACGCCGATCTCACGATGCCCCCTCACTATTGCCGCATAGCTTCCTCACCATTCCCATATACGCTGGACGCCTCGTACAACTTTCGCATCAGAAGCGCTGATTTGATTCACTCTGCCCTAC
The DNA here is from genome assembly GCA_029167225.1 of Sphingobium arseniciresistens. Classification (GTDB taxonomy): domain Bacteria; phylum Pseudomonadota; class Alphaproteobacteria; order Sphingomonadales; family Sphingomonadaceae; genus Sphingobium; species Sphingobium arseniciresistens. The sequence goes on from JARFNK010000004.1 coordinate 25,017, forward strand.
CGCCGACGGAGGTGGTGATGGTGGGGGCAGACGGGTTCTTCGATCTCCAGGAGCGGTATGCGGCACTGAGCGCGGCGGCTGTGCCTCTGGAACGGTTGTCAGCAGTGGTGGATTTTGAGGTTTTCCGTGGCTCGCTCATCGCAGCGTTACAGCGTGGGCCATGCAACAGGGGCGGCAAGCCACCTTTCGACCCGGTACTGATGTTCAAGATACTGGTGCTGCAGGCGCGGTATTCGCTGTCAGCCGAAACGGCCGAGTTCCAGATCAAGGACCGGCCGTCGTTCCAGAGTTCCTGGCGCTCGGGCTGGAGGACACGGTGCCGGATGCCACGGCGGTGTGGCTGTTCCGGGAGCGGCTCGTAAGGGCCGGGGTGATCGGCAAACTCTTCGCTCGCTTCGGCGCCGTGCTCAAGGATCGGGGATAGCTGGCCATGGGTGGCCGGATCATCGAAGCAGGGCTCGCACCGGCGCCAAGGCAGCGCAATACCGAGATGAAAAAGGTGAAAGCGCCGTCGAAGAACAGCGGAATACTACCGAATTAACAAGTCGCAGATGGCCTGTTCGCCCGTGCTGCTGCAGGCCCGCTGTTTAACAGGTGGTTTTTCGAGGTCTCCAGAGACGACGGAGGCTCGTGCTTCGACCAAGTTGGGATGGGCCCCTCTCACTCAAATCTCGTTCGGATCGCCCGTCCAGGGTGCCGCATGTCCAAATCCTCCGCTCCAACCGCAGACCTGCGCTGCGAACAGGGCGCCATTGACCATGGCTTCGTTGAGCGGTCTGGCTGCCAGGATCGCAGTCAAAAAGCCCGAGATGAAGCCGTCACCAGCCCCAAGGGTATCGATCACATTGGCGGGCAATGCCGGCTGCAAGATTCGGCCGCTGGCGTTGGCGGCGAAAGCGCCATATTTGCCCCGCGTCAGCACGACCGCTTCGGGACCATAGCTCAGGCATATATCTGCCAGCGCATGAACTTCATCTTCGCTCAGATGTGATGCGGAGAGGAAAAGGAAGCGCGCATGAGGCGCCACCTTGCGCAGATAGTCCGCGTCCCACCGATCCGACATATCGAACGACAAGGACTGTGCGCTGGCCGAAATCCGAGCAAGCGCTTCGCGAAGGTCGCTGTAGATACTGGTGTGAACATGATCGAACGACCTCACATAGGCAAAATCATCATCTTCCCAACCATAATCCGAGCGCACGCCCGGGCCGCTTTTGATAAAATGCCGATCGCCATCGACGTGACCGATATAGGCACGTGCATTTGCACCCGGCCGCACGCGCATCCGCGATATGTCGATACCTTCAGCCTCCAGTGCCGCGCGCAAGACACGGCCACCTTCATCGTCGCCGACACAGCCTAGATACCCGCAGACCGCGCCCAGTCTGGACATCATGACCGCAACATTGAGCGCGTTTCCGCCGGGGTACTGGACCCCGGCGTTTACATAGGTGTCGACCGTATTGTCACCCAGGCCAAGGATACGGATCATGGCGGCCGGCTCCTTTCAGATTAATATTCGGATTTCCACATATAGCGACGCGTCGTGAGTGGCTGCCCCCGAAGGTCGGAAAGATGCTCGGAGAACCGCTTGAGCGCCGTCTGGATGACGTGAGGCGCAACGATAGGTCGCATGCTTGGCGCGATACCGGGCATCTCGAAGTCGCGCGAGTCAAAGATCATGACGCGGCGGCCATGCTTTTCGCAGAAGCGCATCACGCGCTCCATCAGTGGCCGGCTCGGATCTTCTCCGACAATCAGAATGAAGGGGGTATTTTCATCGAGGATCTCGAACGGACCGTGGAAGAATTCTGCAGCTTCGATCGGATAGCTGTGCAGCCACAGCATCTCCATCAGGATGCAAACACCAAAATTGTAGGCGGACATGAAGCCAGGGCCTGACGCGACGTGATAGATTTTGTCGTCCTGATAATAGGTCTTGGCGAGTTCCAGGCCGCGGGCGTCGCTGGATTCCGCGGTTGCACCGATTACGGCCGGCAGAGCTGCGAGCGATGACAGCAGGTCATCGCCAAGCGCCCAGCCGTCCTTGGCCTTCATAAGGCCACCGATGACGGCCTGCATGAGCATGAACAGGGAGATCAGCGATTCCGAATTCTCGCCGACGATGAAGCTTTTGGGGGAGGCCTTGGCGAGCGGGCTTTCGCTCTTCATCGTGAAGGCAACAACCTTACACGGCTTGTCTTTGAGCCATTCGGCTGCTGCGTTCGTTTCAGGTGTCGTGCCGGACTTGGAGGAAAGCAGGACGAGCGTGCGTTCGTCGAGGCGCGGCGGATTGATCGCCATGAATTCAGATGGGAAGTAACGACGAACTTCGATCGAAGGGCTGAAGTGCTCAAGCCAATAGCTGATGCCCAGCATCGCTCGGTTTCCAGAACCGTGAGCAACAAAATACACGCGGTCGATGTCCTTGCCCAGCGCCTCTCCGTAGGCGAACGCCTCCGGCAACTGCGAAACAGACTGAGCTAAAGTTTCAATCACCTGGTCGCGTGTTACAATGTCCGCCATCTGATATTCTCCGCAATGTTTGGAATAGATATTGGTATATACCAATAGGCCTGCTGGCGTCCACCAGTTTTGTTGCGGTTTGTGAGAAATCGCGGTATTTGTGGTTGATGGTATATCTCGGGTCTCACGACACCGCCGAGGGGAGAAACTGATTGACTGTGATCCAAGGGGACGTGTTGTCCGATGATGTGTCCGCGCCGGCATACAAACAGATAGAGGCCTATCTTGAAGAGCTTCTTGCTGGACCTGATTATGCTCCCGGAGATCGCATCCCATCGGAGCGTGTCCTTGCGGAGCAGCTAGGGCGAAACCGGATGACAGTCCGAAAGGCGATCGAAGGCCTCATCGGTCGCGGCATGCTTGAACGCAACAGCACCAGCGGGACACGAATTCCTGCTCCTCGTGTTACCCGACCGATGGACGCTTTTGCTCCTCAAGGCTTCCGGCGGATCATCCAGGCAGGTGGCGGCACGGCCGGTAACAAGCTCCTGCATTTTGAACAGGCCCGCGCTTCAGCCAAGATAGCAAGCCGTCTGAGGCTGGATGAGGGAACGGAAATCGTTATTTTCCGGCGACTTTTTACGGCAAATGATACGCCCGTGTGCATAGAAACCAGTCACCTTCCCCTCGCGCTCGTACCTGATCTAGCAGCCGAAGACTTGATGGCCGGAGAATCTCTCTACGATTTGCTTCATGATCGCTATGGAGTGGGCACGATACGCAGCGATCGGGAAATCGGCGTGGCAAAATGTAACGAATTGGAAGCCCGCCTGTTGAACCTGGATATGGGTACCACGTGCCTTTCGCTTCTCGTCAATGTGTTTGACGAAAAGGGTAAACCCATCGAGTTCATGCGATCCCTCAATCACCCAAAATTTGTGGTGTTCAAAACCTCGCCCGCCGATTTGTCCAGCCCGCAAGGCGATCCCGGTGCGGCAGCGACCTGAGGTTGCTTGAGTATGAGGCTAACCGCGTAACAAGGTGTGAACGCAAATACAAAGCGGGCTGCGCCTTGGTATATACCGAGGGGATAATGAAATAGACCAGAGAGCGGTAGCGCCGATCATGCGGGCCCGCGTTGGGGGCGTGCGGCACGCAGTGACGTTGGAACGGGTAAAGAAAAATAGGCGGTGGCCGAGGAGAATCAGCCACCGCCCTGATCGGCGTGCAGTCCGATCAACCTTTTAAGTCTTGTAGTGAGCCTGCAGGTAGGCTTCCGAGAATTTGCCGCTGCGACGATCTTCCTCGAGAGCATCTGCTGCGCGGTTGGACGGCGAACCAAGGCCCCCGCCTCCAGGGGTCTGCATCACGATCTGCTGGCCGGGCTTCACAGTGATCTTGGGAACCTTGTTGGGCAGCCGTTGCATCGTGCCATCGCCTTCCTTGATCGCGAAGAAACCCGTGGCTCCTTCAGTGCCCCCATCCAGACCCCATGGGTGATTGTCGAACCGCTCGCCAATCCCGCCGAATGTGCATTCGGCAAGCGGCTTGAGGACGCGCCGGATACCACACCCTCCACGGAAGCGACCGGCTCCGCCGGTATCGTCTGCGATCGCATATTCTTCGACCAGCAGCGGAAAATCCCGCTCGATTGCCTCGATCGGCGAATTGGCGGTGTTGGTCACGCCAAACTGGACTGCGTCCTTGCCATCCTTGGTGGTACGCCCGCCAAGACCGCCGCCCATCGTCTCGAAGAAATAATAGGACTTACCGGTTCGTGGGTCGGTGCCGTAGACATAAACGCCGGTATTCGACCCGTTCGACGCTGCAGGCATCCGTCCCGGCAGCGCTTTTGCGAGAGCCCCCAGCAGGACGTCGCAGACGCGCTGATCGGTCAGTGACCGGTTGGTCACACCCGCCGGGAAGGTGGGATTGAGAAGGCTGCCAAGCGGCGCAACGACATTGATGGCGTCGAACAGACCATGGTTGACCGAAATCTCGGGATCCAGGATCGACCTGAAAACGAACAGGACGGTTGCGATAGTATCGTTGAACGGCGAGTTCATATTCCCGAGAGCCTGCATCGACGTGCCCTCGAAATCGACCGAAAGCTGCCCGCAGCGCTGGCTGATGCAGACCTTGATCGGCAGGTTTTTCGTCCCCATGCCGTCGTCATCGACGACGTCTTCGAAATGATAGTCGCCTTCCGGGATCGCGGTGAGCGCCTTTTGCATGCGTGAGCGCGTCCGGCGCAGCAATTCGTCTAGCGCAGATTCGGTAAAGTCTCGCCCGAAGCGATTGCAGATGTCGATCATCCGTACCGCGCCCAGCTTGGCCGCAGCAACCTGAGCGTTGTAATCGCCCTTGCGCTCGTCGGCCCCGCGAACGTTCAACAGCAGAATTTCGAAAACGTCCGAAACCAGTTCGCCGCGACGGAACAGGCGGATCAGCGGGATGCGCAGTCCTTCCTGATAGATTTCCGTTAGACCGCCCGCCGACCCACCGACGCTCGCGCCACCTATGTCTGCATGGTGCGCGGTGCAGGCGCTGAAGCCGAACAGCTTGCCTTCATGGAACACCGGGGTGCTGATGCAGATGTCTGGCAGATGAGTCCCCGCGGCGACATAAGGATCGTTGCCGACGAACACGTCGCCGTCGTGGATGTCGTCGCCATATTTATCGAGAAGGACGCGGATCGTACCAGCGATGCCACCGACGTGGATCGGAAGCGACTGTTGCGACTGAACGATGAGTCGACCCTTCGCATCGAAGAGAGCGGTCGAATGATCGGCCCGCTCCTTGATGTTGTTGGAAAAGGCGCTTTTGCGAAGCGCGACGAAAGTCTCGTCGGCAACCGAGCGCAACGCGTTGGAGAGGATTTCCAGCGTGATGGGATCATGCTTCAATTCAGTCATGGCTCTGCCCCAGAGTGATGATCATGTTACCGAACCCGTCGATGCGTACCTGGTCTCCGGGGAAGACGATCGTCGTCGAGTCCATCTGGTCGACAATGGCAGGTCCGTGGAACACGGTCCCCGGCGCCAGATGGTCGCGATGATAGATCGGAGTTCGCTCCGGGCCGGATGTCGAGAACGTCACGTCGCGATGATCGACCGGGGCCGGTGCACGACCGGCCACCAACTCCGAAGCACCAGGGCGCTGAACGCCCAGTGATGCCTTGGCCATCGCGAGAAAGTTGACCGCTTCGACAGGCGCACTCTTGTCGGCAAAGCCGTAGGCGCGCTCGTGTGCTTCGAAGAACCGCTCGAGAATGATATCTGTCGACGCCAGGACCGGCTTGCCGTCAGCGCCTGCCGTACCTGCCTCAACCAACAGCTCGAAATTCTGTCCCCGGAAACGCAGGTCGATCGAATAGGTGATAGACTGGCGCTCGCTCGAGGCCTTTTCCTGTTCGAACCAGACTGTGGATTTCCGGGTCAGTTCATCGATCACCTCTTCGATTTTCGTCCGATTATCGGGCGAAAGGGGCATGAGGCGGCTGATCACGAAGCTTTCCTGAAGGTCGGCGTCGGTAAGCCCCTGCGCACACAGGATGCCAGGGGAGGGGGGGACCAGCACGGTGGCCATGCCAAGGGCGGCCGCGACTTCACGTGCATGCAAGCCGCCTGCGCCGCCGAACGGCATCAAGGCGAATTTGCGCGGATCATGACCCCGTTCAACCGACAGGCTGCGAATTGCCCGCACCATATTGACCGTCATGATCTGCAGGATGCCGAGCGCTGTTTCCTCAAGGGATTTGTTCATCGGCTCCGCGACGGTGGCGATCGCTTTCTTTGCGAGTTCCAGGTCGAGCGTCATGCCGCCATCGAGCAGCCTGGTGGAGAGGCGCCCAAGCAACAAGTTGGCGTCAGAGACCGTAGGCAGCGTGCCGCCCCGCTGGTAGCATGCAGGACCAGGGACGGCGCCGGCGCTTTGTGGACCGACCTTGAACAGTCCATCTGCGGCGAACCAGGCAATAGAACCACCGCCCGCGCCGACCGTTGTGACATCGACCATCGGCAGCTGGACGGGGAAGCCGTCAACGTCGCGGCCTGCCGATAGCTCGATCCGATAGTCGCGAATGAGCGCCACGTCTGCGCTCGTCCCGCCGATGTCGATTGTGATGACCTCGGGTGCTTTGGCCGACTTGGCGACCTCGATTGCGCCTACGACGCCAGCTGCGGGGCCGGACAGAGCCATCCGGACCGGGAATGCGCGAGCGACGTCGAGCGACATGAGGCCTCCGCTCGACTGATTGATGCCGACCTGAGCGCCGGGAATGGTCGAGGAAAGATCGCTGATGAGCGTTTCGATATAATGTTCGAGACGCGGCTGCAGATAGGCGTTGACCACGGTCGTGGTGAAACGCTCGAACTCCCGGAATTCGGGCTGGACCTCGCTGGAAAGCGACACCGACACGCCCGGGAGGGCTGCGCGAAGAGCCGCGCCGACCTGCGCTTCATGGTCAGGATTGACATAGGCGAACAGGAAGCAGACGGCGACCGCCTGGAGGCCTTCGGCGCGGATTGTCTCGATCAACGCGGCGAGCTCATCTTCCGGGACCGGTAACAGGACTTCACCCGTGGACAGCACGCGCTCGCCCAATTCGTAACGACGATGACGGGGGATGAGCGGCGGCGGAGAGTCAATCTCGTGGCTGTCGACCACCGGACGGGTCTGGCGCCCGATCTCAATGACGTCACGCATACCCTTCGTTGTGATCAGCGCACAGTCCGCGCCGCGCCGCTGAATGAGGGCGTTGGTGGCGACGGTGCTGCCATGGCAAAGCCTCGTTACATCCGGGAGAGGAATGTTGTGGGTGCCGCACAGTTCCTTGAGGCCCGCTATGATTGCCTCAGCCGGGTTGGACGGCGTCGAGGGACGCTTCCATTTACGCGTGCTGCCGTCTTCTTCGTTGAAGGCGAAGAAGTCGGTGAAGGTTCCGCCGACGTCGACGCCGATGATCCAGCTCACAAAAAGTCCTCCATGATTAGGAAGCGGGGCGGCGGAGGGATTGAAAAAGGGGTGCTTGGCTCGCTCGCCGTCATCGCTTGTGTCGATTGGTATATACCATGATGCCTGTCGTCAATCAGCCAAATTGCATTTTGACGAATCGAAATTGAAGCGTTGGTCTCCAAAGACCCTTCCGCATGCACGTAGGTCAAATCATGCGGGCATAAAATACAGGCCAATAGCGCAGTCCCGTAAACGTTGTGCTGAGCAAGTTCTTAACAAGCCACGATCATCTGCCTCCAGCCTCGTAACGGAAGAAGGCGTGGATCGGGCGCCCATCCATCTGCACGGTCCAGGTTTTGGCCACCTTCTCATTCATTTTTGCAGTAGGCGGGGACAGCGCAGAATGAAGATTCCCGTGCGACAATTGCCCAGAACAGCCGATTCGTTTCAGTCAGTCGCGACAGATATCGCACCTTCGGCCATCTCGAATTGCTCGTGTCGGACGGATAGACCGAAGCAATTGCAGAACCTTGGTTCCTCGCATGTTAAGCTTTTTGCATGCTTCGGATCAGCATTCCTGACGTTCCTTCAACAAACTGCTTGCATTTGGTCTATACCATGTCATCCATATGTCACCGCACTGGTATAGGCTATCACGTTTCATGGTAGCAACCAAGGACGTGGCCGAAAATCAGCTGCTGAAACGCGATCTGGCCAAGCCGAAAGCGCAGCGGTCGCATTTATGAGGGGGATTCAATGAGGACGATTCGTACGTGCCTGTTGACTGGTTCAGCGCTTACCGCGGCCAGTATGCTTTGTTTGCAGCCAGCTTATGCTCAGAATACCCAGGACGCCGGTCGGTCGGCGTCTGCTGAAGTCGAGAATCCCGATGGCACCAGCCGTTCGCAGGCGGTTTCATCCGAGGATATTCTCATGGATATCGTCGTCACCGGCCGCAACCGCAAGCTTGCTGGGGGCCTGATGATTGTCCAGCGACAGCCCGAAACAACCAACAGTATCAGCGCCGAGGCGATCGCGCAGAAGATGACACTTTCTGGCCCGTACCAGCTAGTGGCGACGATGCCAGGCGTCAACACTGGCCAGTCCGATCCGTACCAGATGACGCCGCGCTATGGCCTGTACATTCGCGGCCTTCCGATGAATGAGATCGGCTGGGTCGCTGACGGTGCGCCGCAGCTGGATCAGGCTTACAATCTGCCTTATTCCGAAACATGGGCCGACAATGAAAATATCGCTGGCGTAACGATCCTGCCGGGGTCCACTCGCATCGTGGATCCGGTGCAGACTGCTGTCGCCGGCGAGTTCAGCATGACCATCCGCGATCCGTCCGACGAGGCCGGTGGCCGCGCCTCCTACAGCTATGGCTCGTTTAATTCCCACCGGATCTTCGGCGGAATCGATACCGGAGAGATCGGGCAGACCGGCCTCAAGGCCTTTGGTACAATCTCCTACACCCGGGCTGGCGCGTTTGCACTGCCGGACGAAGCGCATGGAACGAGACTTCACACCGATTTCAAGGCGGTGAAGGACTGGGGCGGCGATGCCAAGAGCAGCTTGTGGGTTTCATTCAATAACTGGGACAGCCTTCGCTCACAGCCTTTCACGCTTGCTCAATTTCGCGCAAACCAGCAGTCGGGCGATTACTCGGTGGGCAATTATGCTTCGATCTTCAACCCTTTGAGCAACAGCAACAGCTGGTACAAGCACGCCTTCTATACCCGTAAAGACGTTCGCATTGTTTCGAACAATCAGTTCAGCCCTGCCGACGGCCTCAAGGTGACGCTCATTCCTTACTACCGGTGGATCCACTCGAACAGCCAGGGGCCTTCGAGCATCAATCCCAACAATGTCTTCTCAGGCAATCAGCGCCAGACGGTGAGCACCACAGGGCTCTTCCTGCTTCCCAATGGAAACATCCCCGTAAAGACGAACCTGCTCCAGAAGCAGACGGCCTATGGTTTCAACTCCTATGCGACCTATGAGCTTTCCGACAGCAACGAGTTGCAGGTCGGCTGGTGGCATGACCATTGGAAGATGGACCAGTTGAACAACTTTACGCCGGTCGCAGTGAACGGTGATGCCGCAAATTGGGGTGGTAATGCTCTGCTCGGAAGCAACGGTCAGCAGATCCGTGGTTCTGATTTCAGCTTCCGTTCCAACGTCGATGTTCTGTCGATCCAGGACAGCCAGAAATTCTTCGACGACAAGCTGACTTTTGAAGTCGGCGCGAAATATTTCATGGGACGGCTCAACGGAACGAACCGAGTCCCTGGCACGCAAACCGACATGCGGGACCGCTACAAGAAGTTTTTGCCGCGCGGCACGGTTTCGTTCGATATCAATAGCAACATGCAAGTCTACGCCAACATCGTAAGCGAGATACGGGTGCCCGTGCCGATCACGACCTACCCGGACACTTACAGCATCTCGAACGGGACGCTCTCGCAGATCGGCCTTTCGACGCTGAAGCCGGAAGACTCTCTGGGTGAGGAAATCGGCTATCGCTATCACGATGGCCTGATCACGGCCGATGTAGCTCTGTTCAACAAGAAGCTCAAGAACCACACTGTCGTGTCCCTGGCGTTCTTGAATGGTGCTGGCGTCAACACTGCGATCAACGCTGGTGGGCTGCTGATGCGCGGTGCAACGGCGGAACTGTCACTGTCGCCGATCCATGGTTTCAGCCCTTATGTGAATGCTCAGTACCTCGATACCGAAACCACCAGCAACCTTCAGGTCGGCAGTGACTTCCTGCCGACAAAGGGTCTGGATGGCGTCAACGCGCCCAAGTTCACAGCGACTGTGGGCATTAATTATGATCAGGGCCCGTTCTTTGCGAACGTGCTCTTCCGGCATACCGGTTCCCAGTATTCCACCTTCATGAACGACCAGAAGCTGGAGGGATATGAAACGGTTGATCTCGGGTTCGGGTATCGCTTGCCGGAAGGGATGGTGGGTAAGAATACGGTCTTCCGCCTCGCCGTCACCAACGTGGGCAACAAGCCGTACCTGAGCACCTTCTCGTCGGTAACGCCGACGGCAACCACGCGGACCGGTATCAACGGAACGACCATTGCCGGCCGCGCGCCGAGCTATTGGCTTGGTTCGCCCCGTTCCATCATGGGAACGATCTCGACGCAGTTCTAAACGCTGGACTCAGCTGATGAAGGGTCGTCATTGCCAGTTTCATCGCAATGGCGACCTTCACACCTGATGGATACCGTCGCGAGGCGGGATCCAAGCCGTCGTGATCTGTGAGATGACCGACTTCTAGGGATTTTATCGCTGATGCAGCAACTGTCCGACCCCGCCGCTCCGGTGGCGACAAAGCCATCAGGTTACGGTAAGCCCTTGTTTGTCGCAATTCTCGGCAATGTCATCGAATATTACGACGCAACCCTCTACGGGCTTCTGGCGGTGTTTCTGTCGAAGGCTTTCTTCGCATTCAGCGATGCGAACTCTGCTCTTTTGGCGACATACGCGACATTCATCATTGCTTATGCCGTGCGTCCGATCGCTGGCGTACTGTTGGGCCATCTGGCAGACATTCGCGGCCACCGCTTCGTCCTGATGCTGACCATCAACCTGATGACGATCGGCACCGTCGGTATCGGTGTGTTGCCGACTTATGCGACAATCGGCGTCTGGGCTCCCATGCTGCTGATTTTGCTGCGCACGATCCAGGGGATTGGAGCGAGCGCCGAGTTCACGGTCGCGACAAGCTACGCCATCGAGCAGGGGCCTAGTGGCCGAAGTCAGTATCTGACTGGCTGGAGCAACGCCGGGGCCAACATCGGGCCGATGCTTGCCTCGCTTGTGTCGATGCTCCTGGCCTCGACCTTTGGTGACGCTTTCCTCTCCTTCGGCGGATGGCGCGTTCCATTCCTGCTTTCGGCACCGCTTGGTCTGGTGGTATTCTACCTGCGCCGCCAGATGGTTTCTGACGGCCTGGTCCACAGCCCATCGATGGACGTTCGCAAACATGCGCGTGTCCCGTTGATTATTGCATTGCGCGGCCATTGGGGAACGGTAGTATCGGTAATCGCCATGGGCGCCGGGCAACGTGTCGGCACGTTCTGCATCCAGGCATATTTCGTGACCGCAATGATCCGCTTGGGCTATGGCGGAACCCTTGCGATGCTGGTCTCGATCCTGCTGTTCGGGATCGGCGTGCCGACCTCCGTCTATGGCGGGGTTCTGGCCGACAAGTTTGGCGGTCGATGCACGCTGGTCATCTTCTTTGCATTCTATGCCGTCGCTGTGGTGCCGCTCTTCTACTACCTTGGCGTGTCGGTGCCGGTGACATTGTTGGGGCTGCTCGTCTGCGCGGTTCTCAACAACCTCGTCGCGGCGCCTCTCAACGCCGCGTATATCATGTCTTTCCCTCGCGCGGTGCGCGGTGCGGCAGCCGCGCTCAATTTCAATGTTGGGTCCGCGATCATCGGCGCAACCGCCCCATTGACTGCGACGTGGCTTGTTGGACGCACGGGATCCGAGATGGCGTTCGGATGGTACATGTCGGCACTTTGCATGCTGTCATGCCTGACAGCAGCTTTCGCCTTTCCCCGACCCCGAATGGATTAGGAGCTGAGCGGGAGCGCAAACGCGGCGAGCCCGCCAGTGGCTTTTCTCCGGCTCAGGCGAGGCCGTTGCCCTCGATGCGGACCACTGGCACGAAGCCTGTCCCGGCGGCGCCTTGGGGCATGTCCAGATGCAGACCGGTCGCATCCCTGCGATGGTGCAGCGGCCCCGCGCCGAGCAGCGTGACGCGCTCGATGCTCCCTTCGAAGCGTCCGCGCGCGAGCGAACTGATGGTCGCGCTACTCTGCGGCGTGCCAAGGAACAGCGCGTAGAGCGCGCCATTGTTGGTCGTGAAGCGGATGTCCTGCGCGGTGAAGGTGCGCGCCTTTTCTTCGTTCTGCATGCCCGGCGTCAAAATGGTCGGCCCCTCGCCATAGTGGCGCCAGGGCCGCGATCCGAAGATCGCCTCGCTGCCGGTCGCCATCCATGCGGCCATGCCATCGAGGATCTTTTCCTCCTCGCCGTCGATCGCGCCATGGCCGGGCTGCGGAATGGACAGCAGCAGGTTGCCGTTCTTGGAAACGACGTCGGCCAGCCGCTGGATCACTTGCTGCGCGGTCTTGTAGCTTTTGTCGTTGAGGCGGGCGACATTGTAGAACCAATCGCCGATGCAGGTGTCGGTCTGCCAGGGTTCGTCCCACAGATGGTCGGTAAAGCCCCGCTCGACATCCTGGACCAGACCGAACCGCGCATAGGGCTTCAACTGCTTGGCGGTCAGCACGACGTCGATCTTGCCGTGCCATGCGATCGACCGGTTGTAATAGTCGGCCGCCGCCTCCAGCCCGACCTGACCGAAGGGCAGTTCATAATCGTCGAAATAGACGATGTCGGGCTTGTACTTGTCGACAAGGTCGGTCTGGCGCAGCAGCCAACGGGTGACATAGGCGGGGTCGTACGTCGGCCCGGTCTCGATCCACTGGCCGTCATTGGCATCATGCCATGCGTTCATCGCCTCGATGCTGTCGATGCCGTCGGGCAGCACGGCATGGCCGCCGGTATAGAGCTCCTGCGGGTCGAGCCCCTCCCACCATTGCCCCTTGCCGTCGGCCATGCGCAGGCGGAAGGCGTCGTAGCGCTCGCCCTTGCGCGGGCCTGTCGGATCATAGCCATAGCCGGTCTGATACCAGTGCCAGGCATGGGCGGCGTGGTTGGACACGCCGAACTTCATCCCCGCGCGCCGCGCCGCTTTTTCCCAGATGCCCACGATGTCGCGCTTCGGCCCGACGCGCAGGCTGTTCCAGGCGTGGTAACGGCTGTCATAGCAGTCGAGATTGTCGTGGTGGCAGGCGAGCGCCATGAAATATTTGGCGCCGGCCTTCTGGTAGCGGGCGATCAGCGCGTCGGGGTCCCAGCGGTCGGCGGTCCACAGGTTCTGGATGTCCTTCATGCCAGCCTGCGTGGGGTGCCCATAGGTCCGCAGGTGATGCTCGTACATCGGGTGGCCCTGCATATACATGAAGCGGCCATACCAGTCGCCCTGTTCCGGCACGGACTGCGGCCCCCAATGCGACCACAGGCCGAGCTTGGCGTCGCGGAACCAGTCGGGATAGCGATAATTGTCGACGAGCGAGGGCCAGTTCGGCTGCACAGGGCCGCTGGCTGTGCCCATGGGGCTGGCTGCCCGCGCGGTACGGGCAAGGCCGAGTGCGGCCGCACCGGCGAGGAAGGAGCGGCGACCGATCCCTTGCATCACTGTTTCCCCAAGGTGCTGGCGATGGCGACAAGGGCCATCGGGCGCATCATCGCATCGCTTGCGGGCGCCGCATGGATGCCATCGGCGGCGAAAGCGGGCTTCATTGTCCGGTCCGGGAGATTCCAGCGACCGGCGGCCGGATCGCATGGAAGCGCCACGCGCTGTTCGCCGGACTCAAGCAGTGGCAGCGCGGCATTGGTGGGCGAATGCAGCGGGCGCGCTGCGGCGGGCACAATGCCGCCTGGCACAGGGACCATGAGGTGCGTATGCGGGCAGTCCGCAGCCGTCATGCGGGAGTCTCTGGGAACGCCCCATGCCTTGCCGCGAAGGTGGCGAACAGCCGTGGCCAGGCCGCCGCCTGCATCGTCTGGGGCAGGCGCACGCCGAAGCCGTGGCCGCCATCCTCGAACAGGTGCATCGCCGCCGGACGCTTTGCTGCCTGAAGGGACTGGAACATCGCGATGCTGTTGGCGACCGGGACCAGCCCGTCATCGGCCGCATGGACGAGGAAGGTGGGGGGCGTCGCGGCATCGACCCGCAGCTCGACGGAGCGCGCCCGGCGCATTTCCGTGGAGGCGCCATCGCCCAGCAGCATGTCGCGTGACCCGCCATGGGTGAAGGGGGCCTCGAGGCTGATCACCGGATAGATCAGCCCGGCGACATCGGGGCGTGCGGGCAGGCGGTCGGTCGCGTCGACCGGTGCATAGACCTGCTCCCCATGCCGGGTGGCGAGCGATCCGGCAAGATGGCCGCCGGCCGAGAAGCCGATGACCCCGATCCGGTCTGGCTTGATGGAAAAACGCTGCGCGCCGGCACGGATGAGCCGCATCGCGCGCTGGGCATCCTGCAGCGGCACGTCCTCGTGGCGATGCCAGCCTTCGGCGGGCAGGCGATAGAGCAGGATGAAGGCCGTAACCCCGCGTGCGTTCAGCCATGCGGCCTGGCTGGTGCCTTCATTGTCGTAGGACAGGAAGCCATAGCCGCCGCCGGGCATGACGAGCACCGCCGATCCATTGGGGCGTTCGGGCCGGCGAACGACCATCACCGGCCGGGCGACCCCCGTCACCCAGCGATCGGGGTGGGCCGGATCGCGGGACTGGTCGGTGATCTTTCGTGTAATCGTGGCGGCCGTTTTGCCGGGGGGATCACTGGGCCACAGGTCGATGATCTCGTCGTCCGGTCCTGTCTGCGCCATCGCGATCCGGGGGGCGGCGGCAACGGCGGCAGCGGCGCCCATCATGGCGCGGCGGCTTAAGGATGTCATTGCTCGGTCTCCAGGCTGCGCAAGGGGGATTGAATGGCTGGCGCGCGAAGGGCCAGCCTCCCGCCAAAGTCGCAAAGGCTATAGCGGCCACCTGAAAAGGGCATCGCGCCGTGACCGTCGAGGTCATTGGTAATGATGGCAGCCAACCTCCCGCCTAACAGGGGCCGACCAACGTGCGCATGTTGTCGCGGCCCCCTCTTTTGTCGGACTAATCATGATCGCCGGTGGAGAGGTCGTCAAGTCGGCCGGCAGAGCGCCAACCATGATCGAAGACTATGCCGAGCATCTCGGGCTGCCATGCTCGTGCCGTGGGAAGCCAAGCCGCTTTGTTCCTTGATCGCCAAGAGCGAGGCTATCGCGCGGAAATGGCGATGCCGCGAAGGGCCTTCATTCCCGCCAAAGGCCAATCCAAGTGGTGCAGCCCAAAGCTATGGGCAGGCCCGTTTCACAACATGGCCTCGACCGCGGGATAGATACCGCGTTCGATCAGTGCCTGGCGCGTGCCCGCGGGCCGCCAGCCAAGCGCCGCGGCGCTCTGCGCTGAGTCATAGGTGGCGCGGTGGGAGCGGCATTCCCAGTCGTGGAGGCTGGAGAGATGACGATTGGGGTGGCGGATCGCGGTCTTGACCATTTCACGCGCGAGGTCTGCCAACCAGTATCGCCAAATGGCGCGCGGCGCAGCATGGACTCTGCCGCCGGAACGCGCCTGCATCGCCGCTACATAATCGCGCGCGGACAGAAGCGGGGCATCGGTGATCAGGAAGCTGCATTGTTCGATGCCGGGCGCCTCAAGCGCGCGCACAAGCGCATCAGCGGCATCTTCCACAAGCACGAAGGGCAGCTTGTGTGTGCCGTCCCCCCAAAAGGTCAACCGGTTCCACGCGGAGAACCGGCCGACGCCATAATGGATCGGGGAACTGCCCGCGCCGATGACGATCCCGAGGCGCAGGATTACCAATGGCAGGCCCCGATCCCGCGCCATTTCCAGGAGCATTTGTTCGCAAGTCGCCTTTGATCGCGCATAATGATTGCGACGCTCGATCCGCGGGTCGAGCGCCGTCGATCCGTCGATGCGGTCAGCAGCGCTTGCCGATGCGTAGGAATCGATCGACCCGACATAGATGAACCGGCGCACGCCCCGGCGCAGCGCCGCTTCCGCCACCTGCCGAGTGGGCTCCACATCATTGTCGAGATATTCCTGCCAGTTGCGACCTTCACCCTTGGCGAGGTGACAGACCGCATCGACCCCGTCGAGCGCGGCATCCAGCGCTACGGGATCGCGGTAGTTTCCTTCAACCAGTTCGATCCCGGCGCGATGCAGCGCAGTTTGCGCGGCTTGCGGATTGCGGGTCAATACGCGCGCCACCCGCCCGCGTCCGGCAAGCTTCCCGACAAGATGCTGACCGACGAAACCAGTGCCGCCGACCACGAGGACGCTGCGCACCTGTGGGGTGAAATCGGAGGCGCCATTATCGTTCGCCTCCGGCCCTTGTCCGCTGTCTTGAACTCGTGGCGAAGGCATGGCGGTAGCGCGCTCCTGACATGCAGTTGTGCAAGTTCGGTCCGGGTCCGATGACCGTCCAGGGGAGAATAGAGCGCTCGCTCGGCCACGGAAGTATGAGAAATGGGGACCGGAATCGCCGGGTTGTATGCGGCACGCGAGGGGCGCAGATGATGAGCGAACGGTTCGAGACTTTTCCGGGCGCCGGGGGCTGTTGCCGCTTGCTTGCCGAATACGGGATCAAGCCGCGACATCGTCAAGGATCATCCTATCGATGGGATCGGCATGTTGAAAAAGATTTCTCAGCGAATCTTGAACCGCCTTGGCGACAAACCGGCACAACTCGCCTTCAAACTGTCGAACATACCGTTCATTCGGCGGTGGCTCGGGCGGCGCTACAACAGGGCGCTCGAACGGCATCGCCCCTTGCTCCACAGGTTGCACGGGATCGACCAGGAAATCGTGGATCGGCTGGAGCGTGACGGAGTGTTCGTCACCACCCTGGAGGCGCTGGGCCTGACGGGCTCGGCAGCGATGCTTCGTGCGGGGCAGAAGGTGGCGCACGACTGTACCGAGAGCGCCCGCCTTGACGCGAACGCGGGACGCCAGTTCATCTACGCACCGGCCTCTACGACGATCGAAAATCCAGAGCTTTTCCATTGGGGGCTCAACGAACGACTGCTTGATATCGCGGAGGCCTATCTGGGTCTTCCTGCGGCCTATGACGGTTCGGTACTTGTCTACACCGTCGCGGATGGCACGGAGCTGGGGCCACGCCAGTGGCACCGTGATCGCGAGGATCGCAAGATGATGAAGGTCGCGGTCTACTGCAGCGACGTGACCGAGCATGGTGGCCCGTTCGAGCTGATCAGCCGGGTCGACAGGGCGCAGGGCGTAGATGACCGCTACACCTTCGAGTTTGGCACCGAGGAAGTCCTGAGCAAGCGCCTTGGCGCCGATTATGCCCGCGACATCGTCAGCTGCACCGGCCCGGCCGGAACGGTGCTGTTCGCCGATACCGCCCGTTTCTTTCACCGTGGCGCGCCGGCGCATGACAAGGACAGGGCCGCGCTGTTCTACAGCTATTTTGCCAACCGCACGCGGCACCCCTATTTTTGCGAGCGATCGGGACTGACGCGGCGCGAAATCGCTGCGCTCATCGAGGGCCTGTCGCCGCGCCAGCGCGCGAGCGCGCTCTGGCGAGAGGATCTTCCCGCCTGGCTGAAACTGATCCCACCGGCGCCGGTCTGAACGGAGGCGCCCGATTTCAGGCCAGGGCGAGGGGGCAATGCATGCTTGAAGGAGTGAATGGGTGCGCGATGTCGAAGATGGAATTTGAAGGCGGCGGTCGGGATGTCGCACGCAATGCGGCCGTTGCCATGGTGGTGATCGGGCGTAACGAGGGGGAACGGCTTCGCGCCTGCCTGCAGTCGGCAACGCGCGTCGTTGACCGCGTCATCTATGTCGACTCAGGTTCTAAGGACGGCAGCGTCGCCTTGGCGCACACCTTTGGCGTGGAGGTGATCGCGCTGGACGCGACCTTGCCCTTCACCGCCGCGCGCGGTCGCAATGCCGGATTCGCGCGCGTGCGGGCGCTTTGGCCGGACGTACGCTTTGTCCAGTTCATCGATGGCGACTGCGAGCTTGATCCCCACTGGATAGACGCGGCGCTCGCAGGGATAGCAAAGGACGCGAGCACCGCTGTCGTCTTCGGGCGCAGGCGCGAACGTTATCCCGATCGAACGGTCTATAACCGGGTGTGCGACCGGGAATGGGATGGACCGCCGGGGCCTACGGATGCATGCGGTGGCGATGCGCTGGTCAGGGTCGAGGCCATGTTGGCGGTCGGCGGCTATGATGCAGGCCTGATCGCGGCCGAGGACAATGACCTGTGCCACCGGATGCGGCGTCGCGGCTGGAACATCGTCCGTCTGCCGGACGAGATGACGTTGCATGATGTGGCGATGACCACATGGCGGCAATGGTGGCAACGAAACCGACGGACGGGGCATGCCCGGGCCGAGGCATGGCATCGGCGCGGCGCGGAAGACCCCACGCTGGTCAAATATGTCTTGAGCAACCTGCTCTGGGCGTTTCCGCTGTTCTGGTGCCTCTGGCCCGTGCTTTGGTGGCGGGTGTATCGCCGGTCGGATGCGATCTACGCAACGCACATCGTGCTGGGGAAAATCCCACTCTGCTTCGGGCAATTCGGTTTCTGGTGGAGCAGCCTGCGCGCGCGCAAGACTCTGTTGATCGAGTATAAATAGCCTTTCCCCTGCGCGCTCACTTGCGGTCGGCAAGTGTGGCGTTCGCGCGGTCCGCCACCGGATCGATCATGGTCCCGGATGCTTTCCGCTCGGAATAACGATCGACCAGTTGCCGGGCATGGGGTCGCATCAGGATCGTGATCCGCACCAGTTCCTCCATGACGTCGACGATGCGATCATAATAGGCCGAGGGCCTCATGCGGCCCGCTTCGTCGAACTCCTTGTACGCCATGGCGACGGACGATTGGTTGGGGATGGTGAACATCCGCATCCAGCGGCCGAGCAGGCGCAGCATATTGACCGCGTTGAAGGACTGGGAGCCGCCCGAAACCTGCATGACCGCCAGGGTCCGCCCCTGGGTCGGGCGCATGCCCTTCATTTCGAGCGGCAGATGATCGATCTGCGCCTTCATGATCCCGGTGATGGCGCCATGGCGTTCCGGGCTGCACCACACCTGTCCTTCCGACCACATCGAAAGCGCGCGCAGTTCGTGGACGGCGGGATGATCGTCACCGGCAACCTGATCCGGGAGCGGGAGGTCGGACGGATCGAAGATGCGCGTCTCGGCCCCGAAGAGTTGAAGCAGCCGAGCCGCCTCCTCTACGGCGAGGCGGGAGAATGAACGGTCGCGCAGCGAGCCATAGAGCAGAAGAATGCGGGCCGGTGGCTGATCGGCACCCAGGCCAAGGGCGGGGTGTTCGATGACGAAGCGAGGGTCCAGTGCCGGCAGGTGATCGGGATCGGGCAGGGCGCGCAATCGGCTCATGCGGTGTCCTTTGATGTGTCGGTGAAGAGGATGTCGCTGGCGAGGTGGGCGGCGATCGCGCCGGCGCATTGCGCCGCGATGAATGCAGGGACGCAGGCCGGAGCGATGCCGGCGAAGCTGTCGCTCAGGGAACGGGCGATGGTGATGGCCGGGTTGGCGAAGCTGGTCGAAGAGGTGAACCAATAGGCGACCGTGATGTACAGGGCGACGCTCGCCGGGACGAAGCCGGGTCTGGTCCTCGCCGTTCCCAGGATCGTTAGCACGAGCCCGAAGGTCGCGACCGCTTCCCCGACCAACTGGCCGGGGCCGCTGCGGATCTTGTCCGAGAACTGGAGGATGGGCATGTCGAACATCAGGTGAGCCACCCAGACGCCCAATATGCCTCCCGCAAGCTGCGCGACGACATAGCGCATGGCAGTGTCGGACCGGATATCTCCGCGAAGACGCATCACCAGCGTTACGGCCGGGTTGAGGTGGGCGCCGGATAACGGCCCCAGCATGGTGATGAGGACGAAGAGCATCGCGCCTGTCGCCAATGTGTTGCCGAGCAGCGCGATCGCGACATTCCCGGCCGCCATCCTCTCAGCCATGATGCCCGAGCCGATCACCGTTGCGAACAGCAGGAAGCTGCCCAGCGCCTCGGAGATTATCGCCCGATGGTTCATGCGGGAGCGACGCGGTGTCCGAGCGCGTCAACGACCTGCTCGCCATCCTCCTTTGCGAACGCGCCGCGCTGGGCGTCCGGCAGGATATCGAGTACGACTTCGGAAGGCCGGCAGAGTTTTACGCCGCGCGGCGTTACGACCAGCGGCCGGTTGATCAGGATAGGGTGCGCCATCATCGCGTCGATCAGCGCATCATCGGAGAGCGATGCATCCGCGAGTCCGAGTTCGGCATAGGGCGTGCCCTTCTCGCGAAGGAGATCGCGCGGTGTCATGCCCGCGCGCGCGATCATGTCCATCAGCAGGGTGCGCGTGGGCGGCGATTTTAGATATTCGACGACGTGCGGCTCCACGCCCGAGTTTCGGATCAGGGCCAGCACATTGCGCGACGTCCCGCAATCGGGATTATGGTAGATGATGATGTCGGTCATGGCAGGTTCTTTCAGCAGCAGGTAAGGTCGGCGAGCAGCGGCGCGCACAGTTCGGCGCGGCCCTGGCAGCAATCCTTGGCGAGGAAGGTCATCAAGACCCGCAGCGTGTCGATGCTGGCGCGCTGGATCTGCTGGCGTCCGCGCTTCTCGGACAAAACCAGTCCCGCCTTGGCCAGCACTGCCAGGTGGGTCGAGAAGGTGCTTTGGCTCAGGCCGCTTTCTTCAACAAGCTGTCCCGTCGATAATCCCTCGGGCTCGTGCTGGACGAGCAGCCGGAACGTAGACAGGCGCGTGGGATGCGCCAGAGCTGCCAGAACTGCGAGTGCGGCTTCGGTTTCCATTCATCGGGAATATCCGATGAAAATTCACCGGTCAATAAGCATCGGGAATTACCGATGCGATCAGGGGCCCGCGTTTTAACTGGCGCCCGGTACAGCAAGCTCCGCAATGGCGCCGGGCGCGTCGCGCAGCTTGATGAACAGCTTGCCCTCAAGCGGCTTTGGTACGTCCAGAGACTGTCCGGTAAAGCCTTCGGGTACAGAGGAAGGAGTGGTCAGTGCCGCAGAGGCGGCTACCGCCTCGATCAGGAACAGGTTCGTACCGGAGAGTGAACAATTCTGTTTGTCCGCCGGACAGGACAGGCCCGAGATCTGAGGCAGGCGTGCGAGCGTGGCCAGTGGCTGCCAGTCGGCCGCAATGCCGTTCTGGACGAGGCGGAACAGCAGGGGGCCAGCCGCAGAGGCACCAAGCTGTGCCGCATCGAAGGATGCGATCGCCACCTCCGCGCTTTCCAGCCGAAAACCATTGCTGCCCGTCAGGCGAAGGTTGGCAGACTGGTCGCCGGTGGCGATTTCCAGAACGTCCTGGCTGGTGAAGCGCGTGCCGCCGGTCGCCTTGACCGACAGCGTGATGCGCGCATCGTCCGGCAAGAGGTTGGCGTCGGTCAGGCGTAGGGGGAACACAGCCTTGTCGGGCCTCCGGTCGATCGTCTTGGAGAGGAGGGACACGCGCAGCCGGGGCGGCTGGATGGTGGTGGGCAGGCTGACGATGCGGCCGTCCTTGAGCGTCAGCCGGGCGGTAGCGCTTTGTCCCTTGTTGAGTGTGGGCGGCTTCGCTCCTTCTTCCGCCTGTACGCGCAGCTTGTCGACATCGCCCTCTCGCCGGAGTTCTCCGGGGCGAAAGGGCGTGCCTTCGATGTCGATTCGTGCGACCTGGTCGAGCCGGCGACCGGTCAGCACTCCCCAATCGTCCCCCGCATGGAGCGCCAGCCCGTCGAGCCGGCTCGCCTCGGCATAAGCCTGAAGCGTCAGGCTGATCGGCTTGGCAACGCCATATTGACGGATGTTGAGGGTCAGCTTGCCCGGCGCGGTACTGGCCATCGGTAGGGTCACGGCGATCCGGTCCGCCTCGGTCGCCTTCCATGACGCGGATTGTTCGGGGCCGGAGGGCTGCTGCAGGCTGATGCTCTCGATACAGGAGGCGGCGGCGCCCTGCAGCGACAACTGGTTTTCCCGCCCGACGATCAGGCTCTGGGCATCGTCGGCGACATGCCAGGGCTGGTCATTGGGAAATTGCAGGGTGAAGCTGGGGCCGGTGAAGGCGCGGAACCCCCAGAAGCCGGTCAGGCTCGCAGTTACGCTACTGTTGAAATCGGCGGCTTGCAGCGGTTCCTTCAGGGCATAGCCGCCCTTGTCGGCGCGCGCGGTCAGCGGCACGCTGATCGGCTTTCCGTTCCTGTCGGTCGCCTGCAGTGTCATGCCATGGGCATAGCCGGTCGAATAGATGAGCGGCGCGCCCTCCACCGGCAGGACCATGCCGGGGCGGCTGGCGCAGAGCGCGACCTTGCCGGCGGCGCGCTGTTGAGGATCAGCGAGACCCTGTCATCCTGCCTTATGCCAAGCGCAGGGAGATACTGGAATTCCGGGTTGTTGAACGCGCCGAAGATGCGCGCCACATCGCGGACGACGGCAATATAGGGGCTGTAATAGCCAAGGCCCGCCTGCGGCGTTGCGGCGATCTGAAGGGCGAGATCGGTGGGCGCGCCGGTGAGCGTATCCGTGATCGAGCGGCTGTGGACATCACTCAGCACCAGCGCATCACGGTTTTCGAGCAGGCAGGAGGCCTGCAGTTCCACCACTTTCGCCAAGCAATCGGCATTGAGCTTGATCGACAGGCTGCCGGCAAGCGCGGGCGCCAGCGTGCGCAGATATTCGGGATGGGTATTTTCCTGTGCGCGGATGCCGGCCATGAAGGCATCGAGGCGCGACCGGTCGAGCGACGCCTGGTTGAGATCCTGCGTCACCCGCACGAACTCGCCGGGCTTGCCGCGCACGGCATCGGCCACAGTGCCGAAATCGCCGCCGGTTTCCGGC
Source organism: Sphingobium arseniciresistens (assembly GCA_029167225.1). Taxonomy (GTDB): domain Bacteria; phylum Pseudomonadota; class Alphaproteobacteria; order Sphingomonadales; family Sphingomonadaceae; genus Sphingobium; species Sphingobium arseniciresistens. The sequence goes on from JARFNK010000004.1 coordinate 47,997, forward strand.
ACCATGAACAGCACGAGTTGCCGCGCGCCGGCGGGTACGGTGAGGCGGAGCAGCTTGTCCTTGTCCTTGCGCTTCCACGTCTTGGCGCTGTCGATCCAGTCCTTTGGCGGGGGATTGGTGGCGCCATGCAGGAAGGCGGAGACCAGCAGATAGTTGGCGGATTGATCTGCGGGAAGGTCGGCACCGATCTCCAGCCTGTCGCCCTCAGCCAGATTGGGGACTTGCCCGATCGGCAGCGTCTGCTTGCCCCGCGTCACCGTGACCTTCAGCTGCGGGCCGGCGAGGTCGAAGGGCGCGGGGTCGGCGGCATGGGCTGGCGAAAGCAGCGACATTGCCATTGCAGACCATGCGGCCATGCTGCGCCAAGGGTGATGATTGCGCATGGTCTTCAAACTCATAAGGGCATGGTGCAGGCTCATCGGATATCGTCAACCCCTTAAAATGGTTCGGGGTCCGGACCGGGAGCGTCGCATGCTCCCCCTCAGGCCGTCCGCAGCACGCCTTCGTAGAACGGGTCTTCAAGTGCCTTCCCAGCCCCGAGCGCGACGGAGAGAAGCGCATTGTCGGCGACCTTCACCGGCAGGCCGGTGGCATCGGCAATCGCCTCGTCCAGCCGCCTCAGCAGTGCGCCGCCGCCGGTCAGGGTGATGCCTTCGTCGATGATGTCGGCGGACAGTTCCGGGGCGGTCTGCTCCAGCGCGGCCATCACCGCGCTCTTGATCTGGCCCACGGGTTCTGCCAGCGCATCGGCGATTTCCGCTTCGGTGATGGTGATCTCTGACGGGCGGCCGTTGACCAGATCGCGACCCTTGACCGTCATGGTTTCGCCGGCGCCGTCGGGCGGCGTCGCGCAGCCAATGGTGTGCTTGACACGCTCCGCCGTCATCTCGCCGATCATCAGATTGTGGGTGCGGCGGACATGCGAGGCGATGGCGTCGTCCAGCTTGTCGCCACCCACCCGCGCCGAACCGCTATAGGCGATGCCGCGCAGCGAAAGTACTGCGACTTCGGTGGTGCCGCCGCCAATGTCCACGACCATGGCGCCGCGCGGTTCCGTGACCGGAAGGCCAGCGCCGATCGCCGCCGCCATCGGCTCCTCGATCAGCAGGACACGATAGCCGCCCGCATTCGATGCGGCATCCCGCAGCGCCCGCCGCTCGACCATGGTGGAGCCCGAAGGTACGCAGACGACGATCTGATAGCCGCGGCTGAAACGACGGGATTCGCCCAGCGCCTTGTCGATGAAATGCTTGATCATCTGCTCGGCGACGTCGATGTCGGCGATCACGCCGTCACGCAGCGGGCGAAGCGCCTGGATGTTGGCGGGGGTCTTGCCCAGCATCAGCTTGGCTTCATTGCCCACCACCTTCACCCGGCGGATGCCGTTCTGGGTTTCGATAGCGATCACGGAAGGTTCATTGAGCACGATTCCGCGACCACGAACATGAACGACGGTATTCACCGTTCCAAGATCAATGGCCATGTCGCGCGCGGAAGACGCAAATAATCGGGGGAATTTCATTCTGTTCTGAATAGTCCGTGGCCAACGAGAAATGCGATCAGCCTGTGCGGACGTCAGCATCACTTAAAAAGAAAACTGCGCCCACCTGCCGTATTTCCGCGCTTGATGGAACGCTTCGCTTCGCAGAACGATGCTGACGATCGTCGACTGAGGCAGCCATGCTTATAGCTGGTATCCAGCCCGATGGCCATGGCCATCGGGCTGGGCGTGATTCCGCCCGGAATTGCCAGGGCTGGTTCCGTCTGCTCGTCAGACAATCAAGAAGGGGCCTCGCGCTCCGTTCGTCCTGTTGATCGCTTTATCGATAGAACGGAATTTACCCACGCTGCCTAGGCGATCTCCTCGGGCCAATAGAGCCGCATCGGGTTGTCGACCAGCAGCTTGCGCTGCAGTTCGGGCATCGGTGCGATGCGCGGGATCATGTCGACCAGCGCGCCGTCATCGGGGATAGTGTCCTGCATATTGGGGTGCGGCCAGTCCGTGCCCCAGAGCACACGGTCGGGATAGTCTGCGACCAGTGGGGCGACCGCCGCAGCGAAATCGTCCCAGGGCGCGCCTTTCGCATCCAGCCGATCGGGGCATGTGACCTTGGTCCAGATATCGGGCCGGGAGTCGAGCAGCGCGCGGAAGGCCTTCATGTCCGGGCCGTCCGGTCCCTGCGTCACATCCGGGCGGCCCATATGGTCGATGACCATAGTCGTCGGGATAGCGTCCAGGAAGGGGCGCAGCTCTTCCAGAATATCCGCCTCGAAATAGACGACGACATGCCAGCCGAGCGCCTTGATGCGGGTCGCGATCTCCAGGAACTTGTCCTTGGGCGCGTCATCCACCAGCCGCTTGAGGAAGTTGAACCGCACGCCACGCATGCCGCCTGAATGCAGCGCTTCCAGTTCGCTGTCGGAAATGGCGGGATCGACCACGGCGACGCCGCGCGCCTTGCCGTTCGACAGGGCGATGCCGTTCAGCGTCGCGGCATTGTCCGTTCCATGGCAGCTCGCCTGCACGATCACATTGCGCGAGAAACCGAGCCGCTCGCGCAGCGCGAACAGCATGTCCGGCCCGGCATCTTCCGGCAGATATTTCGCCTTCGCGCTGAACGGGAATTGCGCCATCGGGCCGAAGACATGGCAATGCGCGTCGACCGCGCCCGGCGGCGGGGCGAAGCGTGGCACAGATGGATCGGCATGCCAGCTGACAATGCGTTCGCTGCTCGCGATGCTCATGCGAAAACCTCTCCGTCCATCAATTTGCGTGCGGTACGCAGCATCGCCGCGCTGGTGACATTGCCCGCATCGTCCAGTTCCATCACGCAGGTCGTCTCGCCGGTGGGATGTTCGACCGAAAGCGTCTTGCGGGCGCCCTCGGGGACATTGGCGACCTCCGCTGCCGGCGAGCCCTCGATCAGGCAGGCGGTCGCGACGCTGACCGCGCCCAGCACGCCGATCGAGGCATGGGCGCGATGCGGAATGAAGCTGCGGACCGTTACCGCGCCGCCATTGCGGGGCGGGGCAACCAGCATCATCTTGGGCACCGACTTCTCGCGCACGTCGCCGAGGTTCATGCGCTCGCCTACCGCGAGGCGGATCGCTTCGATGCGGGCCTTGAGCGCGCCGTCATTGTCCAGCGTCTCGCGGTCCTCATAGCCGGTGATGCCGACATCCTGCGCCTTCATCACCACGCAGGGCATGCCATTGTCGATCAGGGTGACGCGAACGCCCTCGACCTCGTCAAAGGCATTGCCTGTGGGCAGCAGCGCGCCGCAGGACGAACCAGCGGTGTCGCGAAATTCCAGCGGGATGGGGGCTGCCGTGCCCGGCACGCCGTCGATCCGGGCGTCGCCATCATAGCGGACACCGTCATTGGGGGTCTGTACCGTCGCGATCGCGATCTGGCCGGTATTCTCCATGTAGATCGCGACGCGGGTTTCATCGCCCTGCGGCGCGACCAGTCCGCGCTCGATGGCGAAGGGGCCGATGCCGGCAAGGATGTTGCCGCAATTTTGCGCGTCGGAGACGATTGCCTGGTCTACGAACGCCTGCAGGAACAGATAGTCGACGTCCACGCCCTCACGCGCGGATTTCCGTACGACGGCGACCTTGCTGGTCAACGGATCGGCGCCGCCCATGCCGTCGATCTGGCGCGGGTCGGGCGATCCCATGACGCGCAGCAGGAAGGCGTCGCGTGAAGCGGTATCGCTGGGCAAATCGGCTTCGAGGAAGTAGCCGCCCTTCGACGTGCCGCCGCGCATCCACATCACGCGCGCCGAGGAGGGAATGCCCTCAGACATATTTGAGGCCCATTTCCTCAAGGCGCGGGCGCATATTGTAGATATCGAGTCCCAGTTCGCCGGCGGCCAGCCGGATCCGCTTGGCTTCCTCCGCCGCCTCGCGTGCCTGCGCCTTTTCCAGCACTGCGGCTGCATCGGCGCGGGGAACGATGCAGACGCCGTCGTCGTCGGCAATTACCACGTCGCCCGGATTGACCAGCGCGTTGGCGCAGACCACCGGGATGTTGACCGATCCCAGCGTGCCCTTGATCGTGCCCTGCGCATGGACGGCCTTTGACCAGACGGGGAAATTCATGTCCTTGAGGTCGCGCACGTCGCGCACGCCCGCATCGATGATGAGGCCCCGGCAGCCGCGCGCCTGCGCCGATGTCGCGAGCAGATCGCCGAAATAGCCGTCTGTGCAGGGGCTCGTCGGCGCGAGCAGCAGGATGTCGCCCTCCTTGAGCTGCTCGATCGCCACATGCACCATCCAGTTGTCGCCCGGAGGCGCGGAGATAGTGACGGCGCTGCCCGCGATGCGCGCGCCGGTATAGATGGGGCGCATATAGGGTGCGAGCAGGCCCTTGCGGCCCTGCGCTTCATGGACGGTCGCGACGCCGCACTTGGCGAGCCCGTCGATGACGGCGAGGTCCGCCCGTTCGATATTCTGGACGACGATGCCGGACATGGGCTTTTCTCCTTCTCCCAAATGCAGCGGAGAAATGGCGCAGCCGCGACTGCCGGGCAAATCCGATATGGGACACAGGCATAAATTTTTGCTAATCCTTCTTCATGCAGGTCGATCAGTTCAATATCCGTCATCTCGCCGCCATGGCGGCGGTCGTGGAGCAGGGCAGCGTCAGCCTGGCCGCGCGTGCGGTGCATTTGACGCAGCCGGCGGTCACGCAGGGGATCGCCAAGCTGGAGACGCAGCTGGCTTTGCGCCTGTTCGAGCGGCAACCCGGCGGCATGGCGCCGACCGAGGCCGCCCTGCGCCTCGCGCCGCGCGTGGAGGCGGCGTTGCGGCTGATCGGCAGCAACCGCGTGACGGCTGCGCAGATCCGCGCCTTCGTCGCGCTGGCGCGGGCGGGTAGCTATGTCGCGGCGGCGGCGGAGGCTGGGGTGGCCGAACCCTCGCTGCATCGGGCGGTCGGCGATCTGGGGCTGGCCTTGGGATACAGGCTAGTGGATCGGCGGGGCAGGGGGCTGGTGCTGACCCGGCAGGGAAGCGCGCTGGCCCGACGCCTCCGGCTGGCGCTGGCGGAACTGCGATCGGGGCTTGAGGACATTGCCGAGTTGCAGGGGCGGGAGGGCGGCCGTATCGTCGTGGGCGCCATGCCGCTGTCGCGCGCGCGCTTGTTGCCGCAGGCGATTACCAGTTTCCGGGTCGATTTTCCGCATATCGACATTTCGATCCATGAGGGATCGCATGTGGAACTGGCCGGGCCGCTGCGGGACGGGGAGATCGACATGATGGTCGGTGCGTTGCGGGATCCGTCGATCGGGCTGGATCTGGAGCAGAAACCGCTGTTTCAGGATCGCCCGACCATATTGGCGCGGGCCGGGCATCCTCTGGCGGACGGCTGGACTGCCGATGCGCTGCGCGACTGCCCATGGATATTGCCGCCGGAGGGCACGCCCCTACGCCAGCTCTGGAGGCGGATGTTCGAGGCGCTTGGCGGGGCGCTGCCGTCCGTGCCGATCGAATGCGGTTCGGTGATGACGATACGCCAGCTGTTGATAACGGGGGATTATCTGACGCTGTTGTCGGTGGATCAACTCGCGCTCGAGCTTGAGGCCGGGCTGTTGATCGACATCGGTCCCGCGCCCGGCACGATCACCCGGACCATTGGCCTGACGACCCGAGCGGACTGGCGGCCGACACGTATGCAGCTTCGCTTCATGGAAGCGATCCAGACCGTCGCCAACACTGTCTATTCGTAAAATCTTATAGAAGGGGTGTGGATTCGATTGGCCTCGGTCAGGCCGATGGGTCAAGCCTTGGCGCCATGGAGCAGGAAGTCGGTCTTATCGGATTTGGAGAGGCGGGGTCCACCTTTGCGAAAGCGGGGGATTGGGGCCTGGCCGCGCATGTCTTCGACATCAAGACCGATTCCCCGGACACGCGCGACGCGATGCTGGCATGTTGCCACGAGGCAGGCGTGCTCTCCGCGCGTTTCCTGGAAGACGCGCTGGACGGCGTGCCCCTCGTTCTTTCGCTCGTGACGGCCGATCAGGCGCTTGCCGTGGCGGAAGCTGCTGCGGGCCTGATTTCCCCCGACATGCTCTTTTGCGATCTCAACAGCGTCGCCCCACAGACCAAGCAGGCCGCCGCCCGCGCCATCGAGGCGGCGGGCGCGCATTATGTCGACGTGGCCGTGATGGCCCCGGTCGATCCGGCGCGCCTCAATGTGCCGCTCCTGCTCAGCGGCTCGCGGGCGCAGGAGGCCGCGCAGCGCCTTGCCGCACTGGGCTTCGCCAATATCCGGGTGGTCGGCGACGCTGTCGGCCGGGCCTCGTCGATCAAGATGATCCGATCAGTCATGGTCAAGGGCATCGAGGCGCTGACGGCGGAATGCGTGCTGGCGGCGGATGCGGCCGGCGTGCTCGACGAGGTGCTCGCCTCGCTCGATGCCAGCGAAAAGCCCCGGCCCTGGGACGCGCGAGCCGACTATAATCTCGACCGGATGCTGGTCCATGGCCTGCGCCGCGCGGCGGAGATGGAGGAGGTCGTCAAGACCCTCGACGGGCTCGGCACCGGCGCTGCGATGACGCGCGGCACGGTCGAGCGGCAACGGGCCATTGGCGCGCTGGGCATCAAGCAGCCGCCCGAAGGGCTGACGCCCAAGATTTCCGGCATGAACGACATTGCCGCAGCAGCACTTACAGAAGGAAAGGCGGACGCCGCATGAGCCTGATTATCGATTGCCACGGCCATTACACCGTCCTGCCCAAGGGGCATGACGCCTGGCGCGAGGCGCAGAAGGCCGCGTTCAAGGCGGGAGAGGCCGCGCCGCCCTATCCCGAGATTTCCGACGACGAGATCCGCGAGACGATTGAGGCGAACCAGCTGCGCCTCATCAAGGAGCGCGGCGCGGACATGACAATCTTTTCGCCGCGTGCCTCCGCCATGGCGCCGCATGTCGGTGATGCCGATGTCGCGAAGGAGTGGGCGATCCGCTGCAACGACTTGATCGCGCGGGTGGTGGGGCTCTATCCCGAGACCTTCGCCGGGGTGTGCATGTTGCCGCAATCGCCGGCCGCCGACATGGAAAATTCCATCGCGGAGCTGGAGCGCTGCGTCGGCATGGGGTTCATCGGCTGCAACCTCAATCCCGATCCGGGCGGCGGCCATTTCAAGCATCCGCCGCTCACCGACCGCTATTGGTATCCCTTCTACGAGAAGATGGTCGAGCTGGACGTGCCGGCGATGATTCATGTGTCGGGCAGCTGCAACCCCGCGATGCACGCGACCGGCGCCTATTATATCGCCGCCGACACCATCGCCTTCATGCAGCTGCTGGAAGGCGACCTGTTCGCCGATTTTCCGACGCTGCGCTTCATCATTCCGCATGGCGGCGGCGCGGTGCCCTATCATTGGGGGCGCTATCGCGGCTTGGCCGACATGCTGAAGAAGCCCGCGCTCGACACGCATCTGATGAACAACATCTTCTTCGATACCTGCGTATATCACCAGCCAGGCATCGACCTGCTGGCCGATGTGATCGAGAACAAGAACATCCTTTTCGGATCCGAGATGGTCGGTGCGGTGCGGGGGATCGATCCGACGACCGGCCATTATTTCGATGATACCAAGCGCTATGTCGACGCGCTCGACATTAGCGATGCGGAGCGGCACGCGATCTTCGAGGGGAATGCTCGCCGCGTCTTCCCGCGCCTCGACGCACTGCTGCAGGCGCGCGGGCTATGATGACCGAGGATCCTGCGCACCAGGACATCCATGAATATCTCGCCGAGTTCGACGATATTCCCGGCACCCGCGTCTATACCGCCAAGCGTGCACGCCAGGGCTATTGGATGAACCAGTTCGCCATGAGCCTGATGAAGGCGGAGAACCGCACGCGGTGGAAGGCGGGGGAGCGCGCCTATATCGACGAATGGCCGATGACCGAAGCGCAGAAGCAGGCGATCCTCGACCGGGACTATAATCGCTGCCTTGACCTCGGCGGCAACATCTATTTCCTCGCCAAGGTCTTCTCGACCGATGGCCTCAGCTTCCTTCAGGCCGTCGGCACCATGACCGGCATGAGCCCCGAGGATTATCAGGCGATGATGATCGCCGGGGGACGCTCACCCAAGGGCGTGCGCTCCATAAGGGAGAAAAATTGATGGCCCGCATCACCGCCGGCGTCGCGACCAGTCATGTGCCCGCCATCGGCGCCGCCATCGACCTGGGCAAGACCGCCGAGCCCTATTGGCAGCCTGTCTTCGAAGGCTATGACTGGTCGAAGCAATGGATCGCCGGGGAAAAGCCCGATGTCGTGATCCTGGTCTATAACGACCATGCTTCCGCCTTCGACATGAAGATTATCCCGACCTTTGCCATCGGATGCGCCGACCGCTACGGCATTTGCGATGAGGGCTGGGGGCCGCGCCCGGTGCCGGATGTCGAAGGGCACGCGGACCTTGCCTGGCATATCGCGCAGAGCCTGATCCTCGACGAGTTCGACATGACCATCATCAACGAGATGGACGTCGACCATGGCCTGACCGTGCCCATGAGCCTGATGTTCGACCAGAGCAAGCCATGGCCGGTCAAGGTCGTGCCGCTTGCGGTCAATGTCGTGACCTACCCGCCGCCATCGGGCAATCGCTGCTGGCTGCTGGGTGAGGCGATCGCGCGCGCCGTGGCCAGCTATCCCGAAGACCTCAATGTGCAGGTGTGGGGCACGGGCGGCATGAGCCACCAGCTTCAGGGGCCGCGTGCCGGCCTGATCAACGCGGAATGGGACAACCGCTTCCTCGACATGATGAGCCAGGATGATGGCGAGGCGCTGCGCGCCATCCCGCATATCGAATATCTGCGGGAAACCGGCTCCGAAGGGATCGAGATGGTGATGTGGCTCATCATGCGCGGCGCGCTTGGCGGCAAGGTGAAGCCGCTGCATCGCCATTATCATGTGCCTGCTTCCAATACCGCTGTTGGTCATCTGGTGCTGGAGCCGGTTTAAGAGAATCCGCCCCTCTCTCGAGGGAGCGGAAGGGATGGATCGCGAGCATGACGAGCGTCCGGTCTAACCCCTCAAGCGTTGCCAGCGATTGCTTGCGCAATCGCACCCACCCCTGACCCCTCCCTTAAAAGGGAAGGGAGACTGTGTAAGGAGAACCCCATGCGTATAGCCCTCGCCGGCGCCGGCGCCTTTGGCGAAAAGCATCTTGATGGCCTCAAGAATATCGACGGCGTCACCGTCACCTCAATCATCGGCCGCGAACTGGAGCCGACCAAGGCCGTCGCCGCGAAATATGGCATCGGCCATGTCACCACCGACCTCAACGAGACGCTGGCGCGCGACGATGTCGATGCCGTCATCCTCTGCACGCCGACCCAGATGCACGCGGCGCAGGCCATCGCCTGCATGGATGCTGGCAAGCATGTCGAAGTGGAGATTCCGCTCGCCGACAGCTGGGCCGATGCGCAGGCTGTTCTCGCCAAGCAGAAGGAAACCGGCCTCGTCTGCATGGTCGGCCACACCCGCCGCTTCAATCCGTCGCACCAATATGTCCACAACCTCATCAAGGCGGGCGAGCTGAACATCCAGCAGATGGACGTGCAGACCTATTTCTTCCGCCGCAAGAACATCAATGCCAAGGGCGAGGCGCGCAGCTGGACCGACCATCTGCTGTGGCATCATGCCGCGCATACGGTGGACCTGTTCGCCTATCAGGCCGGCAAGATCGTGTCGGCGCATGCGATGCAGGGGCCGATCCACCCCGAACTCGGCATCGCCATGGACATGTCCATCCAGCTCAAAAGCGAGAGCGGCGCCATCTGCACCCTGTCGCTCAGCTTCAACAATGACGGGCCGCTCGGCACCTTCTTCCGCTATATCGGCGACACCGGCACCTATATCGCCCGCTACGACGATCTGGTGAACGGCAAGGAAGAGGCGATCGACGTCTCCAAGATCGACGTGTCGATGAACGGCATCGAGCTTCAGGACCGCGAGTTCATCTCTGCGATCCGTGAAGGTCGTGATCCCAACAGTTCGGTGGCCAAGGTGTTCGACTGCTATCGCGTCTTGGGAGAGCTGGAAACGCAGCTCGGCTAATCCCCTGGGGTCGCACCCACGGGCGCGGATGGCTTAGCTGTCCGCGCCCTTTTTCGTTTCCGTGCGCCAGATCCTGGGCGGTTGCCCGACATGGCGCGCGAAGAAGCGCGAGAAATAGGCCGGATCCTCGAAGCCGACGGCATAGGCGATCTCGGTGATCGACATGTTGGAATAGAGCAGCAGGCGGCGCGCCTCCAGAAGCGCGCGCTCATCCAGCATCGAGGCGGGCGATGTGCCGGCCACCCGCGCACAGGCTTGCCTGAGCGCGCCCTCGCTTACCCCCAATGCGCGGGCATGGTCCGTCACCGGCTCGCGCAGGCGAAACCGCTGCTCGATCCGTTCGCGCAGGCGGGCGACCAGCGCGGCGCTGCGTCCGGTGGCGGCGGGTGCACGCTCCTCGACCGCCGCGCGTCGCAGAGCCAGGACCATGAGCGAGAGCAGCAAGGCCTCCACCGCCGCGCGCCGGCCGGGGCCAGCCCAGCCGAGTTCCCGTGCCATCTGTTCGATCCGGCTTTCCACCGCTGCCCGGTCCTCGGGCCGCAGGGGCACGGCGCGGGCCGACCGGAAAAGGGGCGTCAGATCGGTGTCGCGGGTCAGCAGGTGATGCAGGTAGCTGTCGGCGATGGTCGTCACCCAGCCGCGCGACTCCCGGTGCCAGTCGAAGCCATGGATGATGCCCGCCGGGATCAGCAACAGGCACGGGGCGTCGAAATGGACGGTCTCGGCCTCGGCGCGCATGGTGCCGCCGCCCTCCGCGATCAGGATGACGTGATTGAGGTCGCGGTGGACGTGGGGGCGGATCGTCCATTCGCTGGGGCGCGAACGATCGTCCAGGCTCTCGACATGGACAAAGCCCTCAGTAACCTGCCGCTGGGGCTCGCCATACAGGTAGAATGCGGGAGCTGCTGTCTTTGGTTCCGACGTCTGCATGGTCATCCATATGCCCTAAACTGTCGGATCGTCCAACTATTGGAGCGGCCATGCCATGTCCTGAAAGGAGGATGAGGGGCATTCTTCCGATCAAAGCTGATCGTCGGAGAGGATATATGAAGACACAGGTCGCCATCATCGGTGCAGGGCCGGCCGGGCTGTTGCTGGGCCATCTGCTGCGGGCCGAGGGGATCGAGGTGGTCGTCGTGGAGCGTGCCACGCCCGATTATGTGCTCGGGCGCATCCGGGCAGGCGTGCTGGAGCGCACTACGATCGACTTGATGGATCGGCTGGGCCTCGGCGCGCGGATGCATGCGGAAGGGCTGCCGCACGATGGCTTCCACCTGGCCGATGGCGAGCGGCTGATCCGCATCGACATTGCCGGGCTCACCGGCAAGCAGGTGATGGTCTATGGCCAGACGGAGATCACTCGTGACCTGATGACGGCCGCGCCGGAGCGCGGGCTGGAGATCATCTACGAAGCGAGCGATGTCGCGCTGCATGATGTGGAGAGCGATGCGCCCTATGTCACCTACACCAAGGACGGCACGCGCCACCGGATAGACGCCGAGTTTCTCTGCGGCTGCGATGGCTTTCATGGCCCCTCGCGTCGGGCGATCCCGGCGTCCGTCGCGTCTCCCTTCGAAAAGCTCTATCCCTTTGGCTGGCTGGGCATTCTGGCCGATGTGCCGCCGTGCAATCATGAACTGATCTACGCCAATCACGAGCGCGGCTTCGCGTTGGCGTCGATGCGGTCGGAAGCGCGCAGCCGCTATTATATCCAGGTGCCGCTGGACGAGAAGGTCGAGGACTGGCCCGACGACCGGCTGTGGGACGAACTTGCGGTGCGACTGGGGCCGGAGGCGGCGGCGCATATCACCCGCGGACCGGCACTGGAAAAGTCGATCGCGCCACTGCGTTCCTTCGTGTTCGAGCCGATGCGGCATGGGCGCCTGCTGCTCGCCGGCGACAGCGCCCACATCGTGCCACCGACTGGCGCCAAGGGGCTCAATCTCGCGGCGTCGGACGTCCATTATCTATCCGATGCGCTGATGCGATGCCTCAAGGGACATGACAGGGACGCGATCGTCGGCTATTCAGAGCGTGCGCTGGCCCGCGTGTGGAAATCGGAGCGCTTTTCTTGGCAGTTGACGCGTCTGATGCATCGCTTCCCGGACAATGATGCCTTCGATCGCCGGATGCAGGTCGCCGACCTCGATTACATCGCATCATCGGTCGCGGCGCAGACGACGATCGCTGAAAATTATGTAGGATTACCTCTCTGAGCATGATGACATCGCTGCCCACCCGCAAAATTGGCCCCTTCACAGTATCGGCCATCGGCCTTGGCTGCATGAACCTCTCCCATGCGTATCTGCCGCGCCCGGATGCGGCGGAGGCGGAGCGCCTGCTGCTGCATGCGCTGGATGCCGGCGTCACCTTTTTCGACACGGCCGCGCTCTACGGCTTCGGCGCCAATGAGACACTGCTTAGCCGCGCGATCATGCACCGCCGCAAGGACTTCGTGCTGGCGAGCAAATGCGTGCTGGGCGAGATCGACGGCAAGCGCGGGCTGGACGGCTCCCCGGCGGCGATCACCCGCACGCTGGAGGACTCGCTGGCCAGGCTCGGCACCGACCATATCGACCTCTATTATCTCCACCGGCTCGACCGCAACGTGCCGATCGAGGAGTCCGTCGGTGCGCTGGTGCGGGCGGTCGAGGCTGGCAAGATCGGTGCGATCGGCCTGTCGGAGATGTCGGCAGAGACGATCCGCCGAGCCCATGCGGCGCATCCAATTGCGGCGGTCCAGACCGAATATTCGCCATGGGTGCGCAATGTGGAGATCGCGGTGCTGGATGCCTGCGCGGAACTGGGCATCGGTTTCGTCGCCTTTTCTCCGCTCGCGCGGGGCTTGCTGGCGGGTGGCGTGACTGCGGCTGGAGTGTCGCCCCCGGACCTTCGTGCCGGCATGCCGCGCTTCGTGGAGCCCCATCTTGGCCATAACCTGGCCTTGTACGAGCGCCTGCGTCAGGTGGCTGCCGGCCTGGGCTGCACCCCGGCACAGCTTTGCCTTGCCTGGGTACTGTCGCGCCGGGATTTCATCGTGCCCATCCCTGGCACCACCAGCATCGCGCATCTGGACGAGGATCTGGCGACATTGTCGCTCGACATTCCGGCTGGTGCGTTGGCGGCAGTCGATGCCATCTTCCCGGTCGGCGCCGCTTCGGGCGCACGCTATGGACGCGAAGCCCAAGTGCAGAGCGATACCGAAGTCTGGGCCGACGAAGAAATGGCCTGATCAATGCGTATTCCGGCTGGCTTGCCTGAAGGCGGCATGTCAACCGGAAACCCTATCCGTTTGATGTATCGATCGAAATCATCAGCATTGGCCGGCTTGTCGATGCGTCGAAGGGGGCGTCTGGCGCCATGAAAACGTCGTGCGCCTGCATGATTATGGACTGGTCATCGAGGGTGAGTTCGGTCCCGACCAGCGCGAAAAGCAACGTCGTTCCGACTGTGCCGTGAACGGGGCCTGCCGCGATGGGCTGGATCATGCCTGCGCCATGCCCCCGCCGCACCATCAGGTTGAGGTCAAGCACCTCGCCGCCAATGGGTGTCCCGGATGTCGGCCTGTCCCCGGCAAAGGCGAAGGGGGCCGTATCGGGAGACAGATGAACGGGGGTGTGCCCCTCCACGTCCAGCAGCAATGTGCCCCCAAGGATCGCGATCGTGCGGTCGATCCCGGCGAAGTGGGAGAACGGCCCCGCCGTCGCGACCCGCGCGGCGCTGAGCCGCCAGAGGAAGTCGTCCATGCCCGCACCGTGGGGGAACGCCGCGATTTCGCGTGTCGTCCCCCCGCCATTCTTCCATGCGACCATCGGGCAATCCCTGGCCCTGATCAGCACGCCCTGGTTCAACCCAGGATGCCCGGCAGGTCGAGGCCCTTCTCTCGGGCGCAATCCTGCGCGATCTCGTAACCGGCATCGGCATGGCGCATCACGCCGGTTGCAGGGTCGTTCCACAAGACCCGCTCCAGCCGCTTTGCCGCTTCCGGCGTGCCGTCTGCCACGATGACCATGCCGCTATGCTGCGAAAAGCCCATGCCCACGCCGCCGCCATGGTGCAGGGACACCCATGTCGCGCCCGATGCGGTGTTCAGCAGCGCGTTGAGCAGCGGCCAGTCGGACACCGCGTCCGATCCGTCACGCATCGCTTCGGTTTCGCGATTGGGGGAGGCGACCGAGCCGGAATCGAGGTGATCGCGGCCGATGACGACGGGCGCCTTCAACTCGCCCTTCGCCACCATCTCATTGAAGGCGAGGCCGAGGCGATGGCGGTCGCCAAGGCCGACCCAGCAGATGCGCGCCGGCAGGCCCTGGAACTGGATCTTCTCCCGCGCCATGTCGAGCCAGTTGTGGAGGTGCGCGTCGTCTGGCAGCAGCTCCTTCACCTTCTGGTCGGTCTTGTAGATATCCTCGGGATCTCCCGACAGCGCCGCCCAGCGGAACGGGCCGATGCCCCGGCAGAAGAGCGGGCGGATATAGGCGGGGACGAAGCCGGGGAAGGCGAAGGCATTCTCCACGCCCTCGTCCAGCGCGACCTGGCGAATATTGTTGCCATAGTCGGTGGTGGGCACGCCGGCCGCCTGGAAATCCAGCATCGCGCGGACATGGGTGGCCATGCTTGCCTTGGCGGCCTTCGCCACCGCCTGCGGATCGCGCTCGCGCTTCTCGATCCACTCGGCGACAGTCCAGCCGGCGGGCAGGTAGCCGTTCACCGGGTCGTGCGCGCTGGTCTGGTCGGTCAGCAGGTCGGGACGGATGCCGCGCGCGAACAGTTCGGGCAGGATTTCGGCGGCATTGCCGACGAGGCCGACTGAGAGCGGTGTCTTTTCGGCGCAGCTCTTCTCGATGATCGCCATCGCTTCCTGGATGGTGCTGGCGGCGACATCTAGATAGCCGGTACGCAGGCGCATATCGATGCGGCTCTGCTGGCATTCGATGGCAAGGCAGGATGCGCCGGCCATCACGGCGGCGAGCGGCTGCGCGCCGCCCATGCCGCCAAGCCCGGCCGTCAGCAGCCATTTGCCCGACAGGTCGCCGTCATAGTGCTGCCGGCCCATCTCGACGAAGGTTTCGTAGGTGCCCTGGACGATGCCCTGCGTGCCGATATAGATCCACGAACCGGCGGTCATCTGGCCGTACATGGCAAGGCCGCGCTTATCGAGTTCGTTGAAATGGTCCCAGTTCGCCCAGTGCGGCACGAGGTTGGAATTGGCGATCAGCACGCGCGGGGCATCGGCATGGGTGCGGAACACGCCCACCGGCTTGCCGGACTGGACCAGCAGCGTCTCGTCGGCTTCCAGCCGCCGCAGGGTCTCGACGATCTTGTCATAGCTTTCCCAGTCGCGCGCGGCGCGGCCGATACCGCCATAGACCACCAGTTCCTCTGGCCGCTCGGCGACGTCGGGATGCAGGTTGTTCATCAACATGCGCAGCGGCGCTTCGGTCAGCCAGCTTTTCGCGGTCAGCTGCGTGCCGGTCGCCGGACGGATTTCACGGCTGTTGTCGAGACGGGTCATGATGATCCTTCGTGGAGATTAGGATTGGGCGAAGGCGATGCACGCCTTCAGGATGTCGGAAAGGGTGGCGGTGATCGGCGCGGCGCGCGCGGGATCGAAGGGCGGGGGCCAGTTGCCTTCGTCGGGCAGGCCGGGCTCGTCCATATAGCCGCGGATCGCCAGTTCCATCTGGATGGCGTGGATGCCCTTCTCCGGCTGGCCATAGTGGCGCGTCGTCCAGCCGCCCTTGAAACGGCCGTCGACGACATGGCTGTGGCCGCTGGCGGCGCAGAGCTGCTCGACCGCCGAAGTCAGCGCGGGCGCGCAGGTCGTGCCGCTGTTGGTGCCCATGTTAAATTGCGGCAGTTCGCCGTCGAACAGGCGGGGCACATGGCTGCGGATCGAATGGGCATCATAGAGCACGACATCGTCATGCTGCTGCCTGAGCCGCGCGATCTCGCCCGCCAGCGCGGCGTGATAGGGATCGAACCATGTCGCGCGGCGCCGGCCGACCTCGGCATCGTCCGGGCCATCGCCCACATAGAGCGGCGCGCCGTCGAACGTCGTCGTCGGGCACAGTTCCGTCGTCGCCATGCCGGGATAGAGCGATGCGCCGGATGGATCGCGATTGACGTCGATCACGCTGCGCGAAATCGCGGTATGCACCGTCGTGGCGCCCAGATCACGGGCAAAGGCATAGAGCTGGTCGATCCACCAGTCCGCATCCCGCCGCGCCAGCCATGGCGAGACGAAGCGCTCGCCGACATCGGCCAGATCCGTGCCGGTGTGCGGGAAGGCGACGATGAGCGGCGCCTCTCCTCGATGGATGTCGAGCCAGCCGGTCATGCCACACCGGGCAGCATGTCGCCGGCGATGGCGACCAGCGCGCCCGAACGGATGAGGGCGTTGGCGGCCTCCATGTCCGGGTGGAAATGCCGGTCGTCGGACAGATGCGGCACTTCGCTGCGCAGCAGGCCGTGGGCGGCGCCAAGCACATCGCTGGTCGCGAGCGGCGCGTGGAAATCGATGCCCTGCGCAGCGGCGAGAAATTCGATGCCGATCACGGCAGTCGCGTTCTCGGCCATGTCGAGCAGGCGGCGGGCGCCATGGGCGGCCATGGAGACATGATCTTCCTGGTTGGCGGAGGTCGGGATGGAATCGACGCTGGCCGGGTAGGCGCGCTGCTTGTTCTCGCTTACCAGTGCCGCCGCTGTCACCTGCGGGATCATGAAGCCGGAGTTGAGACCGGGCTTGGGGGTGAGGAAGGCGGGCAGGCCGGACAGGGCTGGGTCGACCAGCATGGCGATGCGGCGCTCGGCGATCGATGCGATCTCGCAGATGGTGAGGGCGATCATGTCGGCGGCAAAGGCGACGGGCTCGGCATGGAAATTGCCGCCCGACAGCGCCTCGTCGGTTTCCGGGAAGATCAGAGGGTTGTCGGAGACGCCGTTCGCCTCGATCTCCAGCGTGGTCGCGGCCTGGCGCAGCACGTCGAGCGCGGCGCCCATCACCTGCGGCTGGCAGCGCAGGCAATAGGGATCCTGCACGCGCGCGTCATTCTCCAGATGGCTCGCGCGGATGGCGGAACCGGCCATCAGCGCCCGGAGCGCGGCGGCGGTCTCGATCTGCCCGGCATGGCGGCGCAGCGTGTGGATGCGCGGATCGAACGGTGTGTCGGAGCCCTTGGCCGCCTCGGTCGAGAGCGCGCCGGTGACGAGGGCGGACTGGAACAGCAATTCCGCCTCGAACAGCCCGGCCAGCGCATTGGCGGTCGAGAATTGCGTGCCGTTGAGCAGGGCGAGGCCTTCCTTCGGCCCCAGTTCGATCGCGGTAAGACCGGCCTTCGCCAGTGCCTCGACAGCGGGCAGGCGATCGTCTCCGAAGAAGATCTCGCCCACGCCGATCATGGCGGCGGCCATGTGGGACAGGGGCGCAAGATCGCCGCTCGCGCCCACCGATCCCTGGCAGGGGACAACGGGGGTCAGGCCCTTGGCCAGCATCGCTTCGAGCAGGGCGACGGTCTCGGGCCGCACGCCCGATGCGCCCTGCGCAAGGCTGGCGAGCTTGAGCGCCATCATCAGGCGGATGACCGGAACGGGCGAGGGCGCGCCGGTGCCCGCCGCATGGCTGAGCACGATGTTCCGCTGCAGCGTGGCCAGATCCTCGTCACCGATGCGCACGCTCGCCAGCTTCCCGAAGCCGGTGTTGATGCCGTAGACCGGCTCGCCCCGCGCCAGGATGCGGGCGACGGCGGAGGCGCTTTCCGCAATGCGCGGACCGCAGGCCGGGTCCAGCCGCACCGGGGCGCCGCGATACAGCGCACGCCATTGCGCCAGCGTCACTTCGCTGGGGGTGAGGGTGATTTCGTTCATTGACCACTCCAGATGCGAGCATGGAGCGGATTGTACCCCATACGATAGACAAGTTCGGCCGGGCGCTCGATGTCCCAGATGGCAAGGTCGCAGCGCTTGCCCGCCTCCAGCGTGCCGATCCGCTCGCCAAGGCCCAGCGCGGGGGCGGCGTTGCGGGTGACGCCGGCGATGCATTCGTCCACCGTCAGGCGGAAAAGGGTCGCGCCCATGTTCATCGTGAGCAGCAGCGATGTCAGTGGCGAGGTGCCGGGGTTGCAGTCGGTTGCGAGCGCGATCGGCACGCCTGCCTGGCGCAGGGCGTCGATCGGCGGCAGCTTCGTCTCGCGCACGAAATAATAAGCGCCGGGTAGCAATGTCGCGACCGTGCCGGCCCTCGCCATCGCGGCGACGCCGGCATCGTCCAGATGTTCGAGGTGATCGGCCGACAGGGCGCCATAGTCAGCCGCCAGACGCGCGCCGTGGAGGTTGGAAAGCTGTTCCGCGTGCAGCTTGACCGGCAGGCCCAGCGCGGTCGCGGCCCTGAATATCCGTGCGGTCTGCGCGCGGGAAAAGCCGATGCCTTCGCAAAAGGCGTCCACTGCATCGGCGAGGCCGAGCGCGGTGACCTTTGGCATAAGATCGTCGCACAGCATCGCGATGTAACCATCTGCATCACCGGCATATTCGGGCGGCAATGCATGGGCGCCCAGGAAGGTTGTGGCGATCCTGACCGGGCGTTCCTCACCAAGCCGCCGGGCGGCGCGCAGCATCCGCAGTTCGGAATCCGCATCGAGGCCGTAGCCCGACTTCACCTCGACCGTGGTGGCGCCTTCCGCAATCAGCGCGTCGAGGCGAGGGAGGGCGCCCGCGACAAGATCATCCTCGCTGGCGGCGCGGGTGGCGCGCATCGTCGAAACGATCCCGCCACCGGCCCGCGCGATCTCCTCATAGGAGGCGCCGGCCAGCCGCATCTCGAATTCCTGCGCACGGTTGCCGCCATGCACAAGATGGGTGTGGCAGTCGATCAGTCCGGGCGTGATCCAGCGGCCATCGCAGCCAATCGTCTCTTCTGCGTCCAGCGCGGGCGCCTCGTCGGCGGGGCCGGCATAGACGATATCTCCATCCTTCGCGGCGACGATGCCATCGTCCACGATGCCCAGATCATGGCCCGCCAGCGTTGCCAGCCGGGCATCTTTCCATAGCCTGTCACATCGCATGTTCGGATCACCATCTGCCGTGTCGCCTCTGGTGATTGCACCATTCGAAAATAATGTATAGACAAAAAATTCACGAGGGAGTTGATTTATGCAGGCAGCCCAGGCTGGCCCCGATCGGGCGCTTTTCTTCACCCAGGCATTGCTGCCTGACGGGTGGGCGCGGGACGTCCGCATCGTCATCAAAGCCGGGCGAATCGCCGCAGTTGATACGGGCGCCGCCCCGCTGCCGGATGACGAAAAGCATGGCTGCGCGCTGCCCGGAATGCCGAACCTCCATAGCCATGCGTTCCAGCGCGGCATGGCGGGGTTGGCGGAAAAACGCGGCCCTTCGGACGACAGTTTCTGGACGTGGCGGGATGTCATGTACCGTTTCGTGGAGCGGATGACGCCGGAGGACGTGCAGGCCATCGCCGCGCAGGCCTATGTCGAGATGCTGGAAGGCGGCTTCACCCGCGTCGGCGAGTTCCATTATCTCCACCATGACCGGGGCGGGCAGCCTTTTGCCGACCGTGCGGAGATGAGCGCTGCCATCGTTGCGGCTGCTGCGGAGAGCGGGATCGGCCTGACGCTGTTGCCGGTCTTCTATGCCCATGCCGGCTTCGGTGCCACGCCACCGCGCCCGGACCAGGCCCGCTTCATCCACGACCTTGATGGCTATGCCATGCTGCTGGAAGGGGCGGAACGCGCCGCGCGGTCGCTGCCGGATGCCGTGGTCGGTGTCGCCCCGCACAGCCTGCGCGCGGTGTCGCCCGAGGAATTGCGCGTGCTCGACGGCATGGCGAAGGGGCGGCCTGTCCATATTCATATCGCCGAGCAGACGGCAGAGGTCGAGGCGTGCCTTGCGTGGAGCGGGCAGCGGCCCCTCGAATGGCTGCTGGAGCATGTTGCTGTCGATGATCGCTGGTGCCTCGTCCATGCGACGCACATGACCGATGCCGAAGTCGCCGCCATGGCGCGCAGCCGGGCGATCGCCGGACTTTGCCCGATCACCGAGGCCAATCTGGGCGACGGGCTGTTCCCGGCGCAGGCCTTTCTGGCAGCGGGCGGACGCTATGGCATCGGTAGCGATTCCAACGTGCTGATCGATGCGACCGAGGAACTGCGCCTGCTGGAATATGGGCAGAGGCTGCTGCATCGCGGCCGCAATCTTCTCGCCGGTGAGGCGGGGCGATCCACGGGCGCGGACGTCTATGGTGCCGCCCTCGCCGGCGGCGCGGCGGCGCTGGGTGCGGCGGTCGGTCTTGCGGTGGGCCTGCCTGCCGATATCCTCAGCCTCGATCTTGCGCATCCCTCGCTGGCTGGCCGAAAGCCGGACAGCCTGCTCGACGGGCTGATCTTCGCCGCCGGCCGCTCCGGCATCGATTGCGTCTGGCGGTACGGCGAAAAGGTGGTTAGCCATGGTCGTCACCGGGAGCGCGATCGGGTGGGCGCACGCTATCTCTCGGTATTGGGGAAGCTTACCGCGTGAGACAGCCGCTGCATGAGCGCATCCGTTCCGATTTCGAGACGCGCATCCTTTCCGGCGAGCTGGCCCCCGGCGATCGCATCCCGATCGAACAGGATCTGATGCGCAGCTATGGCTGCTCGCGGATGACGGTCAACAAGGCGCTGTCCGCGCTGCTTTCAGCGGGGCTGATCGACCGGCGCAAGCGGGCGGGCACCTTCGTCGCGCGCCCGCGCGTGCATTCGATGGTGCTCGACGTGCCCGACCTGCCCTCGCAGATCCGCGAGCGCGGACAGCATTATGCCTATGCGCCGCTGGTGCGCTGCCAGCGCCGGCCGCTGGACGGCATGGCCGAGGAGGCGTTGCTGGCCGGCGAGGGCGATCTGGTGCAGATGGAGGGGCTCCATCTCGCCAACGAGATCCCGCTGGCGGTGGAATATCGTCTGGTCAGCGTCGATGCGGTGCCGGCGATTGCCGACGCGGACATCGACAGTGTCTCGCCGGGCAGCTGGCTGCTCCAGCATGTGCCTTGGACCGAGGCGGAAACCCGGATTTCGGCCGTTGCCGCCGATAGCGACGAGGCGCGTCTGCTGCGGATCGCCGAGGGTTCGGCCTGTCTTTGCGTGGAGCGGCGCACATGGCGCGGCAGCGATCGCATCACCTATGTCAGGCAGCTGTTCCTGGGCGATGCCTATGATCTCGTCGCGCGCTTCGGCCCCGCGGGCGGAAACGCAACGGTGGATGCGGCGTCCCGGTAATTAGCCGATGCACCGGGCGGCGGCGCCCAAGTAGAGCCAGCCTTGCACAAAAAAGGGGCGGACCTGATCCCAGGCCCGCCCCCTTTTTCCGTCATTTCTTTGCGCTGTCCGGGTAAAGAGTGTTGAACAGCAGCTTGTAGGTGCCGTGCGACTGGGCGCGCCACTGCGGCTTGAAGCCGTAGAGGAAGATCTTGCCCTTGCCATAGTCCACTTCGATCGCGGCTGCCTTGCCCTGGATCATCTCCGGGTGGAGTAGCACGCCGCTGCGCAGCGGGTTCCCGGTGGGGGCGTAGGAGGCGAGGATCTCGCCCTTGAAGCCCGGCTTGGGCGCAAAGGCGGGGCCGCGCTCGAACATCACGATCGGGTCGGCGGGCATGCCGGCCGAAACCGAGGTGCCTTCCTTCAGGTCGACCGCGAGCAGTGCTCCCGAGCAGAAGAACTGTTCGCTCTTCACATTCTTCAGGATGTTGGTGACGGGCAGGTCGAACAGGTCGATGATCGCATCCGACGCATTGTTGAGCGCCACCAGTGTACCGCCGGCCTTGACGAACGCCATCAGCTTTTCCGCGCCGTCCTTGCCGATGCCGCCGGCATAGGGAGCGGGCATCTGGCTGGGGCTGAAGCCGTCCATCAGGCCCGCGAGCGGCCCCTTATAGGCGGAAACCGTATCGGGCGCAGGCGCGGTGTCGCCCGGCCGCGAACGGGGCGGGCCGCTCAGGTCGGGGATGATGATCGTGTCATATTTGCCGGCAAGCCCGGCCTTCACGTCGGCATTGTAGACGTTCTTGGGCTGGAAGGCATATTGCTCCAGCAGCCAGCGGGTCCAGCCCTCGTCGATGTTCGAACCCCATGGCCGATAGAGCGCGACGCGACCCTTGTGGACCGCCGTGCCTTCCGCCTTCTGCGTGCTCGCGGTGACGGGCACGCTGAAGTCGGCAGCGATCTTGCCCATGGCGGCCGGCGACAGGCCGGTAATGGCGATGGCGGGCTCCGGCGCGCCGCCGGCTGTCAGCGCAGCGCTGGTCCATGTCGCCTTGCCACCGGCCGCAAGCGCGGTGTTCAACACGCGGTAGCTGTTGTTGATCTTGCGGCTGACCAGATAGGTGCTGCCTTCGCCACTGACGCTGCCGGCGGGCGGCGTCGCCTGCGCGATCTTGTGCATGTCGCCGCGCACCGCGTCGATCGGCTGGACGATGCGGTCGACCCGCACACCCATCTGCATCGGCAGCGTCCATCCGGTCACGTCATAGGGCAGGTCCACGGGCTTGCCGTCGCCATCCAGGATCGCATCGGGATAGGCCTGCTTCTCGAACAGTTCCCGGGCGAGGCCGGCAAAGGGCTGGTCGGTCGGCACCACGAAACTGCCGGCGGCATAGCTCTGGGTGCCGATCGTCGTCGGCTTGTCGAGCTGCAGTACGTCGAGGCCATGGGCGATCATCAGCTGGGCGAGCGATGCCGCTTCGGGCATGTCGGTCTGGCCAGCCGGGATCACATAGGCGGCCGGGCCATCCTTGGCAGCGGCGGCGACCATGTCGCGCCCGGCCTGATAGCGGTTATAGAGCAGCGTCTCGCGATATTTCTGCGCGGTCTCCAGCACGGACATCGACGCGGTCATCATATAGTCGACCGAGTTCTTGAGGTGCCATTCGCCACCACGCCACGGGTTCGGGTACATGATCTGCGCCTTGAGGTCGCGCATGTTCTCCGGGAAATCCTCGACCTTGGTGTTCATCGGCGTCGCGCTGTCATGCGCGGTCTCGGTGAAGAAGGAGATCGTGTTGCGGAAGACGTGGATATAGTCGAGGAAACCCGCATACCAGTTGTCGAAGCGGGCCTGCGCGATCGCGCCGGGCTTACCCTCGCTCTCCATCCGCGCCATGATGTTGGTGCCGATGGCGTTGGTCCAGATACGCATATAGGGGCTGATGTTCGACGATACCGGATCGGCGAAGGGCGGCACCCAGATGCGTGCGGGGAAGGGCGCGGTCTGGTGCTGCGAATACCAGATGACCGGGGCATAGGTCTGCTCGGTCGCGTTGACGACCTGGCTTTCCTTCATGTTCAGCATATAGCCGTCACGGTTGTTATCGTGACCGACATATTCCTGGTAGAGCCAGGGCGTGCGGCTGGTTTCCCACTTCGTGCCACGCTGCTTGCGATACCAGTCGACGACCATGTCCTGGCCGTCGGGGTTGAGCGTGGGCCACAGCACCAGGATGACATTGTCGAGGATCGCGTCGATCTCTGCATCGTCCTTGGCCGACAGCAGCTTGTAGGCGAGGGCGAGGGGCAGCTGGTGGTCGGCCACTTCGCTGGCGTGCATGCCGCCGTCGATATGGACGATGATCTTGCTGTCCTTGGCGAGCTTGCGCGCTTCCGCGTCGGTCAGGCCGCGCGGATCGCCGAGGCGCTTTGAAATGGCGGTATATTTGTCGAAATTGGCGATGTTGGCGGCGGACGAAATGACCGCATAGGTCATCGTGCGGCCCTGCGTCGTCTTGCCGGTATTGAACAGCTTGATCCGGTCGGACGCCTTGGCCAGCGCTTGGAAATAACGGACCGATTCCTCGTAGTTGGCGAGATAATAGTCGTCGCCCGGATCATGTCCCAGAACCGCCTTCGGGCTCGGCACGGTATCGGCCAGCGCCGGGGCGGAAAGCCCCAGCGCCGACGCCATAAGCAATACGCGCACCGCGCGCGAAAGCGGTCTGGTCATGATGAATCAACCCTTAATCGAGGAATGTTCAGAAGCTGTGGCGCAGATTGACGCCGATCGTGCGGGGCGCGGCCGAGGTGGCCGAGTAGGAGTTGGCGGTGGAAGACCGCGAAGCCCGGTTGATCGCCACGGAGTCGAACAGGTTGTTGACGAACAGATAGACGCCCGTGTCGCTTGCCGGCAGCTCGAGGCCGACGCGCAGGTTGGCGAGCGCATAATCCGCCATCTTCACCCGGTAGACGTTGGTCGGCCGGAATTCCGAATAGGAAGACCCGGCATAGTTGACGTCGGCGCGGGCGAAGAAGTTGACGCTGTCGCTGACCGGCACCGTATATTCCGCACCGAGCGATCCGCTCCAGTGCGGGATGTAGGGGATGCGATCCCCGGCGCGGCCGGCGGCGACTACTGCGTCGCTGATCTGATCTTCCGTCAGCTTGGCGTCGAGATAATTGCCCGACAGGGTGAACTGCAGACCCTGGAGCGGCCGCAGGAACGCTTCTGCCTCAAGGCCACGGATGCGGGCAGCGCCGGCATTGGACAGGAAGCTGAAGGCGCCGTTGGTGGTGCGGCCGCTGACCTGCATGTTCTTCCAGTCGATCTGGTAGGCGGCAAGGTTCAGCGTCAGCTTGCGATCCAGCAGGGTCAGCTTGGTGCCCGCCTCATAGTTCCACAGGCGATCCGCCTCATAGGGCGTGAGGTCCGCGGAGAGCCCGATCACCTGGTTTGCGCCGCCCGGACGGAAACCCTGCGATGCGGTCGCATAGAACATCACGTCAGGCGTTGCCTGCCACGCGGCGTTGAACTTCAGCAGCGTGCCGTCTTCCGAGGAGTCGACCGTGGAGAGCGGCCGTGCCGGGGCACCGATCAGCGTCCAGGCAATGTCGGTGAAGCCCTGCACCGTCTTGTTATAGTCGAAATAACGGATGCCTGCCGTCAGGCTCAGCTCTGGCGTGGCGTGGAAGGTGCCTTCGCCGAACACCGCGAACTGCTCCAGCTTGTCGAAGATCTGGCGGCGATAGAAGAGCTGGACGGGCTTGATGATCTCACCCGTGGCATCGTCGGCGCGTGCGTCGGACGAGGTCACTTCGTTCTTGCGGTTCTGGTAGAAGCCGCCGACCGTCCAGTCGAACAGGTTCGTGCCCACCGAACTCACGCGGACTTCCTGCGTGAAATCCTTGGTCGATCCGGGATAGTAGATCGCCGCGGGGCTGAGGCTGTCGATATAGCTGTAATAGTCGGTCAACTGGCTGCCGGAGCAGGCATTGGCGCTGCCACCGTTCAGATAGGAGCCGCAGCTTGCCGCGTTCCGATAGCTGCCGATATAATAGCTGTCGTCGGCCGCATAGGCGGACTTGCGGTGCTGGTAGGAGGTGATCGAGGTCAGCGATACGCCGCCAATGTCCCACTTCGCGGTCAGGTTATAGACCTGCGACTTGTCGTTATAGGGCAGCATGACCTGCGCGGCGGTCTTGTAGTCGCCCACCTGCGGGTTCCACGAGGCAGACACGGCATCGGTGTTCTCGAACATGGCCGAGGCATCGATGGTGAGGTTCGACGAAGGAGTCAGGCGCGCCATCAGGCGGCCGCCGGTCGCGGTATAGTCGTTCACATTCTTGCGACCCAGGAACGTGTTGTCGACATAGCCATCGCTGTCGCGGCGATAGAGCACGGCGCGCACGGCGAGCAGGTCCTTCACCACCGGCAGGTTGACCATGCCGTTGACGAAATAGCCGAAGCCGCCGCCCTTGGTGGACATCATCTGGCCCTCGACGGTGCCTTCATACTCCTGCGTCGGTTTGTTGAGGATGACGCGGATCGCGCCGCCCATCGAGCTTGCGCCATAGAGCGTGCCCTGCGGGCCGCGCAGCACTTCGATGCGGCTGACGTCGAACAGGGTGAAGTCGGCGGTGCGGCCGGCGGCGTCGCTGGATACGCCGACGGAGCCGGTGACGGGCGTGTCGTCATAATAGACGCCCACCGTGGCTTCGCCCGATGCCTGCACGCCGCGCAGGCTGACGCGGCGTTGGCCTGGGCCGTTATCCTGAATGCGCAGGCTGGGGACGAACTTGGCATAGTCTGCGATGTTGGTGACGCCGGCGTTGGTCAGCGTCTCTCCGGTCAACGCGGTGATCGCCATCGGCGTCTTTTGCAGGGTGGTGTCGCGGCGCGTTGCCGTAATGACGATGTCGCCATCCGCGTTCGCAGCGGCACCGGCCTCTTGCGCGGCCTGGGCATGGGCGATAGTCGGCAGCCCAGCCGACAGTGCCGCCACCGCCGTACAGACGGAAAGGCGACGAAGAACATCTTGAATTTTGGACCTATTGTTCACTTGCTACCCCTTTTTGATTGTCCTCGTCCCGCAATCTTTATCGTCAGGCTTTTTTCGAATCCGATCATAGAAGCAAAATTAATGTATAGACAAGATATTTTATTGCTCAAAAACTGAGCAAGAAACATCTAAAATGCTAAAAATTTAGGCAGGCAGATGACGGTGTGAACATATGATTGAAGACGCCGCGGCCTTGAAATGACGTTGGTCCAAGTCTGCCCGCGAGCGAGATATAGAGCGATGGCACTTGAAGGCCTGCAGGCAAATCCGGGGATATCGTCATGAGCACGCTGCCCATCCTCTATAGCTTCCGCCGCTGCCCCTATGCGATGCGGGCGCGCATGGCGCTGCAGATCAGCGGGCAGGCGGTGGACATTCGGGAGGTGGTGTTGCGGGCCAAGCCGGCAGCGATGCTGGAGGCCTCACCAAAGGGTACGGTCCCGGTGTTGGTGCTGCCGGAGGGGCAGGTGATCGACCAGAGCCTCGACATCATGCGCTGGGCGCTTGCACGGCACGACCCGGAGCATTGGCTCTCGGGCGATGATGCCGCGCTGATCGATCGGAACGACGGTTCGTTCAAGCATCATCTGGATCGCTACAAATATCCCGAAAGGCATGGATCGGACCCGCTGGAGCACAGGGCCGGAGGCGCGGCGATCCTCACTGATCTGGAGGCCCGCCTTGGTGAGGCCGGGCAGTTCTGCGGACCGACCCGAACGCTGGCCGACATCGCGCTTTTCCCCTTCATCCGTCAGTTCGCGGCGACCGATCAGCTATGGTTCGATCTCCAGCCCTTGCCGCGATTGCAGGCGTGGTTGCAGGGGCATCTCTCGTCGGCGCTGTTTGCCGATGCGATGGTGCGGCGCGCGCCCTGGATGCCGGCGGATTAAGCGTCCTGTGGCGCGGTTACTCCCGAAGCACCCCGATTGCGTCGATTTCGATCAGATATCCATAGTGAAGCTCCGTCACCGGCACGACCGTCCGCGCCGGCCGGGCATTGGGCAGCATCGAGGCATAGACGGCATTGAAACGCGGCCAGTTCTCGACGCCTACAATATAGGCAGTGACCTTCGCGAGATGATCCGCATCGCCGCCGGCGGCCTTCAGCACTGCGAGCATATTGGCGATCGCCTGCCGTGCCTGATCCTCGAAAGAAGCGTCGGCGCGCTGTGTGCCGTCAGGCGCGATCGGCAACTGACCCGAGACATAGATGGTGCCGCCCGCGATTGTCGCCTGCGCATAATGGCCGGCGGGTCTTGGCGCATTTTCCGTCAGCACGACAGTCACGGCGTTCTTGTCCGGCATCACCAGCCTCCGAAGCGCGGCCATTGGGCCTCGACGATGTCCGACGTGCCGTGCACGACATGATAGCGATCATGCTGTGCGCCCGTCGCGCAGGCATGGTTGGGCAGGATGCGGACGCGATCGCCCACGGCCAGTTCGGGCAGTGTTCCACTCGCCCCCGGCCGCAGCGCGATGATGCCATGTTCCTGATTGGCATCGACCAGGATCAGGTCGCCATAGGGATTACCCGAAAGATCGCACACCAGGCCATAGCCCTGATCGACTGCCTGCTTCGCCGTGCCCCGGTCGCGCGACATCGCCATCCATCCGGCATCGACCAGGATCCAGCCCTTGCCGTGCTGATGCCCGATGACCGTGGCCAGCACCAAAAGCGCGATATCGTCGATCGCGCAGATGCCGATGCCGGCCATCACCAGATCGAAGAACACAAAGACGCCGGCGCGGAC
This sequence comes from Sphingobium arseniciresistens, assembly GCA_029167225.1. Classification (GTDB taxonomy): domain Bacteria; phylum Pseudomonadota; class Alphaproteobacteria; order Sphingomonadales; family Sphingomonadaceae; genus Sphingobium; species Sphingobium arseniciresistens. Next base: position 76,135 of record JARFNK010000004.1, read on the forward strand.
CTCCGTCACGCCGTCAAGGGTGACGGCATGGTGCGCGGTGGGGCTGGAGCCGACGCTGACGACGGGGCAGGCAAATCCATCCTCGCGCAGGATGGTGGCGGCTGTGACCACACTCTGGCGCTCGATTTCCGCGCATTGCCGCAGCGCGTCGATGCCCTGCGCGCCATAGCTGCCGCCTGCATGGGTCAGCACGCCGCGCAGTTCGGCATGCGTCCCCAGCGCCCGGCCGATCGCCAGCAGCCTATCCGCGTCCGATGGCAGCACGCCAGAGCGGTGCCCGTCGCAGTCGATCTCGATCAGCGCCGGGATCGCGGTGCCGGCGGCGCGGGATGCATCGGCGACCGCCGCCGCCTGTTCAGGCGAATCCAGTACGACCGCAAGGTCCACGCCCTGATCGCGGAGCGCCAGGACGGCAGGCAGCTTGGCCGGCGTGATCCCGACGGCATAGATCATGTCGCGCACGCCCGCCGCCGCGAATTGCTCTGCTTCCTTGAGGGTGGAGACGGTCGCCGGTCCGACAGGGGTCTGCATCATCCGCCGGGCGACATCGGTCGACTTGGCCGTCTTGAGATGCGGGCGAAGGCTGACGTCCAGCGGCGCGAGGCGCTCGTGCAGGCGCGCGATGTTACGGTCCATGCGATCGGTGTCGAGCACCAGGCAGGGCGTGGCGAGATCGCGCAATGTCGCCGGAGAGGGTGCCGCCTGTGGTTCTTCCATCTATCCCTCGACGCCCGTGTTACATCGCGGCCCTTATCGATCATCGCGGTGCTGGGCGCTGCGAAAACGCGACCGGTCCTGCATGTCTTTCTGTCGCGCGAAAGGCAATGCACTTCCTTGCGGGATTCGCTTGCTTCACTGCCTCGGGCTTACTCGTCGCTATTTTGTGAGCGGCGTATGTCGCGGCAGGCTGGCGAGGGCGAGGCTGCTTGCCACCATGAAGGCCATGGTCAGCCAAAGAAAGGGCGCATAGCTGTGATACTGATCGAAGACCGCCGAGGCGCCGAGCGGCCCTGTCGCGGTGCCAATCGACAGAGCGGTCAGCAGACCACCGTAGAGCGCACCGAAATTCTTCAGGCCGAAATATCGTGTCGTGAGATAGACGATGACATCCACCTCCGCGCCCAGGGTCAGCCCGACCAACGCGGCGGCAATGGCCTGCCCCGCAAGCCAGTCGCCGGCCACCAGCAGCAGGATGCAGCCTGCCGCGGGAAGCAGGAAGACCACGGCGCCGACAAGAGATCCGCTAAAACGGTCGAGCAGCAGGCCGGTGCCCAAACGCCCGATGATCGAGAAAAGCCCGACCAGCGCGGTGATCCCCGCGGCTTTCAGCGGGTCCGCCCCGCGATCGGTCAGGATCGGCACGAAATGGACCACGAGTGCGATGATCGTGAAGGTGAACAGCAGGCTGGCAAGCAGCAGGCGAAGATAGATCGAGGATTTGAGCCCTTCCGACAGGCTGGCGCCCGTCAGTTCGCGCCTTTTCTCCGGCACGGCGTCCATATGCTTGCGCTGCTTGTCATGCGCGCCGCGGAAGAAGAGCAGGATCACCGGAAATGCGATCGCGGCCCAGATCGCTCCTTGCGCCAGAAAAGCTGTACGCCAGCCATAGGCGCCGATCAGCCATGTGCCGAGCAGCGGGAAGACGGCCACGGCCACGGACGCACCGCACAGGGTGATGGCGAAGGCCAGTCCCCGCGATGCTTCGAAACGGGTGGCCACGGCGCTGGTCCATATGGTGGCCTGCACCGGCAAGGTGGCGATCGCCAGGACGCCCCAGAGAAAATACCATTGCGTCTTGTCGCCCGACGTCATGCTGAGCAGGGCAAACGCGCCGGTGGTCAGCAGAACGCCGACGAGCCCGAACAACCGGGGGCCAAATCTGTCCACGAGCAGGCCTATGGGGATGCCGAACAACGCCTGGGTGAGGGTGGCGATGGTCAGGCCGACCGTCGTCTGCGTGCGTGTCCAGCCGAAGGACTGGCTGATCGGCTCGATATAGGGGCCCAGCCCATAGATGTGGATGACGCTCGTCGCATATCCCAGGGCGGCGGCGATCGGGAGCATGTAATAGCGCTGCCATTCGGCGCTGGCGTTGCCGGCGATCGTCGTCATTGCGGCTCTCTGCCGGGGACCGTTTTGGTCCCGCAACATCTCTGATCGGCAATGTCCGGCTTTGCTGCCCCCACCTGTTCCTGCTCCCTCATTATTTCCTGCGGCAAGTCTATGGGGCGAAACGCAACATCGCCAGCCGCATCTCCTGTGGATCGCTACGCTGGAGCGATGTTTCTTCGCGCAGCCGGTGGGCTCCGGCCTGCCCGGTAAAGGCAGGGCAGGGAACATGGAAGTTACGTCAACTGCGCGAAGCGGAACGAATAGCGGGGCTGTGGCGGTCCGTTTGCATGTCTGCTGAAATGGTCGGCGGTGAAGCAGGGCTATTTCGATAGCGAACTGTCTTGCTCCTTTCGGAGAACACGCGCCGCTTAATGTTCTGAAAAGAGATTCGATTAAAACGACTCGCCTGTTTTCGGCGGTTATCGGAAAATTAACCTTTTGCGTTCACAACTGGTTTGGTTAATAGATACGAGCGGCTGTGGCATCCGACTGGGGGCCGCATTGGGGGGCAACCGAGCGTACCTTTTTGGGCGACAACAAGGGGCTGGCATAATGCGCGTGCTGCTGATCGAAGACGAACCGACAACGGCAAAGGCCATCGAGCTGATGCTGACGACCGAAGGTTTCAATGTCTACAACACTGACCTGGGTGAGGAAGGCCTCGATCTGGGTAAGCTCTACGATTATGACATCATCTGTCTCGACCTGAACCTGCCTGACATGCACGGCTATGACGTGCTGAAAAAGCTGCGCAGTGCGAAGGTACAGACACCGGTGCTGATCCTTTCGGGCATCAGCGAGATGGACAGCAAGGTTCGTTCCTTCGGCTTCGGTGCCGACGATTATGTGACCAAGCCGTTCCATCGCGAGGAACTGGTGGCGCGCATCCATGCCGTGGTCCGCCGTTCCAAGGGGCATTCGCAGTCGGTCATCCGTACCGGCAAGCTCGCGGTGAACCTGGATGCCAAGACCGTGGAAGTGGACGGCAACCGCGTCCATCTCACCGGCAAGGAATATGCGATGCTGGAGCTGCTTTCGCTCCGCAAGGGTACGACGCTGACCAAGGAAATGTTCCTGAACCACCTGTATGGCGGGATGGACGAGCCTGAACTGAAGATCATCGATGTGTTCATCTGCAAGCTGCGCAAGAAGCTCGCGCTGGCTTGTGGAGGCGACAACTATATCGAGACCGTGTGGGGCCGTGGCTATGTGCTGCGCGATTCCGACGAAGAGATCGAGCCCGAAGCGCGCGTCGCCTGACGCGGATCGGCTCGTATCAGACTATTGCTATTCGGAAGGCTTTCGAAGGGGGCAGGGAAGACCGGCGTTTCGAGGGGGAAGCGCCGGTCTTTCTATGTTTGTCGTTTCCGGCGTCGTGCGCGTTGCTCCGGATCGGCCAGCGCGCCGTGATCCTACCAGGTAAGCGGCAGTAATTTGGGGCCGACGACGCCGCCGGGCCAATATTCCGTGGACATGCCGGCTTCGAGCTCGAAATCCGGGATGCGGCGGAGCCACTCCTGCAGCCCGATCTTCACTTCCAGCCGAGCGAGATGGGCGCCGATGCAGCTGTGCACGCCGCCCGCAAAGGACAGGATCGGCTTGCGCGGGCGGTTGAAATTCACCTCCGTCGGATTGGGGAAGACGTCCGGATCATAGTTGCACGCGGGCAATATGCTGGTGAACTTGTCCCCGGCCTTCATCTTCACGCCGCGCATCTCGATATCCTGCGTCAAGGTACGGCCCGAGAAGGTGACGGCGAACTTGCGCAGCAGTTCTTCCACCTGCGCGTTGATCTGCCCCGGATTGTCGATGATCTCCCGGCGTCGTTCCGGGTTCTGGGCGAGCCAGAGCCAGATATTGTTGAGCGTCGCGAACACGGTGTCGAGGCCGGCGATGAACAGGAAAAAGGTAAAGCCAAAGATCTCGCGCTCGGTCAGTGGTTCGCCTTCCGGCCGGGCCTGAATGATCGTGCTGATAACGCGGTCGTCCGGTTTCGCTGTCTTCTCGACGATGACTTGCGCCAGATAGGCTTCGATCCCGCGCATCGCGAGCCCGGCCTTCATCCGGTCCTGCGAATGGAGCAGGTCCATCGCCCATCCCACGAAAGTATCGCGCATTTCCTGCGGCAGGCCCATCAGGTCGAGGAAGATCGACACCGGCAGCGGCCGTCCGAAATCGGTGGTAAACTCTGTCTTCCCCTTGTCGATGAACTCGTCGATCAGGTCATTGGCCAGCCGCCGCATATAGGCTTCGAGCTTCAGCACGCCCTGCGGCGAGAATGTCGTGTCCAGGATGGCGCGATATTTCCGGTGGTGAGGCGGGGCGATCTCCAGCGGGATGAAGTAGAAATAATTATTGGGATCGCGCGGAAAGGGCGTTGCGCCCGCCGTGGTGAAATATTCCGGGTGACGCAGCGCGAAGAGGGCGTCCTCATGCTTGATCGTCACCCACGCATTGCCCACCATTGCATTGCTGCTGTAGAAAATCGGCGGATGGGTTTCGTGCAGCTTCGCCATGAAATCATGCGGCGCGGCGAGAAATGCCTCGCCGGTCGTCAGGCCGATGTCGAAGACGAGTTCGGGCGGGACATGGGCCGGGATTTCGGCGGCGCGCATGCTGTGTGTCGTGGCCATCGCCAGGCTCCCTCAATATTGTGTTTCGGGCAGATGGACGACCAGCCCATCGAGCGAGGCGTCGACGACGATCTGGCAACTGAGGCGGCTTGTCGGACGGCGCTCGGCAGAGGTGCATTCCAGCATGTCCAGTTCCGCCGTGTCGGGCGTGGAAAGCTGCGACGTCCAGGCATCATCGACATAACAATGGCAGGTGGCGCAGGCGAGGCCACCGCCACATTCGCCGATGATCCCGTCGATGCCGTTGTTCAGCGCCGCGCGCATCACATTCTCGCCATCGGGCACGTCGATCACATGCTCGTTGCCGCTTGCCTCCACATAGGTGACGGACGCCATCAGTCTCTCCATTCGCATTTCTTGAATGAGAACATTGTTCTCAGTGCTGGCACTATAGCGTGACGCTGTTAAATGGAAAGAGGTTTTCCTGGGGGCTGGTGGAATGCGCAACGCGGTGATAACGAATGACGGGCCGACGCCGCCTGCACAGGATCGCCGGGATGTCATCGTCGCGGCTGCTTATGACCTGCTCGACGAGGCGGGGCTGGAAGGGTTGACGATCCGGGCTGTACTGCATCGTACCGGACTGGCACGGCGCGCCTTTTATGACTGCTTTGCCGGGAAGGACGATCTGGTCCTGGCCGTATTCGCCCATACGCTGCACCGCGCGGCGATCCAGTTTGGCGAGCATGTGCGGGCCTTGACCGATCCGATGGCCAGGCTGCGCTTCATCGTGACCGGCGTGGTGCTTGGCCGGATCGCGATGGGCGGCGATGAGGCGGAAGGCGGGCAGCGTCGGGGAGCGGCGCTCAGTCGCGAGCATCTGAGGCTGGCCGAAGCGCGTCCGGCGGACCTGCAGCGGGCGATCGGTCCGCTGATCGATCTGATCGCGGCGCAGCTTTCCGACGGCATGAAAGCGGGGCTGGTCCGGGAGGCTCCGGCCCAGTGGATGGCCGTGCTCGTCTACAATCTCGTGTCGACGACGGTCCACAGCCAGTTGCTGGCAGAGGAAGGGGCGGAGCCCGACCGCCGACAGCGCGAGGAACTTTCCGGTCAAATATGGGAATTTTGCCGTCGGGCGATCGTCGCGGACACATGAACGAAGGGATGTAGCGGGAAGCCGATCCCTTCGTGCCTTGTTGCTTAACGGCGAAGCTTAAGTTCTGTTGTGAAGAAACGGGTCATGACATCGAATGCCTCGCGGGATTCGGGCAGTGTCGGATCATAGAAAAATGCGTGCCCCAGCCCGTCCCACATGTGCAGGTCGGCATCGACACCCGCCTTCACCAGTTCACGGTGCGTATTGACCGCGGCGCTCATTTCAAAGGCGCGTGTGCCGGTGATGATGAGGGTCGGCGGAAACTGCCGGAGCGTTTCGGGTGACACGACGGGAGAAACAAGCGGATCGGCCAGATTAGCGCCACTGAAATAGGATCGGCTGTCTTCCCGCTGGCCCAGCGCCTGGAAAGGGCGTCCGAATGCGCGGCTGTCGCCACCCCAGCGGGCATCCGCCGAAGCGCAGAAAATCCCTATGGCGCGGGGCAGGGGCAGCTTGTCCCTGATGAACGCTGCCATTGCCTCTGCCGTGAGCAGTCCGCCGGCGGAGCAGCCGAACATGCCGATATCCTCCGGCTTATGGGTCTTGAGCAGTTCGCGATACACCTTGGTCACATCTTCGGTCGCGGCGGGATAGGTATGTTCCGGCCCCTGCCGATAGGTGATGCTGACGATTTCGACACCGGCGAGGCCCGCGAGCGGGATCGATTCCATCATGCCGGTGCCGCCCGCGACCCCCATGATGAAGCCGCCACCGGGAAGATTGAGCAGGATCTTGCCGGCATTGCCCTTGGGAACGCCCCCTGCGGGCCGTGCCCGGACAGCGGGAACGCCCGCAATCTGTTCGTCGCTCGTAACGACACCGTACATCTGTTTCAGCCTGTCGATGCGGGGTGCGACGAGTTGCGGCATGCGCTGGCGCAGCGCTCCGGCCTGTCCTGCGGCGACGGCCTTCATCATGGGCTCTTCCGGGTCGCTGGGCGTTCTTGGCAGTGCCTTTTTGGCTTCTTCGCTCAGATAGACGGAGGGTGGCAGGCGAAAGGATGGAACGACGACGGTGCCGTCCGGTTCGATCGTGCCGGGGCCTGCAAGTTGCGCATGTGCGGCATCGGTCAGGATGCTGAGCCCGGCAGCCGCTATGATCGCGGCAATAGACGTCGAGAAACGGGATAGGCACTTCATACTCGCTCTCCTGCTTGTGGATCGGTCGTTCCGATTCTATATTATGTTATGAAACATAAATCGCAGACTTGAGGGGATCACGCAAGATGTCTAGGAGAAGGGGGTGGACCCTTCGAATGACAGCCTGCCGGACCTGACCGATCCCTTTGCGGACATGCTGGGTTTTCACCTGCGCAGGACGTCGGTGGCAGTGATGTCCGCCCTGTCCGATCAGTTGCAACCCCTTGGCGTCAATCCCGGCGAGGCGACGTTGTTGCTTTGGATCGGCGCTAATGAAGGGCGGACGCAGAGTGATGTCGGTCGCGCGCTGCGTGCCCAGCCGGCCAATCTCGTTCCCCTGATCAACAAGCTGTCGCTGCTGGGCGCCATAGACCGGACGCCCGGCAAGGGGCGCGCGATCACCTTGTCGCTATCGCCGCAGGGCAGGGATCTTCATGCCGGTGTGAAACGGGCATTTGCCCGGCATGAAGCCCGCATTGGCCGTGCGCTTCCCGCGGGGCGGCGCGCGGAACTGGTCGGGCTGTTGCGCCAGATCTGCCTCGACGCCTGTTGCGCCGATATGGACGGCAACGGCGAAGCGCGCTGAGCTACTCCGGGTCGGCTTCGACCCATTTGGTGGTCAAGGCGCGGGGGGAGAGATATTTGGTGGTCGTCCACCCGCCATCCACGACGATCGTCTGGCCGTTGATGAAGGCTGCCCCCGGCGAGCAGAGGAAGGCAATGGTACTCGCCACATCCTCGACCTCGCCAAGGCGCGGGAAGGGCGTGGTCTCCACGTTCACGCGCTTGAACATCTCATCTTCGAAGCGATGACGGACCATGTCGGTCATCGTCACGCCCGGCGCCACGCAATTGGCGCGGATGCCCTTTGGACCATAGTCGCAGGCGATGTGCTGTGTGAAGGCGCCAAGGCCACCCTTCGCGGCGGAATAGGCGCCGCCGCGCCGGCCGCCGATCATCGCATAGGTGGAGGTGACGTTCACAATGCCGCAGCCCTCGCCCATGTGGACGATTGCTTCCCGGCACAGGCGGAAGGGCGCGCGCAGCATCAGGTTGAGGAAATAGTCGAGCGTTTTGTCGTCGGTTTCGTGCAGCGGCTTCGGGCTGCCGGCACCGGCATTGTTGATGAGGAAATCCAGCCGGCCGAAGCGCTCGAGCGCGAGCGCGACGATCTTCTCCGGCGCGTCGTCCGCCGTCACGTCGATCGACAGGGTGGCGACGCGCTCCGGGTCGGCGATCGTCTTTTCCAGATCCGCCAGCTTCGCCGCGTCGCGGCCGATGCCGACGACCGCCATGCCGGCATCATGCAGCATCTTCGCCGTTCCCAGGCCAATGCCGCTTCCCGCGCCCGTGATGATCGCAACCTGCATCGCTCGCCCCAACCCTGTCTTGTGCCAAATTCTCTTGCTTGCTGTCGGCTATATCCAATCGCATCGAAGGCGCGAACCTCCGGGGCATAACGTCGCCGGAGCGATGCCTTGCGGCACGCGGCGATGTCCGTTGCTTGCGGGTTGAACCACGGGTCGGGGAAGCTACCCAAGGGGGCTGCCCCCCTGTCCGGGACGGCATGCAAAGGACTGTCTATGTCGGAACTGAGATTCGATGATCGAGTGGCCGTGATCACCGGTGCCGGTCGGGGGCTGGGGCGCGCCTATGCGCTGCTTCTCGCCGAGCGCGGCGCGAAGGTCATCGTCAACGATCCGGGCGGGCAGATGAACGGCGAGGGCGGCAGCGCAGGGCCCACCGAGGATGTCGTGCAGGAGATTCGCGCGGCCGGCGGCGATGCCTTCGCATGCACGGAATCGGTCGCCACGCCGGAAGGCGGCCGGGCAATCATCCAGTCGGCGATCGATCATTATGGCCGCATCGATATCCTGATCCACAATGCCGGCAATGTGCGATACGGATCGCTCAAGGATCTGAGCCAGGGGGATTTCGACGCGGTTCTGGACGTGCATCTGCGTGGCGCCTTCCATGTCGTGCGGCCGGCCTTCCCGATCATGTGCGAGCAGGGCTATGGCCGGGTCGTGCTCACCTCCTCGATCGGCGGGCTCTACGGCAACCGCAATGTTGTGAACTACGGCATGTCGAAGGCCGCGATGATCGGCCTCAACAATGTGATCGCGATCGAGGGCGCGGACGAAGGGGTCAAGTCGAACATCATCGTGCCGGGCGCCGTCACCCGCATGGCGGAGGGGATCGACGTGTCCGCCTATCCGCCGATGGGGCCGGAACTTGTCGCACCCATCGTCGGGTGGCTCGCGCATGAAAGCTGCTCGGTGACGGGGGAAATGCTGGTCTCCATTGCCGGGCGGGTCGCGCGGGCGTTCATCGGCGAGAGCAAGGGCGTGTATCAGCCCTCATGGACGGTCGAGGATGTCGGTGCGCAGGCGGAGGCGATCTTCGACAGCGCGGACCCGTTGATCTTCGGTATCGAGGGCCATGTCGACCATATACGCTACAGCTTCGAGCGGGCGACCAAGGGCGTTTGAGGGCGCTGGATCGGCGGCACGCGGGCAAGCGTTCGCCCGGGTGACGCCGATCCGGTCCAATAAGGGCTGGTCCAATAAGGGAGCGTCAGCCAGCGGTCAGCGTCGTGCGGATCGCCTGTTTCAGCACCTTTCCGGCGTCATTCTTGGGCAGGGCGTCCCAGAGAAGGACGGCCTCGGGATATTTGAACCGCGCGACGCCATGCCCCGCCAGAAATTCGGAGAGGGAGGCGATGTCGGGCGCGGCGCCCGCGCGCGGCACGATGACGGCGACAGCGCGCTCGCCGGTGCGCGGATCGGGAATGCCCACGATGGCGATTTCCGATATGGCGGGATGGCCGACCAGCAGATCCTCGATCTCCTTGGGCGAGATATTCTCCCCGTTGCGGATGATGAGATCCTTGATCCGCCCGGTGACGACCAGATGGTCGCCATCGACCCAGCATCCCTGGTCGCCGGTCCGGTAGAACCCATCCTCGTCGAAGCTGGAGACTTCATCCTCGCTGTGGATGTAGCCGACCATCATCTGCGGTCCGCGCGCCCGGATCTCGCCGTCCGCTGCGATGCGAACGGTGGCGATGCCGGGGCGACCGTCGGTGTTCGCGCCATGGGTCACGTCGTCCGGGTCGATCACCCCGACCGTGCTCACCGGCACCTCCGTCGATCCATAGACCCGGCTGACGATCGCCTTCTCGAAATAGTCCGAAGCCTCACGGATAAGCGCCGGCGGCACGGAGGCGCCACCGCAGATGAAGACTTTGAGGTCTGGCAGGCGGGTCTCGGCGGCGCGCGCTGCGGAAAGCAGATGCTGCAGGAAGGGCGTCGCGCCGGCCATATGCGTGCAGCCCTGCTCCACCATGTTCCCGACCGCGTCGACCGGATCCCATTTCTCCATGAGGATCGCTGTCGCGCCCAGCATCAGGGGGGTCTCGAACGCATAGATCGATCCGCCGATGTGGCTGATCGGTGATGGCACGAGAAAGCGGTCCCCTGGCGCGACCAGCCAGTGCCGGCCGATCTGCCGGATCAGGGCATTGATGGAATTGTGCGTGTGCAGCACGCCCTTGGGGCGGCCGGTGGTGCCGCTGGTGTACATGACCATCCGCACGTCATCGGGGTCGAGCGTGGGCAGCGGGGCGTTGCCACCCTCGTCCAGCAAGGTCGCATAATGGCGATGCTGCCCGGCATTGCCGCGCACCACGATCGTTTCCGGCCCTGACGGAAGCTCGGCGCCGACGCGGCTCATCATCTCGGCATAGTCGAAGCCGCGGAAGGCCTGCGGAACGAAGATCATGCGGCTGTTCACGTCGGCTAGCATGAAGCGCAGGTCATGGTCGCGCAGCGACGGCAGGATGGGATGGGCGACCATGCCCGCCAATGTCGCGCCCATGTAGATCACGGCGGCTTCGTGCCAGTTGGGCAGCATGAAGGAAATGACGCTGCCGGGTTTGAAGCGCGCGAGCAGGGCCTGCGCGAGCCGGCTCGCCTGGGTATGGAGCGCGCCGGCGGATAGCGATGTGTCGCCATCCTGCACGAGGAGGCTTTCGGGTGCGTCAGCGGCGAGCCGATGCAGCGCATCGGCGCAGGTGTCCGTCCGCCACCAGCCATCGGCATAGGCGTTTCGCGCGAAGTCCTCATCCCAACGGATGTTCCAGCCGCTGCTGGTGATGCGCCTCGATGTGCTCGGCTGGGTCATGTCGGGGGCCGCTCGCTCCGCTCCGTTGGTTCAGGATGGCGCGTCAATCAGGGGCACCATCCGGGCGAAGCCGAGCAATGCTGGAGAAGATGGGGGCGGGCAAGCGAGGCAGGACATCCAACGTCCCGGCGATCAAGCGTGCTGGCGCGGCAACATCCAGAGCGATGTCAAAGCAGGGGCCGGAAGCGCGCAATCAGGTCATCCATGAAGTCGATCACTGCGCGCGTGCGCGACGACTTCTGATGTTCGGGCCGCAGGACCAGCCAGTAGCTACGGGTGATCTCCACCTCCCTGGGCAATATTCGCACCAGCCCCTGCTCGCTCTCCGCGCTGAAGCGGTGAAGCAGGCCAAGGCCGACGCCGGACAGCACCGCCCTTTGCTGGGCCACGATGGAACTGGAGCGGAACACGGTGCGCGCCTCGGCGGTCACTTCCGACAGGTAGCGCAGGCCCGGCATGTCGATCATCTGGTCGATATAGCCGACAAAGGGATGCGCCGCGATGTCCTCCAGCGTGTGGATCGGGCCGTGGCGATCCAGATATTCGGCGGATGCATAAAGGCCCAGCCGATAGTCGGTGAGCTTGCGGACGACCAGCCGTCCACGTGGCGGCCGGTCGATGGTGATCGCGATATCCGCTTCGCGGTTGGCGAGGCTCACGGATCGCGATTCGGGCATCAGTTCGAGCAGAAGATCGGGATGGCGGGCATGAAATTCCGCTATATATGGCGCGATCATATAAGTGCCGAACGCCTCGGCGGTCGCCAGACGGACGGCGCCGCTGATCGCCTGTTCCCGGCCTGACAGCGCGGCCGCGGCTTCGTCAAATTCCCGTTCCGCCCGCTCGGCATGTTCAAGCAGCACCGAGCCGGCCAGCGTGATCGTCACCCCCCGCGATGTCCGGTCGAACAGCCGCGCGCCGAGCGCTTCCTCCAGGGCGGTCATCCTGCGGGCGATGGTGGTATGGTTCACGCCCATGCTCCGCCCCGCCGCCGTGAAGCGGCCTTGGCGGGCGACAGCCAGGAAAAGGCGAAGGTCATCCCAGGAGAGCATATACATCCATGCACAACAGATACGCAGATATGATTATTCCTGCACGGGCCGTCCTACAGTATTGCCACTCCCGGACCAAGCTTTGAGAGGGTGTCATGCGTATCATCAGCAATTTCATCGGTGGACAGTCCAAGGATGCGGCTTCGACCCGCCTTGCAGACGTGTTCAATCCCTCGACCGGGCAGGTCCAGGCCCAGGTTCGCCTGTCCGATCCCGCGGACCTCGACGAAGCGGTGGCGAACGCCGTGGCCGCGCAGCCCGCCTGGGCTGCCATGAACCCGCAGCGGCGTGCGCGCGTCATGTTCAACCTCAAGGCGTTGATCGAGGAGAATATGGACGAGCTGGCCGAGCTGCTCTCGTCCGAACATGGCAAGGTGCATTCGGACGCGAAGGGCGACATCCAGCGCGGTCTGGACGTGGTCGAGTTCGCCTGCGGCATCCCGCACCTGTTGAAGGGCGAATATACCGAGGGCGCCGGCCCCGGCATCGACGTGTTCTCGATGCGGCAGGCGCTGGGCGTCACCGCCGGCATTACGCCGTTCAACTTCCCCGCGATGATCCCGATGTGGATGTTTGCCCCGGCCATCGCGTGCGGCAACGCCTTCATCCTGAAGCCTTCCGAGCGTGACCCTTCGGTGCCGCTGCGGCTGGCCGAACTGGCGATGGAAGCGGGTCTTCCCGCCGGCATCCTGAATGTGGTCCAGGGCGACAAGCAGGTGGTCGACGCCATCCTCGATCATCCCGCGATCAAGGCGGTCAGCTTCGTGGGTTCTTCCGACATCGCCCAATATGTCTATGGCCGCGGCGCCTCGAACGGCAAGCGGATGCAGTGCATGGGCGGTGCGAAGAACCATGGCATCGTGATGCCTGACGCCGATCTCGACCAGGCCGTTGCCGATATTCTGGGTGCGGCCTATGGCTCCGCCGGGGAGCGCTGCATGGCGCTGCCGGTCGTAACGCCGGTGGGCGAAAGCACGGCGATCGCGCTGCGCCAGAAGCTGGTCGAAGGCATTGCCGGTCTGCGCGTGGGCATTTCGAGCGATCCTGACGCCCATTATGGCCCTGTCGTCACACCGATGCACAAGGCGCGCGTCGAAAATTATATCGCGATGGCGGTCGACGAAGGCGCCGAACTGGTCGTGGACGGTCGCGGCTTCTCGCTTCAGGGTTATGAGGACGGCTTCTTCCTGGCGCCGACCCTGCTCGACCATGTGAAGCCGGAGATGCGCAGCTATCGCGAGGAGATTTTCGGGCCCGTGCTGCAGATCCTGCGCGCGGAGACCTTTGAGGAAGCGGTCAGCTATCCTACCAAGCATGATTATGGCAACGGCGTCGCCATCTTCACCCGCAATGGCGATTTCGCGCGCCGCTTCTGCGCCAATGTCGAAGTGGGCATGGTCGGGATCAACGTGCCGATCCCGGTGCCCGTGGCCTATCACAGCTTCGGCGGCTGGAAGCGCTCCGGCTTTGGCGACATGAACCAATATGGCATGGACGGCGTGCGCTTCTACACGCGCGTCAAGACCGTGACCCAGCGCTGGCCCAGCGGCGGCGCGGTGATGGACCAGAGCTTCGTCATTCCGACGATGTCGTAAGCCAATTGATTGTAACGATAAGGAAAAGGCCGCCTTCGGGCGGCCTTTTTGCGTGTCGGGAAACCGGGCGGGCATGAGCGCCCGTGGTTAAGCCCTTGGCTAAGTCCGTGGTGCGAGGCCGGCCGTCAGAATGTCGACAAGCGATGCGGCGACGTCATGCACCGGCATCGGCCCGGCGGGGTCGTGCCAGCGCGCCGGCCAGCTGAGCGCCCCGGCAAGGGTGAAGGCCGTAAGCTTTACGTCCAGCGGAGCGATCGACCCGTCGGCAATGCCTTGCTCGATCAAGGCGCGCATCGCCATGTCTATTTCCCGCTTTCGCGCGCGCAGCAGCGTAGTGCCCTCCTGCGAGAGCGCTTCGTCGCCCGTGCGGATCACGCAGCGCCCGAAATCGTCCATGGTGATTTCCGCATAGAGATGCAGGAACCGCTGAAGTTTGCTCAGCCCGCTGCCCGGTTCGTCCATGACGAGTTCCGCCGCAGATGCCAGCATGCCCAGGCCGCGCACGATGCACTCGATCAGCACCTGCTCCTTGTTGCCAAGATAGTGGTAGATCGTCGGCTTGCTGATCCCGAGGGTCGCCGCGACATCGTCCAGCGACGTGGCGTGGAACCCGCGTGCGTTGAACATGCGGACGGCGCCGCGCAGCACGGCCTCCCGTTTTTCCTCACGATCCTTGAGCCGTTCTTCCCGCGTTCTGAACGGGGAAGGGGCGGCAGCATTGGCGCTGATGGGCAAGTGCATTCCTCCGGGAGACACTATTGACAAGAAACGGAACGATAAGCAATATACTCGCGAGTATAGAAAAGACGAATGGGTTTTATGCTGACAGACGTACAGCTTGCCATCCGCGATACGGTGAGAGGATTTGCGCAGGAGGCGATACGCCCCCACTCCGCGCGGTTCGAGGCTGACGGCGGATATCCCCGCGCTCTGTTCCAAGAGATGGCGGGACTTGGTCTGTGGGGCATGACCGCGCCGGAGGCCTATGGCGGCGCGGAGACGGACGCTGTGTCCTATGCGCTCGCCCTCATTGAGCTTGCCGCCGCCGATGGCGCGCTCTCGACGATCGTCTCGATCCAGAATTCCATTATGGTGGGCGGCCTGCTCAAGGACGCGAACGAAGCGCAGAAGGCGCGCTTCCTGCCTGATCTGATCGCTGGACGGACCATCGGGGCCTTCGCGCTGACGGAAGCCGACGCGGGCTCCGATGCGTCTGCGGTTCGGACGCAGGCGGTAAAGGTCGATGGCGGATGGAAGCTGAACGGCGCCAAGCAGTTCATCACCTCCGGCAAGATCGCGGGCCTCGCCATGGTCGTTGCCGTGACGGACAAGGATGCGGGCAAGAAGGGGCTTTCCGTCTTCCTCGTGCCCACGGATCGTCCCGGATATGTGGTGGACAAGGTCGAGCACAAGATGGGGCAGGGTGCCTCGGACACGTGCGGGCTGCGCTTCGAGGATCTATTCGTCGAGGACGACCTGCTGCTGGGGGAGCCGGGGCAGGGCTATCGCATCGCGCTCGCCAATCTGGAGACGGGGCGCATCGGCATCGCCGCGCAATGCGTGGGCATGGCGCAGGCCGCGCTGGAGATCGCCATCGCCTATGCCAAGGACCGTCGGTCGATGGGCAAGGCGATCATCGAGCATCAGGCGGTCGGCTTCCGGCTCGCTGATCTCGCCGCCCGGCTTGAGGCTGCCCGCCAACTGGTGCTCTCCGCCGCGTCGCTGCGCGACGCCGGACAGCCGGCGCTGACGCAGGCGTCGATGGCGAAGCTCTTTGCATCCGAAACGGCGGAAGCCGTGGTGTCGGGCGCGCTGCAGACGCTGGGCGGCTATGGCTATCTGGAGGAATTCGGCGTCGCCAAAATCTATCGCGATGTGCGTGTGTGTCAGATCTACGAAGGTACGTCCGACATCCAGCGCATGGTCATCGCCAGGGCTCTTTGAAGGGAATTTATCATGCAGGACGATCCCGTAGTCATCGCCAGCTACGCCCGTACGCCGATGGGCGGCTTTCAGGGCGCGCTGTCTCCGCTCAAGGCGACGGAACTGGGCGCAGCGGCCGTGAAGGCGGCCGTCGAGCGTGCCGGCGCGTCCACCGATAGCATCGACCGCATCTACATGGGCTGCGTGCTGCCCGCCGGCCTTGGCCAGGCGCCCGCGCGGCAGGCTGCGCTGGGTGCTGGCCTTGGCCTCAATACCGAGGCGACGACCGTCAACAAGATGTGCGGATCGGGCATGCAGGCGGCGATCATGGCGCATGAGGCGCTTGCGGCTGGCGCGGCCGATGTCGTCATCGCCGGCGGCATGGAAAGCATGACCAACGCGCCCTATGCCCTGCCCAAGCATCGCGGCGGCGCCCGCATCGGCCATGACCGGATCGTCGACACGATGATGATGGACGGCCTGGAAGACGCCTATGAGCCCGGCAAGGCCATGGGCGTGTTCGCCGAGGAGGCCGTGCGCGACTATCAGTTCACCCGCGCGGATCAGGATGACTATGCCATCCGTTCGCTCGAACGCGCCAATGCCGCGATCACCAGCGGCGCCTTCTCGCGCGAGATCACGCCGGTCACCGTGTCCGGGCGCGGAGGCGATACGCTGATCGATACCGACGAGCAGCCCGGCAAGGCCAAGCCTGACAAGATCCCGACGCTCAAGCCCGCCTTCGTCAAGGACGGCACGATCACGGCGGCCAATGCCTCCTCCATCTCCGACGGCGCCGCCGCCATCGTGATGACGCGGCAGAGCATCGCCGAAAAGCTGGGCCTGACGGTCGTTGCAAAGGTGGTCGCGACCGCCGGTCATGCACATGAACCGTCCAAATTCACCACCGCGCCGGTCCCCGCGATGCGCAAGCTGCTGGAGAAGGCCGGCTGGAGCGTCGAGGATGTCGACCTGTTCGAAGTGAACGAGGCCTTTGCCGTGGTCGCGATGATCGCCGCCAAGGAACTGGGCATCCCGGCCGATAAGCTCAATGTGAATGGCGGCGCGACTGCGCTTGGCCATCCCATCGGTGCTTCGGGCGCGCGGATCATCGCCACGCTGCTGGGCGCGCTGGAGAGCCGTGGCCTCAAGCGCGGCGTCGCCAGCCTCTGCATCGGTGGCGGCGAAGCCACTGCCATGGCCGTCGAACTGGTCTGACCTCAAAAGGGAACGCACGCATATGGATATCAAGGGTGTAGCCGCCATCGTAACGGGCGGCGCGTCCGGCCTTGGCAATGCGACGGCCAGGATGCTGGCGGCCAATGGCGCGAAAGTGGCGATCTTCGATCTCAATGAGGAAGCGGGCAAGGCCGCTGCCGGGCAGCTGGGCGGCCTGTTCGTCTGCGTCAACGTGGCGGACGATGCCAGCGTAGCGCAGGGGCTGGAAGCGGCCGAAAAGGCGCATGGCGTCGCCCGCATCCTCGTCAACTGCGCGGGCATCGCGCCGGCCGTGAAGACGGTGGGCAAGGAAAATGCGCCGCACCCGCTCGACACCTTCCGCAAGACGATCGAGGTCAACCTGATCGGCTCGTTCAACGTCATCTCCAAGTTCGCGGCGCGTGCGGCGGCCGCAGACGAAATCGAGGGCGAGCGCGGCGTGATCGTCAACACCGCGTCGGTGGCGGCCTATGACGGGCAGATCGGCCAGGCGGCTTATAGCGCATCGAAGGGCGGCATCGTCGGCTTGACCCTGCCGGTCGCACGCGACCTTGCGCAGCACAAGATCCGCGTGATGACCATCGCACCCGGCATCTTCCTGACGCCGATGCTCGAGGCGTTCCCGCAACATGTGCAGGATGCCCTCGGTGCGCAGGTGCCGCACCCCAGTCGCCTGGGCAAGCCGGCGGAATATGCGCAGCTCGTGGAGTCGATCGTCCGCAACCCAATGCTGAACGGCGAGGTGATCCGCCTGGACGGCGCCATCCGCATGGCGCCGCGATGAGCATGGAGAGTGCCGGCCTGCTGGTTGAGCGGGAGGGTGCGGTCGCGCGCCTTACGCTCGATCGCCCGCAGGTTGGCAACGCCATCGATATCCCGATGGCGCGGGCGTTCATGGAAGCCGCGATCGCTTGCGACGAGGATGACAGTGTCCGCTGTGTCCTCGTGACGGGCAATGGCCGGCTGTTCTGCGCCGGTGGTGACGTGGCGGCCTTTCATGGCGCGGGCGACCGGCTGCCGGCCTTCCTCAAGGAAATAACCGCCTATCTGCATTCGGCCATCGCGCGGTTCGCGCGCATGGACAAGCCGATCGTCACCGCCATCAACGGTCCGGTGGCGGGCGCCGGCATCGGCCTCGCGCTGATGGGCGACATCGCGCTGGCGGACCCGTCGGCGCACTTCACGCTCGCCTATACTGCGATCGGCATGACGCCCGATGGCGGCACGACCTGGCTGCTGCCCCGCCTTGTCGGGATGCGCCGGGCGCAGGAACTGGCGCTGCGCAACCGGCGCGTGGGTGCGCAGGAGGCGGCTGAGATTGGTCTGGTGACGCGTGTGGTTGCCGAAGGCGCGCTGGCGCAGGAGGCCGGAGATTTGGCGCGGGAGCTAGCGGATTCCGCCACCGGCGCGCTGGGCGCGACCCGGCGTCTTTTGCTCGACAGTTTCTCGACCCCGCTCGAAACCCATATGGAACAGGAAAGCCGGGCCATCGCCGCACGCGCCCGCACGCCCGAGGGGCGGGAAGGCATTGCGGCCTTCGTGGAAAAGCGCAAGCCGCGCTACAATCTGGAGCAAAACTGATGGCTGAAGCCTATATCGTTGAGGCTGTTCGCTCGGCCGGTGGACGGCGCAACGGCAAGCTGCTGGGCTGGCATCCGGCCGACATGGCCGGCGAAATCCTCTCGGCGCTCGTCAATCGTGCCGGCATAGACCCGGCTGCTGTCGAGGACGTGATCCTGGGCTGTGTCACCCAGGCGGGCGAGCAGGCCTTCGCCTTCGCGCGCAATGCGGTTCTTGCCTCCAGGCTACCCGAAAGCGTGCCCGCGGTCACGATCGATCGCCAGTGCGGCAGCTCGCAGCAGGCGGTACAGTTCGCGGCGCAGGCGGTCATGTCCGGCACGCAGGACATCGTCATCGCCGCGGGCGCCGAAAGCATGAGCCGGGTGCCGATGTTCACCAACTTCTCGCTGCATGCGAAGGAAGGGATGGGCGTCGGCCCGTTCAGCCCGCGCATCCAGAAGCGCTATGGTATCGAAAGTTTCAGCCAGTTCGAAGGGGCGGAGATGGTCGCGGCGAAATATGGCCTCGACAAGGAAACGCTCGATCGCTTCGCGCTGGAAAGCCACAGGCGCGCCGCTGCCGCCACGCAGGCCGGGGCGTTCGAGAAGGAGATCGTGCCGCTCGACGTCGATGGAACGCAGCACCTGACCGACGAGGGCATTCGCTATGATGCGACGCTTGAAAGCATCGCTTCGGTCAAGCTGCTGAAGGAAGGCGGCGTCATTTCCGCTGCCAATGCGAGCCAGATCTGTGATGGCGCATCGGCGACGCTGATCGTTTCGGAACGGGCGCTGAAGGAGCATAACCTCACGCCCATCGCCCGGATCGTGAACATGACCGTGACAGGCGGCGATCCGGTGATCATGCTGGAAGAGCCGATCCCCGCCACCCGCAAGGCGCTTGCGCGGGCGGGCATGTCGCTCGCCGACATCGACCTTTACGAGGTGAACGAGGCGTTCGCCTCCATCCCGCTTGCGTGGCTGAAGGCGCTGGATGCCGATCCCGACAAGCTCAACGTCAATGGCGGGGCGATCGCGCTCGGCCATCCGCTGGGCGCCAGCGGGACGAAATTGATGACCACGCTCATCCACGCGCTCCGGGCACGCGGCAAGCGCTATGGCCTGCAGACCATGTGCGAAGGCGGCGGCATCGCCAATGTGACGATCCTGGAGGCGCTGTAATGGCATTGAAGACGCGTTTCACCGAACTGGTCGGCATCGAGCATCCGATCGTTCAGGGTGGCATGATGTGGGTCGGCCGCGCAGAACTGGCCGCGGCGGTCTCCAACGCGGGCGGTCTTGGCATATTGACGGCGCTCACGCAGCCCACGCCCGACGATTTGCGGCGGGAGATCGATCGCTGCCGGACGATGACGGACAAGCCCTTTGGCGTGAACCTCACCATCCTGCCCTCGGTCACGCCGCCGCCCTATGCCGAATATCGCAAGGCGATCATCGACAGTGGCATCAAGGTCGTCGAGACGGCGGGATCGAAGCCGCAGGAACATGTCGACGATTTCAAGGCGAACGGCATTGTCGTCGTCCACAAATGCACATCGGTCCGTCATGCACTGTCAGCCGAGCGCATGGGCGTGGACGCGATTTCCATCGATGGTTTCGAATGCGCGGGGCATCCGGGCGAAGATGACGTGCCGGGGTTGATCCTGATCCCGGCCGCTGCCGACAAGCTCAGCATTCCGATGATCGCCAGCGGCGGCTTCGGCGACGGGCGCGGCCTGGCCGCGGCACTCGCGCTGGGCGCGGACGGCATCAACATGGGCACCCGCTTCTGCGCGACGGTCGAGGCGCCGATCCATGACCGGGTGAAGCAGTTCCTGGTCGACAATGACGAGCGGTCCACCAACCTCATCTTCCGCAAGTTCCATAATACCGGCCGCGTCGCGAAGAACAGCATTTCGGATCAGGTGGTCGAGATCAGCCTGCGTGATGGCGCGGTGTTCGAGGATATCCGTCCGCTCGTTTCGGGCGCGAAGGGCCGCCATGCGCTGGAGACCGGCGATCTGGATGCCGGCCTCGTGTGGGCGGGGCAGATCCAGGGGCTGATCCACGACATACCGACCTGTCAGGTGTTGATCGACCGGATCGTCTCGGAAGCATCGGACATCATCCAGAGCCGCCTTGCCGGCTTCGTCGCAAGGAAATCCATCGCCGCGGCATAATCTCCGGCAGAAGTTTGACAGTGGTTGCCAAGGCCAAATAGCCTCTTCCTCAAGAGCATGAGGGAGAGGATGGATGGCTGAGCCAGCACAGCGCGTAGCGGTCGTCACCGGTGCGAATTCGGGTATCGGCAAGCAGGTGGCGAAGGCCCTCGCCCGCCAGGGATGGCGGGTGATCGGCACCGGGCGCGACGCGGACCGGATAAAGGCGGCGGAAGCCGAAATCCGGGCGGCGGCCCCCGATGCAAAGATCGACATCCTGCGCGCCGATCTCTCCCTGCTCGCCGAAGCGGAGATACTGGCCGATGCCATTGCCGCGCGGACGGACCGGATCGACCTGCTCGTCAACAATGCCGGCGGGATGACCGACGCGCTTGTCATGACGTCGGAAGGGCTGGAGGCCAATTTCGCCGGCAACCATCTGGGGCCGTTCGTGCTGACGAGGCGCCTGCTGCCCTTGCTGCGCGCGACGGCTGCGGATGCGCCCAAGGGGAGCGTGCGCATCATCAACACCGCATCTGATGCGAGCGAGATGATTTCGGGCATCAATCTCGACGACATGCAGAATCTGGAGCGCTTCAGCCCCGGCCTCGCCTATTGCACCGGCAAGCTCGCCAATGTCCTGTTCGCGCGGGCGCTGGCGGTGCGGCTGGCGGACGACAATATCGTCGCCCATGCGGTGCATCCCGGTGCGGTCGCCTCCAACTTCTTCTCCCATGCGCCGGCCGACACGCAGGAACGTGCCAAAGGCATGGAGAAGGCGAGCGAGGAAGAGGGGGCGGATACCATCATCTGGCTCGCGACGGCGCCTGAAGGCGGGCAGAGCAGCGGCGGCTACTGGCATCACCGCGCGCCCCGCACCCCTAATCCGGTAGTGGAGGACGCCGCAGTGGTCGCGCGCTTCTGGGACGAGAGCGAGAAGCTGACGAACAGATAGGCAGCGGCGGCAGTAGGCCCTGAGTTCAGATTCTACCTGCCCCGGGACATGCCCCGATTATCCCTCCTGAGGCAGCCCCGCCCGCGCCATGTCGAAGCTGCGGGTCAGATGCTCGAAATAGCCGCCTTGAGCGGGATGCAAGGCCCACTGCCGTTCCATGTCGCGAATGCCGTTCAGATTGTCGGCGACGTCGTCGATGCTCCATTCCGGGCGATAGACGCCCTGGGTCTCGGCGACGAAGGCACGGGCGACGCGGCCCGCCATGGAGACGAACATCTCGCCGGAGACGGCGCAGCTCTCATGCGCAAGATAGCCGACCACCGGCGCGACAAGGTCCGCGCCCATGGGGGGATATTGCGAGACGTCGAGCCCCTCGGCCATGCGCGTCACCGCGCCCGGCAGGATGATGTTGGACGTGATGCCCTTGTCCGCCCCTTCGATGGCGATGACATTGTTGAGGCCGATGGTCCCCGCCTTCGACACGCCATAGTTGACGACATTGTGGGTGCCGTAGAGCCCGCCGATCGATCCGGTCAGCACGACCCGGCCATAGCTCGCCGCGGCCATCACCGGGAAAGCCGGGCGCACGACGTTGAAGGCGCCCGTCAGGTGGACATCCAGCACGGCCCGGAAATCCTCATGGCTGATCTCTTCCAGCGAACCGTAACGGACATTGCCGGCATTGTGAATGAGGATGTCGATGCGGCCCCAGGTGTCGAGCGCCGCCTCGATGATCGCCCTGCCGCCCTCGGCCGTCGCGACAGAATTCGCGGAGGCTGCAGCTTCGCCGCCGGCTGCCATGATGGCCTGCACGACCTCCTGCGCCGGGCCTTCCTGCACGCCGTCGCCGGCCATGGCGCTGCCATTGTCGTTGACGAGAACCTTCGCGCCCTTCGACGCCAGCAGTTCGGCATAGGCCCGGCCGAGCCCTCGTCCCGCACCGGTGATGACGGCGACACGGCCGTCGAACCTGCGTTCCATTGATGACGTCTCCCTATATTCTCAGACTGGCTGCCACAGCGGCGATCCACGCTCCGCCCGCAGCGACGGGATGGTGCGTCCGTCGATGTCGGTCAGGCCATAGTCGCGGGTGAGTTCCGCGTTGATGAAGGTGCCGCCCGAGCGGGCCATGATCTGCGGATCGCTGGCGAGCGCGGCGATGACACGGCCGGGAAACTCCGGCGAACTGCCGGCCAGGCTGTTGAGCTGGCTCGCCATGCCGGGCACGGTCTTCAGATTTTCCTGCGCGCGTTCGGTGAAGGTAAAGCCCTGCCACAGGGAGAGCGAGGCCACATTATGCGGCTTCAGCTCGATCGCCATGTCATGGGCCATCCTGTCCGTCGCCGTCTTGGTGGTGCCGAAGATCGTGTCATAGGTGTAGGTGACGCCGACATAGCCGGAAAGCGCGACGATCAGGCCCGACCGCTGCGGCACCATGATGCGCGCGGCGTGCCAGGCGGCGATGAAGGCGGCCCGCACCCCGGTATCGTAGATTTCCCAGTTCGACAGCGGCTTTTCCCAGAAGCCCTTGCGCTGAGTCATCTCCGGCGGAATGGCCATGGCGTTGTTGACGAGGATGTCGAGCCGGCCCTGCTCCCGCGCGATCTGCGCAAACAGGGCCGCGATCTGCTGGTCGTCGGCAAGGTCCAGCGGCACGCCGATGCCCTTGCCGCCGCGCCGGTCGACCTCCGCGACCGTGTCCCCCACCGTGCCGGGAAGGGGCTGCCCATCTGCAGAGACCGTCCTGCCGGTGACGTAGACTGTCGCGCCATGATCTGCGAGCGCACAGGCGATGCCCTTGCCGATCCCGCGGCTGGCGCCGGTCACGACCGCAACCCTTCCCGACAGGCTATCCATGGTCAGTCCTTTGCGGGATTATGCGGCGGACGGCGATTGACGAGAGGGCGCTGATAGGAGGGGTCCGCCGGGCTCCGTGATGGGGCGCCGTTGTCCAGAATTCCCGGCACATCGGCAAAGGGCAGGGGCATCGTCGGCAGCACGCCCGACCATTCGATCGCATTGTTGCGCAGGGCGATCTTCCACTGGCCACCCCGCTTTTCCAGCCGGTCGATATAGCGTCCGCCGGCCATCCAGTTGCTCTCATCGCGATTGCGCGCGACGAACATATAATAGGTTTCGCTATGGGCAACGTCGCCGTCGATATCGATGGTGACGTTGAGCAGGCTGTGATGGGTTGCGACCTGCCCCTGTTCGTGCATCGCCGCCGCCCAATCGTAGCAATCCTCCGCGCTGCCGACGAACGGCCCGGCGGCCATTTCCGCATCGGGATGGAAGGCGGAGAGGAAACAGGCCTTGTCGAACCTGTCCATGCCGCGGCTGAAGCGGGTGAGGCATTCCACTATGTCCTGCTTGTCCAGCAGTTGCTCAAGCCGCGCGAGGCGATCGGCGTCCATCAGCGCGCCTCCGCGATCGGTTGCCAGATCGGCGATCCGCGTCTTTCCCTCAGCGAAGGGATTTCGCGGCCATCTATGTCCACGATCCCATATTCCTTGGCCAGTTCGGCGGTGATGAAGGTGCCCCCGGAATGGCGCATGACATCGGCGTCCTTGCCCAGAGCGGCGATCACGCGGCCGGGGAACTCGGGTGAGCAACTGTCTTCCGGGCGAGTTGCGGAACGGCCCTTGAGCCCCGGTATTTTTTCCAGATTCTCGATGGCGCGCTCGGTCAGGGTCAGTCCCTGCCACATGGAGATCGAGCTGACATTATGAGGCTGTAGTTCGATCGCCATGTCTCGCGACATGCGGTCGACCGCGGACTTGCAGGTGCCGAAGATCACCCCATAGGTATAGCTGACCCCGACATAGCCGGAGATTGCGGCGATCAGCCCGGAACCCTGCGGCACCATGATCTGCGCGGCGTGCCAGGCGGCAACGAAATTGGAGCGCACGCCCACTTCGAACATCTGCAGGTTGGATAGCGGCTTTTCCCAGAAGCCCTTGCCGTCCGTCAGGTCGTCGGGCAGGGCGAAGGCGTTGTTGACGAGAATGTCGAGCCGCCCCTCATCCTTGCGGACCTGATCGAACAGCGCTGCCACCTGCTCGTCATCGGCATGATCGACGGCGACCGCGACGCCCCGGCCTCCGCGCTCGGTGCACAGCGCGGCGGTCTCGCCGACCGTGCCGGGCAGTGGATAGCTGCCGGGCGTTACCGTCCGCCCCGTTGCATAAACGGTCGCCCCTTCGCTTGCGAGTGCCAGTGCGATGCCCTTGCCGATGCCTCGGCTCGCGCCGGTGACGACGGCAACCCTGCCTGCAAGCGCGCCGCTCATGCGGGCACCTTCTGGCGAAAGAACGTCTCGCTAAAGTCGCCCTGGGCGCGGCCGGAGAAATGACCGGCCGAGAACGGCAGACCCATGACCCCGGTTGACCAGTCGTTGGATGCGCCCCAGTCCTGCACCCAGTCATAGAGCATCAGCCGATGGGCGATGCGCCACACGCCGTCGCGCTTTTCCATCTTGTCGAGATAACGCCCGCCGATGCAGGTATCGTGCTCGTCTCCCCCGCCGAAATCGACGCGGTGATAGGACACGACATGGGTTTCTGCCCTGGCCCTTTCCCCTTCCAATTCAATCACGCTTTGCGCAAGCACATGCTGGGTGTTGGTGATCGCCTCCGATCCAGGCACGACCCAGGCCAGATATTCCGCGAAGCTGCCTTCGAAAACGCCATAGTCGATGCGGGAATCCGGCCAGTAGCATGCGCTGATCGTCGCGGCATCGCGGCGATCTTCACCCCGGGCGAGCATGGCGATGCAGTCGCGGATCTTCTCACGATCGAGATAGGCCTCAAGGCCCTCCGCACTGCCATCCATATCTTCTCTCCTATGCGCCGGTGAGCGACGATTTTGTTCCGGAAGACTAATCCGCTCCTTTGCGGTACGCTTGACTGATTCAGACAAATGCGCGGCATCGCCGTGCCGCTAATGCCGGAGGGCTCAGTGGAAACAGGCGCGAAGGATCAAGGGACGACGGGCACAGAAATCTTCGACGTCGTACATGCCCGCATCCTGCGCTTCTTCCCTGAACTGGTGGACGAACTGGGCGGCAATATGGCGAAGATTGCGCAGTCGGCTGGCATTCCTCCGGCCGTCTTTTCGGATCGCAGCCCAAGTCTCACCTACCGGCAGTTCGTGCGGCTTCTGGAGCGCGCGGCCGTCGATCTGTCATGCCCGGATTTCGGGATGCAGCTTGCCCGCCGTCAGGAGGGCGGCGGCATGTTCGGCCCGCTGGGCACGGTGATGCGGCATTCCAGTACCTTCGGCGACGCGCTGGCCTATGTCCGTACGCATATCTACGCGCACAGCCTGGCCGCCCGAGTCTGGCTCGAACCGCTGCCGCTGGAGGAGGATATGGTGTTTTCCGGCCATGATATCCTGCTCGACCGGCTGCCCAACCGAGCGCAGGCGGTGGAGCAGCTCATGCTTGCCGGGCATCTGGCCGCGATGGAACTGACGGGCGGGCATGTTCGAGTCAGGCGCGTGCATTTCCGGCATCAGCCAGTGTCCCGCCCCCGCGTCTATCGCCGCTATTTCGGGTGCGAGGTGCGTTTTGGCGAAGCGGCGGACGGCGTTGTGTTCTCGCGCAGCGATCTGGCGTGCCCCATCCTCGATCCCGATGCGGGCGCTCTTGCTGAGATCACGGCGTTCATCGACCGGCACTTCACACGGCAACAGCCGCCGCTGCACGCGGATGTCCGGGGATTGATCATGCGGTTTCTGGGGACAGGCGATTGCTCGAACATCAGCATCGCACTGGCACTCAACCTGCATCCGCGCACGCTGCATCGGCGACTGGCCGCAGAGGGCACCTCATTCCAGCAGATCAAGGACGAGGTGCGCCGTGACATCATGCTCTATTATCTGCAGGAAACCGATCTCGATTTCACACATGTCTCTGAGAAGCTGGGCTTTGCCGAGCAATCAGTGATGACGCGGAACTGCAACCGCTGGCTCGGCCTGTCGCCGACGCAGGTTCGCAAAGCGGCGCGGGGATAAGTGGGAGCAGGGAAATCTCTCCCGCTCCGACAACCTATGCCGGAGCGGGACGCTGTAACGGAGCCTCAGAACTTGGCGCCAAACTGCACGCCATAGGTGACGGGCGTATTCCATACGCTGCCGATGCCCAGCGTGTTGAACAGAACCTGCGTCTGGAACCGCTTGTTGGTGACATTGTCGCCAAAGACCGCGATCGAGAAATGATCGCTCGGGTCGGTCCATTCCGCGCGCAGCGACAGCACTTCATAGGCATCTTGCCGGAACTGTTCCGCCGGATCGAAATAGAAGTCGCCGGAATAATAGAGATTGCCTGAGAGCAGCAGGCGCCCCTTCGCGACGTCGAGACCATAGCTCGCGCCGAGGTTGAAGGTGAACTCGGGCGCGCGCTGCATGTGCAGGCCCGACGCATCGGTGGTGGTCTGCGCCAGCGTGCCCGCACCGGTTGCACAGAAGAGAGCGGAGGTCGCCGGGGCCACCGGATCGCAATAGGTGTAGTAAGGCGCGTTGGGGAAGGACTTGTACCGGGCATGGGTCCACGCCGCGCCGCCATTGACGTTGAAGTCGGTGCTCACCTTGTAGCGCAGCTGCCCTTCGAGGCCGTAGATTTCCGACGACGCCGCGTTGCGAATCTGCGCTGCGCCATTCTGGTAGCTGGAGACCTGAAGATCCTTATAGTCGTAATAATAGCCCGCGAGGTCGATCGCGAGGACGCGATCGTCATATTTGTAGCCGACCTCAAACGCGTTGATCTTTTCGGGGCGGACCGGCTGCTGGGACTGGCCACCGACATTGAGGATGCCTGCCTTGTAGCCGCGCGTGAACGACGCATAGGTGCTGGAGTCGTCGCTCGGCTTGAAGCGCAACACCAGGCGGGGCGTCACGCTGTCATTCTTCAGATCGTCGACGGCGACCTTCGTTTCCGGCGGCAGGCCGATCGCCGAAACGGGCTGGCCGTCGGGGCCTTCATATTGAAAGGTGAACTGGTTGGTCTTGAAATAGGCGTCGGTCACGACATCGTGGCTGTAGCGCGCGCCGACCGTCACGAAGAAGCGATCCGTGACCTGATAGGTCAGGTCCGCGAAGGCCGCATAGGATTTCGTGAAAGTGCTGGAGCCGCCAAAGTCACCGAAGGGCGCTGTGCCGAAGGCGGCGTTCACGTCCCATGTGTCGCGGATCTGGAAATAGTTGAGCCCGGCGGTCCATTGCAGCGGCGAGCCCGGCTTGGACGTCAGCAGGAATTCCTGCGAGGCGCTCTTGTCGATCACCGGCACGTTGATCTGGAAGAAGGGCAGGGTGGTCGCGTCCAGATCGCCGAAATAGGGCGTGTTGTCATGCCGGTACTGGGTATAGGAAACCAGATCGGCAAAGCCGAGATCAGCCTTGATCGTGCCCTGGACGATATCCGATTTCGCCCGGAAGCTGACAGGATCGTTCAGCGCGATCCGGCCCGGTGCGGTCGTGACCGAGCCGGCGGGCGCGTAATAATAGACGAGCGGCAGGCCGGCGGAGCTGCTGCGGCCATAGATCGCCTGGCCGGCGGCGGACACCTTGTCGAAGAAGCCGGCCTTGCCGTCCTTGTCGACAAAGCCGTTCACGAGCTGCGAGGTGGGATCGTTCACTTCGGAATGGGTATAGCGCAGCAGCACCGAGACATCGTCGGAAAGGTCCGCCTTGAAGCCGGTGCGGACCGACCAGCTCCGGCTGCGGCCGACATGGTCGTCGCCGTTGAGCGTGTTGGTCTGGAAGCCGTTGCTATAGCTGTAGACGCCCTCGACATCCACGGCGACCTTGTCCGTGATACCGAACGTCGCATAGGCCTGTGAGCGGATCGTGTCGAAACGCCCGTAGCGGACGCGGAATTCGGCGCCGGTTTTGGTGCTGGGATCGGCCGTGGTGACGATGATCGCGCCGCCGGTGGTATTGCGGCCGAACAAGGTGCCCTGCGGCCCCTTGAGCACCTGGATGCTGCTGACCTTCATCAACTGGAAGTCGGAGACATAGGTGTTCGCCTGGAAGAAACCATCGACATAGATGCCGACATTGGGCCCGCCGCCGGAGGTCGACACGGCGGTTCCGACGCCGCGGATCGTGGGCTGCACGGCCGGACCCTGGCTGTCGAACCGCAGGCCGGGCGTGACCTTCACGGTATCGGACAGCTGGTTGACGTTGGCGGTGGCGAGTTGCTCGTTATTGATGCTCGTGACGCTGATCGGCACGTCCCGCGAGGCTTCCCGTCGGCGCTGCGCGGTGACGATGATGTCTGCTTCCGGCCCGCCGTTCGCGGTGGTGCCCTGATCGGCAACGGAATCCTGGGCCTGGGCCGCCGAAGTGGCCATGGCGGCGGCGCCGAGCAGCGCAAAGCCGGACGTCATTGTGCGAAACAGCATAGCAGTCATCTCCCCTCAACCGCCCTGGCGGCCTGTTGGGCGAGTGATTTTTCACCCGCCTTTATCATTGCGACATGTCATGCTCCGGGCGTTCGACCAGCGTCTTGACCAATCGTGACAAAATATCGCCTCGCCCAGCGCGCGCATTTCGGGGCTTCTATGCCGCATAGCTATGGCAAAGCCCATGACAGGCAGCGTGCATCATGGCGTTATCGCCCGGTCGATCCTTCGCGATTGCCGCCAGCGGGTTATTGACGCTGTTTTGCGCGGACTTCACATATTGCGCGATCGCTCCGCAAAGGGACGTCGGCCTTGCCCGCGGCTTCTACATCCGCGATTTCGCGCGGGCGTGGCGCGAGGGTGAGGCGCTGGAGGTTGGGATGATCGAAGTGGATACCGGCGTCATCTCAGCCGATGGCCGCGCCCCTCGGCGGGATCCGGGGATGCAATATCCCTGCATGGCCGGCCTGTGAGCGACCATCGGCAGCACTATCGACCAAGAGCGTGGGAGAACAGGCGATGACGGGAATTGTGGCAGTGACCGGAGCGGCGGGAGCGCTTGGCCGCAAGGCGGCTGAGGTGCTGGCCGGCGCGGGATGGAACGTCGTCGGCATCGATCTGGGCGATGTGCAGGGTGACGGTATCGCGCTGGCGCTGGGCGGTATCGACCTGGCCGACGAGCAGGCGATGGCTGGTGTCGCAGCGCGGATCGAAAGCGAATTGGGGCGGCTGGACGGGTTGGTCAACATCGCGGGTGGCTTCTCTTGGGAGACCGTGACGGAGGGCGCGGTCGCGACATGGGACAAGCTCTACGCCATGAATGTTCGCACGGCGCTGGTGACGACGCGCGCGTTGCTGCCGTTGTTGTGCGCAAATGGCGGCGCGATCGTGAATATCGGTGCTGCCGCCGCGGCAAAGGCGGGCGCTGGCATGGGGGCCTATGCTGCCTCCAAGGCGGGTGTTGCGCGGTTGACGGAAGCGCTGGCGGAGGAGCTGAAGGATGAAGGCGTGCGCGTGAATGCCGTCCTGCCCAGCATCATCGACACGCCGGCGAACCGGAAGGACATGCCCGAGGCGGACTTCACGCGCTGGGTCTCGCCTGATCAGTTGGCGGGCGTGATCGCCTTCCTGCTGTCGCCGGCGGCTGCACCCATTACCGGCGCGCTCATCCCCGTTACCGGCCGGGTCTGACGCAACGATCCGCCCGGCGCAGGAGTCTGCGGCCGGGCTCTGCCGCACGCGGCATCATGATCCTGCAAACATCGCTCCGGCGCTGAAAGGATTCTGCCAGTCGGAAAAATCCGTCGGCAGCGGGTTTTCGGGCCATTGGATCTGCAAGGAAGGCGCTGTTCGGGACGGTCGCTGCCGGCGCGCCTTCATGAACTTGGTCTCGGCGCGCCGAGCATTGATCGCTCGGGCGAAATCGACGGGCCACCGGCTTTCATTCTGGCCCATTTTAGGGGCAGGTGGTTGAGCTAAACGACAGATTTCCGGGCTTTTGACCTTTTCGACGGCCCTTGGTGCGCATTCGATGCAGTGCCGGGCTCGCTAGAGCAGCATTGCAAATAAACATCATTGTTGATTATTATATCAGCACAACAGGGAATGATGGGAGAGGAAATGAGCTGCAGCCCGACGCGGACGCCCGCGCCCGATACATTTAGCATCGCTGCCCTGCGCGAGAAATATCGCGAGGAGCGCGACAAGCGCCTGCGTTCGGACAATCAGGCGCAATATGCGCCGACCACCGAGGACACGACGCATAGCTATGACATCGATCCGCACCTGCCGGTCGTCCCGCGCGATCCCATTTCGGAAGAGCTGGATGTCGTCGTTCTGGGCGCCGGGTTTGCCGGCATCCTGGCGGCCTATCACCTTACCAAGGCAGGCGTGACCAACTTCCGCAATATCGACCATGCCGGCGATTTCGGCGGTGTGTGGTACTGGAACCGCTATCCCGGCATCCAGTGCGACAACGACGCCTATTGCTATCTGCCGCTGCTGGAAGAGACCGGCTTCATGCCGTCGAAGAAGTTCGCCGACGGGGCGGAAATCTACGGCTATTGCAAGCAGATCGCCCAGACCTTCGGCTTCCACGACAAGGCGCTGTTCCACACGCTGATCACATCGCTGCGCTGGGACGAGGGTATCCAGCGCTGGCGCGTGGGCACGAGCCGGGGGGACGAGTTCCGCGCGCGCTTCGTCGTCATGGGTTGCGGCGTGCTCAACATGCCGAAGCTGCCGGCGATCGCAGGCATCGACCAGTTCAAGGGCAAGATCTTTCACACCGCGCGCTGGGACTATGAGTACACCGGCGGCAGCTATGAGAATCCCGTGCTGGACAAGCTCGCCGACAAGCGTGTGGCCATTATCGGCACCGGTGCGACGGCGATCCAGGCGGTGCCCTATCTCGCCCGCCACGCCAAGCAGCTCTATGTCATCCAGCGGACCCCATCGACCGTCGACGAGAGGCCCAATCCCCCGACCGACCCCGACTGGATGAAGTCGCTGCAGCCCGGCTGGCAGGCGGAGCGGCAGGCCAATTTCCACCGCGCGGCGATGGAGTTCTTCGCGCCCGGCGAGCCCGACCTGATCTGTGACATCTGGACCGAGATCGCCCGCAACATGGCGGCGGAGCTGGAAGCTGAAGGCTGGCCGCAGCTGACCCCCGAGGAGTTCATGGCACGGCGCGAGGTTGTCGATTACGCCGTGATGGAGCGGCTGCGCGCCCGCGTCGACGCGATGGTGGAGAACAAGGAGGCGGCAGAGGCGCTCAAGCCCTGGTATCGCTTCCTTTGCAAGCGGCCGCTGTCCAGCAACGAGTTCTACAGCGCCTTCAACCAGCCCAATGTGAAGCTGGTCGACGTGGCCGACACCAAGGGGCTGGAGCGGCTGACGGAGACGGGCTTCGTCGCCAACGGTCAGGAATATGAGATCGACACCCTGATCTGCGCCAGCGGCTTTGAGGTGACGAGCGAACTCAAGCGCCGCTGGGGCATCGATGTGGTCGAGGGCCGGGGTGGCAAGTCGATCTATGACCATTGGGCCAACGGCCCCCGGACGCTGCACGGCACGATGACGCATGGTTTCCCGAACCAGTTCTTCATCGGCTATATCCAGGGCGGGCTCAACGCGAGCGTCACCGAGCAGTTCGGGCGCCAGGCGCAGCATATCGCGCATATCATCAACGCCACCCTCGAGCGCGGCGGCAAGGTGATCGAGACCACCGAGGAAGCGCAGGAAGCCTATGTCCGGCACTTCGAGGAGGTGGAGATCGACATGTCCCAGTTCCAGCGGGAATGCACGCCGAGCTACTTCACTAACGAGGGCCAGGTGAAGGCGCCCTGGGCGCTGTTCCGCAGCTATGGGCCCGGATGGGGCGCGTTCCAGGCGCTGCTCGAGGAATGGCGCGCCACGGGCGATCTGGAAGGCATGGCGCTGGAGCGCTGATCGCCGGGGGGATGTTCGCGCATGCGGGCTGTCTTTGGGTTGGGAGCCCGGGGCAGTTGCGATACGAAGTCTGAAAATTCTGGCCTTGCGGCGGCCGTGAGCGTGGATGCGCGGCGCCGCATCCACCCGGCAAGGTGATGGTGCAGGAGGATGTCATGAGCAAGCCGATCAACATCAGCGTCGAGGAGCTTTCCAAGCCGCTCACCTATGGGGCCGAGGCGTTCCTTTCGAAGGAATATGCCGAGGCCGAGAAGGAAAAGCTGTGGCCCAAAGTGTGGCAGATGGCGGCGCGGGTCGAGGAACTACCCGATGTCGGGGATTTCCTGACCTACGACATCTGCGACGAGTCGATCATCATCGTGCGGACGGCGCCCGACCGGCTGAAGGCGTTCTTCAATGTCTGCCCGCATCGCGGACGGCAGCTCGTCAACGTGCCCGAAGACGTGCATTCGGTGCGCGGCAGCAATCGCAAGAGCTTCATCTGCGGCTTCCATGGCTGGACCTTCGATACCGAGGGCAACAACACCTACATCCTCGATCCGCAGGATTGGCAGGGCGCTTTGACGCCCGAATGCACGCATCTGTCCGAGGTGAAGGTCGATATCTGGGGCGGGTGGATCTGGATCCACATGGATCTGGATGCGGAGCCGCTGGACGAGTTTCTGGGTGATGCCGGGCGCATTCTTTCCCATTTCGCGCTCGACAAGATGCGCTACAAATGGCGCAAATGGGTGACCTATCCGTCCAACTGGAAGACGGCGCTGGAGGCGTTCATGGAACCTTACCATGTCGCCGGCACGCACACCCAGTTGCTCGCCTATGGCGATTATTACGCCTATAGCGCGGCCTACGGCCTGCACGGCGTCAGCGGCTTCGATCAGCGCGATCCCGCCTTCAGCATGAGCCAGAGTTCCAGCGTGACACGTGCGGGCAAGGGCGATGATCCGCGCCGCTCGACCTATGATCTGATCCGCGAAAATTACGAGACGCTGAACTATGCGGCGTCAACCGAAACGCTGGTCAATGCGGCCAGCCGGCTGGTGGACGAACTGCCCGAACGCACGCCTGCGCCGGACGTGATCGCGCACTGGCTGAAATCCGCCAAGGCAGACGATGCCGCGCGTGGCGTCCTATGGCCGGAGATCCCGCCTGAAGTGATGTCGGAAGCCGGCCTTGCCTGGCACATCTTCCCCAACATGTCGGTGCTTCAGGGCGTGACCTTCGCGCTTTGCTACCGGGCGCGTCCCTATGGCGACGATCCCAACATGTGCATCTTCGAATCCTACGCGATCGAGCGCTGGCCCGAAGGCGATGAACCCGAAACCGAATGGGAATACGCCGAACCGACCGCCGAAGGGTGGGGCTCGGTGCTCGCGCAGGACTTCTCGAACATGAAGTGGGTGCAGAAGGGCATGAAATCGCGGGGCTTCCGCGGCGCGCTGCCCAATCCGCACCAGGAACGAAAGATCACCAATTTCCACCGCAACCTAGCCACCTTCATGGGTAAAGGCGCACCGAGGTTACTGAAATGAGCTATGACGACCCCAAGCCTGCAAGCACAGTGAACTTGTCCGCAGACGGCAGCAAGAAAAGCGGAACCCCGGTCTACAAGCGGGTTCTGGACCTGTTCGAGGCCGAAGGGATCAATACCCTGTTCGGCATTCCCGATCCGAATTTCGTGCATATGTTCCTTGAGGCGGAACGTCGCGGCTGGACCGTGGTTGCCCCCCATCATGAGGCCGCCGCCGGCTTCATGGCAGAGGCCGCTTCGCGCATCACCGGCAAGCCTGCGGTCGCCGTCGGCACGCTTGGGCCGGGCATCGCCAACATGGCGCCGGCGATCCAGTGCGCGCTGGTCGAAAATTCGCCGGTCATCTTCCTCTCGGGCCAGCGCGCCCGCGTGACGGAGCAGCGCGTCCGCCGTGGCCGCATCCAGTTCGTCAAGCAGATGCCGCTGTTCGAGAATTCGGTGAAGTACGCCGCCTCGATCGAATATGCCGACCAGACCGACGAAGTGATCCGCGAGGGCATCCGCAAGGCGATGGGCGGTACGCCCGGCCCGGTCTATATCGAATATCCCAGCCACATCATCCTGGAAGAGCTGGACCTGCCCGCGCCGCTGCCGCCGGCACGCTATCGCCTGGTCAACCAGGGCGCCGATATCGACCGGGTGCATGAAGCCGCCAAGCTGATCCGCGAAGCCAAGAACCCGATCCTGCTGGTCGGCCATGGCGTCCACACCTCGCGTTCGGGCGCGGCGGTCAAGGATCTGGCCGAGCTGATGAACTGCCCGGTCATCCAGACCTCGGGCGGCACCTCCTACATCAAGGGGCTGGAGGACCGCACCTTCCAATATGTCTTCTCCAACGCCTCGATCGAGGCGGTGACGGAGTCCGATCTGGTCCTGGCGCTCGGCACCGAGCTGGGTGAGCCGGTGCATTTCGGCAAATGGCGTTACTGGCAGAAGAACGAGGCGATCCGCAAATGGATCTATGTCGAGCAGGATCCCGCCGCGATCGGCGTGAACCGTCCGATCGACGTGCCGCTGGTCGGCGACCTGCGCGGCGTCGTGCCGCAGCTGGTGGCCGCGCTCAAGGATACGCCGCGTGCCCCGGCACCCGGTCTTGAGAAGTTCATGAAGGACGGTCAGGCCGAACTGGATGAGCTTGCAGCGGAATCGCTGACCAAGAGCGACGGCACTGGCGAACTGGCCATCCATCCCGCGCGTCTGGCCGTGGAAGCGACGCAGGCCTTCCCGGAGGACGGCATCCTCATCCGTGATGGCGGCGCGGGCGTGATCTTCCAGTGGACCTATTCGCAGTGCAAACCGCATGACGTGATCTGGAACCAGAATTTCGGCCATATCGGCACGGGGCTGCCATATGCCACCGGCGCGATGCTGGCGGACAAGGCGGCGACCGGGGTTTCGCGCCCCGGCATGCTGATCTCTTCGGACTCCTCCTTCCTGTTCCACATCGGCGAGCTGGAAGTGGCCGCGCGGACGAAGCTGCCGCTGGTCTGCGTCGTCGGCGTCGACCATCAATGGGGCCTGGAAGTGGGCGTTTACAAGCGCACCTTCGGGCAGGGCACCGAGGAGACGGGCACCCACTGGAGCAAGGACGTGCGCTTCGACAAGATCGCCGAAGGCTTCGGCTGCTATGGCGAATATGTGACGAAGGCGGAAGACATCAAGCCGGCCATCGCGCGCGCCTATGCCAGCGGCAAGGTGGGTGTGATCCATGTCGTGATCGATCCCAAGGCGAATTCGGAAGAAATGCCCAAATATGCCGAGTTCCGCACCTGGTATGCCGAGGGCACGCAGTAAGCGACATAACGATAACGGTTCTCCCCGCGCTGCCCTTTATCGGGCGGTGCGGGGAAAGCCGACGATAAAGACCGGATAAACCAAAGGCAGGCGTGGGAAGAGGCTATGCGCAACTATCTCCAATTCTATATTGACGGCCAATGGGTCGATCCGGTCGAACCGAAGACGGCGGAGGTGATCAATCCCGCGACCGAGGCGGTGGCGGGAACCATCTCGCTTGGGTCTGTGGCGGATGTGGAGAAGGCCGTCGCGGCGGCGCGCAAGGCCTTTGCCAGCTGGTCCGAGACCAGCCGCGAGGAGCGGCTCGACGTCCTGCTGGCGATCCAGTCCGAATATGCCCGGCGTCAGGGTGAGATCGGCGAGGCGATCATCGAGGAAATGGGCGCGCCTGCTTCGCTCGCCAATGGCTTTCATGTCGGCCTGGGCGCGGGGCATCTGCACACCGCGATCGAGGTGCTGAAGGATTTCCCGTTCGAGGAACTGCGCGGTTCCACGATGATCCGCAAGGAACCGATCGGCGTCTGCGCGCTCATCACGCCATGGAACTGGCCGATGAACCAGACCTGCGTGAAAATCTTCCCGGCGCTGGCCGCCGGTTGCACGATGATCCTCAAGCCGCCGCAGCTCGCGCCATTCTCCGCGCAGATCCTCGCTGAGATCCTGGATGCCGCGGGCGTGCCGGCGGGTGTCTTCAACATGGTCCAGGGCAGCGGCAGCGTCATCGGCACCGCGCTTTCGACGCATGAGGATGTCGACATGATCTCGTTTACGGGGTCGGAGCCCGTCGGCGTCCAGATCCAGAAGGACGCCGCGACAACGGTGAAGCGGGTCGGCCTCGAACTGGGCGGCAAGAGCCCGTTCATCGTGCTCGACGATGAGGCGCTTGCCGATAATGTCGCTGGCGCCACCGGCGGCATGATGGGCAATTCTGGGCAGACCTGCAGCGCTGGCTCGCGCCTGCTGGTGCCGAGCGCGCGTCTGGACGAGGCCGTCACTGCGGCCCGCGCTGCTGCCGAAGCCGTGACGGTCGGCGATCCCAAGGGCAATTTCGCGATGGGGCCGGTCGTCTCCAAAAGCCAGTACAACATCATCCAGGACTATATCCAGAAGGGGCTGGACGAAGGCGCGACGCTTGTCGCGGGCGGCCTCGGTCGTCCCGAGGGGCTGGACAAGGGCTGGTTCGTGAAGCCCACGGTGTTCGTCGGCACCAATGACATGG
This sequence comes from Sphingobium arseniciresistens, assembly GCA_029167225.1. Taxonomy (GTDB): domain Bacteria; phylum Pseudomonadota; class Alphaproteobacteria; order Sphingomonadales; family Sphingomonadaceae; genus Sphingobium; species Sphingobium arseniciresistens. Next base: position 113,155 of record JARFNK010000004.1, read on the forward strand.
CAATCGCGCGCGAGGAAATCTTCGGGCCGGTGCTGGTGATCATCGGCTATGACGATATCGACCATGCTGTCGAGATTGCGAACGACACCAGCTTCGGTCTGGCCGGCTATGTGAACGGCACGGACAAGGAACAGGTCCATGCCGTCGCCCGCCGGCTGCGCACGGGCTGGGTCAGCATGAACGGCGGCTTTGATTTCCATGCGCCCTTTGGCGGCTACAAGCGCAGCGGTAACGGGCGTGAGTGGGGCGAGTTCGGTTTCCACGAATATCTCGAGACCAAGTCGCTGCTTGGCTACGCCTGAGCATGGCGGTGCAATCGGGGCGCTATAGCGCGGCGACTGGCATTCTGGTCGCACAGGAGTGGGTGCTGGAGCGATTGACGCCGCCCAGCCGCCTGTTCGGAGCCAACGGCATGCGGACCGGGCCGGACGGCCGCATCTATGTGGCGCAGGTTTCGGGAAGCCAGATCAGCGCCATCGACGTCGATAGCGGCGCGATCGAGGCGATCAGCCCCATGGGCGGCGATATCGTTGCGCCAGACGACCTTGTGTTCGACGCGCAGGGCAATCTGTTCGCCACGGAAATCACCGAGGGACGGGTCAGCATGCGCGCGCCCAATGGCGTCACGCGGACGATCTGGGGCGATATGCCCTGCGCCAATCCCATCACCATGTATCAGGGCCGGCTGTTCGCGGGCGACTGCCGGCCGGGCGGGCGGATCATGGAACTGGACCTGAACGGCGGCGCGCCGCGCATCCTGCTGGAAGATGTGCCGATGCCGAATGCCTTCGAGGTCGGGCCGGACGGGATGCTCTACGCGCCGATCATGGGCACGAACGAAATCTGGCGGATCAGCCTGGATGGCGGCGCGCCAGAAGTCGTGGCGCGCGATCTGGGCGTGCCCGATGCGGTGAAGTTCGACGCGCAGGGGCATATCGTCTCGACCCAGGTGCATAGCGGACAGGTGCTGCGCATCGACCCCCGCACGGGCGAGCGCAGCGTGCTGGCGGATCTCAGCCCGGGCCTCGACAACCTGACCTTCGTCGGCGAGCGGCTCTTCGTCTCCAATATCTCGGGCTATGTGACGGAGATCCTGAAGGCTGGCCAGAACCGTTCCGTAGTGCCCGACGGCCTTAACTGGCCTCTGGGGCTTGCCATGGGGGATGATGGCGCGCTGTTCGTGGCGGATGGCCCGTTCAGCTACACCCTGAAGCCGGGCGGCGAGCGGCAACTGGCGGGGATGCTCTTCACGCCGGGATGCCCCGGCTATGTGCGCGGGGTTGCGGCGGCGGGCGACGGCGTGTTCATCGTGACCACCGCCAATGGGCAGGTGGCGCGCTGGAATCCGGGCGCGCAGCAGAGCGAGATCCTGGCCGAGGGCTTCGAGCGGCTTTATGGCGTTGCAGTCGGGGCAGATGGCACCGTAGTTTTCGCCGACGCCGGCACGGGCCGGGTGCTGTCCGCGCGCGCCGGGCATGTCGAGGTTCTGGCCGAGGGGCTTCGGGAACCGATCGGCGTCGCGCTGGACGATGACGGCCGTTGCCTTGTGTCGGAATGCCATGGCGGACGGGTCGTGGCGCTTTCGGGCGGCCGGACGGAAACGATACTCGATGGCCTGCAGCAGCCGCAGGGCATAGTCGTGTATGACAGCACGCTCTTCGTCGTCGATGCGCTCGCCAAGCAACTGATCGCCAGCGATTTGGTCACGGGCAAGCGCAGCATCGTCGCGTCGAACCTTCCCGTGGGCGCGCCCGCAGGGGTGACGCCGAAATTCCTGCGTGCCATCCCGCCTCTGTCAGGCCCGATGGGGCCGTTTGCGGGGATCGCTGCGGGGCGTGACGGAACGCTCTATCTTTCCGCCGATGCGGAAGGCAGCGTGCTGGCGATCCGGCCATCGGGCATCTCTCCGCAGAGTTGATGCGAGAGCGAGCGGGCTGCGGAGAGCAGTCCGTCCTGCAGCGCGGTCAGGCCATTGCGCTTGAGGGCGCTGCCGATGCCGATGGCTACAAGCGCATGGATCGGGCGCCCCGGCGTTTTCCACACCGGCGCGGACACCACTGTCACGCCCGCGATATACTGCCCCTCGTCGACGGCGAACCCCTGCGCGCGGGTCTGGCGGACCTGTTCCCGCCACTGCGCGAAGCTGGGCGGATCGTCCCAGCGGAGCGTGTGAAAACGCGCCTCCAGTTCAGCCTCGGGACAGTCGCCGAACGCCGCGATGCAGCGCCCCGTGGCACTGATGAGCGCCGGGAAACGGCCACCGATCTGGGTACTCAACTGAAAGCTCTGGCCGGACTGCGACATGGCCACCACGATCATATGATCGAGCCCCACGGCCTGCACGCCCAGCATGGTCAGCCCGAAACCATGGGCCAGCCTGTCCAGCACCGGCTGCGCGAGATCGTTGAACTGGTCCCGCTTCAGCCAGTTGCGCGCCAGCGTGAGCACGCCGGCCTCAAGGGAATAGCGCTTGGTGTCATGGTCGAAGGCCACCAGTTCCTCTTCGGCAAGCGCGCGGAGGACATAGAGGCAGGTGCTGGGCACGAGCCCCAGTTCCCGGGCGATCGCCTGTACGCCCAGCGGCGCATCGCTCTTGCCAAGCAGCCGCAATATCGCCGCCGCGCGGGCGATTGCGGGCGCCTTGCTGTCCTTTGTGGCGGTGCGGGTGGCTGAAATTGGCGGCTGGGCATCTGGCACGGCATCGCTCCTGCGATAGAATATCGTTCAATATATAGAATGTCATTTCGATATTTACAACAATATTCATTCGATGACATCTAGGGGCTGCGGCGACGCTGATGATTCTGTGTTCGCTATGTTGAATGGGTGGATAGATGGCGAAGCTGACCGACTACACGCGCTATGCCGATGCACAGAGCCACGCCAATGGGCAGGCGCTCTGGGAGCTGTTTGATGGCGACCGTGACGCGCTGAACATTGCCCATGAATGCATCACCCGGCACGCCGACGGGTCGGGCCGTCCCGCCGTCCGCATCGCCCATGCCGACGGGCGTGACGAGATATTGAGCTTCGACGAGATCTCCGCCGGGGCGGCACGGTTCGCGCACTGGCTGGACAGCGAAGGCGTGAAGCCGGGCGAGCGCATCGCGTTCATGCTGGAGCCCTCGCTGCCCTTCTATGTCTGCCTGTTCGGCGCGATGCAGACCGGCGCGATCTCAGTGCCTTTGTTCACGCTCTTTGGTCCTGATGCGTTGCGCCTGCGGGTGGATGACTGCAAGCCGAGTATCCTCATCACCAACGCCGAAAAGGCTGAACTGGCGCGCAGCCTGGACGGTCCGCGCGTTATCATCGCCGACGAGGGGCTGCTGGACGAGATCGCGCACTTCCCCGCGACCTATACGCCCAAGACCAAGGCGGGCGACCTCGCCGTATTCCAATATACGTCCGGCACGACGCGGGAACTGCCCGAGGCGGTGAAGCACACGCACAAGGCGCTCGTCACGCTGATGTTCGCCGCGCTGTACGGCACGGGCATCCGGCCGGACGACCAGTTCTTCTGCCCGTCCTCGCCGGCCTGGGGCCATGGCCTCTGGCATGGCACGCTCGCGCCATTGGGGCTGGGTGTCACCACCGGCACCTTTGCCGGCCGGTTTGATCCGGTGCGGCTGATGAAGGCGCTGAGCGATCACAAGATCACCAACATGTCCGCCGCCGCGACCCATTACCGGATGATGAAGAATAGCGGCAAGGCGCAGGATTACAGCTTCCATTTCAAGAAGCTCTCCTACACCGGCGAGCCGATCGACCCCGCGACGCTGGATTTCATCGACGCCTATTTCAAGGTGCCGGCGTGCTCGATGTACGGGACGACCGAGATCGGCGTCGTGCTGGTCAACTATCCGGGTGCCGACGACTTCACGGTCAAGCCCGGATCGCTTGGCAAGGCCGTGCCGGGGCAGAATCTGCAGGTGCAGCGACCCGATGGCACGCCGAGCGCGCCGGGTGAAATCGGCGAGCTTTTCCTCTGGCGCCGGGACCAGTGGGAAACCACCAAGGACCGCGCCAGGATCGACGAGGACGGCTATTTCTATCATTGCGGCCGGGCCGACGACGTCATCATCTCGGCCGGCTGGACGATGAGCGCGGTGGAGATCGAAAACACGCTGCTCAAGCATGACACCGTGCTTGAATGCGCGGTGATCGGCGTCGCCGACGACAAGCGCGGGCAGGTGGTGAAGGCCTTCGTCATCGCCAATTGCGCGGGCAGCGACGCGCTCATCACCGAGCTTCAGAACTTCACGCGGGAAAAGCTGGCGCAGCACGAGTTTCCCCGCGTCGTCGAATTTGTGAGCGAGCTTCCCAAGACCCCGGCCGGGAAGGTCAATCGCAAGGTTTTGCGCGATCAGGAAGCCGCGAAGGCGGCCGAACTCGCACACTGACATTCATAGGAGAAGATCAATGGCTACACTGGCAGAAGCGCCAACCAACAAGTTCCCCAAGATCACCGAGGAGGGGCTGGACGATCTGCGCAAACGCATCGGCGTCAAGATCGAGAACACGGTCGAGCCGTGGAACTATGAAGCCACGCGCGACGCGATCCGCCACTATGCACACGGTATTGGCGACGATAATCCGCTGTGGTGCGACCCGGAATATGCGGCGAAGACCCAATATGGTTCGGTCGTCGCGCTGCCGAGCTTCCTGTTCACCACCAGCCGCATCATTTCGGGCTATTGCGGTGGCCTGTCGGGTGTCCATGCGATGTGGGCGGGCGCCGACTGGACCTGGCACAAGCCGGTGCTGCGCAACGACACGATCCGCACCGAAGCTTATCTGAAGGATCTGGTCGAGCATCAGACCAAGTTCGCCGGCCGCAGCTTCCAGCAGATCTACCATGTCGACTTCTTCAACCAGTCGGGTGACAAGGTGGCCGAGGGCGACAGCTGGGTGTTCCGCACCGATCGCGACGAGGCCCGCGAACGCGGCACCAAATATACTGAAGCCCGCGGCCGCGTGGAGCAGTATACCGAGGAAGAGCTGGCCGAATTCACCCGCCTGTACCAGGCAGAGGAAATTCGCGGTTCGACCCCCCGCTATTGGGAGGATGTGAACGTTGGTGACGAACTGCCGCGCATGATGAAGGGGCCGATGACGGTCACGGGCTTCATCTGCTACGCGCAGGGCTGGGGCGGTCTCTATATCCGCGCCAACAAGCTGGCGAACCAGATGCAGCAGGCGCATCCGGGCCTTGGCATCCGCAACCGCTTCAATGTGCCCGATTGCCCCGAGCGCGTGCACTGGGACGAAGCCTTCGCGCTCGAAGTCGGCGCGCCGGGGGCCTATGATTACGGTCCAGAGCGTTGCAGCTGGCTTACCCATCATGTCACCAACTGGATTGGCGACGATGGCTTCCTGACCAAGTCGAAGTGTCAGATCCGCCGTCACAATCCCGATGGTGACGCGATCTACATCGACGGTTCGGTGATCCGCAAGTTCGAGGAGAACGGCAAGAAATTTGTCGAGATCCAGCAGCAGGCGGCGACGCATCGCGGCGAAGTCTCTGCCTTCGGCACTGCGATTGCCGAACTGCCGAGCAAGGCCGGAAAGTAAGTGGGGGGCATTCCCCTCTCCGGCGACGGAGAGGGGAATGAACGGCCCTTTCAAATGCATATGACGAGGGCATTGTCGTGACGTCCAGCTGGACCGGTCCGCTGCAGGGCATCCGGGTACTTGATTTTACCCGTGTGCTGGCCGGGCCTTCGGCCTCGCTGGCGCTTGCGGACCTGGGCGCGGAGGTCATCAAGATCGAGCCGCCCGGGACGGGTGACGACACCCGCACCTTCCCGCCGATGCGCGAAGGAGAAAGCCATTATTTCCTGAGCGTCAATCGCGGCAAGAAAAGCATCGTCATCGACCTCAAGAGCGAGGCTGGGCTCTCGCTCGCGCGCGATATGGCCGCCAGATGCGACATATTGGTCGAAAATTACCGGCCGGGCGTGATGGATCGGCTGGGGCTCGGCTATGAAGCGCTGTCGGCGATCAATCCGGGGCTGATCTACTGCGCGATCTCTGGCTTCGGCATGACCGGGCCGCTCAAGGACCGGCCCTCTTTCGACATCGTGCTTCAGGCCATGTCTGGCGCGCTCAGCGTCAATGGCGAGCCGGGCGGGCTGCCGACCAAGCTGGGCATTCCGCTGGGCGATCTGGTCGGCGGGGTCAACGGCCCGATCGCGATCCTGGGAGCATTGCATGAACGCCATGCGACGGGGCGAGGGCGCCTGATCGACATCAGCCTGATGGACGGGCTGGTCGGCATGCTCGGCTATCTGGCGCAGCTTTCCTTCTTCACCGGGCAGGATCCGGTGCGGCAGGGGTCCCAGCATCCCAATCTCGTGCCTTACGGGATCTTTCCCGCCAGGGATGGCTCGATCGTCATCGCCTGCCTGACCAACAGCTTTTGGGGACGGATTTGCGACGCGCTCGGCATAGCGCAATATGCCAATGACCCGCGGTACGACACGCTGGAAAAGCGGCGCGACAGCCGGGCGGATGTGAACGCGCTGCTCTCGGATGTCACGACAGGCAAAACCGTGGAAGAACTGGCGGCGCTGTTTACCGAACATCAGGTGCCGCATGCGCCGATACTTGGGATCACCGAAGCGCTTGCCCAGCCGCAGGTCAGGGAGCGGGAAATGGTGGTCGAGACCGATCACAAGCTGCTGGGCAGGATCCCGATCATCAATCGTCCCATCAAGTTTCCGGGCAATGACCAGCCGGTTCCCACCGCACCCCCGGTGCTGGGCGAGCATACCGACGAGATCCTGAGCGATCTGCTCGGCCTGACGCGTGCCGAGATCGCGAGGCTGCGCGCCAGCCAAACCGTCGCCTGAGCGATGATCGCGAGCCGGCCAGGTTCGCCTCTTGGGATCGAGCGGGGAGCCGCTACACTCCCACAGGTCATGAAACGCGCCGGCGCCATTGCGCGACTGGCCGTCAAAGAAAACGGATGAGGACCGCCGATGGCTGAACTGAGATTTGATGAACGGGTGGCGGTCATTACCGGCGGTGGGCGCGGATTGGGCCGTGCCTATGCGCTGCTGCTCGCCGCGCGTGGGGCGAAGGTCATCGTCAACGATCCAGGCGTCAGCATGCAGGGCGAGGGCACTGATGCCGGGCCTGCTGAGGAGGTGGTGCGGGAAATCAGGGCAGCGGGCGGAGAGGCGATCGCGTCGACCGATTCCGTCGCGACGCCGGAAGGCGGCAATGCGATGATCGACGCGGCGCTGGCGCATTTCGGTCGGATCGACATTCTCATCCACAATGCCGGCATCGTTCGGCGCGGGTCGCTCAGTGAACTCAGCTATGCCGATTTCGAGACAGTGCTGGACGTGCATCTCCGCGGCGCCTTCCATGTCGTGCGTGCGGCCTTTCCGCACATGCAGGCGGCGGGCTATGGCCGTATCGTGCTCACGGGATCGATCAACGGGCTTTATGGCAACGCCAATGTCGTGAACTACTCCGTCGCCAAGGCCGGTATCATCGGCCTGTCGAACGTCGCGGCGATCGAGGGTGCCGAGCATGGCATCAAGAGCAACATCATCCTGCCGGGCGCCGTCACGCGCATGGCGGACGGGCTGGACACCAGCGCCTATCCGCCGATGGACCCGGAGATGGTCGCCCCGGCGGTCGGCTATCTGGCGCATGAAAGCTGCACCGTTTCGGGCGAGATGCTGATCGCGATGGCGGGACGGGTCGCGCGCGCCTATATGGCCGAAACGCCGGGCGTCTATCATCCGAGCTGGACGATCGAGCAGATCGCGCAGGAGCTGGATGCCGTCCGCGATACGCAGCAGCCCCTCGTCTTCCCGCCCGTACCAACGGGGCATGTCGATCATCTGCGCTATTGTTTCGCGATGGCGAGCAAGGGGTAAGCCGGCCTATCCGGGGCTGACTGCATCTTTGGAACGGCTTTCGTCACATGTTGGGTTCAAGGTTTCCGATAGAGGCGAGCCTTTAACAGAATTCCGGACTCATGGATGGGTCTGCGGGGCGGAGAGTCGACGGTTTGACGTAGGCGCCAGCCGCCGCTACCGCCGCGACGATGATCACCCTTTTGTCCCCCGCCAAGACGCTCGATTTCGAGCGTCAGCTGCCGCCGCTTGCCGCCACCAAACCGCATTTCACCGAGGAAGCGCATAGCCTTGCCAAATCGGCTTCGAAGCTGACGCAGAAGCGGCTGGCGGAACTGATGCATATCTCGCCGCGGCTTGCGAAGCTCAATGCGGATCGCTTCCGCGACTTCGCAGACCTGCCCGAGCGCCCGGCGCTGTTCGCCTTTGCCGGCGACGTCTACACAGGCTTTGAGGTGGACACGCTGGATGAGGCGGGCGTCACATTCGCGCAGGACCATGTGCGGATGCTGTCGGGCCTTTATGGCCTGCTCCGGCCGCTCGATGCGATCCGGCCCTATAGGCTGGAAATGGGCACGCGCTGGGCACCGCGCCATAAGCGTCTGACCGACTGGTGGGACGACCGCATTGCGCAGTTGCTGCGCGTGCAGCTTGCGGAGGAGGGATCGGGCGTCGTGCTCAATCTCGCCAGCCAGGAATATTTCGCGGCCGTCGCCGGCAAGCTGGAAGGCGTGCGGGTGATCGAGGTGGAGTTTCGCGAACCCGGCCCGAACGGCCCGCGCTTCGTGAGCTTCAACGCCAAGCGTGCGCGCGGCATGATGGCGCGCTGGATGTGCGAGCATCATGTCACGGACGTCGAAGCGATGCGTGGTTTCGACAGCGACGGATATCGCTTCGACGCGGATGAAAGCGATGCCGATCGCTGGCGGTTCACCCGGACATGAGCGGCGTGAGCAAGGCGTCCGCAGTGGTCATCGGCGCATCCGGCGGGATCGGCGGCGCTTTTGAGGCTGCGCTGATCGAGGAAGGCGGGTTCGAGCTCGTCCATGGTTTCGCGCGCTCGCGGACCGGGGCGCAGTATCTCGATCTGCTCGACGAGGCGAGTGTCGCCGCTGCTGCTGCACATGTCGCGAAAGGCCCGGCGCCTACGCTGGTGATCGTCGCCACCGGCCTGCTTCATGCAGGAGACCGTGGTCCCGAAAAGGCGTTGCGCGATCTGGACCCGGAGTGGCTGGCACAGCTCTATGCCGTCAATGCCATCGGACCCGCGCTCGTGGCGAAGCATTTTCTGCCGATCATGCCGAGAAGCGGGCGCACGGTTTTCGCTGCGCTCTCGGCGCGGGTCGGTTCGATCGGCGACAACCGGCTGGGCGGATGGCATGGCTATCGCGCATCAAAAGCGGCGCTGAACATGCTGGTGCGTAACCTGGCGATCGAGGAGCGCCGCCGCAATGATCGCGCGATCGTCGTTACGCTGCATCCCGGCACGGTCGATACCGCCTTGTCGCGCCCCTTCCAGCAGAATGTCCAAGATGGGCGGCTTTTCGATCCAGAGCGTGCGGCGCTGCAATTGCTTGATGTGATCGAGGGGTTGAAGGTGCCCGACAGCGGCAAGCATTTCGACTTTGAAGGCGAGGAAGTTCCATTCTGAGCGCTGACATCCTCATGCCTTGGCGACAATCTGCATGTCGTAGACGATCACTTTCTCCCAGAGATGTTCGCAGGATGTGACGAACGCCTGATGGATGGGATGATCCTGATAGAGCTTCTGATCGGCTGCATTGTCGAAATACATCAGCTCCGAAACGCTATAGCTCGCATCGACGACATCGCGCTTTTCGGTACTGGCGGGAATGCCGATCTGCAGATCGCGAATGACGGGAATGTCGTGAAGGATCCGCAAGCCTGCGATCAGCTGGTCGCGATCGGCCAGCGAACCGGGCCTCTTCAACCAGAAGAAGACGTGATGTACCAGCTTGGCCGGCGGCGTCTGCGCCTTGGCCGACGACAGGGCCATGCCTGCGCCGCCCAGTGCCATCATCGCCGTCATTTCCCTTCTGCTCTTTTCCATAATGCCGCTTTCCTTGCAAATGGGCTCGGAGAAGGCCCCGGCCGATGAGGATCAGTCTTAGGGTACGCCCGCGATGGATTGGCGCTGCACGATGTCGTGATCGAAAATTTCGTCGCGCACCTCGCCCGGTCCCTCGCTATTGCCGAGCGCGGCAATCAGGCATTGGGTAGCGCGAAAGGCCATGTCTTCAACAGGTTGGCGGACAACTGTGAGCGGGGGCCAGATACGCGAGGCCAGGATGGTATCGTCGAAGCCGGTGACAGTCAGGTCGCACGGCAGGCGCAGACCCATATGGTTCGCCTGCGCGACGACGCCCGCCGCCAGATCGTCGCTGCTGCAGATGATCGCTGTCGGCCGGGACTGCAGGGACAGCAGTCTTCGCGCGGCTGCCATGCCAGAGGCATAGTCGAACTCTTCATGCTGCACGATCAACTGGGGGTCTTCGAACAGGCCGTTCCTGTGCAGGGCTTCGATAAAGCCATCGCGCCGGGCTGCGACGACGCTGTAATGGTCGGGGCCGGCGATGTAGGCGATCCTGCGATGGCCGCTCGCGATCACCCGTTCGGTGATGGACAGCATCGCCGCGTGGTTGTCGATCCTGACGGTAGTGACATCGGTCATCGCCGTTCCGGTGGCGATCGCCGCAAGCGGCACGCCCAGATCGGCGATGATCGACGAACCGCTAAGCCGTTCGGCAAAGGGCGGGATGAGCAGCAGCGCCTCGGCGCCGCTGCGCACCAGATCCTGCGCGATGCGTTCGGCTTCCTCTCTGGTCACGCCATCGCCTTCGCGCAGGATGAGCTGGAGCCCGTGGGCGTTGGTTGCGCGCAACGTGCCGACGAGCACCGCATCGAGGAACGGCGTACGCTGGTTGCTGTAGATGAGGCCGACGGTCGTCGCCCGCGCCTTGGCCAGTCGGCGCGCGGCCAGATTGGGCACATATCCCAGTTCCGCGATCGCCGCCTGCACGGTCGCCACGGTGGCCGCGCTCGCCCGGCCGGCATCATTGATGACATTGGATACCGTCATGGCGGACACGCCGGCCCGTTCCGCGACCGCGCGGATCGTGACGCTATTCTGTCTTCTTCTCGCCATCAAGCCCGTGCCCCCCTCCCGTCTGATAGCGTGTTTCCCATGGGTTCGTAGCAGCGAAAACACGCTATCGCGCAGGCGTTGCGACTATCAGATCCTCCCGGCTTTCAATCCTTTGACGGCATAATCCACGGCTCGGGCCGTCAGCGCCATGAACGTCAGCGATGGATTGACGCAGGAGACCGAGGCCATCTGTGCGCCATCGGTGACGAACAAATTGGCTGCATCATGCGCCTGCCCCCATTTGTTCAGCACGGATGCGCGGGGATCGGCGCCCATGCGCGCGCCGCCCATTTCATGGATTGCGTCGCCCGGCACATGCTCCCTCACCTTGCTTTCCACATTCGTCAGGCCGGCGGCGCGCAGCATCTTTTCGCCTTCCTCACGGGCGTCGGCCATCATCCGCAGTTCATTGTCGCGGAAAGTGACGTTGAACCGCATGAGCGGAACACCGAAACGGTCGGTCTTGTCCGGGTTGAGCGCCACATAATTGTCCTCATAGGGCAGGCATTCGCCAAAGGCGCCCATCTGGAACTTCCAACCCTCATAGCGACGCATCCCCGCCTTCATCGATGCGCCAAAGCCGACCGGCTTGGCGGGTTCGCGATAGGCTGCACCCTGATAGCCATAGCCTCGCTTGAACCCGACATCATCGTCCTTGCCAATATTGCGGAAACGCGGGACATAGATGCCGCCGGGTCGGCGGCCATATTCGATATATTCTTCCATGCCGGGGATGTCGCCCTTCACATTGACCCGGAAAATATGGTCCATCACATAGCGCCCCAACGTGCCGCTGCTATCGAAATGGCTGCGGCCACCGCCCGGTAGACGCGAGTTCATCAGGATCTGCGTCGAGGCGAGCGCCGACGCGCACAGGAAGACGAGATCGGCGCTCACGGTTTCGGCTTGCCCGGTCTTGGCGTCGACGAAACGCACGCCCGTCACCCGTTTTGACGCAGCATCATAGTCGAGACTGGTGACGACCGCATCGGATCGCAGGGTCAGCCGTCCGGTCGCCCGCGCGGCCGGCAGCGTGACCGCCTGGGTCGAGAAATAGGCGCCGAAGGAGCAACCGTTGCTGCACTGGTTGCGCAGCTGGCATTTGGTGCGGTTCTGTTCCGGCTTGTCCTCGGTCATGTTGGACAGGCGGGCGTTGATCATCTTGCGGCCGGGGAATTGGGCTTCCAGCCGACCTTTCATCCATTTTTCCGCGATATTCATCGGCATCGGCGGCTGGAATTCGCTGTCCGGCAGATAGGGCAGCTTTTCGCGCGATCCCGACACGCCGATATATTTCTCGACATAGCTGTACCATGGAACCAGGTCGTCATAGCGGATCGGCCAATCGCCGCCGATCCCCTCCCGCTTGTTCGCCTCGAAGTCGGCTGGGCTCCAACGAAAGCTCCAGCGGCCCCAGATCAGCGACTTGCCCCCGACCGCGGCCGGACGGATCCAGTAGAATTTGCTGCCTTCGCCATAATCATAAGGGTTCAGCCGGTCATTATTGTAGAAGGCCTGGTTGCTGGGAGAGACATAGCCGTTCTGGGCAATGAAATAGTCGCTCTGCTTGAGCGGCGCAGGCATGATGTTGCGGGCGGGCACTTCATAGGCGGGCTTGCCGTCATAGGTATAGCCCTCGCCATGCTCGACCATGTGGCCGCGGTCCAGCATCAGTACGCGCAGGCCTTTTTCCGTCAGTTCCTTTGCGGCCCACCCGCCGCTGATGCCGGAACCGATGACGATCGCGTCGAACCTGTCGGTCGAAGCCATGATGATCCTCCCTTGGGAAATCGTCAGAAGCGCAGAGCGCGCAGCGTTTCGAAGCTCTTGCTGATATCGGGTATGTAGGGCGCTGGCGCCTGGTCATTCTCGACATAGAAATGCCGCACGCCGGCAAGCTGGTTCAGCTTGAAGATGCCCGCGAAGTCGATCGTGCCGCTGCCCACCGACGTCATGCTGCGATCGGCGCGCATATCCTTCACATGATAGGAGTAGATGCGACCGGCGAGGCTGCGGATCAGGGCCTGGGGATCTTCCCCCGCATGGACGGCCCAGTAGAGGTCGAGTTCGATCTTCACCAGCGCAGGATCACATCCCTTGACGAGTTGGTCGAACAGGCTGACGCCATCGGTTTTTACGGTGAATTCAAAGTCGTGATTATGATAGGCGAAGCCAAGACCGGCCGCCTTCAACCGTTCGCCAAAGCGGTTGATGTTGACCAGCGCCGCCTTCCAGGCCTCGGCATTGCGATGCTTGTCGACCATATAGGGCAGGACGACCGTATCCGCGCCCAGTGTCTTGGCCATCGTGACGCTGGCGTCGAAATTCTCCAGCAACGCCTCATAACCGATATGGAGGGACGGGCAGGACAGGCCCAACCGGTCCATCGTACTGCGGAGCAGCCCATGATCCATCTGGTCATAGTTGCCACCGCCATATTCCACTTCGCGGTAGCCAACCCTGGCCACTTTCTCGAGGGTCGCGACTGGGTCTGCGGAGAAGAGATCCCGCAGGGTGTAAAGCTGCAGTCCGATGGTGCGGATTTTTCCGGTCGGCGCGGCGAATACCGCTGTGGGCTGGCTTGCGAGGGCGGCAAGGCCGCCGACGCCAAGAAGCATGGAACGACGGTTGATCATCATGAGGAGTAGACCTTGTTGACCTGGGAGTAGGGGAAAGCGCCGTTATATTCGCCGGGGACCGGCAGATATTCGCGTTCCTGCGTGATGCCGATTTCCGACGTGTAGTATCCGACGATGACCATCTGCCGGAACATTTCGAAAAATCGTGGCCCATCGGGGATCTGGTTGTTCATCGCCAGGGTGAGCAGGGCATCCTGCTGCGCCGGCGTCGCCTTGACGGCGGGGATATCATGATCCTGCCAGCTGCGTGCATCGATCTCGGCCAGGCCGGTGACAATCGGCACGCGATCCTCCGGGACTGACCAGTCCGCCAACAGCTTTTCGATATAGGCGGGAACGCCGGCTTCGATCGCGCCGGGGGTGTCGGTGGCAGGAATGATCCGTTCGCAGAGCGCGGTCATCAAGGCCCGCTGATCCGGCGTGAACAGCTGGATGCTGGGCGCACCCTGATCAATTGCGGGGAGAGCGTCAGCGGGCACAAGACCTGCCGCCCGGGCGATCGGGGCGAAGAGCTGGGCACCGAACATGACGACCATGCCGGCCAGCGCATTTCTGCGATCCATCATTGTCCTGCCCCTTTCAAATCCTGGGCAATGGCCTCTCCGGGCAGCGGCCGGACCCAGATGTTGCGGAACGATACGGGACTGTCATGGTCCTGCAGCTGGATCGGAGCCTTGTCGCCATGCGCCCGATATTGCGCGACCTTGCGCCAGGCGGTGGTTCCCAGCATCGCCTGATGGTTCTGCACCAGCACGCCGTTCAGCATTACGGTGACATAGGCCGGGCGGGCGAGGCTGCCATCCGCGGCGAAGCGCGGCCTTTCAAAGACGATGTCGTAGCTTTGCCATTCGCCCGGCGGACGGGTGGGGTTCACCAGTGGCGGCTTCCACGCATAGACCGCGCCCGCCGTGCCATCCGCATAGGTGGCGTTCTGGTAGCTGTCGAGGATCTGCACCTCATAGCGCTGCATGAACCAGATGCCGCTATTGCCCCGATCCTGGGAGCTTTTCTGCGCCGGGGCGGGGGAGCGAAATTCCAGGTGCAACTGTACGTCGCCAAATTCCTGCTTGGAGACAAGATTGTTTTCGCCGCCGCTCTTGGTACGCGGCGGGATGGTCATCACGCCCTTGTCGAGCGTCCATGGTGCGCGTTCGCCGCGCCAGGCATCCAGAGAACGACCATCGAACAGGACGATCGCGTCGGAGGGCGCGCCGCCGGGCTTTGTTGCTGGTGTAACCACTGTCGGCGCGGGCCGATCCGGGTCGTGGACATGCCAGCTGCCGCCGGGCAGGATCGGCGTGTCCCTGAAACCCGGCTTGTCCTGTGCATGGGCGAATGTGCCAAGCATGATGCCCGCTGCGCTCGCCACCCCGATGCGGATGCCCTTCATCGCTTCTTCCTCTTCATGCGTTGAGGGCTCAGGCCCCTTCGCTTATACACCCCGTCCGCTCACTACGCTTTATCGATGCCACGATAAGCGGCGATCAGGCGGTCCTCGCCCTCGCGCCCGGCCAGCGCATTGCCATGCTCCATGCCGATCACGCCGGCATAATTGCGCGCGCGCAGCCAGCGAACGATATTGGCATAGTTGACTTCGCCCGTTCCCGGCTCCTTGCGGCCGGGATTGTCCCCGAACTGTATATAGCCGACCTCCGCCCAGCAGGCGTCGAGCGTCGGGATCAGGTTCCCCGACTGGATCTGCTCATGATAGAGGTCCGCCAAGATCTTCACGCCGGGGCTGTTCGCGCCCCGCGCCACCGCATAACCCTGCGCGATGGACTGCATGAACACGCCGGGATGGTTTGTACGGGTGTTGAGCGGCTCCATCACCAATGTCAGCCCGTGCGGCGCGACGATGTCGCCGGCACGGCGCATGCAGTCGATGATCCGGCCGGTCTGGATATCCTGCGGAACGCGGCGGTCCATGAAGCCGGTGACGACGGTCATGTGTCGAGCGTTGAGGCGCTTGGCGACCTCAATCGAGGTGCGGATGTCGGCCAGAAAGGCTTCCCGCTCGGCATCGTCATTGCTGCCTAGAAGGGGGCGGAAGTCCGCCCATTTCGGCATGCTGGCGACGAACACGCCCATGGTCATGCCGCGCTGGGAAAGCGCGCGGGCCATGGCGTCCTGCTGTTCGACCGGCCGGGTACGTGCTTCATTATCTTCCCAGGCGCGAAAGCCCTGGTCGGCCGCAAAGGCGATCTGGTTGAGCAGGTCGCCCCGACTGGCAAAGCTGCCCTCATGGGGCGCATAGCCGAGCGAGAAACGGGCCGCATTGGAGCTGCCCTTCCCGGTTGCGACGGAGAGGGCGGGGGTCGCCGTTGCGGCAAGCCCGGCAGCGATCATTGTTCTGCGTGAAAGATTCATAGGAAGACCTCCACTACATGTCCCACATCGCGGCTTGCAGGGCGGCTCGCCAAAGGTGGATTCCAGCATCCCGCCGAGTAGAGCGCTGCTTTGTGAATGGATGAACGGTCCGGCCGCGAACAAAGCGAGTGGACCGATCCACGCGGCCTTCATACGGCCCGCGATAGTCGCATGCCGTCATGCGCTTACAGACGCAGTGAGGGGCGCAAGAACGCGCTGCCTGTAAATCCGCGCCGGATGATGCCTGCCATGTCCGGTCCCTCTCGTCGCGTCCCGTCCTTTTTTCTGGATCGGGATCCTCTTTAAACGTCGTTGCGGTCAGCTCAGCCCCAGCCAGCGCCGATTGTTGGCAGGATCGCCACCACCGGCAAAGTCGTCAAATGCTCGTTCAGGCCGGCGGATCATGTGCGCCTCGATGAAGGGGGCGCCTTCGCGCGCGCCGTCTTCCGGATGCTTCAGGCAGCATTCCCATTCCAATACGGCCCAACCGTCATAGCCATATTGGGTCAATCGGGAAAATATGCCGGTGAAGTCGACCTGGCCGTCGCCGAGCGAACGGAAGCGGCCGGGGCGATCGACCCAATCGGCATAGCCGCCATAGACGCCCGCGCGCCCGGTCGGGTTGAACTCCGCATCCTTGACATGAAACATCTTGATGCGGTCATGATAGATGTCGATGAACTGCAGATAGTCCATAGCCTGCAGCACGAAATGGCTGGGATCGTAGAGGATATTCGCGCGCGGATGGCCATCGACCGCATCCAGGAAGCGCTCGAAGGTAAGGCCGTCGTGCAGATCCTCGCCCGGATGCAGTTCGAAGCAGAGATCTACGCCCTGCTCTTCGAACGCGTCCAATATGGGGCGCCAGCGCCGGCCGAGTTCGGCAAAGGCCTCTTCCACCAATCCGGCGGGGCGTTGCGGCCAGGGATAGAAGAATGGCCAGGCGAGCGCGCCAGAGAAGGTCGCATGGGCGGAAAGGCCGAGCCGCCGGCTCGCCTTCGCTGCCAGCTTCAACTGATCGACGGCCCAAGCCTGTCGCTCGGCGGGCCTGCCACGCAGCTCGGGCGGAGCGAAATTATCGAACGCCGCGTCATAGGCGGGGTGGACTGCAACCAGCTGCCCTTGCAAATGTGTTGAAAGCTCGGAAATCTCGACACCGGCCTCGCGGCAGCGTCCGGCGAGTTCATCGCAATAATCCTGGCTTTCCGCCGCGAGCGCCAGATCCATGCAGCGCGGGTCGTTGCTGGGCACCTGAATGCCCTTATAGCCTGCCTGGGCCATCCAGCGCGCAGCGTTGTCCAGCGTGTCGAACGGGGCGGAGTCGCCCATGAACTGCGCCAGGAAGATCGCCGGGCCGCGCATGGCGCCCTGCGCCGAGTTCATTTCAGGCTCTTGAGATAGGCGATGATCGCCGCGCGCTTGACAGGATCGGGCGTGCTGATGGGCATGCGGCTACCGGGAACCTTCTTGGTCGGCGATGCGAGATACTCGTCGAGAGCCTTGTCATCCAGGCGCAGCTTGGAAGCCTTGAGCGCCGGTGAATAGGCGAAGCCGGCAAGCGTGCCCGCCGTGCGTCCGGCGACGCCATACAGATTGGGGCCAAGGCCGCTCTTGCCATCCTTCTGAATGCTGTGACAGGCGCGGCAGGTGCCGAAGGCCGGCGGTGCGGTCTGCGCCTGACTTGGCGTAGCGGATATCATCATCGTACCGATTGCAACCGCCACCAGGCTGAGGTTCGCCATTTTTTGCACCTCGACTCTCCGTTCCATTTGTCGTTCTAATATCATTTACCGGTAAACTCCGGCAGATCAAGACGAAGATCGCGCCGAGCGGAAAACCAGCCGATCTCGCAAGAGGTCACGGCAGTCTTTCTCCCAGCGATGCCTCAAGCACCGCATACCATTCGCTTCGGGTCCACTCGACCTTGAACGCATCCACGCTGCGCGCGATTCGCTCAGGGGACTGTGAGCCGACAATTGGAATGGGACGGGCGGGGTGCGCCATGATCCAGGACAATGACGCGGCCGATGCGTCCACGCTGAACCGCGCGCCCTGCTCGGCAATCAGTGTCGCGGCGGGATGTTCCCCGGCAACCAGGCGACCACCGCCCAGCGGCGACCATGCGAGCACCGCCATGTCGCGTGCCATCGCCTGATCGAGCGTGCCGTCGAACAGCGGCGCGGTGCGCAGCGCCGAAAATTCCGGCTGGGTGCTGACCAGCGGCAGCGAGAGGAAGCTTTGCAGCGCGGCCAGTTCATCGGTGCTGTAGTTGGAAACGCCGAGGGCGCGGACCTTGCCGCTGTCGACCATGGCGGTGAGCGATGCGGCGACTTCCTGCGGGTGGGTCAGGAAATCACGGCGATGGATCTGGTAGAGGTCGATCTGGTCGATGCCCATCCGGCTAAGCGAGGAATCAATGGCGCTGGCAAGGTAGGTCGTGCTGGAATCATAGGGAATGCCGGGCATGATGCCGCCCTTGGTGGCGATCACCATGCGATCGCGCAGCGCCGGGGCGTCGGCCAGCACGCGTCCGAACAGCGCTTCTGCCGATCCGAACCCCGCCGGTGTGTCGCAGCCATAGATATCCGCCGTGTCGAACAGGGTGATGCCTGCATCCAGTGCCGCCTCCACCTTATGCCGGGCATCGCCGACATCGTTGCCCGCAAGGCGCCACATGCCCCACGCGATCGGGAAAACAGAAATTCCGCTCTTGCCGAGCGGACATGGTTGGGGGGATGGGCGCAGCGTCGTCATATGGGCTCAATGGCACATGGATGTTTTGGATGGTAGATAAGATGCGCTATGGCATCGCAGGAACCGGGATCATGCGTGTTTGAGCCGCTGCTCGCCACCGGTGCCCGCGATCCAAGGACGCGGTTTAGTGACGGGCTGGACGGCTTGCGTGCCTTAGCGATCGGCGTAACGGTCGAAACCAGCGCACGCGAGAAGCGCGTGGTCGAGATGTCGGAAGTCGGGCTCTGAGGGACAAGGGAGGCGTTGTCGTGAAGGACAGGCCGCCCTGTGCTGCTAGGCCTCGCTACAAGATGGGTGGTGCGCCATAGGGATCGGGCGCGCCGTCCAGTCGCACGTCGATCCGGTCGAGCAGGAAACCGGGATCGAGCGCATGGATTTTCAGGCTGTGCTTTCCCTTTGCCAGTTGCTGGATCGTGCTGCGCCGCTGCGCCATGTTGCTCAGCACATTGCGTTTCCATTCCTCACTGCGGCCATGGGTCTCGTAATCGAGGATCTGGATGGGGGCATCGTCGATCTGCACCCCGAGGCGCAGGCCGTTGGCCGATGTCAGCGGATGCGCCGGCAGGGCGATGATGCGCACCTCCGCGTCCGTCGTTCCCGTAGTTTCGAAATCGTAGCGGAGCGGCACAATCCCCTGGGTGCCCTTGCGCGAAGGCAGCGAAAGTTTCGAACGCAGCGCGGCCTGTCGCGATCCCAATCCCTCCACCCTTTCCCAGTCGCTGCTGGGGGAGGTCGGCATGACGGCCGTCAGAGAGATTGTCCGGTCGATCTCGACAGGAACGTCGCCCGTGGCTGCGCGGATGAATGCCCCGCCAATAGCCTTCGTCTTGCCTGCGCAGGAAAGGGCGCCGAAATTGACCGGTGACGTGCTGCCGTCATAGGTGAGGGCAATGCGCTGCTGATAGCCATTGGCCTGCTCCAGCCTGCCGCGCGTGGTGGTGAGTGCGAGTCCATGCTGGCCCGACAATTGCCATTCGGCTGGCTCGCCCCAGCTATGGATCGTCAGGAAATGGTGCCCCTTGCGTCCCTCGATGAAGTTCAGTTCGGATGCATCCGCCACGCAACCCGGCTGCCGCGGCGCATCGGCCTTGGGGAAGGTCGGTCTGGCGAAGACGGGCAGCTCGCGCGGGGCCATGCTCATCATGCCCCTCCATTTGCCGCCATTCTGCGCGTTGTAGCGCGCCGTGTCGGCAATGATGCGCTCGTGCGCGGCCTCTGCCTGCTCCGTGAGCAGGTTCGCATTCGGCCAGCCCTGCCGCGCATAGAGCGCCGCGAGATCGAGCTTGAGATTGCGTTCGTTGAGACTGGCGGCCGCCCGAACCGGATAGAGGACCAGCTGGAAAAACGCGTCCGTGCGATCTGCGGGCACCTCCGCCGCCAGCGCCTCGGCGCTGGCTGAAAGGTCGGCATAGCGATCGATCCGCTGCTGTGCCTCGCGGCCGCCGGTGCGGATATAGTCGCTTATGGCGATCGGGCTGGTCGGCTCCACCGTGCTGAACCCCATGAATTCCGGCCGTCGCTCGAAGGCGAGGTCGTAATATTCGGTCATGATGTCGGCGATCCTGGGCGCGAGGGCAGGGTCGAACTGCTGGCCCAGCCATTTTCTCAGATGGTTGCGTGCGGGCGGGCCGAACTGTTCATGGTCGAAGGCGAGATCGAGAAAATATTGGGTGAGATATTCGGCCGGCTTGATGTCGCCGACATTCAGCATCCAGATCTTGCGGGCCTTCATCTGCCATGCGCGATCCATCTGTTCCCTGATCAGCGCTGGATGCGTCGTTGCCAGCCAGAGATAGTCGTGCGGCCGGCCCCAATAGGAGATATGATAGTATACGCCCGATCCGCCGCTGCGCGCCTGCTCCTGCGGCGTGGAGAGCTGGTTGATGTAGCCATAATTATCCTCTGGCCAGACCAGCGTGATATCATCGGGTACCTTCAGGCCAAGCCCATAGAGATCGCGGACTTCCTTGTAGAGCGTCAGGGCCTGGGGAACCTGATCCGCCGGCTTGTTCTGCGCCTTTGCCAGAAGGTCGCGCTGGATGGCGATGGCTTCGCCCAGGGCATCGCGGGCGATCTCTGGCGTCCTCGCCCCTTCCATCTCTGAGTCATGCTTGCCGCGCAGGCCGACCGTATAGACATTCTCGAACGGCTTCACCTGCGTAACGCGGTCGCGCCAATATCGGATCATCGCCTCGCGATTGGTGAAGAAGTTGAAGTCGCCGTGGCGCTTCTCGTCCCATTCGCGCACATTGTTCCGCATCATCGGCTCGGCATGGGACGTGCCGACGACGATCGCATAGTCTCGCGCGGTCTCGGCATTGCCGGCGATCTGGTAGAAGGGCTTGGTGACGTCATGCATGGCGGGCCAGATCAGATTGGCCTTCAGGCGCCACATCAATTCGAAGATGCGGGCATAGGTTTTTGGCCCGATGTCGCCGGTTTCCGGCTCGAACGTCTTCGCAGCCCAGGGCTGCAAGCCCCAGTCCTCATCGTTGAGGAAGATCCCGCGATACTGCACGGAAGGCGTGGCGGACAGGCGATAGGCCCCGTCCACGACCAGCCGGCCGGTCCTGCGCGGACTGATATCAGCCCACCATTCCCAGGCGGAAACGCCCATCTCGCGCGTGAGGTCGACGGTGCCCCAGATCGCGCCGCGCATGTCCGATCCCGCGATCACTAGATAGTGTCGCGATGGCTGGCTGCGCGAGGGAAGCGATACGCGCATATAGCGCTCCCACTGGCCCTTGAGCGGCGCCAAGTCGAGGCCGGTGTCCTTGGCGACCGCTTCGATCAGCGGCGATCCCCGCTGTCCGATGACGATGCAGAGCGTCCCGCAATCCCGAAGGTCGGAGGACTGGCTCGGCGCGTTCCCCGTCAGCTTTAGAAGATCGCCGGCGAGCATGTTGCCCGCAATCGACAAAGGCCGGTTGCCGTCATGGAGGATGCGGGCAACCCGATGCCCGTCGAAAAGCAGCAGTCCTTCAGCATTGGCCGGGGCCGGAGCGAAGCCCAGAACAAGGACAGGCAGCAGGGCGCGCAGGAGCAGGAGCCCCGATTTCGATCGCTTCATCCGCTCCGTGCTCCCTTCTTACGATACGCTTCATTGCGTCTTTCACGAAATCGTAGAGAAGGAGTTTAAGTCTTTCAATGTGGATCATTGTTCCACATTGAGGGTTTTCTTGAGCGCGGGCGTGCCGCGGGGGCGCGCGTGGCACCGATGATGAAATCATGCCGCTATTATCAGAAATAATCAATTTCGTTCAACGCATTGGGTGACTATCGAGGGGCGTTGCCTTTTCCCCCTTTTTTAAGGTGACACTTCCGAGACTTGGCCCCGTTGTGTCCTTGGCGCGACGGGGTTTTTGGGCGGGGCCGCTACGCTTGGAGATGGGCTGGTGCTGCTGCGTGCTTCAGGTTAACCGCGAACCATGACAATTCCAGCATCGCCACATCCCACCCTGCATCGGCATGAATTCGTTTCATTGATTGCGGCTATCATGGCCGTGAACGCGCTGGGCGTTGACTTGATGCTGCCGGCATTGCCGGTGATGGGGCGGGATCTGGGCATAGCGACCGCCAATGCCCGGCAATGGATCGTCACGGCCTATATTTTCGGCTTCGCGGTTGGCCAGCTCGTCTATGGACCGCTTGCCGATCGGTTCGGTCGCAAGCCCGTATTGCTTGCGACGCTTGCCGGCTTCGTCCTGGCAAGCGTTTTCGCGGCAAGCGCACAGACTTTTGCTGCGTTGATAGGCGCGCGCATTCTGCAGGGCGCGATGTCGGCCTCCACGCGGGTTCTCTCCGTTGCGATCGTGCGCGACAGCTATTCGGGGCGGAGGATGGCGAAGACCATGTCGCTGGCGCAGATGGTGTTCTTTCTGGTTCCCATCCTGGCGCCGACCCTGGGGCAGGGACTGCTGATGTTCGGTCCCTGGCGCTTCATCTTCTACGCGCTGGCGGTTTTCGCAGCGACCATATGCGTCTGGTCGGCGCTGCGTCTGCCGGAAACCCTGCCGCGCGAAGCGCGAAGGGAAATATCGTTCATGACCTTGGCTGCCGCCTATCGGCTGACTCTCACCAACCGCTTTTCGATCGGTTATACGGTAGCCGGTGCACTGACATTTGGCGGGATCATCGCGTTCGTTTCGTCATCCGAGCAGGTCTTTGTCGACACCTTCCATCAGGGCGCGCGCTTCGCCCTGCTTTTTGGCCTTTGTGCGCTGGCCATGGGATTTGCATCCTTTGCCAATAGTCGCCTGGTGGAGCGACTTGGTACGCGCCTCATCTCACATAGCAGCATTTTCGGCCTCGTGGGCCTTTCGGTCATTCATCTGCTGATTGCGCGCAGCGGATCGGAGACGCTGTGGACCTATGTGATTATCCAGTCGCTGAGCCTGGCATGCATCGGGCTATGCGGTGCAAATTTCGGTGCGATGGCGATGGCGCCGGTAGGGCATGTCGCGGGAACCGCCTCCTCGGTTCAGGGCTTCATCAGCAGTCTTGGCGCCGTGGCCGTCGGGTCAGCAATCGGCCAATCCTATGACGGTACGACCTATCCGCTCGCCGTCGGCTATCTGTCCATTGGCCTGGGAGCCTTGGCCATCATCTCTCTAGTGGAGGGTGGGCGGCTGTTTCGAGGACGGCTGTTGCAGGATTGATGGCGGATCCGGCGGGCCAAGTCTTAGAAGAGGGGGGGCATGGTGGATCATGGGCGATGGCGCGCTTCATCGCGGTGCCTGGCATGATATGTCGACGCTTATGGACCTTGCCCGAATCGTCGAAACCATCGTTGCGGAAATGGAAGAGCGTACCGAGCGCGGTGCGGTGGCGACCTATATCCCTGAACTGGCCAAGGTCGATCCAGCCCGTTTCGGCATCGCCATCGTTACCGCCGAGGGGCAGGTCGTCGCAGGCGGCGACGCGGAGATAGGGTTTTCCATCCAGTCGATCTCAAAGGTCTTCGCCCTCACTCTGGCTCTTGGCAAGATCGGCGACCAGCTCTGGAAACGTGTCGGACGCGAGCCGTCGGGCAATGCCTTCAACTCCATCGTCCAGCTGGAGCATGAAGCCGGCATTCCCCGCAATCCCTTCATCAACGCCGGCGCCATCGTCGTCACCGACGTCAACCTGGCCGGGCATCAACCCCGAGAGATGATTGGCGAACTGTTGCGGTTCCTGCGCTTCCTGAGCGGCGACGAGAGCATCTCCATCGACGAGACCGTGGCCCGATCGGAAGCGTTGACGGGCTTTCGCAACCAGGCGCTCGCCAACTATATGCGCTCCTTCGGCAATCTGCGGGGAGAGGTCGAGCAGGTGCTGGGCACCTATGTCCATCAGTGCGCGGTCGAGATGAGCTGCCTCCAGCTTGCCCTTGCCGGACGGTTCCTGATGCTCGGCGGCCGGCATCCCGATGGCGGACGGGTCGTGTCCGAACGTCGCGCCCGACGGATCAACGCGCTGATGCTGACCTGCGGCCATTATGATGCGTCGGGCGACTTCGCCTATCGCGTCGGCATTCCGGGGAAATCGGGCGTGGGCGGTGGCATTCTGGCCGTGGTGCCGGGGCGTGCCTCCATTGCAGTCTGGTCGCCCGGACTCAACGAGACGGGCAATTCCATGCTGGGGACGATCGCGCTGGAACGGCTGGCCGAGGCGACCGGCTGGTCGGTGTTCAGCGCACATCTTCCCGAAGAATGACGTGGCGCTGAGTCCGGCCTTCGATCGATGGCGCCAACGAAGGAGTGGGTGTATCCAGCCACCTTCGTTGGCGCCGCGAATGGTTATGCCGCAGCGTTCTCTCGATAGCGGGGAGCGACTGCGCTTTTCGACAGGTTCGGTGCCATGGCCAGACGAGCCTGCTGCATGCTGGTCCATTGCCCTTCGTCATGGAGCGGCGGGATCGTCACGGTTTCGCCCAGATCGAAGCCGAGAAGCGCCGCGTCGACCAAGTCATCGACTTCCATCACGAAGCCCTCGGGAAATGCGTCGACATCCTTGCCGGCGCGCGCCCAGATCTCCGTTCGTGTGGCGCCGGGCAGCACCACTTGAACGTAGACGCCCTTGTCCTTCAGTTGCGCGGCCATGGACTGGCTGAGATTGAGGACATAGGCCTTGGTGCCGCTGTAGATGCCATCGAACATCTCGGGTGCCAGTGCCAGCACTGAGGCGATGTTGACGATTGCGCCCTTTTCGGCCGCCACGAAGGCCTTGCCCGCGGCCGACGCCAACCGGGTCGGCGCGGTCACGTTGAGCGCGATGATCTGCGCCAGCGCGACGGGGCCGTTCTCCAATATGCCGCCGTTCAGCGACATGCCGGCATTGTTGATGAGGTGCGTGATGTCGCCGGCCGCAAGGCGGTTTTCGATATTCGTCAGCTCTTCGTCATTGGTCAGGTCCGCGACGATGATCTCGATCGCCACGCCGGTCTCTGCGCGCAGACGCTCGGCCAGTTGCTCCATGCGCGCGCCATTGCGGGCGACGAGGACCAGGTCGAGACCCCGCCTTGCGAGCCGATCCGCATAGGTCGCGCCGATCCCTGTGGACGCGCCAGTGATGAGTGCGGTGCCGGCGGTTTTACTCATTGGATGTTCCTTTCCATTCGGTCGGAAGAAGTAACTTGCATAACGATAGTTACGTGACTATCGTTATGCAATGGACACGGAGAAATTTTCCAACGGCACGTGCCCCGTCGCCCGCGCTCTGCTGCGTGTGGGAGATAGCTGGAGCATGATGATCCTGCGCGATGCAGCCTATGGCGCGACCCGGTTCGATCAGTTCCGCATCAGCCTGGGCATCGCGCCCAACATCCTTACGCGCCGGTTGGCGTCGCTTACGGAAAATGGCTTGCTGGAAAAACGGCGCTATTCCCTGCGGCCGCCCCGCGACGAATATGTGCTGACGGAGAAGGGGCGGGACTTCCTGCCGATCCTGGCGGTTATCGGTGCTTGGGGACGGAAATATCATGGCGAGGGCGGCACCAGCCAGATGTTCGACAGCGAGACCGGCCTTCCGATTGAACCGGTCGTGGTCGATGGCGTGACCGGCAGGCCGCTGTCGAGCATCTCCACGCGGCTCATCTTGCCGGAGCGCACCTTATAGACAAGGCCGGCATGTCATCCATGGTCAGCCTTTGGGCCTGCTTGCGCGGCGGTAGGCCGGTACGGAAAGGCCGCTGTGCCCCCACTCTTCCAACGCGACTTCCTGGAAGATGACGAAGGTGTCGGCGGGGCCTTTCCCCAGGACGTCGCGGAGCAGCTCGGATACGCCGCTGTAAAGCGCCTCCTTCTGTTCGGGCGTAGTGCGGGCAGAGTCCAGGTCCAGAACAGCGTCGTGGCTGCCAGCAACGTGTCGCTACTGGTAAAAAAAAGGGAGCAGGCATGCCTGCTCCCCCCTGATTGGCGCAACGCCGTGCGCTATTTGTGCAATTCTGAGCGGACGCGTTACGTCAGAATTTCTGGCCGAAGCGGATGCCGAAGAATTGCGGCTTGATCGTGAAGGTCCGCGACGAACCCGAACAGAAGTCGATCGAGCAGAAGGTGTTCTTCGTGAGCTGTCCGCGCTTGTCGAAGGCGTTCTGGAGGAACAGGGTCACGCTCCAATTGTCCTTCTTGATGCCGCCGGAAAAGTCGAAGCTCATGAAGCCCTTGGTGTTGCCGAGCAGTTCGTTGTTATCCACGTTAAGATCCTGCGTAGCGCCGGTCTGGTACAGTGCCGCGCCTTGAAGATAGGCGCTGTAATCGCCCAAATTCGTATCGTAGCGGATCGACGTGGTGCCCTTGAACTTGGGCTGTCGTGGCAGGCGGGTGCCATTGGCGGCAGCGACCTGCGGAGTTGGGGGGCTCGACTCCGGTACATCCTCACCCAACGTGCAACTGGACAACTGGGAGATGCTTGCGGTCGTTCGGTCCAACGCGAAGTTGCAGAAATTGCCTTTCAGCTTGCCGTCATTATAAGCGCCGGACGTCGAGATCGTTACCTTGCCCAGCTTCAGGTCAGCATCATATTCAATGCCCTTGACCTCCGCCTTGCCCGCGTTGCCGGTCATGCCCGCACCCTGCGCACCGGACACGACGACGCCATACTGGATGTTATTCCACTTTTCATAATAGACGGCGGCATTGAAGCGGAAGATGTTGCTCCAGCTCGTCTTGACACCGAGTTCGAAATTGGTGAGCGTTTCGGACTTGAACGGCGCCACGTCGACAGGGCCAAAGTTGCGGATGCGCAGCGGCCGATTGAAGCCGCCGGGGCGGAAGCCGGTCGAATAGTTGAAATAAACCATCTTGTCGGGCTGGAACTGCCAGTCGAGCGCGACCTTGTGCGTTTCGCCATCCTCCTTGTAGCGCCCTGTCTGGTCTGCCGCCCGGAAGTTGGTGTTAAGGCATTGCAGGCGTTCGGCCGGCAGGGGGGTGGGACAGCCCATTTCTCCGGTCGGGACATAGACGGAGGTGATGGTGTTCGCGGCGGAACCGGCCACACCTGCAAACCCCTTTACCGCGTAATCCGTCCAGAAATAGCGGATGCCGCCGGTCAGCTTCAATGTGGGCGTGATATTGTAATGGCCCTCTGCGAAGATCGCCTTGTCATGGTAAAGCTGGTTCTGCTCCGTGATATAGAAGCCGTCACCCTTCACCGCCTGTGTTCCCAGAAGCATCGTGCCGAGCGGATTGCCGTTCGGATTGATGACATCTGTGTTATCGAAAATGGGCACGCCATCGTCGTCATAGGTGATCCCGTACATCGCCGGCACGCCGATCAACCCGCCGGCTACGTCGCCACCGCCCGTCTGCGTGTAGCCAGTGATCGTGTCCAGCCCGCGAATGGCATAATAGGTGTTCGTCTCATTCTTCTGCCGCTGGTAAAAGCCGCCGATGGTGATGTCGAAGGGCCAGTCCTTGGGCGTGCTGATGCGCAGTTCCTGGGTGAACTTGTCCCTGTGCGTATCGGCGTGATAATATTGCGTCGGGTCGATCAGCGAGCATTGCTGCGACGCGCCCGATCCGGTGCAATCGTCGAAGAATTGCAGATAGCTTTCATAGCCGGGGCCAAAGCCGTCATAAGTGACGGTGTAATAGGTATAATCGTTGAGCGTGCGGGTGCGCCGCTTGAAATAGCCCGTCGCCGAAACCACGTCCCAGTCGCCGATATGGCCGTGGATGCTGAGCGCCGCCTGATACCAGCGGTCGTCATTGCGGGTCTTGTCGTAATCATGGACTTCAAGGTCGCCGACGCGCGGGTCATAGCCGAAATAGCCATTGGCGACCTGCTTCTGCGCGGTGATCGAGGGATTGAGTGACCAGCCGTCGACCGGCTCCCACAGCAGTTGCAGGCGGCCGCCAAATTCCTTGATCGTGTTGTAATCGTCCTTCGCAATGTCGCTGTTGTCCAGCGCGAAGGACGTGTTCGGGTTGTTGTCGCCCAGAGTGTAGATCGCCGGACTGCCATTGTTCAGCAGGCCATTGTTGGGCGTATTGTCGATATAGCCGCCGTCGCGCCGGTAATAGCCCATGGCGCGGACCGCGAGCGTGTCCGTCAGCGGCACGTTGACATAGGATTCCAGCTGGCCGCCGAAATCGCCCTTGCCATATTTATTGCCCTCGACGTCATAGCCGAACTCGAACTTGCCCAGCGTGGGCTTGTTGGTGATGAGGCGGATGGTGCCGGCGAGCGACCCCGCGCCATAGAGCGTGCCCTGCGGACCGGAAAGCGCTTCCACGCGCTCCATGTCATAGGCGTGGATGTCGGGGACTTCGGTACCGGTGATCGGAATGTCATCGAGATAATAGCCGACCGAGGCATAGGCGCCGCCTGCGGGCACGATGCCGCGAAAGAAGGCGGTGTTGCGGCCCGGTCCGATACCCTCGAACGAGACCGATGGCAGCAGGGCGGCGAAGTCGCTCAACCCCTTGACCTGCCGTTGCTGCAGCTTCTCGGAGCCCAGCGCCTGCATCGAAATCGGCACCTTCTGGATGCTCTGCGCACTGCGCGTCGCGGTGACGACGATCTCGCTCAGGCCTTCCTCCTCAGCGGGGGCCGGTACGGCGGGATCGGCCGCGGCCTGCGGCGCCGCGTCGGCGGCCATGGCCATGGCCGGTGCGGCCAGCCCTGCAAGGATGGTGGTGACACCCAGCATCTTCATCAACTGCGACCGGCGATGAGACGGGATTTTCATTCTATTGGACTCCCCCTGAAAAAACGAAGCCTCCCTTGTCCCACTCCCTGTTCACGGTTTTTTCCGTGTTTTTATGGTGCGATGCATCATGCCCTTTCGGACACGTTTTCACTCTGGCCTTCGCAAGAGCACATGCTCCCTCGGCGGGAAGCGCGCACGCTGCCGAGCCTGCCGCACAACCTGCGGCATCATCGATTTATCGTAACAACCCCTTGGACTTTCGCCATTTCAGGACGCTTGTCCAAGATCAATAATGCTGTAACGAAAGCAGGAGTCAACACCTGTTTGCATGCTGCGTTCGCATCGCCCGCCGCGATCGTTGCGCAGCCGCGAAATCGGGTTCATTGTGCGCTACGAAAAGGCAAGGGGACGCCCATGGATGCTGCCGGCATGACGACTTCCACGCTCTCGCCAGCGCAGGCGCTCGGCCGCGCCGCGGCGCTGCTGGAGAGCGACCCGGAGGCGGCGCTGGCGTTGGCGGAATCGGTGCTGAAGCAGGCACGGGGGCTGCCACCGGCTGAACTGCTGGCCTGCCAGGCGCTCAGGCGACTGGGCAGGGCGAAGGCCGCGCTGCCCCGCCTGATCGCGCTCGCCCGCAGCCAGCCGCGCGTGCCGGCCGTGCTGTGGGAACTGGCGCAGACTGCGGCCGAGGCGGGCGATGACCGGCAAGCCACAACGGCGCTGGAAGGCCTGACGCGGTTGCAGCCGGGAGTCGCCGATGGCTGGTTCCTGCTGGCGCGGACACTTCGCCGCGTGGGCCGCGAGGCCGATGCGTGGCGCGCGGACCTGTCCGGTATTCATGCGTCCTCCCGGGACCGCGACCTGCTGGAGGCAGCGGTCGCGATGAACGAGGGGCATTTGGACGAGGCGCAGGCGAAGCTGGAAGCGCGGCTGCAGCGCCATGCCCATGATCCCGCCGCGGGCCGTCTGCTGGGCGAAGTTCATTGGCGGCGCGGGGACATGGGGCAGGCGCTGGCACAGGTGGAGCGCGTGGTCGAGGCCGCCCCCGGCTTCGATCTGGCGCGCGACTTCCTGATCCGCCTGCTGCTCCAGAACAACCGCCTGACCGAAGCGCTGGACCATGCCGACATCTTGGTGCGCTCGCCGCTCGACAATCCGGGCTATCAGTTGATCCGCGCATCGGTGCTGGTGCGGCTGGGCGATCAGGAACGGGCCCGCGAGATCTACGAGCAATTGCTGGCAGACAAGCCCGAGCAGCCGCAGGTCTGGCAAAATCTGGGCCATGCGCTCAAGACCTTGGGACGACAGGCCGACGCCATCCACGCCTATCGCCAGGCGGTGACATATCAGCCGACCATGGGTGAAGCCTGGTGGAGCCTTGCCAACCTGAAGACGGTGAAGCTCGACGGCGGGGACATCGCCACGATGGAACAAGCGCTCGTCTCGCTGGAGCCCGATGCGATGAAGCGTCAAGAGGATATCTTCCACATCCATTTCTCGCTGGGCAAGGCGCTGGAGGATGCAAAGGACTATCCCGCCTCGTTCCGTCATTATGACCTGGGCAATCGGCTGCGGCGGACGATGGTGCGGCATGACGCCGATGAGTTTGCCGCAGAGGTCGTTGCCGGCACCGAAATCCTCAGTGCAACTTACATTGCCGAGCGGAGAGAGGGCGGTTGCGCGGCGCCCGACCCGATCTTCATCGTCGGCCTGCCGCGCGCGGGATCGACGCTGGTGGAGCAGATCCTCTCCAGCCACAGCCAAGTCGAAGGCACGATGGAACTGCCGGAAATGATGATGATCGCCGGACGCCTGCAATCGCGGGTGGACGAAGGCGAGTTTCCCGATTTCCGTGCGATGGTCACGTCGCTCACCCCGGCCGACCGTACGCGTCTGGGCGAGGAATATATCGAGAGCACACGAACGCACCGACAAAGCAGCAAGCCGCATTTCATCGACAAGATGCCCAACAACTGGCAGCATGTTGGCCTGATCCAGCTGATCCTGCCCAACGCAAGGATCATCGACGCGCGGCGTCATCCGATGGGGTGCTGCTTTTCAGGATGGAAACAGCATTTCGCTCGCGGTCAGGCCTTCAGTTACGACCTGACGGACATCGGGCATTATTACCTCACCTATGCGCGGTATATGGCAGCCGTGGATGCGGCATTGCCTGGCCGTGTCCACCGTGTCATCTACGAGCATATGGTCGCGGACACGCCCGGCGAGGTCGCGCGGCTGCTCGCGCATCTCGGCCTGCCGTTCGAGGAAGAGTGCCTTGCCTTCTGGCGCAACACGCGCGCAGTGCGCACGGCCAGTTCCGAGCAGGTGCGCCAGCCGATCTTCACCGACGGCATCGATCACTGGCGCCATTTCGCGCCCTGGCTCGGCGCATTGGAGGACGCGCTGGGCCCAGTCCTGGCGGCCTATCCCGATGTGCCGCCAGAGTTCTAACCCCAGCGTATTCAGCTGAGCGTTCCTTCGGGTGCCCGTCAGTCGGGGGCTGAGCCCGTCTCCGGGTTGAATTTGGGATTGCCGAAGTCGAGTGGCGAGGGGTTGACCTTGACCGGCGGCAGTGCGCTTTCGGCCCAAGCGCGGCAGAACATGTCGCGTAGCATCGCTGCGCCCGCTGCCGTGCGTTCATAGACCAGCGCGCGCACATCCTTGTCCGCATAGTTTGCGAAGCCGTCGCGCTTTTCCAGTTCGTACACCGTCTCCATTTTGTCGCCTGCCGTGTCGAGAAAGGCGAGGACGGCATCGAACATGTCGCCCGTGCGGTGCCCTGGCGCGCCGATGCGCGGCGCGATGTCCCCGACGGTCAGCGCCATGCCGTCCACGAACTGGCTCTCGAAGCGACCGTGAATGGTGCGATCGGTCGTATAGCCCTTGGGATTATCGCCCCGCCAGCCGTCGGAATTGACCGAGTCATGGAGGGGCTGGGCACCGTCGCCAATATAGTGGCCAAGCCGGATCGCCTGGAATGCGCAGTGCTGTTCGGGGATGGATGGGTCGCCACCTTCGGCCTGCGCCTTGCGGATGTAGCGCATGCACACGACCAGCCGATCATAGGCCTCGATCGCGGCATAGGGCAGGGTGCCCGTCCAGCGGACATTGGTGCGCTGCGCGGTCAGCGGGTCGCTCTCCTTGATCTTCTCATAATATTTGTAGAGCGCGAGGACGAATTCGTAGCGGGACCGAGGGATCGGTTTCACGAAGGTAAACTGTTCACGGAACCAGCCATGATTGGGGTCTTCCTCCATCTTGGAGAAATTCTCCGAATCCCCGCGCCAACTGTCCGGCAGCGAAGCGGACGCCGCGATATAGTCGGCATATTTGCGCAGGAATGTCGGGCCGTCGTCGGGAATGGCCTCTATCGCCGCGCGGTCGATTACCGCATGGGCAGTGCCGCCCCAGGCGTGGGCCGGGGCGGGATGCAGGGCCAGCGCGCCGAACATGGCGAGGGCAACGGCAGGAAGGTGACGCATGGTCGTGGCTCCGGTCTGGCGGGGGCTGGTGTCAGAGTCAGGGGTCGAGCGGATCGCGAGGGTCCACCCGCAACGCCTTGGAAGAAGGGCGGAAGACGAGTTCGGTGAGAGACAGGCGGGCCACGATCGTTCCCGGCTGATAACCAAGCTCGTCATTATTGCGCTTTGCGAAGTTGGCGCTCTCGATGGCGGCGCTCTGTCCAGGATTGCAGACGATAAGGCTATCCCGATCGCGCGGTGCGTTCATCGCCAGCAGCAGGCGCGCGGCATTGCGCAGGTTGGTGGTGGTATGCCGGGCATAGGGCTCGATCAGGATCGCGTCTTCCGGAACGCCATATCGCTCGATCAGCGCCTTGCGCATCTCCATCGCCTCGACGAAGCGGGTCGCGCGGGGGTGCGCCCGGCCGCCGCTGACGATGATGAAGGGCGCCTCGCCCTGGGCGAAGCGGTTCGCCGCCAGACGCAGATGATATTTGCCGAAGGGGCTGAGCGCCATGTCCGCCATTTCAGGGCCGACGCCGGTGACGATCAGCGCGGTATAGCGGTAGCGGCGCCAGTCGATCGTCCGTGCCCGCTGGATGGCAGGCGCGTTGGTACCGCCGGTCAGCGGATCAAAGTCGATCGCGTCGGTGCGGTCGCTGGCGTCCAGCAGGGCCAGCGCATAGTCGATGCTGGGGTCGAGCGCTTGCGCCGACCCCTCGCGCGGCGTGCGCGACAGCCAGTCGGCGGCCTGCAACCGGCTGCTTCGCTCTTGCGGATCGATCGTCCCGGCACCGTCGATCTGGGGGTAGGGCGGTACGTCCCCCAGGCCATAGGTCCGCACGATCCTGTTGATGCCTTCGATTTCCCGCTTCGCCTGTGCCGCCATGCCGTCGTCCGGCGTGGAGAGGCCCGGCAGCGCTGGCGCCGCACTGGCCATGGCCTCGACCTCCGCCGGGGGCCAGATCAGGGCTTGCGCGATGCAGCTCTGGTCCCTCTCGCACGCGGCCCGCCGGGCTTTCCGGGCTTCGAGCAGCGTGGCGATCGATGCCTTGGCCATGATCCCTCGGACACTGGCCGGATCGTGGCCGAGCGCATCCAGCAGCGGAAACAGGCGCTGCGAGAGGCGGTCTGTCACGGCGTCGCGAACTACCCCGGCATGTGCCGGGGCAGCCGCGAGCGCAACCGCAGCCGCTGTGACGAACAATGCCGTCACCCGTGCCACATGGCGCGTCATCACCAGGACTTGCTGATCACGAGGCGGAAGTTGCGGCCGAAGATGGGCCGACCGTAGATGGCCTCGGCGCTGCCCTGGCCGCTCAGCGAGTCCGTGCGGGTATTGCCTTCGGTCAGGCCATGGGCGTTGAAGAGATTGTCGCCCACGATCTGCATCTGCCAGCTGCCATGGCGCGCCGTCACGCCGCCGCCGACCGTGCCATAGGCGGGCAGGGCGGTGTTGTTGTAGAGATCGACGAAGCGCTTGCCCATATAGGTGTAGCGGCCATAGACCGAGATGTCCGTTTCACCCGCCTTGAAATCGAAGCTGGGGCGGACGTTGCCATAGATTTTGGGCTGGCGGACGATCTGGTTGCCTTCGGCCTGTTCGGGGTCGGCGCCGGTCGCGCTCTGGAAGTTCTTGTATTTGGGATCGCTGACCGTCAGCGCACCGTTGAGCGTGAACCACGGAGTTACAGCGACGGACGCATCGAATTCCACGCCCTTGACCTGGGCTTCGCCGATGAAGGGGATGTTCACGTCGTTGCGGCCGGTCGTCGGGTCAAAGGCCAGAAACGAGGCATTGAGCGGATCGAAATTCGTATAGAAGCCAGTGACATACAGGTAGGAACGACCCGAGGCGAGCTTGAGGCCGGCTTCATACTGGTCCGCGACCGTGGTGATGATCGTGGGGTTGATGCTCATCACCGTCTGGACGTTGGGGGGCGTCTCCAGGTGCGATGCGCGGCCATAGACGCCGATGTTCCCGCTGAAGTCGTAATTGGCGCCCACGGTCCAGTTGGTGACGTTGGGCTTCAGCGTCGCGTTGACGATGGCGCCGGTGAAGGCGCGGGTCGTGTCGTCCGCCAGCGTCGTAGCATCGCCCAGATTGGCCTGCTCGGTCAGTGCCGCCCAGCCCTTATAGTCATAGCGTTCGTGACGGATGCCGGCGTCGATGCGCAGGCCCGGCACGATTTCCCAGGTGTCGTTGGCATAGAGCGCGAACATCTTGGCATCAGCATCGCCCTGGCTCAGCGTCGCGGCATAGTTCAGCACGCCATTGTCGGTGACGCGGCCGAGTTCTGCGCCCGTGGCCGAGTAGGCGACGAGATCGAGCGTGCGCGGCTTGCCCGCCACCTCGATCAGGTAATTTTGATAGGTGGTGCGGCTGCTTTCGCCATAGGCGCTGGCATAAAGGCCGAGCTTGATGTCATGGCTGCCGATGCCCGTGTCGAAGCGCTTGGCGACGGAGAAATTGCCTTGCGCCGAATAATATTTGGAATGGATGTCGCGATATTGGCCCTGCATCACCAGGCCCGAAGCGGAGTAGGGATTATAGACCGTGTTGGTCCCGGCAAGGACATAGCCCAGTGATGCGACGCTGCCGAACGCAGTGGTCGCGCGGGCGCGGTAGCTGTTCGCAAAGACATTGCCGTCAGCGGGATTGGTGGTCGAGTAGAAAGCGGTGAAATCCAGCTGGCCCTGCGTGTAACCGCCCTTGGCCGACACCAGCCAGCCGTCGAAATCCGCCTCATATTGCGCGCCGATGTTGAACATCTGCATATGGCGACCATCGGACAGGTCGCTGGTGCTGCTCTGGATCACGCCGGCGCCGTCCCGATATTTCAGGTTGACGTTGCGCAGCGCCGGCGAGTTCATCGTGCCTTCGAAAAAGTCGATATACTGGTTCAGTGAAACGCTGGGGTCGCGCGGGTCTGCGGTCGGGATCGGCAGGTAGAAGACGTTGTGATCGTTGACATAGTTGAGGCTCAGCTTGATCGAGCCATTTTCGAGGTCATGCTTGATGTTCGCACGGATCTGGCCACCCTTGTCGTTGGGAAAGCCGTTGTCGCGATAGCCGTCATGCAGGCGCAGGAAGCCGCCGACGGCATAATAGGTGTCCTTGCCCAGCGGCCCGGCCTGATAGGCATCGAGCCGATAGAGGCCGGTGTCGCCCAGCGTCAGTTGGGCCTTGCCGCGCGGCGTATCGCTGCCGGTGACGGTGATGGCGTTGATGATCGCGCCTGAATAGCTGGCGTAGACTGGCGCCGGGCCGCCGCGCACGACCTCGACATGGTCGGTCATCAGATCCTGCTTCAGGATCGCGTCACCGCGGAAGAACACGCCGTCATTTTCGTGGAACAGCGGCAGGCCGTCCTGCTGGAAGCTGACGAATCCGCCGTCATTGGGCAGGCCGCGAATGCGGTAGATATTCTGCACCTCGCCGCCGGTGATTTCCGTCTGGAAGCCGGGGAGCTGACCGATCAGGTCGGCGAAGTTCACCGGCGCGATCTTTTCCACGTCCTCGCTGGAGAGCGTGTTGATCGCATAGGATACGTCGAAGCGGCGCTGTGCGCGGGTCGATCCGGTGACGATGATGTCGCCCTGGGTGTCGCCGGCTTCCGGTGCCTGTGCGGCGGGTGTCGTATCCTGCGCGAAGGCTGGCGTGATGACGGCGGAACAGAGCGCCGTCAGCGCAGTGCCGGTGGCGAGAACAGTCTTGATCATGGGGCGTCCCTTTTATGGTGGTCGAGCGCCCCCTGGTCGATGAGTGTGACAAATTTAATTAGTGTAGCGAAAATAAATGGGCATTTCCGCAGGCATCACGGCCCGGCTTTGGCCAGAACATGGAGGCCGGCGGGACATATTTTCAAGGCCTTGGCGGGATTGCGAGGCATCATCCCGATGCCGTGCAAGTCCCGCCCGCAGCCCTTAAAAGTCTATGCTGGCTGAGAAGCGGACCTGCCGTGCCAAGCCGACGTAGAATACGCTGCCGCCGGTCGACCAGTAGCGCTTGTTGGTGATATTATCCCCGTTCACGCGCAGGGTAAGCGTCCGTTCGTTCGCCATTTGCACCTTGTAGTTCGCGCCCAGGCTATAGGTGGTATAGGCCGGCATCTTGTAGCTGTTCAGCGCATCGGCGAAGCGTGCGCCGGTATAATAAAGACCCCCGTTGATGCCGAGCTGCGGCAGTATCGGAGGACGATATTCCGCGAAGAGCGATGTGCTCCAGCGAGGCGTATTGTCGATCCGCAGCCCGTTTTGCGCAGCGACGCCGGTCTCCTTCTGGGTGGCCTTGAGATATTGGCCGGAAAGGGCGACGGAAAGTTCCGGCGTGACATTGCCCTGGAGCGATGCCTCCACGCCTTCGTGAACGGCGCGGCCATCGACGATATAGGTGTTGCTGGCATCGGTATAGCCAAGGCCGCGATCGATATGGAAATAGGCGAGCGAGGCGAGGGCGCCCAGCACTTCGATCCGGCCGCCGGCCTCGATCTGCTTGCTCAGCACGGGCTGGAGGATGTCGCCCTGGTTCGTGGTGCCGTCCGGCGCCACGCCCGCACTCTCCAGACCCTCGATATAGGTGAAATAGAGGCTCGTTCTGGATGTCGGGCGAAAGACGATGCCGCCAGTCGGTGTCCAGGCCTTCATCCTGAAATCGCCGGTCGAATCCTTGGTGTCATACAGCACCCGCCGCACGCCGCCGATCAGCAGCAGCCTTTCGCCGATATGCGCGATGTCGAGGAGATAATAGCCGGTGTCGATATTGACGCTGCCCGGCGCCAGCCGGGAAGAGGTGAAGACGAGGCTGTCATACTCTATGTCGACCGGATTGTAGATGTTCTGCGCGACCGCCGTGTAGCTCTGCTGGTTCTGGTCTTCCTGCACCTGGCGATTACGCGCGACGCCGAACAGCAACTCGTGCTCGATGCCGAAGGTCGGCAGTTTGCCGGCGATCTCCGCGCGGACATATTCGTTCCGATATTCCTGATCGGGGGTGTAGTTGCCGCTGATCCGGCCCGCGCCGGTCGTCGGCCCCGTGGTGGTTGAGATGAAGCTGAAATCGGCGCGGCTGCGCTGGCGGCGTGACTGGGCAAGTCCGGCTTCGGCCCGGATCGACCAGCTTCCGCCCAGCGCATAGTCGGCGCGGCCCAGCACATTGGTCGACCATGTGCGATAGGGCGCATTGATGGGCGCATAGCGATGATGCGGATCGGGGATGGCATCCAGCAGCCGGACGGCGGCGAAGGCGATGCCACCCGGCTCATCCGTCGCGCGGCGGTAATGCTCGATATCCAGTTTGAAGGACAGCTTGTCCGTGGCTTGCCAGTCGAACGCGCCGCTCGCCAGATAGCGGGAGCCGTTGACGCCATCGATCGGCGTTTCGATATGCGCGGCATAGCCGTTCAACCTGATGCCGAACTGATCCGATCCCCCAAATGTGCGGCCGATGTCGATGCCCGCGCCATAGCCGCCCTCTGCGTCGCTATTGATATAGGCATTGGTGACGGGGCGATCTCCGGCCCGCTTGGCGACGACGTTGACGATGCCCGACGGGGTCGCAAGGCCGTAATACAGTGCCGAGACGCCCTTCAGCAGCTCGACGCGCTGCTTGTTCTCGATCGGCACCGGGCTGAGGTTGATGATCTGGAGCGCGCCGTTCAGGCGATAATTGGTGCGCGCGTTCATCAGCACGCCGCGGGAGACGAAATTGTTGCTCGTGGTCGGGCTGGTCGCCTGTTGCGTAACGCCCGGCGCATTCCGCAGGGCTTCCTCCAGTCCAGTGGCGCCCTGCGCGTCGAGCAGCGCCTTGGGGATGACGGCAATGCTGGCGGGCGTATCGAGGATGGACTGGTTGCGGAAGGCACCAACCTGAACGACTTCGGCCTTGAAGGACGGGCGCTGCCCGGTGACGATAATTTCCTCGTCGAGCTTGCGCTCGATCTGTGGGTCGCCCGCCGGCACCTGCGCAGCGGCAGCCGCGACCATCAGAATGTGCATTGTCTTTTCCCCATATACGCGACCTGTCGGCTTGCGCAGGCCGATAGCGATAATGATAATGGATCGCAATTGCATTCTTTCGAGGCTCTGCCTAGAAGGAGCGCGTTGGCGCTTTGAGGCGCGAGGGCTGATGGCGTCGAGGGTCGGGTGACGAAGCGGATCGTTTTTCAAATGCATTGGTTTCTCGGCATCACCGCCGGTCTGGTGCTGGCGCTCATGGGCCTGACCGGCGCGTCGATGAGCTTCGAGGACGAGATCAGCGAAGCATTGTCGCCCGCGCTTTATGCGCCAGGCATACCCGCCACGTCAGACCTCACGCCCGACGCCGTCATCGCCCGGGTGCAGGCCGATAATCCCGGCTATTATGTCAGTCGGCTGGACTGGCAGATGGACCGGATGCATTCCCACACCGTGCGGTTGAACAAGGTCGAGGGCGGCGGCAGGAAACAGGGGCAGGTCGATCGCGCGACCGGCGACTGGCTTGGCGAGCCCGCTGCCGAGGGCTTTTTCCATGCCATGGATGCGCTGCATCGCTGGCTTGCGCTGCCCGGCGGTGGGGGCGGGGTCGGCCGGCAGGTCACGGGCTTCAGCGCGATCGCGTTGATCTTCTTTGCGCTGTCAGGGCTTTATCTGCGCTGGCCGCGCAAGGCGCTCGACTGGCGATCCTGGCTGGTGCTGGATCTGCGCAAGACCGGGCGCAATCTCTGGCGGGCGCTGCATGTCGTCATCGGCACCTGGATCTTGCTGTTCTACCTGCTGAGCGCTTTCACGGGTCTGTGGTGGAGCTATAATTGGTATCGGCAGGGTGTGAGCTATGCGCTGACCGGGAAGGCGGGCGGCGAAGAAGGCGGTCGACGTGAAAAGAAGACCGGCATCGCCCCGCGTCCGGCGATCGACCCGGTCTGGGCAGAGTTCAGGCGCAACGCGGGCAGCCGCTATGATTGGGTGCGGATCACCCAGCCCGCGCCGAACCAGCCGGTCAAGGCCATCAACTTCGATGCGCGGACGGACGATGCCAGGCACCTGCGCCAGACGGATCGCTATTCCTATGATCCGGCATCCGCGAGGCTGAAGAAGGTCGATCTCTATGCCGCCCGCCCTCTTGGGCAGGTTATCACGCAGAGCATGTTCGAATTGCATCGGGGGGCCTTCTTCGGGCTGCCGGGCCGGATCATCATGTTGCTGACCAGCCTGACCATGCCGCTGTTCACTGTGACCGGCTATCTGCTCTATCTTTCCCGCCGCAAGCGCAAGCGCGCCACCGGGGCGTTGGATGCGGATGCCTCGTCCGCCCCCATGGACGGCGCGGGCGGCCTTCTCATCGCCTATGCCAGCCAGACGGGCACAGCCGAGTTTTGGGCGCGCAATGCCACGCAGGCGATGGTGCAGGGCGGGCGGCCGGCGAAGCTGGTGCCGCTGTCTCGCCTGACGCCCGACATGCTGGCGGCGGCGCAGCAGGCCCTGTTCGTCGTCTCCACCTATGGCGATGGCGAGCCGCCGGACATGGCGCGCGCCTTCGTGCGCAAGGTGATGGCGGCGCCCCTGCCGCTTGGGCATCTAAACTATGGCGTGCTGGCGCTTGGCGACCGTGAATATCCCGACTTCTGCGCCTTTGGCATCCAGATGGACGGATGGCTCCTGGAGTCCCATGCGCAGCCGCTGTTCGGCATGATTGCCATGCACCATGACGATGCCGAAGCGGAGCAGGCGTGGCGCGGCGCGCTTGGCCGGCTTGGCGCCAGCAATGCCCAGCGCGGGCAACGATCACTGCCGTTCCGCCCCTGGACATTGGTGGCCAGAGAAGCGCTCAATCCGGGCAGCGTCCATGCGAAGGCCTTCCACCTGCGGCTCGAACCGGCGAGCAGAGAAGCGGTTGCCTGGGAAGCCGGCGACATCGTGGAGGTGCAGCCTTGCAATGCACCCGCAGAGGTGGATGCGCTGCTGGCCGATTGGGTGCAGGACGGTGATGTGCTCGATGACACGGCCGCGCTAGGCGAAAAACTGGCGACGGCCATGCTGCCCGAGGGCGGCGGGCGGTTGTCCCTGAAAGAGTTGGACGCGCTGCGCCCGCTGCCGACCCGCGAATATTCGGCGGCATCGATACTGGAAGACGGAACGCTCGATCTGGTCGTTCGGCAGGTTCAGCATCCCGACGGCCGCTTGGGCCTGGGCTCGGGCTGGCTGACGGCGCATATGGACGTGGGAACGAAGGTGATGCTGCGGGTCCGGCCCAATCCGGGCTTTCGCGCGATGGAGCCTAACCGCCGCCTGATCCTGATCGGCAATGGCACCGGCATCGCCGGCCTGCGCGCGCATTTGCGGGCGAAGGCGCGTGCGGGTGAAAAGGGACATTGGCTGATTTTCGGTGAGCGCGAACGCGCGCATGATGCGTTCTTCGACGAGGAGTTGAACAGCTGGCGGGCCGACGGCACCTTGGCACGGCTGGATCGCGCCTTTTCGCGCGATGCCGATTGCGGTCGCTATGTGCAGGAATTGTTGGCCGACGCGAGCGACACGGTCGCGGAATGGGTTGCCGAGGGCGCGGCCATTCTGGTGTGCGGCAGCCTGGAAGGCATGGCGCAGGATGTACATTCGGTCCTGACCCGCATTCTGGGAGAGGAGCGGCTCGAAGCGTTGATCGAGAGCGACGGATATAAGCGCGACGTCTATTGAGGGGGATTGAGACGTGGCAGATTTGCCCTTCAGTCGGCCAGATCGCCGCAGCGCTTAGTCCCCGGCGATGCCCGGATCGCTTGTGACGGCCAGGGGCAGGTGGACGATGAACTTGGCGCCGCTCTGCTTGTCGTCGCGGTCGCCGATCGACACGCGGCCCTGATGCCCCTCCACGATGCTGCGCGCGATCGCGAGACCGAGGCCGCTATGCTTGCCGAACTGCTCGCCTTCGGGGCGAACGCTGTGGAAGCGGCGGAACACTGTCTCGCGCTCATGCTTGGGAACGCCCGGACCTTCGTCTTCGACGCTGATCAGCACCTCTCCATCGGCAACGGTGGCGTCGATCCTGACCAGTCCCTCGTTCGGCGAAAAGGAAATGGCGTTGTTGAGCAGGTTTTCGATCACGCGCAGCAACCGCTGTTCCTCGCCCATCACCACCGCCACATCCCGGCGGGGGCGCGCAAAGGCAAGGCGAACGCCGCGCTCCACGCCGCGCGCTTCGCGTGCCGTGACGAGCCCGTCGATCAGAAGGCCAAGGTCGAGCGGCACGAAGCGCGTGCGGGAGAGCTGCGCATCGATCCGCGATGCCTCGGCAATGTCGGTGACGAGTCGGTCCAGCCGGCGGACGTCATCCTTGGCGATCGCGAGCAGCTGCGCCTGAAGGTCCGGCTGCGTCACCGTGCCAAGGCCATCGAGGGCGGAGCGGAGCGAGGCGATAGGGTTCTTCAGCTCATGGCTGACATCGGCGGCAAAGGCATCGGTCGCGTCGATCCTCTGGCGCAGGGCATGGCTCATGTCTGACAGGGCACGAGCGAGCAGGCCGATTTCATCACGGCGCTCAGGCAGCCGGGGTACCGTCACTTCGCGCGCCCGGCCCAGGCGGACCCGCACGGCGGCACGCGACAGGCGCCTCAGCGGCTGAACGATGGTGCGAGCGAGAAACAGCGAAAGCAGAACGGAAGCCATGATCGCCACGGCAAGGACGAAGCCCAGGCGCAGCCGCTCGGCACGGACGATGCGGGTAATGTCGCGCGCATTTTCAGTGGAGAGCAGCGAGGTGCCGTCGCGCATCACCGCTGCGGACGAGATGACCGGCGTGCGATCTGGCGCAAAGCGATAGATCGCCTGATCGCGTCCAGTCTTGTCTGCCGCGACGAGTTCCGGCCAAGCCGATATGTTGTCGCGCACGGGCTCCGCGAAATCGGGCGGACGATCGGCGAAGACGATACGGTCAACCACCCTGTCGAGGAAGCGGGCGACATGGCGCTGGAACGGCTCGTCCTCTGGGTCGCGCAGGTCATAGCGTGGACCGCCCAGTGTAAAGCTGTCCGCGACTGGCCGTCCATCGGGGCCATAGCGCCGGATCCGGCTGTCGGTCTGCCGCGCGAAACGGACGAGCAGGTTTTGCTGCTCGCGGGGGCCGGCATCCTCCAGGGCAACGGCGAGCAGCCGCAGTTCGCCCTTCGCCTGCTCCAGCCGTGTGTCGACGATCCGCGTGCGATAGCTGTCGAGATAGAAGAATCCGCCGGCGAGAAGCGCGAGCGCGAAGATGTTCACCGCGAGGATACGCGGCGTCAGCGAGAGCCTGCCCGACCAGCGGAGCGGCAATTCGCGGCGATCACTCTTCAGAGAATCGGTATCCGGCGCCATAGAGTGTGTCGATCGCGTTGAAATCTGAATCGGCGTCGCGGAATTTGCGGCGCAGGCGCTTGATATGGCTGTCTATCGTCCGGTCGTCGACATAGACATCATCCTGATAGGCGGCATCCATCAACTGGTTGCGGTTTTTCACCACCCCCGGACGCTGCGCCAGCGTCTCCAGGATCAGGAACTCCGTGACGGTCAGGGTCACGTCCTTTCCCTTCCACGTCACCTTGTGCCGCGCCGGGTCCATTTCCAGCCGGCCGCGGATGATCGGGTCGGCCGCAGGTTCGCTGGGCGTGCTGTTCGTACGGGAGAATTCCGCGCGGCGTAAAATGGCCCGGATCCGCGCGATGAGTAGCCGCTGAGAAAAGGGTTTGGCGATATAATCGTCGGCGCCCATGGCCAGGCCCAGCGCCTCGTCCAGTTCATCGTCCTTTGACGTGAGGAAGATGACGGGCATCTGGCTCTTTTCGCGCACACGTCGCAGCAATTCGATGCCGTCCATCTTCGGCATCTTGATGTCGAAGACTGCGAGATCGGCAGGATTTTCCAGTAGCGCCTTCAGGGCCGCTTCCGGATCCGAGTAGATGCGCGTGACGAATCCCTCCGCCTGCAATGCGATCGATACGGAGGTCAGGATATTCCTGTCATCGTCCACAAGGGCGATGGTTGCGGTCATGGGATTTCGTTTCGGCTCCTCAAGGATGCGCCGTGGCGCTTCTGTTCCCTGTATCACCCGCCTAGACCATGGCGGAGATGGCTGCAAGCCGCGCCCGATGCAATTCGAGGCAGATATGATTCGTTCTCGATGCCCTTGCCGTCGAGTGTTCGGGACGAATATCTAACTGGTTGTGCCGTCATGAAAAGTCACCGTCTGGCGGATTTGCCTCATTTGACGACACCCCCCCAACAGGATATGCGTTTACTCATCAGTAGCGAAAGCGGCGACCCAAAATGCGCACAAAGATGCGACACGGGCCGCGCTGGACACTGTTGGTATTTCAACTCAGGGAGATGCGCGTGCAGGCGAAATCCTCTTCAACCCTTGCCGATCAGGGTATTACGACGTCGGCTGTCCAGTTCTGGAATCTGGGCACAGCGCCCTTGGTGGAAGCATCCCTTGCCAATGGCGAGGGTATCCTGGCCAAGGATGGGCCGCTTGTCGTTGCGACGGGCAAGCACACCGGCCGTTCGGCGAAGGACAAGTTCATCGTCAAGGATGCCGAGACGGAAAATACCGTCTGGTGGGGTTCGACCAACGTCCCGATGACGCCCGAGCATTTCGCTGCTCTGAAGGAGGATTTCTTCAAGGCGCTGGGTGAAAAAGACAAGCTGTACGTCGCCGATCTCTACGGTGGGTCGCAGCCTGAATATCGCGTCAAGGTGCGCGTCATCAATGAACTGGCTTGGCACAATCTGTTCATCCGCACGTTGCTGGTCCGCCCGGATGCGGCGGCGCTCGCCGATTTCGCGCCGGAATATACCATCATCGACCTGCCGAGCTTCCAGGCTGACCCCGCCCGGCATGGCAGCCGGACCGAGACGGTGATCGCCGTCAACTTCACCGAAAAGCTGATCCTGATCGGCGGCACAAAATATGCCGGCGAGATGAAAAAGTCGGTCTTCGGCATCCTCAACTATCTGCTGCCGACCAAGGGCGTGATGCCGATGCATTGCTCGGCGAATATCGGACCCAATGGCGACACTGCCGTCTTCTTCGGCCTGTCCGGCACGGGCAAGACGACGCTGAGCGCCGACGCCAGCCGCACGCTGATCGGCGACGACGAGCATGGCTGGTCGGACACGGCCGTCTTCAATTTCGAGGGTGGCTGCTACGCCAAGATGATCAACCTGTCGCCCGAAGCCGAGCCGGAAATCTACGCAACGTCCAAGCGTTTCGGCACGGTACTGGAGAATGTGGTGATCGATCCCGTGACGCGGGAACTCGATTTCAACGACAACAGCCTGGCCGAGAACAGCCGCGGTTCCTACCCCATCGACTT
The DNA here is from genome assembly GCA_029167225.1 of Sphingobium arseniciresistens. Classification (GTDB taxonomy): domain Bacteria; phylum Pseudomonadota; class Alphaproteobacteria; order Sphingomonadales; family Sphingomonadaceae; genus Sphingobium; species Sphingobium arseniciresistens. The sequence continues at coordinate 157,865 of JARFNK010000004.1, forward strand.
CATCCCCAATGCGTCGAAGGACAATCTGGGGCCGGTGCCCAAGAACATCATCTTCCTCACCGCCGACGCCTATGGTGTGCTGCCGCCCATCTCGCGGTTGACGCCCGAGCAGGCGATGTATCACTTCCTCTCGGGCTACACCGCGCGTGTCGCCGGAACGGAAATTGGCGTCACGGAACCGACGGCGACGTTCTCGACCTGCTTCGGCGCGCCGTTCATGCCTCGCCACCCCTCAGTCTACGGCAACCTGCTCAAGGAGCGGATCGCCAAGGGCGGCGTGACCTGCTGGCTGGTTAACACCGGCTGGACGGGCGGCAAGTTCGGCATCGGCAGCCGCATGCCCATCAAGGTCACGCGCGCCCTGCTCAACGCGGCGCTGGATGGCAGCCTGAACAGCGCGGACTTCCGTGCCGACCCCAATTTCGGGTTCGAGGTGCCGGTCGCAGTGCCGGGCGTGGATTCCAAGATCCTCGATCCGCGCCAGACCTGGGCGAATGTGGAGGAATATGACGAGACGGCGATCAAGCTGGTGAAGCAGTTCGTCGAGAACTTCGCCCAGTTCGAGGCGCATGTCGATGCATCCGTCCGCGAGGCGGCGCTGACCGCCGCCTGACCGCAGGCATCAGATGAAAGGAGGGGCCGGGCAGGGGGACTGTCTGGCCCCTTTTCATTTCATCTGTGGTGTGATCGATGGTAACTGGAAGAGCAATCGGGCGGGAGTAAGGTCCATGAGCATGTTTGACGGAATTCTGGGAAATCTTGGCGGGCTTCAGGCCGTGGCCGACAAGCTGGGCCTCCAGCCCGAGCAGATGCAGGGATTGATGGCCGAAATCGCTGCAAAGATTTCCAGCGGTAACACCGATATTTCCGCACTGGCCTCGACCGCGGCAGAACATGGCGTGTCCGCCGACAAGCTGCAGGAACTGATGGGCCAGTTCGGCGGGCTGGACGGGATCATGGGGTCGCTGGGCGGCTTCATGGACAAGGATGGCGACGGCAATCCGCTCAACGAACTGGGCAGCATCGCCAAGGGGCTGTTCGGCTGAGCATCGCGATCCTGCCGCGCTCGCCGATAAAGCGGGCGCGGTCGATGCCGTATCTGGAAGCTGGAAGTGCCAGCTTTTCCCGACGATAGTTTTTTTCGCCTTGCCTTCCTGCGGCGCAAAGGCCATTCGCGATTGCATCATTTATTGCGAACGATACGCAACAGGCGCCGCACGGCGCTGGTCTTGCACGCGGATTGGCAAGGGAAAAGGTCTTGAACGACGTGACGATCGAAAAGCCGGCGCTGGAGCCGACGGGTGCGCTGAGTGTGGAAACCGTGCTGTCGGTGCGCCACTGGAATGAACATCTTTTCAGCTTCCGCATCACCCGCCCCGCGAGCTTCCGCTTCCGCTCAGGCGAATTTGTGATGATCGGCCTGAAGGGCGAGAACGGCAAGCCGCTGCTGCGCGCCTATTCCGTCGCCAGCCCGGCCTGGGACGAGGAACTGGAGTTCCTTTCGATCAAGGTGCAGGATGGCCCGCTGACGTCGAAGCTGCAGCTCATCCAGCCCGGCGACCAGATTTATCTCGGCCGCAAGCCCACCGGCACGCTCGTCACCGACGCGCTGCTGCCGGGCAAGCGCCTGTTCATGCTCTCGACGGGCACCGGCCTCGCGCCGTTCCTCAGCCTTGCGCGTGATCCCGACGTCTATGAATTTTACGAGCAGGTGGTCGTCGTCCATTCGGTGCGCCGGGTGAGCGATCTTGCGTTCAACGATGAGCTGGAGAGCAAGCTGGCGGGCGACCCGCTGGTCGAGGATCAGGCGCGCGAGCAGTTCCACTATGTGCCGACCGTGACGCGCGAGCCGTTCCATCGTTCGCAGCGTATCGACAAGCTGGTAGCGGATGGTTCGCTGTTCGAGGGGATTCCCGGCCCAGCGCATTTCGATCCTGAAACCGACCGGATCATGATGTGCGGCAGCATGGAGATGATCAAGCAGTTCGGCGCATGGTTCGAGGAAAACGGCTTCACCGAGGGCTCCAACGCGGCCCCCGGCCAGTTCGTGATCGAGCGCGCCTTCGTCGGCTGAACCATCATGGCGGGGGCATGGCGATGGCCGGCCCTCGTGCTGAACGTCTATTGCCGGAATATCTCCCGAGAAAGCTCGGTGCCGATCAGCCCGGCAGGCGTTCGACGTACAGTAGTCCACCCTGTACGCTGGCGATCCTGACGCGCGTGCCGGCTTCGCAATCCGCTCCCCGCGCCGTCCACACGCTGTCGCCAACCTTCACCCGGCCTTCGCCGCCGATGATCGGTTCTACGACCAGCACGCTCTCGCCGATCAAACGCGCGGCGCGGTCGTTGAGCAGCGGATCGGCGGACTGCACCGGATTGGCGGCATACCAGCGCCGTCCGGCCCATGTCGCGACAAGGCACAGCGTCGCGAACAAGATGAACTGGCCAAAGGCGCCGAGCGGCGTCAGCATCGCGGCGAGGCCGGTGATGGCGGCCGCGATAGCGATCCAGATCAGGAAAACGCCGGGGATCACGATTTCGCCGATCCCCAGCAGCACGGCGAAGACCAGCCACCACCAATGATTTTCCAGATGGAGCGAGGCGATCCAGTCCATCACGCCGGTCTTTGGCCAAAGGGCCCCGCGCGTGGCGGCGCGGGCGGGGGGGCAGGCGGCGCGCCATTGTCACCCAAGGCTTCTTTCGCCAGCGCACCGATGCCGCCCAAGGTGCCGATCAATTGCGTCGCCTCGACCGGGAACAGGATCGTCTTGGCATTGGGCGAGCTGGCGAACTGGCTGACCGCCTCCACATATTTCTGCGCGATGAAATAGTTGAGCGCCTGCGGATTGCCGGCGGCGATCGCGTCCGACACCATCTGCGTTGCCTTGGCTTCTGCTTCCGCCTCGCGCTCGCGCGCTTCTGCATCGCGGAAGGCGGCTTCGCGGCGACCTTCGGCCTGCAGGATCTGCGCGGCCTTTTCGCCCTCGGCCCGCAGGATTTCCGACGCCCGCAGGCCTTCGGATTCCAGGATGTTCGCGCGCTTCTCGCGCTCCGCCTTCATCTGGCGGCCCATGGCGTTGACGATATCGGCGGGCGGGCGAATGTCCTTCAACTCGACGCGGGTGATCTTGATTCCCCAGGCGTTGGTCGCGTGATCGACGACGGACAGCAGCCGCGCATTGATTTCATCGCGCTTGGACAGGGTCTCGTCGAGGTCCATGGAACCCATCACCGTGCGCAAGTTGGTGGTGGCGAGTTGCATGATCGCGACATAGAGTTCCGACACTTCATAGGCGGCCTTGGCCGCGTCCAGCACCTGGAAGAAGACGACGCCGTCCACGGAGACCATGGCATTGTCCTTGGTGATGATTTCCTGCCCCGGAATATCGACGACCTGCTCCATCATGTTGATCTTGCGGCCGACCGCATAGAAGAATGCGGGGTAGAAATTCAGGCCGGGCTTCGCGACCTCGGTGAACCGCCCGAAGCGCTCTATGGTATATTGATAGCCCTGGCGGACCACCTTGATGCTCGCAGCCAGGTAGATGAACACCAGCAGCGCGATGAGAAATGCGGCGGTTGCTCCCATGGACATGTTTCCTCCCCCCGATCGAGACTTGACTATGCCGTCAAATGGGGGAGGGGGAAAGCCTGTTAGGATTTGCACGAAGGATGCCTCATGCTGCTGCGCCACGCCCGCTCGCTGTTGTTCCTGCCCGCCTCCAATGCCCGCGCGATCGAGAAGGTGCGGGGGCTACCTTGCGACATGGTGATCCTCGACCTGGAGGACGCCGTGCCGGACGATCGCAAGGACGAAGCGCGGGATGCAGCCGTCGCAGCAACGGTGGAAGGGTTTGGCGGCCGGCTGGTCGGCATCCGCATCAACGTGGCAGGGACGCAGTGGCATGGCGCCGAAATGGTCGCTGTGAAGGGCAGTGCCGCCGATTTCGTCGTGCTGCCCAAGGTGGAGACCGTGCAGCAGGTGCATGATGTCCATAGCGTGTGCCAGAAGCCCGTCATTGCGATGATCGAAAGCGCGTTGGGCGTGTTCGCGGCGCCGGCCATCGCCGCAGAAACGGCCACGGCGGCCCTGTTCGTGGGCACCAATGATTTGCGGCGTGATCTGAGGATCCCCGCGGGTGTGGACCGGGCTGGCCTTTCCGTGGCGCTGCAAACCGTCGTGCTGGCGGCGCGGGCATCCGGCAAGGCCGTGTTCGATGGCGTGTATAACCGTCTGGACGATGCCGACGGGCTGGAGGCCGAATGCGTCGCCGGACATGCGCTGGGCTTTGATGGCAAGACGCTGATCCACCCCAATCAGGTGACGGTCGCCAACCGCGTCTTTGGTCCCGATGCGCAGGCGATCGAGGAGGCGCGGCGGCTGGTCGCGGCGGCCACGGGCGGCGCCGAGCGTTTCGAGGGGAGCATGATCGAGGCGATGCATGTCGCCGAGGCGCGCGAACTCATTGCCCGTGCGGAAGCCACCCAGCCGTAGCGTTCGACATCATCGGATATGGTGATGGGACGGCAGGGCACGAACGTCAGCAAGTTGGTCTGGTCGATGTTGCAACAAGGGACGACGCGATAGCCCCCGGGCATGCGCCGCCGTCTGCCGATTGCGTGAAGGGGGCCATGCCGCTCGGTCGATGTGGCTTTGCTGAGCACGTTCAGCAAATAGGACCGCTTTCCAGGGAGATTTGCCCTGCCGGGCCAGCTCAATCGCCGTCCGGGACCGATCAAAGCACCATCAATCACTCAGGCGGCCTAGCCCTTTGGCCATATAATGATTACATGGGCCGCCACGATTCGATTGCTCTCCAGAAAGTGGCTTATTCCATGGAAATCCGCCTCGGCCTCACATTTGATGACGTTCTGCTCCAGCCGGCAGAGTCCGATGTGCTGCCAAGTCAGGCGGATACCTCCACCTTCATCACGCGCGGTATCAAGCTCAATATCCCGGTACTGTCCTCCGCCATGGATACGGTGACGGAAGCCGACATGGCGATCGTGATGGCGCAGCTTGGCGGCATCGGCGTGCTGCACCGCAACCTTTCGGTCGAGGAACAGGCGGCCGCCGTCCGCGCCGTCAAGCGGTTCGAGAGCGGCATGGTGGTGAACCCCATCACCATCAGCCCGCGCGCCAGCCTGGCGGATGCGCAGATGCTGATGGAGCGTCACCGGATCAGCGGCATTCCTGTGGTGGAAGACAGCGGCAAGCTGGTCGGCATCCTCACGCATCGCGATACGCGCTTTGCCGAAAACCCGGCTCAGCCCGTCAGCGAGCTGATGACGAAGGACAATCTGGCGACGGTAAAGACTGGCGTGGGTCAGGAAGAGGCGCAGCGCCTGCTGCATCAGCGCCGGATCGAAAAGCTGCTGGTGGTGGACGATGCCTATCGCTGCGTCGGCCTGATTACCGTCAAGGATATCGAAAAGGCGGTCACCTATCCGCAGGCGACCAAGGACGAGACCGGCCGCCTGCGCGTCGCGGCTGCGACCACCGTGGGCGACAAGGGACTGGAGCGCACCAAGGCGCTGATCGACGCCGAGTGCGACCTGATCGTCATCGACACCGCCCACGGCCATTCGAAGATGGTTTCCGCTGCGGTCGAGGCGGTAAAGAAGCTGTCCAACAAGGTTCAGGTCGTGGCCGGCAACGTTGCGACAGCAGAGGCGACCCGCGCGCTGATCGATGCGGGCGCGGATTGCGTGAAGGTGGGCATCGGCCCCGGTTCCATCTGCACCACGCGCGTCGTCGCGGGCGTGGGCGTGCCGCAGCTGACTGCAGTGATGGACGCCGCCGAGGAGGCCTTCAAGTCGGGTGTGCCGGTGATCGCCGATGGCGGCCTGCGCACCAGCGGCGATGTCGCCAAGGCGCTGGCGGCGGGCGCAAGCTGCGTCATGGTCGGCTCGCTACTGGCTGGCACGGAAGAAGCGCCGGGCGAAACCTTCCTCTATCAGGGCCGCGCTTATAAGAGCTATCGCGGGATGGGCAGCGTCGGCGCCATGGCGCGCGGCTCGGCGGATCGCTATTTCCAGCAGGACATCAAGGACCAGATGAAACTGGTGCCCGAAGGGATCGAAGGCCAGGTGCCCTTCAAGGGATCGGCCAAGGATGTCATCCACCAGCTCGTTGGCGGCGTGAAGGCGGCGATGGGCTATACCGGCAGCCGCACGCTGGAAGACCTGCGCAACCGCGCGCGTTTCGTCCAGATCACCAATGCCGGCCTCTCGGAAAGCCATGTGCACGACGTCACGATCACGCGGGAAGCGCCCAATTATCCCACGCGCTGACGTCTTGTTCCTCTCCCTTTTGAGCGAGGGGCCTAGGCGATGACGCCCGCTGCGCGCGTGCAGGCCGCGATCGACCTGCTGGATGCGATCATCATCGCCGCGCGCGATGGCGGCGCGGCTGCCGATGTCCAGATCGTCCGCTATTTCAAGACGCGCCGCTATGCCGGATCAAAGGACCGGCGCGCGGTGCGCGACCTTGTCTATGATGCAATCCGGCGAACTGCCGAACGGCCGGATAACGGCCGCGCCGCCATGGTTGGACTCGCCCGGGAGCGGGATGATCTCGCCGCATTGTTCGATGGATCGGCGCATGGCCCGGCGCCTCTTGATCCGGCTGAGGCGGGGTCCGACGCCGCTGCGGTGCCCCGTTGGATCGCGCCTCTGCTCGCCGCCCCAGTGGAACAGGATGCCCTGCTCGGCCGAGCGCCGCTCGATTTGCGGGTCAATCGGTTACGGGCGGACATGGTGCGCGCACGACAGTCGCTGCCCGACGCTGAGCCGTTAGCGGGCCTGCCGGATGCCTTGCGTTTGCCGGAAGGCGCGCCGATCGAGCAATCCGCGGCATGGATCGAAGGACTCGTCGAGGTCCAGGACGCCGGCAGCCAGATCATTTCCAACGCCTGCGAGGTGGCTCCGGGAATGAAGGTGATCGACATGTGCGCGGGTGCGGGCGGCAAGACGCTGGCACTGGCGGCGGCCATGGGCGGGCAGGGCCGGCTGATCGCTGCCGATACTGCGCGCGATCGCATCGCAAGGCTCGCGCCGCGTGCTGAGCGCTCCGGCGCGGCTGGTATTGAGACCTTGCTGCTGGATCAGGGCCGGGAGGCCAATGCGCTCGCCCCGCTGAGCGGCGTGGCCGATGTCGTGCTGGTCGATGCGCCTTGCTCGGGCACCGGCACATGGCGGCGCAATCCCGAAGGGCGCTGGCGGCTGACCCCGGCCCGGCTGGACCGCCTCGTCGCGGAGCAAGCCCGTATCCTGGATTTCGCCGCCCCGCTGGTGGCGCCGGGCGGGCGGCTCGTTTATGCCGTATGTGCGCTGACCGACCGCGAGGGGCGGGATCAGGTCGCAGCGTTTCTGGCACGGCATCAGGGGTGGAGCGCCATGTCGACGGCATCCGAAGTTGATCAGCAAGGCGTGCAGGCTGAGGGCTTTGGGCGGCACTGGGGCCATGGTATATTGCTCACGCCGGCCCATGACGGGACGGACGGGTTTTTCTTCGCCGTCCTTTCAGCCCCGGTTCAGGCAAACTGAGCATGGACAAAGTCAGTATAAACAGCGAAAATCAACGGCATTCGCTTCTGGAGATCATCATGCGCTTTACCCCTGCGTCCATTGCCCTGGCTGTCGCGCTGGCCATTTCGTCAAGCGTCGGGGTGACGCAGAAGCCGGATTCCCAGATCGACCCGCGCTCGATGGAGTGGCTCGCCCATGGCGAGGAGGCGCAGCGCGCCGGTAATCTGGCCGCCGCTACCGATGCCTATGAAACCGCGCTGGCCGTCGACCCCCGCAACCGCTCGGCCTATATCGCCGCCGCGCAGGTGGCGCGCGCCGAGGGGCTTCAGGGCAAGGCCATCGGCCTCTATCGCGAAGCTTTGTTGCTCGACCCGCAGGATCTGGTCGCGATCACCGGCCAGGGGCAGGCCATGGTCGAAAAGGGCGCCATCGCCAAGGCCAAGGAAAATCTCGCCCGCGCCAAGGATGTCTGCAAGGGCGAGTGCCCGCAGGTCGCGAAGCTGGATGCAGCCATCGCCAAGGGCGTGCCGCCGACCGTGCTCTCCGCCAAGGAAGTGACGCCGACCCCGAACGTGGCACCGACCGAGAAGCCCTGAGGCAGCGTTTGTCGGGCCGGGTGGTTCGTCACCGGCTTTTATGTCCGGACCCGGAAATCAGGCACTGTCGAAAGATTACCAGCATCGGGGCTTAGATCAGAACCGTTCGCTCTGAGTTTTGTCTAAGAACCGTTCTTCCTAAACAAGCGCAAGGCTTCGATAAGCTCAGCCCGAACGGAGAAAAGAGATCTCGACAAGAAGCGAGATACTCTAGGTTCTGTCTGCATTCACCGTATCCAGATCATGGCGCATGCGAGATGGACGAAGCCCATGAAGGCAGAGATGGTTTTCTCACAGCGCAGGGCGATCCTTCGGAAGCGCTTGAGTTTGTTGAAGAAGCATTCGACCTGATGGCGCTCTTTGTAGAGCCGCCAGTCGATGGCAGGGGCGATAGCGCGGCTGGGATTGGCCTTGATCTGCGCGGTTGCGCCAAGGTCATCGACAATGAAGGCACGTAGCGGATCGGCATCGTAGGCAGCATCGGCGATGACGTGGCCGACGCCTTCCAGTCCGGACAGAAGCGTCTGGGCCTGCGGGCAATCGCCATGTTGCCCTGGTGTCGGACAGATCCGAAGCGGCAGTCCGATTGCATCGACGGCGGCGTGCAGCTTGGTCGTCAGGCCGCCGCGCGAACGACCGATGGCGGCACTTTGAGCCCCCCTTTTGCGCCGCTCGCATCGGCGTGGACCTTCGAGATCGTGCTGTCGATCATCACATATTCGAAATCCGGCGTGTCGGCCATGGCATGGAAAAGCCCCTCCCATGCCCCGTTGCGTGACCACCGGCGGAAGCGCGCATGAACCGCTGTCCACTTGCCGAATATATCCGGCAGATCGCGCCAATGCGCCGCGTTGCCCGCCATCCACAGGATCGCATCGACAAACAGCCGATTATCAACGCCGCTCCGTCCAGGCGTCCCGACACGACCCGGAAGATACCCTTCGATCCGGCTCCATTGCTCGTCCCTCAGCACCCGTCTGCTCAAAGATCGTCTCCTTCAACGACCTTGAATCAGAACTCTCATAAAATGGGAATCCCATGAATGCAGACAGCGCCTAGAGCATTCCTTTGAAGGTGCGTTATCCCGCGCTCAATATCCGCGCGAGGTTCACATAGTCTGTGACGGTGAGGGTTTCCGCACGGCGATCTGACGCGATATTCAGCGTCGCCAGCGCATCCAGAGCGCCGGGCACGCCCTTCAGGCTCTGGCGCAGCATCTTGCGGCGCTGGCCAAAGGCCGCGGCGGTCAGTTGCTCCAGCTTCTTCAGATCCACGCCTTCGGGCGCATCGATGGGCTCGATGTGGACGACCGCCGACATCACCTTGGGCGGCGGCGTGAAGGCGCTGCGATGGACCTTCATCGCGATTTTCGCGCGCGCACGCCATTGGGCGAGCACGGCCAGACGGCCATAATGGTCGCTGTCCGGCGTGGCGACGATCCGTTCGGCCACTTCATGCTGGAACATGAGCGTGAGGGATGACCACCATGGGCGCCCGGCTTCTCCGTCCCAGGGTTGCGACAGCCAGCCGACGAGCAGCGCGGTGCCGACATTATAGGGCAGGTTGGCGACGATATGCGCGCCCTCGCCAGCCAGGGCGCGGGCATCAACTGCCATGGCGTCGCCCGGCACGACGGTCAGCTTGCCGGGAAAGGCTTCGGAGAGTTCGGCCAGCGCGGGCAGGCAGCGATCGTCCCGCTCCACCGCCACCACCTGCGCTCCGGCGCGCAGCAGGGCACGGGTAAGGCCCCCCGGTCCCGGCCCGACTTCAAAGACCGAGTTACCAGTCAGCTTGCCGGGAATTGCGGCGATCCGGTCGAGCAGTTGTTCGTCGAAAAGGAAATTCTGTCCGAGCGCCTTGCTCGCCTGCAGGCCATGGGTAGCGATCACCTCCCGCAGGGGAGGCAGCTTCGGGCGGGTGGGCGATGTCTCCGCCGGGCCAGTCATGCGGCTCAGCTTTCGAACGCGATGCGGTGGCGCGCCGCCGTCGCAGCCATGCGGATGGCGGCGATCGTCGCGCCCGGATTGGCGATGTTATGGCCGGCGATCCCGAAGGCGGTGCCATGATCGGGTGAAGTGCGGATGATCGGCAGACCCAGGGTCATGTTGACCCCGTCGTCGAAATGCAGCGTCTTGATGGGGATCAGCGCCTGATCATGATACATGCACAAGGCCGCGTCATAGGTTTCGCGGGCGCGCGGGTGAAACATGCCGTCGGCAGCATGCGGCCCGCTGATCGACAGCCCTTCGGCGGCCAGCGCCTCTATGGCGGGGATGATGATGTCCAGTTCCTCACGCCCCAGTGCCCCTTGCTCGCCGGCGTGGGGATTGAGGCCGGCCACGGAGAGGCGGGGGGCAGCGATCCCGAAATTACGCTGCAGGCCGCGGGCCGTGACCAGCGCGCGCGCGCGGATGAGTTCGCTCGTCAGCGTGCTGGGAACCGCTGCCAGCGGGATGTGGATGGTGATGGGCACCACGCGCAGGCCGGGTCCGGCCAGCATCATGACAGCATTTTCCGGGGATACGCCGCATCGCTCTGCGACGAACTCGGTCTGGCCCGGATGGGTGAAGCCGATGCCGTAAAGCTGCGTCTTGCCGACGGGGGCGGTGACGAGGCCGGCGGCAGATCCGGCGCGGGCTAGGCCAACGCCTACCTCCAATGCCTGCAATGCGGTGTGCGCACCTTCGACGGTGGGCTGGCCGGGAATGATGTTTCCTGCACTCGCCACGTTCAGGCAAGGCAATGCCTTGGGAAAGGCGGCCACGGCCTCTTCCGGGCTGGAAATCTCGGCGATCGGGCCACGCCATGCCGCACGAAGCGACTGGGCGTCACCGATCGCGAAGAAGCAGGGCAGCCCCCGGACGTCCCGCATGTCCCATGCCTTGCCGACGACCTCCGGGCCGATGCCGGCAGGATCGCCGAGCGAAATGGCGAAGGGTGGCAAATCGGGTAGCTGACCGCTTATCACGGTCGGCATCAGTTATAGTCGATGACGGCGTCGCGGCGCAGGTCGCGCAGGTAGATGCGCGCACGCTTGTTCACCCGCTCGTCTTCCATCTGCGCCATGATCTGGTCGAAGGACGGGGCGGTCGCAGACTGGGGCTCGTCGCGTCCGCACAGCACAAGCACCCGCACGCCATCCTGTACCGAACCGAAGGGCGGCGTGGATTCGCCGATCTGGAGGCCCAGCAGCATGTCCTGTAACTGCGGGGGAAGGTCACGGATCTTCACGCCGTCATTGTCCACGACGTCTGCACCGACGGCCTTGCCGACCTGATCGGCTGCGCCGCAGCCCTTGATCCCCTTGGCAGCGGCGGCGAATGCGGCGGCCTTCGTATTGGCCTGCTCCTTGGTCGTGCCGGCCGGAAATTGCAGGGACAGTTGCTTAAGGCTCATGATGCCGTCACGCGGATCGGCGGTCAGCACCTTGCGCTTGTCCATGATGTAGATGAGGCTGAACCCGCCGGCGACCGGGATAGGCCCGGCAATCTGGCCGATGCTCATGTCGGTTGCAGCGCGCGCGAGTTCCTCGGGCAGTTGCGCCGGGCGGACCCAGCCCAGATCGCCACCCACGGCTGCTGTCGATGCTTCGGAGAACTGACGCGCATAGGCGGCGAAAGAGCCACCCTGCTTGATCTGCTCGATGATGTTCCGGGCATTGGCGGCGATCTGCTCGCTGTTTTCCGGCGTCGCGGAAAGATAGATTTCGCCGATACGGAACTCGTCGCTGCCCTTGGCCGCCTTCATGCGGTCCAGCGTAGAGTTGACTTCATCCTCGCCGACATTGACGAACGGCTGGACATTGGCGCGCAGCAGGCGGTTCCATGCCAGTTCGCCCTCGATCTGGCGCTTGATGCTGGCGGCGGAACTGCCCTGTTCGCGCAGATATTTGTCGAAATCCGTCGGGTTGCGGCGGAAATTGGCGGCGACGCGCTCATAGCTCTGCTCGACTTCGCCCTTGTCGACCTTGATGTTGTTGGCGGCCGCTTCCTGGATCTGCAACGTCTCGTCGATCAGATTGCGGAGGACCTGCAGGCGCAACCTTTCCTTCTCCTCGTCCGACACCTTGCCGCCGTTCGCGGTGATGATGAGGGCGAGCCGCTGGTCTATGTCAGTACCGGTGATGATCGTGCCGTTTACGATCGCCGTCGCCTTGCGCACATTGGGATCGCTCTTGCCGAAGATCGAGATGTCCTTGGGCAGGTTGAGGTTCGCGGAGGGCAGATCGAGCCCCTCCTCGCCCACCGACTGGGCCGGCGCGGTTGCAGACAGGCACAGCGACGTCGCGCCCAGAAGGGGCAGCGCATGTTTCGCCCAGCGGGCGGCAGACACGGAAAACTTCATCGACGAGGTTACTCTCCACATGGTCGACCGGCGGGCGGTTTGAACTACCCAAATAGGCCGTCTGGCATTAACCGGTGCTGAGCGTGATGCTCTGCATGCCAGCCTCCCGACGGCGTCAGGTCGTTCCTCTTATATGCCAAGATTACGAAAAGCGAGTCGGAGCAGGAAGCTGTTGCCCGCACGCGCGTCGCCCACGACGCGATAGTCCCGCTTCCATGTCAGCCCCAGTTCGAGGCAGTCGTCCTGATAGGCGATACCCAGGCGGTGACGCACCGGCTGGTAGCCATCCGCGACGGAGAGCGGGTCTTCCCTGTTGCTGGTGAGGTCGATCACGGTCGAACCGAACACCGACCAGAAGCGTGCGAACTGGACGCGGCCGCCCAGGCGGATTTCCTCGCGGTCGCTCAGGTCCTCGAAACTGGTATCGGCATTGCGGTTGAGCCGCAGGTAGCCGACCATTGCATAGGTCTTCTTGGTGCCGACGGTCGCGTCGATCTCGTTGCGGCGGACGGCCAGATTGTCCTTGTCCAGCCGGTAGCGATGGATGAAGCTGATGAAATCGCGATAGCGGACCGTCGTGCGGCCGACGATGTCGGATGTCTTGTCGGACAGCCCAGTGCCGTTGGGCAGCAACGTGCCGCGCGAATTGAGGCGATAGCTTTGCCCCACCACCGCATCGATCGAAAGGTTCGGGACATCCAGCTGATATTGCATGCCATAGGTGACACGGCTGGAATCCTCGAAACGATCGTAGCCGGCGAAGCGGTTGAGCGCGAAGAGGTTGCTGTCTTCCAGATCGACGGCGCGCGCGTCCTCGTTGGGCACGGACATGTTGGCGATCCGGGGGGATGCCACGATCTGCACGCGCGGGGTGATGCGCTGCGTGCCGCCGAAAGCCTCTCCGATGAACGGCCAGCGCATGTCGGCGGCGGCGGCGGCGATACCGCGTGCGCGCCAACCCGAATCGCCGCGATAGATGACGGTCGAGGTCAGCTCGTTCTGGTCGCTGTGATAGACGTCGCCGCGCAGATAGCCGGTGAACGTCACCTCCTGGCCAAGGGCGGTCAGGGTCCGCAGGTTCCATTCCGCGCCCGCGAAGGCGCGTTGCGTATCCTGGCCGGAGGTGCGCGTGATCGCGAGGCTGTTCGCCTGGATCTGCAGCTTTCCGCCCAGGATGGGGTCGGACAAGCGCAGGCGCCAGTCGATGACCGGCAGCGCGACGGGCACCTGGCCCTGGCTGTCGTTGGTCCGCAAGGTTTGCGCCGCCCAGCCAGCCAGCGAGAAATAGCTGTTCTGGCCGATTCGTTCCGCCTGGATGGTGGAACGCAGCCGGTCGTCGCGGCTGATGTCGTAGCGGCGCAGGAAGGTCCGATCGGTCGTTACGCGCAGCGATCCGCTGACGCTCCATTCGGGATCGAGCTGGATCCGGCCGCTCCCATCGAGATAGCCACGGAAATCGCGGCTGCTCAGCGTGACCGTCGGGTCGCTGGTCGACTGGCGGCGGCCATAGGTGGCGTAGCCCGTGACCTGATAGGCGCCGTTGTCCAATAGCGCGCGATATTGGCCCTGCACCATGGGCAGGACTTCGGAATAGACATGCGGCGTTATCGTAAGATCGCGATTGGGCGCGATCTTGAAATAATAAGGCAGGCTGACATCCGCGCCATTGTTCCGGTCATAACGGAAATCTGGCACCAGCAGGCCATTGCCACCACCGCCGCCAACGGGATGCGAAAGGCCGGGCAGCGGGATGAGCGGCAGGCCGAACAGCTCCATGCGCGCATCGGTATAGGTCACGCGCTCACGGAAGGGGTTATAGACGACCTTGACCGCCTTGATCTGCCAGGTTGGTTCCTTCGGACATCCCTTGCTCGTCTCCACCGCGCAGGCGGTATAGGCGGCGTGGTTGAGCGTGTAGATGCCGTCCTTGCGCGATCCCTTGACCGCGGCGAGGCGTCCGCCCGTCTGCAGAACGACCAGCATGTTCTCGACAATGCCGTCCTTCAGCGTGTCGGTCACGTCGAAGCGGTCGCCATAGGCAATATTGCCTTCGGGATCGGTGACGGAGACATTGCCGCTGGCTTCCACCTTGCCGCTGTCGCGATGCCACACGACACTGTCGGCGCGAAGCCGGTTGCCTTCCCGTACCAGATGCACATTGCCGCTGGCCGTCACGATTTCCGTATTGGAATTATATTCCAACTGATCGGCCGCAAAGCCGATCTCCTCGTCATTTGCCGGGACAGGCGCATCGACGGCAGGCGGCTGCGCAGGCGGTGTCTGAAGGTTCTGCGCAAGCGCGGGAATGCTGGAGCCGGCCATGAACAGCACGGCGCTCCATCCCATCAGCGGTCTGGACATGTAGGGGAAGGAACAGATCATTGGGCGGCGCGTGGCTTCCAGGCAAGACGAAAGCTGCCTATTGCACCCCTTCGCCCGCGCCGCAATCGCATTGCGCGTGCCGGGTGACTGGAAATCGGTCGAAGCGCTTTGCCAGAAGCGCTTTCGCGCACTATCTGACATAGGCATGCCGGCCGCCGGGGCATTCGCTCCGTTCGCGCCACGATAACATTTGAGGAGTATTCATGGAAATCGTCATCAGTCCTTCCCGCGCCGCAGCAGCTGACACGCTGGTCTTTGCGATCGGCAAGGACGCGTTGGGTGATCTTCCGCTCGAAGCTACGCGGACCATTGTCGCGGGCGCAAAGGCCGGGCGTTTCGGGGGTGAGGCCGGCGCGACGTTCGAGAGCTTCGTCGAGGAGCAGGGCGCCGCCCTGCGCGTCGTTCTACTTGGGACCGGCTCGGGCACGGATGCGGACATGGAGAGGGCCGGCGGCGCATTGTTCGCCCGGTTGGCGACGTCCGGCGCAGCGCATGCTTGCGTGGAGTTTCCCGGCGGTGCGACCGGCGACGGCGTCGCGCGCCTTGGCCTTGGCGCATTGCTGCGCGCTTGGCGGATAGATACCTATCGCACGCGCATGCCCGAAAAGGCGAAGCCGACCCTGCATACCGTGACGGTCGTGACCGCAGAGGAGAGCGCTCCGGCGGCGTGGGCACGCCATCTGGCGGTGGCTGGAGGCGTGGCCTTCACGCGCGAGTTGGTGTCTGAGCCGGCCAACATCATCTACCCAGAGAGCTTCGTGGAGCGTTGCCAGGCCCTGACCGCACTCGGTGTCGAGATCACCGTGCTGGACGAGACCGAAATGGCGGCGCTCGGCATGGGCGCTCTGCTCGGCGTGGCGCAGGGATCGGTCCGCAAGCCCCGCCTGCTCGCGATGAAGTGGGACGGCACTGGCGGCACGCAGGAAACCCCGCTGGTGCTGATCGGCAAGGGCGTGACGTTCGACACCGGCGGCATCTCCATCAAGCCTGCCGGCGGCATGGAAGACATGAAGTGGGACATGGGCGGCGCAGGCGCCGTCGCGGGCGCGATCAAGGCGCTGGCGACGCGCAAGGCCAAGGCGCATGTCGTCGGCATCTGCGGCCTGGTGGAAAACATGCCGGACGGCAATGCGCAGCGGCCGGGCGATATCGTCACCTCCATGTCCGGCCAGACCATCGAGGTCATCAATACCGATGCCGAGGGCCGTCTGGTGCTTTGCGACGCCGTCACCTGGGCGCAGAAGACCTACAAGCCACAGGTCATGATCGACCTCGCCACGCTGACCGGCGCGATGATGGTGGCGCTGGGCGACCAGCATGCCGGCCTGTTCTCGAACGATGACGGCCTGGCCGACGATCTGCTTGCGGCCGGCAAGACGGTGGGCGACCTGCTGTGGCGCTTCCCCCTCTCGGAAGCCTATAACAAGCTGATCGACAGCCCGATCGCGGACATGAAGAATGTCGGCCCCCGCTTTGCCGGATCGATCACCGCCGCGCAGTTCATCAAGCGTTATGTGGATGAGGGCGTGAAGTGGGCGCATCTCGACATCGCCGGCATGGTGTGGGCGGACAAGCCCGGCGCGACCTGGGACAAGGGCGCGACCGGCTATGGCGTGCGCCTGCTGGATCAGCTGGTCGCCGACAGGTTCGAGGCGTGAGCCTGATCCCGCAGCGCCTGTTTCGCTAGAATAGGCTGCCGGTAATGCGCGTCGATTTCTATCAGCTCAGCCGCCAGCCGGTGGAGCAGGTGCTGCCGGTGATCGCCGGCCGCCTGCTCGAAGGCGGCGCACGGCTGCTGGTGGTGGGAGACGACGCGCTGCTCGGGCGGATATCCCAGTCGCTCTGGACGGCTGCGCCTACCAGCTTCCTTGCCCATGGGCTGGCGGGGGAGGGGGACGATCTGGCGCAGCCGATTCTGCTGTCGCGGTCTTGCGAGGCTGGAAATGGCGCCACCAACGTCGCCCTGACGGACGGTATCTGGCGCGAAGAGGCTCTGCCGTTTTCCCGAACCTTTTATTTTTTCGATGCCGAGACGATCGATGGTGCGCGGGCCGCATGGCGTGCGCTCGCCAAGCGCGATGATGTAGAAACCCATTTCTGGCGGCAAGAAGGTCGCAAATGGGTGGAGGGGCCGTAAAACCGCTCCCGTTTTGCCCATGAGGGCGGGGGAGGGCGCCGATTCGGATTGAAAATCCGGCCGTTCCGATCCCATTTTGCGATCATATCCATCCGGCATGGCGCAACGGGCAGGTGTCGGAGCGCCTATGGTCTTGCCGTTGTCATCCGACACGGCTAAAGGCGCCCCAACCTCCCTACAATTGAACGATGGAAAGTCATATCTCATGGCCGTTACCCGCACCTTCTCGATCATCAAGCCCGATGCGACGCGTCGCAACCTGACGGGCGCGGTCACCAAGATGCTTGAGGAAGCCGGCCTGCGCGTCGTCGCTTCGAAGCGCATCCAGATGAGCCGCGAGCAGGCCGAAGGCTTCTATGCCGTTCACAAGGAACGCCCCTTCTTCGCCGACCTCGTCAGCTTCATGATTTCCGGCCCCGTTGTGGTGCAGGTGCTTGAGGGCGAAGACGCCGTGAAGCGCAACCGCGACATCATGGGCGCGACCAACCCCGCCAATGCCGATGCCGGCACGATCCGCAAGGAACTGGCCGAGTCGATCGAAGCCAACTCGGTCCATGGTTCGGACAGCGAAGAGAATGCCGCGATCGAGATCGCCTATTTCTTCAAGGCCGAAGAAATCGTCGGCTGATCTTCAGATCATCGCCGAATGAACGGGGCGCGGATGATTTCCGCGCCCTTTTCTTTTGGTCTGCCGGGGTAGCCGTTATTCGCGGACGGGCGGCAGTCCGCGGAGCCAGCGCATGTTGACCCTGGCCTGAGCCTTGGCTGCGGGCGTGTGCTGGACGAGCGAAAGGCCGCTCAGCGTGACGCGATGGCCGATGAACGTCCGGCCCTTCACCGCATAGCCGATGTCGTAGAGCGCGGTGTCGCGATAAGTGTCCCCGCCGATCACAAACAGCGTCTCGATCGCGACGGGCAGCCGCTCGTCGCCCCGGCTGTCGTCGGGCATGCCGGCGCGGTCGCGGGCATCCTTCAAGGCCTCCTCGAACCAGTCAGCCTCGATTCGCGCGTCGCCTGCGGTGTTGACCGGCGCGAGCTTCAGGTCGGCGGGAAAGCGGATGGTCTGGCTCTGGATCGTCTGGCCTGCACTTGTCGGGGCGATGGCAAGGCTTCGTCCGCGCGCGGCGGGCGTGGCGGTCAGCACCAGGATGGCGGCCTTGTCTGATGCGTGGAGCTTTTCGGCCGCCTCTCGCGCGGCCGTCTCGCGGCGATCGGTCCAGCTGTTCCAGAGCGTAAGCCCGGAGATCACGACGGCGACGACCGCCAGGACTTCGCCCAGCGTGATCCAGCGGCGTCGAATCGCAGCAGCTTCGGCCGCCCGGGCTTCAGCGCGCCGCTCTGCAGGCTTGTCTTGTGATGTGTCCGGCCCCGCAGCAGACGTGGAATGATCGTCGATCATGGCGATGCTCCCCTGTTCCGGCTGGTTGCACTGCCATGACTATGCTGTCAGTGGCCTGAACTGTCGACAGGTCGCGTCATCGCAATCGGCCAGCGTTCAGAATTGGTCCGCAGCGTCCATCAATCCGCTGAGCTTGCGCGGCGCGACGCTCCGCCAGCTGCGCTCGAGCCACTCGGCGATATGGTTCCAGTCCGTATGGCGGCTGAGGTAGATGCCGATCCATCCCGATGCGCCGAAATAGGCCGGGCGATAATAGAGGTCGGGATCGCTTTCGATCAGCATCGCATGCTCCTCCGCGCCGGAGGTCTTCACGATCACCGCGACGATGCCGTCGCCATGATGATCCTGAGTGAAATAGGCGAATTTCTTGCCCTTCTCGATACCGAAGCAGGGCATGCCATGGGATGTGACCTCGTCGGTCGATGGCAGCTGGGCAACCAGCGCGCGCAGCTTGTGCAGGATCGTATTGGCCTTGCCGTCGCGGCTGACGAAATCGGCGAGCGTCCGCGAATAGAGTTGATGTTCCGCGATGAGGGTCCGGGCGGCGAGCGCATCGGCGGTGTCGCCGGGCAGGATCGCGACCTGAGTCTGCCCCAGCACCGGGCCGTCATCCAGTTCGGCGGTCACGACATGGACGGAACAGCCGGCCCAGGCGTCGCCCGCCTCGATGGCGCGCTCATGGGTGTGGAGGCCCTTATATTTGGGGAGCAGGGACGGGTGGATGTTGAGCATCCTGTCCGCCCAGCCTGCGACGAACTCCGGCGAAAGCAGCCGCATATAGCCGGCCAGCGCGACATATTCGACGCCGGCGGCCCGAAGCTGTGCGTCGATGATCGCGTCGAACTCGGCGCGCTTCATCCCCTTGTGGCTCTGCCCGAAGGTCGCGATACCCTCTGCCGCGGCGAAGGCCAAGCCGGGGGCTTCGGGGTCGTTGGCGGCGACCAGCACGACCTCATAGGGGCAATCCGCCGCCTTGGCCGCATAGACCAGTGCCGCCATGTTCGATCCACGGCCGGAAATGAGAATGCCGACTTTGGCCTTGGTCATGATCGTCACACCCGTTTGTCTTGACCTGCCGAAGATCCGCCTTTCGAAAAGGCAAGGAAGCGCCTCGACGCGCCTTTTATCCCAGATGCGTCGCGGACCAATCGGCCTTGGCGCTCCATGTCTCGACCGATCCCTTGACGGTGCAACCCTTCTCGCCCGCCTCGACAGCGCCGATCACGGAGACATCCTCGCCGGCCGCGATCAGGCCGGCGCGAACGGCATCGGCCTGTTCCGGCTCGACCGCGAGCACCATGCCGATGCCGCAGTTGAAGGTCCGCGCCATTTCCTCCGGCTCGATATTACCCTGCGCCTGCAGGAACGCCATCAGGCGCGGCTGTTCCCAGCTGTCGGCATCGACGACGGCGTGGCAGCCCTCTGGCAGCACGCGGGGGATGTTTTCCAGCAGGCCGCCGCCGGTAATGTGAGCCAGCGCGTTGATCTTGCCCGCGCGCACCAGCGGCAGCAGGCTTTTCACATAGATTCGCGTCGGCGCCATCAGCGCGTCGATCAGCAGCACTTCATTGTCGAACAGCGCCGGGCGGTCGAGCTTCCAGCCCTTGTCGGCAGCCAGACGGCGGACGAGCGAGAAGCCGTTGGAATGCACCCCCGAAGACGCAATGCCCAGCAGCACGTCGCCTGCCTTCACCTGCGATCCGGTCAGCGCCTTCGCGCGGTCCACCGCGCCGACGCAGAAGCCGGCAAGGTCATAGTCGCCGGCGGCGTACATGCCCGGCATTTCGGCGGTCTCGCCGCCGATCAGCGCGCAGCCTGCGATCCGGCAACCCTCGGCGATGCCGGCGATGACGCGCTCGGCGGTGCCGCTCTCCAGCTTGCCGGTGGCGTAATAGTCGAGGAAGAACAGCGGCTCGGCGCCCTGTACGATCAAGTCGTTGACGCACATCGCCACAAGGTCGATGCCGACGCCATCATGACGGTCATGGTCGATCGCAAGCTTCAGCTTGGTGCCGACGCCGTCATTGGCAGCGACCAGCAACGGATCGTCATAGCCCGCGGCCTTCAGGTCGAAGAAGCCGCCAAAGCCACCAAGCTCCGCATCGGCGCCGGGGCGTCTGGTCGCCTTGGCGAGCGGAGCGATGGCGCGGACCAGCGCGTTGCCGGCGGCGATATCCACGCCTGCCTTGGCATAGCTATAGGAGCCGTCCGTTGCGGAGGGCGTTTCTGTGGGCTTGCTCATGCGCGTCGCCCTAGCCGTTTGCCGGATTTTATCAAGTCGGGCTGCACGCAATCGCGCTTGGCTTCGCCGCATTTTGTCGTCAAAAGGGCGCCGTGACCCCGACCTTTGCTTTCCCTCGCTTCACGATCCGGCCGCTGCACGTTGCCTTTCTGGCCATCATTGCGCTGGCGGCAGCCGCGCTGGTCGCGCAGATCGAGGGTGAACGCGGCGTGCCGCCCATCGCCAGCGGCGGCGATTTCGAGGTTGGCGGCGTCAAGGTGGACGTGTTCGCGCCCAATGCCGATGCGGCCCGCATGGCCGGCTGGCGACAGGCCCAGCGCCTGGCATGGCGGTCTCTCTGGACCCGTACCAATCCCGGCACCGGCGCACCCGCACTCTCCGATTCGCAACTGGAAGCGATCGTGTCCGGTATCGAGGTGCAATATGAACAGATCGGCCCCAATCGCTACATCGCGACACTGGGCGTCTTGTTCGATCGTGCCCGCGCCGGCCAGATCCTGGGATTCAAGGGGCAGACGATGCGCTCCCCGCCGCTGCTCGTGATTCCGATCCTGTGGGATGGCGGCGCCGCGACCTCCTATGAAACGGTGAACAGGTGGCAGGAAGCGTGGGCGCGGTTCCGCACGGGCGACAGCGCCATCGACTATGTCCGCACCAGCGGCACCAGCGCCGATCCGCTGCTGCTCAACGCGGCGCAGACGGGCCGTCGCAGCCGTCTTTGGTGGCGCGTACTGCTCGACCAATATGGAGCTGCCGATGTCGTGGTCCCGATCGCCCGGCTGCATCGCCTGTATCCAGGCGGACCGATCGAGGGACATTTCACCGCCCGCTATGGCCCGGACAACAGCCTGATCGGCACCTTCGCGCTGCGCGCCGCCAATGAGGCTGCGTTGCCGGCGATGATGGATCAGGCGGTGCAGCGTGTCGATCAGCTCTATGTGCAGGCGCTGGTCGCCGGCCAGTTGCGGCCCGATCCCTCGCTGGTGATCGAGGAACCGGTCGATCCCGCGCTGTTGCCAACCGAAGACGTGACCGATGCGATCGAAGCGGTGGATGTGCCCGTCGCTTCGGGCGTCAGCAGTTTCTCGGTGCAATATGATACGCCCAATGTGAATTCCGTTTCGCAGGGCGAGACCTTGGTGCGCGGCATTCCCGGGGTGCGGGCCGCGTCCACCAGCAGCCTCGCGCTTGGCGGGACATCCGTCATGCAGGTGAGCTTCGAGGGCGGCGTCGATGCGCTGCGTGCAGCACTGCAGGCCCGCGGCTATACCGTCACCGTCGCAGGCAACACCCTGCGTATTCGCCGGCCGGCCGCGGCGCCGGCGCCCGCGCAGTGAGCCAGATCGGCCTGCCGTTCGATTGGAGCGGGCAGGGGATGGAGGGCGCCTTCCTGGTCAGCGAGGCGAACCGCATCGCCGTCCGCCATCTGGAAGGATGGCGTGACTGGAAAGTGCAGACCAGCATTCTATCGGGGCCGCCGAAATCCGGCCGCAGCACGCTTGCGCGCCAGTTCCAGGCGCTTTCGGACGCCAGGGTCATCGAACAGGCCGAGGACGTCGGCGATGAAGCGCTGTTCCATGCCTGGAACCGGGCGCAGCTGGACCGTCGACCGCTGCTGCTGATCGCCGACCGGGCGCCCGCGGAATGGACGGTAGCCTTGCCGGACCTCCGGTCCCGGCTCGCCGCCGCGCCGCATGTTCGCATCGAGACGCCGGACGAGGTGCTCGTCCATGGCCTGATCGAACAGGGCCTGGCGGCTGCCGGAACGGCCTGGGCGCCCGACGTGGCTGACTTTCTGACGCGCCGGATCGAGCGAAGCTATGCGGTCGTGGCGGCGGTCATCGACGAACTGAACCGGGCCTCGGTTTCGTCCGGCAGGAAGATTTCTGTCGGCCTGTCGAAAGAAGTCCTGCAATCGGCCGGCCTTTTGCCTATAATCGATGGCGACCCCATAGCATGAACGCCAAGGAGGCTTAGTGGCCGAAGCCGACCCCGCCGCCGCCCTTTCAGTGCCGGCAGACCGATATTTCAACCGCGAACTCTCCTGGCTGGCGTTCAACCAGCGAGTGATGGAAGAGGCCACCAACGCTGCCCATCCCCTGCTGGAGCGGCTGCGCTTCCTGTCCATCTCCGGCGCGAATCTGGACGAATTCTTCTCCGTCCGCGTCGCGGGGCTGAAGGGGCAGCAGCTTGAGGATGTGGACCTGCGCTCCGCCGACGGCCTTACACCCGCGCAGCAACTGGTTGCGATTTCCGCCGAGGCCGACCGGCTGATGACGGAGCAGCAGCGAGTGTGGCATGATCTGCACCCGGAACTGGCGGCCGCCGGCATATTGGTGATCGGTGAAAAGACGATCGATCTGGAAGCGGACATCTGGCTGGAGAATCATTTTCTCGAACAGATTTTTCCTATCCTGACGCCGCAGGCGCTGGACCCGGCGCATCCCTTTCCCTTCATCCCCAATCAGGGCCTCTCGATCGTCTTCGATCTCGTCCGCCTGTCCGACAAGCAATCGGTGCGGGAACTGGTGATGATTCCCGGTACGCTCTCCCGCTTCGTGCGGGTTCCGGGCGAATGCGCCCGTTACATTGCGCTGGAAGCAATCATCCGCCGCTTCTCGCACAAGCTGTTCCCCGGCTATCAGGTAAAGGAAAGCGGCGTTTTCCGGATCATCCGGGACAGCGACATCGAGATCGAGGAAGAAGCGGAGGATCTCGTCCGCTACTATCGCAGCGCCATCAAACGCCGGCGTCGCGGCCGTGTGATTCGTCTCGAAATCGAGGAGCGCGTGCCCGAGGCGGTCGAGGAAATGCTCCAAGAGATGCTCCAGGGGCATGATGCGATCGTGGCCGAGACCAGCGGTTTCGTCGGCATGGGCGATCTTGCGGGAATCGTCGACGAAGACAGGCCGGATCTGAAGTTCGAACCCTATGCCGCTCGTTTTCCTGAAAGAATTCGTGAATATGGCGGCGATTGCTTCGCCGCGATCCGGGCGAAGGACATCGTGGTCCATCACCCCTATGAAAGTTTCGATGTCGTCATTGCCTTTCTGAAGCAGGCCGCTGCCGACCCCGATGTCGTCGCGATCAAGCAAACGCTCTATCGCGCGGGCAAGCAGTCTGCGGTTATCCGCGCGCTGATCGATGCGGCGGAAGCGGGCAAGTCCGTGACTGCCGTGGTCGAACTCAAGGCGCGGTTCGACGAGGAGCAGAATCTGCTGTGGGCCAGTGCGCTGGAGCGTGCCGGCGTGCAGGTCGTCTATGGCTTCATCGACTGGAAGACCCATGCGAAGGTCTCCATGGTCGTGCGGCGGGAGAGCGGCCAGTTCCGCACCTACTGCCATTTCGGCACCGGCAATTATCATCCCGTTACCGCGCGCATCTATACCGATCTCAGCTTCTTCACCGCCGATCCGCGGCTGGGGCGTGATGCCGCTGCGCTGTTCAACTACATCACCGGCTATGTCGAGCCGCAGCAGCTGGAGGTCATCACCATTTCGCCCCGCGACCTGCGCGAGACGCTATGTGCGCAGATCGACGCCGAGATCGACCATGCCCGTGCCGGCCGGCCGGCCACCATCTGGGCCAAGATGAACTCGCTGGTCGATCCGGCGATCATCGAAAAGCTCTATGCGGCCAGCAATGCCGGGGTTCAGATCGACCTGATCGTACGCGGCATCTGTTGCCTGCGGCCGGGAGTACCGGGCATGTCGGAGCATATTCGCGTGAAATCGGTCGTCGGCCGCTTCCTGGAGCACAGCCGTATCGCCGCCTTCGGCAACGGCCAGCCGCTGCCGAACAATGGCGCGAAGGTCTTCATCAGTTCGGCCGACTGGATGCCGCGTAACTTCGACCGCCGGGTCGAATATCTGCTGCGGATCGAAAATCCGACTGTGCATGACCAGATATTGGACCAGGTGATGGTCGCCAACCTCATCGACAATGAACAAAGCTGGGAGCTGCAGAGCGATGGCCACTATCGGCGACTCGATCCGGGCGACCGGCCGTTCAACCTGCATCGCTATTTCATGACCAATCCGTCGCTTTCCGGGCGGGGTGCCGCAATGGGCAATACCGAAGCGGTCCCCAAGCTCAGCCTGCGCCGCAGGCTGTGATACGGCGCTGACCATCCCCATGCCCAACATGCCAGACCTTGCCCGCGCCGCCGCTCAGCGCCATCTGAGCGTCGTGCCGGAACCCCATGCCAGCGTCGCGACCGCGCGCACGGCGATTATCGACATCGGTTCGAACAGCGTCCGCCTCGTCGTCTATGACGGGCCGCGCCGCTTGCCCTTCATCCTGTTCAACGAAAAGGTGATGGCGGGGCTGGGCGCGTCGCTCAGCAAGACCGGGATGATCGAGCCGGACGCGATGGAGCGGGGCTTGGCCGCACTCGCCCGCTTCCGTCATCTCGCTGCCGAGATGAAGGTGGATCATCTGCGCTGCGTGGCGACCGCCGCGGTGCGCGATGCCTCCAACGGCCGCGATTTCATCGACCGCGCTACGGCGATGGGGCTGGAGATCGAGCTGCTGTCTGGCGCACAGGAAGGCGCTGCTTCGGGCTATGGCGTGCTTTCGGCAATTCCGGGCGCGGACGGCATTGTCGGTGATCTTGGCGGCGGCAGCCTGGAACTGGTTCGGATCAGGGATGGCGCCGTCCATCAGGTGACGTCGCTGCCCATCGGCGTGCTTCGGTTGCCGGAGATCCGGGAGAAGGGGCAGGGCGCGCTGGAACGGCACGTCAAGAAACTGCTGAAGAAGGAAGGCTGGGATCTTGGTTCCGGCAATATCCAGCCGAACCTGCCTTTCTACATGGTCGGCGGATCATGGCGCGCGATGGCGCGGCTCGATATGCAGCTGACGCAGTTTCCGCTGCCGGTGATCCACCATTATGAAATGGAGCCCGATCGCGCTGCAGGGCTTGTCCGCGTGATTTCCCATATGGCGCGCGATACGCTGAAAGGCGTTCCGGCCCTTACGGCATCGCGTATCCCGACATTGCCGGGCGCCGCCGCGCTCCTCTCCGTTCTTGTCCGCCAACTCAAATGCTCCAGGCTGATCGCGTCTGCTTATGGCCTGCGCGAGGGGCTGCTCTATGAAGCGCTGCCTCAGGATGTCCGTGCGCAGGATCCCCTGCTGGTGGCGGCGGAGGCGGAAGGGGAAGCGCAGGGGCGTTTCGCCGGGCATGGCCACCTCATTGAAAACTGGATCGCGCGGCTGTTTCTGGAGGATGGCACCCGCTGGCGCCGCATCCGTCGCACGGCATGCCTGCTGGCGGACGTTGGTTGGCGCGCGAACCCGGATTTCCGCTCCGAGCGCGGCGTAGAGGTTGCTCTGCACGGCAGTTGGGTCGGCATTGATGTCGAAGGACGGGCGATGCTGGCACAGGCGCTGCATAGCAATTTCGGCGGCGGTGCGTCGTCTCCCGCCGATGTCGCGCGTCTCGCGTCGCCCGGCGTATTGCGTCGCGCGGCGCTCTGGGGCCTCGCCATTCGGCTGGGGCAGCGCCTGTCCGGCGGTGTCGAAGGGCCCTTGCGCGCGGGGCGCCTGGAAGCGGATGAGAAGGGCTTGCTGCTGGTCCTCCCCGCGAACCATGCCGATCTCTATGGCGAAGCGGTGGAGCGCCGGCTTAAGCAGCTCGCCCAGGCCATGGGGCTGCGATACCGCATGGAAGTGGAATTCTGAGATTCGCATGGGGCAGGCCCATTGGGTTCGAAGGTATTGCAGGGCCAATGTGATAGTGGCCGCCCGCAGAAGCTGCGCCGCGAAGGGGGCAAAAATTTCGTCCGCAACTACATGGCTGTAAAGCAGGGTATATTTCCTGTTGCCCTGTCGCGCGGAAGAAATAGTTATGCCGCCCGAAGGAACCTTTCGCAGATCAAACGTTCTTTTCCTCAGACGAATGTGAGGAGGGCACAATGCAGATCGTATCTCCGACCGTAGCCGCGTCGTTAGCGTGGATGAACCGAGGATTTAGCTTGCTCTACCGGCCGAACGAACCCAACCGCTGCCCGGCCTGCGGGGGACAACATTGGCTTGTAGGCCGCGTGATGGCGGAATGCGCCTTTTGCGACACCGCCTTGCCGCTCGAACATGTAAGCACCTATAGCGCATCGCCGAGGATCGAGCGCAGTGGTCTTGGTTCGGAAGGCTTGCCGGAAGAGTTGCGCGGCATCGCGTAGAAGCATTTTGTAAGTAGTGCGGCGTGCCGGTGGTGCGTCGCCTTATCGACGAACCATTCCGTTTCCGGTTGCCGGAGCCAAGGCGCGCGGGAGTGGGCAGAAGCGCGCATCGCCGATCCTACGGCTTCGATACGGTTATCCGCATCGCGCCGACGTGACGATCATGTCCTTGTCATATCCGACCGTCAGCCGGTCCGGGCGGAAATCCATGGTCATGGCGGTGCCAGGGCCACCCCAGCGCAAGGACTTCGCACCTGACGCGGCAAGCATTTCTGCGCCCAACTCCGCCGTTGCCTTCTGTCCAACGAAGTGAGCGACCGGATCATTGCGGCAGGGGCCGTCGCCATCCTGAGAGGGCGGCGCAGGTGGCGTCCCCGAGTCGGCCTGCTGCGTCGTTGGCGCGCAGGAGGCGAGCGAGACCGTTGCCGCTAGCATCATCGCGAAGACCTTAATCAAGCCGCATGCTCCGTCCTGGTCATCCGCAGCCTGCCGTTGCGCACCGCAAAGGCCATGCGGCCCTCCACGAGATCGACGGCATCGCGGCCGAACTGTTCATAGCGCCATCCTTCGAGGATCGACAGCCCGTCGCGCACGCCGGCCGCCAGCGCATCCAGATCATCCGAGCGGGCGAGCAGCCGCGCAGCGACGTTGATCTCGCGTGACCGGATCTTGAGCAGCAACTTCAAGAGATCGGCGACAAGCGCGCCATCCTTGCCCAGACCCGGTTTCTTCGCGTCCTTCTCCGGCATTTCATCACGGCCGAGCGGCGCGGAACTCTCAAGCGCCGCCATCATGCGTGCGCCGATGTCGTTCGATTTCCATGCGGTCGAAAGTCCGCGTACCTTGGCGAGGTCCTCCTGCTTGCGGGGCGGATGGCTGGCGATGTCGGCCAGCGTCTCGTCCTTCACGATGCGGCCGCGCGGCAGGTTCTTGTCCTGTGCCTCGCGTTCGCGCCATGCCGCGAGCGACTTGAGGCGCCCCAGCACATCCGGCTTGCGGCTGGCGATGCGCACGCGCTTCCAGGCTTCGTCGGGTGTCGACATATAGTTGGAGGCATCGGTGATGCGTTCCATTTCCTGATCCAGCCAGCCGCCACGGCCGGTCTTCTTCAGCTCCTCCAGCATCATCGGGAAGATCTTGATCAGATAGGTGACGTCGCCGATCGCGTAGTCGATCTGGCGCTTGTCCAGCGGGCGGCGGGCCCAGTCGGTGAAGCGGGCGCCCTTGTCCAGGTTCACGCCCAGCCACGCATCGACCAGATTGCCATAGCCGATCTGCTCGCCAAGGCCGAGCGCCATAGCCGCGATCTGGGTATCGAACATCGGGAAAGGGGTCTTGCCCGTCATGTTGAAGATGATTTCCAGATCCTGCCCGCCGGCATGGAACACCTTCAGCACGTCGTCATTATCGACCAGCAGGTCCAGCATGGGCGTCATGTCGAGGCCCGGCGCCTTGGGGTCGATCGCCGCCGCCTCATTGGCATCGGCGATCTGGACGAGACACAGATCGGGCCAATAGCTGTTTTCGCGCATGAACTCCGTATCGACGGCGATATAGGGCGATTTGGCGATGCGGGCGCAAAATTCTGAAAGTGTCTTGCTGTCGGTAATCAGCGGATGGATTTGCATATGGTCTTCGATCTTATTATGGGCTGGCCCGCTCCGTGGCGGGCAGGTCTTCAAACGACAATGAAGGCCATAGACCGCTGACACGCATTTGTCATTTCCGCAAACGCTCTGGAAGAACGAAAACCATGCACGCCTACCGCACTCATGTTTGCGCCGAACTCCGCACCGCCCATGTCGGCGAAACCGTCCGTGTTTCGGGCTGGGTGCATCGCAAACGCGACCATGGCGATCTCGTCTTCATCGACCTGCGCGATCATTATGGGATGATCCAGATCGTGACCGAGGTGGACGGCCCGGTCTTCCAGGTCATCGAATCGCTGCGTGCGGAAAGCGTCGTGACCATCACGGGCCGGGTGGTTGCCCGCGCCAAGGAAGCGATCAACCCGAACCTCGCGACCGGCGAGGTCGAAATTCGCGCCGATGACGCCGTTGTGTTGTCCGCCGCCGCGGAACTGCCGATGCCGGTGGCAGGCGATCAGGAATATCCCGAGGATATCCGCCTGCGCTATCGCTTCCTCGATCTGCGCCGTGAAAAGCTGCACGCGAACATCGTGACGCGCACGAAGATCATCTCCGACATGCGCCGTCGCATGGAAGGGGCGGGCTTCACCGAATATTCCACGCCGATCCTGACGGCCTCCTCGCCGGAGGGCGCGCGCGACTTCCTGGTGCCCAGCCGCATCCATGCCGGCAAGTTCTATGCGCTGCCGCAGGCGCCGCAGCAGTATAAGCAGCTGCTGATGGTCGCCGGCTTCGACCGCTATTTCCAGATCGCACCCTGCTTCCGGGACGAAGACCCGCGTGCCGACCGCCTTCCGGGCGAGTTCTACCAGCTTGACCTCGAAATGAGCTTCGTGACGCAGGAAGACGTCTGGAACACGATGGAGCCGGTCATCGCTTCCGTCTTCGAGACGTTCGCGGAGGGCAAGCCGGTGACGCCAGCGGGCAGCTTTCCGCGCATTCCCCATGCAGAGGCGCTGCTGAAATATGGATCGGACAAGCCCGACCTGCGCAACCCGATCCTGATCAGCGACGTGACCGAGCATTTCGTCGGCTCGGGCTTCGGCATCTTCGCCAGCCTGGTCGAGAGCGGCAGCGTGATCCGCGCGATCCCGGCACCGGGTGCTGGCGCTGGCAGCCGGAAGTTCTTCGACGAGATGAACAACTGGGCGCGGGGCGAGGGCTATTCCGGCCTTGGCTATATCAACATCAAGGATGGCGTGCCCGGTGGCCCGATCGCCAAGAACCATGGCGAGGAAGCCACCGCGAAGCTGATCGCGGCGCTGGGCCTCGGCCCCAATGACGGCGTGTTCTTCGCCGCCGGCAAGGAAAGCCAAGCGGCCAAGCTCGCCGGCCTTGCCCGCATCCGCGTGGGCGAGCAGCTCGACCTGATCGACAAGGATCGGTTCGAACTGTGCTGGATCGTCGATTTCCCTTTCTACGAATATGACGAGGACGAGAAGAAGCTCGACTTCGCGCACAACCCCTTCTCGATGCCGCAGGGCGGGCTTGAGGCGCTGAACGGGCAGGATCCGCTCACGATCAACGCCTATCAGTATGACATGGTCTGCAACGGCTATGAGATCGCGTCCGGTTCGATCCGCAACCAGTCGCCCGAACTGATGGTCAAGGCGTTCGAGTTGATCGGCCTGTCCAAGGACGATGTCGAGGAGCGTTTCGGCGGCCTCTATCGCGCATTCCAGTACGGCGCGCCGCCGCATGGCGGCATGGCCGCCGGCGTCGATCGCATCGTGATGCTGCTGTGCGGCGCGCAGAACCTGCGCGAAGTGACTCTGTTCCCGATGAACCAGCGCGCCGAAGACCTGCTGATGGGCGCGCCGAGCCCGGCCATGCTCAAGCAACTGCGCGAGCTGAACATTCGCGTGGTGGAGCAGACCAAGGGCTGATCCTTCGATCGGTGCTGGCTATCTTGCCTATCCCATGCTGAAACAGATGCAGCATGGGATAGGAGGCCGCGCGCATGACGATCAGGCTTGACGACTTTGAAAAGGGCCGCAAGTTCGGCGGCGACTATGAAAAGTCGCTCGCCAAGCTGCAGGAGCGGCTGGCGAAAATCCAGGTCGCCCACATCGTCCACAAGCGCCGTTCGGTCATCATGTTCGAAGGGTGGGATGGCGCCGGCAAGGGCGGCGTCATCAAGCGGATGACGGCGGAGTGGGATCCCCGCTATTTCCAGGTCTGGCCGATCTCCGCACCCAATGAGGAGGAGCGCGACCGGCATTTCCTCTGGCGCTTCTGGACGCGCCTGCCCGCTGGCCGCAACATCTCCGTCTTCGATCGCAGCTGGTATGGCCGGGTGCTGGTGGAGCGGGTCGAGGGCTATTGCAGCGAAAGCGAATGGAAGCGCGGCTATGACGAGATCAATGCGTTCGAGGCGCAGCAGATAGACCATGGCACCCATTTCGTGAAGCTGTTCATCCATGTCACCCAGAAAGAGCAGGACAAGCAGCTTGCCCAGCGGCTCGATACGCCGTGGAAGCGGTGGAAGACGGGAACGGAAGACTATCGCAATCGCGCCCGGCGTGACGACTATCTCGATGCCATCCACGA
Organism: Sphingobium arseniciresistens; assembly: GCA_029167225.1. Taxonomy (GTDB): domain Bacteria; phylum Pseudomonadota; class Alphaproteobacteria; order Sphingomonadales; family Sphingomonadaceae; genus Sphingobium; species Sphingobium arseniciresistens. Next base: position 188,876 of record JARFNK010000004.1, read on the forward strand.
CATGTTCAAGCATACGGACACTCACGCGGCCCCCTGGCATGTGATCGATGGCAACAATCGCAAGGCGGCACGGATCGCCGCGCTCACCCATGTCGCCGATACGCTGGAAAAGCTGGTGCCGATGCACATGCCCGATGCCGACCCGGAAGTGGTCAAGCTGGCGAAGAAGGCCTTTGGCTACAAGCCCGCATAGCGCTCAGGCCCTGCTTGCCGCTTGCAAGGGGCGCTGGCGCGGTTGAAGCGCTGCCGAGTCCATCGCGCGGGTCAGGCGTCGATCGCTTCCTCGTCCACCGTCGCAGCATTTTCCTGAATGAAAGCGAAGCGATGGGCGGGGTTCGTGCCCATCAGCCTGTCCACCAGATCGCGGACCTGCTGCCTGTCCTCGATGTCGGGGGGCAGGGTGACGCGAATCAGGCCTCTGGTCTTTGGGTCCATCGTCGTTTCGCGCAGCTGCATGGGGTTCATCTCGCCCAGGCCCTTGAATCGGCTGACCTCCACCTTCTTGCCCTTGAACTCCTTGGCCATGATCTCGGCGCGGTGCGCGTCGTCACGGGCATAGAGGCTCTTGCCGCCCGCGACGATGCGGTAGAGCGGCGGCTGTGCAAGGTAGAGATGGCCGCGCCGCACCAGCTCCGGCATTTCCTGGAAGAAGAAGGTCATCAGCAGCGTGGCGATATGGGCGCCGTCGACATCGGCGTCGGTCATGATGACGATGCGTTCGTAGCGCAGATGATCGGGGTTGCAGTCCTTGCGCGTGCCGCAGCCCAGCGCCTGGATCATGTCCGCGATTTCCTGGTTCGCCAGGATCTTCGTTGTCGTGGCGGAGGCAACGTTCAGGATCTTGCCGCGCAGGGGCAGGATCGCCTGGGTCTTGCGGTCGCGTGCCTGCTTGGCGCTGCCGCCGGCGCTGTCACCCTCCACCAGGAAGATTTCGGTGCCCTCGGGATCATCGGAGGAACAGTCCGTCAGCTTGCCGGGCAGGCGGAGCTTGCGCGCACTCGTCGCGGTCTTGCGCTTGATTTCCTTTTCCTGCTTGCGCTTCAGCCGCTCGTCCATGCGGTCCAGCACATAGGCGAGCAGGGCCTTGCCCCGGTCCATATTGTCCGACAGGAAATGGTCGAAATGGTCGCGCACGGCATTTTCCACGAGCCGCGCGGCCTCGGGGCTCGTCAGCCGGTCCTTGGTCTGGCTCTGGAACTGAGGATCGCGGATGAAGACCGAGAGCATGATCTCGCTGGAGGTCATCACGTCCTCGGCGGAAATGTCCTTTGCCTTCTTCTGCCCCACCAGATCGGCAAAGGCGCGGATGCCCTTGACCAGTGCCGCGCGCAGGCCGGTCTCATGCGTGCCGCCGTCGGGGGTCGGGATGGTGTTGCAATACCAGCTGTAGCTGCCGTCCGACCATAGCGGCCAGGCGACGGCCCACTCGACGCGGCCGGCCGTGCCGGGGAAATCCTGAGCGCCGGAGAAGAACTGCGTCGTCGCGCATTCGCGATCGCCGATCTGTTCCCTCAGATGATCGGCAAGGCCGCCGGGAAACTGGAAGACCGCCTCGGTCGGCGTGTCGTCGGAGATGAGTTCCGCCGCGCATTTCCAGCGGATCTCGACGCCGGCGAACAGATAGGCCTTCGACCGGGCGAGCTTGTGCAGCCGCGCCGGCTTGAACTTCATCTCGCCGAAAATCTCCGTGTCCGGCGTGAACGCGACGGACGTGCCGCGACGATTGGGCGCCGCGCCGACCTTTTCCAGCGGTGCTACGGGCAGGCCGCGACTGAAGCTCTGGCGGAAAAGCTCCTTGTTGCGGGCCACCTCGATCGTCGTGTCGACGGATAGCGCGTTGACCACGCTGATACCCACGCCATGCAGGCCGCCGGAGGTCGCATAGGCCTTGTCGCTGAACTTGCCGCCCGAATGGAGCGTCGTCAGGATGACTTCCAGCGCGGACTTGCCAGGGAATTTGGGATGCGGATCGACCGGGATGCCGCGGCCGTTATCGGTGATCGTCAGGCGGTTTCCGGGTTCCAGCGTGATCTCGATGCGGGTCGCGTGGCCGGCGACGGCCTCGTCCATTGCATTGTCCAGCACTTCGGAGGCAAGGTGATGGAACGCGCGCTCGTCCGTGCCGCCGATATACATGCCGGGGCGGCGACGCACCGGCTCCAGCCCTTCCAGCACCTCGATCGACGAGGCGTCATAGTCTGTGGAGGTTTGGGGTGCTTTGGCGAAAAGATCTTCGGACATAGGCCCGGTATAAGCGTGGTATACCTGCTGGCAAGCGGGGAGAGGCATGGCAGCACCGCCGGATCGCCAAAATCCGGCTCAGGTCAGGATATGGCGCCGGGGTGTGAGAGGAGGCGGGAGGTCGTCGCTGCCGAGCAGGAACAGCATCTCGCGCTCCACCGTCCGGCTCATGGCGTCGAGGGGCAGGTCATTGGGCTCCAGCCCGAAGGGATCCTCCAACTGGTCGCCCAGCGCGTCCAGCCCGAAAAATGTATAGCCCACCAGCAGCACCGGGAGCAGCGTCCACCAGCCAAGCGCACCCGCCAGCGCGAAGGGCAGGGCGATGCAGAAGATATAGGCCGTGCGGTGCAGCAGCAGGGAATAGGCGAAGGGCACCGGCGTCGATGCAATCCGCTCGCACCCCGCCTGCACCTGCGACAGGGCGTTCAACTGGCCTTCCAGCAGGGAATGATGGATGGGCGTGATGTGCCCCTCATGGGCGAGCCGCAGGCAGGAGGCACCCATGTGATGCAGGATGGCATCCGTGGGATTGGGAGACGCCGACCATGCCCCATCGCCGCACCAGGCGGCAATCGCTACTCTTTCATCGCCGCCTCTCAGCCGGGCCAGAAGGCCGAAGGTGAACCCACACAGGCCGCGCAGCAGCGATTGACGCTCCTGTTCGTCCAGGGTCGAGACCTGCCGCGCGCAGGACCGGCACGCGATGATCAGCGCGCCCCAGAGCTTGCGACCCTCCCACCAGCGATCATAGCAGGCGTTGTTCCGAAAGCTCATGAAGATCGAAAGCGCGATGCCGATCAGCGTGAAGGGAATGGCGCTGATCTGTGCGAAGATGCCGGGATGGGACACGGCGGCAAGGATCGCCGTTACGCTGAACATGGCCAAGGTGGCGAGGCGACCGAGAATGCGCGGCAGGATGGAGCCGTTCACCGCGAACAATATCTCCCGCAACCCTGGCTTGGGACGAACGATCATGGGCAGGGCCTCGAAAAGAACAACGCTGTCGGGCGCATAAAGGCTGATCGCGCATCTGCAAATGGCGGAAACCACGCCAGGCCTGTCACGACGTCATTGCCCGGCGAGCAAGGGCAGGGAGGAGTGGCCTAGAGCGTCGAGCCTTAAATCAAATCCGTTCGGGCTGTTTGGACGAGGCAAGAGACTCTTCCAAATGTCGAAGTCTCGTCCTTCTACAGAATAGGAGAACGGCCCTTCGACAGGCTCAGGGCGAACGGAGAAAAGTGATCCCGATAAAAGGCACGATGCTCTAGATCGCCTTCTTGTCCGGCTGCCGTGCTTCGTCGCGCGGCCCGGCACGCAGGCTCTTGAGCTGCCCGAGCCGGGCGCGGAAGGCGGAAAGCTCGCGGCCGGCAAGCTGCGCGGCGGTCGTGAACTTGATCGACAGCGGGTTGACCGTCGCGCCATTGCGATAAAGCTCATAGTGCAGATGCGGCCCGGTGGAGAGCCCGGTCGACCCCACATAGCCGATCACCTGTCCGCGCCGCACGCGCTGTCCGGGGGTGGAGGCGATGCGGCTCATATGGGCATAGCCCGTCGCGATGCCGCCACCATGCTGGATCTTCACATAATTGCCGTGGCCGCCATGGCGCCCGGCATAGACGACGATGCCGTCCGTCACCGCATAGATCGGTGAGCCGTAAGCCGCAGCGAAATCGATGCCGGCATGCATGCGGGTATAGCCCAATATGGGGTGTCGGCGCACGCCATAGCTGGAGGAGGTCCGGCCATCCACCGGCTTGGCGAGCACGCCGCGCCGCTCGCCCACGCCAGATGCCTCGAACCATTCGGTCCGGCCATTGGTCGTCCATTTCAGCATGTCGATATCGCGGCCACGCACACGGGAGAGGCCGGCGTAGAGCAGGTCGCCCACTTCCACGTCGCCGGTTTCCGCGCGGCGATGGGCGACGATGATGTCGTAGCGATCGCCCGCGTTGATATTCTCGATCGACAATTGCTGGGCGATCACGCGGAGGAAGGACTGGATCGCCTTGGGCGGCGCGCCGGCTGCACGGGCCGAGCGATAGAGGCTGTCCCCGACGACGCCGCGAATGCGCAGCGGCGTGTCGTCGACGCTGATCGGGATGCGGGTGATCTTCAGCACGCCATTTTCCCGCGTGATCTGGACGCTCAGGTCCAGTCGGGCACGGAAGGCGAGGTTTTCCAGGGGGCGCGGGGCCGAACGGTTGGCGCGGCGGCCCAGCACGATGTCAAGTCGCGTGCCGGGCTTCAACGCGCCGGGGGCGACGTCACTGCCCACCATGCCGGTCACACTGCCAATGTCGCCGCTAGATACGCCGGCGCGAGACAAAGCGCGGGCGAAGCTGTCGCCGATGCCGACGGCTGCGGTCAGGTCTATGCGCGGGCGTTCCGGCGTTTCGCCGAGGGCGGAGACCGCATCGGTCGGCCCCATGTGGCGGCCGCTGTCGGCGCCGAGCGCCAGCGGCGTGATCATCTGGCTGCGCACTTCGTCGAAGGCGTGGCTGTCCATCAGCGGCTCGGGAGCGGCGGGCAGGCGCTGGAAACCGGGGGAAAGCGCGATGGCGCCCGCGCACAGACCCGCACAGGTCAGGAGGCCGCGGAACCATTGGAGACTGCCGATATGCTGACCGAGGTCAGGAGTCAGGTTGACGTCTTCGGCCCAGTCCTTCAGCCGCATGCGCCAGTCGCGCTGCTCGGACGCCGGAAGCGGGGAGGCTATGGCCCCTGCCAGCCATAGCGAGGCAACGCCTCCGCCCTGGCCAGGCTGGTGATCCTTATGATGAAACAAAACCGGCAACCCCCCGGATTATTCTTGCTGTCTGGGTGTTTGCGTCCCGACATTGCGCTTATTCTTGTGAACCAACAGCGTTAAAGTCAACTTAACAAACGATTTAGCCGTACCGACATAGGACAGACTGTGCATTGTCGCGGATGGCGCGGCCTGGATGGTGGCGTGCGCCAGAGGAATGACGCAAGATGCTGTCCTGCATCATTCCTCTTGCACCCGCCGGCCGCTTTCCCGACATAGGCCTTGTCATGGCCCGTTTCGCACGATCTGAAGTCACGGCCGTGCTTGGCCCCACGAACACCGGCAAGACCCATCTGGCGGTCGAGCGGATGTGCGGTCATTCCAGCGGTCTCATGGGGTTTCCACTGCGTCTGCTGGCGCGCGAGGTTTATGATCGGGTCGTCGCGCTGAAGGGCGCGGGGCAGGTCGCGCTGCTGACCGGCGAGGAGAAGATCTCGCCCCCCGGCGCCCGCTATGTGCTCAGCACCGCCGAAGCGATGCCGGTGAACAGCGATCATGCCTTTGTCGCACTGGATGAGGCGCAACTGGGCGCGGACATGGAGCGGGGGCATGTTTTTACAGACAGGCTGCTCCATGCACGAGGCCGCGAGGAGACGATGATTCTCGGCTCCGCGACCCTGACGCCACTCGTCCGCAAGCTGGTGCCCGATGCGGAGATCGTCGCGCGGCCGCGCTTTTCGACGCTGAGCTATGCCGGGGCAAAGAAGCTGTCCCGCCTGCCGCGACGCTCTGCCATCGTCGCCTTCTCCGCCGAAGAAGTCTATGCGGTCGCCGAGATGCTGCGGCGGATGCGCGGCGGCGCGGCGGTGGTCATGGGCGCGCTGTCGCCCAGTACCCGCAATGCGCAGGTCGCGATGTTCATGAATGGCGATGTCGATTATCTCGTCGCCACCGACGCGATCGGCATGGGGCTCAATCTCGACGTCCATCATGTCGCTTTTGCCGGGCTCACCAAGTTCGACGGGCGGCGCACCCGCCGCCTGACCGTCAGCGAGATGGCGCAGATCGCCGGGCGGGCGGGGCGACACCAGCGCGACGGCACGTTCGGCTCGCTCGGCGGGGAAGGCGGGCATGCGTCGTTCACCCCGGAGGAAGTGCTGGCAATCGAGGAGCATCGGTTTCCACCGCTCGACCATCTCTACTGGCGCGATGGCGACCCGCGCTGCGATAGTCTCGACCTGCTGATTGCGGACCTGGAGGAGCGGCCGGATCGACCGGAATTGCGGCCCGCGCCACAGGCGATCGACCTCACCGTGCTCAAGATCATGGCTGGGGAACCACTGGTGCGCGAGCGCGTGACGGGGCGGGCGCAGGTGCGCCGGCTGTGGGATGCCTGCGGACTGCCCGATTTCCAGAAGCTGGGAACCGACCATCATGTTCGCATGGTGCAGCGGCTATGGCGCTTCCTGTCGGAAGGAAACGGGCATATACCGGCGGACTGGTTTGCTCAGCATGTTGCGCGGCTCGACAGTGTGCAGGGTGATATTGATACGCTGTCGGGCCGGATCGCGGCGGCGCGAACATGGTCCTATGTTGCGAACCGACCGAACTGGCTCGCCCAGCCGGCCGAGATGATCGAGCGGACGCGCGCGCTGGAAACCCGTTTGTCGGACGCACTGCACGGCGCGTTGACGCAGCGTTTCGTCGATAGGCGAACGTCGGTGCTGCTCCGCGACATGGGGCTCAATGCCTCGCAATTGCCGATGGAAATAGAGGCGGATGGCGCGGTGACTATTGACGGAGAGACGATCGGGCGTCTTGACGGATTTCGATTCTCGGTTGATCCCGATGCACGCGGTGGAGACCGGAAAATGCTGCTGGCTGCAGCGGAAAGACGATTGGGGAAGATTTTGACCGGTAAGGCGGAAGAATTATTGGCTGCGGCGGACACGGCGTTCGCGCTTGGTGCGGAGGCCGGTGAAGCCCCTACGCTGCTGTGGGACGGCGCTGTGATTGCGACCCTGGCTGGTGGACAGGCGCTGCTGTCACCCGAAATCCGGCTGGACAAGGCGCTTATGGCGCTTGGCCAGGATGTGCAGAAGCGGGTGACGGAACGGCTGGCAGCCTGGCTGGAGGCGCAGAAGGAGCGCCATCTGCTGCCGCTCACGAAAATGATGGCGAGCGCCAGCGATCCCGAAGTGCCGGCGGTCGTGCGGGCCGTGTTCGCCCAACTCGCGGATGCGGGCGGCATCATTGCGCGCGTCGATATCGATGATTCGCTTGGGCATCTGGACAAGGACCAGAGGCACCTGCTGCGGCGTGCCGGGATCGTGATCGGCGTGCTCGATCTTTTCCACCATGGCCTTCTCAAGCCTGGCGCCGCCCGCTGGCGCCTCGCGCTGATGGCGGCGAGGCGCGGCATGCCGATGCTGCCGATCCCGCCCGCCGGCCTTACGCTGCTGAGCCTTGAGGATTGCCAGGCTCAGACCGGCGCGCGCCTTGCAGGCTTTCGTTCCTTCGGAGACAAGCAGCTGCGCATCGACATGGCGGAGCGCATGGCCCGCGCCGCGCACGAAGCCATTGCCAAGGGTGAGGCGTTCACCGCGCTCAGCCCGCAGATCGTATCGCTGGGCCTTGATGAGGCCGCGTTCCTGCAATTGATGCGCGCGGCCGGGTTCCGCCCGGTCGAGGCACCACCCGAAGGCGGCGCCAACTGGGTGTTCCGCGGCCGACAGAAGGCACGCAAGCCTGAAGCGCATGCCGGACGGCGGGAGGGCAAGGGCGAGGGCAAGCCCTCTGCGCCGCGCGGCCGACAGAAGCCTTCGGGCAATGCCCCGGCCCATGCGAACGGCCCGAACAGGGATGGCAAGAACAAGACTGGCCCGGCGACGAGTAATGCCTTTGCCGGCCTGGCTGCATTGCTGGGTGGCAATGGCTGACAGCGGCCGCTCGGTGCCCTCCGGTGCCGGCGGTCCGGCGCTGCGGATCGACAAATATCTCTGGTTCGTGCGCCTTGCCGGGAGCCGGACGCTCGCGCAGAAAATGGCGGAGGAAGGGCATATCCGCGTCAACGGCCGGCGCATTGAACGGGCGCATGCGCCCGTGCGCCCGGGCGACCTCATCACCTTCGCGCATCATGGCCATGTCAGGGTGGTACGGGTGAGCGAATTGCCCGTTCGTCGCGGCCCCGCGCCGGAGGCCCGCGCCTGCTACGAGGAAATCATGGTGGGGGGCTGAAGAAATGCTTGGCGGCGGCATATTGACCTGCGGGCACCACCGGAATAGCAGGGCGGCCAATTCCCTTCGAAACTTGAGTGCTGCACAATGACCTATGTCGTGACCGACGCCTGCATCCGTTGCAAATATATGGACTGCGTCGAGGTGTGCCCCGTGGATTGCTTCTACGAAGGCGAGAACATGCTCGTCATCAACCCGAGCGAGTGTATCGATTGCGGCGTGTGCGAACCGGAATGCCCGGCGGAAGCCATCTTGCCCGACACCGAGAATGGGCTGGAGAAGTGGCTGGAACTCAACGCCAAATATTCGGCCGAATGGCCCAACATCACCGTGAAGGGTGAAGCGCCCGCCGACGCCGATGAATATAAGGACGTTGAAGGCAAGCTGGAGAAGTTCTTCTCTGCCGAGCCCGGTTCGGGCGACTGATCCTCTATACAAGTGTCTCAGCGTACGCTTGAGGGTTACGTATTGCGCGATTGTTTCCAGTTTTCCGCGCGGTGAAGCTGCGCGGGCTGGCAATTTTATTACGAATCTGCTACATGGGCGTCAGCAGGCGATCCATCCCCCGTGGTCGCGTGGAGAAAAAACGTCCCATGACTTGACGATGGTGTCGCGGGTTCAACGGCATGATGCCCCTGTTCATGCCCCGCTGCGCCACGCTGTTTCCCAGAATAGAAAGGTTCGCAATGGCTGCCAAGGCCCTGTCCTTTGACGTCGGTGACTATGTTGTTTATCCCAAGCACGGCGTTGGCCGGGTAATCGAGCTGCAAAAAGAGCAGATCGCCGGCATGGAGCTGGAACTCTATGTGCTGCGTTTCGAAAAGGAGCGCATGACCCTCCGCGTTCCGACCAATAAAGCCGAAGGCGTCGGCATGCGCAAGCTGTCGTCGAACAAGACGCTGGAAGAGGCCATGGAAACGCTGAAGGGCAAACCCAAGGTCAAGCGCACCATGTGGTCGCGTCGCGCGCAGGAATATGAAGCGAAGATCAACTCGGGCGACCTGGTGTCGATCGCCGAAGTGACGCGCGACCTCTTCCGTGCCGACGATCAGCCCGAGCAGAGCTATTCCGAGCGCCAGATCTTCGAGGCCGCTTCCAGCCGCCTCGCTCGCGAACTGGCCGCGATGGAAGAGACCGACGAGCCCGGCGCGCTCAAGAAGATCCTTGCGATCCTCAATGAGGCCGCACCGAAGTATAACAAGGAAAAGATGGACTGAGCCGACCACGGCAGGATCATCTGACGGAAAAGGGCGCCTGCGGGCGCCCTTTTTTGTGCGGTGTCGGGGGCGTGGTTAGTAGGTGGACAGACGCTATTGCGTCTTTTCCGCAGCGAACTGCCGCTCGCACAACCCCGAAGGGTGCCAATCGTGGATCAGGGTAGTGGCTGGTTGAGAGGCGTCATGCAGGATGAGCGCAAAGCCTTGTCGATTAACCTTGCCTATAGCCATGAGCAGCATTGGAGGACCACCTCGAATGAGCAGACTATTACTGGGTCCACGCGCCAATTGCAGGCCATCTGGAGTCTCGAGACAGGTGTCGCCGCTCACGGCGAAGAATGCCTCCGGACCCGAATGAACATGAAGCGGTGCGGCCATCCCGGGGGCGAATACTGACCTCAGATATTCGGCGGTGTAAGCCCGGGCTGGCTGTACCGGCAGTGGGCCGATGTTCGCGATATGCTTGCCACCGCTGGATCTCCACTTTTTTGGTGCAAGCGTGAAGAGCCACGTCGATCCGAATGCCTCCACAATTGTGCTGGTTTTTGCGCTGAAGCGTTCGGCATCGGCTTTTGATGCAAAACTGTCGATATGCCAAAAAACGCTATCGGCGAGCGGCGATGGAAGCTCCTTTTTTCCAAGGAGACAAGCAGGTCCGACTTCCTCAGTCGGGCTGCACTGGCGCGTCGTCGCTTGCGCGCCAGCCATCGAAGGCATCGCCACAGCCACTAAGGAAGCCAGGCAGATAAGTTTCCTCCGCATCACGCACTCCCCATCTCTAATCAAAGGATATGCCCGCTTGTAACTCATGCAGCAAGCGGCACCGTCCGATAGGAAATCGTCGTGTTCAGCTATTACAGGGCAAAGGCCGAGGAACTACCGTGATACACCGGCACGCCACGCTCACGCGTAACGCGCAGCGGTCTCCTGAATCAGCGCGATCATGTTCGGAATGCCTTGGGTTCGATTGGAGCTGAGCTGATTTTTGAGGTCGAAAGGTGCCAGCGCCCCTGCAATGTCGGTCGTCGTGATCTCTGCGGGTGCCTTGTCCTGCACCGTCAGCAGCACCAGCGCGATGATGCCCTTGGTGATGGCGGCATTGCTGTCGGCCAGGAAATGCAGCCGGCCGTCGGGCAGGGTGGTGGGATAGACCCATACGGCGGCGGAGCAGCCGCGCACCAGCGTCGCGTCGGTCTTGAGCGGATCCGGCATCGGTTCCAGCGCCCGGCCGAGGTCTATGAGGAGGCGGTAGCGGTCGTCGGCATCCAGAAATTCATATTCCTCGCTGATGTCGGCGAGACTGGTTCCGGCGGGGCTGGTTCCATCGGCGGGTGCGGGCTGATCGGTCATGCCCGCCATATAGGGCCTGATGCGCGGCGGGGAAGGCGCTTATTGCATCCTTGCCCGCCGCGCACGCGATCAGATGTCGACGCCAGCGGCGATCGCCTCCAGCTTGCGGATGCGCTCCTTGAGGTCGGCCACCTCGATCCGGGTGGCCGCCGATGGCGTGCCGCCCTGATCGCCATGATCGGCATAGCGGAGCATTTCCGCGCGCTTCAGGTCCAGCCAGCCGTTCCAGCCACGCAACGTTGCGAAGGCGAGGATGGCGATGCCGGCGAGCGCCGTGGTTGCCATGGTGATGTAGAGTGTCGGGTCCTGCATATGCCTGTCCCTTCCTTTCCCAATATCGGGAGCACCTGTCAGTCGGTGCCCTTGAGCTTTTCGAATTCGCGCTCGAGCGCAGTTGAACTGTCGGTCGCGAGGCGCTCCAGCACCGCCACGCGGTCCTTGAGGGCCTTTACTTCCTCGCGCAGGCGGACCGCTTCCGGGTCAGGGCCGCGCGCGATGAAATCCTCACCCTTATGGCGGCGCACGACGCCATATTTGGCCCGGACGACGCTGGCGATCGCTGTGATGGCAACGATCGCAACGACCATTTCAAACGGATTCATCGGCCTTTACTCCCAATATTGTGTTTTGGCGGGCGGCTCAGTTGAGCGGTTTGTCGCGCAGCTTGTCGATTTCCTCGGACAGGTCCATGCCCTTGTCGGTTACGATCCGCTCCAGCACCCGCATCCGCTGTTCCAGCCGTTCGGTATGAGCGGCATATTGGGCGGTCTTTTCGGCGGTTTCGCGCGACTGCATCTCGAGCTGCCTTTCCTTGAGATTAAGCCAGCTTCGAAACCCCTTCACGCCGATGGCGGCCAAGGGGATGAGCACCCAGATCCAGCTTGCGGCATGTCCCATGATGAATGTGGTCCTTTGATCCTGTCGGCGTCAGTTGGCCGGGCCGCGCAGCCGCTCGATCTCTCGGGTCAACTGATGGCTCTCGTCCGTCACGATCCGCTCGACATTGGCGAGTCGATCCTTGAGCGAACCGATCTCGGCCCGCAGTTGCGCATTTTCCTGGCTGATCAGGCGAACCCGCTCGATCATATCCTCGTCCTGGCGAGGATAGACCGCCTGTCCCCAGGCGCCATCGAGTGGATAGCCATGCTTGACGCGGAGCCAAGTGGTGAACACCCATCCGCCAACGCCCATGCCAACTACGATGCTGACGAGGGGCCCGATCTGCGAGATCAGCGCGATTGCGGATTGTGTGAACATCTGTCGTCTCCCTTGCGTCGGTTCAGCGCAGCGCGTCGATGGCCCGGGCGGTGCTGGTGGCGGGATCGGTGGCGATCCGCTCCAGCACGGCGATCCGTTCCTCCAGCCTGCTGATCCGACCCGTCAGCTTCTCGTTTTCGTTCGTCAGCAGAGCGATTTTTCGATCAGCGTCGGGATCGCTTCGACCAACGGTGCCTTTCCATTCATTTTCCACGGGATAGCCGTGGCGCGCACGGACCCAAGTGGTGAACATCCAGCCCGCGGTCGAGATCGCGATGATGGCGATGACGAAGCCTGGTCCCTGAAACATCGTGATTGCTCCCTCGATGATGCCCGCGTTCACCGCAGCTGCTCGATCCTGTCGGCAAGCTGGCGGGGGTGATCGGTGATGATCTGCTCCAGCACGCGCACCCGTTCACGCAGTTCCTGCGTAATCAGCTGTTGGTGCTGATCGCCCTGTTCCTTGGTTCTCGACAGGGCTTTTCGTACCGTCCGCCGCGCATAGGCCTGGATCAGGAGTGTCGCGGCCACGCCGAACATCGTGCCCATGATGAAATAAGGTGTAGGGTCCATGCTGCTTGATCCCTTTTTCGCGCAGACGGCTTAGCGCAGGCTGTCGATCTCGTCGGCCAGGCGCGTGTTGCGGCTGGTGTAGAAGGTCTCGATGTCGGCGAGGCGACGGTCGATGTCGCGGAACTTGGAGCGAACATCGCGGGTGGAGCGCGCCGGGTTGGAGCGCACGCCCTGCCAGAATTTCTGGTCGTCATGATCGGCATAAAGGCCATAGGGCTTGTTGTCGGCCATCCAAGCCGCAATGCCATAGGCGATCAGCGTCCAGGGAAAGGCCCCCATCAGCGTGACCAGCACCGCGCCGACGCGAACCCAGATCACGTCGATCCCGGTATAGTCGGCGATGCCGGAGCACACGCCCAACCACTTGGCATTCTGCTTGTCGAGGTAGAATTTGGTGCGGCGGGCGCTCATCTCAGTTCCTCCGGTCGAAGTTGTAGTCGTCGTCGCTGGGCGTGGGCCGCGACGGACGGAAATCGGGGTTGTCGGCGGCGACGATGCGCTCGACGGTCATCAGCCTTTCCTCAAGGCGGCGGGCGAGCAGGTGGAGTTCGTCCAGCAGCCGCTCATCCTCGTCCGTGATCTTGGGGGACTGCTTCCACTTGGTGACATAGTGGAAGATCAGCCAGGGCATGCCGATGAAGAGCATGCCGACCACGGCGATGGGGACAAAAACGTCTTCCATCATGGCGTCAGGCTCCCTTGTTCTGCGCGGCCTTCAATGCGGCAAGCTCTGCCTCGACCTTGTCGTTGGAGCGCAGTTCGGCGATCTCTTCCTCAAGCGTCTTGGGCTGGCCGCCCAGGTTCATCGCATCGGCGCGGCCCTCGGCCATGTCCACGCGGCGCTCCAGCATGTCGAAGCGGGCGAAGGCGTCATTCACCTTCTCGCCGGCATAGGCTTCGCGCACCCGCAGGCGATTTTGCGCGCTTTCCATGCGCGTGACCAGAGAGTTCTGGCGTGCGCGGGCTTCGCGCAGCTTGGCCTGCAGCTTGGCGATGTCCTCTTCGGAGGCACGCAGTGCTTCGTCCAGCACGCTGATCTCGTGGTTGAGCTGCTCGGCCATGTCGGCGGCCTTCTGCTTCTCGACCAGGGCGGCCTTGGCCAGATCCTCGCGGTCCTTGCTGAGCGCAAGCTGGGCCTTCTCCATCCAGCTGGTCTGCAGCGCTTCCAGCTTGGCGATATGGCGGCGCATTTCCTTCTGGTCGGCGATGGTGCGGGCTGCGGATGCGCGGACTTCCACCAGCGTTTCTTCCATCTCGTTGATGATCATGCGGATCATCTTTGCGGGATCCTCTGCCTTGTCGAGCAGATCGGTGACGTTAGCGGCGATGATGTCGCGCGTGCGGGAGAAAATGCCCATTTGAAACTCACTCCTGGTCTTGTCTTGGGGTGCCGGGGCGGGCGAGAGGGGGGCTGTAGCCCGCCCCGGCCGGTTGTGACCGTTACGCCAGATAGCGTGCGGTCGCGGGTGCCTGCAGGCAGACGCCGGTCTGGGCGTCTATCGCAAGGCTGGTCGCGATCGTCTCGCTGGCCCGGGCGGGGCCGACGGCGGAAAGGATCAGGGTCGATCCAAACAGGGCCGCTGCGATGGCGATCGAAGCCGTCTTGCCGATCTCTTTGGTGTTGAACATCTTACGTACTCCCTGAACCTTGGCCTTCATGTCGTCCGCCTTTGCGGCGGTTGCCTAAAGAAGTGCATGAGGCGTGCCAATTTTAGAAAATGGCGGATTTCTGGGATTTTTCTCATGTTTTACAGCCTGTTTGGCATAATTCTCTTGCCAAGAGTTGGGGAAATTTCCCATGATTTGGCGCATGGAGAAAAATACGCAATTTGTTGGCCAGTCCTTCGCCTTTCTCGACGCGGTCGAGCTGGCCGGGCGTGCGGCCGAGCTGAACCGCCCGGTCCTGGTGATCGGCGAGCGCGGGACGGGCAAGGAGCTGATCGCGGAACGCCTCCACCATCTCAGCCCGCGCTGGAGCGAGCCGCTGATCGTGATGAATTGCGCTGCGCTGCCGGAGACGCTGATCGAGGCCGAACTCTTCGGGCATGAGGCGGGTGCGTTCACGGGTGCGACCCGCGCGCGCTCCGGCCGGTTCGAGGATGCGGATGGCGGCACGCTGTTCCTGGACGAGCTGGGCACGCTGTCCATGGCAGCGCAGGAGCGCCTGTTGCGTGTCATCGAATATGGCGAGGTCACGCGCATCGGTGCGTCCCGCCCGGTGACGGTGGACGTCCGCATCGTCGCGGCGACCAATGACGACCTGCCGGCGGCGGCGGAAGATGGCCGCTTCCGCCCCGATCTGCTCGACCGGCTGAGTTTCGAGGTCATCACCCTGCCGCCGCTGCGCGCGCGAGAAGGGGACGTGCGGGTGCTCGCCGATCATTTCGGCCGGCGCATGGCGGCGGAACTGCACTGGCCGCAATGGCCGGGCTTCGCGGCACCGGCGATGGCGGAAATGGAGGGCTATCGCTGGCCCGGCAATGTCCGCGAGCTGCGCAATGTCGTGGAGCGCGCCGTCTATCGCTGGAACGAGCCGACGCGGCCAATCGACCGGATGGTGTTCGATCCCTTCGATTCGCCGTGGAAGCCGCAATCCATGGCCGGGCGGACTTCGGTCACGGCGCCGGCGCCCCTTCACGGTCAGCCCGAGGCTGCGCCGAAGCCGACATCCGGTTTCGCTTATCATGAGGTCGCCGACCTGCGCGCCGCGATGGACCTGCATGAAAGCAGCATCCTGCGCGCCGCCCTTGCCCGCTATCGCCATAACCAGCGGGCGACCGCGAAGGGGCTGGGGCTCAGTTACGACCAGCTGCGGCATTGCCTGAAAAAGCACGGCCTGCTCGCACCAGCGCAAATGGATTGATGCGCTTTTCTGCCTGCAACCAGAATTGGCTTGAAAAAAACAGCGGGCGTAACGATTACCCGTCGCGGTGAACCTTGTCCGTTCCGCTGCGTTGGCGAGGCGGACCCTGTTTCCAGTCCCGAGGAGAATTTCCATGGCCTTTACACTCCCCCCCCTTCCTTATCCCAAGGATGCTTTCGGCGAAATCCTGTCTGCCGAGACGTTCGATTTCCACCATGGCAAGCATCACAATGCCTATGTCGTGAAGGCCAATGAGCTGGTGGCTGCCGACCCTGAACTGCAGGGCAAGTCGCTGGTCGAGCTGATCAAGACGTCCAAGGGCGGCCTGTTCAACCAGGTCGGCCAGATCTGGAACCACAGCTTCTACTGGCTGGGCCTTTCGCCGGAGAAAAAAGAACCGACCGGCAAGCTGCTCGAACTGATTAACGAGGGCTTCGGTTCGGTCGATGGCCTGATCGAGAAGCTGAAGGCAGAGGCCGTCGGCCATTTTGCCAGCGGCTGGGCCGCGCTCAACCTCAAGGACGGCAAGCTCGAAGTGACGTCATACCACGACGCCGACACGCCGGTCGCCCATGGCGCGACGCCGCTGCTGATCCTCGATGTGTGGGAGCACGCCTATTACATCGATTATCGCAACCTGCGGCCCAGCTATGCCGATGCGATCCTGAAGAACGCCATCGACTGGGACTTCGTTGCGAAGAACCTGGATGGCGAGGGCGTAAGCCGCGCCGATCAGCCGGCCTGATTGCGCAAGGGACGGCTCCAGCGGGTGAAAGCACTCGGTGGGGCGACCTGCTTGCAGACCGACAAATGGAAAGGGCCGTCCTTTGGGACGGCCCTTTTTCATGTATCAGGACATTAGAGCGCGATGTTTTTGCTCACATCGTCCGGTGCTACGGTCAGGCATATTCCGGCAGATGGTCGAGAAACTTGTCGAGCGTGACCGGATAGTCGCGCACGCGAATGCCGGTGGCGTTGTACACCGCATTGGCGATGGCCGCCGCAACGCCGCACAGGCCAAGTTCGCCAACGCCTTTGGCCTTCATCGGCGAGGAAAGCGGGTCGGTTTCCTCAAGGAAGATCACCTCTTGGTGCGGAATGTCGGCGTGGACGGGCACTTCATATCCGGCAAGATCATGGTTCACGAAGAAACCGAACCGCTTGTCCACGGCCAGTTCCTCCATCAGCGCCGCGCCTACGCCCATGGTCATGGCGCCGATCACCTGGCTGCGCGCCGACTTGGGATTGAGAATGCGACCGGCGGCGCAGACAGCGAGCATGCGGCGGATACGGATTTCCCCGGTAGCCGCATCGACGGCCGCTTCCACGAAATGCGCGCCGAAGGTCGATTGCTGATATTTCTTGTCGAGGTCGCCATATTCGATGAAATCCTCGGCGACCAGTTCGCCGTCGCGCGCAGCATCTGCCAATGAGGCATGGCGATTGCCCGAACGGACCTGCCCGTCGACAAATTGGGCATCGGCCGAGTTGAAGCCGAGCTTGGTAGCTACCGCCTCCCGCAACTTGACGCAGGCAGCATAGACGCCGGCCGTAGAATTGTTGGCGCCCCATTGCCCGCCGGAGCCGGCCGATGCGGGGAAGGCGGAATCGCCAAGCCGCACGACGACCTTGTCCAGCGGCACGCCCATCATCTCCGCCGCTGTCTGCGCGATGATGGTATAGGTGCCGGTGCCGATGTCGGTCATGTCTGTTTCAACGGTGACAATGCCGTTACCGCCGAGCCTGACCCGCGCGGCGGACTTCATGAGCAGGTTGTTGCGGAAGGCGGAGGCAACGCCCATGCCGACCAGCCAGCGTCCCTCGCGCTTTCCTGCCGGCTTGGTGCGCTGATTCCA
The DNA here is from genome assembly GCA_029167225.1 of Sphingobium arseniciresistens. Lineage (GTDB taxonomy): Bacteria > Pseudomonadota > Alphaproteobacteria > Sphingomonadales > Sphingomonadaceae > Sphingobium > Sphingobium arseniciresistens. Next base: position 206,216 of record JARFNK010000004.1, read on the forward strand.
CCCAAATCTCTCGGCACCCTGTTGCAGGCATTCCACCAGCTGGCGTTGCGAAAAGGGTCGTTTCGGGTCGGCTGGATCGACCTGGGTATCGTTGACGATGCGGAACTGGACCGGGTCCATTCCCAGTTTTTCTGCCATTTCGTCCATGGCGATTTCGAGTGCCATCAGGCCCGGAGCCTCCCCTGGCGCACGCATGGCGTTGCCTTCCGGCAGGTCGAGCACCGCCAGCCGGGTCTGCGTCATCCGATTGGCGCCGGCATAAAGCAGGCGCGTCTGCTGCACCGCCGCTTCGGGCCCGCCTCCGGGAAGGTCGCCAGACCAGCTTTGATGGCCGATCGCAGTGATCTTGCCGTCCTTCGATGCGCCAATGCGCAGGCGCTGGATCGTTGCAGGCCGGTGCGTCGTATTGTTCATGATCATGGGACGGGTCAGCGCCACCTTTACCGGACGCCCCACGGCTTTCGCGCCCAGCGCTGCAAGCGGTGCCTCAGCTCGAAGGAACAGCTTTCCGCCAAAACCACCGCCGATATAGGGCGAAACCAGTCGGACGTTTCCTTTCGGGATACCGAGCGTTTTCGCCAGTTCACCGACGCCCCACGCGATCATCTGGTTCGACGTCCATAGGGTCAGCTTGTCGCCTTCCCACGCGGCGATCGATGCATGGGGTTCCATCATCGCATGGCTTTGATCGGGCGTCGTATATTGCGCGTCGATGGTGACGGCCGCGCTTGCAAAGGCGCCGTTGAAATCGCCCACGGCGGCGTCGGCATCGGCATCGTCGGGCGGGGCCACGGCATCCTTCATCGCCCCCTTGAGGTCAAAAGCGCCCTTGGCGCGGACATAATCCACACGCACCAGTTGGGCTGCGGCCCGAGCCTGCTCGAAAGTTTCGGCGACGACGATGGCAATGGCCTGATGATAATGCTGAATGTCCGGCCCGCCAAACAGATGGGCGGTATTCATCCGGCCCTTTCCGAGCTTCCCCACATCGGCTGCCGTCAGGATCTTGAGGACTCCCGGCGCCGCGCGTGCCTCGTCCAGCATCATGCCTGCGATACGCCCCTTGGCGATGCCGGCGCCGACGATGTATCCATAGGCGACATCGGCGCCAACATCATGGCGCTCATAGGCATAGGGCGCAGTGCCCGTCGTTTTGAGCGGGCCGTCGATGCGATCATGGGCCTTGCCGACGACTTTCATCTGGTCGATCGGATTGGTGGTTGCGGGTGTGTCGAACTTCATCGCTTATGCCCCTGCTTTGGCCTGTGTCATCGCGGCACCGAGTGTCCGTTCGGCGAGCTTGAGCTTGAATGCATTCTCATGTGTCGGCTTGGCATCGGCGAACAGCGTTGCCGTGACCGCCTTGGCACCACGGGGCATCGCTGACTCGGCCGCCTCGATGCGCCATGGCTTGTGCGCCACCCCGCCTACGGCCACGCGCCCGCTGCCGTCCTTCTGGATCACCACAGCGACCGACACGAGTGCGAAGGCGTAGGACGCGCGGTCGCGGACCTTGTGGTAGATGTGCGTTCCGCCGATGGGCCGCGGCAACGTGACCGCGGTTATGAGTTCGCCCGGTTCAAGCGCGGTTTCGACATGCGGCGTATTGCCCGGCAACCGATGGAAGTCGGCGATGGGAATGGCTCGTGTCTGGCCATCGGCTTTGACGGTTTCGACCTGCGCGTCGAGCACGCGCATCGCAACCGCCATGTCGCTGGGATGGGTCGCAATGCACGCATCGCTCGTACCGATCACGGCGAGTTGCCGACTGATGCCGCCGATCGCCGCGCATCCGCTGCCCGGCTTTCGCTTGTTGCAGGGCTGGTTGGTGTCGTAAAAATAGGAACAACGGGTGCGCTGGAGCAGGTTTCCGGCGGTCGTCGCCTTGTTCCGGAGCTGTCCAGATGCTCCTGCGAGCAGCGCGCGGGACAGCAGGCCATAGTCGCTCCGCACCCGCTTGTCGGCTGCAAGATCGGTGTTGCGAACGAGGGCGCCGATCCTCAGCCCGCCTTCGGGCGTGTTTTCGATCTTGTCGAAGCCGAGGCCGTTGACGTCGATCAGATGCGTCGGCGCCTCGATCTGGAGCTTCATCAGATCGAGCAGGTTCGTGCCGCCCGCAATGAATTTTGCACCCTGCGTCCGCACCGCTGCCGCTGCTGCCTGCGTGGGCGAGTTCGCCCGCTCATAGGTGAAAGGCTTCATGCCTGCTTCTCCGCGACCTGTGCCATGGCTTCCATGATGTTCGAATAGGCGCCACAGCGGCAGATATTGCCGCTCATCCGCTCGCGCATCTCGGCATTGGTGGCGCGAGGGCGTTCGGTCAGGCTTTCGCTGACATGGCTTGGGATGCCTGCCTTGATCTCGTCAAGCACGGCAACGGCAGAGCAAATCTGGCCGGGCGTGCAATAGCCGCACTGATAACCGTCATGCGTGATGAAGGCGGCCTGCATGGGATGCAGCTTGTCAGGCGTGCCGAGCCCTTCGATAGTCGTGATGGAATCGTTTTCATGCATGACCGCAAGGCTCAGGCAGCTATTGATCCGGCGGCCGTCGACGATCACCGTACAGGCCCCGCACTGGCCATGATCGCACCCCTTCTTGGTGCCTGTCAGGTGAAGATGCTCGCGTAGCGCGTCGAGCAGCGTGGTCCGGGTGTCGAGGTCCAGGTCGCGCGGTGTGCCATTGACGGTAAAGCTCACCTTCGTCGTCATCGACCGGGCTTGCGGCGCAGATGCATCGACATCGGCCTCCGCAGGAGAGACGGTTGCAATCGCCACACCGGCTGCTCCTGTTGCGAGCATCTCTCGTCTAGACATACCCAATTCCTGCCTGCTTATCATGATGATAGTCCCCTGCGCCGATCGGCTACCCGTTTCGAGCGCGTTGCTGCCAAAAGCATATGTGAATTTCGTGGTCATGCCTATTCCGGCCTGTCTCGCACGATATTTTCTCAACTGCATTCGAACCCCGCTGGTTCCAAAATTTCTCGCAAGGCGCGGTTGCAGCTTGCCTGTCGATCGGGGATGGTTCGATCCGCCCTATGGGAGGCTGCACTTCCGCACGGGCGGAAATGGCAGTTCGGTAATCTCCGCAAGGCCCAGCCTCATGCAGCGGGAGAGCATCGCGCTTGCCGATGGTCGCATCGGTCGCATCTCGACGACCTGCTGATCTGGAAATTTCGGCAGCGCATATTTTATTCGTGTCGCTTGGCGCTTCCCGGCGCTAGGCAGCGGCCATGTCTCGCAACTGGTTCTCGATCATCGGCCTTTATCTGGTCGGCGTGCTGGCCGCAGCACAGCTCGCGAAATTCTCCGCGCTCGCGCCGCTCCTGCGGCAATCCTATGGGCTTTCGCTCGCGGAAGTCGCGCTACTCATTTCGCTGCTGGAAGTCGGCGGGGCGCTCTTCGGCTTCGTTGCCGGGCTGGGCGTGGCGCAAGTCGGCGCACGCCGTTTCCTGTTGTCAGGCCTTGCAATATTGGCGGCGACGGGCACGGTGGAAGGGCTGACTTCGGACGCCGTGCCACTGTTCCTTGCGCGCGCGGTCGAGGGCATCGGCTATGTGCTGGTGGTCATCGCGGCGCCGACGCTCATCATCGGAATCGCCGACGAACGGCAGCGCGGCACGGCGCTGGCGATCTGGAGCACATTCGTTCCGGTGGGCATCGCGGTAGGCAGTGCCCTGACGGGCGTGCTGGTAGAAAGTGTCGGCGCTTCCGGGACCATTTTGGTCTGGGGAGGGTTTGCTGGCATCGCGTTGATCCTGTTCTCGCGTCAGCAGCCTGGTAGCCTCCGCAACCAAAAGGCATCGGTCAGAATGCCGCTTGCCGGTGCGTGGATCGCGACGCTGGCCTTCGGCTTCTACACGATGTTCGTATGTGCGCTGATGATGCTGCTGCCGACCTTTCTGGTCGAGCAGACGGGCGCATCGCTGGGTGACGCGGCATTCGTTTCCGGCCTCGTGTCGCTCGCGGCGCTGCCGGCAACGCTGATCGCACTCGTCATCATGCGGCGCGGCGTTCTGGAAGGAAAGGCTCTGATCCTCGTGCTGGCTTCATGCCTGATCGCCACGGCGGCGCTTTCGCCCTGGATATTCGTCGCGCATCAAGGTGATGGCGCCAGCGGGATGGCGCAGGGGCTAGTCGCGTTTCTGGCCGTTACCTTGAGCGGGGTAAGCTCACCGCTGGTCTTCGCGCGCCTGCCCGTTCTTGCCGGCGCCGAAAATTCCGCCGATCCGCGCATTGCCGTTGCGACCGGGCTGCTCACCCAGTTCGGCGCAGGCGGCGCATTGATCGGTCCGCCGCTCGGTGGTCTGATCGTCTCGCGCTGGGGATGGACGGCGCTGGGGAGCGCGATCGGTATTCTGGCGCTCATGATGCTCGTCAGCCTGTTGCTGGCGGAATGGGCCAACGCCCGGCCTGCGCGCGCGCGGCAGGAATCCTTTCAATAGGGCTGCGAGAACAGCGCGTAGAGGCTCTGCACGCCGTCGATATAATTGCCGATCCGCATATTCTCATTGGCGGCGTGCTGGTTGTTGTCGGCATTGACCAGCGGCAGCAGCAGGACGGGAACGCCCATGGCCACCAATGGGTCACTGGGTACGCTCCCGCCCATCATGGGGATGCGTACGGGTTCCTGCCCGAACGCCTTGACCAGAGCCGCACGCGCCCAGACGCCGACAGGCGAATCCAGCGGCGTCGAAAGCGCCTTGCCCCAGCCGCCGCCGGCGTCGATCGCGGCAAGTTTGGGATAGGTGCGGCGTTCTTCCTCTGTCGGGCTGCCGTTCACGAGATGATAGCCCTTGCTCTCGACAAAGGCGCTGACGAGCGCCACCTGCCGGTCGCCGGGCGTTGCCGGCACGGTGCGGGCGTCGAACATGGCGGTCGCGGAGTCGGGAATGATCGTGCGGCGGTTGTCCACATCCGCTGACTTCATCGCGATGATACTGAGCGAGGGATAGTTCAGCGATTCCTCGTAATTCTCGCCGACCTTTTCGCTGGCGGCGATGCCGACGCGCGCTCGGATCGCGGCTTCGTCGTCAGGCACGGCGGCAAGCGCCTTCTTCATCTCCGGGCTGAAGGTCACGCCGTCATAGAAGCCGGGGATCAGCACCCGGCCATCATCATCCTTGAAGGTTGCGATCAGGGCGGCGAGCCTTTGCGCCGGGTTGGGCACGAAGTTGCCATAGTGGCCGCTATGCAGTTCGCTGCGGGCGCCGAAGACGGTAAGGGTAAAGCCCGCGCCGCTGCGATGGCCGAACACGATCGTCGGCCTGTTGGTGGCGTGCATGGGGCCGTCCAGCATCACGACGGCGTCAGCCTTCAGCAGATCGGCATTGCGGGCAACGACATCCTTCAGGGTCGGCGGGCCGGCTTCCTCATGGGAATCGAGGATGATCTTCACGTTGATCGCCGGCGTCCGGCCGAATGCCTTCATCCCGTCCATGGCCGCCATCAGCATCATGATCGGCGCCTTGTCGTCGGCGGAGGAGCGCGCGAACAGGCGCCAGTCCCGCTCGGCGCGCGGGAGCTGATCGATCGGAAGCACGTCCCATTTGCCGTCCGAGCCCCTGCGTTTCAGCGTCGGCGTGAAGGGAGAGGGCTGGTCCCATTCCTTGGGGTCGACGCCTTGCCCGTCCATATGGGCATAGAAGAGGATGGTCTTCTTGGTGGGCGATGCCGCCGGCCACTCGGCGAAGACCATCGGCGTTTCGCCATCTGCAAGCTGGCGCGCCTGGAACCCATGGCGGCGGAAGGCCGCTTCGGCCCAGTCTGCATTTTTACGGATTTCCGCGCTCGAGCGGCGGGTGACATTGGGCAGCGTTAGAAATTCCGCCCACTCCGGCATCGAAGCCCTGGCGGCCTTTTCGACCGTTTCCTTTTCCTTCGCTGCCGGCATTGCGCCCAGAGCGGAAGGAAGGAGGGCGATAAAGCCGATCAGCAAATGACGCATGAATGATCCCGGCGCAGGAGAAGAGGCTGCCGGGTAAACGGATGGCGGCCTGCAATTCCGCCAGTGCGTGGCGGCTAGGCAGGCGCCTTCAGGAGCAGTGCTGACCGCAGGCACTGGCAGACGATCTGTTCGCGCTGGTTGATGAGCCGATGGGAGAAGGTCACGATCCCCGCATTGGGCCGCGAGCGGCTTTCCTTCAATTCCATCACCTCGCTTTCGGCGCGCAGCGTGTCGCCGATGAACACCGGGGAAGGGTGGACCAGCTTGTCATAGCCAAGATTGGCGACGAGCGTACCGAGCGTCGTGTCGCCGACACTGAGCCCGATCATCAGCGCGAAGGTGAAGGTGCCATTGACGAGGATCTGGCCAAATTCCGAGGCCTTAGCGGCCTCCGCATCCAGATGCAGGGGCTGCGGATTATGGGTCATGGTAGTGAAGAGCAGATTGTCCGTCTCCGTCACCGTGCGGCGGATGTCGTGGACGAGCTGGTCGCCGACCTGCCATGCGTCGAACCAACGCCCCGCCATCATGCCTCCTCCGGCTTGGTGATGCGGGCGAGCACGAAGCCTTCGCTTACCTGCGCGCCACTCGTTGCGGCGAGGCTTTCCACGATCCCGTCGAACGGGGCGAGCATGGCCTGTTCCATCTTCATGGCTTCCAGGACGAGGAGCTTCTGCCCCTTCGTCACATGGTCGCCCTGTGCCACCTCCACCGCGATGACACGGCCCGGCATCGGCGAGAGAATGGCGCCGTCGGAAACCCCTCCGCCGCCGCTCGCATGATCGGCGCGGGGCAGGTCATAGGGCCATGCCTCGCCATCAAGGAAGAGGATCATCTCGCCACCGATCTCCGCCGTGGCGAAATGTGGTGCGGGCATGCTTAGCGTGACCAGATGCGGCTTTCCGGCGACTTCAACCTGCACCCGCTGCTCAGGCGCGGCATTGGCACGGAAGCCCGACAGGCTTACCCATGGATCATGCCCGGCACGGGGCAGGATAGCGCGCGCCGCGGCCTGAAGGACGGTGTCTGACGGTTCGGCGGCGGGCACCAGCCGGTCGGCATGGCGCTCGATGAAGCCGGTGTCGATCTTTCCCGCGACGAACTCGGCATCGGCCGCAGCGCGGGCAAGGAAGGCGGCGTTCGTCCTGACCGGCCAGACCTGCGTATTGCGTGCGGCACTCGCAAGTTTCGCGGCGGCGGCAGCGCGGGTGGGGCCGTGGACGATCAGCTTGGCGATCATAGGGTCATAGAAGGGGGTGACTTCGCCGCCTTCCTCCACGCCGCTATCGATGCGGGCGCCTTCGGGGAAGCGCAGCCGGTCGAGCGGGCCGGTGGATGGCAGGAAGCCGCTGGTCGGGTTTTCCGCATAGAGCCGGGCTTCCATCGCCCAGCCATTGATCGCCAGCTGATCCTGTCGCATCGGGAGCGGCTCGCCGCTCGCGACACGCAACTGCCACTCCACCAGATCCTGGCCGGTGATCGCTTCGGTGACGGGATGCTCCACCTGCAGTCGGGTGTTCATCTCCATGAACCAGATGCGGTCGGGGCGTAGCCCCTCGGAAGCGTCGGCGATGAACTCGATCGTGCCGGCGCCGACATAATCGACTGCCTTTGCCGCCTTTACCGCCGCGTCGCATACAGCCGCGCGGGTGGCGGCATCCATGCCGGGGGCGGGGGCTTCCTCGATCACTTTCTGGTGACGGCGCTGGAGCGAGCAGTCCCGCTCAAACAGATGGACGACATTGCCGAGCGTGTCGCCGAAGACCTGCACCTCGATATGACGCGGCCCGAGGATATATTTCTCGATCAGCACCCGATCGTCGCCGAAGGACGACGCGGCCTCGCGCTGGCAGGAGGCAAGCGCGTCAAGGAAATCGGTTGGATCGTCGACCCGGCGCATCCCTTTGCCGCCACCACCCGCGACCGCCTTGATGAGGACGGGATAGCCGATGCTGTCGGCCTGCATCTTCAGATGGTTTGGGCGCTGGTCTTCGCCCAGATAGCCGGGAGTCACGGGCACGCCCGCCTCGATCATCAGCGCCTTGGCGGCATCCTTCAGGCCCATGGCGCGGATCGCGGCCGGCGGCGCGCCGATCCAGACGATCCCTGCTGCGATGACCTTCTCGGCGAAATCGGCATTTTCGGAGAGGAAACCATAACCCGGATGGATCGCCTGCGCGCCGGTGTCTCGCGCGGCCTCCAGGATGCGCTCCTGCACCAAATAGCTCTCGCGCGCCGGCGCCGGGCCGATGCAGACGGCCTCATCGGCTTCGCGCACGAAGGGCATGTCGGCATCGACATCGGAATGGACCGCGATGGTGCGGATGCCGAGCGTACGTGCCGTGCGGATGATCCGGCGGGCGATTTCGCCACGATTGGCGATGAGGAGGGAAGCGATCACGTTAATCCCCGCAATTGGTTGTACGGCTTGACCAGGTGGCGTTCTGGATTTTCCAGGCGCCCTTCTCGCGAACCATGTCGAAATGGTCGTAGCCGCAATGGTGCAGCGTGCCGTCGATGTAGAAATTGTAGCGACCCCATACATAGCCGATGTCGCCATCGATCTCGATCGACGGATCGTAGATGCGCTCCTCGAATTTTTCCGGCCCCGGCGTGAAACGGGCGAGCAGCGCCTCACGCCCAAGATGGACGATGCGGCGACCGCCATCCGGGCTTTCATTCACGATCGTCGCCGTCGCCTCCGGGCGCAGGGTTACGCCGATCGCGATGGCGTCCCGTGCCGCAATGCCGGCGAACAGGGCGTTCACGGCGCCGAGCGGCCCCGCGACATCTTCTGTCGGTGGAGGCAGCCCCGTGCCCTTGGGCATGGGCGCGTCCGGCGTGACCTGGCCGGCAGTCAAGAGGAGGAGCAAGGCAATCATCGTCCGTCCCTTTCAGCGATCGGGTGCATCACATGCGGAACAGGCCGAATTGCGGCCTATCAGGGATCGGCGCGTTGAGCGCGGCCGAAAAGGCGAGGCCCAGCACGTCGCGGGTCTGGACGGGATCGATGATGCCATCGTCCCACAGCCGCGCGGTGGCATAATAGGGGTTGCCCTCATCCTCGTATTTCTGGCGGATCGGCGCCTTGAACGCTTCGGCCTGTTCGGGCGTCCAACTCGCGGCATCGCGGTGGACGGTCGCGAGCACCGATGCCGCCTGCTCGCCGCCCATTACGCTTATCCGCGCATTGGGCCAGGAAAAGAGGAAGCGCGGCTGATAGGCGCGGCCGCACATGCCGTAATTGCCTGCGCCAAAACTGCCGCCAATGAGCACCGTCATCTTGGGCACGGTGGCGGTGGCGACTGCGGTCACCAGTTTCGCGCCATGCTTGGCGATACCCTCCGCCTCATATTTACCGCCGACCATGAAGCCGGAGATGTTCTGGAGGAAGAGCAGGGGGATGCGGCGCTGGCAAGCCAGCTCGATGAAATGCGCGCCCTTCTGCGCGCTTTCGGAAAAGAGCACGCCGTTATTGGCGAGGATCGCGACCGGCATTCCCCAGATGCGGGCAAACCCGCAGACGAGGGTGGTGCCGTAGAGCGGCTTGAACTCATGCAACTCCGACCCATCGACGATCCGCGCGATGACTTCATGCACGTCATAGGGCGCACGCACATCCTGCGGGACGATGCCGTAAAGTTCCTGCGGATCGTAGCGCGGCGGGCGGGGGGCGGTGATGTCGATATCGACGGACTTGACGGTGTTCAGCCGCCCGGCGATTTCGCGGACGATCTGCAGCGCATGTTCGTCATTCTCGGCGACATGATCGACCACGCCCGATTTGCGGCCATGGGTGTCGGCCCCGCCAAGCTCCTCGGCGGAGATGATCTCGCCGGTGGCGGCCTGCACCAGCGGCGGGCCGGCGAGGAAGATCGTGCCCTGATTGCGGACGATGATAGATTCGTCCGACATCGCCGGCACATAGGCGCCACCGGCCGTGCAACTGCCCATGACGCAGGCGATCTGCGGAATGCCCTGCGCCGACATCTGCGCCTGATTGTAGAAGATGCGGCCGAAATGTTCGCGATCCGGGAAGACCTCTGCCTGATGGGGCAGGTTCGCGCCGCCGCTGTCGACCAGGTAGATGCAGGGCAGGCGGTTTTCCTGCGCGATTTCCTGCGCGCGCAGATGCTTCTTGACCGTCATCGGGAAATAGGCGCCGCCCTTCACCGTAGGGTCGTTCGCCAAGATCATGCATTCCCGGCCCGATACGCGTCCGACGCCGCCGATCACGCCCGCGCCCGGCGCACCATCGCCATACATGCCATTGGCGGCGAGCTGGCCGATCTCCAGAAAGGGCGCGCCGGGATCAAGGAGGCGCTGGATGCGGTCACGAGGCAGCAGCTTGCCGCGCGACACGTGGCGTTCGCGATGCTTCTCCTCGCCGCCCAACGCCGCGATGGCGACACGGGCGCGCAGATCCTCGGCCAGTGCCCGGTTATGGGCGGCATTGGCCTGAAAAGCCTCCGACCCAGGATCGATCAGGGTGGGGAGTGTGGTCACGCGGCACCTACCAGTTCACGGCCGATCAGCATCCGGCGAATTTCATTGGTGCCTGCGCCGATGTCGAGCAGCTTGGCGTCGCGCATGAAGCGTTCCACGGGCCAGTCCTTCGTATATCCCGCGCCGCCCAGCGCCTGCACTGCTTCGAGCGCGACCTTCACCGCATTCTCGCTGGCCAGCAGGATCGCACCGGCGGCGTCGAAGCGGGTGGTCTGGCCGGCATCGCAGGCACGCGCCACGGCATAGACATAGGCACGGGCGGAATTGAGCGCGACATACATGTCGGCGATCTTCGCCTGCATCAGCTGGAAGGCGCCGATCGGCTGCCCGAACTGCTTCCGCTCGCGCACATAGGGCAGCACGACGTCCAGGCACGCCTGCATGATCCCGAGCTGGATGCCGGCAAGGACGGTGCGCTCATAGTCTAGGCCGGACATGAGAACGCCGACGCCGCCATTGAGCGGCCCCATCACATTCTCCTGCGGCACTTCGCAATCGTCGAAGACCAGCTCGGCGGTCGGCGATCCGCGCATCCCGACCTTGTCGATCTTCTGCCCGATCGAGAAGCCCTTGAACTCCTTCTCGATGATGAAGCTGGTGATGCCGCGCGATCCCTCGCCGGTCTTCGCATAGACCACAAGCACGTCTGCATAGGCGGCGTTGGTGATCCAGAACTTCGTGCCATTGAGAATATGACGATCGCCGCGCTTCTCTGCCCGCAGCTTCATGGAGACGACATCGGAGCCCGCGCCAGCCTCCGACATCGCCAGCGCGCCGACATGCTCGCCGGAAATCAGCTTGGGCAGATGCGTGCGCTTCTGCGCTTCATTGCCCCAGCGGCGCAGCTGGTTGACGCAGAGATTGGAATGGGCGCCATAGCTGAGCCCAATGGATGCGGAGGCGCGGGCAACCTCCTCCTGCGCCACAACATGCTCCAGATAGCCAAGGCCCAGTCCGCCGAAGTCTTCCTCCACAGTAATGCCATGCAGGCCGAGTGCTCCCATTTCGGGCCACAGCTCGCGTGGGAACCAGTCCTCGGCATCAATACGCGCGGCAAGGGGAGCAATATGGTCTGCCGCGAAGCGGGCTGTCGCTTCGCGGATCGCATCGGCGGTCTCGCCCAGGGCGAAATCCAGGCCCGGCATCGACATTTTCGGCTTCCTCTCCATGCTTCTTTGGGCAAGGCCTAGCAGCTATCTCCAGATTAGCGAAATTGAATGATTTTGGGTAAAGGTATAGATGGGGTCTATGATCGACCGATATCTGCTCCGCTATTTCCTGGCCGTCGTTGATGCGGGAACCTTCTCTCGTGCGGCCGTTCAGGTCAATGTCACGCAGCCGACGCTGTCCGTCGGCATCGCAAAGCTGGAACGTCTGGTCGGCGCGCCGCTGTTCCACCGGACCAGCCAGCGCGTCCACCTGACCGAAGCAGGGAGCCGGCTGGTCGCGCATGCGCAGCGGATCGAGAATGATTTCAATCTGATCGCCGGAACCATCGCCAATGCCGCCGATGCACCCGTTATCCGTGTCGGTGTGCTTTCCTCCATCCCTACGGCGATGCTGGAGCGAATCGTGGCCGAGCATCGCCGGCGCGAGGTGCCAGCACAGATCGAACTGGTGGAGGGCACAGAACGCGATCTCGTCTCGCGCATGGCGCGCGGACGGATCGACCTCGCGCTGACGGTATTGCGCACTGCGGGCGAGTGGCGGCAGGAATTGCTTTATCGGGAAGGCTATGCGCTGGCGCTGCCGCGCTGGCACCGTTTTGCCGGCGTCGCTTCGGTAAAGCCCGAGGACCTGGCCGAAGAGACGATGATCGTTCGGCGCAATTGCGAGGCGCTTTCCGAAACCAGCCGGCATTTCACCAGCCATGGCGTTCGCCCGCGCTTCAGCTTTCGCACCACCAATGACGACCGGGCCCTGGCGATGGTTCGGGCGGGGCTGGGCATTACGGTGATGCCCGATGCCTATCAGGACCGGGGCGTGGCGCGGCCGCGCCTCGAAGGCTTCACCGTCATTCGCGAAATCGGCATCCTGCATGGCGACCGAGGGGAGGGATGCGCGCCGATCGTCGATATCATCCGGACCGCAGTCGCGCGCGAGCGGCCGGAGAAAACGTAGAACACCCGGATCTGCGGGCTATTTTGCCAAGGGAATATCGCTGGCGACCATTTCGGTGGCGCCGCGACCGATCGACCAGATGCGCCCCGTCTTCACCGGATCCCAATCGATCGCCTGGCCGGGGGTGGCGATGCCGATGGTTCGGCGCAGTTCCAGCACCGATCCCGCCTCCGGGAAGGCCAGTTCGTAGAGTTCGGGGCGATCATGGCCGGTGACATAGAGGCGCCCGTCGCTGCCCCAGCTTGCGCCCGAGCAGCTGAAGGGCGCGAAGCGGGCGAGCACCTCGGGCGGGAAGGTCCAGGCCGCTTCCTGGCGGAAGGCGTCGTCCATGCGGACCAGGAGGGTATAGCGATAATCGCGCCCCGGCTCCCCGCCCTTGCCGGCATAATTGGCGAAGATGGCCCACCATTTGCCCGCGTGCCGGTCCATGACCGTCAGCGATCCGGGGCCGAAGCCAAGGCTGACGGTGCGCAGGTGGCGAAGCGTCACCGTATCGAAGAACTCAACGGCACTGGTCTGGGGCACGGCCGGATAATTGGATGCCGCGCAGACCAGCTCGCGCCCGACGATGGTGCAGCTGTTCATGTGCGGGAAGAGCCGCCGCTCCCCCTCCCAATGCGCGATGCGCTTGCCGGTCGAGATCAGATATTTGCCGATGCGGTTATTGTCTATCGCATAGACATGGGTGCCATCGGACGCGACGCCCTGACGCGCTTCCTCCGCCGTCATGCGCAGGGATGCCGGGGCGACCGCAGGCAAGGGCGCTTCATCGCCTTGGGCCTGCACCGCCGCCGAAAAGAAAAGGCCGGTGGTAACTGCTAAGCAGAAACGCTGTATAGCCGCTGGAGCAGCGCACCGAGATCGTCTGGTGTGTGAGTTCAACAGCGTCGGGCCTCGTTCCTTTGTCCGAAGGACCGGTTAGTTTGACGTTGCTACTGAAATATGACGGGAGGCGTCTGCGACTTTCTCGAAACGTCAGCGCCAGAATTTCTTCGCGTCCATCACGGCATCAAAGGCCTTGCTCGCGTCCGCGATCAGATCCTTGCGTCTTCCAACGGGAAACATGGAGCGGAGATCCTTGTCGCGCGCAATACCCAGATGTTCCAGCAGGCCGATGGCTGTAGCCCGATCGTTCAACGCCCCCATGTCATCCTGCAAGGCTCCAAGAGCGGCGATGAACGAGGTGTAGCGGCAGCGCTGGCGGTGGTGGGGAAAGAGCGACATGAAAAACTCGCTGGCATAGCGCAACATCTTGGCGCTTTTCCTCGCGTCATGCCGTTCCTGGTCGCTGATTTCCTTAAGGGCGCGCCCTCGTTTCAACAGCCGCTTTCGCAGGCGGCGCAACGCTTCGGTCGCAAAGCGCGTTGCCGGCATATCCTTGGGAACGGAGGAAGGCCCCGGCCAGGAAGTCTCTGACATCCACGCGACGATATTACGCATCAATGTGCGGGTCCGGGCCGATGCCAGCGCATCATCGACAACAGCATAGGCATCCGCACGCGCGGAAATGAGGCTGTCATAAACTGCGCCCTCGGGTGCCCGTGCTAGCAAAACGTCGATGTCCCGCGCGGCGCCCAATATTGCGCAAAGCCGGCGCAGCTCATCGCGGAAAGACCTGGCCTGGGGACCGGGCAGCATCGTCTTGAAGATAAAAAACGCCGAGCGCAGGCGCCGCAGCGCGACCCGCGACTGATGCAGCGCTTCTGTCTGCCGACCAAGAAGCAACACGTCCTCATTCAAGCGATATTGCCTCAGGCACGCATGAAGGATGGTCCGAAATGCTGCTGCGGCGGTCATGTCCATGGCCAATGTCACGGGTTCCGCCTTGTATCCGTGTCCGCAGGGGCTTTCGGCGGACAGGCAGTAACCGCGTTCTGCCTTGCTGAGCACGCCAAGCCGGAGCGGGGCAATCGCGTCCATCCGATCCGCAAGGGCAAACAGCGCCGCCGGATTGCCCGCCTTGAGTTCGAGTTCGATCTCGCAAAACGGCTCGCTCCGGTCGTGGCTGACGACGGCGCCCCGGTCCAGCGCTACCTCTATTTCAGAGTCATCCTGAAAAACCGACCAGCAGATGCGCTCGACCTCCACGCTAAAGAGAGGGCCAATCGCGTTGACATCATCGCCAAGCAGCGATTCTACCGGGTTGCCATCATCGAGGACCGGCGCGATCCCATCGACGGGCATTTCCCATTCGCTTCTGGCGAACAGGCCGATGCTACGATCATTGTCGGCCTTAACTGTCTGCACACGCGTGTCACCGTTGCTGCGAATGCGCAGGCTCATGCCATTGCGATGCAGCCTCTTGTCCGGCGTGTCGAAATAGGTCGAAAGCAGGATCGACTGGCTGACGGGCTGCCCCAGCAGCGGTGAGGCTTGGAGCATCTCACCGGCCTCGGGCGCCAGCGCCAGCTTGAGTTCGATTTCGTCGATCACGATCAATACCCTGCTGCAGCGCCATGACTTTGTCACATTACTCGATCTTAAGCATGCGGGACTGCAATGATGTCGGTCAATCTTTTCGGGGAGGCGAAAAACCGGAGAAGGCGCAGCCCGCTGTCAGCTTTTCAAAAAAATAGAATAATTCGAGAGGTTTTATCGCTCTGTGTCGTGGCTCAGGTGCCGGCTATACCGGCTTCAGCACCGGACGAACGGCGCGAAATCTTAGACGCAACATCTGATCGAGGACCCCAGCCATGACCCCAGCCATGCCATATGTGACCACCAATGACGGCGCCCGCATCTTCTACAAGGATTGGGGTGCGAAGGACGCCCAGCCGGTCGTTTTCTCCCATGGCTGGCCGCTCTCGGCAGACGCATGGGACGGCCAGATGCTGTTCATGCTCCAGCAGGGCTATCGCGTGATCGCCCATGATCGCCGTGGTCATGGCCGTTCGGACCAGACAGCGACCGGCAACGACATGGACACCTATGCCGATGATCTGGCCGCCGTGATCGAAGCACTGGACCTCAAGAACGCGATCCTGGTCGGCCACTCCACCGGCGGCGGTGAAATCAGCCATTATGTCGGCCGTCACGGTACTGCCCGCGTGGCGAAGATGGTGCTGATCGGCGCCGTGCCGCCCCGCATGGCAAAGAGCGAAGCCTATCCTGATGGCCTGCCGATCGCCGTGTTCGACGGCATCCGCAAGGGCGTTGCCGACAACCGCTCGCAATTCTACCTCGACCTCACCACGCCGTTTTTCGGCTTCAACCGCGATGGGGTGGACGTGAACGAGGGCCTGAAGCAGTCCTTTTGGGCACAGGGTATGGCCGGATCGATGCTCGGGCAATATCTGTGCATCCGCGAATTTTCCGAGGTCGACTATACCGACGACCTGAAGGCCATCGATGTGCCGACGCTGGTGATCCACGGCGATGACGACCAGATCGTGCCGATCGGCAATGCGGGCCTGCTCTCCGCGAAGATCGTGAAGGACGCGACCCTGAAGATCTATGAGGGCGCCCCCCATGGCCTGACTGCAACGCATCAGGACCGGCTGAATGCCGACCTGTTGGCCTTCGCCCGCAGCTGAGCCGCGAAAGAGGCGGGCCTTGCGGATCAGATGTCCGTCAGGCCCGCTTCCTCCCGATCGTCGGCGCCGAGTGCCACGAACTGATCGAGCAGCCATGAAGCGGCGGGGCCCGGAGGCGTATCCCGCCGCCAGATGCCTGAAAAACGATAGGTGCCGCCCGGATGATCGGGCATGGCGAGGCGGATGAGCGTGCCGGCCACAAGGTCGGGCTCGATCATCGGCAATGGCATGTTGCCCCATCCGATCCCCTCGCGCAGCAGGGCGTGCTTGGCGCCAAGATCGGCGAGCCGCCAGGTCTTGGGGCTCATCACCGAAAAATCCTGTCCCTCCGTAAAGCGCGAGCGATCGGTGAGCACCAGCTGCGTGTAGTCGCGGCCAGCGCCCGGCGCGATCTGCTCCATGCGGCCCAGCGGATGATCGGGGGCGGCAACGGGCACCATGGGCACGGATCCGGCGCCCATGCTCTCCAGCCCGACGACCCCTGCGGCCAGCGGCCCGGAAATCCCCATCACCGCCGCGCCATCCAGAACCATCGCCGCGATCGCGCCCAGCGCTTCCACATGCAGGCGCAGCGACACCGTGGGATAGGCATTGGCAAAGGCACGCAGCACGCGGCCCAGCCGCTCCGCTGGCAGCATGACGTCCACGGCCAGGTCAACCTCCGCCTCCAGCCCGTCGAGCAATCCCTTCACTTTGGCGCGCAGTCCATCGATCCCCTGGGAGACTGTGCGCGCCTCGGCCAGCACGGCGCGCCCGGCGACCGTCAGCTTGGGCTTGCGCGTGCCTTCCCGCTCGAAAAGCGTCAGGCCAAGCTGGGTTTCCAGATTGGCGATGCCGTAGCTGACCACGGACACCGCACGGTTCAGCTTGCGCCCGGCGGCGGCAAAGCTGCCTGTGTCAACGATGGCAAGGAAGATGCGGAGTTGGTCGAAGGTCGGCGTGCCGGGATTGCTCACTATTCAATTCCATGGAATGTTTCGAACGGATTTATCCCTCTGATCCTGAAAGCGTGCAACGGCTAAATCATGTCTCAACAGCCGGGCAGTGATTTTCCTCCTGGCTCTTGAGGAGATTTACAATGATCGAACTTCGTCCCTTTGGCGGCCTTGGCGGTGAAAATCACGGCTGGCTGGATGCCAAGCATCACTTTTCCTTCGCCGGCTATCATGATCCGGCCCGGATGCACTGGGGCAACCTGCGCGTCTGGAACGACGACACCATTGCGCCGCACACCGGCTTTCCGCCGCACCCGCATCGTGACATGGAAATCATCACCTATGTCCGCGAAGGCGCGATCACGCATGAGGACAGCCTGGGCAACAAGGGCCGCACCGAAGCGGGCGACGTGCAGGTGATGTCCGCCGGCACCGGCATCCGCCATTCGGAATATAACCGCGAGGATGTGACGACCCGGATCTTCCAGATCTGGATCATCCCGACCCGCAGCGGCGAGCAGCCGGCATGGGGCGCCAAGCCTTTCCCCAAGGGCGATCGTTCCGGTCATTTCGTGACGCTCGCCTCGGGCTATGAAAATGACAATGATGCGCTGCCGATCCGTACCGACGCGCGGGTCGTGGGTGCCACCATCAAGGCGGGTGAAACCGCGGAATATAAGCTGGGCAAGGACCGCAAGGCCTATCTGGTCCCGGCGACGGGCGCGGTGGTGATCGACGACGTGCGGGTCAATGCCCGCGATGGTGCCGCCATCACCGACATCGATGTGCTGAAGGTCACAGCCATCGAGGATGCGGAGATCGTACTGGTCGACGCGGCCTGACCGAGAGAGTGCCCGCCGGACGTCTTAGACCTTCGGCGGGCACCAGCGGACGGCCTTTCATTTTCAGGAGGACAAGATGATCGATATCGCCAAGCCGCAACTGACACCGCATGAATGGGAAGGCGTGAAGTCAACGCTGAGCGCCGTTTCCGATTGCGGCTGCGTTGCGCCATCCGAGCCGGGCAGCAGGCGCCGCCTGATCGGCCGTACGTTGGACCTGATCACGCGGCGCGAACCTGCACCCAGAAAAATTCTGCCGCCCCGTCTGGAGGCCGTGCGCGAGTTTCTCTGCGAAACGGGTCGCATGCGTCATGTCGCCGAAGCCCATGTACCGGCTCTGGTCGCGCAGGGGTTCAGCCGCGCGCAGATCGAGGCGATCGCGCTTCTCGGGGCCTGACGAATATAGGACGGAAGGGCCGGGTCGCTCCGCGCCTATTTCAGCTGCCGTTTCTCAAGTTTCCGGGCCAGTGTCCGACGGTGCATCCCCAGACGGCGTGCGGACTCCGAGATGTTGAAATCCGTGTCCACCAGTGTCTGGTGAATATGTTCCCATTCCACCGTCTTGATGGACGATTGACGGCCATCGACAGGCGCATCCGGATCGCCATCCTCCCGCGAGAAGGCCGCCTCGATATCATCGGTGTTGGAAGGCTTGGCGAGATAATAGGATGCGCCGAGCTTGATCGCCTCGACAGCGGTGGCGATGCTTGCGAACCCGGTCAGCACGACGATCCGCATCTCGGCATCCAGCGCGCGCAGCGTCTGCACGCAGGTAAGACCCGACGCTCCGCCCAGTTTCAGGTCGACGACCGCGAACTGCGGTTTCTGGCCTGCCAGCAGGACGACCAGATCGTCATGGCTGGCCGCCACGATCACCGTGTAGTCACGCCGTTCGAAGGAACGCTTCAGCGTTCGCGCGAAAGCATCGTCATCCTCGACGATGACAAGAAGGCGTTCATTCATCTTATGGCCTCGTCCCGATAGGCTATGGCGTCCAGAGGCAGCATGAGCGTGACAAGGGCGCCGCCTTCTTCCCGGTTGCTGGCGGACGCTTCACCGCCCAGCTTGCGCAGCACATTCACCAGCAGGAAAATGCCAAGACCGCCGCCCGGACGCCCCTTGGTCGAGCGATAGGGCTGGCCGAAGGTTTCGAGCATTTCGGGCGTGAAGCCCGGACCACGATCAGCGATCTCCAATATCAGACTGTTCTGTTCGCGTCGCGCAGTGACGCCTATCCATCCGGGTGACATCTCAGCGGCATTGTCGATGACATTGCCGATCACCTGTTTCAGGGCGGGGTCGGAGACAATCGTCATATCCTGGCCGAAATCGTCGATATAATCGACTGTTTCTGGGCGCCAGTTATTACGCCATTCCGACACGATGCCGCTCAGGAAACCACGCATGGTCGTGATTTTAGGCGCCACGCCGCGTGCTTCCCCCGCGGACATGAGGATCCCGCCGACGATGCTCTTGCAGCGCTTGAGGGCGGCTTCCATGTCCTCGATATCGGCCATCAGATCTGCGTCCCGCGCCAGCGTAGGCATCTTCTTCCAGTCGCCCAGTAGCACGGAGACGGAGGAAAGTGGCGTGCCCAATTCATGGGCGGCACCCGATGCGAGCAGGCCCATGCGGACGATATGGTCCTCTTCGGCGGCACGCTGCCTGATGCTCGCCAGCGCCGCGTCGCGATCCCGCAGGTTGCGGCTCATCCGCGTGACGAAGGCGACGAGCAGCACGGCGATCAGGCCGAAACAGACGAGGCTGCCCTGCAAATAGAGGCCGAGGGGATCATCGCGATAGCGCTCCGACAGGGCGAGGGGTTCCGGGTTGATGGTGAGGGTCGCGAGTGCGAGCGCGGTGGCGATCGCGATCGTCCAGGAGGATGCGGGTGTCAGCAGGATCGCACCGATCACGACTTGCAACAGGAACAACGAGGTGAAGGGATTGGCGAGGCCGCCGCTATGGTAGAGCTGCCATGCGAGCGCCGCCACGTCGATCAGCAGCGCCGCGGTCAATTCCATATTGGTGACGGCCGTGCGTCGGTTGATGAAGGGCTGGCTGGCGAGATTGATCACGGCAAGCAATGCCAGTGTCAGGAGCAGCGGCGCCAGCGGCAAATGGATGTCCATCAATGCCTGGACGACAGCGATGGTGAACAGCTGCCCGCCGACCGCAATCCAGCGGAGCTGGATGAGCAGCAACATGTTGCGCTGTCCCGCATCCGCCATTGGCGGGTCGGCAGGCATGGGTCGATTTTCCGCCATCAGGTGGCGGCTTTATCCCTGGAGTCCCGATCCCGCAACATCAGCCAACCGCCCAGGACGGACAGGGCGGCCATGGCGAACCAGGTGAGCGCATACATCAGATGGTTGTCGTTGAAGCGAATGACGGTGAGACCGCCCACGGGGTAAGTGCCTGGTGTCGGCGAGGCTTCGGCGTCGATGAAGAAGGGGGCGACCTTCCCGAGGTGCCGGGAACGCGCGATTGCGGCAACATCGCGGGAATACCAGCGGTCCGCTGCGGGATCGTTGCTCCGCAGAAAACCACCACCGGGTTCACTAACACGCAGAAGGCCGGTGATCGTGACCCGATCATTGGGGCCGGTTCGTCCGGCGCCGCGCCTGTCCGGCGGCACAAAGCCGCGGTTTATGAGGATGACGGCATTGCCGGTGTCGAGGGGCGTCAGCACCCAGTAGCCGGCGCCCAGATCGGTCGTCGCCTGAACGAATGTCGTGCGATCATACAGGAAACGGCCGGTGATGCGGATCCGGCGATAGGCGTCACGGCCGGCATCGACGGAAGGCCAGTCGGCAGGCGAAGGGGGCGCCACGGGCACCGCGTGGATGCGGCTGTCTACCGCTGCGATCAACTGGTGCTTCCAGCTGCGGCGCTCGATCTGCCAGATGCCGAGCGCCAGGAACAATGCCACCAGCAACAGTGTGCCGATGGCGATGATCGCCCGGCCCGCGCCCGATCGGGTGCGGCGCCGGGCGACCGGATTGTCGTTTGAGTTCAAGGCATCTGGCTCATGTCATGCGGCATCGGCATCATGTTGGTGTTGAGATGATACATGACCCAGAGCGATCCGGTAAGCATGATCGCGACCAGGATGATGGTGAAGAGCATCGAGATGACGGTCCAGCCGCCCTCCGCCTTGCCGCTCATGTGCAGGAAGTAGATGACATGGACGATCATCTGGACTGCGGCGAGCGCCACGATGATGACCATCGTCGGCCCGATCGCGATCGGGCGGGCCATGACCAGCCAGAAGGGGATCGCCGTCAGGATCACCGACAGGACGAAGCCGATCACATAGTCGCGCAGCGAGCCGTGATGGCCTTCCTCGGCATGGTGCGCGCCGTGGCTGTGCGTATCGTTGCTCATCGCAGCATTCCCATCAGATAGACGAAGGTAAAGACGCCGATCCAGATGACGTCGAGGAAGTGCCAGAACAGGCTGAGGCACATCAGGCGGCGCTGGTTGGCGGGGATCAGCCCCTTCTTGGCAACCTGCACCATCAGCGTCACCAGCCAGATCGAGCCGAAGGTGACGTGCAGGCCGTGCGTGCCGACCAGCGTGAAGAAGGCGGACAGGAACGCGCTGCGCTGTGGCGTCGCGCCTTCATGGATCAGGTGCACGAATTCGTACATTTCGACCGAAAGGAAGGCGAGGCCGAAAATGCCGGTGATGGCCAGCCAGCCGAGCGTCTGCGCCTTGTTGTCGCGCTGCATGGCGAGCATCGCGAAGCCGTAGGTGATCGACGAGAACAGGAGGAACGCCGTGTTGAGCGCCACCAAGGGAAGCTCAAACAGTTCCTTCGGACCGGGGCCCGCGGCATAATTGCCGCCCAGCACGGCGTAGCAGGCGAACAGGATCGCGAAGATGAGGCAATCGCTCATCAGGTAGATCCAGAAGCCCAGCATCGTGCTGCCGCCTTCGGGGTGGTCGTGTTCGTCCAAGTCGTAGAAACGCAGTTCGTCTGCGTTCGCTGTCATGGCGGTTCCCATGCTCATGCTCCTGCCGCGAGGGTCCGCGTCCGCTCGGCTTCGGTCGCGATGACCGTTTCGACGGGGATGTGGAAATCGCGCTTGTAGTTGAATGTGTGGCCGATCGCGACGGCGACGATGCCGAAGAAGCTCAGCCCGGCCAGCCACCAGATGTACCAGATCAGTGCGAAGCCGCAGACGGTGGCCAGACCCGCGAGGATCACGCCGGTGCCGGTGTTGCTGGGCATATGGATCGGGCGGAAGCCCTCCAGAGGCCGCTGCGCGCCACGCGTCTTCATGTCATGCCAGCTGTCCAGCGAATGGATGATCGGCGTGAAGGCGAAGTTATAGTCTGGCGGGGGCGAGGAGGTCGCCCATTCCAGCGTGCGGCCACCCCAGGGATCCCCGGTCGTGTCGCGCAGTTCCTCGCGCTTCCAGATGCTGACGGCGAACTGGACCAGCATGGCGCCGATGCCTGCGGCGATGACGGCCGCGCCGATGCCCGCAATGACGAACCAGATCTGCAGCGACGGGTCGTCGAACACCCGCATGCGCCGGGTCACGCCCATCAGGCCCAGGATGTAGAGCGGCATGAAGGCGAGCCAGAAGCCGACAACCCAGCACCAGAAGCTGACCTTGCCCCAGAATTCGTTGAGCTTGAAGCCGAACGCCTTGGGCCACCAATAGTTGATCGCCGCGAACAGGCCGAACAGCACGCCGCCGATGATGACGTTGTGGAAGTGCGCGATCAGGAACAGCGAGTTGTGCAGCACGAAGTCGGCAGGCGGCACCGCGAGCAGAACGCCGGTCATGCCGCCGATGGTGAAGGTCATCATGAAGGCGACCGTCCACATCATCGGCAGTTCGAAGCGGATGCGGCCGCGGTACATGGTGAACAGCCAGTTGAAGAGCTTGGCGCCGGTCGGGATGGAGATGACCATCGTCGTGATGCCGAAGAAGCTGTTGACGCTGGCGCCCGAGCCCATGGTGAAGAAGTGATGCAGCCACACCAGGTAGGACAGGATCGTGATGACGATCGTGGCATAGACCATGGAGGTGTAGCCGAAGAGCTTCTTGCCCGAGAAGGTCGAGGTGACTTCAGAAAAGACGCCGAACAGCGGCAGGATGAGAATGTAGACCTCCGGGTGGCCCCAGATCCAGATCAGGTTCACATACATCATCGGGTTGCCGCCCGCTGTGTTGGTGAAGAAGTTGGTGCCGATATAGCGGTCTGCACTGAGCAGCGCGAGAACGGCGGTCAGGACGGGAAAGGACGCGACGATCAGGACGTTGGTGCAGAGCGATGTCCAGGTGAACACCGGCATCTTCATCAGCGACATGCCGGGCGCGCGCATCTTGATGATGGTGACGATCAGGTTGATGCCCGACAATGTCGTGCCGACACCCGCGATCTGCAGCGCCCAGATATAATAATCGACGCCGGAGGCCGGACTATAGGCCAGCCCCGATAGCGGCGGATAGGCCAGCCAGCCCGTCTGCGCGAATTCGCCGACGAACAGCGAGGCCATCACCAGCACGGCGCCTGACGTTGTCATCCAGAAGCTGAAATTATTGAGGAACGGGAAGGACACGTCGCGCGCGCCGATCTGCAGCGGCACGACATAGTTCATCAGGCCCGTCACGAACGGCATCGCCACGAAGAAGATCATGATAACGCCATGGGCTGTGAAGATCTGGTCGTAATGGTGCGCGTTCAGATAGCCTTCGGAGCCATTGAAGGCCATTGCCTGCTGCAGGCGCATCATGACCGCGTCGGCAAAGCCGCGCAGGAACATGATGAGGCCCAGGATCATGTACATGATGCCGATCTTCTTGTGGTCGACACTGGTGAACCATTCGGTCCACAGATAGCCCCAGAGGCGGAACTTGGTGATCAGCCCGAAGACGCCGAGGCCGCCGAGCACGACGGCGCAGAAGGTCGCCACGACGATCGGCTCGTGAAGCGGCAACGCATCAAGCGAGAGCCGTCCGAAGATCGGACTGATGGGGGTGGGTGTATAGGCGGACATGACGGTCTTTGCCTCTTAGGAACGGGGGCGCTGCGGCAGGTCTTCTGCGGCTGCGATGGCAAGCGAGGGCGACTTTTCGCCTGGGCGGGGGAGTCCCGCGCCGAGCAGCGGCGCCGGGTTTGTGGCGCGCATCAAGGGCGACTGCTGGGACTTTCCGGCCTTGGGCACGCACATGGCGGCGACCATCTTTTCCGCGGCATGCGGGCTGACACCGCGCGCGGTCGCCTTGTCATAGGCGAGCTGGCGCGCGTCGCGCCACTGTGTCATCGACATTTCGCCATGATGCTCGCTACCCTCATGGGCACCGCCCTGCTGGTCGATCGTCATGATGTCCTTCATGCACATCTTGCCGGGTTCGACGCACATGTTGACGACGGCGTCGAACAGGCCGGCATCGACCTTGGCGAAGCGCTGGACGGGTTCCTTCTCGCTGGGCTTTTCCAGCTTCAGGTAGGCCGCACGGTCGAGGTTTCCTGCACTGCTGCGTGCCGCATTGACCCAATCTGTAAATTCAGCGTCGGAAAGGCCCTTGAGCTTGAAGCGCATGTGCGAGAAGCCGGCGCCGCTGAAATTGGCGGAGAAGCCTTCATAGGTGCCAGGATGGTTCAGCACGGCGTGCAGCTTCGTTTCCATGCCCGGCATGGCGTAGATCTGGCCGGCGAGGGCAGGGATATAGAAGGAGTTCATCACCGAAGAGGCGGAGATGCTGAAACGGATCGGGCGATCGACCGGTGTCGCCAGCTCGTTCACCGTTGCGATGCCATATTCGGGATAGATGAAAAGCCATTTCCAGTCGAGCGCGACCACCTGAACCTCAAGCGGGCGAGTGGTCGGCTGAACCAGTCGGCCCGGCGCTGTGCGGGCGATCGGGCGATAGGGGTCCAGAAGATGGGTGCTGACCCAGGTCAGCGCGCCCAGGCAGATGATGATGACCAGCGGCGCTGACCAGATCAACAGCTCCAGTTGTGTCGAATGATCCCAATCCGGTTCGTAATGCGCGGCCTTGTTCGCGGCGCGATAACGCCAGGCGAACAGGGCCGTCACCGCCATGACCGGCACGATGATCAGCAGCATCAGGATGGTGGAAATCACCACCAGATCGCCCTGTTGCTGGGCAACGTCGCCCGCGGGTTTGAGGACCACCATGCTGCATCCGCTAACAAACGGAAGTGCAGCCAGTGAGGCGACAAGCCGCATGGGCGGCCGGATTCGGCGGGCAATCTGAAGCATGGCGCACCGCTAGTCTTGCACCTGCGAAGGGGACATAGGACATTTTGTCCAATCCCTTTGTCCGCGATCAATGACAAAGGGGGACCATCGCTCGTGACCCAACGTCACGGGTCGCCTATCCTATGGACAGGAGTCGCAGGACTCCGGGAGCCGAGACAAATGAGTGCGCAGTTGGTGAATTCGACGACAGCCGAACGGGATGCCCGAAACCTTCATGACGACGGGCACAAGGTCGCGCCGGGCGAAATCGCCATCGGCGTCATCATCGGCCGCACGTCAGAATTTTTCGACTTCTTCGTCTATGCCATCGCTTCGGTGCTGGTGTTTCCGCAGCTGGTCTTCCCCTATGTCGACCCGCTCACCGGCACGCTCTACTGCTTCGGTATCTTTGCGCTGGCCTTTCTTGCGCGGCCTGTCGGTACGCTCGCCTTCACCACGATCGACCGGCTCTATGGCCGCGGCGCCAAGCTGACGATCGCGCTTTTCCTGCTGGGTGGTTCGACCGCGGCGATCGCGTTCCTGCCCGGCCATGCGACGATTGGCGGCGCTTCCGCGCTACTGCTCGCGCTGTTCCGTATGGGGCAGGGTGTCGCACTGGGTGGCTCTTGGGATGGCCTTGCCTCGCTGCTCGCGCTGAATGCGCCGGACAAGCGTCGGGGCTGGTATGCGATGGTGCCGCAACTGGGTGCGCCGCTGGGCCTGATCGTGGCCAGCCTGCTGTTCACCTTCCTGATTTCCGTGATGCCGGCGGCTGACTTTCTCGACTGGGGCTGGCGCTATCCATTCTTCGTCGCCTTCGCGATCAACGTCGTTGCGCTGTTCGCGCGCCTGCGCATCGTGGTGACGCCGGAATATGCGGAACTGTTCGAGCGTCGCGAGCTTCAGCCCGCGCCCGTCACCGACACCGTGCGTTCGGAATGGCAGACCATCGCCATGGGTGCCTTTGCGCCGCTGGCCAGCTTCGCCATGTTCCACATGGTGACGGTGTTCCCGCTTTCCTGGGTGTTCCTGTTCACCAAGGAGAGCCCGACCAGCTTCCTCGTGATCGAGGCGATTGCCGCCGTCTTCGGCATCGGCGCGATCGTGGCGTCAGGTTATCTGGCCGATCGCCTCGGCCGCCGCACGCTGCTGGGTAGCCTTGCCGCTGCCATTGCCGTGTTCAGCGGGTTCGCGCCGCAACTGCTGGATGGCGGCAAGGTCGGCGAAGTGGTGTTCATGCTCATCGGCTTCATCCTGCTGGGCCTGTCCTTCGGCCAGTCGTCGGGGGCGCTCTCGTCCAGCTTCTCGTTGCGGCACCGCTATACCGGCTCCGCGCTGACGTCGGATCTCGCCTGGCTCTTCGGTGCGGGCTTCGCGCCTCTGGCTGCGCTGTTGCTGTCCAGCCAGTTCGGCCTGATTTCTGCCGGTGCCTATCTGCTTTCGGGCGCCTGCGGCACGCTGCTCGCGCTCTGGCTGAACCGCGGCCTCGCGCGTTCGATCGAATAAGGGCTGCGCTGGCAAGATCTTGCGCCGTCATTGGTACAATGGTTTCTTGCCCGCATATCCTCCAAATCAGGCCAATGGCCTCATGCGTATCGAGGAACTGGTCCAGTTCCTCGATCCAGCGTTTCCGCAGGAGGCGCGTGCATCGCTTGGGCAATTGTTGGAAAATCGCCCGGCCATGCACGCATGCGGCTGGTCCTGCAGTCATTCATGATCGGCAGGAATGGGCCAGTCGCAATGGCGGTGCCTCAATGCCGAGCATCGCCTTGCTCCATCCCTGTGCGGCGGGGATTCATCTTGGCGAATGTGCACCGGCGGCAATCCCGGGAAGATCGGATCGTCACGCGGTCAGCGGGGGGTATGCCATCCCCTCCGTTTCGGGGCGACAGTTCGGTAGCGCGTCAGCGCTGGCGGGGGCGGGCCAGTGTCGACAGGACGCCGCGTAGGGTCCGGACTTCCAGATGGTTCCAGCCCGGCTTTGTCAGCAGGTTGCGCAGGGTCAGGCGAGTCGCCGACGCGCGATCGGGCGGGAAAAAATAACCCGCCTGATCGAGCATATTATCGAGTTGCGCGATCATCCCGTCGAGTTCTTCCTGCGGTGCGGGCACTCCAAGGTCGGTGACGGTCGGCGAGACGAACGTTTCGCCTAGGGGAGATGATTTGCTCGCCTGCTTCGACCACTCATAGGCGCACAGGATCACGGCCTGGGCGAGATTGAGCGAACCGAATTCGGGGTTGATCGGCACGGTGATAATCGTCCGCGCGACGGCGACGTCCTCGGTTTCCAGACCCGAGCGTTCCGGCCCGAAGATGATGGCGCTGCGACCGGGGGTACGGGCGATCTCGATCGCCGCGTCTTCCGGGGTCATCACCGGCTTGGTCACGCCCCGCTTGCGCACGGTGGTCGCGTAGACATGCGAGCAGTCGGCGAGGGCATCAGCAAGCGTGTCGAACAGCTCAGCCTTTTCCAGCACGACGTCCGCGCCTGCGGCCGCCGGCCCTGCGCTGGGATTGGGCCAGCCGTCACGCGGCGCCACCAGCCGCATTTCGGTGAGGCCGAAATTCAGCATCGCGCGGGCCGCCTTGCCGATATTCTCGCCAAGCTGCGGGCGAACGAGAATGATCAGCGGCGCCTGGCTTGTCGCCTCACTCACGCCCCACTTCCTTCACCGTGCCTGCGAAATCCTCGAAATCGCGGGCCTCGCCGAAGTCCTTGTAGACGCTGGCGAAGCGGATGTAGGCGACGCTGTCGAGGCCCTTCAGCCCCTCCATCACCAACTCACCGATCTGCTTGGCGGTCACTTCCGTTTCACCGCTGGTTTCCAACTGCCGCTGGATCCCTGAGATCAGCTTTTCGAGCCGGATCGGATCGACGGGCCGCTTGCGGCAGGCAAGCGCGAGCGAGCGGGCCAGCTTGTCCCGCTCGAAGGCCTCACGCCGGCCCTCGCTCTTGAGCACCCAGACCTCGCGGAGCTGGATGCGCTCGAACGTCGTGAAGCGTGCCCCGCAGGCCTCGCACTGCCGGCGTCGCCGGATAGCCGCGCCGTCGTCCGTCGGGCGGCTATCCTTGACCTGGCTGTCTTCGTGACTGCAAAATGGGCAACGCAATCCGGCTTATCCCTCGTAGATCGGGAAGCGGGCGCACAAGGCCGCCACGCGCTCGCGCACATTGGCTTCGACCGCTGCATCGCCTTCAGGCCCATTGTCACGCAGTGCGGCGAGCACGTCGGCGATCATGTCGCCGATCGCTTGGAACTCCGCGATGCCGAAGCCGCGCGTGGTGCCGGCGGGCGAACCCACGCGGATGCCGCTGGTCTTCGTCGGCGGAAGCGGATCGCCCGGCACGCCATTCTTGTTGCAGGTGATGTGGCTGCGCTCCAGCGCTTCGTCTGCATCCTTGCCCGAAATGCCATAGGGGCGCAGGTCGATGAGGGCGAGGTGCGTGTCCGTGCCGCCGGAAACGACGGCAAGGCCGCGCTGCTCCAGCTTGCTCGCCAGCGCCTGCGCATTGGCAACCACAGCCTTGGCATAGGCCTTGAATTCTGGGGTGAGCGCTTCGCCGAACGCCACGGCCTTTGCGGCGATGACGTGCATCAGCGGGCCGCCCTGAAGGCCGGGGAATACCGCCGAATTGATCTTCTTCGCGATCGCCTCGTCATCGGTCAGGATCATGCCGCCGCGCGGGCCGCGCAGCGTCTTGTGGGTGGTGGTGGTGACGACATGGGCGTGCCCGAAGGGCGAGGGGTGGACGCCGCCGGCAACGAGACCGGCGAAATGCGCCATGTCGACCATGAAGATCGCGCCGACTTCATCGGCGATCGCACGGAAGCGGGCAAAGTCGATGTGGCGGGGATAGGCGCTGCCGCCCGCGATGATGAGGGTCGGCTTATGCTCGCGGGCGAGCGCCTCGACCTGATCATAGTCGATCAGGTGGGTGTCCTCACGCACCCCATATTGCACGGCCTTGAACCACTTGCCCGACATGGCGGGCTTCGCGCCGTGGGTCAGGTGGCCACCGGCATCGAGGGACAGGCCCATGATGGTGTCGCCGGGCTTGGTGAGCGCCAGCATCACGGCGCCATTGGCCTGCGCGCCCGAATGGGGCTGCACATTCACGAAGCTGCATCCGAACATCTGTTTCGCGCGGTCGATGGCGATCTGCTCGACTTCGTCCGACGGCGCGCAGCCCTGATAATAGCGCTTGCCCGGATAGCCTTCGGCATATTTGTTGGTGAAGACGCTGCCCTGCGCCTCCAGCACGGCCTGGCTGACGATGTTTTCCGAAGCGATCAGCTCGATCTGGTTCTGCTCTCGCTTCAGTTCGTGACCGATGGCGGCGGCGACGGCGGGATCGGTTTCGCCCACGCCGCGGGTGAAGAAACCGTCGGAACGGATATCATTGGCGGCGGTGACTGCGGTGCTGCTGGTCATGGGCGGTCCTTTCAGCAGGAGGGGTTGGAAAGCTTGTCGACACGGCTGGCATGACGCCCGCCTTCGAAATCCGTTGCGATAAAGGCGGCGAGCGTGGCCTTGGCCATATCCTCGCCGATCAGACGCGCGCCCATGGCGATCACATTGGCATCATTATGCTCGCGGGAAAGCTGGGCGGCGAAGGGATTGTCGACCAGTGCGCAGCGGCAGGCCGGGTTGCGGTTCACCGCGATCGAAATGCCGATGCCCGATCCGCACAGCGCCACGCCGCGCTCCGCCGTGCCGTCTGCAACGGCTGCGGCGAGCTTGTAGCCATAATCGGGATAGTCGACGCGGTCGGCGGTGGCGGGGCCAAGGTCGTTGACCTCATGTCCCTGCTCGCGGAGCCAGTCGGCAAGCAGCGCCTTCAGCGCGACAGCGGCATGATCGGAAGCGATGGCGATACGCATGGTCAGTGGCTGTTCCCTGCCCGATTCGGAGTCAGCGCCTCTCTAGGCGTGATGTCACATAATTGCCACCGGCCAAATCGGCGGCTAATCCACTCCCCATGAAGTGGACCGGGATTATATGAGCGGCATGAGCGGAACCATCTTGTCGCTGCTGATGCTGGCCGGGCTCGCGCTGGGCGCGGGCGGCATCTACCTGATCGCGCGCCGCGGCGAGCGGAAGCAGGGCTGGCTGATGATCGTCGCTGCCGCGGTGATGTTCGGCAATGTCGCGATCTGGGCCGTGCCTGTCGGCTAGTTGCAGGAGCGAAGCATTGGCGTGCCGCCGACATGGCCACGAGCGGGCCGGGACCAAGCTGCGCGCCTGATCCACGGCTCGATTGGGGTTGTTCTAAGCTGGATGGCTCAGCGAATGGGCGAATCCGGCGCGAGGCGCATGTCGAGATAGTTGTCGACCGACTTCATCAGCTGCTCCAGTTCATGCTCGAAAAAGTGGTTGGCGCCACGGATCTCGTCATGATGGATGGTGATGCCCTTCTGGGTGCGCAGCTTGTCGACCAGCTTCTGCACCGCGCTTGCCGTCACCACGTCGTCATTGGTGCCCTGGACGAAGATGCCCGAGGACGGACAGGGGGCCAGGAACGAGAAGTCGTACATGTTCGCGGGCGGCGCGACCGAGATGAAGCCGCGAATCTCCGGGCGACGCATCAGCAGTTGCATGCCGATCCACGCGCCGAAGCTGAAGCCGGCGATCCATGTGGTCTGCGCTTCGGGGTGGAAGCTCTGCACCCAATCGAGCGCGGCGGCGGCGTCGGAGAGTTCGCCCACGCCATTGTCGAACGTGCCCTGGCTGCGGCCAACGCCCCGAAAGTTGAAGCGAAGGGTCGCAAAACCGCGCTTCACGAAGGTCTTGTAGAGCGCCTGCGTGATCCGGTCGTTCATCGTGCCGCCGCTGGCGGGATGCGGATGCAGGATCATGGCGACGGGTGCGCGCGGGCGCGGCGGTGGGCTGAAACGACCTTCGAGGCGGCCTTCGGGTCCGGGGAAAATGACGTCTGGCATGGCGCGGCGAAATGCTTTCTGGTCTGGTCGTCGACACATGCGATCCGGGGAATGCACGGCCGGCGCTTTCGCGATGGCGATAGATGATGGGAGGGCTATATAGAAGGCAGTACCCTTTTCGCAATCTTTTGAGTGATCGCCCCCATTTTGGCTGCTCCTGACCGTCTTTACCTCGATCATGCCGCCACGACTCCGATGCTGCCCGAGGCACGCGAGGCGATGGCGCGAGAAATGGCCAACTGGGCCAATCCTTCCTCTCCCCATGCCGAGGGACGCGCCGCAAGGGCGCGGCTGGAGGAGGCGCGAGGGCGTATCGCGCGGGCGCTGGATTGGACCGGAGAGGTCATCTTCACCTCCGGCGCGAGCGAGGCGATCGGGCTGGCAGTACGCCGGGCCAAGGCGGATCGGATCATCACGTCTGCGGTGGAGCATGATGCCGTGCTGCGGGTTACGCCGGATGCGGTGCGGTTCAGCGTCGATAATCATGGGCTTACACAATGGATTGAAGCCGCTGTTGAAGCCGGCACGACGCTGGTCGCCGTCCAGCACGTGAATAACGAGACAGGCGTCATCCAGCCGCTGGGCGCATTGTCGCACGAGGGTGTCATCCTGTTCAGCGATTGCGCGCAGAGTGCCGGCAAGCTGGATCTGCCGTCCGCCGACATGATCGCCATCAGCGCGCATAAATTTGGCGGTCCGCCGGGGGTGGGTGCATTGCTGGTGCGCGCCCTTGCCTTGCTGGAGGCCATGGGCGGGCAGGAGCGAGGCTATAGGGCGGGGACGGAAAATGCGCCGGGCATCCTGGCCATGGCAGCCGCGCTGGAGGCCCCTCGCGACTGGATGGACAGCGCTCACATCCTGCGCGACTGGCTGGATGCCGCGATCGTTCAGGATGGCGGCGAGGTCGTTGCCGCGGATGCGCCGCGCATCCCGACCATCGCGTCCTACCGGATGCCCGGCATCTCGGCGCGCGCGCAGCTCATCCGATTCGACATGGCCGGCATTGCCGTCTCAGCCGGCAGCGCCTGTTCTTCCGGGACGCTCAAGGCCAGTCATGTCCTGACCGCCATGGGCTGGGACGAAGTCGCGGCGGGCGAGGTGGTGCGGGTGAGCTTCGGCCCCGCGACATCGCGAGCCGATCTGGAGCGCTTTCTCGCCGTGTGGCGGGATATTCGGGGTGTCCGCCGATGAAGGCGATCTATCTCGATTACCAGGCGACGACGCCGCTCGCACCGGAAGCATTTGACGCCATGGTGCCATGGCTGCGGGATCATTTCGCCAATCCGCACAGCGCCCATGCGCCCGGCCGCGCGGCTGCGGCTGCGATCGAGGTGGCGCGCGGCGACATTGGCGGCGCCCTTGGCATGGATGGCGGGCGTCTGGTGTTCACGTCGGGCGCGACGGAGGCGCTCAACATCGCGATACGGGGCGCTGCGGCATCGGGCCTCACGCAGGGGCGCAGGCGGATAGTGACCATCGCCACCGAACATGCCGCCGTACGGGATACGGTGGAGGCATTGGCGACGCTTGGTCATGACGTCATCCTGCTGCTGGTGGATTCGCAGGGGTTGGTCGATCTGGACGCCGCACGCACGGCGATCACCAGCGATACCGCTCTGGTCGCGGCGATGGCCGTGAACAACGAGATCGGCGTGCTTCAACCGGTCGATGATCTGGCGGGCCTTGCCCGGCAGGTGGGCGCCCTGTTCCTCTGTGATGCGGTGCAGGGATTTGGACGCGTGGCGATGCCCAGCGGAGCGGACATGATCGCGATCAGCGCGCACAAGGTCCATGGTCCCAAGGGCATCGGTGCGCTGTGGATGCGCGATGGATTGGATGTGCCGCCCCTGCTCCATGGCGGCGGGCAGGAGGGCGGCGTGCGATCCGGCACGCTCTCGCCGGCCCTTTGTGTTGGGTTCGGTGCGGCCGCGCGCCTGCTCGTTTCCCTGCGGGAGAGCGATGCGGCGCATGTTGAGGCACTGTGGGAGCAGGCGACGGCTCTCTTCGCCCCATGGGCACTCAACGGCCATAAAACCCAGCGATATCATGGCAATCTCAACCTGCGCCGAGAGGGGCTGGATGGTGCCCGCCTGTTGTCGGAATGCCGCAATGTTGCTTTTTCGCTCGGTAGTGCTTGCGCCAGTGGCTC
Source organism: Sphingobium arseniciresistens (assembly GCA_029167225.1). Classification (GTDB taxonomy): domain Bacteria; phylum Pseudomonadota; class Alphaproteobacteria; order Sphingomonadales; family Sphingomonadaceae; genus Sphingobium; species Sphingobium arseniciresistens. The sequence goes on from JARFNK010000004.1 coordinate 239,421, forward strand.
TGGAAGGCCTAGCCATGTTCTCAGGGCGCTGGGTCTGACCGACAGCCAGGCCCGCGGATCGGTGCGGATCGGCTTTGGCCGTTACACGACGCCGGACGAGTTGGAAGAGGCTGCCAGGGCGATTAACGAAGCGGCACATCGACAAGGGGTGTCGTGACAGGAAAAGCCGTGACTGGGAGCCTCGCATCATGATCCGCGTCACATTCATCAGCGCCGATGGGGAAAATCGGCACGAGGTGACGGCCCGGCCGGGCGCGACGCTGCTCGACATCGCGCAGGCCGATGGCCAGCCTTTGGAAGGCACCTGCGAAGGCCAGATGGCCTGTTCCACCTGCCATGTCATTGTATCCGCCGAGGATTTCGCCAAGCTTCCCGAAGCCAGCGAGAGCGAGGAAGACATGCTGGACCTGGCGGCCTTCGCGACCCGCACCAGCCGCCTTGCCTGCCAGATCGTGCTGGAGGAAGGACTTGAGTCGCTGACCGTGCGGATGCCGGCGGGTGCCCATAACATGCAGGGCATGTAAGGACGGGGCTTTCAGGACATGGCGAAACGTTCGATCGCAACGGGCGCAGTGGTCGCCGCGCTGATGCTCATGCCCGCCGCGTCGATTGCGCAGGATGGCGATCGCCCACGGCTCAAACTCGATTATCTCGAGTCGCCGGTGAAGGCGAGCGGTCGCAATCCTGCAGCGATTGAACGGGAATCCGGCGGTCGGCTGGGCATTGCTCTGGTCGATGCGCAGGGCAAGCTTCTGCTTGGCTTCAATCGCGAAGAGCGTTTTGCGATGTGTTCCACTTTCAAGGCGCCCTTGGCCGCTGCCATCTTGATGGGTGCGGAGAAAGGCCGATATGGGCTGGACGGAACGCTGCCGATCCGCGCCGAAGATATTCTCGATTACGCGCCGGCCGTGAAAGCCAGGCTGAAATCCGGGCGGATGGGGATCGGCGATCTCGCCAAGGCCGCGGTACAGGTGAGCGACAACAGCGCTGCCAATATCCTGCTGCCGCTCACCGGCGGCCCTGAGGGACTGACTGCATTCATGCGCGCCCAGGGCGACGAGGTGACGCGGCTTGACCGTACCGAACCGACCCTCAACGAGAATGCGGAAGGCGATCCGCGCGATACCACCAGCCCGCAGGCTATGGCGACGCTGATGGGACGGCTGCTGTTCCAGACCATGCCGGCGAGCGCCGCGACCACCTTGCGCGGCTGGATGGAGGGGGCGACCACGGGAAAGCGGCGTATCAGCGCAGGGCTGCCCGAAGGCTGGACGTCGGGTGACAAGACCGGTACCTGTACGAACGCTTGGAACGACGTTGCCGTGCTGCGGTCCCCGGAAGGACAGGATTATCTGCTCGCCATCTATCTCGATCGCCCGACGGTAACGGGCGAGGCGGCCGAGGCGATCATTGCGGAGGCAGCGTCCGCCGCCATCGGCACGCTGGTCAACATCCGCAATCGGCCGGCGCAATAGCTGCCCCTTGCGCAGCGCGACTTGATCCGCCATATGCCCGCCTGGGAGTCGGGCGGACGTGGTCGTCGCCAACCTGGTCAGGTCCTGACGGAAGCAGCCACAACGATTTCGCCGCGGGTCGTTCCGGCTCCCACCGTCTTCCGCTGATCGACATGTTCGGGGCCTTCGACAAGTTCAGGCGGAACGGCTAGATCAGCCCCATGTCCGATTCCCCCCAGCCCTACCGCGTCCTTGCACGCAAATATCGTCCGCAGACATTCGCCGAGCTGATCGGTCAGGATGCGATGGTGCGCACGCTGGGCAACGCCATCAAGCGCGGCAGGCTGGCCCACGCCTTTCTGATGACGGGCGTGCGCGGGGTCGGGAAGACCTCCACGGCGCGCCTGATCGCCAAGGCGCTGAACTGTGTCGGGCCGGACGGGCAGGGTGGACCGACCATTGACCCCTGCGGCGTGTGCGAGCCTTGCCGCGCCATTGCCGAGGGACGTCACATCGACGTGATCGAGATGGACGCCGCCAGCCATACCGGCGTGGACGATGTACGCGAGATCATCGAGGCGGTGCGCTATGCCGCCGTGTCGGCGCGCTACAAAGTCTACATCATCGACGAAGTCCATATGCTCTCGAAGAATGCATTCAATGCGCTTCTCAAGACATTGGAAGAACCCCCTGAACATGTGAAGTTTCTGTTCGCGACGACCGAGGTGAACAAGGTGCCGGTGACGGTGCTCTCACGCTGCCAGCGGTTCGACCTGCGACGGATTTCGGCCGAGCAACTGGCAGCCCATTTCGCCCATGTCGTGGAAGCCGAAGGGGTGCAGGCTGAGACCGAGGCGCTGGCGCTGGTTGCGCAGGCAGCTGAGGGATCCGCGCGCGATGGCCTCTCGATCCTGGACCAGGCGATCGCCCATGCGGAAAGCGGTGGCGAGACGGCACTGGTAACGGCCGCACAGGTGCGTGAAATGCTGGGCCTGTCGGATCGCGGCGCGGTCAGGCGGTTGATGGGGCTGATCCTGGAAGGGCAGGCCGGGCCGGTGCTGGCCGCCGTGCGCGATCATCATGATCTGGGCGTCGAGCCTCTGGCGCTGATGCGCGGGCTCCTCGAAATGGTGCATGGCATCACCGTCGCCAAGGCGGGCCGGGGAAACGACAATCCTGCGCAATCGGCCGAGGAGCGCGAGCAGATCGCCCAATGGGCGACCACCCTTGGTTTCGCGCCCCTGCATCGCCTGTGGCAATTGCTGCTGAAGGGGCATGAAGAAGTCGCAAGCGCCGCCATGCCGATCGAAGCATGCGAAATGGCGCTTTTGCGCGTCGTCCATGCGGCTACGATGCCCGATCCGGGCGAATTGGCTCGATTGCTGAGGGAAGGCGGCGGTGGCGTGTCCTTCCAGCCGTCTGAAAGTGAGGCTGGGGTGGAGCCGGATATGTTTGCGCCACAGGCTGCCTTGCCTGTGATGGAACCAGTGTTCGATCCCAAGGCGCCGCCAAAGGATTTCCCAGGCCTGATCGAACGATTGTGGGCTGTGGGCAAGGGGCTTCTGGCGCAGAACCTGCACGACTGCGTCGGGCTGGTACGATATGCGCCGCCGCAGCTACACATCCGGCCGGTTCAGCCCTTGTCTGCGGACTTCAACAGGGAACTGATGCAGGCCCTGAAAGAATTGACCGACCAGGCCTGGGACGTCGGCACTGGCGACGGTCCGGCGGAGCCCAGCCTGCTCGAGCAGGAGCGGGTGCGCGACGCGCAGGCGAGGGATGCCATTCTTGAAACCCCCATCGTCCGGGCTGCACTCGGCGCCTTTGCCGAGGCTGAGTTGCTGGATGTGGACGCAAATGAACAGTGGAGTGCAAGCGCATGAAAGACCTTAATGAAATTCTCGGCATGGCCAGCCGCGTGCAGGAGGAATTGACCAAGGCTCAGGACAATCTCGACAAGATCGAGGTCGAGGGCGTGTCCGGCGGCGGCATCGTCAAGGTGCGCGCGACCGCCAAGGGGCGGATCGTCGGCGTCAACATTGATGAGTCCCTGCTGCAGCCTTCGGAAAAGCATATGGTCGAGGATCTGGTTGCCGCGGCCTTCAACGATGCGCGCAAGAAGGCCGATGAAGTCAGCCAGGCCGAAATGAGCAAGATGACGAGCGGCCTGCCGCTGCCCCCCGGCTTCAAGCTGCCGTTCTGATCACGGCGGGGCTCCAAGGGACTCTAAACAGGCTGAGGACCAAAGGCCTGACATGTGCCGCATCGGTGTTGGATAGGCCCCGAAAAGGCCCGCGCCGCCCGTCTTCCCGGCCAGACGTTGTGCCGTCCAAGCCACATGGAGCGGCATGGCGACGATGAATGCCTGAACATGTCCGGCCGTGAGTGCAGCGGCGAGCAGGAGGCGTCGGCTTTGTGACGTCGACGATCGACAGCCTGCCTCACGCTGTCTTTTCCCACTGCGTTTGATCGCGGCGCTTCCGGGCCCCAGAACCGGACCCACGCCGGAAGCGCGAAATAGACGCGCGAACCGGCTATAAAGGCAATCATCACTACAGGCGCGGCGGGATTGGAGGCCCGGACAAATACGCTCATGACTGCTCCTTTGTGTATTATTTGGTTGGCACGCAAATGGCGCATCTGAGGCAACTGTCGACCGGACATTGATCGTTAATGCCGTTCGTCCCATATAAGGCATCGAACGGCCCTGCTTGTGGCCGTATGGAGATTGAATGACTATCAGTTACCCCCTCCTGCCGCTGCGCGACATCGTCGTGTTCCCGCAGATGATCGTTCCCCTCTTCGTGGGCCGCGACAAGAGCGTGGCCGCGCTTGAAAAGGCGATGGAAGCCGACAAGGACATCTTCCTGGTGTCGCAGCTCGATCCGGCGGAAGACGATCCCGATCGTGAGTCGCTTTATGACACGGGCGTCATCGCCACCGTGCTGCAGTTGCTGAAACTGCCCGACGGCACGGTGCGCGTGCTGGTGGAAGGCAAGCAGCGAGCGAAGCTGGAAGGCGTGGAGACTGAGCCCGATCATCTCGTGGCGCAGATCGAGCTGCTGCAGGAAGGCGAAGCAACAGGCCCCGAGGCCGAGGCGCTGATGCGCTCTGTTGCCGAGCAGTTCGAGAATTACGCGAAGCTCAATAAGAAGCTGCCGGCCGAGACGCCGGTGCAGTTGCGCGAGATCGAGGATGCCTCGAAGCTCGCCGATGCGGTCGCCGCGAACATCAATGTCAAGGTGGCCGACAAGCAGGCGCTGCTGGTCGAGACCGACCCGGTCAAGCGGCTGGAGATGGTCTTCGCGTTCATGGAAGGCCAGCTTGGCGTCCTGCAGGTCGAAAAGAAGATCCGCGGTCGCGTGAAGCGGCAGATGGAGAAGACCCAGCGCGAATATTATCTGAACGAGCAGCTGAAGGCGATCCAGCGCGAGCTGGGTAATGGCGAAGGCGAGGACGCCGACGAATTGGCCGAGCTGACGCAGAAGATCGCCAAGCTCAAGCTCAGCAAGGAAGCGCGTTCGAAGGCGACCGCCGAGCTGAAGAAGCTCAAGACCATGCAGCCCATGTCCGCCGAGGCGACCGTGGTGCGCAATTATCTGGACGTGCTGCTCGGGCTGCCCTGGGGCAAGAAGGGGAAGGTGAAGACCGACCTCAAGAAGGCGCAGGAAATCCTGGATGCGGATCATTTCGCCCTCGAAAAGGTGAAGGACCGGATCGTAGAATATCTCGCGGTTCAGGCCCGCACCAACAAGCTCAAGGGGCCGATCCTGTGCCTCGTCGGCCCTCCGGGTGTGGGCAAGACCTCACTTGGCCGGTCGATCGCGAAGGCAACCGGGCGGGAATTCATCCGTCAATCGCTGGGCGGCGTGCGCGATGAAGCCGAGATCCGCGGTCATCGCCGTACCTATATCGGGTCGCTGCCGGGCAAGATCGTCACCAACCTGAAAAAGGCGGGGACGATGAACCCGCTGTTCCTGCTCGACGAGATCGACAAGCTGGGGCAGGATTTCCGTGGCGATCCCGCCTCCGCGCTGCTCGAAGTGCTCGACCCGGAGCAGAATGCGAAATTCCAGGACCATTATCTGGAGATCGACGTAGATCTTTCGGACGTGATGTTCGTGACCACCGCGAACAGCCTGAACCTGCCCCAGCCGCTGCTCGACCGCATGGAGATCATCCGGCTCGAGGGCTATACCGAGGACGAGAAGGTCGAGATCGCCCAGCGTCACCTGCTGCCCAAGCAGATCGAGGCGCATGGCCTGAAGGATGAAGAGTTCAGAGTGGAGGAGGCCGCGCTGCGCGACCTGATCCGCTATTATACCCGTGAATCCGGCGTCCGCACGCTTGAGCGTGAGATCGCCCGCCTTGCGCGCAAAGCGTTGAGGAAGATCCTTGAAGGCAGCCTGGAAACAGCTGTTATCACGCCCGAAAATCTTTCCGACTATGCAGGCGTGCGCAAGTTCCGCCATGGCGTAGGCGAGGAGGAAAACCAGATCGGCGCGGTCACAGGCCTGGCATGGACGGAAGTCGGCGGCGAGTTGCTGACCATCGAGTCGGTGACGGTGCCCGGAAAGGGCGCGATCCGCACCACCGGCAAGCTCGGTGACGTGATGACGGAATCGATCCAGGCGGCGTTTTCCTATGTGAAGGCCCGCTCGCCCGGTTACGGCATCAAGCCAAGCATCTTCACGCGGAAGGATATCCACATCCATCTGCCCGAAGGCGCCGTGCCCAAGGATGGTCCGTCGGCAGGTATCGGCATGGTCACGTCCATCGTCAGCACCTTGACCGGTATTCCCGTGCACAAGGACGTGGCGATGACCGGCGAGGTTACGCTGCGTGGCCGCGTACTTCCCATCGGCGGCCTCAAGGAAAAGCTGCTGGCGGCCTTGCGTGGCGGCATCAAGACCGTGCTGATTCCACAGGAGAATGAAAAGGATCTGGCGGAAATTCCTGCAAACGTTCGCGAAGGGCTTGAAATCATTCCGGTCGAACATGTCGATCAGGTGCTGGCACGGGCGCTCGTCGCTCCGCTGGAACCCATTGCCTGGACGGAAGAGGACGATCTCGCGGCCCAACCAACCCCTGGCCATGGTACGGAAAATGATGCTGCACTGCGTCATTAACCAAGGAATTCCCGGCTTCTGACGCAAAACGGGGTATGGTTGGCGGCTTCTGTCGCTTTCCCTTTGACAGGGAAAAAATTCCACGCCTTTATTGCGCGCCTTACGCCGCGATTCCTATTATCAACAACAAAGAAGGGGGTTCCCAAGGCATGAATAAGCAGGATCTTATTAGCGCAGTCGCGGATGGCAGCGGCCTTAGCAAGAGCGATGCCACGAAGGCCGTGGAAAGCGTTTTTGATTCGATCACGAGCACGCTCAAGAAGGGCGATGAAGTGCGTCTGGTCGGCTTCGGGACTTTTTCCGTTTCGAAGCGGAAAGCATCGACCGGCCGGAACCCGCGTACTGGTGAGACGATGACGATCAAGGCGTCGAGCCAGCCGAAGTTCAAGGCCGGCAAGGGCCTGAAGGATGCTGTGAACTGACAGCTTGCTCCCATTCCCCAAATCCTTGGGGGCGAGGCGATGTATTGGGGAAGGCGGGGCGGGATGGCCTCGCCTTTTTCTATGGCGCGGCCTCGAGCGCACGCGGTGCGGTGTCGCGCCCATGACATTTCGACAGGGCTGATCCCATCTTTCCGAAGAAGGTCAAAAAGGATGCTTGACGCTGGGGGGCACCCCGCCTTATGAGCCGCCTTCCGCGCAGATGGCGTGGATATGGCGATCGTAGCTCAGTTGGTTAGAGCGCTGGTTTGTGGTACCAGAGGTCGGGGGTTCAAGACCCCTCGATCGCCCCATTTTCCCCTTCAGAAGCGCCGGCGACGTCCGTTCGTCCTTTTTTGTCGCTTTGGACTGGAAAATCCCGGATAGACATATTATTGCTCTCTATCGTAATTTTATTTCGAGAGCGCCATGACCACTCCCTGGGATCTCCCTGATTTCGACGACCATGAAGGTCTGCACCTGTTCCGCGATCGTGCGAGCGGCTTGACTGCGCTTGTGGCCGTGCATTCGACCGCGCTCGGGCCAGGTGCCGGCGGTGTGCGCTTCTGGCACTATGGTGACAGGCAGGATGCGATCACCGACGCGCTCCGCTTGTCCCGCGGCATGAGCTACAAGAATGCGATGGCGGGGCTGCCCATGGGCGGCGCGAAAGGCGTCATTCTGGCCGATGGTCAGGGCACCAAGACCCAGGAAATGCTGCAGGCCTTTGGCCGCTGCGTCGAGTCCCTCGGCGGGCGTTATGTCACCGCAGAGGATGTGGGCATTTCCGAAAAGGATATGATGGTGATCGCCAGGGCGACCCGTCATGTCTCGGGCCTTCCCGCAGCGCCGGGACGTGCCGGTGGCGATCCCGGCCCGTTTACGGCCTATGGCATCTATCTGGGCGTGCGTGCCGCAGTGGCAGAAGTAACGGGGCAGGACGACATGGCCGGCGTCCATGTCGCGATCCAGGGCGTGGGAAGCGTCGGCGGCGGGCTCGCGCGGCATCTGGCGAAGGACGGTGCCAGGCTGACGCTGGCGGACGTCAATATGGAGCGTGCGCGGTCGCTGGCTGCAGAGTTGGGAGCGGAGGTCGTCGACAGCGATGCCATCCTTGAGACCAAGGCGGACGTCTTCAGCCCCAATGCGCTGGGCGCGGTACTCAACAGCCAGTCAATTCCGCGCCTTTATGCGCCAATCGTGGCAGGAGGGGCAAATAACCAGATCGCGACGCCAGGGGACGCCGCGCGACTGCATGAGCGAGGCATTCTCTATGCCCCTGATTATGTGATCAACGCTGGCGGCATCATCAACGTCGCGCTGGAATATCTCGGCCAGGGCAATCGCGATGAAGTGCTTGGTCGCATCGCGCTCATCCCGGAACGGCTCCACGCGATCTGGCAGCAGAGCAAGTCCAGCGGGCGGCCTGCGGCCGATGTTGCGGATTCCATGGCGCAGGCGTTGATCGGCCGGGGGTAAGGCGGCCCACTCGTTACCGATCAGCCTGCGTCACGCTGGGGTGGGGCACGGCCTGACGGAATATCGCCCCTCGTCCGCGCGAGCCCCCCTCACTGCGCTCAGCAGAGAGGCGCGCGCGCCTGCATGCCTGCACGCAATTATTCGACGGCCAGCAATGTCACGCCGGCATATTTGTCTTCAGCAGCGTTGAAGATGTCGGATCGATCAAAGGGGATCGGCGTCAGTTCACGCACGGCCAACCCGGCCAGCTTGAACGTACCCAGCTTCAATTCCCGCGGCGGCTCCCCCTCACGTTCGACAGTCACCGCATCGACGAACAGTTCGTCGTGCTTGGTGTAAAGGATATGCGGCGCGAGTTTCACCGTCATCTTGTTGTACGTCGCCTCAATGCAGCGTCGGGTGACGATGGCTTCCATTATGGTCCGATGTTGGGTCATGGCGTTCCACTGACGATGCTGCACCGCAATGTCCATTGCAATCGATGCAACCAGGGTTGCACTGCGGACAGAGACAGGCACGGTTTACACCGCCGTATTTCCTCTTCGCAATGGGCATCGCCCATCCTATAGCGCGCACATGGCACAGGAACGTGACACCGGGCTGACGCTCGACCCGAAATATGATCGTGATGGCCTGATTACGGCCGTCGTTACGGATGCATCCGACGGCACGGTGCTTATGCTGGCGCATATGAATGCACAGGCTCTGGCCCTGACGGTCGAGACCCGAATCGCGCATTTCTGGTCCCGCAGCCGCCAGTCGCTCTGGAAGAAGGGTGAAACGTCCGGGAACATGTTGCATGTCGAGGATGTCCGTATTGATTGCGATCAGGATGCGGTCTGGCTGATTGCACGGGCAGATGGGCCGGCCTGTCATACCGGCGAGCGCAGCTGTTTCTTCCGGCGCGTTCTGACGAACGGGCTGGAAAGCGTTGACGGCGAAGGCTGATCTCACTGCCGCGGCGCGCAATCTGAAGCGAAGCGCCGCCGTGATGTTACGCGCCAAGCAAGGTTGACGTGAACGTAAGCGTAAACTAAAACGTCCGTCATGAGCCGTGCTGTCCAGATTGCGGGCGTCGAAATGCCCGACCTTTCCGAGCGGGAACGTTATACGATTTCCGACCTGTCCGAGGAATTCGGGATTACAGCCCGTGCCTTGCGCTTCTACGAGGATGAAGGGTTGATCTCGCCCGAGCGCCAAGGCTTGGCGCGGATCTATTCCCGGCGGGACCGCGCGCGACTTGCCTGGATATTGCGCGGCAAGCGCGTCGGCTTCAGCCTCTCGGAAATCCGCGAGATGATCGATCTTTATGATCTGAACGACGGCCGAGAAGCGCAGCGGCGCGTTACGGTGGCGAAATGCCGGGAACGCATCGACCTGCTCAGCCGTCAGAAGGCCGACATCGAGGCCGCGATCACAGAACTCTCGTCCTTCGTCGCGATGGTCGAGCGCGGAGACTGACATATTGCGCCCTCGGCACGGCCGGAAGGCGTTAGCGAACATCATAAGAAACGGAGAGACCCATGCCCCGCTACACCGCCCCCGTTCGTGACACCATGTTCGTGATCGAGCATGTCGTCGGTCTGGACCGCTACGCGAACATACCCGGTTTTGAAGGCGTTACCTCCGATCTGGTCGGCGCGGTACTGGAAGAAGGCGGCAAATTTGCTGCAGAGGTGCTGTTCCCGCTCAATCAGGTTGGCGATCAGGTCGGCTGCGTGCGCAATGCCGATGGCTCCGTCACCACGCCTCCGGGCTTCAAGGAAGCGTTCGACAAATATGTCGATGGCGGATGGACGACCCTGCATGCACCCGTCGAATTTGGCGGGCAGGGTATGCCGGCAATCCTGTCTACCGCCTTTGCCGAATATGTTTTGTCCGCCAATCAGGCCTTCGAGCTCTATCACGGCCTTACGACCGGCGCGATCTCCGCTCTGATCGCCAAGGGAAGCCCGGAACAGCAGCGAAAATATATTCCCAACATGGTGTCGGGCAAATGGACCGGCACGATGAACCTGACCGAGCCGCATTGCGGCACCGACCTGGGCCTTATCAAGACCCGCGCCGTACCCAATGCCGATGGCAGCTATGCGATCACCGGGACGAAGATCTTCATCTCCTCGGGCGAGCAGGACCTGACCGAAAACATCATCCACCTCGTCCTGGCGAAGACGCCGGGCGCTCCGGAGAGCAGTAAGGGTATCTCCCTGTTCGTGGTACCCAAGGTGCTGGTCGATGATGCCGGCGCGCTGGGAGAGGGCAATGCCGTCTCCTGCGGCTCGATCGAGCACAAGATGGGCCTGCATGGCAATTCGACCTGCGTCATGAACTATGATGGCGCAACCGGATGGATGGTGGGCGAGGAGAACAAGGGCCTCGCGGCGATGTTCATCATGATGAACACGGCGCGCCTGGGCGTGGGCCTGCAGGGTCTCGGGCAGGCAGAAGTCGCCTACCAGAACGCCGTTCAATATGCGCATGATCGTCGCCAGGGCCGCGCGCTGACGGGGCCTGCCGAGCCGAACGAAAAGGCCGATACGCTCTTCGTCCACCCCGACGTCCGCCGCATGCTGATGGAAGGCAAGGCGCTTACGGAGGGCCTCCGGGCACTGTGCCTCTGGACCGCGATGCAGGTCGATCTGTCAGAACAGGCGCCCACGGAAGAGGAGCGGCAGGCGGCCGAGGATATGGTGTCGCTGCTCACCCCGGTCGTAAAGGGCTACACTACCGACAAGGGCTTCGACGTCACCGTCACAGCGCAGCAGGTCTATGGCGGCCATGGCTATATCCAGGAATGGGGCATGGAGCAGTATGTGCGCGATGCGCGCATCGCCCAGATCTATGAAGGGACCAATGGCATCCAGGCCATGGACCTTGTCGGCCGGAAGCTGGCGATGAACGGCGGCCGGGCCATTCGCGCATTCTTTGCAGTGGTGGCGGATGAGGTCGCTGCGGCAAAGGCGAAACCGAAGCTTGCCGCCTTTGCAGAGGCGCTCGAGAGAGCCAACGGCCAGTTGCAGGCGGCCACCATGTGGCTGATGCAAAATGCAATGCAGAACCCCAACCACGCCGGCGCGGGTGCCCATTCCTATATGCACATCATGGGGATCGTATCTGTCGGCCTCATGTGGCTCCGCATGGCCGACGCGGCTGAGCGGCTGCTGGAAGCCGGTGAAGGCGACGCGAAATATCTGGAAGCCAAGCTGGTGACTGCGCGTTTCTTTGCCGAGCGGATCATGCCGGATGCCGGCGCGCTTCGGCGCAAGATCGAGGGGGGCGCGGACGCGCTGATGGCGCTCGACCCGGAGATGTTCGCGACCGCAGCCTGACGGATGGCGCCCCGCCCAGTCGCGAGATCCCGTCTGGTCGCAGCCAGTGCCCTCAGGGTGCTGGCTGCTCTGTTCGCGAAGGAGCTTGAGCGGGGGCAGGCGAAATCGTGACCTGTTCAAATCGTCCGCGTCGCACGCCCGTCAGCACCGGTGGCAAAGTGCGTTCGATCGGCGCACCTTCGGGCAGCGATGGGGCGGGGGTGATGGCGCGCGCCATGGGCGCTGGAATCCGCATTCGCATACATTCGGCGGGATTGGCGCGCGGAAATTGCGCGCAGTTCCAGAGTGAGCGGGCGAAACCGCGTTCGGCAAGCTGGATGTAGCTGAAGCTCATATCCGCAAGCAGGGTCCAGTCGACAGGGAAGGTCTTGGCGACGCGATTCGGATCGCGCCAAGCCAAGATGCGACATTTCGACCGGCCGGCGCAGAAAATACGGGCAAGCGATGGCATCGCGTCGGACTGCGCGTTGCGCGGCAGCGTGACGGCAAAGCTGGTGCCATCAGCATCGATGGCGGCAAGCCGGGACTCGCCGAAACGCTTGCCCACTTCGGCGGCACCTATGGCTTGTTGGGGCGCCGCGGCCAGCGCTGCGGCTGCGCTCATTGTCGGGTCGACCAAGCCGGAAGGGAGCGTTTCGACCGGGGAGGCATGGGCGCTCGAGAGGCGTGCGATCTGCGGAATGATCGGCTCGCTGCTGTCCACGGCGCGACGAAAAGCGGGCGGCGTGCCCCACCAGCCCGCCCAGCGAAAGAACAAGTGGCTGCCCACCGCCGAGATCTTTTCCAGGCTGGCGCTCCAATAGGGCACTACCCAGTCGGTATGATAATGGGTGGCGTAGCCGACGGGCCGATAGACCGCGCCGCTGAGCGCCGCACGGGCGATCTGTCGGGCGCGCTCCCATGCCGCGGCCGGCGGTGTTCGGGCCAAAGCCCCGTCGCAGGTAAAGGTGAACTGGCAACCCGTGCTTCGCTCCGCGCCCTGGAACACCACATCGCACACGGTTTTCGGGAAGGCGGGATGGCGCAGGCGGTTGAGCACCACCTGGGCAACGGCCCGTTCGCCGGTCGCGTCGTCGCCGGCCTCATACCATTGCGCTGCGGCGAGGCAGTCTATCGCCCTTTCGCGGGCAAATTCGCCGCCGGCAAAGTTGAATGGCCGGGCGGATGGATTGGGCGCTGAGGAAAAGGGCGTGGCTGCGTTGATCCGCCGCGCGCTGTCGCGATCAAGCGCGAGCAGTTCCACAGGCTCGACCGGCGGAGGCTGAACCTTTGACAGGCCTTTGGGGATTTCCAGCCGGTTGGCCGGATATCCATCATGCACGGATATCACTGGCGAGACACCTTCATATCCCGCGACCGCCATTGGCAGCCCGATAACGGCGAGCGCCCAGCCTATATGGGCCGGGATGCCGGCCGGCCTGTCGCGCGCAAGGATGTCGATGCTTTTGCCTGTCATGTTCAGTCCGTCGCCCGCAGCAGGAGCGGGCGACGGCTTAGCGGTGAACGTGCCGGGAACGCAAGGCGCTGCTGCGCCAGTCCGCGCGGTTATTCGGGCAGGAAATCAGGCACCGAGAGATACCGCTCGCCGGTGTCGTAGTTGAAGCCGAGTACCTTGGCGCCAGCGGGCAAGTCGGCGAGCTTCTGCCCAATCGCGGCAAGGGTCGCGCCCGAGGAGATGCCCACGAGCATGCCTTCCTCGCGTGCGGCGCGGCGGGCATATTCCTTCGCGTCGGCCGGATCGACCTGGATCACGCCATCGAGCAGCTGGGTGTGCAGGTTTGCGGGAATGAAGCCTGCGCCGATGCCCTGGATCGGGTGCGGCCCCGGCTGGCCGCCGCTGATGACGGGTGACAGCGTGGGCTCCACGGCATAGACCTTCATGTTCGGCCAGGCCTTTTTCAGTACCTGCGCCGTGCCGGTGATGTGCCCGCCGGTCCCTACGCCTGTAATCAGGGCGTCCAGCGGCGTGTCGGCGAAATCGGCTAGGATTTCCTGCGCGGTCGTCTTCACATGCACGTCGATATTGGCGCTGTTCTCGAACTGCTGGGGCATCCAGCTGTCGGGCGTCTGCGAAATCAGTTCGAGCGCGCGTTCGATGGCGCCCTTCATGCCCTTTTCACGGGGCGTCAGGTCAAAGCTCGCACCATAGGCAAGCATCAGCCGCCGGCGCTCGATGGACATGCTCTCGGGCATGACGAGCACCAGCTTGTAGCCCTTGACCGCTGCCACCATGGCCAGGCCCACGCCGGTATTGCCCGATGTCGGCTCGATGATGGTGCCGCCGGGCTTGAGCTGGCCGGATGCCTCGGCCGCCTCGATCATGGCGAGTGCGATGCGGTCCTTGATCGACCCGCCCGGATTGGTGCGTTCCGACTTGATCCAGACCTCTGCGTCCGGGAACATTCGGCTGACCCGGATGTGCGGCGTGTTGCCAATCGTTTCGAGAATGCTGGACGCTTTCATGTCTTCTTCTCCTCAAGTGAGTCGTCCGTCCGCGGGTCGGGTAGGGCGAAAGTCCGTGCGAGCCTGAGTTCGGGAAAAATCCGTGCCCAGGCAAGCGTAATGATGATGGCGCCGACCCCGCCAGCAATAACGGCTGCGACGGGGCCGATCAACGCTGCGAGAAAACCCGACTCCGCCTCGCCCAGCTCGTTCGACGCGGAAATGGTGAGCTGCGATACGCTTGAGACGCGGCCGCGCATCTCGTCGGGCGTATGGAGCTGGATCAGCGACTGCCGCACATAGACGGAAATCATGTCCGCGCTGCCCCAGACGACCATCGCGCCGAGGGCGACCGGCATGGCGATGCCATGCGGCAGGAAGGCGGTGATACCGAAGGTCGTCGTGGCCAAGCCGAACACGATCACGGCAATGAGCATCTTCAACCCGACTTCGTTCTGCATCGGACGGAAAGACAGGTACAGCGCGGTCAGCCCCGCGCCGATCGCCGGGGATGCCGCGAGATGGCCAAGCCCCGCCGATCCCACATGCAGGATGTCGCGGGCATAGACCGGCAGCAAGGCCGTCGTCCCGGCGAGCAGAACGGCGAACAGATCCAGCGTGATCGCTGCCAGGACGAGTCGATTGCGCCGGACATAGGACAGTCCGTCGATCATCTGGGCGATCGGCGCGCGGCTGGTGTCTCGCGGTGGCTGGGTGACCTTGCCGATGAACAGCATGAAGACGAAGGATAGGGCGAAAAGGCTCGTCGACAGCGCATAGGCGCCCCATGGCACGATAGCATAGGCATAGCCGCCCACTGCCGGGCCGATGATCATGCCGGCTTGCCACGCGACGCCCGAGATCGCGATGGCGTTGGGCAATGCGTCCTTCGGCACGAGATTGGGCGCTAGGGCGCTCAACGCCGGTCCATTGAATGCGCGCGCAACGCCCAGGAACATGGCGACGCCAAAGATCATCGGCAGGCCGACCCAGCCTTCATAGGTCGCGAAGCATAGCGCTGCGGCGCAGGCCATCTGCAGCAGCAGCGTGGAGCAGGCGATGAAACGGCGATCGAAATGATCCGCGACCCAGCCCGTCACCGGCGTCAGCAGGAACAGAGGTACAAACTGGGAGAGGCCGATCAGCCCGAGCTGTGCAGCGGCGCCCTGTGGCCCCATGGTCTGGCGGGCGATATTATAGGCCTGCCACCCGATCACGATCATCATCGCGAACTGGGCCAGAACGGCAGAGAGGCGCCCGACCAGATAGGAGCGGAAATTGGCGAAGCGCAGCGGATGGCGGGGTGCAGGCGATGACATGTGCGCCGGTCTTAGTCCTGTTTTCAAGACTTTCGCAACCATCGGGCCGGGCAATATTCGCTAGGGGGATCAATAGCCCACATAGCGTCCAGGGCGATGGTTGACGATGAGGACGAGGCTGATCGCCAGCGCGGACAATGCCGACAGCAGGAAGCGGTTGGGCTCCAACACCGGGATGGATGCTGCCAGAATGAAGGCATCGGCGATCAGCTGCG
The DNA here is from genome assembly GCA_029167225.1 of Sphingobium arseniciresistens. Lineage (GTDB taxonomy): Bacteria > Pseudomonadota > Alphaproteobacteria > Sphingomonadales > Sphingomonadaceae > Sphingobium > Sphingobium arseniciresistens. The sequence goes on from JARFNK010000004.1 coordinate 255,207, forward strand.
TGCGGCCCGCATTCCAGTTGCGCGTCCGGTGCAGGCCGAGCGCGACAACGCCGATGCCGCCCACGCCGGCGCCATGTCGGGCCAGCGCCAATATGCCGAAGCCGATGATCGTGCCGCCGAAGATCGCGGCGTAGAGCGGGCTGAGCCATCCGATCGCAAGCACATGCGGCATGCCCGCCGACATGAGCGTTATGGCGATATTGGCGATGATCGTCTTGATCGCGAAGCTGCTGCCCATCCATCGCCAGGCCAGCAGGAAGAATGGCAGGTTGACGAGCGTGAACAGCGTGCCCGGCGCGATCGGCACGAAATAGGAAAGCAGCAGCGCAACGCCCGCCATGCCGCCGGTGACGAGGTTGGCATGATGCAGCAGCGCAAGGCCAAGGGCGATGAACGATGCGCCCAGCACGATGGCGTAGAGATCTTCCGGCCAGCTGTGCGGCCGGGGATTGGGTACGATGTGGGAAAGGGGAGAGGATGTTTCCGACATGGCCGTCCTGTTGGTGACGCCTTGACCCATCCCCTCTGCCGGACCTGTCGGCCCTGACGCGAACGCTCTAGCGTCGCCCTGCGATGAACGCCAGCCATCTTGTGGGGCAACCGGCGCTCACGGGTAGCTTGGCTATACTCCGCTGCTGGGGGCGCCGGAAACATCCATCATCCGGCCATTGGTCACGATGACGCGATCGCCAAGTTTTGCCTGCTGGAACAGGAGTTTGGCGAATGCCGTGGGCACGCCGATGCAACCATGAGTCGCCTTGTCGCGCGCCACCTGGCTACCGTGGATGGCGACCCCGTCGTTGGTGAGGCGCAGCGTATAGGGCATGGGCGCGTCATACAGGTTGGACCAGTGATCGGCGTCCTTCTGCAGGATCGGAAACACGCCGAGCGGCGTCGGCATGCCATCTGTGCCATAGGCGATCACTGCCGCACCGATCTCATAGCCATCGCGGAAGACGGAAAGCGTCTGCGCCTTCAGATCTACCGTGATGACCAGCGGCCCGGCCGGCACGCCCTTGTCGTCCCAAACCCAGTCGCCATGGCGAAACGGTCCGGTGATGGTGAGCACGCGCTTGACCGAAAAGCCGTTGTCCTGGTTGACGGACGGGGCTTTGAGGGCAGGAGAGGGGAGATTTGCGAGCGTTGCCTTGTGGTGTCGCGTGGACGGTGCAGCCGGCCGACTTGCTTCCGGTGTATCCGCCGGCGCTCGCGCTGCAAGCCCAGTTACCACGCCGGCCGTCATAACCAGTATCAATCCGCCGATCAGCTTCTTCATGCCGTCCTGATTCCGATATCCCGAGCCTGCCCCATCTTCCCTGCCGAAAGGGAAGAGAAACAGCCAGATGGCGATTTCGGCTGTGCCGCGGCGGGACGGCGGGGAAGCAAAGGGTTAACGCCACAGTTTGAGGTTTCTGGAGGGCGTATGTCGGAAAACCGGCGTTTATTGCTTGGGATGGTGTCAGGCGGCGGCTTCCACTCCTGCGCGTATCAGCTCAGCGACACGAAACTGTCCATCACCCGCTTTCGCCCGGCCGTTTCGAAATCGATCTCCAGCTTGTTGCCCTCGATCTCGGCAATCGCGCCATAGCCGAATTTCTGGTGGAACACGCGCATCCCCACCGAAAGGTCGCTCCTGCCCTTGTTGCCCAGGCTGACGGCGGATTGTCGCGCTTCGATGATACGGGTCGGTTCGCGGACGAACTGGCCCGATGTCTGCGCGCGTTGCCAGCCCGGACCCCGCCCGGTGCCGCGCCCGACATCGGCGAACGGATCGGCCCGTTCGGACCAGTTGGCGCGCCAGAGCGAGGCGCCGCCGGCCATGCTCGACTCCGCTTCGATATGGGCAGGCGGCAATTCGCTGACAAAGCGACTGGGGATGGAACTGGTCCACTGCCCGTAGATGCGCCGGTTCGCCGCATGGAGGATGATGCACCGCCGTCGCGCGCGGGTGATGGCGACATAAGCAAGCCGCCGTTCCTCCTCCAGCGCCGACAGGCCGCCCTCGTCCAGCGCGCGCTGCGAAGGGAAGATGCCTTCTTCCCAGCCGGCGAGGAACACCGTGTCGAACTCGAGCCCCTTGGCGGCGTGGATGGTCATGATCGTGACCTTGTGCTCGTCCCGCTGCGCTTCATTGTCCATGACGAGGGAGACATGCTCGAGGAACGCACCCAGCGTCTCATATTCCTCCATGGCGCGGACGAGTTCGTTGAGGTTCTCCAGCCTGCCGGTCGCCTCGGTCGAGCGCTCGGCCTGAAGCGCGGCGGTATAGCCGCTTTCGTCGAGGATCTGACGGGCCAGTTCCGCATGGGGAAGGGTGGTCGCCCGATCCCGCCAGCGGGCGAGGTCGCCCACGAAATTCCCCAGCGCGCGGCGCGCCTGCGGTGTCAGCTCATCGCTGTCGAGAATGCGTGCAGCAGCAAAGGTGAGCGGGGTTCCCTCGGCGCGGGCGAGGCGGTGGATTTTTTCGATCGCCTTGTCGCCAAGGCCACGCTTGGGGACGTTCACGATGCGCTCGAAGGCAAGGTCATCGGCGGGCTGGTTCACAAGTCGCAGATAGGCCAACGCATCGCGGATTTCGGCCCGCTCATAGAAGCGAAACCCGCCGACGATGCGGTAGGGCATGCCGATGGCGATGAAACGGTCCTCGAACTCGCGGGTCTGGTGCTGCGCGCGCACGAGGATCGCGACCTCGTCCAGGCTGCCACCGCGATGCTGGATCGTCTCGATCTCGTCGCCGACGCGGCGGGCTTCCTCCGGCCCGTCCCAGACGCCCAGCACCTGAACCTTCTCGCCCTCGCTCTCCTGCGTCCAGAGCGTCTTGCCAAGCCGCCCGCCATTTTCGGCGATCACGCCGGAGGCTGCCGCCAGGATATGCGGGGTCGAGCGATAATTCTGTTCCAGCCGCACGATCTTGGCGCCGGGAAAGTCCTTCTCGAAGCGCAGGATGTTCGCCACCTCCGCGCCACGCCAGCTGTAGATGGACTGGTCGTCATCACCGACGCAGCAGATATTCTTGTGGCTCTGGGCCAGCAGGCGCAGCCAGAGATACTGGCTGGAATTGGTGTCCTGATATTCGTCCACCATCACATATTTGAAGCGCTGCTGATAATGCGCCAGCACCTCGCGATCCTTGCGCAGCAAGGTCAGAACATGCAGCAGCAGGTCGCCAAAATCACAGGCATTGAGCGCCAGCAGCCGCGCCTGATAGGCGGCGTAGAGCTGCTTGCCCTTGCCATTGGCATAATGCTCGCTTTCGCCCGCATCGACATCCTCTGGGTTCATCCCCCGATTCTTCCAGCGGTCGATAAGGCCGCCCAGCTGGCGTGCGGGCCAGCGCTTGTCGTCGATGCCCTCAGCCTGGATCAGCTGCTTCATAACCCGCAGCTGATCGTCGGTGTCGAGGATGGTGAAATTGCTCTGCAACCCCACCAGTTCGGCGTGGCGGCGGAGCATCTTCGCACCGATCGCATGGAAGGTGCCAAGCCAGGGCATGCCCTCCACCGCGGGGCCGATCATCCGGCCGACGCGCTCCTTCATCTCACGCGCCGCCTTGTTGGTGAAGGTGACGCACAGGATCTCCGACGGCCAGGCCCGGCGTGTCGCGACCAGATGGGCGAGGCGGGCGGTCAGCGCCGCCGTCTTGCCCGTGCCCGCGCCTGCCAGAACCAGCAGCGGCCCGTCGGTCGTCAAAACGGCTTCCCGCTGCGGTGCGTTCAATCCCCGCAGATAGGGTGGGTCATCGGGCGAAGGCGCGGGCAGGGGGCTGGAAACGGACATGATGCTGAACAATTAGGGAACGAAAGCGATCTGGGCAAGGGCGATGGCATTGCCAGCAGAATCGCGGTAATGAGAACAAAACGCGAATCAAACATGAAAGGACAGGTTATGCCGACCGGTGGATGTCATTGTGGCGCGATCCGCTACAGCGCGCAGGGCGATCCAGCCTATAGCGCCCTTTGCCATTGCAGCGATTGCCGCAAGAGCGCGGGTGCGCCAATGGTAGGGTGGACGTTGTTCCCCGCCGGGCAAGTGACGATCGAAGGCAAGACGGTGACATATCGCTCGTCGGAAAATGCGACGCGGCATTTTTGCGGTCATTGCGGCACGGGACTTTTTTACACGAACGACGTGATTTTTCCGGGCATGATCGACGTTCAGGCCGGGACGCTCGATGATCCAGAAGCCTATCCGCCGACCGCAAGGATACAGATGGCCGAGGCGGCCCACTGGATGGAGAATATCTCCGACCTGCCGAAGTTCGAGCGTTATCCGGGCTAGGGCCGATCGACATTCAGTTCAGATGGCGCCGAAAATGGTGATCTGACGTGACCCGGCGCGCAGCGTGCTCAAGGCACATGAGCACCAGAAGCGTGGGAAATCGCCATTTGCAGGCCTGTATGGACTGAATGTCGATGGGCCCCAGGCTTGGACCCGGATTTCATCGGCTGGCGTCAGTGCATGCACGTCCGGTCGCGAGAGCAGGGCAGCGGCGGAACGCAACTGCCGCCCGCCTCGTTTGCGCGGTCCCATCAGGGGGTGAAAAGATAAGGAGTGAACCTGATGAAAGCCGCAATTCTTTCCGGCATCGTGGTCCTGGCATTTCCCGCAATGGCCTTGGCTCAGACACAGCCTCCGCCGGATATGCCCAACGACATGAGCGCGCAGCAGATGCCGCAATCGGGTCAGCTACCTCCACCACCACCGCCGCCGGCCGATCCCAATGCCGGAGCGCCCGCCGGACAGGTGCCGCCCACGCCGGGCATGGTCCCTGCAGATCCTAATGCGCCGCAAAGTTCGGCCGCGCCCGTCGGCAGCGCCGCCAATCCTGTCGTCGTCGGCGGCAATGCCATGCCGCCGCCGGAGGCGAAGGCCGATTATCCGCCGTGCAGCAGGACGGTTCAGGATAGCTGCATCAATCCAAGTGAGGCAAAAGGGAAGGTGCGTCGCAAGCGCTGACCTCTGACATTCCAGCACGGGGCATGGCGGCGATAAGTGCCGCCAGCCCCGCGCGATCCTGAGTCGCGTCCGCCAGGCTGTGGCTGTCCAGCACGGCCATGAACGCGGCCATCGCCTCCGCAAAAATTCCTGACAGGCCGCAGGCGCTGCGGATCGCACAATTGGCGCAGTCGGCCGGCCGCAAATCCGGCTCGGTCGCGCGGACCACTGCGCCCAGCATGATGTCTTCCGCCGGACGGGCCAGCATGAAGCCGCCGCCACGCCCGCGCTGCGTCGCCAGAAATCCGTCCTTCGCAAGTTGATGGACCACCTTCATCAGATGATTGCGGGACAATCCCTGTCCGGATGACACATCCGCGATCGTCGCGCGTCCAGTGGGACTCGCGGCAAGATGCATCAGCAGCCTTAGGGCGTAATCGGTATGAAGGGTTAGCCGCATCGGCCGAGGATAGAGGAGAGATGTCCGGAGATCAAAACATATATTTTATTTGCATCTTATCGATGTTCAGAATATATGCATCGCAGATACTGCTTTAGCAAGGAGGCGCGACATGACTGAGATCCTGACCCCGGAAACCATTGTGATCGTAAAGGCCACCGGCCCGGCGCTGCAGAAGCACGGCGTCGAGATCACCACCCGCATGTATGCGCGTCTGTTTCAGGATGCCGAGGTCAAGGCTATGTTCGATCTCGCAGCGCAGGAAAGTGGCGAGCAGCCGCGCCGGCTGGCCGCTGCCATTCTGGGCTATGCGCAGAATATCGACAGGCTGCAGGCGCTGGATGGCGCAGTTGCCCGCATGGTGGCGCGGCATGTCGATACCGGGGTGAAGGCTGAACATTATCCCAAGGTGGCGGAGGCGCTGATCCCCGCCATCCGTGAAGTTCTGGGCGCGGAAGTCGCGACCGACGCGGTACTCGCGGCCTGGGGTGAGGCCTATTGGTTTCTCGCCAACCTGCTGATTGGGAAAGAAACCGAAGCCTACGCCAAGGCCGCCTGACCCACCATTGCCGGTACAGATGGTCGAATAACAACCGCAAAGTCGCCAGAGGCGGGCATGGGTTATTGCAGCTGTTGGCTCAGGCCTCTGGACGTAAAAGGTGGATGCGGGCCTTGCCGATGTCGCGGACGACATCGGCGACAAAGCCCTTCACTGCCATATCCTCGCCGCGACCGGTTTCGATGCTGATCCAGGTCGCGGGGCCGGTCCAGCCCTGTCTCGCGAGCTTGTCCAGCGCGACGCCGCCGGCACCCGTCGCGTAGGGCGGGTCCATGAAAATCAGGTCGAGCGGCGAAGTCGCCCGGCCCAGCGAGAGCGCAGAGGACTGGCGGACATCGGCACGCACGCCGAGCTTCTCGGCGTTGGCTCGCAGCGTATCGGCCGCCGCCTTGTCCTGCTCGACAAAGATGCAGGTCGCGGCGCCGCGTGAAAGCGCCTCGAACCCGAGCGCGCCTGAGCCCGCGAACAGATCGGCCACGGCAAGGCCTTCGAAACTGCCAAGGCGGCTGGTGAGCATGGAGAACAGCGCCTCACGCACGCGGTCTGCGGTCGGTCGGGTCGTGTCACCCTTTGGCGAGGCAATCGTGCGCCCGCGCCATTGGCCGGAAATAATCCTCATGACGCGTCGCTGTCTCCATCATATTTCCCCTTTTTCAGGGTGTTGCGAAACACGACCAGATCATGCTGCCGCACTTCGAAGACGGCGCCCACGGGCAGGTCTTCCAGCGCGAAGGGGCCGTAGCTGGTACGGATGAGCCGGTTCACCTTAAGCCCCAGATGCTCCAGCACGCGCCGGACTTCGCGGTTCTTGCCCTCTGTCAGGCTCATCTCGATCCACTGGTTGCGGCCGGTACGGCGTTCCAGATTGGCGTGGATGCGGCCATAGCGCACCCCCTCGATCTCGACGCCCATTACCAGCTCTTCAAGGTCGGCCTGGCTCACCTCGCCAAAGGCGCGGGCGCGGTAGCTGCGCGTCACGCCGGTCGCGGGCAGTTCCAGCTGCCGCTTGAGTTCCCCGTCCGTCGTGAGCAGCAGCAGCCCCTCGGTGCTCATGTCCAGCCGACCCACCGGCATCACGCGCGGCAAGTCCGCAGGCAATCGGTCATAGATGGTGGGCCGCCCCTGTGGATCGCGCTCGGTCGTGAGATAGCCCACAGGCTTGTGGAAGAGGAACAGCCGGGCAGGCGCCGGCGCGCCCACCGCAACGCCATCCACCGTCACGCCATGAAGCGAGGATAGCAGCGTGGCGGGCGTCGTAAGCAGTTCCCCGTCGAGGGCAACGCGCCCTTCGGTGATCATGCGCTCGATCTCGCGGCGCGAGGCGATGCCCGCGCGGGCGAGCAGCTTGGCGATGCGCTGCGGTTCCTTGCCTTCGGCGGCCGCCGCATGGGCGGGGTGTGGATTGCTGCTCTGGACAGGCGTCTTCGCAGTGTGCTTCCGCGGTGGGAAGCTGCGAGGCGGCCGGGCCGACGACTTGCCGTCACCCGCCGGGCGCCTGTTGCCGCCGGCCCTCGCGCCGTCCCCGGCCTCGGGCCTTGTCTCGGACCTCGTCCTGGCTCTTGCATCCGCTCCGGTCCTGCGGTCGGCCTGGTCCCTGCCGCGCATATCATCGCGACCTGTCGCCTTCTCCCGGACGTCGGCCTTGCCACGCCCTTCGGCATTGAACCTTGCTCGCGAGCCTGCGCCTTCGGTCTTGGGGCGGGGTGTGCGGCCGGGGGCAGCATCGCCGGCCGCGCGGCCAGGCCCGGTCGTTCTTGTGCCCTTCGTCCCGGCATTGGGGGGGGCTTTTGATGCGGAGCGCGGCCCCGTCTTCACGTCGAAATCCGATTTTCCGCGGGGCTTGGCCAGGTCGGCTGGCTGGCCATCTCTTGCCGGCGTCTTGCCGCTGAAGGGCTTGGACGCACCCTGGCCTCCACCGGCACGCGCTGCGGGCCGGCCAGATTGCGGTCGCCGGTTGTTTTTCTTGGGCGGTTGCAGAAACAGCTTCCTTTCATCGGCGTGGCCGGCGTGCGATTGAATATACGGGGCCACCCGGTTTGTGGCGTTGTTCAGGGCGGACAGTCGCAATAAAAGTGACGGAGCCAGCCCTGAAGGCGTTAAGCTGGCGTGATGGCGCAAACAGGACAGAACGGCAATGATTTTCGGTCGGACACATAAGGCGATCAAGCGCATCCTCGTAGTGGAGGACGAACCGATCGTGGCGTTCGACAATGAGCATTTTCTGACTGTTGCGGGATATGAAGTCGCCGCCACTGTGGACAGCTACGATCATGCGCGCGATCCGATCCTGCAGGGCAATATCGACCTCGTCGTCGCCGACGTCAATCTGGCGGGGCAGCGGAAGGGGGAGAGGGATGGCATTTCCGTCGCCCGCCTCGCGCAGGAGCATGGAATCGCCGTGCTCTTCGTGACGGGCGCCTGCCCGGTGGACGCCCAGCATCTTGCCCATGGCTGTCTTGCCAAGCCCTACGCCCAGCGCGACCTGCTCGGCGCCATCGAAGTGATCGACGCCGTGCTGCGCGGCGCGAAGCTGCCTAAGATGCCGCATGGCCTGAGCCTGTTCAAACGCGCGCTGGGTGACGACGCTGCCGCCTGACGCCGGCCACTGCAGATGAAGCCTGTGTTTTCATTCCGCGCTTGCTACCTGAACATCACGGCATATGGTGCGGGCGAGTGGAATGACGGGGGCATGAATGGCGACGAGTGAGGGAACGAAAAGCTGGCTGGACGCCGTCGTTCCCTATGTGAAGCCCGGACCGCTTTCCGCCTTCTTCCTCGGGATTTCCTCGGGCTTCCCCTATGCGATGATCGGTGCGACGCTGACCACGCGCCTCGCGCAGGATGGCATCGACAAGAAGGCGGTGACCGCCTTTACCCTCGCTTTCCTCGTCTATAATCTGAAACCGCTCTGGGCCTGGGTCGTAGACGGTGTTCGTCTGCCGGTGCTGGGGCGGCTCGGTCAGCGGGTGTCGTGGCTCATTCTCGCGGGGATCATGGTGATGGCGGCCGTTGCCAATCTGGCGCTGGTGGATCCTTCCGCCAGCCTGATGGCGACCGCCTATGCCGCGATCCTCGTGGGCTTTGCAGGCGCGACCTATGACATCGTGATCGACGCCTATCGCATCGAGATGCTGAAGCCGGAGGAAATGGGGATCGGCTCCGGCATGACGCAATATGGCTGGCGCATCGGATCGGTCGCGGCCGGCGCGCTGGCGCTGGTGCTGGCCGCGCGGATCGGGTGGCACGCCGCTTATCTCGCCTGTGCCGCCTTCGCGCTGCCTGCCATGCTGACCGGCCTCATCATGGGAGAGCCGGAACGTCACAGGGACGCCACCACGCGCCGCGGGACGGGGGAATTGTGGCAGTCCATCATCGGGCCGCTGGCGGAATTCTTCCAGCGCAAGGGGGCCTTGCTGGTCCTGCTGTTCATCCTGTTGCACAAGATCGGCGACACGCTCGCCAACCTGACATTCCGCCTGCTGTTCGACGATCTTGGCTACACCAATGACGAAATCGCGATCTACGATGTCGGTATCGGCTTCTGGGCCTATCTGATCGGCATTTTCGTCGGTGGCATCCTCTATGCGCGGATGGGCATGAAGCGTTCGGTTCTGGTCAGCCTGCTCATCATGGCCGTCTCCAACTTCAGCTTTGCCGCGCTCGCAGCCGCCGGTCACAGCAATTGGGGCATGGCGGGCGCGATCGGTTTCGAGAATTTCGCGAGCGGCATCGGCGGCGTCACCGTCATCGCCTATTTCTCCGCCCTGTGCGACCTTCGCTTCACCGCCGCGCAATATGCGCTGATCTCGGCGGCTTCCAGCATCGTCGGCCGTTTCGTCACCGGCACGACGGCCGGTGCGCTGATCGAGGCGATGGGCTATGTGAACTTCTACCTGATGACGACCGCAGCGGCGGTCCCGGGCATCCTGCTGTTCTGGCTGATGATGCGCGCGGGGCTGATCGATGCCAGTGTCGGCACCGCCGGTACGCAGGACGCGCCGCCTCAATAGGCGGCGTAGATTGCCAATGGCCGCCCCAGATCGGCGAAGCTCTGCGCCACGGCCTGGATGCAGGTGAACGCGCCCAGAGCATTGTCCACGCCCATGAGGCCGGAGACGCGGCGATGTGCGCCCTGCAGGTCATCGAGCGCGTCGCCCGCAGCAAGGATCAGCGCCGCTTCATCCGTCGTCATCCGTGCGCAACAGCATGGCGCCACGATGATCTTGCGTGAAGAGGCGCGCGCAATCTCCAGCATCATGGCGCGCATCAGCACCAATGGACGGCGGTAGCTTTTGCCGAAACTCCCCAGCAGCGCGTTTGCGGCATGGGCATCATTCACGCCGCCCGCCGCCATCCGGCGCAAGGCATAGAGAAACAGGCGGTGGCTCTGGCCATCTGGCACCGGTTGGTCGGCGATCCGGTCGGCCATCGGTTTGCCCGGATGAGTGTGGGCCTGGCCGGCCTGATGTGTATTGGGCATGCGGGGGGATTGGTCTTGCATCACGGCGCTCCTTCACCTGTGATGACAGGTGTAGCAGTACGCTATTGCGAGTCAATCTCAATAATTACCGCTTCAGTCGGGAAGCTGGTTGTTGAGCCGAAGCACCTCGCCAGCAAGGTAAAGCGAACCGCAGATGAGGATGGGGGCCACGCTATCGCCATTTGCGTCCGCAAGGGCAGCAATAGCAGAGATCGCCGCGCCGGGATGCCCATGCGCCGTACAACCGATGCCCCAACGTGCTGCGACCTGCGAAAAGCGTTCTGCGGGGTGGTGGGCATGTCCCGGCACGGGCAGGCAGTGGATGTGGGTCACCTTGCCCTCCAGCGGAGCGAGGAAGGCATCGACATCCTTGTTCTCCAGCATGCCGATGACGATCTGCAGCCGCTCGCCCGCCAAGCGCTGGGTGTCGAAGAAGGTGCCCAGCATTTCGCCGGCCCCGGCATTATGCCCGCCATCCAGCCAGACCGTCCTGGCAAGAATGCCATCCTCGTCCGTGAGTGGAGCAAGAAGCGGGCCGTTCTCCAGCCTTTGTAGGCGTGCGGGCCAATGCGCCCACAAGGGAGCGGCCCGCAACGCGGCCTCATGCACGGAAAGGACCTGCTGATTGCGCAGCATAGCCACCGCGAGCGCAAGGTTCATCGGCTGATGCTGGCCGGAAAGGCGGGGCAGGGGAAGGTCGATCCGGCCGTCAGCATCGCGATAGTGCAGCCGCTCGCGATAGATGGCGGCATCCCATCCTGCGCCCATGGGGATCCACTGCGCCCCGGCACGCGCGGCACCATCCCGCACGGCGGCTGCAGCCTCGCGCGGGTAGCGCATGGTGACAAGCGGCACGCCGGGTTTGGCGATGCCCGCCTTTTCCGCCGCGATCTGCTGCAGCGTGTCGCCGAGAAACGCCTGATGATCGATGCCGAGTTGGGCGATGCCACAAACGGCGGGGCTGAGCAGGATGTTGGTGGCATCCAGCCTGCCGCCCAGCCCCACCTCGATGATGCAGGAATCCGCCGGCGTTTCCGCGAATGCCAGGAAGGTGGCGGCGGTCGTTACCTCGAAGAAGCTCGCATTCACGCCTTCGGCCACGTCAAGCACGCGCGCGAGTAGCGCTGCCAGCGCTTCATCCTCGATCAGCTTTCCGGCAATCCTGATCCGCTCGTTGAAGCGCACGAGATGCGGCGAGGTGAAGGCATGGACCGTGCGACCATCCGCTTCCAGCGCCGCGCGAAGAAATGCGCAGGTCGAACCCTTGCCATTGGTGCCGGCGACATGAAACACCGGCGGCAAAGCCAGATGCGGATCGCCCAGGCGGGAGAGCAGGGCGGTGATCCGCTCCAGCCCCAATATGTCGGCGCCCGGCGAAAGCGCCCATAGCCGGTCGAGCTGCGCTTGCACGGCGGCATCGGTCGATATGGCGTGATCGGGCATGGCTGGATATTATCTCCTGCCAGCGACGGCTTCGTGACGATGCCGGATGGCCCCTGCCATCAGGCTATGCCGCAGCCTTGCCTGCCATGAGATAGCCGATCACCGTCGCAAGCCGCGCCTTCAACTCATGGCGATGCACGACCATGTCGATCATGCCATGATCGAGCAGATATTCGGCCCGCTGGAAACCTTCGGGCAGCTTCTCGCGGATGGTGCTTTCGATCACGCGCTGGCCGGCAAAGCCGATAAGGGCGTTGGGCTCGGCGATCTGGATGTCGCCCAGCATCGCATAGCTCGCCGTTACGCCACCGGTTGTGGGATCGGTCAGCACGACGATATAGGGCAGGCCCGCCGCGTGCAGCTTCTGGATGGCGACGGTGGCGCGGGGCATCTGCATCAGGCTGAGAATGCCCTCCTGCATGCGCGCGCCGCCCGCTGCGGTCAGGATGACATAGGGCACCTTGTCGGCGATTGCCGCTTCCACACCCTGAATGAAGGCGGCGCCCACGCCCATGCCCATGGAACCGCCCATATAGGCGAAGTCCTGCACGCCAAGCACAATGCGCGCGCCGTCGATCGTGCCCCGTCCGTTGATGAGCGCATCGGTTTCGCCGGTCGCGCTGCGCGCAGCCTTGATCCGGTCTGTATATTTCTTGGAATCACGGAAGCGCAGCGGGTCTTCCCTGACCACCGGCGTCGGCAGGATCGCGAAGCCCTCGTCGAGCAGCTGGGCAAAGCGCTCCGAAGGCCCGATGCGGCCATGATGGTCGCATTTCGGGCAGACGGAGAGATTGTCTTCCCATTCCTTGGTGAAGACCATCTGCCCGCAACTGGGGCATTTGTGCCAGAGATTGTCCGGCCCTTCGCTGCGCTTGGCGATGAAGGGGAGGGCGTTGCGAACGCGGTTGATCCAGCTCATGACACTTTCTCCTTCGCGACCAGCGCATTGGCCAGCGACGCGACGAATTCCTTGACGAAGGGCGCGGCGGTATCGCCATGCGAGCCCACGATATCGACGATGGCAGAGCCGACGACAACGCCGTCCGCCACCCGGCCGATGGCGGCGGCCTGTTCCGGCCCTCGCACGCCAAAGCCTACGGCCACGGGTAGGGTGGTCGCGGCCTTCAGCTTGCCGACAGCGTTTTCGATCGAAGCCTGCGCAGCCTGCTGCTTGCCCGTCACGCCGGCAACAGCGACATGATAAAGGAACCCGCTGGCGCCATCCAGCACCATGGGCAGGCGCGCCGCATCGGTCGTCGGGGTAGCGAGGCGGATCATATGGATGCCCTTGCTCCGCAGCGCAGGGCCGATCTCGCGATCCTCTTCCGGCGGAATGTCCACGCAGATGATGCCATCGACGCCTGCGGCGGCGCATTGCGCGGCGAACCACTCGGCCCCGCGCACCAGCATCGGGTTGGCATAGCCCATCAGCACGAGCGGCGTTTCCGGGTGGCGCGCGCGAAATGCGGTGGCGATGGCGAAGATATCGCTGGTCTTCGTCCCCGAACCCAGGCTGCGAAGATTGGCGACCTCGATCGCAGGCCCGTCGGCCATCGGATCAGTGAAGGGCATGCCCAGTTCGATGATATCGGCGCCGCCCTCGACCAGCGCATCCAGGATCGCGCCGCTGTCTGCCGGGGTCGGATCGCCAGCCGTCACGAAGGTGATGAGCGCGGCGCGCCCATCAGCGCGGCAGGCGGCGAAGCGGTTGGAAAGACGATCGCTCATATCTCTACCCCCAGAGCCTTGGCGACTGTGAAGATGTCCTTGTCTCCCCGGCCGGAGAGGTTGACGACGATGATCTTGTCCGCATCCAGCGTGGGCGCGACCTGTTCGGCGGCGGCAATGGCGTGGGCGCTTTCAAGAGCGGGAATAATGCCTTCCAGCTTCGAAAGCGTCTGGAAGCTCGCCATCGCCTGATCGTCGGTCACGGGCAGATACTGGACCCGGCCGATGTCGTGCAACCAGCTATGTTCCGGGCCGATGCCGGGATAGTCGAGGCCGGCGGAAATGCTGTGCGCCTCGGCGATCTGGCCGTCCTCGTCCTGAAGCAGGTAGGTGCGGTTGCCGTGCAGGATGCCGGAGACCCCGCCATTGAGGCTGGCGGCGTGCTTGCCCTGCAGGCCTTCGCCGGCCGCTTCCACGCCGATCATCGCGACGTCGGGATCATCCAGGAAGGGGTGGAACATGCCGATGGCGTTGGAGCCACCGCCCACCGGCGCGATCAGCAGGTCGGGCAGGCGACCTTCCGCTTCCATGATCTGCGTGCGGGTTTCCTTGCCGATCACCGACTGGAAATCGCGGACCAGTTCCGGGTAGGGATGCGGGCCGGCGGCAGTGCCAATGATGTAGAAGGTGTCATGGACGTTCGACACCCAGTGGCGCAGCGCCTCGTTCATCGCGTCCTTCAGCGTCTGTGACCCGGAGGTAACGGACACGACTTCCGCGCCGAGCAGCTTCATGCGGAAAACATTGGGCTGCTGCCGCTCGACATCCTTGGCGCCCATGAAGATGGTGCAGGGCAGCCCGAAACGCGCGGCGACTGTGGCGGTGGCGACGCCATGCTGGCCGGCGCCGGTCTCGGCGATGATCCGCGCCTTGCCCATGCGGCGGGCGAGCAGGATCTGGCCGATGCAGTTGTTGATCTTGTGCGCGCCGGTATGGTTCAGTTCCTCGCGCTTCAGGTAGATCTTGGCGCCTTTCCCTTCCGGTGCGTGCTCACGCAGCGCATCGGTCAGCCGTTCCGCATAATAAAGCGGGTTGGGGCGGCCGACATAATATTTGAGCAGGGACTGGAATTCGTCTTCGAATGCCGGATCCTGCTTGGCCGCGCGATATTCCTTTTCCAGTTCAAGGATCAGCGGCATCAGTGTTTCGGCGACATAGCGGCCGCCAAAGGGGCCGAAATGACCGCGATCATCGGGCTGGGTGCGCAGGCTGTTGGGCAAAGTGCGTGTATCGGTCATGGTCGCTTCAATCTCTTTGGGCATGTTGGTCCGTTCGCTTCGATCAGGTGAGAAGCGATCAGCGCCATCGTTCCCCGAGGCGTTCGACTATGGCAGGACATGTCAACATGCCGAAGCCGCATTGCAGAAGGCGGCGATCTTGTCCACATCCTTGATGCCCGGTGCGCTCTCGATACCGGAGGAAACGTCCACCAGCGGCGCCCCGGTCATGGCGATGGCCTGCGCCACATTGGCCGGATCGAGCCCGCCCGAAAGCCCCCACGGCATGGCCGGACGAAAATCGCGCAGCAAGGTCCAGTCGAAACGCAGGCCCATGCCGCCGGGCAGGTCTGACCCCGCGGGTGTCTTCGCGTCGTAGAGCAGCATGTCCGCCGCGCCCATATATGCCGCGCCGGCGTCCAGGTCGGCCCGGGTCTTGACCGATATCGCCTTCCACACGGGGATCCCCATGTGTCGGCGGATGGCCGCCACCCGCTCGGGCGTTTCCTGTCCATGCAACTGGATCGCGGTAAGGCCTGCGGCGCGAACCATGTTGTCCAGCAGCGCATCGTCGGGGTTCACCATCACGCCGACCTTTTCGACATGGCCTGGGACTCGCGCTGCGAGAGCGCCTGCGCGATCGGCTTCGACGTGGCGCGGGCTCTTGGGGAAAAAGACGAATCCCACATGACTGGCGCCGGCACCAATGGCGGCATCCACCGTCTGGAGCGTCGAAAGGCCGCAGGTCTTGATCGCGATTCGGGACATGGCCGCCGCTTTAGCGCCTTCGCACGCGCAAGGATATGCGCCAGCGGCGGCGGGTTACTTCCTAGGTGCTTTCGCGGCGGTCGCCTCGATCTCGATCAGATACCAGGGTCCGGCGAGTCCCGCGACCTGAACGGTCGAGCGCGCAACCAGATTGGGATTGTCTGCCGTGCCGAAAAACTGCCTGTACCCGTCGTTGAAGCCGGCAAAGTCCATTTTGCCGCCCATCTTGGGATCACCAGCCACGAATGCGGTCAGCTTGACGATATCCGACATTGCGTAACCCAGCTTGGCCAGCGACGCCTTGATCTTGTTGAGTACGCTGATCGTCTGGGTCTTCGTGTCGCCATACGCCTCGAAGCCCTGCGTGTTGGCCGGATCGATCGGGCTGGCCAGCGCGCCGCTCAGGATCACCGTCTCGGCATCCGGCGGGATCGTGACACCGCCAAGGATGATCGCCGGCGGCGGATTGACATGGCGCACGATTTCGCTGGCCTGCACTGACGATGAGAAGGGCAGCAAGGCGCAGGACAGGAGGGCGAGGCAGGCATGCTTCATTGCAGCAGTCTCCATTCGCGACCGCCGGGGCGCGATCGTCGAACGAAGAAACGGATAGGCCAGTGCAAGCCGCTACCTGATGCTCAAGCAGATGGTCAGGACGTGGTTTCCAACGTCTCGGATGCCTCGACCCAGGCCGCCTCCGCCGCTTCGAGCCGCGCTTCCACGTCCGCACGGCGGCGCATCAGTTCCGACATGGTCTGGCCGGCTTCTTCAGGCCCTGCCGAGGCGGGATCGAACATCGCCCGGTCGATGCGGGAGCGTTCCGACGTCAGCGCTGCCATGGCCTTTTCCGCCTTGGACACGGCATCGCGCAGAGCCTTGGCCCGCTCGCGGGCTTCGGCGGCTGCGCGCTTGTCGGCCTTGCGATCGCCCTTCGGGCCATCGCCGCCCGAACTGGTGCTGTTCCGGCCCAGCACGAGGTCGGTATAGTCATCCACCGAGCCCGAAAACTCGCGCGCCGTACCGCCATCCACAAGGACAAGCCGGTCTGCGACCAGTTCGATCATATGGCGGTCATGGCTGACCACGACCACCGCGCCGGTATAGGCGTTGAGGGCCTGGACCAGTGCTTCGCGACTGTCGACGTCAAGATGGTTGGTCGGCTCGTCGAGAATGAGCAGGCTGGGCGCATCGCGGGTGATGAGTGCCAGCGCGAGACGGGCACGCTCGCCACCCGACAGGCTGCCGACCTTCTGGATCGCACGGTCGCCCGAAAAACCGAAGCGGCCAAGCTGCGCCCGCACCGCGCCGGGCGTCGCGCCCTTCATCTGGCGGGTCATATGCTCGAGCGGGCTGTCAGTGACGTCCAGTTCCTCGACCTGATATTGGGTGAAATAGCCCACGGTCATCTTGTTCGATGACGTCATGCCGCCTTCCATCGGCGCCAGTTGCGCGGCGATCAGGCGGGCGAGGGTGGTCTTGCCATTGCCGTTGCGGCCGAGCAGCGCGACGCGGTCATCCGGGTCGATCCGCATGTTCAGCCGCCGCAGGATCGGCGTGCTGTCATAGCCCACGGTCGCCATGTCGAGCGTGATGAGCGGCGGGCGCAATTCCGCCGGATTGGGAAAGGCGAAGGACAGGGTGGGGTCTTCCAGCGCCGCGGCGATCGGCTGCATCTTGGCCAGCGCCTTGGCGCGGGACTGCGCCTGCTTCGCCGTGCTCGCGCGGGCGGAATTGCGGGCGACATAGTCCTGCAGCTTCTCGCGTTCGGCCTGCTGCTTCGTGCGTGCGGCCTCCAGCTGGGCAAGCCGTTCGGCACGCTGGCGCTCGAAAGCGTCATAGCCGCCGGGGTAGAGCGTTACCTTGCCATGTTCCAGATGCAGGATGTGGTCGACCACATTGTTCAACAAGTCGCGTTCATGGCTGATGATGACGATGGTGGCGCGATAGCTTTTGAGGAAATTCTCTAGCCACAGCGTCGCTTCCAGATCGAGATGGTTGGAAGGCTCGTCGAGCAGCAGCAGGTCGGGCTGCGAAAACAGCAGCGCGGCCAGCGCCACGCGCATCTTCCAGCCGCCCGAATAGCTGTCGAGCGGACGCCCCTGCATCTCTTCGTCGAAGCCCAGGCCCACCAGGATGCGGGCAGCGCGCGCGGGCGCGGTATAGGCGTCGATGGTGTTCAGCCGCTCGTGGATTTCTCCGAGTCGGTCGGGGTCCTCACATGTCTCGCTCTCGATCAGCAGCGCCTCGCGCTCCTTGTCGGCGGCAAGCACGGTGTCGAACGGGGTTGCCGTGCCCGAGGGGGCTTCCTGCGCGATATAGCCCAGACGCGTCCCACGCGGCATGTCGACCGATCCATCATCGGGATCGAGCAGGCCGATCATCGCCTTCATTAGCGTCGACTTGCCCGCGCCGTTACGACCGATCAGGCCGACTCGGCTGCGCGGGGGAAGGGCGGCGGTGGCACGATCAAGGATGACACGCCCGCCTAGGCGGACGGTGACGGCGTTCAGGTTCAGCATGCTGGCGCCGATAGCATCATCCGCGGCCGAGCGTAACGGTAAATGCAGTTATAGTGATCGTGACGGTTGACGATGCACCCTGCAACGCCGTCGTAGCACCTCGAAAGAGGGTTTCCTCGGACGATCACCCTGAGCGATGCCCGGCATGAGGCGCCGCTATCGCCCATGCAATCGTGCATATAGACCGGGCTGCCATGGAAATGTTTGCGCCCTTTGGCTGAATCGCTCGATCCAGAACGCCCGATCGTTTTGAGATCGCATGGTGGATGGATCGGAGGGCGGTCAGCCTGTCGTCACGCAGCATCGCTAACCGGCACGCGCGCGACGAGCGCGTGGGTCTGCGTCGAGATCTCCAGCTTTGCGGCCCCTTCGATGAGCCAGCATTCGCTGCTGGCCCATGGCTTTCCGTCGATAAGACCGTTGCCGCTCAAGGGAATGAACCAGGCCTGATCGTCGGCGATGGTGATATCCTGCCCGGCATTCCATGCAACCATGTCCAGCGTAAAGGGCTTGCCTATGCCGTCCACTATGCGCTCCTCGGCGCCCAGCGGAATAATCCGCTCGGGCAAGGCGTAAGGCGCGGCCTTGCTCACGGCCACGCCATCGTCGAGATGAAGTTCGCGCGGGCGGCCATAATCATACAGCCGATAGGTCACATCGTTGTTCTGCTGCACTTCCACCAGCGTCACCCCCGCGCCGATCGCGTGCACGGTGCCAGCCGGGATGTAAAAGAACGAGCCGGCCGTCACGCGCTTCCAGTCCATTTCGGACTCGATCGAGCCATCCAGTGCTGCGCTGCGCAATGCGGCGCCATCCATGGATGTGCGCGTGCCGATCCCCAGCTGGGCGTTAGGCTCGGCTTCAAGGATATACCAGCATTCTGACTTTCCACCGGAAAGGCCTCGATCGGCGGCTTCCTCGTCATTAGGATGCACCTGGATCGAGAGCTTCTCGCTGGTGAAGATATATTTGATCAGCAGAGGCGGACGTCGGCCATCAGGGCCATCAAACCAGATCTCGCCAATCTGCCGGCCTTGGGTGCTCGGAAAAACCGATGGAATGTCGGTACGGCCCCATGGCTTTTCGACCAGCTTGGTATCCAGTTTCGTAATCGTCATGACGTCCTGTATCGCTATTTTCCCATCCATGGCCAGAACCTGCGCAGCGGATATCCGATCCGAATGGGCGATGAAAATCTTCTGCATGGAAAGACGTGAGGGCTTGCTCTAGTCTGTGTGCAATGCAGCATAACAGGATGTGATTCGCCAGAGGCTTTTGAAAAGCGTGGCAAATCGAGACTGTGCCCCATGTCGTTGCAAGAAGGACGAGTTGGCTTGTGAACATTGAGCAGACCGAGATACCCGATGTTGTCCGGATCACCCCGAAGCGATTTGGCGATGATCGCGGTTATTTTTCCGAAGTCTTCAAGGAACAGTGGTTCCGGGAGAATATCTCCGATGTCGGCTTCATTCAGGACAACCAGTCCCTGTCGGCAAAGGTTGGAACGATCCGGGGCCTGCATTTCCAGACCGATCCTTTCGCGCAGGGCAAGCTGGTCCGTTGCCTGGCTGGATCGCTCTTCGACGTCGCCGTAGACATTCGCCAGGGTTCGCCGACCTTCGGCAAATGGGTGGGCTTTGAATTGACGCCGGAAAATGGCGAGCAGCTGTGGGTGCCGCCCGGCTTCGCGCATGGCTTTGCCACGCTGAAGCCCGACACGGTGATCCTTTACAAGGTCACGGCAGCCTACAGCCCGGCAAATGATGCTGGACTTGCCTGGAATGATCCCGACATCGGCATCGACTGGCCCGTCGATCCCAATGATGTGACCCTTTCCGAGAAGGACGCGGTGTTGCCGCGCCTGTCGGAAATTACGTCCAATTTCGTCTATTCAGCCTGAGACATGAGGTAAACATGCGGATTATTGTAACTGGCGGCGCTGGCTTCATCGGCTCGGCACTTGTGCGCCATCTTGTCAGCGACGTGGGGGCGGACGTCCTCAACATCGACAAGCTGACCTATGCCGGTAACCTCGCCTCGCTGAGGCTTGTCGAAGACAAGTCCAACTACAGCTTCCTGCAGGCGGACATCTGCGATCGCGCGGCGATGAGCAAGGCGATCGAGGATTTCCAGCCCGACCGGATCATGCACCTGGCCGCAGAAAGCCATGTCGACCGCTCGATCACGGGCGCGGCTGATTTCATCCAGACCAATGTCGTCGGCACGTTCACGCTGCTGGAAGCGGCGCGGGCCTATTGGAACGACCTGCCCGCCGACCGGAAGGAAGCATTCCGCTTCCTGCATGTGTCGACCGACGAGGTCTATGGCTCGCTGGGCGACGAGGGTCTGTTCGAGGAAACGACGCCTTACGATCCCTCCTCGCCCTATTCCGCTTCGAAGGCAGCGAGCGACCATCTGGCCGTCGCCTGGCACCGCACCTATGGCCTGCCAGTCGTGGTTTCCAACTGCTCGAACAATTATGGGCCTTATCACTTCCCCGAGAAGCTGATCCCGCTCGTCATCCTGAACGCGCTCGATGGCAAGCCGCTGCCGATCTATGGCGCGGGCCTCAACGTCCGCGACTGGCTCTATGTGGAGGATCACGCACGCGCGCTGCACCTGATCGCTTCAAAGGGCCAGCTCGGCGAGAAATATAATGTCGGCGGTCGCAACGAGCGCCGCAATATCGATGTGGTGAAGACGATCTGCCGGATCATGGATGAACTGGCACCGAAAAATCATCCTCATGCCGATCTGATCACCACGGTCACGGACCGTCCCGGTCACGACGCCCGCTATGCGATCGACGCGACCCGGCTCGAGGATGAACTGGGCTGGAAGGCCCAGGTCGATTTCGACAAGGGCATCGAACTGACCGTGAAATGGTATCTCGAAAACCGCTGGTGGTGGGAACCGCTGCGCGAGGGCGTCTATTCGGGCGAGCGCCTGGGCGTACTGGCAAAGGCGTGACCATGCGGATCGCAGTGACCGGCAAGGTCGGGCAGGTCGTCACCGCGCTGTTGGAGCGCGGGCCGGCCGCCGGCATCGAAATTGTCGCCGTCGGTCGGCCGGAGCTTGATCTTGCCGACGCGGGATCGGTCGCGGCCGCGCTTGCTGCTGTCGCGCCCGATGTCATCGTGTCTTCGGCGGCTTACACGGCCGTCGACAAGGCCGAAAGCGAGCCGGATGTCGCGTTCGCGGTCAATCGTGACGGGGCAGGGGCGGTGGCTACGGCTGCTGCCCGGCTCGGCGTGCCGGTCATCCACCTGTCGACCGATTATGTGTTCCGGGGGGACAAGGACGGGGCGTATGTGGAGGACGATCCGGTCGATCCCGCTGGCGTCTATGGCGCGTCCAAGCTCGCCGGAGAGGAAGCCGTCGCCGCGGCGAACCCCAATCACGCTATCCTGCGCACATGCTGGGTCTATTCACCCTTCGGCGCGAATTTCGTCAAGACCATGCTGCGCCTTGCCGAGACACGCGACGCTCTAGGCGTGGTGGCGGATCAACATGGGACGCCGACCAGCGCGCTTGACATTGCCGATGCGGTGATTGCGGTCGCTAAGCGCCTGGTCGAGGATCAGGATCCTGCCTTGCGCGGTGTCTTTCATCTCACCGGCTCGGGCGATGGCACTTGGGCGGATTTCGCGGAGGAAATCTTCGTCGGGCTTTCGGCAGTCACCGGCAAGCAGATGACGGTCAATCGGATCACCACGGCCGATTTCCCCACCCCGGCAAAGCGCCCCGCCAACTCCCGCATGAGCGGCGAGAAACTGACGCGCCTCTATGGCGTGACCTTGCCCGAATGGCGCGTGTCGACCGCCAGCGTCGTGGGTCGCCTGCTCGCAAAGGAAGATGCGCCTGCCTGACGTGCCATCAGGCGACGACCTGCGATAACCGGTGCAGATGCCTGAGATGGGTTGCTCCCTCGGCGCGGGGATTGCTGCATGGGCATCTGCGCCGGTTGCTTTTTTTCAGCAGGTTCGCCTCGCCCGAATGATTTTCCTTAAGATTAGCGTACTATGCGAATAGGCGCTGCGGCGTGGAGTATCTAAGTTCCGCTGCGATGGACATATTGGCGCTGCTGCAGGCCAGCAGGGACGAGGACGCAACGCTCAAAATGAACGATATCATCCATCAGCATCATGCCATCGAAACGGCGGGCCTTAACCGTTTGGCGCAGGGGCATTGACCTTGCCAGCACCGATCCTCGTTACCGGAACAGCGGGTTTCATAGGCCACGCAACCGCCCATCGCCTCCTCGACCGGGGCGAGACGGTGGTCGGGCTGGATATCGTCAACGACTATTATGATCCGGCGCTGAAGGAAGCGCGGCTGGCGACCCTGACCGATCGACCTGGCTTTACCTTCTATCGCATGGACGTGTCCGATGCCGAGGGGGTGGCCGGCCTGATCCGCAGCCACGACATTGTCCGCGTCGTCCATCTCGCGGCGCAGGCCGGGGTGCGCTACAGCCTGCAAAACCCCTTCGCCTATGAAAAATCCAATCTTCACGGCCATCTGGCGGTGCTGGAGGCATGTCGCCATGCACCGGGCTTCGCGCATCTCGTCTATGCGTCTTCCAGTTCGGTCTATGGCGACCGACCGATCGGTGATGTCGGCTATCGCGAGGACGAGCCGGTGACGGAGCCCGCCTCGCTCTACGCAGCGACCAAGCGGGCATGCGAACTGATGAGCCAGGCCTATGCCAGCCTCTATGGCTTTCCGCAGACGGGCCTGCGCTTCTTCACGGTTTATGGTCCCTGGGGCCGGCCAGACATGGCCTATTTCTCCTTCACCCAGAAAATCTTCGCCGGCGAGCCCATTGAAATCTATGGGGAAGGGAAGATGGCGCGCGACTTCACCTATATCGACGATATCGTCGATGGGATCATCGGCGCGCTGGATAACGCACCGGCAACTGGTGCGCATCGCGTCCTCAATATCGGGGATAGCCACCCTGTCGGACTGATGGATATGGTGCGCACGCTGGAGGATGCATTGGGGCGGGAGGCGCAGAAGATCATGCGGCCAATGCAACCCGGTGACGTTACCGCGACCTTTGCCGATGTCTCGGCGCTACATGCACTAACCGGATATCAGCCAAAGGTGATGCTCGCCGAGGGTCTTCAGCGCTTTGCAGACTGGTATCGAAGCTATTACAAGCCGTCCTGAACGGCGCGAAAAAGGGGAAGATGGTGAGCGAGAAGCCGAAGGTTCTGGTGACTGGCGGCGCTGGCTATATTGGCAGTCATGCCGTTCTGGCGCTGCGCGATGCCGGCTATCCGGTCGTGGTCATCGATAACCTGACCACCGGTTTCGGCTGGGCCGTGCCGGATGAGGTGCCGCTGATCGAGGGGGACATTGGCGATCAGGCCCTGGTCGAGGCTGCGTTGTCGGAGCATGGCATCGGCGCGATCATGCATTTTGCAGGCTCTGTCGTGGTGCCAGAATCTGTCACCAACCCTCTGAAATATTATAATAACAATAGCGTAAAAAGCCGCTCTCTGATTGAAAGCGCGGTGCGCTGCGGCGTGCCTAATTTCATCTTCTCCTCGACGGCCGCGACCTATGGGATCCCCGAGGAAAGCCCCGTGCGGGAAGACAGCCCCAAGCTGCCGATCAATCCCTATGGGATGTCGAAGCTGATGACGGAGATCATGCTGGCGGACGTGGCGAAGGCGCATCCGCTCGGCTATTGCGTGCTGCGCTATTTCAACGTCGCAGGCGCCGATCCGCAGGGGCGGACGGGGCAATCCACCGCCGGCGCGACCCACCTGATCAAGGTCGCAGTCGAGGCGGCCTTGGGCAAGCGCGACCATGTCTCCGTCTTCGGTACGGACTATGACACGCCGGACGGGACGGGCGTGCGGGACTATATCCATGTGTCCGATCTTGCCTCTGCCCATGTCCTGGCGCTGGAGGCGCTGATCGCCGCGCCCGGCACGACCATGACGATGAACTGCGGCTACGGCCGGGGCTTCTCGGTCATGGAAGTGCTTGATGCCGTGGACCGTGTCACCAACATGAAGATCAACCGCAAGATCGAGGGACGCAGGGCCGGCGATCCCGATGCCCTGATTTCGGACAATTCCGCGATCCTGGCCCGGCTGCCCTGGCGGCCCGCCCATGCCGATCTTGACCGGATCGTCACACATGCCCTTGCCTGGGAACGCAAACTGAGCGAACGGCAGGATCTGTAGAACCCGCTATTCCCGGCCATGGCAAGGGAGTAAGGGGTTAATCTTTCTGCGTCATAGGTGGCCCGAGCGCGATCGGGTGGGAGTGCGTAATGGGTGCTGAGTTTGAGGCCGTGGCGGCACGCGGCGATGTCGAGGGGGCCCTCCGCCAGATCGGCGTTGCAGCCGAGCCGGTGATCGCGGTTCTTGTCCCCTGCTATAATGAAGCCGTGACGATCGCGCAGGTCGTCGCCGATTTTCGCGACGCGCTGCCGAGCGCGAGAATCTACGTCTACGACAATAATTCCACTGACGGTACGGCGGATATCGCGCGAGCCGCGGGAGCGATCGTGCGTGTCGAGCGGCGGCAGGGCAAGGGCAATGTCGTGCGGCGGATGTTCGGTGAGATCGAGGCCGACTGCTACATCATGGTCGATGGCGACGCGACCTATGATGCGAGCAAGGCGGCTGAACTCGCCGAGATGGTGACGCGCCAGGGCTATGATTTCGTGAACGTCGCGCGCCAGCATACGTCCGCCGATGCCTATCGCCTGGGCCATCAGTTCGGCAACCGCGCGCTGACCGGCATGGTTCGCTTCTTCTTCGGGCGGGAAACCGCTGACATGCTTTCGGGCTACAAGGGATTTTCCCGCCGGTTCGTGAAGACATTCCCGGCGATGTCCAGCGGCTTTGAGACGGAGACGGAATTGACCGTCCATGCGCTGGAAATGCGCCTGCCCATGGGAGAAATCTTCGCCCCCTATCACGAGCGCCCGGTCGGCTCCGTCAGCAAGCTCAATACCTACCGCGACGGCGCGCGGATCGTCGGCCTGATTTCCCGGCTCATCAAGGATGAGCGACCGCTACAGTTTTTCGGCCTCATTGGTCTGATGGGATGCCTGCTCGGAATGATCCTCGGCGCCCCCGTCGTGCTTACATATCTTCAGACAGGCCTTGTTCCGCGTTTGCCAACGGCCGTCTTGAGCGTCGGGATCATCATGCTCGGGTTCCTCTCGATTTTCGCGGGCATCATCCTCGATGCCATCGCGAAGGCGAGGCGGGAAGCCAAGCAGATCGCCTATCTCGCGATCCCGGCCGTCCGGGTCGCATAGCGACGAGAACGGCGGCGCCGGCGTCCGGGATTATTTCTTCACATAGACCCGCTTGCCGCCGATCCATGTTTCCAGAACCTGCGTCGCCCGGATGTCGGTCGGGCTGGCAAGGCTGATATCGCGGTCGATCAGCAGGAAATCGGCTTGTTCGCCCGGCGCCAGCGTGCCGAAACGCTCCTCGGCGAAACCGGCATAGGCGGCCCCTCGGGTGAAGGCGGCGAAAGCCTCTTCAAAACGCAGGCGCTGTTCCGGCATCCAGCCGCCAAAGGGCTCTCCCTTCGCGTCCTCGCGCGTCATGGCGACGGCAATGCCGACAAAGGGATTGGGCGATTCCACTGGCACATCCGATCCGAAGGCCAGCGGCACCTTGTTGTCGAGCATCGTGCGCCAGGCATAGGCGCCCTTCAGCCGAGCCTCCCCCATGCGCGCGGTCGCCATGCGCCAGTCCGACGCTTCATGAACCGGCTGCATCGAGGCGATCGTGCCATATTGCGCGAAGCGGGGGAGGTCGGCGGGATCGACGATCTGCGCATGTTCGACGCGCCAGCGCCTGTCGCCCTTGTAGGTGTCAGCCATTTCCTCGATGGAATTGAGGACCTCCGCATTCGCAGCGTCACCAATCGCGTGGACCGCAACCTGGAACCCATCCATCGCCGCGCGGCTCATCTGGTTGCGCAGTTGGGTTGAACCGATCATCGACAGGCCGCGCTGCCCCGGCGCATCGCTATAATCCGCCTTCAGCCATGCGCCGCGCGATCCGAGCGCGCCATCCAGCAGCAACTTGATCCCGCCCATGCGCAGCTTGTCGCCATAGAGCCATGGCGTCGGTTCCGGCCCGGCGATGGCGACCATATTGTCGATGCCCATGGCATAAGACATGATCCGCACACGCAGCGCGCCGCGATCGCCGGCACGGCGGAAGGCCTGCCAGTCCGGCATGCTTGTGCCCATGTCTGCAATCGAGGTAATGCCCGTCGCCAGCAAGGCGTCCTGCGCCTTGGACAGCGCGAGGTCGAGATCCTTGGGTGCCGGGGCAGGGACGACGCGGGTCATCAGCGCCTGCGCCGCATCCACGAATACACCCGATGGCTTGCCGCCGACCGACTCGATCCGGCCGCCCGGAGGAGCCTTGGTCGTGGCGTCGATGCCGGCCGCACGCATCGCCGCGCTGTTGGCCCAGCCGGCATGGCCGTCCACGCGGGAAAGCCAGACGGGAATATCCGCAACTGCGGCGTCCAGCTCCGTGGCTGTCGGGAAGCGCCCAAGGCCCCACAATTCCTGGTTCCAGCCCTTGCCGATGATCCATTTGCGTCCCGGCGTGGCCTCAGCATAGGCGCGGATCTTTGCCTGCGCCTCGGAAAGGGATCGGGTTTCGGAAAGGTCGAGGGTGATGAGCGTCAGTCCCAGCCCCATCACATGGCCATGGCCGTCGATCAGGCCGGGGATCAATGTGCGCCCCTTGCCGTCAAGGCGGAAGGTTAGCCGTTCCGGGCGCTTGTCCTTGGCTTTCAGCAGCTTCTCGACCTTGCCGTCATCGTCGATCAGCAGCGCATCGAAATTGACGATCTTCCCCTGCGCATCCAGCGCGACGCCATTCACATTGTCGATCAGGCCAGATGCCATCGCTGCCTGTGAAGACATAAGGGAAGCAAGCGCAGCGAAGAGCAGCGCGGCGCGATTTGTCATGACATGAAGCTCACGGTTTGGGGATGCGCCGGACGATGGCACTGGTATCCTGACGGCCGCCGCCCATGGCCTGCACATCGGCGTAGAACTGGTCGATCATCGCGGTGACGGGCAGGGTTGAGCCATTGGCCCGCGCTTCTTCCAGGGCGAGCCCCAGATCCTTGCGCATCCAGTCGATGGCAAGGCCGAAGTCGAAACTGTCCTCCGCCATGGTCTTCCAGCGATTGTCCATCTGCCAGCTTTGTGCCGCGCCGCCGGAAATCGCCTCGAACACCTTGTCCAGATCGAGCCGGGCGTGCTGGGCAAAGCGCATGGCTTCCGCCAGGCTTTGGATGATGCCCGCAAAGGTGATCTGGTTGACCATCTTGGTCGTCTGGCCGGCGCCAGCACGGCCGACATGGACGATGCGGATGGCATAGGCCTGCATCACGATCCGCGCCGCTGCGACGGCGGGTTCCGCGCCGCCGCACATGATGGCGAGCCTGCCGTTTTGCGCGCCGGCCTGCCCGCCTGTCACGGGCGCATCGACGCAATGGATCCCGCGTCCTTCACCCTCAACCGCAAGCTGGCGTGCAATTCGGGCGGAAACGGTGGTGTGGTCGATGAACAGGCTACCGGGCCGCATCGTTCGGAATGCGCCGTCGCGGCCCAGCGTGATCGAGGCGAGATCGTCATCCGTGCCGACGCAACTGATGACGACATCGGCGCCTTCCGCCGCCTGCGCAGGGCTGACCGCAACGATACCGCCATAGCTCTCCGACCAGGCCTTTGCCTTGCCCATGGAGCGGTTGAAGACCGAAAGCTCGTGCCCAGCCTTCGCGAGGTGGCCGGCAATCGGCCCACCCATGACTCCAAGGCCTATAAACGCGATTTTTGCCATATCTTTCGCATAGAGGCTGTTTCCTCCGATGGCCAGATAGGATAGGGGCCGTTCCGCAATGAATATCGCCAGTCAGATAGAGAATGTGCCGGCCCTGCCGGTGAGTGTGGATGACATCCTGGCCGCGCAAGCGCGCATTTCAGGCGCGATCGTGCGAACGCCGACGCTCATTAGCAAGACGCTGTCCAATATGGTCGGCGCCACCGTCTATCTGAAATTCGAAAATCTGCAGTTCACTGCGGCCTATAAGGAGCGCGGCGCCCTCAACTGCCTGTTGCTTCTGGATGAAGCCGCGCGGGCGAAGGGGGTAATCGCCGCATCGGCGGGCAATCACGCGCAGGGCCTTGCCTATCATGGCGCGCGCCTTGGCGTGCCCGTCACCATCGTCATGCCCGTGACGACGCCCATCGTGAAGGTCATGCAGACGGAGGGGCATGGCGCCACCGTCGTCCTGCATGGCGAAAAGTTCGATGATGCCTACGCCCATGCCCGCCTGCTCGAGGTCGAGCGTGGCCTGACCTTCGTGCATCCCTTCGATCAGCCCAACATCATTGCCGGACAGGGCACCGTCGCGCTGGAAATGCTGCAGGACGCCCCGGATATCGACACGCTGGTCGTACCGATCGGCGGCGGCGGGCTGTTTTCCGGCGTGGCGACCGCCGCGCGGGCGATGAAACCGGACATGCGGTTGATCGGCGTGCAGGCGGAACTGTATCCGTCCATGTATGACTATGTGAAGGGCGCTGACCTGCCCTGCGATGGCGATACGCTGGCCGAGGGCATCGCGGTCAAGGAGCCGGGGCAACTGACCCGGCAGTTCGTGCAGCGCTTTGCCGACGACATCGTCCTGGTGAGCGAGCGCGCGCTGGAACAGTCCGTAAGCCTGTTGCTGCAGATCGAGAAGACCGTTGTCGAAGGGGCGGGCGCCGCTGGCCTCGCCGCGATCATGAGCCATCGCGAGATGTTCGCTGGGCGTACCGTCGGCCTGATCCTGTGCGGTGGCAATATCGATACGCGCCTGCTCGCCAATGTGCTGCTGCGTGACCTTGCTCGTTCCGGCCGCCTTGCGCGCCTGCGTATCCAGCTGCAGGATCGGCCCGGTGCGCTCTATCATGTCGCTCGCATTTTCGACGAGCAGCATGTCAACATCCTCGAACTCGCGCACCAGCGCATCTTCACCAATCTGCCGGTGAAGGGGCTCAGCCTGGACGTCGAGTGTGAAACCCGTGACGGCATGCATCTTGATCGTCTGATCGCGGCGCTTCGGACGGCGGGCTATGAGGTTTCGCCGATAGAGGTCGCCTGACGTCGAGGCGATAGCTGTGAACTCGCTGTGCCCTCGCGACTTCCTGAGGGATGATTATCGGGAATGTGCGCCCTCGTCGCCGCAGATCGGCTGTCGGCGTCGGCTGTAAGCGCCACATTTTCGGAGCATCGCGCGGAAATCAGGCGCCGATTGTCCGCGTGAAGCGATGCGCTCTCAAGGGGCGGTGCGTGGCCCAGATTCGGCTTCGATGTCGCGCGCTACCGCTGCAGCTCTCTTTCCAGCCCTGCCTTGCCGCGTGACTGGCGTCAAAGTCCCAGGTCATGAAAATGAAGCGACGAATACTTTCGCGAAACATGACTACCTCATGGCGTAGCCGAGAGCCGCTGGCGTGGCAGCTTGGAGTTGCCAGGCCAGAAATGAGCCGCGTCAGGGATAAGGCGCGAAACGGATCCCGACAGAAGCAACAAAGTCGCCATCAGGGCCGCTACACATAATGGCTCTGCAGGGACGGTCCAGACCGTGCGACGCCCGGGCCGCACGGTTGGGGCATCATCATCAATAGGCGTTCTTGTGGACCAGCACCTGAACCGTGCCAACGAGAATGGCGATGTCACGCCACAGGGTCCAGCCGTTGAGATATTCCAGATCAGCCTCGAGCCGGTTGCGAAGATCGATGTCGCGAACGGTGGCGCCACGGAATCCACGGACCTGCGCGAGGCCGGTAATGCCGGGCTTGAGCGCGTGGCGATGCCAATATTGACGGTCAACTTCCCAGAACAGCCGGTTGCCTGCGAGCGATCCCAGCGCATGGGGGCGGGGGCCAACCAGGCTCATGTCGCCGAGCAGAACATTCAGCAGCTGCGGCAGTTCGTCGATGCTGGTGCGGCGGATGATCCGGCCTACCTTGGTGATCCGGTCATCGTCCAGGCTCGCCGAGCGCGCGCCGGCGCCATCAGCGCGTTCCGTACGCATCGAGCGGAACTTCAGGATCTTGAAGATGCGATTGCCGCGTCCCACGCGGTCCTGGCGGAAGAACATGGGGCCGGGCGAATCGAGCTTGATAGCGATGGCCACCAGGATCATCAGTGGAGAAAGAGCCAACAGGACCGGCACGGTGAACGCGATGTCGAGCGCGCGCTTCTTGGCGCGGCTCGCAAGGTTGAGGGGGCCGCGGGCGACGACCAGCGTATCCTCACCGTTGAACGCCCCGATCCCGACGACGCCTACGTCGCCAAAGCCGGGAACCACGATCTCACCCGTCACGTTCGATCCCTTGAGCAGCAAGGCCCAATCAGCATGCCGATCCTCGGCGCAATGGACGATCACGCGGTCATGCGAGCGCAGCACGATGCCCAAGCGGTTGAGCATCCGGGGATCGTTAAGGTCAGGCTCGATGCCGGCCTGCCGGGCATAGACGACTTCGGCACCCGAATGGAGAACCGGGTCAACATTGTCGACAATCACCAGTTCGGAAATAAGCGTGCTGCCATGGGCGTGGCGGACGTGCCGGATGATCAGCAATCGTTGCATCACGATCAGGGCTGCCGAGGCAAGCACGCCGAATCCGAAGGCCAGTCGCGAGACAGCCAGCGGCGCCTTGAGAAGGAAAGCCACGGTAAAGATCGCAAGCACGGTCGCACCAAGGGCAAGCAGCGCTTTTTCAAGGCTGTATGACGTGCTCTTGAGAGCCTGCAGTGCATATGCCTGATTGTTGAAGGCCAGCAGTCCATAGAGAGGAATGATGATCAGGGCGAGGTTGACACCCCCGGTCGACGTCCAGCTCATATGCTGGGGGAAGCTGGCGAGCACGAAACCGACCACGATCGCAAGCGCATCGGCGGCCAGCAGCGTCGCATACAGGCGCAAGCGCAAGAATTGCTTGTTCGAGGACGACTGGCTTGTGATCGCGGCCGTTGCACTGGTGGAAAGGTCGATCTTCGTCACGATCTCACTCGGGAATAGTGTTGAACCGAATCTGCCGACCGCTGCGCTGCAGCATTTTTGCCGCCGCGTTTGTTCTTAACTTTCGTTATAGTCTAAATTGCAGCGGTTAGGCAAGAAGTTGGTGTTGCACATGCGAATTTCATAGGCAACCGCAGGAGAGGGCCGGTTCACCCCAGTGGAGCCTCTGCTCGACCTGTCCTCTCCACGTTCACTTATGGTTAACAGAAGCCATGACCCTGCCCGAAACTCCCAGTAACGCGGGCGGATAATAGATCCGATTTGCTGTATATTTCGTTAACCAATACTTGAGCAAAGATAGCGGCCGGCGCAAGATGTTGCTTCAGCGGTCAGTCATCCTCCCTCCGAATTTTCACCATTTTCGCAAATGCGGTATGGATTTCCGTTCATATTTAGAAATCCAAGGCATGGTGCGAGAAGTGGCGGCAATGTGGGGCTATATCGATTTTCATTGTCGGGACGGAGCAAACGCCTGACGCCCGGTAGGGTTCCCTCTTTTTATTGAGGGCAAAGGCAGCGTTCATTTGGAAGAGATTGTAGCCCAGGTACGAATCATAAAAGCGCGGCGCAATGGCGCCGCGCTTGAACTCTTGGACATGACCGATGCTTCAGATAAAGCCTACGGCCCAGGCTGCCGCCACGATGGTTGCCAGCATCGCAATGGGGCCCGCGATCCGGGAAAGAGCTTCGATCGAACTATCGACAATCGATTGATCGCCGAAGTCGAAAGGCGTGCCAGCATTCAGCTCTAAAGCGAGCGCTGCCTGCATCGATGCAACGGGATTCGTCGACCGGCCTGCATCGGCGCGATCATCAATGACATCGCCAACCGCTTCAATCGGTCGTCGATTATGCAATTCCATGCCCAACCGGGCTTCACCAGCATTTTCCATTTCGGCGTCCTCTTTCCCTAAGGCGCCGTCGCTCTTTTTCAGTGTCTTCACTGCGCCCTCACAAAATATGTCATATTTGTGCCTCCATGTATAGAGACAAGGTAAAAATACGGTATGGAGCCGAGCGTTCCCGCCGGTGATTGTGCCGGACCGCCCCACGGGGAGGGGCGGGCTCCGGCGACAAGGATGGGTTTATCCCAGGATCGGTTATCAGACGGTCGCAATCCGTGGTAAACGCGCTTTTAATTTCCGGGCCACCGCGTAATAATGTTGATCGGTCGCATCCAATATCGGGACATCAAGTGAGCGCTCCTTTCCGCTTCCCCCGCTTCTTCGTTACCAACCCTAGCCCGTGCCCGTATCTGCCGGGCAAGAGCGAACGGAAGGTGTTCACGGAACTTTCGGGCGAACATGCCTCAGAACTGAATGACGCTCTGGGTCGCATTGGCTTCAGGCGCAGTCAGAACGTGGCTTACCGGCCGAGTTGCGCGGAATGTTCCGCCTGCGTTTCAGTACGCGTGGTTGCCGGAGAGTTCCGGCCCAACGCGACCCAGCGCAAGTTGCTCAGGCGCAATGCGGACCTGGTGGTCACGGCGTGCCGGCCATGGTCAACCGAAGAACAATATGCGTTGCTCCAGCGCTATCTTCGCGCCCGCCATCCCGGTGGCGGGATGACCGAGATGGACG
Source organism: Sphingobium arseniciresistens (assembly GCA_029167225.1). Lineage (GTDB taxonomy): Bacteria > Pseudomonadota > Alphaproteobacteria > Sphingomonadales > Sphingomonadaceae > Sphingobium > Sphingobium arseniciresistens. The sequence continues at coordinate 287,982 of JARFNK010000004.1, forward strand.
AGATGGACTATGCGGACATGGTCGAGCAAACCCCGGTCGACAGCCAGATCGTGGAATATCGGGAACGTGGGGAAGATGGCCGGCCGGGTCGCCTCGTCGGCGCTTGCCTGACGGATCGGCAGGGCGACGGATTGTCGATGATCTACAGCTTTTTTGATCCGGAACGGGCCGATCGCCCCGGCATGGGCAACTATATCATCATGGATCACATCCTGCGCGCGCACCGTGCCGGGTTGGCCTATGTGTATCTTGGCTATTGGGTCGAAGGCTCGCAGCGGATGCAGTATAAGATCCGCTACCGCCCTCTGGAGCGCCTTGGCCGGTCGGGCTGGACACGCTTCGAGCCGGACGAGCAGGACCAGGCCATTCGCGATGTCGCCGAGCAGAACCGAGCGCCGTTGCCGCCGGAAATATCGACCCTGTTCCGTAAATAGATCTGCGAGCCGGCAATAGCCGGATATTCGCACAGGAATTAGAAATGGCTTTGATCACATTGGATCAAAGCCATTTTTTTGCCGCTACCTGCAGTTGCACCGCACGGTCGATTGCGAACGCCGCACCTTTGAAGACCGGATACGCGCGGGATAAATGACGTCTTCCGTGACATAGGAAGTGGTCGTCGCAGGCTGAACGACGATCGTGGTGACGGTCGGGCCCGGGTAATAATAGCCATTGGCGAAATAGCCGCCATATTGATCGACATTGGAGGCAGCCGCCCAGTGCGGATCGCGGGGAGGGGGAACTGTGCCCTCGTAGCGACCGCGATATTCGCCGCTGTAGGACGTGCCGTCATCGCCATACCAGGTGCCGACCCATCGGCCATCATATTCGTTATTATACGTCACGCGATCGTCATCGTCATGTCGGCGAGCATGCGGGGCGGCGGATCGCACGGACGCATGCGAATCTTCCGCCCTGTCGATCGCCGCGCCGGCAATGGCGCCTACACCTGCGCCGACGAGCGTTCCGGCAGTACGGTTTTCACGACCAGCGATCCGATTGCCCACCAGGCCGCCCGCAACACCGCCGATTACAGCGCCGCCCACGCCATCGTCACGGCGCTCTGCAACGTCATAAGCGTCAGGGCCATCATCATAACCACCGTCGTACCGGTCCCATGCAATGCCGTGTCGGCTATCGATGACGCGGCCATAGCGATCGGTCAGCACGGCATCGTCATAATAGCGGGACCAGCCATAGCCTTCGGCCGGGGCTGGTAGCCCGTAGCTGCCATAATTGCCGATGAAATAGGTTGGCTGGATCCAGTAGCGGGGCAGAATGAAGCCGACCACGGGGCGGCGATAGGCGCTCCATCCGCCCGGAGCCTGCGCTCCGGCCAGCCAGTGGCCGTTGACCCGCGGCCCCCAGCGATGCAAGGTGCGCTGCGGCTGGGCAATCGTCTGCCCGGCAACGCGCCGCGCCTGAACGCCACGATCGAGTGATTGCGCAGTCGCAACGGACGGCATGGCCAGGCACGCGCTGCCCAACATGACCCCGGATATGATGATGCCCCGCACAGCTATGCTCCCTGTTTCGTCCGATGCGCGCGTGCGATCGCAGGCGCGTTAACGTGCTGTTTAGCATCCCGCATGGCGCCCCGCCATGAACTGCAGGGAAGGCCTCTGTCCTGAAACGGGGCAGAACAAGGGCTATTTGGGCGGCGAAGGCGTGCTTTGAGGGTTAACGCTGACGCAGGATCGGCGCGATCCGGGCAGCCAAAGCCTCCAGCCCGGCGGCATCCTGCGAATCGAAGCGGCTGGGCAGGGGGCTATCCAGGTCGATCACCGCTATCAGGCCAATCTCATCGACAACCGGCACCACCAGTTCGGACGCTGATGCCCCGTCGCAGGCAATGTGGCCGGGGAAGACATGGACATCGGGGACGCACTGCGTCTCGAGCGTCTGGGCGGCCGTACCGCAGACGCCCTTGCCGAGAGGAATGCGGATGCACGCTGCTTTCCCCTGAAATGGACCAAGGACGAGTTCGCCTTCCACGAATCGGTAGAAACCCGCCCAGTTGAGATCGGGCAGATATTGCCAGAGAAGCGCTGACAGGTTCGCCATGTTGGCAATGGCATCCTTCTCCCCGGTCACAAGCGCATCGGCTGCGCTCAGAAGGTCAGCATAAAGGGCCGGCTTGTCAGCCACTTCGGGCGCGAAAAAATCGAACATGGGCGTTATGTAGGGAGCATGCGTGCCAGGGTCCATGCCTGCCGTGGCAGAGAGGCAGTTTTGATGCCCGGTCCAAGCCAGCGGGCGAGAAGATCGTCGATGATGGGCTCGCTCGTGGCTCAATCACCCATCGCAGCGACGTCTATCTCTGCCATGCCCACGCCCATGGACGCGCGCGGCTGGTCAGCTTCGGCGGACACCACCGGATAGGCGCAATAGTCGGCGGCATAATAGGCGCTTGGACGGTGGTTGCCTGAAATGCCGACCCCGCCGAAGGGAGCCGACGAGGACGCCCCGTTGGTCGGCCGGTTCCAGTTCACGATACCCGCGTGGATGTTGGCCCAGAACTGATCATAATGTTCTGGCGAACCACCGATGAGCGCCGCAGACAAGCCATAGCGCGTATTGTTTGCCTCGGCGATCGCCGCATCGAAATCCGGCACGCGGATAACCTGCAGCAGCGGGCCGAACAATTCGATGTCGGGGCGTTCGTTCATCATCGTGACGTCGATGATCGCGGGGGACAGGAAGGGCAGGCCGTCCTTCGGCCGCGCCATATGCTTGATCGGCCGCCCGCCGCTGCTCATCAGGATCAGGAAGCTTTCCGTCAGGCCGTCCGCCGCCTGCATATCGATCACCGGCCCCATATAGGGCGCGGGTTCTGCATGGGGATGATCGACGATCATCCGGTCGGCGATCCTCTTCACTTCCTTCATCAGCGGATCGGCCAGGCTGTCCTTTACGACGAGGCGCTTGGCGGCCGTGCAACGCTGACCTGCGGAGAGAAACGCGGATTGCGCGACGAGTGCTGCCGCACTGGCCAGATCGGGGGTGTCCCACACGACGATGGGATTATTGCCCCCCATCTCCAGCGCCAGGATCTTGTTGGGCTGATCGGCAAACGCCCGGTTGATGGCAATGCCGGTCTGGGCAGAGCCGGTGAAGAGAATGCCGTTGACTGCAGGATTGGCCGTCAGAGCCCGTCCTTCTTCGGGGCCGCCGATGATGAGGCGCACTACGTCCTGCGGCACGCCTGCCTCATGATAGAGGTCGACCAGCATGGCGCCCACCGCCGGCGTTTTTTCGGACGGCTTGAACAGGACTGCATTGCCGGCGATCAGCGCGGGCACGATATGACCATTGGGCAGGTGCGCGGGGAAATTATAGGGGCCCAGCACGGCCATCAGGCCATGTGGCTTGTGCCGAAGCGCCTGCTTTGCGCCCAGGGCGCCTTCCAGCCGCTTCTGCCCGGTGCGTTCGGCATAGGCTGCGATCGAGATGTCGACCTTGTTGATGACCGCGGACACCTCGGTCAGCGCGTCCCAGAGCGGCTTTCCGGTCTCGCGCGAAATCAGGTCTGCCAGCGCACCTTCGGATCGGCGGACGGCATTGGCAAAGCGACGCATCGTCTCGATACGGAAGGAGAGCGGCTGCGCGGCCCAGCCGATCCAGCCGGCCTGCGCGCGCTCAACCTCTTCGGCGACATTGCTGATCGCCCCTTCCCACAAATGCACACCGGTAGCAGGTTCTGTAGAAATCAGCGTGCGCGACATGAGCGACTTATGGACCAATTCGACGGTGCTTGCAAAGGGGTGGGGCGTGCTATCGCGGAGCAACTGTTCACGGCGGGGACGGGGCGCTCCCATGGGCTTCGCCCATGGCGCGGATCGCCGCGACCTTGGCATGGAGGAGCGACCAGTCATCATCCGCGTCGATCGCCGACCAGATGGCTTCCACTTCCTCGATGTGCATGGAACAGGGCGCCTCGCCCGACCAGTAGGGGTGATCCCGCGTGCCCGTCGGCGCAAAGCCGGCAACCGCATTCCGCGCCTCGCGCCATGCCTCTTCGCTATAGGCCGGCACGTCCGGCAGGGCGCCATGCCGCCAGTCGAAGAAGAAGCGATCAATCGGCGTGCCCGTCGTGATCATGCTCCGAACGGCCGCCTGCGCGAAGGCGGCGGATGCCTGGCTGTCGCCGGGCTTCAGCCCGATGCGCCAGAAGAAGCGCCGGATCATGGCATCGGCATAGAGGCCGGGAAAACGTTCCAACTGGGCAATGAGCGGCTGTGCATCGCACAGAAGGCGGAGGGACACGGCGAGTTGCGCGACATCCCAATGAATGGCTTCCGCCTGCGCGCCGAAGCGATAAAGGCCGCGATGGTCGAAATAGGCGGCGGTGAAATTGGGATCCCACAGCGGCGTGAACCGCCACGGGCCATAATCGAAGCTCTCCCCGGTCACGTTGATGTTGTCGCTGTTGAGAACGCCATGGACGAAACCGGCGACCATGTAGCTCGCGGCCAGATCGGCGGTCCGCTCCACCACCCGGCCCAGCAACTGCGCCGCCGGCTGATCACCGGGCGTTTCGCAATAAAGTTGTTCCAGCGCATAGCTCACGAGCCGCTGCATCAGCGCCTCATTCCCTTCATAGACCGCCCGCTGGAAGGTCCCGATGCGAATATGCGAATGGCTGAGGCGGACGAGGACGGAGGAACGGGTGGGAGAGGGTTCGTCCCCGCGCGCCAATGCCTCTCCGGTCTCGATCAGCGAGAAGGTCTTGCTCGTGTGGACGCCAAGCGCTTCGAGCATCTCTGTCGCGAGAATTTCGCGCACGCCGCCTTTCAGCGTCAGGCGGCCATCGCCGGACCGACTCCATGGCGTCGTACCGGACCCCTTGGTGCCAAGGTCGAGCAGGCGGCCTTTTCTGTCGCGTAATTGCGCAAACAGAAAGCCCCGCCCGTCGCCAATATCGGGATTGTAAACCTGGAACTGATGCCCGTGATACCGCAATGCCAGCGGTTGCGGCAGACTGCCTTCCAGTGGAAAGAAACGGCCGAAATGCGCGATCCACTGGTCGTCGCTCAACCCGTCGAGTCCAACCGTCAGCGCATGGCGGTCGTTCCGAAACCTCAGGATCGTCTCGGGAAAATCGGCGGGAGAAACCGGATCGGCGATGCCTTCCCCCAACAGGGATATGGACTGTTCCGGGGTGAAAATGGCGGCTTGCGAGGTCGTGCTCATGGCGCAATATGGGGGGCACGTGGCGAAGGGATCAAGCGTGGCCGAATATAAAGACGGATATTGGTGGTCCCCGGACGGTTTGCGCCTGCATTATCGGGATTATGCCGGTGGCGAGGATGGTCGTCCGCCACTGCTCTGCCTGCCTGGTCTGACACGCAATGCGCGCGACTTCGAACCGCTGGCATCTCGGCTCGCCGGGCACTGGCGCCTGATCTGCCCCGAAATGCGCGGGCGATCGGAGAGCGCCTATGCGAAGGATCCGATGACCTATGTGCCATTGTCCTACCTCCACGATCTGGAACGACTGTTCGCGGACCTGATGCTGACGCGCTTTGTGGCCATCGGCACGTCGCTCGGCGGTATTATCACGATGCTGATGGCCGCGACCGGGTCGGATCGGCTCGCGGGAGCCGTGCTGAACGACATCGGCCCTCATATCGAGGAAGCGGGGCTGGAGCGCATTCGCGGCTATGTGGGATCGGGGAGCACACACACCACATGGGTTCATGCGGCGCGTGCGCTCGCAGAAAATAATGCCGATGTGTATCCAGATTATGAACTTGAGGATTGGCTAGCGATGGCCAAACGCCTCTATCGCCTGAATAGCAGCGGCCGTGTGGTCCTCGACTATGACATGCGAATCGCGGAGCCGCTCAAGATCCCCGGTGGCGAGGCCGGCGTCGACCTGTGGCCCACAATTGCGCCCTTTGCGGGCAAGCCCACGCTCATCCTGCGCGGTGAACTGTCCGACCTGCTGAGCGATCAGACGGCCCGGCAGATGGTCGAGCGGATAGGCCCGAGCGCAGAGTGCGTGACGGTGCCGTGTGTCGGTCATACGCCAACGCTGGTGGAACCCGAAGCACTGGCCGCGATCGAGCGGCTGCTTGATCGCGTGCTGCAGGCCAACTGAACATGGTCTTGATGCAGGGGCGCTGATGCCAGACGATCAACGCCCGCCCCGCATCCTGCACCTCCACAGCAGCTTCAACCTGGGCGGCAAGGAAGCTCGCGCCGTCCGGTTGATGAACCTGTGGGGAGATCGGCTGCGGCACAGCATCCTGAACGGGGTGCCGGCGCAATCATCGGCACGCGCGGCGATAGATCCTGCGATCGATGTGGATTTTCCGTTGGAGCCGGCGCTCGCGGGGCGGGTGGGCGTTCGCCGGCTGCACGCGCTCGCCCGGTTCATGGCTACTTATGATCTGGTACTCAGCTATAATTGGGGTGCGATGGATGGCGTCATGGCGCATCGGCTGTTTTCGCCGGTGATGCGGTTGCCGCCGATCATCCATCATGAGGATGGCTTCAATGAGGACGAGGCAAGCGGGCTGAAGCCTAGCCGCAATCGCTATCGCCGGCTGGCGCTGGGGACATGCCGCGCCTTGGTCGTTCCATCGCATGTGCTTGACGGGGTCGCCCGGAATTTCTGGAAACAGCCGGAAGATCGCCTGCACCTCATTCCCAATGGCATTCCGATCGATGACTATGCGCAGCCGCCCAAACCGCATGCCATTCCTGGGCTGGAGCGATCTCCGGGCAAGCTGTTGGTCGGCACGCTCGCGGGCCTCCGCCCCGTCAAGAACATCCGGCGGCTGGTGCGCGCGGTCGCACCGCTCAAGGATCGGCTGCAGCTGGTGATCGTGGGGGAAGGGGCTGACCGCGATGCGATTGTCGCCGAGGCTCGCCAGCTTGGACTTGATGACCTGCATATGCCGGGCTTCATGGCGCAGCCCGGCCGCTTCATCGGCCTGTTCGATATCTTTGCCTTGTCCTCGGACAGCGAGCAGTTCCCGATTTCCCTGGTTGAAGCGATGGCGGCGGGGTTGCCGGTAGTTTCGACGGATGTTGGCGACGTCATGATGATGGTCACGCCCGAGAATCGGGACATGGTCGTTGCTACGACCGATGAAAGCGCCTTTTCGGCCGCACTTCACAGGCTTGCCGAAGACCCTGCGCTACGCAAACGGCTGGGCACGGCGAACCGGGCAAAGGCCATCACCACCTATGGCGAGCCGGCGATGGTCGACGCCTATGCACGGCTCTATGGGGAAGCGCTGGCCAGACCGGCGCTTTTGCGTTAGACGCGCGCCAGTTTTTCCGTCGCCTGGACAAAAATCTGCTATACGCAGCTTTTGGTCCTCTGGGGGCGGAGGGCGCAGTTGCGTTGGGGAGACCAGTTTGTTCAAGGGTTTGAAGCCGATCATCTATGGCGGCCGCGAAGTTTGGCCACTTGTAGAAGGCGGCAAGGGTGTCGCGGTGTCCGATCATATGAGCTCGGGCGCATGGGCGGCTGCGGGCGGTATCGGTACGGTTTCTGCGGTGAACGCCGACAGCTATGATCTGGCCGGCAATCCGATTCCCCAGATCTATCATGGCCGCACCCGGCGCGACCGCCACGAGGAACTGATCGCCTATGCCATTGAAGGCGCAGTCGAGCAGGTGAAGCGCGCGTTCGAGATTGCCGGGGGTAAGGGCGCGATCAACATCAATGTCCTGTGGGAAATGGGCGGCGCGCAGCGCGTGCTGCACGGCGTGCTGGAGCGTACGCGCGGCATGGTGGCAGGTGTTACCTGCGGCGCGGGCATGCCCTACAAGCTCAGCGAAATCGCGGCGTCCTACAATGTCTCCTACCTGCCGATCGTCAGCTCGGGCCGTGCTTTCCGCGCCTTGTGGAAGCGCGCCTATTCGAAGGCGGCGGAATGGCTGGCGGCGGTCGTCTATGAAGATCCCTGGCTTGCCGGCGGTCACAATGGCCTGTCCAACGCCGAAGACCCGTTGAAGCCGGAGGATCCCTATCCCCGCGTCAAGGCGCTGCGCGATACCATGCGCGAGGGCGGCATTTCCGATGATGTGCCTATAGTGATGGCTGGCGGCGTCTGGTATCTGCGCGACTGGAACGACTGGATCGACAATCCGGAACTGGGCGCCATCGCATTCCAGTTCGGCACGCGGCCGCTGCTGACGCAGGAAAGCCCCATCCCGCAAGATTGGAAGGATCACCTGACCCGGCTTGAGGAGGGCGACATCCTTCTCCACCGCTTCTCGCCCACCGGCTTCTACAGTTCGGCGGTTCGCAATCCGTTCCTGCGCAATCTGGAGCATCGCTCGGAGCGTCAGATCGCCTTCAGCCTCGAGCAGGCGGGCGACCATACCCACCAACTCGACGTGGGAGTGAAGGGCAAGAATTTCTGGGTCACGCGCAACGACCTGCTGCGGGCGCGGGCATGGGTAGGCGAGGGCTACACCTCCGCGCTCAAGACGCCGGACAATACGCTGGTGTTCGTGGGCGAAACGGAAAAGGCCGAAATCCGCAAGGATCAGGCCGATTGCATGGGCTGCCTGTCGCAGTGCTCCTTCTCGGCCTGGATGGACAGCGAGACCAACTCGACCGGCCGCCTTGCCGATCCACGCAGCTTCTGCATCCAGAAGACCCTGCAGGACATCGCCCATGGCGGGCCCATCGACCAGAACCTGATGTTTGCCGGCCATGGCGCCTACAAGTTCAAGCAGGATCCCTTCTATTCCAACGGCTTCGTTCCCACGGTGAAGCAGTTGGTGGATCGTATTCTGACGGGCGACTGATGGCAGATGTTCCAGGGCTCGCGGTGCTGCATTACGGCACGCCGCATTACGACGTCGTACGGCCAGGGCATTTCGTGCTCTGCGCCGTCAGCGGCGACCAGATTCCGCTGGATGAACTGATCTATTGGAGCGAGGAGTTCCAGGAGGCCTATCGCGGCGCGGTGGAAGCCACGCAGGCCTTCCTGAAGCATCGCGGTATTTCAGGCTGAGCGCATCCGTGCCAGCGCCTTCCTGTCGAACCAGCCCGTGATGCCGCTGCGAGGCGTGAAGCGTGGGAGCCAGTCCGCATAGAGCGCCGCCATTCGCGGCGGAAGGCCTGAAGGGCCTTCACGGCCCATGATGTCCGATATGATCCGGTTCTGATAATGCCGGACGGAATAGTTCATCATCCGCCGATATTGCACGCGCCACGTCACGGGGTGAAACAGGGCCACGGGCTCGCACAGAAACCCGGCCTGTTCGCAAGGAACTACGCGATCCCTGTCCCAATGGGCATCGGTCGAAAGTCCGGTCATCGCCCAGGCACACACGAGACCATCGTCACCGATCAGATCCTCGGGCAGGGATAGCCCGCGTGCGCGAATGTCCCGGACAAATGCGCCAGACAGGGCGTAAAGGTCTCCAAAGAGCCCGCCTTCAGCGATCATCATCGCCCGGTAGCTTTGATGGTGCCGGCCGTTAAGCGGCATGCCGGCGGCGGCATTGGCATGCGGACGTGAGGAGAGGGTATCGATCAGCGCATCCAGCGCACCGGGCGCGATCTCGGCGTCGCCGTCCATGAAGATATAGGCATCATGCATGCCACCAATCTCGTGAACGAAGCGGTTCCAGGTGCGGGATTTTCCGCCGGGGTAAAGTTCGTGGACCTGTGTATTGGCGCTGCCGTCAAATATGGCAGACGCGATGGCGGCAGTATGATCGGTTGAGCCATTGACCAGCAGGTGAAAGTGCAGATCGGCGCGATCGAGCGGCAGGCTGTTCAGGCATCGGGCGATTCGGCGCTGCTCATTATGGGCGAAGATGGCGACCGCGATCGTCATGATGCGCGCGCGTCTTGATATGCCAGCCCGGTTGCGGGCAGAGCAGGCCATGAAAGAATATGTGTCATCGACCGGTCCATGCCATCACGTCACAGCGACATCGCACAAGGGCAGTCAGCCTGTGGCCGGCACAATGCGATTCATGGCATCATCCTATAGCGTCAACGTAAAGGCTTCGATAAAGGCGGTGGCTTGGGGCAGAAAAGCCGCAATTCCTCTCAATATGCAACGGTTGAACAGCATACCGCCTGCTTGCTATCAGCAATGGCATGCCCCGTGCAGCACGACTCAAAAAGAGCAAAAGCCGATGACGACGATGTTTCGATATCCGCTTGCCGCGCTGGCCCTGGCGTTACCCCTGATGATGACAGGTGCGCGGGTGTCAGCGGAAGGGCGACCAGTCCCCTATTGGGCTTCGATCGCGGCCGACGAGGCGCGCATGCGGGTCGGTCCCAATCTCGATTATCCGTCGAATTGGGTCTATCGCCGCCGCGACCTGCCCGTGAAGATCGTTCAGGTGCATGGCAACTGGCGCAAGATCGAGGATTCGACAGGCACTCAAGGGTGGATGCATGTCCGCCTGCTGAGCGACCGGACCACGGCCATCGTCGTCGATGGTACCGCGATGATGCGCAAATCCGCAGATGATCGCGCGCCTGTTGCCTTTCGGGCGGAGGCGGGCGTCGTCGGCCGGATCAATGGCTGTTCCGCCGGCTGGTGTAGCTTTGATGTCGGCGGCCGACGGGGGCAGGTTCGTGCGCAAAGCCTCTGGGGCGCTGTACGCTGACGGGAGCGACGGGAGCGGTGGACGACGAGATTGAACCGTCCACCGCCCTCACTCTTTAGTGTTCTGTGTTCTGTGTTCTGTGTTCTGCAACGCGCTGGTGGTTCCAGCCGACTTCGGAATGTTTCAGGCGATCAGTGCGGATGCGGCCCGGGCGAGTTCTTCGATACGCGCGGCATTGACCGGCCCCTTTGGCACCAGCCAGCTCCCACCCACGCACTTGACAGCAGGTTCTGCAAGCCAGTTTCCGGCCGTTTCAAACCTGATGCCGCCGGTCGGGCAGAAGCGGGCCTGATGGAACGGCGCCGCGAGGGCCTTGAGCGCTGCAATGCCGCCAGAGGTCTCCGCCGGAAAGAATTTGAAGCGGGAAAGCCCCAGGTCCATGCCGCGCATGATGTCTCCCGCGGTGGCCGTACCCGGCAGGAAGGCGGTGCCGCTGGCAATCGCTGCCTTGCCCAGAGGTTCGGTGAGGCCGGGGCTGACGATGAACTGCGCGCCCGCCTTCAACGCCTCATCAAGCTGAGCGGGGTTGAGCACCGTGCCCGCACCCACCACGGCGCCGGGGACCTGTGCCATTTCACGCATCGCTTCCAGGGCAGCAGGCGTGCGGAGCGTCACTTCCAGCGCACGCAATCCGCCGGCGACGAGCGCCGCGGCAATCGGAGCCGCATCTGCTACATTGTCGATCACGAGCACCGGGATGACCGGCGCCAGTTCCATCACTTCATCGACGCTCAAGCTCATTTTCCATTCTCCCGATAGGCTGCGGCAGCGCCGAAAAGCCCAATTTCATCATGCTTTGCCAGGTGAATCGGAATCGAGCGCATCAATGCCTCGAAACGTCCCTTGGCAACGAACCGTTGGTGAAAGCCGCTATGGGGCAGCATATGCTGCATGCGCTGGGTCAACCCGCCCGCAAGCACGACATGATGCGGCCCCTGTGCCAAAGCGAGATCGCCGGCAACGGCGCCATAGCAGAGGCAGAAGCGCTCCAGCGCCATGACCGCAAAGGCATCGGTCTCTTCGAGCGCTGCCTGCCACAACTCCGCATCCTCCATCAGGGTGACGCGCTCATGGCCGATCGTCGCCATCGCCTTGTAGAGATTGTTGAGGCCGGGGCCAGACACGATGCGTTCCGTCGATACACGCAGGAACTTGTCACGCAGATAATCCACGATCCGTCCCTCGATCGCATCCAGCGGCGCGAAATCGAGATGTCCGCCCTCCGTCGCGATCACATGGGGCACGCCGTTGGTGAAACTTATCATCGCGACGCCCAGTCCCGTGCCAGGGCCAAGGATCGTCACGGTGCCATTTTGAGGCAGCAGCCTGTCGGGACCGAAGAGCAGATCCATATTGTCTGCCGGAAGGCGCGAAACGGCGTGCGCCACCGCTTCGAAATCATTGACGAGGCTGAGGCGTTCCAGCCCCAGATCATCGTCCAGAGTGTCCGGGTGGATGACCCAGCTGCTGTTGGTCAGCTTGATGACTTCGCGCCCGATGGCGGTCGCAAAGGCGATGGATGCCTTTTTCGGCAGAGGCTCGCCCTCGTCCCGCGCAAAGGCGTTCCAGCAGGACTGGAGGCTCGCATATTCCGCCACCTTGTACTTGCGCACGGTGCCAAGGGTAGGATTGCCGTTATCGTCGATGGACGCGCGGGCGAAGCGGGCGTTGGTCCCGCCGATGTCGGCTGCAACAATTTCGATCGTCATGTCAGATTTCCGCTTCCATCGCAGCCAGCATTGCCGATGCGCCGGCTTCGGCGAGATCGCTGTGGTTGCGGAACATGGCGAACAGCTCGCGGCCGGTGTCATAAGGCGGCGGCGGTGGCGGCGGCATATCGCGCGCAGCCCATTCCGCGGCGTCCACCAGGGCTTCGATCTGCCCGGTCACGGCACAGAGCCTGACCATGTCGCCGTCCCGCAGCTTGCCGATCGGACCACCGCCCAGCGCTTCGGGAGACAGGTGGATGGCCGCCGGAACCTTGCCGCTGGCTCCGGACATGCGGCCATCGGTCAGCAGCGCGACCTTGAAGCCGCGATCCTGTAGCACACCGAGCGACGGGGTGAGCTTGTGCAACTCCGGCATGCCATTGGCGCGCGGTCCCTGGAAGCGGACGACCACGATCACGTCCTGCTCCAGTTCACCCGCCTTGAAGGCACGGATGACATCGTCCTGGTCATGGAACACCCGCGCCGGCGCCTCGATCGTCCAGCGGGATGGATCGACGGCACTGACCTTGATGATGCAGCGGCCCAGATTGCCCGAAAGCAGCTTCATGCCACCATCCGCGCTGAACGGATTGGAGGCTGGCCGCAACATGGTCTCATCGCGAGAGGCGGCGGGGACGTCTTCCCACATCACGGCTTCGTCCTGCAGCACGGGCTCGCGCCCATAGTCGGTGAGATCCTGCCGAGCGACGGTCATGACGTCCCGGTGGAGAAGGCCAGCGTCCAGCAGTTCCCGAATGATCCACGCCATGCCGCCGGCGGCATGGAAGTGGTTCACGTCGCCCGATCCGTTAGGATAGACGCGGGCGAGCAGCGGCACGACGTCCGACAGTTCGGCAAAGTCCGTCCAATCGATGCTGATGCCCGCTGCCCGCGCGATCGCGGGAATATGGATCGCATGGTTGGTGGAGCCGCCGGTGGCGAGCAGGCCGATCACTGCGTTCACGACCGCCTTCTCGTCGATGCAATGGCCAAGCGGGCGGTAATCGTCGCCATCCCAACCGATCGACGCCATGCGGTGTACGGCGGCGCGGGTAAGCTCTCCGCGCAGCTTCGTGCCCGGATTGACGAAGGCGGCACCCGGCATGTGCAGGCCCATCACTTCCATCATCATCTGGTTGCTGTTCGCCGTGCCATAGAAGGTGCAGGTGCCCGCGCCGTGATAGCTGGCGCTCTCGGCTTCCAGCAATTCGGCGGTGCCGACCTTGCCCTCTGCATAGAGCTGGCGGACGCGGACCTTTTCCTTGTTGGCAAGGCCGGAAGGCATCGGGCCGGCGGGGATCAGGATCGTGGGCAGATGGCCGTAGCGCAGCGCGCCGATCAGCAGGCCCGGCACGATCTTGTCGCAGATACCGAGCAGCAGCGTGCCCTCGAACATCGCGTGGCTGAGGGCAATCGCGGTGGAAAGGGCGATGGTGTCGCGGCTGAACAGCGACAAGTCCATGCCCGCCTGTCCCTGCGTCACGCCATCGCACATGGCGGGAACGCCGCCCGCGACCTGAGCCGTAATGCCCGCCTCGCGCGCCGCGATCTTGATCGCCTCGGGATAGCGCCCATAGGGCTGATGGGCCGAAAGCATGTCGTTATAGGCGGTCACGATGCCGATGTTCATAGCGTCGCCAGCCCTGATCGCCGGCTTGTCATCACCCGACGCGGCAAAGCCATGGGCGAGGTTGCCGCAGGACAGGCGCTGGCGGTTTGTGCCGGCGTCACGCCCGCGTTCGATCAGGTCCAGATATTTGCGGCGCCGATCGGCGCTGCGCTTGACGATGCGCTCGGTGACGGCGGCAATCGTTGAATGAAGGTCAGTCATGCCAGCTGGCTCCGTCGCGTTCGATAAGGGCAATGGCCGAAGACGGCCCCCAGTTCCCGGAAGCATAGGTGGAAGGCTTGATGCCTGCCTCCTGCCAGCCGTCGATGATCGAATCGATCCAGACCCACTGCGCTTCCACCTCGTCGCGGCGAACGAACAGTGTCGCATCGCCCTCCAGAAGGTCCAGCAGCAGGCGCTCATAGGCGATGCGCCGGCGCTGGCCGCCAAATTCATGGTCGAGCGATACGTCGAGGCCGACCTCGCGCAGCTTCACGCCGTCAAGCCCCGGTTCCTTCGCCATGATGAGCAGGCGGATATTCTCTTCCGGCTGCAGGCGAATGATGAGGGTGTTGGGCTCCAGCCCCGATGCGCCACGCTTGCCGAAGATGCTGTGCGCGACCGGCTTGAACTGGATCATGATTTCCGACTGGCGGCTCGGCATCCGCTTGCCGGTGCGCAGATAGAAGGGCACGCCCGTCCAGCGCCAGTTGTCGATATAGGCTTTGAGCGCGACGAAGGTCTCGGTCGTCGATGGCTTGCCAAGCTCATCGGCATATCCCGTGACGATCTGCCCCTGCACGGCGCCGGGCGTATATTGCCCGCGCACGCTGTGGGTCTTCACGCTCTCGGCGTCCATCGGGCGCAAGGAGCGGAGCACCTTCACCTTCTCGTCGCGCACCGCGGTCGAATCGAGCCGGGCAGGGGGCTCCATCGCGATGATCGAGAGAATCTGCAGCATATGGTTCTGCACCATGTCGCGCAGCGCGCCAACGCCGTCATAATAGGAGACGCGGCCTTCCAGCCCGACGACTTCGCCGACCGTGATCTGCACATGGTCGATCGCATTGGCGTTCCACAGCGGCTCGAACATCATGTTGCCAAAGCGCAGCGCCATCAGGTTCTGCACCGTTTCCTTGCCCAGATAATGGTCGACGCGGAAGATCGACTGCTCGTCGAACAGCGCGCCGATCCCGTCGTTCACGACCTTCGAAGAGGCGAGATCCTTGCCGATCGGCTTTTCCATCGCGATCCGGGTTTTCGGCCCGGAAATGCCGGCGCGCGCCAGCCCCTCGGCCGTCGGCGCGAACAAGGAAGGCGGTGTGGACAGGTAAATGGAGACCCCTTGCTGCAACCGGTCGCCAAGCCGCTCGGCCAGCGCCGAAAACTGCTCATTGTTGCCGGCCTCGACCGGGCAGTAGATGATTCGCCCCAGCAGATCCGCCGCGCAGCCTTCGTCAAAGCGGTCCGCGACAATGAATTTGCGCAGCGCGGCATTGATGTCCGCGCGGAATGCCTCGTCATTCATTTCCGTGCGGCCGGAGGCGATGACCATGAAGTCTGCAGGCAGCAGTTCGTCGCACAGCAGGTTGTAGAGCGAGGGGAAGAGCATGCGATGGGCAAGATCGCCAGTCGCACCAAAAAGAATAAGCGTGGAGGATTGTTCGGTCAAAGGTTGTCCCTCACCGTTTGCGGTTTATCGATCTTCCTGCACGAATGCGCCTTGTATAGCGAATGATGCCGGGACCGCAACCATTGCCAGGCGGCCATCAGAACGCATCTCAATGCCCTCGCGGAAATTTTTTTGGCGGACAGGGTGGGATTCGAACCCACGGTGAGCTTGCACCCACGGCGGTTTTCAAGACCGCTGCCTTAAACCACTCGGCCACCTGTCCTTGTGGCGCCGCTTCTATCCAGACCGTCGATAAAGCCAAGCGAAAATCTGCGCGGCGCGCTCAACCTCGTTTAGGGGCATCGTGGCGCGGGCGGGGAGGAAGGGGATTCACCTGAGCGGCAGGCTGTGCAACAAGGAGCGCCGGAGGGTCATATGAAACGTACATTTACCACTGCCTTGTCTGCTGCAGCCGCGATTTTCGCGATTGCGCTGGCGAGCGGTGATGCCCCCAATGGCGATCTGGTAACAGCCGCCCATGCGCAGGATCTGGCTGGAATGGACGGTGGTTTCCAAGCCTATCTGCAGAGCCTGCGGCCCAAAGCGCAGGCGATGGGCATTCGCGATTCGACCATCAACGCGGTATTCCCGACGCTCACGATCAATCCCCGCGTGGTGCAACTGGACCAGTCGCAGCCCGGAGGCGGCATTGATTCTCCCATTCCGAATTTCGCGCCCTACAGGCAGCAGCATGTGGATGCCGCGCGCATCGGCCGTGGCCGCACGGCTTATCAGGCGAACCGTTCCCAGCTTTCCCGCATAGAGAGCGAGACGGGCGTTCCCGAATCGATCATGGTCGCGATCTACGGGCACGAAACCAATTATGGCAGCTATGTCGGCGACTTCGATCTGTTGCGATCGTTGGCGACGCTGGCGCATGAAGGTCGGCGTCGCGCACTCTTCGAGCCGGAGTTCCTGGCCGCGCTCAAAATTGTCGATCAGGGTGTGCCCCGCAGTAAGCTCGTCGGAAGCTGGGCCGGCGCCATGGGCTATCCCCAGTTCCTGCCGTCCGTTTACCTGAGGGTCGCGCGGGATGGCGATGGGGATGGCAAGGCGGACATCTGGTCCAGCGAAGCCGATGCACTCGCTTCGATCGCCAATTATTTCGTGAATGCCGGATGGCGAAAGGGGCAGCCATGGGGTGTCGCCGTCACCGTGCCCGCCGGCTTCGATCGCGCTTCGGTCGCGGGCAAGACCGTGCCCGCGCGATGCCCGAGGGTGATGAACCGTCACAGTCGCTGGCTGACCATGGCCGAGTGGCGCGCGCGCGGGATCATGCCGCAGGGTCGGTCCCTGCCATCCGACACCGTGCTTGCGACCTTGCTTGAGCCCGATGGGCCGGGCAAGACGGCCTATCTCCTGACGGGAAACTATCGCGTGATCCTGGACTATAATTGTTCCAATTTCTACGCGCTGTCCGTGGGGTTGCTGGCCGATGCGGTTACGCAATAGGGCGCTGATCCCGGCTGTGATGCTCGCAACCACGCTTTCCGGTTGCGACATTACGGATGGGGATGAGAACGCGGCCAAGACGAAACCTTCAGCGGCTTCGGCGACGCGCCGGATCAGTGACAATATCGTGAAGGTCGGAAAGCCCTATCAGGTGTCGGGGCGATCCTATGTGCCAAGCGACACGCCGCATTATGACGAGGTCGGCTTTGCCAGCTGGTACGGCGAGGAGCTGGCCGGCAGCAAGACGGCGAATGGCGAGCCATTCAAGCCCACGGCCATCGCTGCGGCTCACCCGACCTTGCCGTTGCCCAGCTATGTCGAGGTGACGTCACTCGAAACAGGGCGAACGATATTGGTCCGCGTGAACGACCGGGGTCCATTCTCGTCCGACCGGGTGATCGACCTTTCCCGAGGTGCCGCCGAGCAGTTGGGTATAGCGGGGCGAGGGAATGTGGCCGTGCGGGTCCGGCGTGTCAGCCCGCCGGACGGCGAGCGCGCCATGTTAAGAGACGGCGGCAAGGTGCCGGCACGCACCACCTTGGCAGCCCATCTTCTGGACGCATTTCGCAGGAAAATGCGCGCGGCGTCGGAAAAGCTGGGCAAGGTGTTCAAGCCGGCTGAAGGCAGCTCCACGCCGGGCCTCAATGGCACCAAGTCCACAAGTGTTGGCGGCACTGGCGCACCGTCCGGCTATGCCGTGCAGATCGCGGCTTTCGGCTCCGCTAACCGCGCGAGGCAACTCGCCAGCCGGGTTGGCGCGACGGCGATGCAGTCCGGCGCCGTCTGGCGGGTGCGCTTTGGTCCCTATCCCGACCAGGCGGCCGCGCAAAGCGGCGTCAGGCTTGCGCGCACGAAGGGGTTCAATGATGTACGGATTGTCGCTAATGACCATCCGTGAAATCACGTTACGCGACCAGTTTCATTTGCCTGTCGGTAGCTGTCGCTACCCGAAGTCGAGAGTGCCCATGACCGTTCCCATGAAGAAGACCGCCTTTTCGCTCATCATGCTGGCGCTGGGTGCGCAGCCCCTCTCGGCGGGCGCGCCGCCCTATACCAGCGAGGCGCCCATCGCCTATATGAAGGATCTCTCGTCGGGCGCGGTGCTCTATAACAAGGCCGGGCAGCAGCGTATTCCTCCCGCTTCGCTCGCGAAGATGATGACCGCGCATGTCGCCTTCCGCCTGATTCAGAAGGGGGAACTCAAGCTCGGCACCAAGTTTACCGTTCGCCCCGAAACCTGGCAGAAATGGCACGGCCCGGCTGCCGGCTCCACTATGTTCCTTTCGGCCGGAGAGCAGGTTTCGGTCGAGAACCTGCTGCACGGCATCGTGACCCTCTCCGGCAACGATGCCTGCGTCGTGCTGGCAGAGGGGATCGCCGGCACCGAGCAGGCGTTCGTGGCGCTGATGAACGAGGAAGGCAAGCGCCTGGGCCTTGCCAACAGCCATTTCGGGACGAGCAATGGCTGGCCCGACGAGGGCGTGACCTATGTGACGGCGGAAGACCTGGCCAAGCTCGCCGAGGCGACGATCGTCGAGACGCCGGATCTCTACAAGCGCTTTTATGCCACCCAGTCCTTCACCTGGGGCAAGACCATGGGTGGCAATGAGATCACGCAGGCCAACCGCAATCCCATCCTGGGCAAGATCCCCGGCGCTGATGGCCTGAAGACGGGCCATACCGAGGAGGCGGGCTTCGGCTTCACCGGATCGGCCGAGCAGGATGGCCGCCGGCTGGTGATGGTGGTCGCCGGTTTGCCCAGTTTCAATGGCCGCATCACCGAGTCGGTCCGGTTCATGGACTGGGGCTTCAAGGCGTGGAAGGCGCAGCCGCTGTTCAAGAAGGGCGCGCTGGTCGAGACCGCGCCGGTGCAACTGGGCAGCGCGACGTCTGTCGGGCTGGTCGCGCCCCGCAACCTGGCGGTGACGCTGCCGCGCTCCGCATCGGCCAACATTACCGCGAAGGTGGTCTATACCGGCCCCATCAAGGCGCCGATCGCCAAGGGCGCACAGATCGCGCAGCTGGTTGTTTCCACGCCGGATACGGGCGCGCAGATCATGCCGCTGGTCGCCGCAGAGGATGTGGCAGAAGCCGGAATTTTCCGCAGGATGTGGAACGGCCTGATGTCGTTCTTTGCATGAGGTCGGGCAAAACCGCATGATCGGTCGGTTCGTCAGCCTTGAGGGCGGGGAAGGCGCAGGGAAATCGACACAGGTACGGGCGCTCGCCGCGGGGTTGCGCGCGCGCGGCCTGGACGTCGTCGAAACCCGCGAACCGGGGGGGAGTGCCGGCGCGGAGGTGATCCGGTCGCTCATTCTGACAGGAGAAGCCGATCGCTGGGAGCCACGCGCCGAGGCGCTTCTCTTCGCCGCGGCGCGCTCCGACCATGTCGAGCGGGTCATCCGGCCTGCGCTGGCGCGCGGGGCATGGGTGCTGTCGGATCGGTTCATCGACAGCAGCCGCGCCTATCAGAGCGGCGCGAGCGGCCTTGCCGACGCGGACATCATGGCCTTGCATCATGTCGGCAGTGCCGGCTTGCTACCGGACCGGACGTTCGTCCTGACACTCGACGAAATGGTCGCCGCGGCACGCGCAGCGGCCCGGGATGGCGACAGGCCCGATCGCATAGGCGCCCGCGACGCCGCCTTTCATGCGCGCGTAGCGCAGGCATTTCAGGGTTATGCTCAGGCAGAACCAGCGCGGTTCCGTATGATCGATGCCGGGCGCTCGCCCGAAGCCGTGACGGAAAGCCTTCTCGCTGCGGTCGCGGACCTGTTGCCGTGATTGCTCTGGGACACGACATCCAGACGGAGACGCTCCTGGCGGCGGCACGCTCCGGCCGGATGCATCATGGCTGGATCCTTGCGGGGCCGAAGGGCATCGGCAAGGCCAGCTTCGCGCGCGCTGCCGCCCTGCGGATTTTGGCGGACGCCGCCGGCCCTGCCTCCCATGCGCCGGGACTGGAGGTGGAGGTGGAGCATCCCATCGCCCGTCTGGTCGCTGCCGGCTCTCACCCGGACTATGCGGAATTGGTCCGACAGGAACGCGAGAGCGGCGATCTGGCGCGGAATATCTCGGTTGATCAGGTCCGCGGGCTGCAACGGTTGCTCGGCAAGGTGCCCTCATTGTCCGACCGTCGCGTCATCGTGATCGACAGCGCCGATGATCTGGAACGCAGCGCGGCCAACGCGCTCCTGAAAAATCTCGAAGAGCCCCCGGCAGGCACCTTGTTCCTGCTCGTGGCCCATGCGCCGGCCCGGCTGCTGCCCACGATCAGGTCGCGATGCCGGATCCTGCGCTTCTCGCCGCTCGATCAGGCGCAGATGACGGCGGCGTTGTCGGCAGCGCTTCCCGACAGTGATCCAGCCGAAATCGCGGCACTGGTCGCGGCGGGCGAGGGCTCGCCCGGCCGAGCGCTGGGTTATGCGGGCCGGGATCTTCCCGGAATGAACCGCATGTTGAGCGACATTGCCGAGGATGGCGACCCAGGAAACATCAGGCGGCTGGCATTGGCCAAATCGGTCAGTGGCAAGGCCGGAAAGCCCCGGTTCGAACTGCTTCTTGAGCGCGCGCCGGCCTTTATCGCCGCCGAAGCGAGAGGATGCCAGGGCAGGGCGCTCAAGGACGCGCTCGACGGATGGGAGGCTGCGCGTCGTCTTGCCGCCGGTGCCATCATCCTTTCGCTCGATCCGGCTACCGTGGCATTTGAGCTAGGCGGTCATGTCGCTGCACTGGCTGCCGCGCATTAGGCTGGCACTTCTGCGGGACTGCGGCTAGACAGGCGGCCAACGACAGCCAGCCATTTTGTGAGCCGATGACCAGCCCCTATACCATCACGACCGCCATCAGTTACCCCAACGGGCGCCCTCATATCGGCCATGCCTATGAGGCGATTGCGACAGATGCCTTTGCGCGCTTCCAGCGAATGGCGGGCAGGGACGTGTTCTTTCAAACCGGCACTGACGAGCATGGCCTGAAAATGGACCAGGCGGCGCGCGCACGCGGCATCGAGCCGCGCGCACTGGCTGATGAAATGTCATCCTATTTCAAAGAAATGGATGACAGTCTTAATATCAGCTACGATCGTTTCATTCGAACGAGCGAGCCTGCCCATCACCGCGCAAGCCAGGCGATCTGGCAAGCGATGGAAGCCAATGGCGACCTCTATCTCGGCCGCTATGAGGGCTGGTACTCCGTCCGAGACGAGGCCTTTTATGACGAGAAGGAACTTGTTGAAGGGGAAGGGGGCGTAAAGCTCTCGCCACAGGGAACCCCCGTGGAATGGACCGTGGAGGAAAGCTGGTTCTTTCGTCTCTCGGCCTATCAGCAGCCCTTGCTGGACCTTTACGCCAGTCAACCCGATTTCATTCGCCCGGACAGCCGCCGGAATGAGATCATGCGCTTTGTCGAAGGCGGGCTGAGCGATCTGAGCATTTCGCGCACCAGCTTTGACTGGGGCGTCAAGGTGCCGGGCAGTGACGGGCATGTCATGTATGTGTGGGTCGATGCGCTCACCAACTATATCACGGGCACGGGCTACCCGGACGATCCCGCGCGGATGGAGCGCTATTGGGCGCAGGGCGGCGATATCACGCATATCATCGGCAAGGATATCGTGCGTTTTCATACCGTTTACTGGCCAGCATTCCTCATGAGCGCCAAGATTCCGCTACCCAAGCAGGTGTTCGGCCACGGCTTCCTGCTCAACCGCGGGGAAAAGATGTCGAAGTCGGTCGGCAATGTTGCGGACCCGCTGGAACTGGCGGAGCGCTTCGGCGTGGACCAGCTGCGCTACTTCCTGCTAGCGGAGGTCAGCTTCGGCAATGACGGCAGCTACAGCCCGGAAGCCATCGTGCAGCGCTCCAATGCGGACCTTGCCAACAGCTTCGGCAATCTGGCGCAGCGCACGCTGAGCTTCATCGCCAAGAACCTCGCCGGGAAATTGCCCCTCGCCAATGGGCCTGATGCTGCGGACAGCGCATTGCTCGCGTCGGTGCGGAGCGCGGCGACCGAATTTGCCGCCGCCATGAACGATCTCGCGCCAAGCCAGGCCATCGAGGCATGGATGCGCGCCGTGTTCGCCTGCAATGCCTATATCGACGCGCAGGCACCATGGGCGTTGCGCAAGACCGACCCCGAACGGATGGAAACGGTGCTCGCCACGCTTTACGAAGCGATTGGCCTGCTCGCCATCATCATCCAGCCGGTCATTCCACACAGCGCCACCGCCCTGCTCGATCAGATGGGAATCGAAGGCCGGGATACCGGCGCCTTGACGTCACCCTGGTATGACGCCCTTGTCGTCAGCGGTTTCACGCTTGCGCCGCCCAAGCCCTTGTTTCCTCGTCTCGAAATGCCGCAGGTCGATGGCTGAGCCATGCTGATCGACAGTCACTGCCACCTCAATTACAAGGGCCTGATCGAAGATCAGCCTGCGGTGCTCTCCCGTGCCCGCGCGGCCGGCGTAGACCTGATGCTGAACATCGCCACGCGCGAGAGCGAATGGGACGATGTCCTTGCGACGGCGGAGCGGGAAGGGGATGTGTGGGCCACAGTCGGCATCCATCCGCATGAAGCCGACGAGCATCCCCATATCGACACGGCCAAGCTGGTGGAGCGTGCCGCGCATCCGCGCATCGTCGGCATCGGTGAAACGGGCCTCGACTATTATTACGACCATAGCGACCGCGACCGGCAGCAACGGAGCTTCCGCGCCCATATCGCCGCCGCCCGCGAAACCGGACTGCCGCTGATCGTCCACACCCGCGAGGCGGAAGAGGACACGATCGCGATCATGCGCGATGAAATGGGGAAGGGGGCCTATAGCGGCGTCATCCACTGTTTCACGGCCAGCGGCGCCTTCGCCGACATGGCGATGGATATCGGCTTCTACATCAGCATTTCCGGCATCGTGACGTTCAAGAACGCGCGCGATCTTCAGGAAACGGCGGCCCGCCTTCCCGCTGATCGGCTGCTGATCGAGACGGACTCGCCCTTTCTCGCGCCAGTGCCGCATCGCGGAAAGCCTTGTGAGCCCAGCTTCGTGGCCGATACGGCGCGCTTTCTGGCGACGCTGCGAGGGGAGAGTGTGGAAGAGCTCGGGGCGACGACGAGCGCCAATTTCCTGCGGCTGTTCTCGAAAATCCGCGTCGAGGCTGCTGGATGAGCCTGACGGTTACGGTGCTTGGTTGCGGGACATCCTCGGGTGTGCCGCGGATCGGCAACGATTGGGGCCAGTGCGATCCGCATGATCCGCGCAATCGCCGGACGCGTGCCTCCATCCTGATCGAGAGCAGCACCACGCGGCTGCTCGTCGATACGTCACCCGACATGCGCAACCAGTTGCTGGATGCCCAGGTGGCCGATGTCGATGCGATTTTGTGGACGCATGACCATGCCGACCATTGCCATGGGATCGACGACGTCCGGCAACTCTTTCACTATCGCCGCGAACCGATCGCCGGCTATGCACGGGCGGAAACGCTGGCGTTGCTGCGCAAGCGCTTCGGCTATGCGTTCGATGGGAGAAACGGCTATCCCTCGATCATCGACGGCAGAGTGCTGCCCGATCGGTTAACCATCGGCGACATCGAGATCCATAGTGTCGATCAACCACATGGTAATATTTTTTCAACAGGATTTCGATTTATATCCAATGGATTATCAATTGGATATGCCACGGACTTTCATCTTGTCACTCCGGAGATGATCGCGCTGTTTTCCGGCGTCGATTTGTGGGTGGTCGATGCGCTTCGCCGCGCGCCGCATCCCACTCATCCACATCTGGGACTGACATTAGCCGCGATCGAGCAAACCCGGCCAAAGCGCGCAATCCTGACGCATATGGATCAGAGCATGGATTATGCGAAGCTCGCCTCCGAACTGCCGGATGGCGTCGAGCCGGGCTATGACGGTTTGCGGGCAACTATGTGACGGCAGATCAGTCGGCCGACCTGCTATGGTATATATTGGCGATGGTCCTCGTCGGGTCGGCTTTACTGTCACGACGCATGGCCTGGCGCAGCGCTCTGGGCATGGTTCTGGCCTGGATCGCCATATTTGCGGTCGTGCTGGTGATCGTGAGCTATCGGCATGAAATGAGCGGTGTCGCTGAGCGCGTCCAGTCCGAAGTCACCGGCAAGCCAATCCAGCGGGCAGATGGGCAGACGTTGCGGATCTCTGCCGCACCAGACGGTCATTATTGGGTGGATGGCACGGTGAATGGAGCACCGGCGCGCTTCCTGATCGACAGTGGCGCGACCGTGACGGCCTTGTCGGACAGCACGGCGAAAGCGGCGGGATTGACCATTGATCCCAATGCGATGCCGGTCGTGCTACAGACGGCCAATGGTCCGGTGAACGCACAACGTTCATCAGTCGGCACGCTGACTATTGGCCCGGTTCGGGTCAACGATCTGCCGGTGGTCGTATCATCCGCTTTTGGAAACGTGAACGTGATCGGCATGAATATGTTGTCACGGCTGCGACGCTGGAGCGTAGAGGATGGCGAGATGGCGCTGACGCCGCGATCGTAAACCACGAGCTTGCCGCCGCGGACATGTTCGCAATTTAACATAATATATATTATCGGACACTAGGAAATCTAACCTAGACGCCTCTCGTTCATAAAAATGTCCTCGCACATCCAGATCTCCGTGCCGGTTTCGGTGGCAGAGATCTGCATGTGCGATTGCGCCTTTACCCGGCAGTAAGCCCCGTGCCGATGATATGGATCGTCAGCGGATCGACATGGGTGAATGCATGAACGCCGTCGACATTCGCGAGACGACTGATATCCACCGGCCGAGTGAGCGTGATGCGCAGGCGACCAGCCGCCATGCGCGCATCGCCGACGACGTCTGCTCCGCCCAGGCTCGTCACGATGATCGAGGATGGCTGTACCTTGTTGCCAGGCGCGCCAGCGTTCCCATCCGGTGGACTTGCGACAACCGTTCGGACGTCCGTTGCCGGCGCGCGTTCGGCAGCGATCCTGATCTCCTCGGATATCTGGTCGGCCATCGGCCCGATGATGACCTGCACCGCCTTGGCCGACGGTCGCAGGACTGCAACTGCGCCCAATGATCGCAGCGCGGCGTCATCGACGGCCTGCTGGTCGCGCACGACCAGACGCAAACGCGTGGTGCAGGCCCCTATCGTCTCCAGATTTTGCGAACCGCCAAGGGCATTCAGATAGGCCGCGCCACGCGAGTTTTCTTGGGCAGCTCCTTCCTGCGTCCCGCTCGCCCTGGCTATGTCACCAGGCTGCCGGCCCGGCGTGGCGAGGTTAAAGCGCGTGATGAAGAAGCGGAACACGGTGTAGTAGATTGCGAAATAGGCGATGCCGACCGGCACCAGCATCAACGGCCGCGTCGCCCGCCCGAAATTGAGCACATAGTCGAACAGGCCAGCGGAAAATCCGAAGCCGAGGCGCACGCCCAGCAGGTCCATCACCACCATGGAAACGCCGGTCAGCACAGCGTGGATCGCATAGAGCACCGGCGCCAGGAACATGAAGCTGAATTCGATGGGCTCGGTGACGCCGGTCAGGAAGGATGTGAGCGCAAGGCTGAACAACATGCCGCCCACTGCCTGGCGCTGCTCCGGCAATGCGGAGCGATACATGGCGAGACAGGCCGCCGGCAGGCCGAACATCATGACCGGGAAGAAGCCGGCCATGAATGCGCCGGCGTGCGGATCCCCGGCGAAGAAGCGACGGAGGTCTCCCGTCGTGCCGCCGAAATCTCCCAGCACGAACCAGGCGACATTGTTGAGAATGTGGTGGAGCCCGGTGACGAGCAGCAGCCGGTTGAGCACGCCGAAACCGAACAGGCCGAAGCTGCCCGAAGCCACCAGCCCGCGGCTGGCAAGGCCAAGCCCTGTATCCAGCGCGCCATAGGCCAGGCCAAGCAGGAGTGCCATGACAACGCCGGCCGCGCCTGCCACGATCGGCACGAAACGGCGGCCACCGAAGAAGGAGAGCGCCGCGGGCACCTGTATGGTGGCGTAGCGATTATAGAGCGCGCCCCCGATCAATCCTGCGCTGATGCCGATCGGCACATCGAGCCGGGCAAAGGCCTTGATCCGCCATGCATCGGCAATGGTTTGCGCGATATCCTTTGTGAGGCCCGCCGTCACTTCCGGCGGAACGGCAAGCAGCACGCGCCCGCCATGCATTGAAACCAGATAGCAGACCACGCCGGCGAGCGCTGCCGCGCCATTGCCATCCCGCGAAATCCCGGTCGCAACGCCGATTGCGAAAAGCAGGCCAAGGCTGGAGAAAAGCGCGTCCCCTGCCCCTGCCAAAAGCGGAATGCCCAGCAGGTCCGGCTGGCCCAGGCGCAGCAACAGGCCGGCCACCGGTAATACCGCAATGGGCAGCATCAGTGCCCGGCCGATAGGCTGCAGAAGTCCTATGATCTTCCTCATGCCTCCATCTTCCTTTCAAAATGGCGAGCCAGCGCGCGCACTTCCGCTGCCGACTGCAAGCCCAAAGCCTGTTTTGCGTGGGCACGACATGCCTCGATGGACAGGCGCCGGACGAGCGCCTTCAGATCGGGTACGAAATGCGGCGCAGCGGACAATTCCGTTACCCCAAGGCCAAGCAGCAGCGGGATGGCCAGCCGATCGGATGCCAGTCCTCCGCACACTCCGACCCATCGGTCATGGACTTGCGCACCTTCCGTCGTGAGCGCGATCAGGCGCAGAACGGCCGGATGCAGGCCGTCGATGCCCGCCGCTACAGCCGAATTGCCACGGTCCATGGCCAGCGCATATTGGGTAAGGTCGTTGGTGCCGATCGACAGGAAGTCGGCGTGCCGCGCCAATGTGGCGGATGTGACCGCCGCGGCCGGGGTTTCGACCATGATGCCTAGCTCTACAGGATGGATGATGCCCATCTCCAGCTTCAGCGCATCGACCCGGTCACGCACGGCCTGAAGCTCCGAAACGCTGGCGACCATGGGCACCATGATGCGACACTGGCCATGAGGCTGGACCGACAGAATGGCACGCAGCTGAGCGTCAAGAACCTCAGGATGCGCCAGACCCACGCGAATGCCGCGCAAGCCCAAGGCTGGGTTCTCCTCCGGGGCAATAGGAATATAGGATGTCGGTTTGTCGCCGCCGACATCCAGCAAGCGGATGATCAGGGGGCGCCCCTGCAGTCGCTCGGCAATCGTACCGTAAAGCGCGACCTGTTCGTCCACGCTGGGCGCGGTTTCGCGTTCGAGAAACAGGAATTCGGTCCGCAGAAGCCCGGAGCCCTCGGCGCCATTGGCCATGGCAATATCGGCATCTTCTACCGATCCGAGGTTGGCAAAAGCCTCGATCCGCACGCCATCGCGGCTGATGCAGGGCTCTGCCGACGCGGCGAGCGCAGCCTTGCGCGCTTCGAGGCGACGGGCGCATTCGACCTGCGCTTCCGACAGCCGGCCTTCCGGTGGATCGACATGGAGAAGGCCGGTGTCGGCGTCCAGAATGACCTGCGTTTCATCCGCGACCATGTTCAACTGTGGCCCCATGGCCACCAACGACGGCAGGCCCATCGTCGCGGCAAGGATCGAGACATGCGACGTCGGGCCGCCGCGCTCCAGCACCAGGCCGATCACGTCCTTGCCCAGCGCCATGACCTGCGACGGCAGAAGCTCCTCAGCCAGCAGGATCGTGCCTGGCGGGAAGGCCAATGCTTCTTCCGTCGCGCCCGTGAGTATCCTTAGTGTCTGACGTTCCAGATCGAGCAGGTCATCGGCGCGCTCAGCCATGCGCGCGTCGCCAAGACCCCGCATGACCTCGGCCTGGGCGCGACAGGCCGCACGCCAGGCATGGCCGGCATCACGCCCCTGCCCGATGTCCGCGAAAGCAGCGTCCTGAAGCGCGGGATCTTCGAGCAGCGCCGCATGAGCAAGACGGATCGCCGCGCCCGTCAAGTCCCCGCCGCCATCGTTCAGGCGCGCGCGCATCGCATCCAACGCCTTCTCGAGGCGGCCATGTTCCAGATCGACGCCCTGCCCATCCTGCGGGACCGCAATGTCGGTCGCGCGCAGCCAGCGGACCCTGCCCAGCGCATAGCCGGGCGCCGCAAGCGTGCCGCCGATGCAGCCCTCGGGCACTGCCTCGACCTGACTGGGTGCGGCAGGTGCGTGAGAATGTGCCGTCTCCGGCTCCGGTTCGTCGATGCCGCCGTCGATCAGCTTCACCAGTGCGGCGACGGCCGCATCCGCATCTTCGCCGCGCGCGACAATGTCCACCTCGTCATTGAGCCGGATGCCGAGTTGCAACAGCGCGATGGGAGAACGGGTAGAAGCCTCGCTGCCGTCCTTTACGATCCAGCTTTCGGCCACGAAATGCCGCGCCGTCTCCCCCACGCGGGCTGCCGGCCGGGCGTGGATGCCATGGACGAGCGGCACCGTGATGCGGGCGGAAGAGCGGCGCTGCCCTTCCGTGTCGCTTTCCACCGCGACCACCGGCTCCACCGGTTCGAGGTACAGCAGCCCTTCCCCCATGCCCACAACCTTGCCGATTTCCCGGCGGGTGATGCGGAACCTGTCGGGATTGGTGATGATGACGGGCGTGATGAGGGACGGCGCTGCAAGCGCAATGGCATCAAGGTCGAAGCGGATCAGCGGCTGGCCGCGGGTCACGATGTCACCGACACGAACCTCCGGCACGAACCCGTCACCGTTCAGCGCCACCGTATCGATGCCCAGATGCATCAATATCTCGACCCCGCCCTGCCCCCGCAGCGTGATCGCATGATGGCTGGCATGGAGGGTAAGAACTTCGCCATCGCACGGCGCATGCAGCGCGCCGACAAGCGGATCGATGGCCACGCCGTCGCCCAGCATGCGTGCGGAGAATACGGGATCGGGCACATCGTCAATGGCCGTGGCCCACCCCTGCAAAGGCGATGTGAGGATGATCGGAACCATAGTCTTCCCCTTGAACCCGGTCATTCGGCCGGGTGAAATCATGACGTCTCGATGCAGGTCGATGCCTGCATTCAGGCCACGCGCTGGCCGCCAATCCAGGTGCCGCGCACCTTCAGTTCACTGTCCAGCCACACATAATCGGCCTGAAAACCCGGAGCCAGCGCGCCAAAACGTTCCGACAGACCCAGGAAGGCCGCGGGATTTGCCGACGCCATCGCCAGCGTTTCCGTCATGGATATGCCCAGCGCACGCGTGTTCCGTACCGCTTGCGCCATGTCGAGGTCGCAGCCAGCCAGTGTTCCGGCGGCATTCACGCAGACGCCGTTCTGGACCGTGATCTGCTCGCCGTTAAGAACGAAGGTCTTGGTGGCGCTGCCTACGGTGGGCATCGCGTCGGTCACGAGCATGAAGCGGTCGCGTGGCCGGGCCGCAAAGGCGATCCGTAGCGCTGCGGGATGCACATGCGCGCCGTCGATGATCAGCCCGCAATAAAGCGAGCCATCCTCCATCGCCGCCCCCACAAGTCCGGGTTCGCGGTGATGCAGCGGCGACATCGCATTGTAGAGATGGGTAATGCCGGTAGCGCCAGCATCAATGGCCGAGCGCGCCTCGGCATAGGTCGCGTTGCTGTGCCCGATGCTGACGATGACGCCAGCCTTGGTCAGTGCGCGAATGGCCTCGACGTCATTACGCTCCGGCGCCAGCGTGACCATGACGACACCGCGACGCGGGCGTGTCAACAACGCCAGCGCGCCTTCATCAAGGGCACGGAAATTTCCGGCATTATGGATGCCCTTGCGGTCCGCATTCAGGAACGGCCCTTCGACATGGATGCCGATGACGCCCGGCACGCCCTGCTCGATGGCCGCATCAACCGCATCCAGTGCGCGCTCGATGACATCGAGCGTGCCGCTGATCAGCGTGGGCAGGAACGCCGTCGTACCATATTGTGCATGGGCAGCGCCAATCTGCGCGATCGCCTGAACATCGGGCGTATCGTTGAACAGGACGCCGCCGCCGCCGTTCACCTGCACGTCAATGAAGCCGGAAACAAGCCAGCCGCCATCAAGATCGAGCACATTTTCAGCGTCGACCCCGGCATCTGTGCCGACGATCCGCCCTGCCTCAATCTCGAACGTCAGTTGATCGTGAATACCGTC
Source organism: Sphingobium arseniciresistens (assembly GCA_029167225.1). GTDB lineage: Bacteria > Pseudomonadota > Alphaproteobacteria > Sphingomonadales > Sphingomonadaceae > Sphingobium > Sphingobium arseniciresistens. The sequence continues at coordinate 318,113 of JARFNK010000004.1, forward strand.
TTGCGCAACAATAGTGCCGTTGCGAAACCCCTGTTTCATCATCGCGTCTCAGTCACCTTGCGCAGGAACGGGGGCACGTCGGGATCAAGGCCACGGCTATGCGCCAGGGCTTCGGCTGCACTGTAAAACGACTGTATCATGAGCAGCGGCTCAAGAACTGGATGCGTCGCAAGCGCAGGTAGGCCGCCCGCCGTCTGCCGCTTGGCATCGGCCAGCAGGACATTGGCGCCACGCTCGGCAAACTCACCGGCGGCCTTGCGCACGTCATCGCCGGCGTCGTCGGACGTCGCGAATGCCAATATGGGGAAGCCCGCGTCGATGATCGCCATCGGACCATGACGCACCTCGGCGCTGCTGAAACCTTCAGCATGCAGGCCGCAGGTCTCCTTGAGCTTGAGTGCCGCCTCCTGCGTGATGGAGAGGCCATAGCCACGACCGATGATGAACAGGTTGCGTGCATCGACCAGAGCCTTCACCACCGGATCCCAATCCAGTTCGAAAGCCATGTCGAGCATCGCCGGCAGCGAGGCGATGGCGCTCAGCAGCCGCTGGTCCTTGCTCCAATGGGCGGTCAGCGCGACGAGGCCAGCGAGCGAGGTGATAAAGGACTTGGTCGCGGCGACCGAGGTTTCCGGCCCGGCGCACAGCGGCAGCAGCGTATCGGCCATGGCCGCGAGCGGAGAGCTCTCGTCATTCACCAGCGCGACGACGTAGGCGCCGGCATCCTTGTAACGCTGGACGGTCGCCAGAAGATCGGGGCTACGGCCGGACTGCGAGATCGCGATCACCAGTGCGTCCGTCTGACGGAACTCCGTCGCATAGACGGACGTCACCGAGGGGGCAGCTGACGCTACCGGCACGCCGACCAGTGTCTCGATCAGATATTTGCCATAGGTCGCGGCATGGTCCGACGAACCGCGCGCGCAAGTGACAACCACGGAAGGCGGGCTCTGCCGAAGACGCTCTGCCAGCTTTTCAAGCGTTGCCGTGTTGGTTTCCAGGAAACGCGCGACGGCCTCGCCGCTTTCCCTGGCTTCACGACGCATCGCGGAAGGCCGCGGCTCCAACTGCGTATTCGACATTATTCCCCCTTTGGCCCGACGATGCCGGGCTAACTGGCGTTGAGTTCGGCAACGACGTCATAGGCATCGCCGCGATAATAGGATTGCGTGAACTCCACGGCCTCGCCATCGGCAAGGAAACCGCGTCGTTCGATAAACAGCCCCGCATGGCCGGTCTCGACGCCAAGGCGCTTGGACTGTTCCAGCGGAAAATGAATGGCGCGCAGCCGCTGCAGCGCGCGCACCGGCCGGCAACCGGCGGCTTCCAGCGCGGCATACAGAGAGTGCTCGACGGCATCCACGCTCGGCAGGCAATGCCCCACGATCGTCGCATATTCGATCGCCATCGGAATATCGTCGGCAAAGCGCATACGTTGGAAGCGATAGACTTGCGTGCCGGGTGAAAGGCCGAGCGACAATGCCTCCTCCGGCGTTACCAGGCCAACGGACCGGGACATCCATTCGCTCCCGGGACGCCGTCCTCGGGCGATCATATCCTCGGAAAAGGAAGAGAGCTTGGAAAAGCTTTTCTCGACGCGCGAAGCAACGAAGGTGCCCGCGCCTCGCCGGCGAACGACCAGGCCCTCTTGAGCAAGACCATCAATGGCCTTTCGGACAGTGATCCGTGAAACGCCATATTCCAGCGCCAGGTCACGCTCGGCAGGAATCACATCATCCTGCACAAGTATGCGATTCTGGATCGCCTGCCTTATCAGCTGCTGGAGCTGCAGGTAGAGCGGAACGCGTACATCCTCGCGCAGACCACCGATCCGATTGGAAAACAACGTCATACCCCCCTCTTTCGTCGAAGCATCTCTCGAAGCCGGAGCGTAAATGAGCGTATCTTGCAGCACAACATGATACCTAGGTTATATATTGGTATTGTTCAAGGCCAAATTTACGACCGCAATCATTGGTATTTCTCTCTTTAGGTATCAGCAAACCGAAGTTCGGCTGCCCTAAGCTCACGCGCGATGAAACCGCAGTCAGACGTGTGCCATAACGACAGAAACTGCCAAATTTCTCCTGATTTTGATATGATTCTTAACCTGCGATTGAGAGATTTGCTCGCCATCGAGAGCAGTTCCATCGACTGGCAGGCGGCAAGGCGTGCTGGTTAAACGATGGACATATTTCGTCTTAAAATATTGATATTAATGACTATTATTAGAATTTTGAAAAAAAATCGCCGCATTGCATTTTTGTGTAGATTTTACGGCGGCTCCGTATAACAATTGGGCATACCAAATGTCGAAGTAACAAATCCTGTATAGGACCAATTTGACAAGGTAGACGGGACAACGCCTGCCGACAAAAGCGGCGGGCACAAAGAGTGGCGCTGTCGGCGCCTTTAAGGGGAAATTATCTATGGCATTCCGACGGACCATTTTGCTCGCTACCAGCGCTCTGGTAGCGCTCCCTTCATCCGCCTTCGCGCAGCAGGCCGCGACACCTCAGGCAACGCCTGATGCCGCAGCCGAGGCGCCCGCCAGCGACGAGATCATGGTCACAGGCATCCGTGCCAGCCTTCGCAACGCAATCAATGTGAAGAAGCAGGCAAATGCTGTCGTTGACGTGATTACGTCGGAAGACATCGGTAAGTTTCCTGACCGCAACGTCGCGGAATCGCTCTCCCACATTCCTGGCGTTTCGATCGACCGGCGCTTTGGCGAAGGCGAGAAGGTTGCCATCCACGGCACCGATCCTGCCCTTAACCGCATGCTGCTCGACGGTCACGCCGTGGCGTCGGCCGACTGGGGTGGCAATGACAATGACCCGACGAGCCGTACCTTCAACTATTCGCTGCTCGCCCCCGAACTGGTGGAGCGCCTGGAAGTCTACAAGTCGCCCGAGCCCCGCATCGAGGAAGGCAGCATCGGCGGCACCGTCATCGTCCGCACGCGTCGCCCGCTCGACACCCCGGCGAACTCGCTGTTCGCTTCGGGCGGCTATTCGTACAATGACCGCTCGGAGAAGGGCAATATTCGTGCCTCCGGCCTCTACAGCTGGAAAAACAAGGACGAGACCTTCGGCATCCTGGGTGCGGTCACCTATGACAAGACCAGCCTGACCCGCGCTGGTGTCGAATTCTTCGGTTTCGAAGGCGCGGGCAGCCGCTTCTTCCAGACCGACTCCGACGGCGATCTGGTGCGTGACGCAAGCGGCCAGCCGGTACTCAAGAACCCCTCGGCGACTGTAACCGGCGGATCGCTGAACGATCTGGCGAATGCTAGCATTCCGTTCGGCATCAACTATGCCTATTTCACGCAGACCCGTACGCGCGTCAGCTATTCCGGCACGGTTCAGTACAAGCCGACCCCGGATGTCACGCTGACCCTGAATGGCCTGCATATCGACGGCAACTACAACAATGCCAGCCAGTCGATGTATGTCATCCCCGGTGCCTGGAGCGGCGATGTGCTCCAGTCGGCAACCATCAATGACGGTGTCGTGACCGCCGCCAGCTTCGGCGCAGCTTCGGCGGGTAGCCGCAGCTCGCAGCTGGACCTGCTGATCCGCAAGACCAAGCTGAAGACCAACAACCTCAATTTCGTCGGTGAGTGGGAAGGCGACAGCGGCGCGAGCGTTACCGTGTCCGGTGGCTGGAGCCGCGCGATCGGTGGTCGTTCGCCTGAATATCTGCTCGACGTTCAAACCGACCTGCCGTTTACCTACAGCTTCACCCCGAACAGTGCCGAGGTGAACTATGACGGCGACCTGACCAATCCTGCCAATTATCGCCGCAGCAACAGCCCGCAGCTTCAGACGATCGACGGTCAGCCGATCATGTACAATGGTTCGCAGCTTTATGCAGCGCGCGCCGGCGGGATCGACTTCTCGAAGACGATCGATAGCGACTATTATGGCGGCTATGATGCGGTTATCCCGTTCGAATTCGGCCCGTTCACCGAAGTTCGCATCGGCGGCAAGTACACCAAGCACCGCAATCGCCTGAATGCGCGCGGCGTCAACAATTACGACCTGTCGTCGGGCTACACGCTTGCAAGCCTGGGCGTGGACACCCTCACCACGCCGAATGGCGCCTTCAACGGCACCGGCGGCACCGGCAACGCCACGCAATATATCAATCTGCCGGCGCAGTCGGTGATCGATATCCTCGCGAACTCGGTCAACATCGCCGTCGATAAGCCGACGTCCTCCTACATCGTGGACGAAGAGGTTGCGGCGAGCTACGTCCAGTTCAACTTCGAACAGGGCGGGTTCCGCGGCAATATTGGTGGCCGCTTCGTGTACACGAGCGATACTTCCCGCTATTCGAGCCAGGTTTCCGGCACTAACGGCAGCCTGCCGACCATCGTGGCGGAGCGCGTATCCAACGACTATTCGAAATTCCTGCCAAGCTTCAACATCGCCTATGACACCGGTTCGAACCTGATCTTCCGCGGCAGCGTCGCCAAGGTGATCGCTCGCCCGCGTTATGAGCAGCTTGGCGGTTCGATCGGTCGTAACGACATCACGCTCGACGCGAGCGGCGGCAACCCCAACCTGAAGCCCTATCAGTCCGTGAACTACGAACTGTCGGCTGAATGGTATCCGCGCGCGGGCACGCTGCTCTCGCTGGAACTGTTCCGTCGCGAGGTGAAGGACTATATCTATAACGGCCTGACGCAGCAGACCTTCTTCAACGAACTGCTGCAGACCAACCAGACCTACAATGTCTCGCAGCCGATCAACGGCGGCAAGGCGAAGGTCAACGGCGCGCTGATCTCCGGCCAGGCGGAAATCTGGAATGGCTTCGGCATCCAGGCTAACTATTCCTACGCCGACAGCTCGACTGACGAGGGTCTGAACCTTCCCTACCTGTCGAAGCACACCGTCAACGTCATTCCCTATTATGAGAATGGTCCGTTCCAGGCGCGCCTGAGCTACAACTATCGTTCGTCCTATTTCCGGGCAATCGGTCGCCTGAGTTCGGTAGACATGGTCGCGCCCTACAGCCAGCTGGACTTCTCGGCCGCATTCAAGATCACCGAGAACATCACGCTCACGGCAAATGCCCAGAACCTGCTGGACGAGACCTACATCCAGTATAGCGGCACCCGCGCAACGCCGACGGCCTTCTACAAGAACGGTCGTACCTACGCCGGCAGCATCAGCGTTCGCTTCTGATGAACAAGGATTGGGATCTGTATCACCTGATTGCCGGATATGTCCGGCGTCCGGTGGTACGGCCCGCCCTTCCCTCCCCGCCTGTCTTTCCTTGAAAGACAGGCGTCCCTGATGGCAGTGCACTGCCACGGGCGGCCCGCTGCACCGGGCCGCCCGCTTTTTCTTATACGAAGGTGCGCGGATCAGCGCGCCGCCGCAACAAGGAGCTAAAGCCGATGCGCAGCCTCATCGCGATCCCCCTCGCCCTGGCCGCTACGGACGCCCATGCGCAAATCAGCCCGCCGCTGATCCCCTTTCCCGCTGAGATCACGATTGGCCAGGAAACGCTGCGCATCGGTTCGGACAGCGCCATTTCCTTCGCAGCGGAAGACAAAGGCGCAGCCACCGCCGCCCGCCTGCTGATCGAACGGGTTCGCACCGATCGCGGCATCACCCTGCGCGACGCATCTGCTGGTGCCGGCATCATCTCCTTCACGCGCGACCCGTCTGTCACCGGCGAGGAAGCCTATCGGTTCGACGTGACCGCCAGGGGCGTGGCCATTCGCGCCAGCGGGGATCGCGGCCTGATCTGGGGCGCGATGACGCTGGCCCAGCTGCTTTCGCCCGATGCCGCTTTCGGCAAGCCCGTAACGCTCACCGCCATGTCGATCAGCGATGCGCCGCGCTTCTCCTGGCGTGGCCTGATGGTAGACGTCGCCCGTCATTACCAGCCCATCGAAACCCTTTACCCGGTCATCGACACCATGTCGGCGCAGAAGCTCAACGTGCTGCACATGCATCTGACGGACGATCAGGGATGGCGGATCGAGATCAAGCGCTACCCCAAGCTCGCCGAGATCGGTGGCTGGCGTACCCCGCCCTCCTCCGGCGGCGCGCCCGGCGAGAAGGTCGGCGGCTTCTACACCCAGGAACAGCTTAAGGCACTGGTCGCCTATGCTGCCGAGCGCGGTATCACCATCGTCCCGGAAATCGACATGCCCGGCCATGCGCAGGCAGCCGTCGCCGCCTATCCTGAAGAGATCGGCGTGCTGGGCGACCGGCCGGAGGTCAGCCATGACTGGGGCGTCAATCCCTGGCTTTTCTCGCCCTCGCCGCGCTCCATGGCGTTCATCAAGAATGTGCTCGACGAGTTGATCGACGTCTTCCCCTCTCAGTTCATACATGTCGGCGGCGATGAGGCGGTGAAGGACCAGTGGCAGCGCTCGCCGGAAGTCCAGGCCCAGATGAAGGCGCTCGGCCTCAAGACCGAGAACCAGATGCAGGGCTGGATGATCGGCGAGCTTGGCAAATATCTCGCCAGCAAGAACCGTCGCCTGATCGGCTGGGACGAAATCCTGGAAGGCGATGTGCCGACCAGCGCGTCGGTTATGTCATGGCGCGGTGAAAAGGGCGCGGTCGAGGCTGCGAACAAGGGGCATGACGTTGTCCTGTCCCCAGCGCCGGACCTGTATCTCGATAGCCTGCAGTCCGACCGCAGCGACGAGCCCCCCGGACGGATCGCCATCCAGACGCTCAAGAAGATCTATAGCTATGAGCCGGCACCCGCCGGCATCGCGCCGGACCGGATGAAGCATGTGCTGGGCTCGCAGGCCAATGGCTTTTCGGAATATCTGGCGACGGCCAAGCAGAAGGAACGTGCGACCTTCCCGCGGCTTTCCGCCGTTGCGGAGTTCAACTGGTCGCCCAAGGACAAGCGCGACTGGCCGAGCTTCGTCGCGCGCCTCGATCCGCAGATGCTGCGTTATCAGCGCGAGGGCATCACCGCCGCCGACAGCGCCTTTGCGGTCAATTTCCGCATGCAGGGCAGCCGGGGCGATGCACTGCGCAGCGGCAAGTTGACGCTTGCCATGGACAGCGAAACGGGTGCCGGCACGCTGCGCTATACCATCAACGGCAAGGCGGTTTCGGCGCGGTCGACGGTCTATGCGAAGCCGCTGACGGTCAAGCTCGGCAGCATGATCGAGGCAGCGTCATTCCTGAGCGACGGGCGCACGACCGCGACGCCGCGACATTTCGACGCCTCGCGCACGGCATTGCTGACGGCGGGCGCTTCCGATCTCGCAGCCTGTCCGAAGGGCGCGCTGGGCCTGCGCGTGCCGCTTGTCTCAGGTCAGCCGGAGGATGCCCCGGCGTTCAACGTCAACATCTTCGACACCTGCACCCAGTGGATCGGCGCGCCCTTGGGCGAAGCCAAGGGGTTCGCGATCGACGTCGCCCGCCTGCCCCGCCATTATGGCCTCGCGCATGAGGAAAGTGCGTTGCGCGCACATTATGCCGTGACTGCCCATGGCGAGATGGTCGTGCGCGCCGGCGGCTGCGAGGGCAGCGTGATCGGCACCTTCCCGTTGCCCGATCCGAAGACCGCACCCAACCGGATGCGCTTAAGCGGCGTCATCAACGGCCAGGCCGGCGATGCGGATCTGTGCTTCCAATTCACCTCGCCGCTTTCGGACCCCTTTTATGCGGTCGAAAAGGTGACGCTGGAGGATCGGCGGTGATGCGCCGGGCGTTCCTGCTCCTGCTTGCCGCTGCGCCTACTGCGCTTCTGGCGGCACCTCGGGAGACGACGGACCTCGCCGCGCATTGGCAATTTCGCCTTGCCCCTGATGAGAAGGACGTAGCAACAGCCCATCCCCAGGCGGCGAAGTGGCGCCCCGCGACCGTGCCCGGCTATGTCCAGACCGACCTGATTGCCCAGGGCATCACGCCCGATCCCTTTGCCGGCCTGAACGAAGCGACGATCCAGTGGGCCGGACGGAGCGACTGGGAGTATCGCGGCCGGATCGACGCCTCACCTGCCCTGCTCGCGCGCCAGCATATCGACCTCGTGTTCGACGGGCTCGATACCTACGCGGACGTGCTTGTGAACGGGCAGCCGCTGCTCTCGGCAGACAACGCCCATCGCCGCTGGCGCGCTGACGCCAAGCCGTTGCTGAAGGTCGGCGCGAACGAGATCCTCATCCGCTTCCGCTCGCCGCTCAAGGCGTTGCAGCCCAAGGTTCTGGCGCTCGCCAATCCGCTGCCGGGCGAATATGATTCCGTCTTCGGCGATGAGCCCGAAGCACGGCAGACGTCCCCTTATATCCGCAAGCCCAAATATCATTACGGCTGGGATTGGGGGCCGCGCATTCTCAACATCGGGTCCAATGGCCCCATTCGGATCGATGCCTGGGATAACCTGCGCATCGGGAGCCTGCGGGTCGCGCAGGAGGCGGTGACGAGGGCGGAAGCCCGGATCGCTGCTGGTGTCGAACTGGTCGCAGACCGTGAAGGTCGCGCCCGCGTGGAAGTGACGGTAAAAGGTCCCCAGAAGGGACAGACCTTCACTTCCACGCGCGACATCGCCGTGACCGCTGGCATCAATCGCGTCTCCGTGCCCGTCAGCATCCCGGATCCGCAAATCTGGTATCCGGCGGGCTATGGCGCGCAGCCGCTCTATTCGGTCACGACGAAGGTTTCACTCGATGGCGAGGTCGTTGACAGCACGACCCGCACTACCGGCCTGCGGACGGTCGAACTGGTGCGGGACGCCGATGCCAAGGGGCGCGGCTTCCAGATCAAGGTCAATGGCCTGCCCATCTTCATGAAGGGCGCCAACGTCATCCCCTTTGACAGCTTCGCGCCGCGCGTGACGCCGGAACGCATGGCCGGCATCCTCGCCGATGCGAAGGCGGCGAACATGAACATGGTCCGCATCTGGGGCGGCGGGCATTATCTGCCCGACAGCTTCTATGATGCCGCCGATCGGCTGGGCCTGATGGTGTGGCAGGATTTCATGTTCGGTGGCGCTGTGCCCCCCTATGACCGCGAATTCCGTGAGAATGTCCGCATAGAGGCGGAACAACAGGTCGAGCGGGTGCAGGCGCATCCGTCCATCGTGCTGTGGTCGGGCAACAATGAAGTGCTTTCCGGCTGGGAAAACTGGTCCGATCGCATCGCCTTCAAGAAGCGCGTAGGCGCGGACGAGCAGGAACGTATCGGGGTAGGCATGGCGATCCTGTTCAACCAGGTACTGCGCGACGCGGCCGAGCGCATCGATTCCGACGTGCCCTACTGGCCCGGCTCCCCCAGCACCAACTATGAAGGCAAGCCCGACGTCGATGGTGACGGCGACCGCCATTATTGGGATGTCTGGGGCGGGAAGAAGCCCGTGACCGCCTATTTGGAAAGCTGCCCGCGCTTCATGTCCGAATATGGGCTGGAGGCGATGCCGGTCATGCCGACCATCAAGGCGTTCGCAAAGGATGGCGACCTCAGCGTCACCTCGCCCGTCATGCGCGCCCATCAGAAGTTCCTGAAGGGCGAGGGACAGGAACGCCTGCTCTATTATATCGAGCAGCGCTATCGGACGCCGCGCGACTTTGCCGATTTCGTCTATCTCTCCCAGGCGATGCAGGCGGACGGTATCGCGCTCGGCGCGCTCCATCATCGCGCCTGCCGCCCGGAAACGACCGGTTCGCTCTACTGGCAGCTCAACGATGTCTGGCCCGGCGCCTCATGGTCCAGCATCGACTATTTCGGCCGCTGGAAAGCGTTGCACTATGCCGCGCGACGTTTCTTCGCGCCGGTCGCGGTCGCTGCCGGACGGCATGAGAATGGCTCGACGGACGTTTCGCTGATCTCGGACAGGACAGATGCGGCCGCCGCCCATTGGCGCATCCGCATCGTCGATGTCGATGGCGCGCAGAAGATCGTGAAGGAAGGTGACGTCCAGCTCGCGCCGTTGTCCGCCATCAAGGTCGCGACGCTGGGTGATGCCGCGCTGTTCGGCGCTGCCGACAAGAGCCGCAGCTTCGCCGTCGCCGAACTGATGATCGACGGCAAGCTCGCCTCTCGTGCGCTGGTTTCGGCCGTTCCCGAAAAGGACATGGCCCTGCCCGATCCGAGCCTGACGACCCAGTGGAGCACAGCTGCCGATGGCAAGCCGCAATTGACCGTCAGCGCAGGGAAGATGGCACGCGGCCTGTGGATCGGCTTCGGTGAAATCGACGCCAGCGCCTCCGACAATTATTTCGATCTGCTTCCCGGCGAGAGCGTGACCGTAACCATCACTTCCAAGGCATCCACGGCCAAATTGCGCGCGGCGCTCGAACTGCGGCACCTCGGCATGGAGGGCAAGCGATGAGCGCGCTTCTGCTTCTGCTCGCCGCGAGCGCCGGGCAGACTGATCCGCAGATCACGGCCAAGATCAGCGCGATGAGCCCGGCGGAAAAAGCGGCCCAGCTTCAATCCGGGGCGCCTGCCAACGGCGCTGAGCTGCCCGCCTATGACTATTGGAACGAAGCCCTTCATGGCCTTGCCCGCAACGGCGTCGCCACCGTGTTTCCCCAAGCGATCGGCCTGGGCGCGACATGGGATCCAGAACTCATGGAGCGGATCGGCACCGTCGTCTCGACCGAGGCCCGTGCCAAATATAACGCCCTGCCCGGCAAGGATCGCCGCCGCTATCAGGGGCTGACCATCTGGTCGCCGAACATCAACATCTTCCGCGACCCGCGCTGGGGTCGCGGGCAGGAGACCTATGGCGAAGACCCGCTGCTGACCGGTAGCCTTGCCGTGGGCTATGTGCGCGGGCTGCAAGGGCCGGACCTTACCCAGCCCCGCGTGCTCGCGACGCCCAAGCATCTCGTCGCGCACAGCGGGCCTGAGGCCGGGCGCGATTCCTTCGGGGTGCAGAGCAGCGCCTATGACATGGAGACCACCTATCTCCCCGCCTTCCGCAAGGCGCTGACCGAGGGCAAGGCGCTGTCGGTGATGTGCGCCTATAACAGCGTGCATGGGGTGCCTGTCTGCGCATCCGACTGGCTGCTCAACGATCGCGTGCGCAAGGATTGGGGCTTCACCGGCCTCATCGTCTCGGATTGCGACGCGATCGGCAACATCAACCATTATCAGCGCTATCGGCAGACCAATGCCGCCGCCTCGGCCGCCGCGATCAATGCCGGCATGGACCTTAATTGCGGCAAGGCCTATGCCGCCCTCGATCAGGCGCTGGCGCAGGGACTGACCGACCAGAAGACGGTAGACCGTGCGCTTGAACGCACCTTTGTCGCGCGCAAATTGCTGGGCGACGCCTTTGGTGCGAAAAGCCGCTGGGATGCGATCCCGGCAAGCGCGGTCGATACCCCAGCCAACCGGGCACTGGCGCTGGAAGCGGCGCGCAAGTCGCTGGTGCTGCTGCAGAACAATGGCGTTTTGCCGCTCAAGAAGGGCGCCAGGATCGCGGTGATCGGCCCCAATGCCGACAGCCTCGATACGCTGGAGGCCAATTATCACGGCACGGCGGGCAATCCCGTGACGCCGCTCGCGGGCCTCAGGGGGCGTTTCGACGTGCGCTACGCACAGGGCGCAACGCTGGCGGAAGGCGTGCCGCTGCCGATCCCCGAAACCGCCTTCGGCACGGGCCTCAAGGCCGAGTTCTTCACCGATCCGGGCTTTTCAGGCGCCGCTGCACAGACGCAAACCCACCGGAAGATCGATTTCGACTGGAACCGCACCTCCCCCGCGCCGGGCATTCCGGCGGAGCGCTATGGCGTGCGCTGGACCGGCACGCTGACGCCAGAGGGACCGGGCGAGCATGTTCTGCGCCTCGACGTGCCCCGCTGCTTTGATTGCAATGGCCATGACGCCGTGCGCCTGTGGATCGACGGGCAGCAGGTGATCGCCGACAATGGCGACGGCAGCAAGGTCGAGGCACGCCTGACCTTTGCCGACACCCGCCCTCATGACATCCGCGTCGAACTGGCCCATGCCAGCGAGGACGAGGGCATCCGCCTGACGTGGACCGCTCCAGCCGCCGCGCAGCGACAAGCAGCCATCGCGGCGGCGCGTGACGCGGACGCCGTCGTCGCCTTTGTCGGTCTGTCACCGGCTGTCGAGGGCGAAGCGCTGCAGATCGAGGTGCCCGGCTTCTCCGGCGGCGACCGCACCGACATCGCGCTCCCCGAAGCGCAGCAGGCCCTGCTCGAAGCAGTAAAGGCGACAGGCAAGCCGCTGGTCGTCGTGCTGCTCTCCGGCAGTGCCGTGGCGATGGAGTGGGCCAAGCAGAATGCGGACGCCGTGGTGGCCGCATGGTATCCTGGTGAAGCTGGCGGCACGGCGATCGCCGACCTGATCGACGGCACGATCAGCCCGGCGGGACGCCTGCCCGTCACCTTCTACGCCCGCACCCGCGATCTCCCCGCGTTCGTCGATTACAACATGCGCGAGCGGACCTATCGCTATTTCCACGGGCAGCCGCTCTGGGGCTTTGGCCATGGCCTTGCCTATACCCGCTTTGCCTATGCCGACGCGAAGGCTCCGGCGAGCGTCACGGCCGGAGACACGCTGACGGTCACGGTGCGGATCACCAATGCGGGCAACCGCGATGGCGATGAGGTCGCGCAAGCCTATCTCATCCCGCCCGAAAACCTGCGCCGCATCGGCGAGTTCAACGATCCTGTGCTGCGGCACAATCTCGTGGCCTTCAGCCGCCTGCCCTTGAAGCGTGGCAAGAGCCAAACGGTGCGTTTCGCCCTCGATCCGCGGGCGCTCAGCACCGTGGACCGTGATGGCGTGCGCGCGGTGCGTCCCGGCAGCTATCGCCTGTTCATCGGCGGCGGACAGCCCGGCGAGGCGCAGGGCACGGAGCTTTCCTTCACCATCACCGGCACGCAGGTTCTGCCCAAATGATCATCGATCGCCGTTCCATGATCGCCGGCAGCTTCGCCCTTGCTGCCACACCTGCCATTGCCCGCGCAGCCCCTCGCATTGCCGGTTTTGATAGCAAGCGTCCGGCGACGGCCGACCGCAAATTCGTCAGCCGCGCCGTGGAGCGGGAAATCGGCCGGGTATCGGCCCTTATCGGCGACCCTGAACTGCGCTGGATGTTTGCGAACTGCTACCCCAACACGCTGGACACGACGGTGTTCATGGGCAACATCGAAGGCAAGCCGGACGCCTTCGTAATCACCGGCGACATCGAATGCCTTTGGCTGCGCGACAGCTCCGCCCAGCTCAATCCCTATGTCCACCTTGCCCGCGAAGACGCCAAGCTGCGCGAACTTTTCCGCGGGCTGATCGCCCGGCAGGCGCGATCGATCCTGCTTGATCCCTATGCCAATGCGTTCATGCACGATCCTTCGGCAAAGACGACGCTGCCATGGGCGCTGGCCGACGATACCGAAATGAAGCCGGGCGTGGCCGAGCGGAAGTGGGAGGTGGATTCGCTCTGCTACCCGATGCGCCTTGCCCATGATTACTGGCGCGCGAGCGGCGACGCGACGCCGTTCGATGCGCTGTGGGTGGATGCCGCACGGGCGAGCATCCGCACCTTCCGCGAGCAGCAGCGCAAGGACGGCCCCGGCCCCTATCGCTTCCTGCGGCGCGACAAGCTGGCGACCGAGACCCAGATCCTGAACGGCTATGGCGCGCCCACCCGCAAGGTCGGCATGATCCATTCCATGTATCGCCCCTCCGACGATGCCTGCCTGTTTCCCTTCCTGGTCCCCGCCAACCTCTTTGCCGTCGCCGCTCTGCGCAAGCTCGCGGTGGTGGCGAGCGAGGCGGCGAAAAACACTGCGCTCGCGGCGGGCGCCAAGGCGCTGGCCGATGAGGTCGATGCCGCCACCCGCGCGAACGGTACGATGATCGATACGGCGACCGGAGAGCGGCTCTGGGCCTATGAGGTCGACGGCTTCGGCAACGGCCATTTCATGGACGATGCCAACGTGCCCAGCCTCTCCGCGCTGACCTATCTCGGCTGCGTACAGCCCGACGATCCCCTGTTCCAGCGCACGCTCTCCGCGGCATGGAGCGAGCGTAACCCCTATTTCTTCAAGGGCACGTCGGCCGAAGGCATTGGCGGCCCCCATGCCGGCCTGCGGATGATCTGGCCGATGTCGATCATCATGCGCGCCATGAACAGCCACGACGATGCCACCATCCGCCAGTGCCTGCGCTGGCTCAAGGCCAGCCATGCCGGCACGGGCTTCATCCATGAAGCCTTCGATCAGGATGATCCCAAGACCTTCACCCGGCACTGGTTCGCATGGGCCAACGGTCTGTTCGGCGAGCTGATGCTGGACCTTGCCCGCCGCAAGCCCGACCTTCTGGGAGAAACATTGTGAGCCGCCCGACCTTCGATCGCCGCACGCTGCTGACGGGCACGGGCGGTATCGCGCTCGCCAGCGCCTTTTCCGCGCATGGCACTGCATATGGCGCGACAAGGGCGACTACGGCTGCGCCGGACCTGTTCGTCGGCACGGGTGGCGATGGCCACACTTTTCCCGGCGCGACCATGCCCTTCGGGATGGTCCAGCTATCTCCCGATACCGATACGGCACGCTGGGCGACCTGTTCGGGCTATCAAAAGGATGACGGCTCGATCCTAGGCTTCTCCCACACCCATCTTTCCGGCACCGGCATTGGCGACATGCTGGATGTGCTGGTCGTGCCGACGACCGGTCCGGTTCAGTTGCAGCCCGGCCCGCTCGACAATCCCGACGTCGGCTATCGCCAGCGCTACAACGCGGAACAGGCAGAGCCCGGCTATTATGCCGTCAATCTGGAAAGCGGCGTTCGCGCGGAGCTGACCGTCACGGAACGCACCGGCATCCACCGCTATCATTTCCCCGCCGGCGCCGGCCATCTGCTGATTGACCTCAGCCATCTCGTGATGGAAGGCCCCGGCGAAGCGCCGCTGATCGACGAAGCGGCGATCACTATGGAGAGCGACGGCACTCTCACCGGGACGCGGCGGGTCTTCCGCTGGGCCAAGGGGCGGCGGATCTTCTTCGCGATCCAGCTTTCCCGCGCGCCCGACCGCATCGCTTTTTTCGGCGATGAGGATCAGCCAGCCTCGGGCAACAGCATTACCGGCAAGCGGCTGAAGGCGGCACTGCATTATGACGACGCCGGCGCCGCGCCGGTGGTCGTCCGCTGCGGCATTTCGGCAGTGGACGTTGCCGGTGCCCGCGCGAACCTGAAGGCCGAAGCGCGTCACTGGAATTTCGATCGCTATCGCGCCGCCGCCCAGCAGGCATGGGCCAAGGAACTGGACCTCGTCGCAGTCGAAGGCGGCACGCCAGAACAGCGCACGATCCTCTCCTCGGCGCTCTATCATGCCAGCATGGGGCCGACGCTCTATTCGGATGTCGACGGGCGCTATGTCGGGCTGGATCGCAAGGTCCACACCGCCCCTGCCGATGCTCGCGCCTTCAGCGCCTATTCGCTGTGGGACACCTATCGCGCCTTCCATCCGCTCCAGACCCTGCTCCGCCCGCACCGCGCGGCCGAATTCGTCGCGGACCTCATCCGCCAGACCCAGCAGAGCCCCTTCGGCCCGCCCGTCTGGCCGCTGCAAGGCGTGGAAACAGGGTGCATGATCGGCTGGCATGCGGTGCCGGTGCTTGCCGAAGCCCGCGCCAAGGGCATTCCGGGCGATTATGCGGCGGCATGGCCCGGTATCGCCAAGCGTTCCTTCGACTGGTCCACGCCCAATCTGGACAATAGCCTGGGCATCCAGACCTATGACGAATTGGGTTTCGTGCCGGCGGATCGCATCTTCGAAAGCGTCTCGCGCACGCTTGAATATAGCTATGACGATTATGCCTCCGCCCATATCGCCGACGCGGCGGGGGAAAGCGCGAGCGCGCAGCGCCTGCGCAAGCGCTCGGGCAACTGGCGCAACGTGTTCGACCGGAGGATCGGTCACGCGCGCGGTCGGCTGGCCGACGGCAACTGGGCGGAACCCTATGACCCGATTGCGCTCGGCCATTCCAAGAAGTGGCGCGATTTCACCGAGAGCAATGGCTGGCAGGCGACCTTCCTGAACCAGCATGACGTAAATGGCCTGATGGCGGCCATGGGCGGCGATGCTGCGTTCGAGGCGAAGCTGGACGCGCTGTTCACAGCGCCGTCCACCCTCCCCGCAGACGCGCCGCCGGACATTTCCGGGCTGGTCGGCCAATATGCCCATGGCAATGAGCCGAGCCACCATGTCGCCTATCTCTATGCCTATTGCGGGGCGGCATGGAAGACGCAGGCCATGGTTCGCCGGTTGATGAGCGAGATGTACAAGGACACGCCCGATGGCGTCATCGGCAACGATGATTGCGGCCAGATGAGCGCGTGGTTCATCCTCTCCGCGCTGGGCTTCTACCCGGTCGATCCGGTGAGTGCGACCTATGTGCTGGGCAGCCCGCTGTTCGAGCGCGCGGAAGTGCGCCTCGACAGGGGCAAGCGCCTGATCGTGGAAGCGCGGGGGAACAGGCCCGACACGCCCTATGTGCAGGCGGTGAGCTGGAACGGGCGGCCATGGACGAAGGGCTGGATCGCCCATGCCGACCTTATCCAGGGCGGCACGTTGCGGTTCGAGATGGGCACGACGCCCAACAAGGCCTTTGCCAGCCGGCCAGAGGATCGGCCGGTCTCCAGGGCATGACAGGCGTGGCAGCGCTGGCGCTGCTCGCGGCGGCGGCCTCTGCCGCGACGCCGGCAGCACCGGCCGATTTCGCACTGGACAGAGTTTGCGTGGCCGCAGCCGGATCGGCCGCTCCGGCTGCAGAGCTGTTGCGGCGCCGGCTCGTGGAGCGCGGGGCGCGGGAGGCGGGTTGCAGCAACCATATCCGCTTCCTCGCCCAGCCGCGGATCGCGCGGGAAGGCTTTGCGATCAGCCGACAGGGCAGGACCGTCACGGTGCGCGCAGCCTCGACTCGCGGCTTCGTCTACGGGGCCGGCTGGCTGCTGCGCCATAGCGACAGGCTCAGCCTGACAATGCCAGCGCGTGTCGCCGAAGCACCTGCCCTGAAAATTCGTGGGACGCAGATCGGCTACCGTTTCAAGAACAACAGCTATGACGCCTGGACCCCGGCGATGCTCAGCCGGCGGATCGAGGATCTCGCGCTCTGGGGCGCCAATCGCATTCAGATCGTCGCGCCGAAATCGGACGATGCGTCAGCCTCCCCGCTTTCCCCCGTCCCGGCCGAACAGGCTGTTCGGGAGATGGCCGGCGCTGCCCACAGGCTGGGTCTGGACGTGGCGCTCTTCTATCCCCTGCTCGGCGACTATGACGGCGGCGCAGCGGACGATGCAGAGGTGAAGGCCTTTGCTACGCTGGTCGAAAGCCTGCCCGCACTCGACGCGCTGTATCTGCCCGGCGGCGACCCCGGCCACACTCCGCCTGACCGGCTCTTCGGCCTTGCGTACCGGCTCGCAACGACCATGCGCAACCGCTTTCCCAAGGCGGAGCTGCTGATTTCGACGCAGGGCTTCGACGCAAAGGGGCTGGATGCTTTCTACGCGCAACTCGCCCGGCGCCCCGACTGGCTGAGCGGTATCTTCATCGGCCCGCAGACACGCGAAAGCGTCGCGATCCATCGGCGCCGCATCGCCGGTCGCTATCCGCTCGAACTCTATCCCGACACCGCCCATGCCATGCATGCGCAGCTTCCTGTGCCCGACTGGCATCCCGCCTTCGCCCTGACCGAAGGGCGCGAGCCGGTGAACCCTCGACCGCAGGCGCAGGCGACGACCTTCGCGCATCTCTCCCCCGGCACGCGCGGCGCGATCAGCTATTCCGAAGGCATCAACGACGACTGGAATGTCCACCAATGGCTGTCCATGGGCTGGAACGCCGATGTCGATCCCCGCGCCGTCGCCACCGACTATGCCAATTTCTATGTCGGCGATCCCGCCTTTGCCGTGATCCCCGCGATGCTCGAAGAGAATTGGCGCGGTGATCCATCGGGCAATGCGGGCATCGACGCCACGATGAGCGCCATCGACAGTGTGAAGCCCGCCTCATGGGCGGACTGGCATCTCGCTCTCTACCGCTACCGGGCCGTCTATGATGCGCTGGTGCGCGAGCGGCTGGGGCTGGCAAAAGCGCGGCAGGCCGAGGCGCTCTATACACTGCGCCAAGCCTCAGGGATGGGCGCGGAGCCCGCCGTCGCGGCCGCGCGCTTCGCCTATGCCCGTCCCGAAAGCGACAAGGCGCAGGCGCTCCTCGAACGCCTTGAAGGCTTGGCGCAGCGACTCTGGCTTTCCGCCCATATGCAGCTTTCCGTCCCGCGATATGGCGCGTCCCACTGGGAGCGCGGTGCAAATCTGGATCGCGCGACCATAGACCTGAACGATCGTGTCGCCGTGGAACGGGATATGGCGGCCGCGCTTGCACTCCCGACGGAGAAGGCGCGGACCGATCGCCTTGTCGCGCTGGGGGATCGCTGGGGCATGGCGCAGTTCGCGCTCTACGACGATTTGGGCGATCCGACCAACGAGCCGCATCTGGTGCGCGGCCCCGGCTACCCGGACGATCCCCAACTGTGGCGCGCCGCAATAGACGGCGTCGCCGATCATATCCCGAACGAGGGCTGGCGCATGGCGGAACTGAGCTATGCCGAGGCGCTCTACGAACATCCGCTGACGCTGCGCTATGACGGGCTGGAGCATCAGCGGCGCTATCGTCTGCGCTACACATGGGCAGGCGAGGACTATGTGCTGCCACTGACGCTCACCGCTAATGGCACGCCTCTGCCCGCGCCAGAGCAGCGCAGCAGCAATCCCCAGACGGTGGAACTCGACATTCCGCCCGCACTCACCGGCAACGGCGCGCTGACGCTCGTCTGGGCGCGGCCCGCCGGCGTTGGCGGCGGCGGACGGGGGCGACAGATTGCCGAAGTCTGGCTGATCCCCCTGCCCCTCGATATCAAAACGACAGAAACAGCCGGAGCCGATCAATGACGACCCACCTGACCCGCCGATCCCTGATGGCAGGTTCGCTCCTGGCTAGCGCGGCGGCCTGCGCCCCTCGCGGCCCCGCTGCCATCGCCCAGCCCCGCCTGCCCGCGCCATGGGGTGCCACGCCCTCGCCACGCCAGCGCAAATGGCATGATCGGCGGATGTACGGCTTCATCCACTTCTCGATGAACACCTTCACCGACAAGGAATGGGGCTATGGCGACGAAGACCCGGCCCTGTTCAACCCCAGCGATTTCGATCCCGACCAGATCGTCGCCGGGGCCAAGGCTGGCGGCCTGACGGGCCTGATCCTCACCGCCAAGCATCATGACGGCTTCTGCCTGTGGCCCACGATGCTGACCGAACATTGCATCCGCAATGCGCCCTACAAGAATGGCATGGGCGACATCGTCGGCGAAATGGAGCAGGCGTGCCGACGCGGCGGTATCGATTTCGGCGTCTATCTCTCGCCATGGGATCGCAACCGCGCTGATTATGGCAAGTCTTCCTATGTCGAATATTTCCGCGCCCAGTTGAGCGAACTGTGCACCCGCTACGGCACGCTCTTCGAAGTCTGGTTCGATGGCGCCAACGGCGGCGACGGTTATTATGGCGGCGCGCGAGAAGCGCGGAAGATCGATGCGCCCGCCTATTACAACTGGCCCTCGATCATCGCGCTCGTCCACAAGCTGCAGCCCGATGCGTGCACCTTCGATCCGCTGGGCGCAGACATCCGCTGGGTCGGCAATGAGGATGGCCATGCCGGCGACCCCTGCTGGCCGACAATGCCGAACGAACCCTATGACCAGGAAAAGGGCAATAGCGGCGTGCGCGGCGCCGAACTTTGGTGGCCGGCGGAGACCAATGTCTCGATCCGTCCGGGCTGGTTCTATCACGCCGACGAGGATGTGCAGGTCAAGACGCCGCAGAAGCTGATGGAGCTGTTCGACCAGTCGGTGGCGCGCGGCACGACCTTCCACCTGAACCTGCCGCCCGACAAGCGCGGGCAACTCGCGCCCCGCGATGTCGCCAGCCTGCAGGCATTCGGAGATGCGCTGCACGCGACCTTTGCCGAGGATCTGGCACGCGGCGCCTTGGCGAGCGCCAGCGCCGATATCGGCAGCACGGCGGCCCACGCCGTTGACGGCAATCTCGACAGCTTCTGGTGCGCGCCCGCAGGCGCCAAGGACGCGACTCTGACGCTGGACCTTCAGCCGGGCCGCAGCTTCGATACCATCCGCTTGCAGGAATGGCTGCCGCTGGGCCTGCGCGTCACGCGCTTCGCGATCGATATTTCGGACGGCGGCGACCAGTGGCAGGAAATCGCGAGCAAGGAGATGATCGGGCCGCAGCGGATCATCCGCCTGCCCCAGCCCATCAGCCCGCGCCGGATCCGCTTCCGCTCGGTCGAGGCCGAAGCGGGGCCGACGCTGCGCGAATTCGCCCTGTTCCGGTCGGTCGCTCCGGCCGTGCTCCCGCCGGCCCGGGCCTCCGATCCCAGCATCGTCGCGCGCGACAAGTGGAAGGTCGTTACCGCCAGCGCTCCGGGGAGCGAAGCCGTGCTGGACGATGACGCCAAGACCGCATGGCTCTCGCCCGCGCCAGCCGCCATCACGATCGATCTGGGCGAAGCGGAACGGCTTGCCGGCTTCACCCTGACGCCTACGCGCCATGTCGATCCGCAATCAGCGCCGCCTGCACGTTATCGCGTCGAAACCAGCATCGACGGCAAGAGCTGGACGAAAGCGGAAGAGGGCGAGTTCCAGAACATCAACTATGCCCGCGCGACCCAGCGCATAGCGTTCAGCGCGGCGCGCAATGTCCGCTATCTGCGCCTCGCTTTCCCGCGCCCGGCAGTGCCGGCACCGGCGATCGCCGTCGCGACGATCGGCGCCTTCCGCTGAGCCAAAAGCATGATCCGGTTCGATCGGACCGGATCATGCTCCAATCGGGCATCACCGCCGGTCGATCAATTTGACCGAGCCGGTTATTCCCGACGGCGTGTTCGGTACGGACTGCACCAGCAGCGCGACTTCTTTCGCGCCAGGCGGCACCAATGCCTCCAGCGATCCCGCAGCCGGCGTCGCTTTCGTCGCAACGCGCGCGCCATCGATCCAGAGTTCCGCCTTGCCGGAAATGGCGGCAAAGGCGATCCCGCCGCCCTGCGCGACAATGCGCCGCCGCACCGGCAGCGCCGCGCGGTAAACCCGCCATGTCGCCGTGGCATCGGCCTCCGTCGCCGTGCCGCTGCGGGTAAAGGCCCAGAGGTTGTTGTCGCCTTCTGCCGGTCTGATGGCCGGGTCGGGGCGCTCGGCAAAGCCCGGAGACCGCCGCCAGTCAGCGATCATCGCAACGCTTGGCTGAACGGGCACCGACGGTCTCGCCACCGCGTTCAGCAAAGGCAGCATGATCCGCGCTGGCCGCAAGCCCTCAGCCTGCGCCTCCACAACGATACGCCCGCGCCCTTCCGGCACCTGAATGATGAGCTGGGCAAGGCCGTTGAAAAGGGAGCGCTCGGGCGTCTTCTCGCTCTCATGGCTGTTAGGGTCGCCATTGCCGACGCCGATCAGCGTCGCCCCCGACAGAGTGAAGCTGACCTTTCTCCCTTCGGTCGGCACATGATTACCCTGTGCATCGACGGTATCGACAGTGATCGCCAGCACATCCTCGCCGTCGCCCAGCATCGCCTTGCGCGTCGGCGTCAGCCGCAGCCCGACCGCAGGTCCGGCTGTGCGGTGGGTCGTGCGCGCAACCACCCGCCCGCCTTTCAGTGCCTCCACCTCCAGCACCCCGGGGGCGTATTTCGCGCGGAAATGATTGCCCATCACCCGGTCACAGACCTGTTCGCCGATCGGCCGACCGTTCACCAGCACCCGCACCTTGTCGGCGTTCGAGGTCACGAGCAGGTCGATCTCCTGCCCTTCCCGCCCCGGCCAGGTCCAGTGCGGTGCGACGCCGACCACGATCTCATCGTCGATCCACTGTGCCCGGCGGATATCATAGGCGGTCTTGGCAAAACCGCAGAGGTCGAGAATGCCGAAGAAGCTGGCGATCGTCGGCCAGGCATAGGGCGTTGGCTCGCCATGATAGTCAAAGCCCGTCCAGACGAACCCGCCCGCGACGAAGGGCCGCTGCGCGATCGCCTGCCAGGACTTGCGATGCGTCGCGCCCCAGTCCGCCGCTTCCTCATCCATGGAGGAGATGACATGCGCCTTGGGATCGCTGGCATAGGCGCCGCGCGTCATATAGGCGCTAGTGTCTTCCGAACTGGTGGTCGGCTTGGCCGGATTGAGCGCGTGGAAGCGGTCATAATCATTGGGGTAATAGTTGAACCCCATGACATCGACGACCTGCGAGACATTGTGCGGCACATAGAAGGAGCCGTTCATCGCCGCCGTCACCGGCCGGCTGTCGTCCAGCGCCCGCACCGCCGCACGCATCCGCCGCACCATTTCCACGCCGGACTGCGTGCCCTGCATCGGCTCTTCGTTGAAGACCGACCACAGGATGATGCTGGGATGGTTGCGATGCGCCCGCACCAGCCATTCCAGCTGCGCCAGATTTTCCGGCGCCGGATTGAAGATCCGGTTCTCGTCCATGACCAGGAAGCCCATGCGGTCGCACTGGTCATAGAACTCCGCCGTCATCGCATTGTGCGAACAGCGGATGGCGTTGCATCCCATGTCCTTCAGCCGCTGAAGCCTCCAGGCGAGGAGCGCATCGGGCACCGCGACGCCAACCCCGGCATGGTCCTGATGCAGGCATACGCCCTTGAGTTTGACCGGCTGGCCATTGAGCAGGAAGCCGCGGTCGGGATCGAAGGCGATGCTGCGGAAACCAACCGGGACATGGCGCCGATCTTCACCCTGCGCACCCGAAACCGTCACCTCGACATTGTAGAGCGTGGGGTTTCCGACCGACCAGAGCCTTGGCGCGCCGACGTCCAGTGTCATCCGGCCGAGCGCCTGTGAGAGCGGTTCGACCTCCGTCTGGATCGATTGCGTCGCCACGGCGCGTCCTTCGGGATCGCGCAAGGTCGCGCTGATCGTGACGGCTTCGCGCGCTGCCGCAATGCTTTCCAACGACACGGAGACGGGCACCTGCCATCGGCCATCGGCAAGGCGCGGGTCGCAATGCACGCCGTCCGTCTCGATCGACACCGGTGCCCGGCGCGCAAGCCAGACGTGGCGGTAAATGCCGGCGCCCTCGTACCACCAGCCTTCCATCGCGTTCGCATCGACACGCACGGCAATCACATTCAAATCATCGCCGAACCGCGCGAACGGCGTGATGTCGATGGTGACGGCGTTATAGGCGGAAAAGTTGCGCGCCACGATGCTGCCATTGATCCAGATCGTCGCCTGCGTGGCGATGCCGCCGAACTGCAGTTCCAGCCGCTTGCCCTGATCGGCCGGATCGAGCCGCATCGTCCGCCGATACCAGCCGATGCCGCGCGGTCGGTAGCCCTGCGACACATTGGCGGTCTCGACAAAGGGCTGGGCAGACGCCCAGTCATGCGGCAGGGATACCGCCTGCCAATCGCTGTCGTCGAAATCGATCGCCGCCGCGCCGCGCGCATTGCCCGCCTTTACCGACAAATAGGTCTGGTGATGGCCTTCCGGCGGGGCAAGCGCGATATCCCCTTCACGGAACAGCCACCCCCTATCGAGCAACAGCCGAGACGGGTCGGGCTGGCCCGGTGCCAGCGGCGCTGCGTCTCGGGTTGCAAGGCCATGAAGTTGCGGCGTATCACCTGTTTCTGCGGATTTCGCAGATCCGGACGCCGGGATCAGACCCGCCAGTCCCGCCACCGCACCGCTCGCAAGGGCATCCCGCCGGCTGAAACCGCTCATCGGTCCAGTGCCTCGCGCAGAGCCCGTACCTCGGCGAGCGACGTCCTGCGCCCCGGCCCGTTCGCGAAGCCCAGCGCCAGCGCCTTGGGATCGACATCCTGCGCCTGCTCGCTTGCCGACGCGTGGACTTCGATCGCGCCCGTCGCGTCCAGCACCGTCGCCACATTCTCCGCCCTGATGCCCGATCCGGGAAGAATGATGATCCGTCCGGCCGCACGCGCCTGCATGGCGGCGAGGATCGGCAGTGCGTCCAAGGCTTTTCCGGCGCCGCCCGAGGTGAGAATGCGGCTGAACCCCAGCGCGACGGCGCGGTCGACGGCAACGACGGGATCGCCGGTGAGATCGATCGCGCGATGCAGGGTCAGTGCGATGTCGGCCCGCTCGGCGCGCATTGCCTCGCACCATTTCGTCATCAACGCGTCATCCAGGGTTCCCGAGCGTGCCGCGCCGAACACCAGCCCGTCAACGCCGGAGGCGATCAGGGCGAGCCCTTCCGCGATGGCCATGTCCAGCTCGCTCTCGTCATATGCAAAATCGCCTGCGCGTGGGCGGACCATGGCATGGATCCGTGTGCTGGATGGCCTTGCATGCTCTACCGCCAAATGCGCGAATCCAGCCGAAGGCGTAAGCCCGCCCAAGGCGAGCGCGCTGCACAATTCGATCCGGTCCGCTCCGCCCTGGATGGCGACGTCCAGGTCGGCAATCGTATCGACACAGATTTCGAGCAATTTTGCGACCATGTGAATCCTTCAATCGCGATCGGTGGCGCCAGGAAATGGAGATGAAGCGAAAGGGCTCGACGGTCGAACCATGCAGCGCATAACGTTCTCGATCGATGGCCTGCATCGCCTGGTGGGAGGTGTGCGGCTACGCTATTACTCCGACAACAATTTGCCAAGACAGATAAAAGTCCCTGCCGCCCTCGCCTGCGCCTTTGATCGAACGGGCAATGGCAGCGGACGGAACATGAAGCCGAAATATGAGGATTGACCACCCGGCCTCATCCGACAATAGAGCAAGGCCATCCTTCCGGGGAACGTGCCTGCAAAGGCATATGATCTGACTGTCCTGCCTGCACACTAGGCGGCGCGGATCCGAGGCAACCGGCAGCGACCTGACTTGATTGCACATTATCGCACAATGCCAATTACGAAGGATTTCCATGGCTGAATTGCTTGTCGCCGGCGTCGAACTGGGCGGAACCAAGTGCATCACGACACTGGCTACCCTGGAAGGCCGCGTCGTCGCTCAGGAACAGCATCCCACGACCGATCCGCAGACCTGCCTTGGCGCGATCTCAGGCATTCTGCAGGGGTGGTGGCAGACGCACGGCTTTTCCGCGCTTGGCATCGGTTCCTTCGGTCCCGTGGACCTTGATCCGGCTTCGCCCGGATATGGCCACATAACCTCGACGCCGAAGCCCGGTTGGCGAAACGCGGATGTCGTCGGTTTCCTTTCCTCAGCCTATCCGGTGCCCGTGGCGTTCGATACCGACGTAAACGGCGCGGCCATGGCAGAAGGGCGTTGGGGCGCCGCGCAGGGCCTGTCCGACTATGCCTATGTCACGGTGGGAACGGGCGTTGGCGTAGGCCTCATCGTCAACGGCCGCCCGACACGTGGCCTTGCCCATTGCGAGCTCGGCCATATCCGCGTGCCGCGCCTTGCCGGTGATAGCTGGCCGGGCAGCTGCCCCTATCATGGCGATTGCGTGGAGGGGCTCGCCGCCGGGCCGGCGATCAAGGCACGGATCGGTTCCGATCATGTCTCGGGCATCCCGGCCGACGATCCGTTGTGGGACAGCGTCGCTCATGCGCTCGCCCAACTCTGCCATGTCATGGTGCTGACGACCGGCCCCAAGCGCATCATGATGGGCGGCGGCGTCATCAAGGGCCAGCCCCATCTGCTCGCCGGCATCGAGGCGCGGTTGATCGACAGTCTGGCGGGCTATATGGCCCTGCCCCAGGACGGCCCTTTCATCCGCGAACCGGGCATGGGCGATCAGGCCGGCCCGCTTGGCCCCATCGCGATGGCACTGAAGGCGATGGAAGCAGCCGACTAAACGCCGCCAGCGGCTGCTTTCTACCCGTTAGGGCTATGATCCGATGATGGGATGCTGCAA
The DNA here is from genome assembly GCA_029167225.1 of Sphingobium arseniciresistens. Classification (GTDB taxonomy): domain Bacteria; phylum Pseudomonadota; class Alphaproteobacteria; order Sphingomonadales; family Sphingomonadaceae; genus Sphingobium; species Sphingobium arseniciresistens. Next base: position 343,996 of record JARFNK010000004.1, read on the forward strand.
TCGCATCCCATCCACGATCCGCTCGATTTCTGCATTCTCCCTCGCCGTGCCGGAAGGCGCCACCGCCCAATTGCAATGCGCGTGGGTAGCGGTGCTATAGATCCGCACAGGGCCGATTGCGGTGCGCCATTTGCGGCGGTTTCCTCCTACCTCGCGGACCAGGGTTGCGATCAGGAGGTCAAGCAGGTCGGTTGAGGTCATGCGCCCCCTTAACGGCTTCCAACCGGCTTTTGATAGAGGCCTGCTTGGATAAAATCATCGGTTGGTGGTTCGTTTTACCCCTCCGTGTCCCGCAAACATTGCACTTATCCTTATTCCGCTGGTTGACCGTGATCCGGTCAGGCGACTAGGGCGGTCACAAATTCGTAACATATCGAGCCGTTCCATTCGCCAGATCGCCGCCCTTCCCTATCGTACCGATGGCCGTGCGCTTGATGCACCGGTCAGCGTGCTGCTCGTCACCTCGCGCGGGACGGGACGATGGGTGCTGCCCAAAGGCAATCTGGTCAAGGGACTGACCCCGCATGCCTCGGCCGCGCATGAGGCGAATGAGGAAGCCGGGATCATCGGCGCGGCCTGCCCGACGGCCATCGGCTCCTATGCCTATCGCAAGCGGCTCCGCAGCGGCGCATCGCTGATGATCGAAGTCGATGTCTTCCCGATTTCAGTCATCGCCGAACTGGACGAGTGGGAGGAGCAGGACCAGCGCGAAAGGCGATGGTTCTCCCTTTCCGACGCGGCGGATGCCGTCGACGAGCCGGACTTGCGGCAACTCATTCGCAGCTTTCGCGCGACGGAATTCAACAACCTGGCACGGCGTGGCACATTATTGTCGGGCACCCGCAAGATCAAAGAGGGATTTAGAATGTTTCACTGGTTTCAGGCGTTGCTGCCAAAGCAGGGGAATTTCTTCGCCCTGTTCGAGGCACATGTCCTGACGATCATGGCCGGCAGCGATGCGCTGGCCCGCCTGCTGCAGGGTGGGCCGGGCATGGGCGACCATATCCGCGAGATCATGGAGCGCGAGCAGGAAGCCGACGACATCACGCGCGAAGTGCTCCAGACCGTTCGCCGCACCTTCCTGACGCCCTTCGACCGCAGCGCCATCACCAGCCTGATCGGTGCCATGGACGATTCGATCGACCAGATGCAGCAGACCGCCGGTGCCATCAGCCTGTATGAAGTGACGAGCTTCGAACAGGAGATGAAGGACATGGCGGCCATCATCGTCGACGCGGCCCGCCTGATCGCGGAAGCCCTGCCGTTGTTGCGGAACATCCACGCCAACGCCTCGCGCCTCCACGAACTGACCGAAAGGCTCGTGCGGATGGAAGGACAGGCCGATGAGATCCATGCCCAGGGGCTGAAGGCCGCCTTCAAGACCCACGGCGAGACCAATACGCTGCGCTTCATCGTATCGCGCGAGATCTACAGCCACCTCGAACGGGTCGTCGATCGGTTCGAGGATGTCGCCAACGAGATTGACGGCCTCGTGATCGACCACGCCTGAAGGGTATCAGCCGATGACAACCACGCTGATAGCCATGCCCTTGCTCGTGGCGCTGGTCGCGCTTGCGCTGGCGTTCGATTTTCTGAACGGGCTCCACGATGCCGCCAATTCCATCGCGACGGTGGTCTCGACACGGCTGCTGCGCCCGGTGCATGCCGTGCTGTTCGCCGCCTTCTTCAATTTCGCTGCCTATTTCCTCTTCGGGCTGAAGGTCGCCGAGACCGTCGGCAAGGGCATCGTCGACAAGGAAATCGTCAATCCCCAGGTGATCTTCGGGGCGCTGGTGGGCGCGATGTTCTGGAATGTGGTGACATGGTGGAAGGGCATTCCGTCATCGTCCAGCCATGCATTGGTCGGCGGACTGATCGGCGCGGGCACGGCGCGGGCTGGCATCGATGGCATTGTCTGGTCGGGCGTCGGTAAGACGGCCTCGGCCATCGTCCTGTCGCCACTCATCGGGCTCACCATGTCGATGCTGCTGGTGGCGCTCACATCCTGGCTCTTCATGCGGGCTTCGGCGAACCGGGCCGAAGGCATTTTCAAGAAGCTCCATCTCATCTCCTCCGCCGCCTATTCGCTGGGTCATGGCGCCAATGACGCGCAGAAGACGATGGGGATCATCACCGTGCTGCTCTATTCACAGGGCATGCTCGGCGGCGAGTTTCACGTCCCGGGCTGGGTGGTGCTCAGCTGCTACACCGCCATTGGCCTCGGTACGCTTTCCGGCGGCTGGAAAATCATCGAGACGATGGGCACGCGGATCACAAAATTGTCGCATCATCAGGGGTTCTGTGCATCCGCCGGTGGCTCCGTGATGCTGTTCGCGGCCTCTGCCTTCGGTATCCCAGTATCGACCACGCATACGATCACGGGGTGCGTGGTGGGTGTCGGCGCCGCCCGGCGCGCCTCTGCCGTGCGCTGGGGGGTTGCGCGCAATGTCGTGGTTGCCTGGCTCATCACCATCCCCGCATCCGCTGCGGTGGGCGCAATCTTCTATTGGCTGGTATCGTTCCTTTAATGGGGCAGTGAACCGGGAAGAGGCCGCGCGTCCGAGAGAGCGGCGGGTGGTTCGATAATCCTCGGTCTGCTCGGCGCATATCGGCTGGGGCAAAGGCGCTTGGCTCCACCTGCCCCCCGCTAACACCCACGGAAATTTCCGAGTTCTCTTCCGACATATTGCAATGCAAAAATAGCCTGCAAACATGATGGAGGAGGTCGGCGTTGTTATGACAGGCACACGCCTAGCATCCCCCACGCCCCGAGCCGCTTCCATCGATGCTCTTCGCGGCCTCGCCCTCACAGGCATATTGCTGGTGCATCTTCAGGAATTTTACGAGTGCAAAGGCGGCGGCCTCATTATCACCTCGGGCTTCCATAACGTCATCTTCACCGTTTTTGCGGGCAAGGCCTTCTCGCTGCTCGCCATCTGCTTCGGTTTCAGCTGCCACGCGGTGGCCCATTCCGGATCGAGCGGCCGGTTGTCCGCCAATCTCTCCTATAGCTGGCGGCTGCTGATCCTGGCGGTCATTGGCTGGCTCCATAGCCTGCTCTATCGTGATGATATCCTGACGGCCCTGGCCGGCATCGGGCTCCTGCTTCTGCCTTTGCAGGCGGTTCGATCCAACCGGATGTTGCTGGTGGTGGCAGCCATCTGCTTTCTGCAGCCATTCATGCTTGCCGACCTGCTGCAGCCGGCCCCGGTCACGCGCTCCGGCGCCTCCAGCCTGAAAGAGGGGTGGGATGTTGCGGGGCATGTCTATGCGACGGGATCCCTCATCGATGTCTTTCGCATCAATCTGTGGGTTGGTCAGTCAGAAAAATGGGCTTACCTCATGATGTCCGGCCGCCTGCTCCAGATGATGGGATATGCCATTGTCGGAACGGTTCTTGGAAGAACCGGCTTTTTCGATGATAGTTCTCAGAGCCCATGGACGTCAGGCCGTCCGTTTCTGATGATCTTCTTCGCCGGCCTGGCCGTGTTGGCCAGCCGGGCCTATTTCCACTCGTTTCTTCTAGGCGGAGCATCCACGGTCGCGAAGCGGAAGATGCTGGCGACAAGCTGGTCCGACCTGCTCCTGACATGCGCCTATCTTATCGCCTTCAAGGCCGTCTGGAGCGCGCGGTTTCGCAGCTGCCTGCAATGGCTTGCCCCGCTCGGCCGAATGTCGCTGACATTCTACATCGTGCAGTCGCTCCTGTTTGTGCCGCTTTTCTATCACTTCGGCCTGGGCTGGTGCGAAACCATCGGCGCCCGGCGCGTTGCCCTGATCGGCATTGTAGCCTGTGTCATCCAAGTCCAGCTAGCGATCATCTGGCGACGCCACTTCGTCTATGGCCCTGTGGAATGGCTCTGGCGTGCGGGCACGAAGCTCAGTTTCGAGATTCCTTTCCGCAGGACAAATATTCCGGCGCTCGGCGTCTCCTTCTCCCCCCATCCCGCAAAGCATCGCTGACGGCTCATTGGGCCAGCGAAGGTCTGGGAAGCGCCTGCAGACCCGCTTCATGACGTCAGTTGCGCATGGCTGCGCGCGGCGAGCATGCCCTGCATCGCTCTACGAAAATTTCCCGCTGACACCCCGGGGGAGCTCGCCTTGCCCTCTATAAATGAAGGGAAAAGGATGAGCCTCGCGGCTTATCCGGCATTGGTTGAGAGAATAGCGGGCATGGCATGAGCGTGGGGGTATTGGTTCCTGGGGCGGTGACGGTGCGCACGGTTTCTGGAT
>JARFNK010000040.1 GCA_029167225.1 Sphingobium arseniciresistens
CCCGGACCGGGCATCTCATCATGACCCAAACCGACGGCAAAGTCATAAGACAAGCAGATTCCGATCCGATTGCATCGATTCGGCTGCTCTAAGCTTGGTTTACCGCATTTTCCGAGCCAGCAGCCGATTCCGGCTGCTTGGAAAATGCCCTAGCTGTCGGCCCAGCGGCGCAGCAGATTGTGATAGATGCCGGTCAGGCGGATGACTTCCCCATCGCCATGCCCGCGATCGGCGGCCAGCGCCTGTATGCTGCAATCGAGATCGAACAATGTCTGCCGCGCGGAATCCTCGCGGATCATCGACTGGATCCAGAAGAAGCTGGCAACGCGGCGCCCGCGCGTGACCGGCTCGACCCGGTGCAGCGAGGAGGATGGATAAAGGATGGCGTCGCCAGCGGCGAGCTTGACCTGCTGCACGCCGAACTGGGTCTCCACCGTCAGCTCGCCCCCGTCATAATCCTCCGGCGATTCCAGGAAGACCGTGATCGACAGGTCGGATCGGATACGGAAGTCCGTGCCCCGCTGGATGCGGATTGCATTGTCCACATGGGTGCCGAAGGACTGCCCGCCGCCATAGCTGTTGAACAGCGGCGGAAAGATCTTGAGCGGCAGCGCAGCGGCGATGAACAAGGGCGTGCGGGCCAGCGCATCCAGGATCAGGCGCCCGGCCTCGCGCGCCTGTGGCACGTCCTCGGGCAACTGCATGTTCCGCTTGGCGAGCGCCGACTGGTGGCCGGAGGTGACATTGCCGTCCACCCATGGCGCGGCGTCGATCAGGTCGCGTATCGCCGTGACGCCAGCGCCGTCCAATACGGCTGGAATGGGAATCATCATGGAACGCTGGTTTCAACCCTGAAGGACAAAGGGAATTTCAACGACGCCGCGCACCTGCACGGGCTGCCCGTTGCGCATCATCGGCTCCCACCGCCAGTTGCGGACGGCATCGCGCGCAGCATCGTCGAGCCGCCGAGTGCCGCTGCTCTGCGCGATGGAGATGGTCGCTACCCTTCCGTCGATACCGACCGTGAGGGACAGGATGACAGTCCCCTGTTCCCGCTTGCGCCGGCTCTCAAGGGGGTAACGGGGCGGCTTGCCGGCGATCATGCGGGCCATCAAGTCGCTACCCTGCACGGTTGCCGGACCGGCGGCCACGACCGGCAGCGCGGGAGGACCGGGCACGGCGACAGGCTGCACCGCCGTTGGTGGCGAGGGTGGCGCGGGCTCGCTGGCCACGGCGATGGCGGGCGCTGGCGGCGGGGGCGTCTGCACCAGCGCCGGCGGCACGACGACCTCGGGCCGCGACGGCGGCGTGGGCTCTTCCGGGTTTGCGGGCGGCGGCGCCGAGGGGGTCAGGTTGACCATCACCAGTTCCGCCGACTTCTTCTGCACATAGACCGTGCGCATGTGGACGAGCGCGACGATGCCGATGACGTGGATCAGGAGCACCACCAGCAGGGTCGGAAGGCTTGGCATCCGGCTCGCACCGTAGCGATCATTGCCGGCGCTCTGCGGCCCTGCTACCGGCTGTAGCGATGGGACGGCGACAGGTGGCGAATAGATCTCGCCAAGAAGCTCCCCGTCATTCGCTACATTTGCTTCGAACATGCCGTATCCTGCCCTCTTCGGCCGATTCAAGCCCGGTCAACCCTTTAGCCGCAAGTGTAATGCGAATCAATTGCAGATATTTCCTTATTGTTTCGCGTGGCAAAATCGCGCGGCCGGTAAGAAAATACCCCGGCGATCCGCCGTGAGGAGGGAGATCGCCGGGGCGCGGGAAATCCTGATTTGAGCAGCGCCGCGGGGTAGTCCGCCAACGCCAGGCAGAAAGAGGTCCGTCACCGGATGTCGCCACCCGATGACGGAGCCTCGTCAGAATTTGTAGCCGACAGTCAGCACGGCCGAACGGCCTTCGCCGGGGTTGGCCCAGCCATTGTTGCGGATGCTGGTGTAATATTTCTTGTTGGTGAAGTTCTGCACATTGACCTGCGCCGACAGCTTTTCGGTGATCGGGTAGGACAGGAACGCGCGGTGCGTGAGGTAGCTGTCCGACCGATATGTCGGGGCTATTGCCGTACTGCCCGCCACCAGCGGCGTGAGCAGCGCCCGGTTGTTCAGCAGGAAGCTGCCCTGATAGGTCAGGCCATAGCCCAGCTGCAGGCCGAAGGGCAACGTATAGGTGGTCCAGAGGCTGCCGGAGTGCTTGGGCGTGTTCGTCAGTTCCTGGCCACGCTGGGGATCAAGCACCGCCGCGTTGTTACCGCAGGGGTTTGTCACCGGCGTTCCGGCAACAGGGCCGGGATTGGCGAGGCAGTAATCTTTGATGCTCTGCAGCACTTTGCTGTCGAGATAGGTGTAATTGGCAAAGATCGTCCAGCTACTGGTGATGTTGCCGGATGCACCCAGAGTAATGCCGTCCACGCGGTTTCGGCCATCGCCGACCGGCAGAGTTCCCACCAGCGGATCGTTGGTGGTGACACGGTAGTTGGTGCGCTCGTTACGGAAGATCGCTGCTGTCAGCTGTAGCTTGGCATCGAACAGGTCGATCTTGCCGCCGATCTCATAGTTGACGGCCTCTTCGGGAGACACGTCGCACGGATCGAGATCGGGGTAGAGGGTTTGCGCGACGCCACAACCGGAACGGACGCTCGTGCTGGTGGGGTTCCGCGAATTGCCATAGGCGACATACAGGCTGGCATTCTCGGCCGGCTTGTAGACCAGGCCGACACGATAGGAGAACAGATTGTCCTCACTGTCCTGCACCGGCCCCACGGTATAGGCGCCACCGGCGGCGGGCGTGGCGATCGTGTCCGAGCGGAATTTCGCGTGGTTGTTTTCGTAGCGGACGCCGCCGTTCAGCTCGAAGCCCGCGCCCAGCTTGATCGCCGTGAACGCATAGGCGGACAGATTGCGCAGGTCGCCCTTCTGCGCGGCCGTCTGGATCGGGTTGATCGGGCCGGTATACACGCCGGGCGTGTCGATGGTGATCGGATCGAGCGTGGGGTTGGGCGTGGCGCCGCCCGCATTGCGCAGCACGTTGCCGCTGGCGAGGTCATAATCTTCCTGCAGATAGGAACCACCGATGACCAGCGTATGGCCGCCCGGAATATTGAAGGTCACATCGACCTGATCGTACAGCGCCTGGTTTTCCGAGAAGCGGAAGTTGCCGCGCGGGCCGCCGGGATAATAGGTGTTCGCCAGTTGCCCCGTCGCACAGGCCGCGCCCGTCTGCGTGGTGCGATTGGCAAGGCAGTAGGTGCCCCCCTGCGGCGGATCGACGACCAGATTCTGTTCCACCCGCTGCCAGCGCGACAGATTGCGCACGCTCACCAGGTCGCTGAACTGATGGTCGAAGATGATCGTCGCCTGATCGACGGTCTGGTCCTGCCGGTCGATATTCTCGTAGCCGAAATAGCCGCTGTAGGGCACGCCGGGCAGCGGGCCGTCATACACGCCATTCTTGTAATAGGGCACGCCATAGAGCGGCGTGTTGTTGTCTTCCTGATGCGTGTAGAGCAGCGTCAGCGACGTCGGGCCATCGACGCCCAGCTTGATCGACGGCGCCACGCCCCAGCGCTTGTAATGATCGACATCGCGGCGCGGCACGTCATTCTCATGATACATCGCATTCAGGCGGACGGCGACGAAATCGGACACGCGCACATTGCTGTCCACGGTCGCGCGATAATAATTGTCGGTGCCCACGCCCGCGGAAACCAGTGTCTCGCTGTTGCCCGTGGGGCGCTTGGTGACGAGGTTGATGTTGCCGCCGATCGCGCCCGATCCGCCATAGACGGAGTTCGCGCCGTTGATGACCTCGACCTGCTCGATATTGAAGGGATCGGTGCGGCTGTACTGCGCGCTGTCGCGCACGCCGTCGATCGTGATGTCGGTGTTGGCGCTCTGGCCGCGCAGGTTGATGCTGTCGCCATAGCCGCCGCCGCCTTCGCCGGCGCCGAAGGTGATACCCGGCACGGTCGAAAGAATGTCGCGCAGGGTCAGCAGGTTCTGCTTGCTGATGGTCTGGTTGCCAAGGACGGTGATGGTCTGGGGGGTATCGAGCAGCGGCCGCACATATTTGGGGGATTCGACCTTCTCCACCTTCACCGCGCTCTCATCCACCGCGGTATCGGTGACGGTCATGCTGCCCAGCTTGGGGGCGGGCTGCGTGGCATCCTGGGCCATCGCCGCGCCGCCAAAGCCGCCGACGCAGGAAAGCGCGAGGAAAGCCGGAACGATGGCGCTGTTTTTCGTACTCATAGACATGAAGCCCCCTGGTTGGATTTGAGGGGCTGTTATTGCGAGTCAGTCGCACTGTCAACGATTGTTGAGAATGATTTTCATTTCAATTATCAACATTGTCCCTGGCCAGGGCAAACAGCCACAGGCGAATGGCACTGGCGAGATTGGGAGGATCAGGCAACGCAATACGTGCCGCGTCGATCCGCGCGACGAGGGCATTCAGGGGAAGCTCGCGGGCATAGGCGGCTTCGCGCAGCGCATCCCAGAACAGCGGCTCCAGACTGATCGACGTCTGATGCCCCGCGATGGTGACGCTGCGCTTGACCGGGCCGGTGCCGGGCAGGGGCGGGTCGCGCATGCTCATGCCGGCGCGCCCGCCCTTGCCGGGCCATCAATACATATGCTGGCCACCATTGATCGACAGCGTCGTGCCGGTCACGAAGCCACCCTCCTCGCTGACCAGGAAAGCGACGCCGCGCGCGATCTCCGCTGCCTTGCCGAGGCGGCCGACAGGAATCTTGGCGACGATTTTTTCCAGCACCGGCGGCGGCACCGCAGCGACCATGTCGGTGTCGATATAGCCGGGCGCCAGCGCATTGACGGTGATGCCATAGCGTGCGCCTTCCTGCGCCAGCGCCTTGGTAAAGCCATGGATGCCGGATTTCGCCGCGGCATAGTTCACCTGACCATATTGGCCGGCCTGGCCGTTGACCGAGCCGATGTTGACGATACGGCCCCAGCCGCGATCGCGCATGCCCTGGAACGTCGCCTTGGCCATGTTGAAGCAACCGCCCAGATTGACGCGCATCACCTCGTTCCAATCGTCGAAGCTCATCTTGGCGAGCACGCCGTCGCGCGTAATGCCGGCATTGTTGACGACGATGTCGATGGGGCCGATATCCGCCTCGATCGCGGCGCAACCGTCAAGGCAGGCCTGATGATCGCCGACATCCCATTTATAGACCGCGATGCCGGTCTCCTCGGAAAAGCGCTTCGCCTTCTCGTCATTGCCGGCATAATTTGCTGCAACGCGATATCCCGACGCCTGAAGCGCGAGGCTGATGGCCTCACCGATGCCCCGCGTTCCACCTGTGACGACAGCGACTTTGGCCATGGAAATTTCCTCTCTCGTGGTCATATTCAAACGGTGATGTTGCACCATCCGGCAAGCTCCCGGCGCAACAATTCCGTGTAGAGAGTGATAGCCTCAGCCTCTGCGTTAAGACAGTGTAGAAAGGCGAATTTTTCACCTTTTTCTGCCATAAAATCGTCACGTCCGCGGATTGCGATCTCCTCCAGAGTTTCAAGGCAGTCCGCCGAGAAGCCGGGCGTGAACACTGCAACCGATTTCACGCCCTTTTGGGGTAATTCGCGCAGCACCGAGTCGGTCGCAGGCTCCAGCCACTTCTCGCTTCCAAAGCGTGACTGGAATGTTGCTTGAACGGGTCGACCCAGTGCTTCGGTCAACAGCCTTGTCGTCTCCATGCAGTGGTGAAAATAGGGATCCCCTTTTTTCCTGGTGCGCTGCGGCATGCCGTGGAAGCTCGCGATGAGTACCTCCGGGATGAAATCCAGCGCGGCAAGCTGTCGCTGCACCAGCCCGGCGATCGCGGCGATATAGGCCGGGTCGTCATAATAGGGCGGCAAGGTGCGCAGCGTGGGCTGCGCCCGCATCCGGGAGAGGGCGGCAAAGGCGGCATCGTTCGCCGTCGCCGTCGTCGCCGCGCAATATTGCGGATAGAGCGGCGCGATGAGGATGCGATCGCAGCCAGCCGCCTGCAGCGCCTTGATCCGCTCTTCGATGGCCGGCGTGCCGTAGCGCATCGCCCAGTCGACGATCACCTCGGGCGCGAGCCGCTGCGCCAGCGCCTGCGCCGTATCGCGGGTATAGACGGCGAGCGGCGAGCCCCCCTCCATCCACACTTCGCGATAGGCGCGCGCCGATTTGCGCGGGCGGACGTTCAGGATGATACCGCGCAATATCGGCTGCCAGGCGATCGGCGGAATCTCGACGACGCGGCGGTCGGAGAGGAATTCGCCCAGATAGCGCTTCACCGCGGCGGGCTCCGGCGCGTCGGGCGTACCGAGATTGACGACGAGGACGCCGACCCGTCGCGATGCCGCATCCACGGGGACAGGGAATGCCAGATCGCTCATGCCGCCGGCACCAACGGCAGGCTGCGAAACCGGTGGCCGGTCGTCGTGTAGAGCGCATTGGCGATGGCCGGGGCGACCGGCGGCACGGCTACTTCCCCGACACCGCCGGCCGGCGCCTTGCTACGGATGATTTCCACAGTCACTTCCCCTATGTCTGCAAGGCGCGGCAAGCCCATGCGTCCCAATATCGCCCGCGTCGGCAGGCCGCTATGATAGTCCACCGATCCGCCCATGGCCGACGCCAGTCCGAAGATCAGGCCACCTTCGATCTGCTGTCGCGCGATGTCGGGGTTCACCTGATCCCCGCAGTCCACCGCCGCGACGATGCGCTCCACATGCAAGCGCCGGTCGCGGAGCCCCGCCTGCACCATCACCGCCGCGCAGGAACCGTTCATCATGTGGCAGGCAAGCCCCTGCCCGCTGCCGCCGATCGCCCCCTGCCATCCGCCCATGGCCGTCACCGTGGCGAGGCAATGGGCGAGGCGGGGCTGGTCGCCCAGCATCTGCATGCGGAAGGACAGCGGCTCGATACCGGCGCGATAGGCCAGTTCGTCGATGAAGCTCTCCGTGAAGAAGGACGCATAATGATCGGCATTGCCGCGCCAGCGCCCGGTCGGCAGCGCGATGTCCGCCGGATAATGGTCGATCGCCAGCGCGCCGATCTTATAGGGCGGCACCATGCCCGACACGGCGAGGCGACTGGCCTGCGCGCCCACGCCATGCGCGGCCTCATGCGGAGCGGCCTCGCCCGTGATCCGCGCCCAGGTCTGCGCAAGCGCGGATGGCGCCGCGACCTTGGCCAGCCAGCCCTCTATCGTGCCATTGCGGCTGAGCTTCGCCACCATGCGCGCGCGCGCCGGGGCACGCGGACGGTCATGCACGACATCCTCCAGCCGCGACCAGAGCAGCTGCACCGGGCGCCCCAGTTCCTGCGCGATCAGCGCCGCCTGCATGCCGGGCTCGAAATCCATCTTGCGCCCGAAGGAGCCGCCCGCCTGCAGCGGGTAGATGACCACCGCATGGTCCTTCATCCCCAGCGCATCGGCGATGGCCGCGCGGGCGAAGGCGGGCGCCTGCGTCGGCATCCAGATTTCCGCCAGCCCGTCGCGCACCCGGGCCGTCGCCGCCATCGGCTCGGCCGCCAGATGCAGCGCGGCGGCAGCGCTGTAATTGCTGGCATAGAGAGTCGCGCCCGCGAACACCGGTTCGAGCGATCCGACCGCATGGTAGCGATGCCCATCCTCGCCCGCGAACGCCGCTTCCAGCGCATCGTCGATCGCGCCTGTCGACAGCGGCGGCCCGGCGAGGGTGAACACCGGATCGAGCCGGTCCAGCGCCTTGTTCGCCGCCCACCAGTTGGTGCCCGCCACCGCCACCCAGCGATCGCGCCGGACGATGCCGATGAAGCCGGTGACGCTGCGCGCCGCCGCTTCGTCCACCGACTTGAGCGTCGCGTCGCCGATCGGCCCCTGCCGGATCGAGGCGAAGACCATGTCGGGCAGGCGGATGTCGGCGGCATAGTTGACCGACCCATCAACCTTCGCGGGCAGGTCGATCCGCGGCAGATCCTGGCCGACCAGCCGCCCGTCTGCGTCTTGTCGCAGGGGGAGGATATCGGGCAGGTCGAACTTCGCCGCCTCCTCCGCCAGGTCGCCCAAACGGAGAGTGCGCTGCCCGTCCGTCACCAGCCCGTCCTGGATGTCGCAGGCTTCCCAGGCGATGTCCCAGCGGGCCGCCGCCGCCTTGCACAGCAGAACGCGCGCCGCCGCGCCGGCATCGCGATAGGCATCGTGGAACATGCGGACGGAGGTAGAGCCGCCGGTCAGCATCATCGCGCTGCGCTGCGCATATTCGCGCACGACCCAGTCGCCCGCGCCGCCCATCATCCGCGTCCAGTCGCTGCCCAGCCATTCCCCTGCGAGCAGCGTATTGGCATAGAGCGGGCTGATCGGCGCGGGCTGCACGCCCACCGTGCGCCAGTCCGCGCCCAGCTCGTCCGCCAGGATCTGCGGCAGCACCGTCGTCACGCCCTGCCCCATCTCGGCCTGCGGCACGATGACGACGACCTGTCCCGAACGATCGATCTTGAGGAAGGCGCCCAGCGCCTGCTCGCCCGGCGCGACGTTGAGATTGGGCGCATAGCTGCGCGGCCAGACGCCCCATGCGATCAGCAGGCCGGCAGCGGCGCCGCCGCCCACCAGCAATTTCCGCCGGGACAGGGCCGGGCCGCCACTGGACGCCGCACCCGCCTTCCCCCTGTACCCTTTCACGCGCATGCCATCCTGATAGAGGGCAGTAGCGCGCGTGGAAAGGCGATTGATCCGATCAGAGTGTGTGGCCTGCGCGATCGCAGCGCTCTACTGCGCTGGCCCTACGGGTGCGAGGCCGAGCCGGCGGATCTCGATCGCCGGGCAATGGTCCATCACCACCTTCAATCCCGCCGCCTCGGCCCGCGCCGCCGCTTCCGGGTTGACGACGCCAAGCTGCATCCACACCGCCTTCGCGCCGGCGACGATCGCATCGTCCACCGCATCGCCCGCCGCCGCGCTGTTGCGGAAGATATCCACCATGTCGATCGGCACGCCGATGTCGGACAAGCGATCCCACACGAACTCGCCATGCACATGCTCGCCCGCAATCTGCGGGTTCACCGGCAACACGCGATAGCCATGATCCTGCAGCACCTTCATCACGCCATAGCTCGGCCGGTCGGGCCGATCGGAAATGCCGACCAGCGCGATGGTGCGCGTCTCATTGAGCAGCGCGGCGATCTCTTCGGGGGTATCGAGCGGCACGATCTTCTCTCCTGCGATCATGGGATGAGGGAGAGATAGGGATGCGTTGGCGGGAGGCAATGGAGGGATGGGGAGTGCGCCCTCCCCCTCTCGTCATGCCAGCGCAGGCTGGCATCGCTATCGAGAGCGCACATCCCAGCCTCACGGGATCCCAGCCTTCACTGGGATGACGGGTTTGTGAGGACTGCCCGCTTTTGATCGTTTCATCCCGGCCAGCTAAGCGGGCGGGTGAAACGCTGCAAGTTCCACCATGGTCTTTTGCGCCATCTGCTGAAAACCACGCATAATGCCTTCCCATGTGTCGATACGAACATCGAAGGGCCTATGCGGACGCTGGTTGGTGATCATGGCGGCGGTGAGTGCGGGATTCTGCCCTGTCAAAGCGCCGCCAGCAGCAGCACCGAGAGCCCCACCGATCGCACCGAAGCGCATCCCGCGCTTCACGTCGAAGTCCATTGCTTGCGTTTGCTCCCAAACGATGGTGCCCGTCGAGATTTCCCGCAATGTGTACACCACGATGCTCTTATGATGCGAGCCAATGACCAATGGGGTCACGGCCATGGACTTTACCTCCGCCGCCAGCTCGTAACGCGCGGTTTCCGGCTTTTTGGCCATAAATCCATTTGTCTTCAAAGCGGCGGAATAGGTGCGGTTGAACCATCCATTTGCAGGCTCGCTGTCAGACGGAGATGTAAACACTTTTTCTGCGACATCAGCCGGAACGACATCATGTACACTGGGGCCGCCGGTTGCCTGACCAAGCCGAATAGCGCCGGCCATTGGATTGCCTGGTGCCAAAGTCACGACTCGTTCTGCAGCCTGCACCGCAACCGGTGCCATGCAGAACCCAAATAAAACTAAAGCCAGAATACGCACGCTATCTTCCCCCCAAACTCTTTCATCTTCCTATCGGAATACTTTGAGCAATCAAGGGGTTAGAAAAATGGCTCGCAAACCAAGGCCGGCCGAAGATGTCAGACCTTGAAACAAAACGTCCGCGCCTGAGAATGCAAATTGATCGACGAAACGGGAACGATGCTCGCTTGCACCCAATCAGTTGTTCGCCGCGCCTCGCATCTCAGCGCCCACCCTCCAGCCATGCCGCAATCTTCTTCGCGATATCCGTAAAGGCCCGCGCTTCGGGCATATCGCTCGCGGCCGGGGGCGTGCCGGCGTCGGAGGCTGTGCGGATGCCGATGGTCAGCGGCACGCGGCCCAGGAACGGCATTTCCATCTGCATCGCCGCCGCCTGCGCGCCGCCCTGGCCGAAGGGGTCGGAGACCTCGCCGCAATGCGGGCAGACATAGCCGGCCATATTCTCGATCAGGCCGATCATCGGCACGCCCGCCTGATCGAACAGGCTGACCGCGCGGGTCGCGTCGATCAGCGCCAGATCCTGCGGGGTGGAGACGATCACCGCGCCCGCCGGCTTGTGCTTCTGGATCATGGTGAGCTGCACGTCGCCCGTGCCCGGCGGCAGATCGACGATCAGCGTGTCGACATCGCCCCAGTGCGCGTCGATCAGCTGGCCCAGCGCATTGCCTGCCATCGGCCCGCGCCACGCGATCGCCTGCCCCGGCGGCACCAGATGCCCCATGGAGAGCATCGGCACGCCCCACTGGCTCATGATCGGGATCATCTTGCTGTCATGCGCTTCCGGGCGGATGCCCTCGCTGCCCATCAGGCGGGGCTGCGAGGGGCCATAGATGTCCGCATCCACCAGACCGACCTTGTGGCCCAGCTTTTTCAGCGCGACAGCGAGATTGGCCGACAGCGTCGACTTGCCGACCCCGCCCTTGCCCGATCCCACCGCGATGATGCGGATGGTGCGGCGCTCGCTCGTCATCGCGACGCGGATCTCGCTTATTCCGGGTTCATTGGTCAGGCCGCCACGAATGCCCGCCTCCATCGCGGCGCGCTCGTCCGGCGACAGGCCGGTCACGTCGAGGACGAGGCTGAGCACCCCTTCCTTCAGACGCGGCGCACTGGCGCGACCGCGCGAAAGGGTAGAAAGGCGCTCCGTCAGCGCATCGATGGGGGGCTGGGGCTCGGTCATGGCGGGGCGCATAGTGGAATATCGTGGGAAAGGCACTGTTTTTCCCAGCGGCGGCTTCCTATAGAAGTGCGATGAGAGAATTTTTCGGGTGGATGCCACGGATCGTATCGGCGATGAGCCAGGGACCGTGGGGCGGCAAGGGCAGCGGCGGTGGAGATGGCGGCGAAAGCGGCGGCTCCGGCGATGATGGCTCTGGCGGCAGCGGATCTGGCAATGGCGGGTCCGGTAGCGGCGGATCGGGCGGTGGCCCGCGCAATCCATGGACCCAGCCGCGCGGCGGCGGTCGGCCCGGCGACAAGCGCAACCCCTCTGCCATAGACGAACTGCTGCGGCGGGGCCGCGAGGGCTTTGGCGGCGGCGGCTTCAACCTGCCCCAGCGCCCCGATGGCAAGCCGCTCTGGCCGCTGGCCGTCGGCATCCTGCTCATCATCTGGCTGGCGCTCACCTGCGTCCACCGCATCGGCCCGCAGGAACGCGGCGTCGTGCTGATGCTCGGCAAATACAGCCGCACGCTCAGCCCCGGCATCGGCCTGACACTCCCCTCCCCGCTGGAAAGCGTGGAGACGGTGGACGTCGAGGAAATCCGCACCATCGACATCGGCTCCGCCGGCGAGGGATCGGAAAACCTGATGCTGACCGGCGACCAGAACATCATCGACCTTGCCTATTCGGTGCGCTGGAACATCCGCAACCCGGAGCAATATAAGTTCCAGCTGGTCGATCCCGACGCGACCATCCGCGAAGTCGCAGAATCGGCGATGCGTTCCGTCGTCGCCAGCGTATCGCTGGACGATGCGCTGGGCGCGGGCCGTACCGGCATCGAGCAGCAGGTCGAACAGCGCATGCAGGAAATCCTCGACGGCTATCGTGCCGGCGTGCGCGTGCAGGGCATCGCCATCAAGCAGGCGGACCCGCCATCGGCCGTCAACGATGCGTTCAAGGACGTGTCGGCCGCGCAGCAGACCGCGCAGACCTACCTCAACGAAGCGCGCGCCTATGCCCAGCAGCAGACCGCCCGCGCGCAGGGCGAGGCCGCGGCGTTCGACAAGACCTATGAGCAGTATCGTCTGGCCCCGGAGGTCACGCGCCGCCGCATGTATTATGAGACGATGGAGGAAGTGCTGCCCGGCATCGACAAGACGATCGTGGAGACGGGCAATGTGACGCCCTACCTGCCGCTGCCAGAGCTGAGGCGCCGCGCAGCGCCGGCGGTACCGGCACCGACCACCTCCGTGGAGGCGCCCCGCTGATGCCATCCTTCATCCGCAATCCCATCGCGCTCGCGCTGGTCGCCATCGCCTTCATCATCCTGGTCGGCAGCACCGTCTCCATCGTGCCGGAAACCCGGCAGGCGGTGATCGTGCGCTTCGGCGAGCCGGTGAAGGTGGTGAACCGCTACCAGCCGGGCGAGCAGTTCGGCTCGACCGGCGCCGGCATCATCGCCCGCATCCCCTTTGCCGACCAGATCGTCTGGATCGACAAGCGCGTCCTCTCCGTCGAGATGGAGCGCCAGCAGGTGCTCTCGACCGACCAACTGCGGCTGCAGGTCGATGCGTTCGCGCGCTATCGCATCGTCGATCCGCTGCGCATGTATATCTCCGCCGGCAATGAGGAGCGCGTGTCGGACGCGCTACGCCCGATCCTGGGCTCCGCACTGCGCAACGAACTGGGCAAGCGGCCCTTCGCCGCGCTGCTCAGCCCCGAGCGCGGCCAGGTGATGGACAATATCGAGGCAGGCCTGAACCGCGTCGCCCGCCAATATGGCGCGCAGGTCATCGACGTGCGGATCAAGCGCGCCGACCTGCCCGACGGCGCGCCGCTGCAGAGCGCCTTCCAGCGGATGCGCACCGCGCGCGAGCAGGAGGCGAACACCATCCGCGCGCAGGGCGCCAAGCAGGCGCAGATCATCCGCGCCGAGGCCGATGCGGGCGCAGCGAAGGTCTATGCCGAGAGTTTCGGCAAGGACGCGCAGTTCTACGACTTCTACCGGGCGATGCAGGCCTACCGGCGGACGTTCAATCCGCAGAATCCGGGGCAGACCTCCATCATCCTGTCGCCGGACAACGACTTCCTGCGCGAGTTCCGCGGCAAGTGATGCGAAATGGCGGCTTTTCCGTTATGCTGGAACGTCTGCCATTCAATGTGGGTTAAGGGAAAGCTGAGCATCACTTGGCTTCCCCCCGTCCCTTTCCATGGTCTTAGAGACTGAGAGGATCTTCCAGAGTGCGTTACGCTTATGCCCTTACCGCAGCCCTGCTGCTCGGCGGCACGGCCATCGCCGTTACGTCCAACCAGCCGCTCGGCGCACAGACGGCCCAGAATGAAGGCATGCAGGCAGCGGCACCACGCGGTGCCCCGGCAAGCCTGGCCGACATGGTCGAGAAATTGCAGCCGGCCGTCGTCAATATCTCCACCCGCCAGCGGGTGAAGGTGCAGAACCCCTTCGCCAACACGCCCTTCGGCGACCTGTTCGGCCAGCAGGGCGGCGGCCAGCCGCAGACTCGCCAGGCGCAGTCGCTGGGCTCCGGCTTCATCATTTCGGCCGATGGCTTCATCGTCACCAACAACCATGTGGTGTCTGCCGGCGCGCAGGGTGCGACCGTGGACAGCATCACGGTGACGATGACCAATGGCGAGGAATTCCCGGCCAAGCTGGTCGGCACCGACCCGGCAAGCGACCTGGCCGTGCTGAAGGTCGAATCGTCCAAGCCGCTGCCCTTCGTGAAGTTCGGCGACAGCGCCCGTGCCCGCGTGGGCGACTGGGTGGTGGCGATCGGCAATCCCTTCGCGCTCAGCGGTACGGTGACGGCAGGCATCATCTCGGCGGTGCACCGCACCACCGGGCTCGGCACCTATGACCGCTTCATCCAGACCGACGCGTCGATCAACCAGGGCAACTCCGGCGGCCCGATGTTCGACATGAACGGCAATGTCATCGGCATCAACTCGCAGATCCTGTCGCCCTCGGGCGGCAATGTCGGCATCGGCTTTGCCATTCCCGCCGAACAGGCAGTCCCCGTGATCGAGACGCTGCGCAAGGGCCAGTCGGTCAAGCGCGGCTATCTGGGCGTGCAGATCAGCCCGCTGTCGGAAGACATCGCCGATTCGCTCGGTCTCGCCAAGAATCGCGGTGAGTTCATCCAGGGCGTGGAGCCCGGCCAGGGCGCCGAGAAGGCCGGCATCAAGGCCGGCGACGTCATCGTGAAGGTGAACAACCGCGAAGTGACGCCGGACGACACCCTGTCCTTCATCGTCGCGGGTCTGCCCATTGGCTCCAAGGTGCCGATCGAGCTGATCCGTGGCGGCAAGCGGATGACCGTGAACGCGACGGTCGGCGAGCGCCCCTCCGAAGACAAGCTGGCCAACTTCAACCAGCCCTCGGACGATGATTTCTCCGATCAGGACGATCAGGGCACCGGTGCGCAGGCGGCCAGCCAGCAGTCGCTGGGCATCGCCGTGCTGCCGCTCACGGCCTCGATCGCCCGCCAACTCGGCATTGCGCCGGATACGCGCGGCGTGGTCATCAACTCGATCGACCAGTCGACCGATGCCGCCGCCAAGGGCCTGCGCCGTGGCGACGTCATCCTCTCGGCGAACAACCAGCCGACGCTGAGCGATGCCGACCTGGGCAATGCGGTAAAGGCGGCGGCCAGCGCGGGCCGCAACGCCGTGCTGCTGCAGGTGCTGCGTCGTGGCCAGCCCGCCACGTTCATCGCCATCCGGGTGCGCGACAAGTAACCATCGTCCTTTGCGACATGCAAAGAGGTGACAAACAAAAAAGGCCCGCGCGTCCCTTTGGTCGCGCGGGCCTTTTTCATGTGCCAGGTGGCCCGAGCCCTGCACGTTTCAGCAGTGTCGGCAAGCTGTGCGACGAGAGGCGATTTCCGGCCCGGCGAATGATTTCCCTCGCCGGCAAATCGCTCTAGGGTCGTTCCGGTTCTGATTGAACCGGCACGACCTTGGGAACGTCTTCGTTTGCCGTGGTTTTCGGGTCGGCAGGTGATTCCACCTGCCTCGAAATCACTCTAGGGTGGACATCAGAGCCGGTCCGGCCGGCACATGCGGGAGCGATTGGATGAGCGGCGAAGGCATTTTTCTGGGACTGGGCGAAACCGGCGGCGCCGGCACGCCGCAATATCTGAACCTGAAGCGCGCCAACCGCCACGGCCTGATCGCGGGCGCCACCGGCACCGGCAAGACCGTCACGCTGCAAGGCATCGCCGAAGGATTCTCGGCCGCCGGCGTGCCGGTGTTCGTCGCCGACGTGAAGGGCGATCTCTCGGGCATTTCCATGGCCGGATCACCAACCTTCAAAAATGCCGACAAGCTGGTCTCCCGCGCCCAGGAAATCGGCCTGAGCGACTATCGCTATGCCGATAATCCGGCGGTGTTCTGGGATCTCTACGGGCAACAGGGCCACCCCATCCGCACCACCGTCAGCGAAATGGGGCCGCTGCTGCTCGCGCGGCTGATGGACCTTAATGAAACGCAGGAAGGCGTGCTCAACATCGCGTTTCGCTATGCCGACGAGGAAGGGCTGTTGCTGCTCGACCTGGGCGATCTGCAGGCGATGCTCGCCTATTGCGCCGAGAATGCCGACATGCTGAGCGCCCGATATGGCAATGTGACCAAGGCCAGCGTCGGCACCATCCAGCGGCAGCTGCTCCAGCTCGACAGCCAGGGCGGCGGCGCCTTTTTCGGCGAGCCCGCGCTCGACATCAACGATTTCATCCGCACCGACGACAAGGGCCGGGGCTATGTGAACGTGCTGGCCGCCGACAAGCTGATGCAGAGCCCGAAGCTCTACGCCACCTTCCTGTTGTGGCTGCTGGCCGAACTGTTCGAGACGATGCCGGAAGTGGGCGACCCCGAAAAGCCCAAGCTAGTCTTCTTCTTCGACGAGGCGCACCTGCTGTTCGACGACGCCCCCAAGGCGCTGCACGACAAGATCGAGCAGGTCGTCCGGCTGATCCGTTCCAAGGGCGTGGGCGTCTATTTCATCACCCAGAACCCGATCGACATTCCCGAGGATATTGCCGGCCAGCTCGGCAACCGCGTGCAACATGCGCTGCGCGCCTTCACCCCGCGCGACCAGAAAGCGATCAAGGCGGCGGCTGAGACCTTCCGCGTCAATCCCGACCTGAACGTCGAGACGGCGATCACCGAACTGAAGACTGGCGAGGCGCTCGTCTCCGTACTGCAGGAAGACGGATCGCCCAGCATCGTCCAGCGCACGCTCATCGCGCCTCCGCGCTCGCGGCTTGGCCCGGTGGACGTGAAGGAGCGGGCGATCATCCAGTCGATCTCGCCGGTCACGGGCAAATATGACACCGCCATAGACCGCGAATCCGCCGAGGAGATATTGGCGGCCCGCGGCCAGGCCGCCGCCGCTGCCGCGCAGGCCCAGAAGGCAAAGGCCGAAGCGGACAAGGCCGCCGCAGCGCAGGCCAAGGTCGAGGCCAAGCAACGCGAGGCGGACCTCAAGGAACAGGCGCGGCGCGATGCCGCGCAGGCACGCGAAGCCGCCAAGCCCGGTGCCCTCGACAAGGCGATCCAGTCCGCCACCCGCGCTGCCGGATCGTCGGTCGGCCGTCAGGTCGCCAATGAGCTGGGCCGCGCCATCTTCGGCGGGGCCAGCCGCAAATCCTCCGGCGGCATCGCGGGCCAGCTGGTGCGGGGCATTTTGGGCAGCCTGTTCAAATAGAGGCGTTGCGCTGTTGTGGGCCGGGGGGCGGGCTGTTGCCAGGCGCCTCGCCGCCTCCACAGCCGCTCCGAAAGGCGGCGACGCCATGGATCAGAGCGGCAGCACGGCTGCCATGGATCAGAGCGGCAGCCCCGGCTCCTCGCCCCAGATTTCCATATGCGCCATATCATTGTCTTGCGCCGCGTGACGATCGACACCGCCCGCGAGGGTGAAGTTGATCTTGGTGCCCGAACGATAGTCGCGATCGAGCCAGATCACGCCGCCATGTGCATCGACGATATTCTTGCACAGCCCTAACCCGACGCCCAGGCCGCGCTCCTTGCGATTGCCCTGCTCGTAAAGCTGGAAGACGCGGCGGCCATCCAGCGCGCCCATGCCGATGCCGTTGTCCGCCACGGAAATCACCGTGTGCGATCCCATCGCCTTGTGGCTCACACGGATCACCGGCTCGTCCATCGAACGATATTTCAGGCTATTCTCGATCAGGTTCTGCAGCAGCGTCTCGGCAAGCACCGGCTCGCAGTCGATCCGTGGCAGCCGATCGAAGACGATCTGCGCGGAGGCGACTGCAAGCTGCGCCTTCAGGGACATCTCCACACGCCTGAGGACATCCGACAGGCTGACGAACTGCCGACGCAGCTCCTGGGTCAGAATGGCCTTCTGCAGGATCAGCACCGACGAGATCTTGCGGGTCGTGCTCTCGATAAGGCCGTTGATCTCGTCGATCGACGCGCAGAGCTGGTCCTGCTCGCGGATGCCGGGCTTGAGCTGGAGCATCTGCAGCATCAGGCTCGCCGTCCCCAGCGGCGAAGCGAGGTCATGGGCGGTGAGCGCAGCAAACTTCTCCAGGGTGTGATTGCTCTGCGCGACCCGGTCGATCTGTTCCTTCACATCGGAAATATCCGCAGCGATGCACAAGAGTCGCACATTGCCGTCATCATCCACAAAGCGATTTTTGCGTATGGAAAGCGTGATCGCGCGCCCCCGATAGTCGGTGAGGTTGACCACCGCCTCGCTGGAGCCGAGCGTCAGCGCGTCGTGGTCCAGCTGGGCACATTGCGCCACTTCCGCATCGGAGAAGAACTCCGGCATGTCTCCGCCAACAACAAGGCTGCGCTTTTCTGGGGGATAGAGATCAAGAACAGCCTGGTTTGCATAGATGATGGTCAGGCTCTCATTCTTGATAAAAATGAGGTTCTGGCTGCTATTCAAAGCCGTTTCCAAGAAGGGAGCATATGGATTTTCTGCCCACGCCTTCACGAAAAATCCTCCCTGCATTGACACGCGAACAATGCTGCACTCGCGAAAAAGATCACGCGCGGCGCGCTGAGCTACACCTGATGGACGACGAATAACAGGCCTATATCGTCATCATTTGAGCTTAGAAAGACGATGCGTGCGGTGCAAAACCGTGCTTTGATAACGAACAGCCAAAGGGCTTTCCGAATGATGCGGAGTCTGGCAACAAGATGTCTCGACCGAACAATCAGCTAATCAGGAAAGCAACCGGACATGGCTTCAACCTCTGGCGGCGCGGTGATGATGCCGGTGCGTGAGCTGACGATTCGCTCCGTCATTCTGGGCGCGCTCATCACATTGCTGTTCACCGCAGCCAATGTTTATCTGGGTTTGAAGATCGGCCTGACCTTCGCCACCTCGATCCCTGCTGCGGTCATCTCTATGGCGATATTGCGGACCCTGTCGGGCGGCACGATCCTGGAAAACAACATCGTCCAGACGATCGCTTCCGCCGCGGGCACGCTCTCGGCGATCATCTTCGTGCTTCCCGGCCTCATTATCGTGGGGTGGTGGAGCGGCTTTCCCTATTGGACGAGCGTCGCTGTCTGCGCGCTGGGCGGCATCTTGGGCGTGATGTATTCCGTGCCGCTGCGCCGCGCGCTGGTGACGGGCAGCGACCTGCCCTATCCCGAAGGCGTCGCGGCCGCCGAGGTGCTGAAGGTCGGCGCGGGATCGGCCGAGGGTGCGGAAGAAAATAAGCGCGGCCTCGCCGCCATCGTCCAGAGCACCGTGGCCGCTGCGCTCTTTACCATCATTGCCAAGACCCGCATCATCGCGGAGGAAGCCGCGACCTTCTTCCGCTTTGGCGGCGGCGCCAGCAGCGTGTCGACCAGCTTTTCCATGGCGCTGATCGGCGTCGGGCATCTGGTCGGCATATCGGTGGGCGCGGCGATGTTCGTCGGGCTGCTCATCAGCTGGGTCGGCATCGTGCCCTATCTCACCAGCCCGCTGCCCTCCGGCGCTGACCTTGCCGATCTGGTCGGCACCACCTTCCGCATGAAGGCGCGATTCATCGGCGCGGGCACGATCGGCATCGCCGCGATCTGGACGCTGCTCAAGATTTTGGGGCCAATCATTTCCGGCATCCGCAGCGCCATGGCGGCGGCGAAGGTCCGCAAGTCCGGCCAGGGCGGACTGCTCGAACTGACGGAACGGGACCTTCCCATCGGCATCGTCGGCGGGGTCATCGTCGCCTCGCTGCTGCCCATCGGCATCCTTTTGTTGTCCTTCGCGCAGGGCGGGCCGATTGCAGAGCATGCCGGCATCGTGATCGGCGGCACGCTTGCCTACATCCTGCTCGCCGGCATCGTGATTGCATCGGTCTGCGGCTATATGGCCGGGCTGATCGGCGCGTCGAACAGCCCGATCTCGGGCGTCGGCATCCTCGCCGTGCTCGGAGCCTCACTGCTGCTCGCCGCCATCTATGGCTCCGATGCCGATCCGGCACAGGCGCGCGCGCTTGTCGCCTATGCGCTGTTCGTCACCGCCATCGTCTTCGGCGTCGCGACCATTTCCAACGACAACCTGCAGGATCTCAAGACCGGGCAGCTGGTGGGCGCGACCCCATGGAAGCAGCAGATCGCGCTGGTGCTGGGCGTCATCTTCGGATCGCTGGTGATCCCGCCGGTGCTGGACCTGCTCAACAGCGCCTTTGGCTTTGCCGGTGCGGCCGGAGCTGGCCCCAATGCGCTGCCCGCCCCGCAGGCGGCCCTGATTTCCGCGCTCGCCAAGGGCGTGCTGGGCGGCGACCTCGACTGGGGCCTGATCGGCATCGGCGCGGGCATCGGCGTGGTCGTGGTGATCGTGGACGAGCTGCTCGGCAAGGCCGGCAAGATGCGCCTGCCCCCGCTCGCGGTCGGCATGGGCATCTACCTGCCGATGGCGTTGACGCTGCTGATCCCCGTGGGCGCCGTGATCGGCCATTTCTATAATCGCTGGGCGATGCGGCAGGACAATCCCGAATTTGCCGAGCGCATGGGCGTACTGATGGCGACCGGCTTCATCGTGGGCGAGAGCCTGTTCGGTGTCGCTTTCGCCGGCATCGTCGCAGCGACGGACAGCGACGCGCCGCTCGCCATCCTGGCGGAAAACTCGTGGGGCGTGCCGCTGGCGGTGGTGCTGTTCGCCGCGGTCATCGGCGGCCTCTATGCGCGGCTGCGGCGGATGTCATCGCAGTTGATGTGATCGCGACGATAGGTACTCCCATCCGTGCTGGCCGATCTGCAACGTCATATAAAAGAAATAGATAAGCCACCGATTTGTAGCACAAACATCATCATGCCGTAAGGAACGGTCGTCACTGGCTCCCCGAACAGAAACGGGGAACTTCCACCATGAACCGCCTTTTCCTGCGCGCCAGCAGCGCGTCTCTCGCGATCGCATTGCTCGCACCCGCCGCGGCCCTTGCCGGCACGATCGCAGGCAAGGTATCCGACGGCACCGGCACCCGCGCGCTGCAGAGCACGCAGCTGCGCATCGTCGAGCTTGGCCGTGTCGCCGAAGCCGGCCGCGACGGCAGCTACCGCTTCCCTGACGTGCCCGCCGGCACCTACACCATAGAGGCGCGTTATGTCGGCGCTGACTTGGTGACGCAGACGATCGTCGTCGCCGAAACCGGCACGACCACCGCCGACATCCGCATCGGCTCCGATATCGACAGCTCCATCATCGTCGTAGGCCAAGCGGCGAACCAAGCCTCCACCCTGTCCCGCCAGCGTGCCGCCGACGGCGTGGAAAGCGTGCTGACCCGAGACGCCATCGGCCAGTTCCCGGACCAGAACGTGGCGGAATCGTTGCGCCGTCTGCCCGGCGTCAACATCCTCAACGATCAGGGCGAGGGTCGCTTCGTCTCGGTTCGCGGCCTCGACCCGGAACTCAATGCCGCCTCGATCAACGGGACCCGCGTCCCCGCGCCGGAAAGCGACGTGCGCTCGGTCGCGCTGGACGTCGTGCCCGCCGAGTTGATCGAATCGATCGAGGTAAAAAAGTCGCTGACGCCGGACATGGACGCCGACACCATCGGCGCTTCCATAGAGATCAACACGGTCAGTGCCTTCGACCGCAAGAAGGATCTCTACTCCGTCAAGCTGGAGGGCAGCTATAACGACTATGCCGACGCGCTGACCCCCAAGGGGAGCTTCGATTTCTCCACACGCATTGCCGACAATTTCGGCATCGCCGGCGGCGCCAGCTATTACAAGCGCAAGTTCGAGAGCGACAATATCGAGGCCACCGACTGGGACGTGGACGATGCAGGCAACGCCTTCGCCCGCGAACTCCAGTATCGCGACTATGACGTGTCGCGCGAGCGCATCGGCGGATCGCTCAGCCTCGACTGGCAGCCTTCGGTCTCGACTAAGCTCTATGCGCGCGGCCTCTACAGCCAGTTCAGCGACCAGGAATATCGCGGCGATGTGATCTTCATCATGGATGGCGACCCACGCGCGACCACGCTAACGACCGCCTCCTTCTCGGACGAGGACGACCGCATCGAAGTCCGCCGCCGCATGAAGGACCGCTTCGAGAAGCAGCGGATCAAGTCGCTGACCCTTGGCGGCACGACCGAGACCGGCCCGTGGAAGATGACCTATTCGGGCAGCTGGTCCGAAGCGAGCGAGCGCGAGAATGGATCGATCGACCCGACCCGCTTCCGCGCGCGCTTCGACGACGACGGCGTCAATGTCGACTTCGACTACAGCAATCCCAAGAAGCCCTCCTACACCGTCAGCGGCAACACCGCCGATTTCCTCGACCCGGAAAGCTATGGCTTCAATGAGCTGGAACGCACGACGCTCTCCAATTCGAAGGACCGGGAATATACGGTGAAGGGCGATCTTTCCCGCGCCTTCATCACGGACGGCGGCACATTCACCGTACAGGCCGGCCTCAAAGCCCGCTGGCGCAAGAAATCCTACGACCTGCAGTCGGACGTCTATGACGATTATGACGGCGACTACACCCTGGCCGACGTGCTTGGCGGCCAGAGCTACCGCATCGCCGATATCCTGCCGCAGGCGAGCCACACCGGGCCGTCCGACTTCTTCTACCAGAACCAGGACAATTTCGTCCTCAACAGCATCGATACCGAGATCAATTCGAACAATGCCGATTATTCGGTGAAGGAAGACATCCTCGCCACCTATCTGCTGGGCCGATGGGACAGCGAGAAGATGCGCGTGATCGCCGGCGTCCGCATGGAGCAGACCCGCAACGACATCCGCGCCAAGCGCACCCAGTTCGTCGAGGAAGGCCAGGAATATGACGGGGTTGAGGTCGACGAGGATATCGTCTTCGTGACGCCCAACCGCTTCAGGCGCAAATATACCGACTTCCTGCCCAGCATCACCGTCCGTTACGAGCCGGTGCGCAATCTCGTGCTGCGCCTTGGCGGATCGAAGAGCCTCGTGCGGCCCAAGCTCTCCAACCTCGCCCCGCGCTTCGACATCAACGAGGATCTGGAGGCGACCGTCGGCAACCCCGAGCTGAAGCCCTATAAGTCGTGGAACATCGACGCATCGGCCGAATGGTATTTCGGCACCAACGCGGCGCTGACCGGCGGTATCTTCTGGAAGTCGATCAAGGATTTCGTGGTCGAGCAGCGTACCACCACGCCCGGCTCGCTCTATGGCGTCGATTATGAGGAGCTGACCAGCTACATCAACGGCGACGCCGCGAAGATTAAGGGCTTCGAGCTGTCCTACAGCCAGGTCTTCAGCTTCCTGCCCGCGCCCTTCGATGGCTTGCTGCTCAACGCCAACTATACCTATACCGATGCGAAGGGCACGGTGCTGACCGATGGCGACATCACCGATCCGCGCAAGATCCCGCTGATGTCCTCATCCAAGAACACGTTCAACGTGGTGCTCGGCTATGAGAAAGGCCCGGTCTCGCTGCGCGCGGCGGGCACCTATCGCGACAAATATCTGGATGAACTGGGCAGCGACGCGAGCCAGGACCGCTACGTCTCCGACCATTTCCAGCTGGACCTCAGCGCGAAATACCGGATCATGCCGGGCGTTCGCCTGTTCGCCGAGTGGATCAACGTGACCGACGCCCCCTATTACGCCTATCAGAACTTCGCCGGCAGCCGCCGCCTGCTGCAATATGAGCAGTATAACTGGACGGCGAAGTTCGGCGTGTCGGCGAGCTTCTGATGCGCTCGCTCCTGCTGCTGGGCCCGGCCCTTCTGTCCCTTTCCGCCTGCGCGGGCGGGGAGGTGGAGATCCCCATCGCCACCCGCATCGCCAACGCCTCCCCCGCCGTCACCCTGACGGCGCGGGGCGAGACGGCGCCCGTGGGCACCAACAATGCCGACGCGGCGGACGATCCGGCGATCTGGCGCAACCCCGCCGATCCCGCCGCCAGCCTGATCGTCGGCACGGACAAGAAGGCCGGGCTCTATGTCTATGGCCTCGACGGCAAGGTCCGCGATTTCCTGGACGCAGGCCGGGTCAACAATGTCGATCTGCGCGCGGATGTCCTCATGCCGGGCGGCAAGGGCATCCTCGTCGTCGCCAGCGACCGTAACGACGTGGCGAACGCCAAGCTCGCGCTGTTCCGGCTCGACCCGGCCAGCGCGAAGCTGACCGCGCTCGGCACCGTCCCCGCAGGCGCGGGCGAGGCCTATGGCGTGTGCCTGTATCGCGATGCGGCGGCGACCTATGCCTTCATCGTGCTGAAGGAAGGCACCATCCATCAGGTGGCGCTGGACGTTTCCGGCGCCGCGCCCTCCGGCCGGATCGTGCGCAGCATGAAGCTTGGCACCCAGTCCGAAGGCTGCGCGGCGGACGAGCGCACCGGGCGGCTCTATGTCGCCGAAGAGGATGTCGGCCTATGGCGCTTCGATGCGGCTGCCGTCGGATCGACGGCGCCGGTGAAGATCGCGGCGGCGGACGGCAAGAACATCGTCGCCGATGCGGAGGGCGTCGCCATCGCAGCGGTCGGCGAGAAGGGCGGCTATGTGCTCGTCTCCAGCCAGGGCGACAATGCCTATGCGGTCTATCGCATCGTCGACGACAGCTATGTCGGCCGCTTCCGCGTGGTCGACGGCACCATTGGCGGCAGCGAGGAGACCGACGGGATCGATTTGATGCTGGGCGATTTCGGCCCGGCCTATCCCGGCGGGCTGTTCGTGGCGCAGGATGGGCATAACGGCGTCCATGCCCAGAACTTCAAGCTGGCGGCCTGGGCAGACATCGCCGCGGCACTGGCCATCAAGGACTGAGGGCCAACGGACCGTCCTCTTATCGCAGTACAGGAACGGACCAAAAAAAGGGGGACGGCTTCAAGAGCCGCCCCCTCCTTCCATGGCGCCGGCGGCAGCGCCCGGAGACGCCGCCACTCTTCAGATCAGCGCTTCGCCAGCCACGCCTGCAGTTCCGGCTTCAGCCGCGCGCGGGTCTCGATGCGGGTCTGGATCCCCGAGATCGCCCGATCGATCACGGCGCGCGATTCCGGCGTCAGATGCTGGGTCGCATAGGCTTCCAGCTTGCCGACGGTGGCGGGATCGGCCGAGTTGCCGGCGATCCGCCCGACCGCCTGAGAGCGCGCCGACACGTCGATCATCGCTTCATATTGCGGCAGGTGCGACAGCACGAAATCCAGCGTCATTTCCGGGTGCTCGCGGCTGACCGCGCTGATGATGCCAGCGCTCGTCGTCTTGCCCGGCTCGTCGGTCATGGCAAGGTCCAGCGCCTTCTGCGCCAACGCCTTGTCCTTGGGCGCGCCCAGCAGGGTGAAGAGCTGGATCTTCTCCAGCTGCGTGTCGGCGCCGTTCGCCATCTTGCGCAGCCTGTCCCACGTCGCCTGATCGGCATTGCGGGCAACCAGCGCGAGCCAGCTGTTCTTCAGCGACCCGTCCATGATCGTGGGCTGGCTGGCGAGCAGGGCGAAGCGACGATTGGCTTCGGCAACCAGCGTCTTGTCGCTGACCAGCGCCAGCGCGCTGAACAGGCTCTGGCGCAGGATCGGGACCTGCGCGCCCTCGCCCGGCTTGGCGTCATAGCCGATGGACGTCAGCACCGGCAGCAGCTTTGCCGAGGTGAAGGCGGCGGCCTTCGCTTGCCCCGCCGGGTCGCTTTCCAGCATGGTATAGACGCTGGCGAGATAGGTGGGCAGGCCGGCATAGACGGCCGGGCTGGCCGTCGCGGGCACCGCATTCACCAGATCGAGCGCAAGGCCTATCGGCTGGTAGCCGCCCAGGCCCAGCTGGAAATTGTCGGCCAGCATGCCAAGCTGGTCCATGCTGGCGAGCTTGGCGAAATCCTTCGCCAGCGCTTCGACGTTCGCGGCGGGATAGAGCGAGCGGTAATAGCCCGTCTGGCCGGCATTCAGCACATAGGCGCCGCAGCCCGGCAGGGTGATCTTGCCCGTGCCGTCCAGGATGATCTGCTGCGGCTTGCCGCCCACGATGCTGGCGCTGACCGGCACATGCCAGCGCAGCGGCGTCTTATCCTTCGCGTCGCGGCTGAACTCGCCCTGGCTCAGCGTCAGGGTGGTGCTGCCGCCGCTGCACTGCGCATTGTCCACCTTGACCAGCGGGATGCCGGGCTGGCTGGTGAAGTCGTGCGCGATGGTGACGAGCCCCTTGGCGCCCGCACCCTCGACCGACTTCCACAGGTCTTCGGTCACGGTGTTGCCATAGGCGTGCGCCTTCATATAGGCGCGGATGCCTTCGCGCCACACATCCTCGCCGGCAAAGCCCTCCATCATGGTGATGACGGCTTCGCCCTTCTCATAGGTGATGGTGTCGAACGCCTGGTTCACCTGCTCCACGGTCTTGATCTTCTGGACGACGGGATGGGTCGTCTTCAGCGCGTCGAGGCCCATGGCGGACTCACGCCCGTCGATGCGGCTCAGCAGCATTTCCCACTGCGGGTTGAGCTTGTCGGAGACCTTGGTGGCCATCCAGCTGGCGAAGCCCTCGTTCAGCCAAAGATCGTCCCACCAGGCCATGGTGACGAGATCGCCGAACCACTGATGCGCCATTTCATGCGCGACCGTGTTGTAGATGCCGCGCTTGAGCCCTTCGGACGTGAAGCGCGGATCGACCAGCAGCACGCGCTCGAAGGTGAAGATCGCGCCCCAATTCTCCATCGCGCCGAAGAACTGGCTCTGGCCGGGGCCGGCAACATTGTCGAGCTTGGGCAGCGGGAAGGGCACGCCGAAATAGTCGTTATACCAGGGCAGGATCGCGGCCGAGGCATCGAGCGCCATCTGCGCCTTGCTGACATTCCCCTTGCTGGCGATCACGCCGACTTCGGTCTTGCCGGCCATCTTGGTGGCGCGCTCCAGCTCGCCAAGGCCGAAGAACAGCAGGTAGGAGGACA
Organism: Sphingobium arseniciresistens; assembly: GCA_029167225.1. Lineage (GTDB taxonomy): Bacteria > Pseudomonadota > Alphaproteobacteria > Sphingomonadales > Sphingomonadaceae > Sphingobium > Sphingobium arseniciresistens. Next base: position 26,577 of record JARFNK010000040.1, read on the forward strand.
TTTTCGGCGTCGTGCCGAAGGTGACGAGGCTCTTGCCATTGCCCAGATCCTTGCTGGTCTTGATCGGCATGTTGCCGATGGCCAGCTCGCCGGTGGGGACGGTGGCGGCAAGATCGAAGGTCGCCTTGTAGCTCGGCTCGTCGAAGCTCGGCACGAAGCGGCGGGCGTCGGGCGCCTCGAACTGGGTGAACAGCGCGCGCTTGTCCGCGCCGGCCGTGTCCTTGTAGTCGAGCGCGAACAGGCCGTTCGCCTGTGTATTGATGATGCCGGCATAGCCGATGTCGAGGCGATAGCTGCCCGGCGCCAGCGGCTTGGCGAAGGTGAAGGTCACGGTCTGCGCGTCGGCATCGACCTTGGCCGTGCCCTTCTGCGCCTTGCCCTTGGCCGGGGTGATCGCAACGGAAGAGAATGTCAGGTCCGCCGCGTTCAGCGTCAGGCTGGGCATCGTCTCGCTCACGGTCACGTCGATCGCGACGGTGCCGGTGAATGTCAGCGCCTTGGCATCGGGCGTGACGCTGATCGCATAATGGCTGGGCGCGGCGCCGCGCGGCAACTGGGTGGTGATCGTGGGCGCTGGGCCGCTCTGGGCGAGCGCAGGCGCGGCGATGGCCAGCGGCGCGGCGGCAAGGGACAGCAGAAGCAGGGACTTTTTGAACGACATTGACGTACTCCGACAAGCACAGACAGGCGGCTTTTGCGCCTGTGATGCTTCCCGGTTCGGCCCTTTTCCCCCACGGGTCAACCGCGGGTCAGGGCCGTTCATGTCGTTTATCGAAAAGCGCCGGCCGTTCGTCGGCGGAGCGGCTGTGTGCCAGCACCATCCGAGCGTTCCGGCCGGCTGACGTGGCTTGCCTCAGCCCCGGCCGCGATAGCCCGGCACGTCCTGCGCGGGCAGCCACATGCCCGCCGGCGGCTCGCCCGACTGCCAGAACACGTCGATGGGAATGCCCCCGCGCGGATACCAGTAGCCGCCGATGCGCAGCCACACCGGCTGCATCTCGGCAAACAGCCGTTCGCCGATGCCGACGGTGCAATCCTCATGGAACGCGGCATGGTTGCGGAAGGCGCCAAGGAACAGCTTGAGCGACTTGGATTCGACGATGGTCTCGCCGGGCGCATAGTCGATGACGAGATGGGCGAAATCCGGCTGGCCGGTCACGGGGCAGAGCGACGTGAACTCCGGCGCGGTGAAGCGCACCAGATAGGGTTTGCCGGGGCGGGGATTGGGCACATAGTCGAGCTGCGCTTCTTCCGGGCTGGCAGGAAGCGCGCTCGTCTGGCCGAGATGGATCGGTTGCATGGCGGCCCATCTAGCCGATTGCACGGCTGATGTCATTCCCCGGTCGAATGGCCTATGATTAAGCCACGGTTCAGCGGCCGCATCGCCTGAACACGCGCATGGGGTATCGTTGGCATGGGACCGCGGCATGAAAGCCGGGCATGAATCGGGTGCGATGACGACGGGATGGCGCATCCCGGCGATCGCGCTTGCATTGGCTTGCGCCATCATGGGCAACGCCGTGGCGCAGGACAGCACCGGCGCGCCCACCCAGCTGCCGCCAAACGGTGGCCTTGGCACCTTCAGCCTGCCGCCCTCCACGGCACCGCGCCCGACCGGCCCGGAGCGCGAGGGGCCGGAGATCGACACAAGACTTCCCGCATCCACGCCGGGTAGTAGCGCTGCGCCCCCGAGCCCGCAAACGAGCCCAGTCACGACTCCCGCCCAAAACCCGGCCGCGAGCAGTACGTCGGCGGTCGTGATCCCGCCGCGCATCCAGCCGACCGTCGCGCAGCCACAGACGACAAGGCAGCGCGCGCCTTCACGCGACGCTGGCCCGAATGCGGCGTCGCCAGCTGGCAATGCTGCTGAAGAAAGGTCGTTGCCGGGCACCGCCGCGCTGCCGCCGCCCGGCGCCCAACAGGTGGCACCGTCGGCGCTCCCAGCATCCACGCCCGCACCAGCCCCGGTCGGAAACACAACGCCCGAAACGAGCGCCGACACGGGTTCGCGCTGGCCGATCTGGCTGGGTGCAGCCGGAGTGCTGGCAGGATTGGCCGCGTGGATGCTCCTGCGGCGCAAACGACGCGCCGACGCCCTGATCGACGACAATATCGCGGAACCCGTGCCCGTCGAGCCGGCATCAGCGCCAGCGGACATGATGGCGCGGCCCGCGCCCCCGGCCCCGGCAGTTACCGCACCGCCCGTTGCGCGCCCTTTCGGGTCAGCCTCACCGGCATCCACGTTCCGGCCGGAAAAGGTAGAGCCTGCCTCCGTGCCCGCCATGGCCGCCCCCATGAAGTCCGGCCAGATCGAGATTGCCCTCACCCCCACCGGCGCGCGCGCGACCCTGATGGGCTGGACCGTCGGCTATCGGCTGACGCTGCGCAACCGCAGCGCGTTGGCCATCGAGGATGCGCGGATCGCCATGGCCATGACCAACGCCGACGCCGCGCAGCCCGCGCATCTGGCCGCCTTCTTCGCCGCGCCGGTTGGCGCCCCTGTCCATCGCCTTGCGCAGCTTGCGCCGGGCGAGACGCAGGACATCACGGGCGAGCTGCGCATCGGCCATCATGAGCTGAAGCCGCTGGAAGTGGCGGGGCATGCACTGCTGATCCCCGTCATCGCCGTCGCCGTGGAACATGCCGCCGGGCGGGACGGCGCTGCGTTCGTCATCGGGCAGGAAGGCGCCAGCCAGCAGGATCGCATGGCCCCCTTCCGCCTCGATCAGGGTCCGCGCCATTATCGCGGCATCGGCAGCCGGCCGGTGGTCCTCTCCGAACCGCAGCCTGCCTGAACACGGGCAAGGGCACATCTGCCAGAGGGGCGGATTCGCGCAATCGGCCCGCTCGACAGGGCCGGAACGAGCGCGTAAGGCGCCAGCACGGAGGCACGACCCATGGACCTGCTCGTTTCCACCCAATGGCTGGCCGACCAGATCGGCGCGCCCGATCTGCGCATTTTGGACGCCACCCTGTTCCTGCCCGGATCGGGGCGGAACGAGGCAGAGGAATATGCCACGGCACATATCCCCGGTGCCGGCTTCCTCGACCTGCCCACCCTGTCGGATACCGATCACCTGGCCCCCGGCATGCTCCCGCCCGACGCCATGTTCAACGATCGGCTGCAGGCTTTGGGCATCGATGCCGACAGCCGCATCGTCGTCTATGACAACAGCCCCACGCACAGCGCGGCGCGGGCATGGTGGATGCTGACCATCTACGGCGTGGGCGCAGGCGCAGCGATATTGGACGGCGGCATGCCGGCATGGACGGCGGAAGGCCGCCCGACCGAAAGCGGCGTCCCGGCCTTCTCCCCCGGCAATGCGGTCGCCCGCAAGGATGCCGCCACCGTCCGTACCAAGGCGGACATGATCGCCAATGTGGCGAGCGGCGCCGAGCAGGTGCTGGACGCACGCGCCGCCGGCCGCTTCACCGGCGCGGAGAAGGAGCCGCGCGAAGGCATGGCCTCAGGCCATATTCCGGGCTCGCTGAACCTGCCTTCGAGCAGCCTGTTCGGGCCGGACAACCGCATGCTTGCGGGCGAGGCGCTGCGCGCGGCCTTCGATCGTGCGGGCATCGACTGGGACAGGCCGCTCGTCACGACCTGCGGCAGCGGCGTGACTGCCGCGATCCTGCTCGCCGGCGCGCAACTCCTGGGAAAGACGGATGTAGCGCTTTATGACGGCAGCTGGTCGGAATGGGGGATCGATCCCGTAACCCCGAAGGCCACCGGAGCGGCATGAGCAAGACTATGGACGGCGACGGCATGGACAAGGATGATAGGCCAGAAGGCACGCCGCCGCGCCCGCTGACGCAGCTGGCGCAGGCCGGACGGAGGGCGGAGTGGACCAGCCTGCCCGGACAGCCCGGCGGCATCGTGAACCCGCCGGTGTGGCGCGCCTCGACCATCCTCTATGACGATGTCGCGCATCTGCGCGCCGCGACCACCAATACGCATGAACGGCTGTTCTACGGCCGCAAGGGCACGCCGACCGCATGGTCGCTGGCCGACGCGCTGACGTCTCTGGAGCCCGGCGCCGAGGGTACGATGCTCTTCCCATCAGGCGTCGCCGCCATCGCCTGCGCATTGATGGCGGTGCTCAAGCCCGGCGACCGGCTGCTGATGGTCGACGCCGCCTATGATCCCACCCGCGCCTTTTGCGAGAAGATGCTGAAGCCGCTGGGCATCCACACCACTTATTATGATCCGACCATCGGCGCCGGCATAGAGGCGCTGCTGACCGATGACGTCCGCGCCATCTTCATGGAATCGCCCGGCAGCCTGACCTTCGAGATCCAGGATATACCCGCGATCACCGCCGTCGCCCGCGCGCGCGGCATCGTGACGCTGATCGACAATACCTGGGCGACGCCGCTGTTCTTCCCGGCGCATGCGCATGGCGTGGACATCTCGATCCTCGCATGCACCAAATATATCGTCGGCCACAGCGACGTCATGATGGGTTCCGTCACCGCCACCCCGCAATGCTGGGATGCGGTGCGTCAGACCGCCTATCTCTATGGCCAGATGACCAGCCCGGACGATGCCTGGCTTGCCTCACGCGGCCTGCGCACGCTGGGCGTCCGCCTGGCCCAGCATCAGTCAGCCGCGCTCGAGGTTGCGCAGTTCCTGCAAGGCCGGCCGGAAGTAGCGCGGGTGCTGCACCCGGCGCTTCCGGGCGATCCGGGCCATGCCCTGTGGCGGCGCGATTTCAAGGGCGCGAGCGGCCTGTTCGGCTTCGTCCTCGACGGCGGAGACGAGCGCGCGCGCGCGGCATTGATCGACGGCCTCGCCCATTTCGGCATCGGCTACAGTTGGGGCGGCTATGAAAGCCTTGCCCTGCCCGTCGATCCTGCCCGCTACCGCACCGCCACCCGCTGGCAGGCGGAAGGGCCGCTGGTCCGCCTCAACATCGGCCTGGAGGATCCGGCGGACCTGATCGCCGACCTTGCCAGCGGCCTCGATCGCTTCCGCGCCGCGCGGGGCTAGAGTATCCGTGATGGTCAAGCCCGCGATTGCTGCCAGAGGCGATCTGCTTTGAGCAGGGCATTGGCGGTGACGA
>JARFNK010000041.1 GCA_029167225.1 Sphingobium arseniciresistens
GCCCGGTCCGGGGTGGCCACCCCGGACCGGGCATCTCATCATGACCCAAACCGACGGCAAAGTCATAAGACAAGCAGATTCCGATCCGATTGCATCGGTTCGGCTGCTCTGAGCTTTTGGTTTACCGCATTTTCCGAGCCAGCAACCGATTCCGGCTGCTTGGAAAATGCTCTAGGCGAAACACGCCGCCGCGCTGGCCGACGCCTCAAAAGCGCCGCACAAACGAAAGGGGCCGATCCCGAAGGACCGGCCCCATCCATTGCATCAATCCGCTGGGGATTGAAGCGAAGCTTAGTTGCCCGAACCCGGACCGTAGGTGATTTCCACGCGACGGTTCTGGAGTTCGCGGACGCCATCGGCGGTCTCGACGCGCGGGCGGCTTTCGCCGAACGCTTCGGTCGAGATCACGCCTTCGCCGATGCCCTTCGAGGTCAGGTAAGCCTTGACCGAGTCAGCGCGGCGCTGCGACAGGCCGACGTTGTACGAAGCCGAACCCGACTTGTCAGCGTGACCGGCGAGCATGACCTGCGCACCACCACAGCTGCCATAAGCCGTGACCGCGTTGTCGAGGATGGTTGCGGCATCAGGCGTGATGTTCGACTTATCCCACTCGAAGAACACGATGTACGGTCCAGGGGTGCACTCAGCCACCGGCGGCGGAGGCGGCGGGGGCGGAGGCGGCGGGGGAGGAGGCGGCGGCGGCGGGGGAGGCGGCGGCGGAGCTGCCGGCTCACCGAAGTTGTAGCTCAGACCCGCGAGGATGCTGTGCGACTTCATCTTGGCGTCGACGTCACGACCGGCGCCGATCGGGCCGAGCGCGTTGCTGGTGACGATGCCGATGTCCGGGTGCTGGAAGTAGCGATACTTCAGCGACGCGTCGATCTTGCTGGTCACGGGGAAGCGAACGCCAGCCAGCGCCTGCCAGGCGAAGCCCGTGTCCGAATCGTCGGTATTGAGCGTGTAGATGTAGGTGCGGGCAACGCCGACACCGCCACCAACGAAGCCCTGGAGACCATCGTCGGGACCGAAGTCCAGCAAACCGTTGACCATGAAGCTCAGCGAACGGATGTTGCCACGCGTGCTGTCGATGGCCGGGTTCACATAGGCGACCTTGTCGGTCCATGCACGGCGGAAGCCGACTTCGGACTCAAGGCGGAAACCGCCGAAGTCGTAGCCGATGACGCCGTCAACGTCGAAGCCAGTGTTGTAGTTGGCAGTGGCGATCCGGTTGATGACCGTCAGATCGGTATCTTCCACGATCATCGCGCCGGCGTCGGCACCGATGTACCAGCTGTCGTCGCGAGCGAAGGCCGGAGTGGCCAGCACGGTGGTAGCGAGCGCTGCAGCGAGTGCGAGCTTCCGCATAAACTTCCCCTTTCAAAAGTGTCACGAAGGACTGCTGTAATCCTCTACCTTCGCGAAAGTTTCATGGCAAGTATGCAAATGCCTGAATTGTTGCATAAATGCCGCAGTTGCGCGGGCTATTTCTATTGCGCAACGGCTTCCTGCAGGCCGCGATACGCCTCTTTTCCGCGCAAAAACGGCGCCCATGGAATTTCCCGGATCACTCCGCAATCAGGCCATGATCGCGCAGCATCGCAAGGATGGCGGCGATCCGCGCACGTGCCTGCACATCCACCACGGCGCCTTCCGTGCCCGGATCCGCGATGGCGGTCGCCCGCGCACCGACGACGCGCTGCCCCGCGACATAATAGCCATCCGCCCGCATCGGCTCGCCCTGCCAGCCGGCTCCGTCGTGCCGCAGCGCATGAGCCCGGTCGCTTGCCCACACGGCCGAGCCGGTCCGCGCCGCGACAAAGCGCCACCCTCCGGCAGTCCACATGGCGATCGCGCCCGCATGCCCCGCCCAAGCCCCGGTCGCATCAGGCGCGACGATCCAGCACTGCCCCGCCTCCGGCACTGGTGGCGGCGCCGCGAGATCCGCGCTTTCCACCGTCGCATGCACCAGCATGTCGATCCGCATCAGCGCCTCATTATGGAAAAGCTCCTTCTGCGCCGGCCCCGCATGCAAAAGCGGCAGGGCAAGGCGGGGACTGTTTTCGTCGGCCATTCATCACCTCCTGATCACGGCGCTTCGAAAGAGCGGCGACATCGCCCCCGCTGCGAAAACGCCACGCGTCAACGTCTCGCGCCATTGCGGCAGGCCTCGCCCCCGATCCGGCGAGCCAATTCATACCAAGGGCGCCAGCGTCCCGGTCGCCGGGCGACCCGGCGCAAAGCTGCCCATCTGCCTGACGCTCACCGACAGCGCGCTATTCCCGACCACCCCGTCCGCCGCGACCATCGCCGCATCATAGCGCCACTGCGGCACAGACGTTTCCGCCGTCCGCACCACCACCCCGCCAACGCTCACCGCAATGGCATAGCACTCGCGCTCCTCGCCCAGCGGCACATCCACGCCATCGCTCCAGCGCCACCCGCCCCGGCTGCGCCGCGTCCAGTCGATCGTCCACCCACCCTCGCCATCGCCGGCCGCCCGCATATGCACGGGCGCCAGCGGGATCAGCGCCTCGCCCGTTATCGCCACAGCCGCCTCCGCCGGTACCGAGTCCCCCAGGCCGATCGCCATCATCCGCAGCGTCGCGCCGGGCAGGATGGCGCTCGCCGGTGCCGCCGCCAACCGGTCCGCGTCGATCATCAGGAAGGGCTCGTCCGCGCCATGGCCGGCGCACGCCCATTCCGTGCCCCGCCGCCCACGCAGCAACCGGCTCAGCCGAAAGCGGCGCGCGGCGATCGACTGCACCCGCCTGCGGCCCCAGCCCCAGCCCCGGCCCCAACCCCAGCAGCGCCCGCTTTTCGTCCCCGCTCAGGAAATCCGCCGCGCTCACCCGCTCCCACAGCGCCAGCCGCTCCTCGGCCAGCTCGGGCACGGCCTCCCGGTCCACGCACAGGGCGACGCCCGGCAGCCAGTCGCTGAGCCCCTGCGCGATCCCGCCCAATATGCGTTCGGCCAGCGGCAGCACCGTCTGCCGCCACAGCGCCCGGTTGGCCTCGCGATAATTGGCGTAGCTGTTGTCGCCCGGCAGCCCCATCAGCATCGGCGGCACGCCGAAGGCGAGCGCGATCTCCCGCGCCGCTGCCGCCTTCAGCCCCACGAAATCCATGTCCGCCGGCGTCAGGCTGAGCGCCTGCCATTTAAGGCCGCCCTCCAGCAGCATCGGCCGCCCGGCATTGTCGGCGCCCTGGAACGCCGCCGCCATCTCCTCCTTCAGCCGCGCATATTGATCGGGGGAGAGCGCCGCGCCGTCGCCACCCGGATCATAGACCAGCGCGCCCGAAGGCCGCGCCGCATTGTCCAGCAGCGCTTTGTTCCACGCCGTCGCGGCATTGTGGATCGCCACCGCGCCCGCCGCCACGCCCGCGCAGCCAAGGCCATAATGGTCGTCCAGCGGATTGGCGGTGCGGATGTGGATGATGGCCGTGCGCCCCGCCGCATCCTCGCTGGCCAGGCGCGTCACATGCTCGCCCACGCGATAGGCATAGGCCATCGGCCACCCCCGCGCGTCCGCCTCCACGCTCACCCGCTCGGGCCGCAGCGCGAACAGCTCCGCCGGCCGCCCCTCGCCATCGGGCAAGATCTGCACATAGCCATTGCCGTGCAGCAGCAGGTGGACGGCCAGCGTCTCCACCAGCCCCTGCCCGCCCGATCGCGCGCTCACCAGCGCCAGCATCCGCGCCCGGTCGGCAGCGGAATTACCGGTGTTTCGGGCAGCCTCGCTCCCGGCGCCATCACGCGGAACGCCGTCATGCACGCCCCGCCGATCCCGCCCATCCGGCACGTCCACCGCCTTCAGCGCCGCGCCGCCGCATGCCTCCGCCACCAACCGCACCGCCCGCTGGGCGACAGGATTGCCCGCCATCCCGGCCCGCACCTGCGCCTCATAGGCACTGGGCCACTGCCCGATCCCCTGGCCGACACCCAGCCCGATCCCGGCGCCTCCGCCTCCCTGCCACGCACGCGACAAAAAAGGCCGCGCAGGCACCTGCGCGGCCTTGCGACCGAAAAATTTCATGTGACTGCTCCTGACTTCAGATCATGATCCCGCCCAGACTGGCGGATGTCATCCGGCAACGCGCCCATGCTCGCCCCGCAACCGTCAACGCTGGCCTGGGGCCGTAAACGACGATACCATCGGGCATGGCCAAAAAACCGCCTCCCTCATCGCCCGCATCAGCCCCGCGCGCCATCGGCGCCCGTGCAACGGGTGCTGCGGCGACCGGCGCGACGGCCATCGGTGCCTCGGCGATCGGTTCCATGGCCATCGGCGCATTGGCAATCGGTGCCGCGGCCATCGGCGCGCTGGCGATCGGCCGTCTCAAAATCGGCCGCGCTCGGCTCGGCCGCGTCGACATCGGCACGCTCAAGGTCGACCGTCTCGAAATCGGCGGCCACCCAGCCCAGCCATTCACCGCCCTCATCCACATCCGTGCAGCCCCCGGCAAGGGCGACGCGGTGGAGCAGCTGCTGCACGAACCGGGCCTGCTCGCCCCGGCATCCGAAGGGATATTAGCACCCGCCGTCACCCTGCACCGATCGCCCCATGACCCCGATCGCTTCCTGATCCAGCATCATCATGCGGACCAATCGGCCTTCGATCCTGCAGCCCACATCCAGCGCCTGCACGACATCCGCCACCGCCTTGCGGCCGAAAACCTCATCGAAGGTTCCCCAACCGACGCAGTGCAGGACGATGTCTTCCAGAGGATCGCGCCCGGAAAGCCAACGCCGCAAATCCGGTAACCTCAGATCAGAACCGTTCGGGCCGAGCCTGTTGCCCCCTTCGACACGCTCAGCGCGAATGCAGGCTGATGGTCGCGAGCGACCATTTGCAAGCATGGAGACATCGTCACCCTGAACGCTTTTCGGGGCCCATTTCTCCGAATTGGGCAAAGGCTCATCCGGCGTGATGGATGCTGAAACACGTTCAGCATGACGAGAGGGGATGGCCCAGCCCAAATTCCACCTGAAAGCAGCCTGCCGGCTGCCGACCAATTATTGACATACCGGAGGTTGCAAGCGGTTCCCAATAGCGGTCATAACCAACGCGGTCGAATATTGTCCTCTGACGGATATGAAAGCTTATGCAATTGCCGATCCCAGACGGCTTCTTCCACCTTCGTCCTGATCGCTCGACTGGCTGTGGTGATTCAGGATACTATCTCAGTTACCACCGCAGGCGTGATGGCGATACGCTACGCATCTGCCATGAAACCAAATCGATAAGTTCGAACGCAAACCCTCACTGCCGCATTCTCTGCTTCTGCTCGCAATCCTCGCGTCAAGTCACTGATGAAGAAATCAGGGGCAATCCTGACGTTCATTCGACCGTATACCTTTACAGCGTGAGCACAACCGGCTTAAATGCTCAGGTTGAAGGGCTCTGGAATGCTCAAGAGTTCTTGACGAAATACTTCGAATATAAAGTGAACTGTTACGCGCCCAGCGATTCTACTGGCCAAAAGAAAAGGGTTATGGTCGAGGTGGCTTTCGGAACCGCTCACTATAGTATGAATCATTAGCTTTGTCCGCTCCTGCCTGATCCGTCCCAAAACCCGCCGTTCCGCAAACCACCCCATTTCGTCATTCCCGCGAAGGCGGACCCCATCTCCTTACATCACCCAGGCACAATGCTGGCGCAATGGATCAAAACCTCTCCGCGGGGACGACCGCGTCAAGAAGCCCTTCCGCTACCCACCATGCCAGCCGCACAATCTTGTCCACGCCACCCTATATCCGCCTGATCCTCACCTCCCCCGCACCGCGCGCCAGCATCAGCGCGCTTACCGCCCACACCAGCGCGTCGGCGCGGTCCGGCGATCGGCCTGGCCCTTCATAGCCGCCCCCCGTCATCATCCCGCACATCTGGTCCTCCAGCGCGGGGAAGGCGCCCGCATGGACGAGCCTGCCCGTCTCGTACAGCGCCGCCACCGGCTCCGCCCGCGCACTCTTGCCGCGGCTTGCATGCACCAGCTTCACCGGCAGGGCGCCGTCGGCCGCGCGCAGCACGCTTTCCACCATCGCGCCGCCATTGTTCGCCTCGGCGATCACCCGGTCAGCGCCCCAGCGCGCCGCCGCCTCGGCCACCGCCCGCGCCCAGCCCTCCGGCCGCAGCCCGGCGACGCTCGCATCCTCGATCACCATGCCGCGTCCCCCCGCGTCCAGCCCTACCGCCACGATCCCGCAGGCGTCGCCATCCACTCCCGCCGGCGGATCGACCCCGATGACCACCCGCCGCAGCGCGCCACGCAGACGGGGCATCTCGCCCGCCGCCGCCCGGCACGCCTCGATGATCGCCCGCGTCCACAGCGCACCGTCCAGTTCCTCGATCAGTTCCCCGTCCAGCTCCTGCCGCCCCAGCCGCGTGCCGCCATAGTCGCGCGTCACCGCCTCCAGAAAGGCCGGCGCCAGATGCGCCGCATTGTCGGCCGTGCGCCCGAGCGTCACCACGACCTCGCCCTGCGCCACCAGCCGCCGTATCAGCGACACCGGGCGCGGCGTCGTCGTCGCCATCACGCGCGGCGCATCGCCCAGCCGCAGCGCCAGCATCAGATTGTCCCACGCATCCTCGCCCCTTGGCCATTTGGCGATCTCGTCCGCCCAGCCATGGCTGAACTGCGGCCCGCGCAGCCGTTCCGGGGCGGATGCGCCAAAGACCCGCGCCTCCGCCCCGGAAGGCCAGCGCAGCATCCCCAGGCTCGGCCGCCACACCGGCCGCTCGCCCGGCGGCGCGATCGCCAGCAGCCCGCTCTCGCCCTCCACCATCACGCCGCGCACCTGCTCCGGGCTCGCCCCCACCAGCGCGATCCGTGCCGCGCCGTCGCGCTGCGCAATGGCCCGCACCCATTCCGCCCCGGCCCGCGTCTTGCCAAAGCCGCGCCCGGCCAGCACCAGCCACACGCGCCAGTCGCCCGCCGGCGCCAGCTGCTCCGGCCGCGCCTGCACCGCCCAGTTCCAGCGCAGCCCGGCCTGCTCCCCCGCGCTCAGCCCGGCGAGCACGCCCTCCAGTTCCGCCGGCGGCAACAGGCTCAGCGCATCCCAGTCGGAGCCGCTCATGGCCTGCGCGCCTTGGGTGCCTTCGCCGGGGCGTGCGGGCTACGGGGCTTGCCCTTCCCGCCCTTTCCGCCGCCGCCAAAGCCGGCCACAGCGCCATCGCCGCCGCCGCGCTGCAGCCGCGCCCGCGTTTCCAGCAGCCGCGCGCGTAGCATCTGCGCCACCTCGTCGCCGGATCGCTCGCCCCGCCTGCCCGCGCCCTCGCCGCCGCGCAGCACCTGCACCCGCGCCTCGATCTCCGCCACGCGCGCCCGGTGCATGCCCAGCAGGCGCATCGCCGCAGCCACATCCCGCTCCCGCGCGATCCCGATCTTCACGTCCCTGGCGTTCTTGGCCTCCTCGCCCTGCGCACCGCTCAATGCCGCCCTGGCCCACGCCACCATAGCCATTTCCAGCATCGCATAGCCTTCCAGCAGCGCCAGATCCCACAGCAGCCGGAACTGCTCGTCGCGCAGGCGCAGCCGATACACATGCCCCCGGTCGATCCCCGCCGCCTTCGCCGCCGCCGTGACGCAGGATGTGTCGATCAGCGCCATCAGGAACGCCTCCTTCTGCGCCATCGTGATTCGGGGCCGCGGCCCGCGCAGGAACGCGGCAACCCTTTCCTCGCCCTTCTGGCGCGGCGATGCGCCGTGCTTCGCCAATTCCCTCTTCGCCCCGGCACCCTTCGCTTCGGAACCCTTCGCCTGCGCGCGCCGATCCTTCACGCCCTGCGCCATCGAATCTTGCGCCTCCGCATCTTTCGTACCGGCCAGCACCGCCTCGCCATCCATCGCCCGCGCAACCGCGCGGCCCTGCTCCTCACCCATGATCGCTCCGATCCGCTGGCCGCAACGAAAAGGGCCGGCCCTTTCGGACCAGCCCTTCATCGTCGCCCCCCGCGACTCACAATTCCCAATATGGCAATATGTGCCAGATCAGCGTCACGATGTCAAGATACTTTATCCTATTTGGTTATCAATTGCGCGCCGCCAGTGCCTGCATCTGCGCCCGCTCCTCGTCCAGCACCCCGGCCAGCGCCGGCCGCGCCAATATGCCGCCCAGCCAATGCGCCGTCTTCGGCCAGCCGCCATCCTTCAGCAGGCTGCTCGCATAGCCAAGGTTCACCAGCATGGATGCGACCGCGATGTCCGCCAGGGTCAGCCGGTCGCCCACCAGAAAGCCGTCATCGGGCACCGCCCCCTCCAGATAGTCCAGCACCGGCGGCACCGCGTCACGCTCCGCCTCGTCCGCCTTGGCAAGGTCGGCCGGCGCGCCGAGCAACTGCGCGACGCGGCGATGGAAGAAGATCGGCAGGATCGCCGGCTGCATGATCGTGTCGGCGAACTCATCGAACCAGATGGTGCGCGCTCGCGCCCTCGGCTCGGCCGGGATCAGCGCCGTGTCGGGGTGAAGCGCCTCGACATAGGCGATGATCGCGCTGCTGTCGCACACGGAGAAATCGCCATCCGTCATCGCGGGGAACTTGCGGAAGGGTGAAGCCTTCTCGAACCCCTCGCCGCCCGCGCCGAAGCCCGCCGGCACCACCTCATGCGCGATGCCCTTTTCGGCAAGCGCCCAAAGGGTCTTGCGCACAAAGGGCGATGCCCGCATTCCATAGATGATCATGTCGCTCTCCTTCCCGTTCGTCGGGTCCGGCATGTCTATCATTCCAGTTTCATTATGCAACCATAACAATCAGACACCGCCCCATCATGCCGATCATCCGCCTCGCCCGTCCCGCCGATCTGCCCCTGCTCCACCCGGTCATCGAGCGCGCCTATCGGGGCGACACCGCGCGGCAGGGCTGGACCTTCGAATCCGACCTGTTGGATGGCCAGCGCACCGACATCGCCGCCCTTTCCGCCATCCTCGCCAGCCCGGTCGACCGCCTGCTGGTCGCCGAGCGTGACGGGGCGCTCATCGGCTGCGTGCAGGTGACGGACAAGGGCGCCCCAGAGCATGGCGACGGGGGCACCCATAGCGCTTATCTCGGCCTGCTCTGCGTCGACCCCTCGCTCCAGGCCGCGGGGCTTGGCCGGGCCCTGCTGGCGGCGGCGGAAGCGCTCGCGGTCCAGGCCTTCGGCGCGGAGCGGATCGAAATGACCGTGATCGACCAGCGTGCCGAACTCATCGCCTATTATGAGCAGCGCGGCTATGTCCGCACCGGGGAAAGCCGCCCCTTCCCGCTCGACGTCACCCCGCCGCTGCGCATGGCCGTGCTCGCCCGCCCCCTGCCACGGCCGCACGCCGCCACCCCTTAGGCCTGAAACACCGCCGACCTGGAAACCCCGCCAGCGCGACCCCTCTTCCATCCGATCCAGATCGGCATCACTTTCATGCCGCGCTGCAACATTATGCTGGCGGCTCCCCCGCGCTTGGGCTAGGCAACGGGACGATGCTCGACCGCCTGTACCAATGGACGCTGGCCAAGGCCGCGCACCGCCACGCCGAACGCTGGCTCTTTGCCATTTCGTTCATGGAATCGAGTTTTTTCCCGATTCCCCCCCATCCCCTGCTCGGCCTCATGTGCCTCGCCCGGCCGGAAAAGGCGCTGCGATTCGGCGTCATCTGCACGCTGGCCTCGGTCTTCGGCGGGCTGCTCGGCTATGCCATCGGCCACTTCCTGTATGAAAGCGTCGGCCAGGCGATGCTCTCCGCGCTCGGCCTCTCCGCCAAATTCCCCGCCGCCGCCTGCTACCTGCGCGCCTATGGGGCGGAAATCATCCTGGTGAAGGGCGCCACGCCCATCCCCTTCAAGCTCATCACCATCACGGCGGGCTTCATCGGCCTGTCGCTCTTCACCTTCATCTGGGCCAGCATCCTCAGCCGCGCGTTCCAGTTCATGCTGGTGGGCGCGCTGTTCTGGAAATTCGGTGCCACCATCAAGCCGTTCATCGAGCGTTATCTGGGCTGGCTCTCCGCCGGATTTCTCGTGCTGGTCGTCGGCGGCTTCATTGGCGCCTCCATGCTCTCGGGCGGCGGCGGCGCCACGAAGGACAAATGCAGCGGCGCGACGATGGAGAGCATCGCCAGCCAGCGAGGCTGATCGCATGCCCGCACTCGATAGCCCCGCCTCCCGCCCTCCCGGCCACGGGCAGCCATCCCGCCCATGAGCAAGGCCGCCCCGCTCCTCGCCGCGATCAGGAAGGCCGCGGGCAGCGCCTCGGCACTGGCGGGCGGCGGCTTCCACCGCATCTTCGCGGCGCAGATCTACGGGCAGTTCGTCACCATCGCCGTCCAGCTCGCGCTCGTCCCCGTCCTGCTCCACAGCTGGGGGGCGGCGCGCTACGGCACATGGCTGCTGATCTCCTCCATCCCCGCCTATCTCACCATGTCGGACCTCGGCTTCACCACCGTCGCCAAGACGCTGATGGTGATGCGCGTCGCCAATGATGATCGGCAGGGCGCGCTGCGCTGCTACCATACGGTCTTCGCGCTGGTCTGTGTCGTCGCCGGCGTCCTGCTCTCGCTTGCCGCCGCGCTCTATCTCGGCGCTGGCCTGCTCGCCCCCGCCACCCTGGACAGCCCCTATCTGACCCCGGAAAACAGCACGACGCTGCTGATCCTCATCGCCTGGGTGCTCGCCTATCAATTCTTCCTGCTGGTCGCCTCCGCCGTCCGCACCCTTGGCCGCCCGGCGGTCGAATCCACCTATGTCGCGACCATGCGCCTGTTCGAGGCGGCCGGCACCGGCATCGCCGCGCTCTCCGGCATGGGGCTCATCGCCGCCGCCGCCGCCATGCTGCTTATCCGCGTCGCCATGACGATCGGCCTCTATTTCTGGACGCGCGGCCTTTCCGACTGGCTGCGCCTCGGCTTCACCCATGCCTCGCGCAAGGAATTTGCCAGCCTGCGCGGCCCCGCCGCCGCCTTCATGTCGATCCCGCTCAGCCAGGCGATGCTGATGCAGGCACCCATCATCGCGCTGGGCGCCGCCGTCGGCCCGGTCGCCGTCGCCGCCTTCTCCACCGCGCGCACCATCTTGCGGGTGGGCAATTCGGCGATCAACGTGCTCAACGCCACCTTCGTCACCCGCTATTCCGTACTCGCCGGATCGGGCCAGTTCGCGCTCTTCCGCAAGCTCACGAAGGTCCACCTCACCATCTCCGTCGCCTGCGTCGCGGCCTATGCCGGCGTCGCGATCATCGGCGGCCCCATCGCGCTTGGCCTGCTGACCTCGGGCAAGCTGCATGTCGGTCTCACGCTGGTCGTCCTGCTCACCCTCTCGGTCACGGCGGAGATGATCTACAGCTCGGCGCTCACCGCCCTGTCCGCCGCCAATGTCCACGCGACGCCCAGCCATATCACGCTCGCCGTCAGCATCCTTTCCGCCGGTCTCTGCCTGCTCGCCGCCGGCCAGGGGGGCACCAATGCCGTCGCGCTCGTCGTACTCCTGTCTCAGCTCGTCATTCTCGCCGCGATCCTGTGGCTTACATGGCGCAGGCTGGAGGGGATGCGGCAATCAGGCGGGGCAGCGCGTTCATGACCAGCATTCTCTATGTCGGCCGCTCGTCGGGCACCTCGGGGCAGCGCCTCGCCGCCCTCCGGCGGCTTGGCCATCAGGTGCAACAGGTCGATCCCTATGCCGCGCTGCCCACCGGCCGTCTCGCCCATGCCTGGACCTACAAGACCGGCAATCTCGGCCTCGACGGCCGCGTCCACAGCCATATCGCCACCGCGCTCGGCGACGCGCGGTTCGACGTCGCGCTGGTCGACAATGGCGAGTTGATCTCCCTCCGCTCCATCGCCACCCTGCGCCGCGCCGCCCGCCGCATCGCCGTCTTCAACCAGGATAATCCCTTCAGCGCGCGCGACGGGAACCGCTGGCGCCTGTTCCGCAAGGCGCTGCCCGATTATGATCTCTACATCACCCCGCGCCAGTCGAACGTAGTGGAGGGCCAGCGCGCCGGCGCCCGCCAAATCCTGCGCGTATGGTTCAGCGCCGACGAGATCGCGCACCAGCCCATCGCCCTCACGGCGCAGGATCAGGCCCGCTTCGCCTGCGACGTCGCCTTCGTCGGCACCTGGATGCCCGAGCGCGGCCCGTTGATGCGCGACCTCATCGAGCGCGGCGTGCCCCTGCGCATCTATGGCCCGCGCTGGCAGAAGGCGCCGGAATTTCCGCAGATTGCCCCCTTCGTCCATCAGGGCGAGCTGAAGGGCGCCGACTATGTGAAGGCGATCCTCGCCGCCCGCATCAGCCTCGCCTTGCTCTCCAAGGGCAATCGCGATCTCCACACCACCCGCTCGCTGGAGATCCCGGCGATCGGCAGCCTGCTCTGCGGCGAGCGCACCAGCGAGCATCAGGCCCTCTACGAAGAAGGCACCGAGGCGGTGTTCTGGGACGATGCCGCCGAATGCGCCACCCTCTGCGCCGCCCTCCTCGCCGACGAGCCCCGCCGCAGCGCCATGGCCCAGGCCGGCCACAGCCGAGCGCTGGCCAACCGCCACTTCAACGAACGCTGGCTCTCCGAAATGATCGCCACCACCATGGCAACCCCGGAACGCTGAGGCGCTGAGGCAGCGCCCGACCTGCGAAGGGCTCCGCGATCATCTCCCGCCCGCCTGGCTCGCGATGAACACCGCCAGCTGATCGGCAAAGGCCCGCTGATAGGCAGGCCGCGCCACGCCCCGGGCGACATAGGCGGCAAGGCCGGGATAGCCCTCCAATAGGCCCGTTCCCTCCAGCCTGCGCAGCACCGTCACCATCAGCAGGTCGCCCGCGCTGAATGGCCCGTCGAGCCATTCGGCATCGCCGAGCCGGGAGGAAAGTTCGTCCATCCGCCGCCGCACGCGATCATCCAGCATCGACTGGCGCGCCGCATACCATGGCTCGTCGCGCTCCACGATGCCTGCGATTGCGCGCTCGAAGATCGGCGGCTCCACCGTGTCCAGCGCGGCGAACATCCATCCGATCGCCCGCGCCCGCGCATCCGCATCGTCGGGCAGCAGGCCCGCATGGCGCTGCGCGACATGCAGCACGATCGCGCCGGATTCGAACAGCACCAGTTCGCCTTCCTCATAGGTCGGGATCTGCCCGAAGGGATGAAGCGCCAGATGCGCTGGCTCCTTCATCTCGCTGAACGAGACCAGCCGCACCTCATAGGGCTGCCCCACTTCCTCCAGCGCCCAGCGCACCCGCATGTCGCGCGCCAGCCCCCGGCCACGGTCGGGGGACTGCGCAAAGGCGGTGATGGTGATCGTCATGGGCAGGCTCCGGCCGGTCTTTCCGCGTCCCGCCAGTCTTCCATCTTCGGCCAGTCCCGACAAGCGCGTTCCCGATCCACGCGCGCCATAAGAAAACGCGCCACCGGTCCCCCGGCAGCGCGCCTTCCCCTCATCCTGCCCGTTATCGCAGGCCGCCGCCTCAGCCGATCGGCTTGCTCGTCAGCACCCGCAGCGCGATGTTGAGCGCGCCGACCACCCCCATGATCATCGACACCGCCTCTTCCTGCGTCAGCCCCTCGGGCAGCGCCACCTTGAATGCCGCCAGCAGCGAAAAGATCATCGCCACCGCATTCACCCAGAAGGTGCGCGACTGCCACAGCGTTTTCGTTTCGATCACCATCATGTCTCTCCTTTCCCGTCCACCTGCCTCAAGCTCCCTTGGTCCTCATCCCATCCCCTCCAGCGCCGCGACCACGGCGGCGGCCGCGCGCGCGCCCAGATGGGCGTGCCCGGCATCATTGGGATGGGTACCGTCGCTGCCGATATAGAGGTCGCTGTTGCCGGTGGTGTTCAACGCCCCCGCCTTGCCCGTGCCGAAGATCCAAGGCCGGTTGCCGCCCTCACTCAGCGACACCGGCACGAAGCGGCACATAGGGTCGCCCGTCGCCGCCACCGCATCCCGGATCACCTGCTCCACCGCCGTCACGCTGTTCGCGCCACTGCTCGGTCCGGTCGATCCGGACCATGCGCCCAGCACCAATATTGCCGCGTCGGGTTGCGCCGCCCGCACCGCCCGATAATAGGCCGCCGCGCTGTCGGCGAGCAGCCCGGCATAGGCGGGCAGCGTGTCGTTGATCCCGCCCGCCACGACGAGGACGTCATAGGGCTGCGCGGTCAGGAAGTTCAGCCGGTCGGCCGATCCGAACCGGCTCGTCACCCCCTCCGCCAGATAGCCGGTGCCGCCATAGGCCTGGATCACCGCATCCCACCCCAGCCGCAGCGCCATCTGCCTGGCCCAGCATCCCTGCTCGAACGAAGCCCCCGTGCCCGCCGAATAGCTGTCCCCCACGATCAGCGCCTTCACCGGTGCCGGATCCGGCCGCCAGAGCTGCGATATCGCCGGCTTGGCGATCGCGGTGACGGCGCCGTTCGCCTCCCGCTCTATGCCGACGCGATGCACCCCGCCGGTCGCGAACGTCACCAGCACATATGTCCCCGCCGCCGTCGTGAATATCGTTGGCACGCCCCCCGCGCCGACATAGCTGCCGTCCGCGATCACCCGGAAGCGGGTCTGCGTCGTGTCCAGCGCGAAGCAAATCTGCGTCCCCTCGACCATGCATTAGAAGCGCGGCGAGAAATAGCCGCCCGCCCCGCCTGTCTTGGGCAGCATCCCGCGCACCGTCGTCCCGAACGGGGTATAGGCGTCGCCGCCGAACACCCGCATCGGCAGCGTGCCCGCGCCGATCATCCCCGCGATGTTGCCGATATCGGCCACGCCCGCCGGCAGGCTGGCCGACTGCGCCACGGTCACGGCCCCGCCGCCGCTCGCCAGCACCGGATTGACGATCGGGTTCGCCCCCGCCGTCACCCGCGCCGTCCGCAACGCCCGCCCGACGATGGAGGATCGCCGCAACGAAACGCCCGCCGCCCGCGCCAGCCCGCGCGCGCCGAAATCCAGCGCGCTCATTGCGCCACCCGATAGGCCAGCGTACCGGACGTCAGCGCGACATCCAGATAATAGCGCGCCGCCGCCTCGCTCTCCTCGGCCACCGGCTCGTTGGCATTGGCGGAAAACACCGCCCAGCTCGCACCGGCGATCGTCAGCCCCTGCTGCGTCGCCCCGCCATCGACCGACCGCTTCACCGTTACCGTGCCCGTCCAGCTTCCCGCCAGCGTCAGCCAGATCGCTCGGCCCAGCTCCGGCACGAACGGCCCGATCAGCCCGCTGGCGTTCGCGCTCCCCGCCAGCGGCACGGACAGCGCCGCCACCGGCCGCGCGACGATCGGCAAGGGATTGCCCGCATCCACCGCCACCGCCTGCCCCCCGCTGGGGCCAAAGGCGATCGCCTGCTGCGGCACGAAAGACGCCGGCGCGTCGATTTGAGGTGGGGCCATGCACATGTCTCCATCAAAAGCATATGGGAATCGTTCCCTATATGTTCCGATAGATGCACTGTTACGCTGTAGGACAGCCCCTTTATCAATGGCCCTTTAGCAATGGCCCTTTAGCAATGCCCCTTTCCCACAGGCTCACCCACGCCTGTCATCCGCAGCAACGGCAAAGCGAACGCCAGGACGTGGAAAGCCCCCCTATCGCGCCCACCCCTTGGCCGCAGGCTCAAGCGTCTCCAGAAAGGTCGCCGCACTGGCACGATAGGCATCCCTGACCTCCGGCTTCATACGATCCCAGTTTGCGTACATCTGCACCATCCTGCGGTTCCGGCGGAAGTGATGCTCATGCCGTGCGAGGAAATCCCAATAGAGCGCATTGAACGGACAAGCGTCCCGCCCGGCTTTCTTTTTCACGTCATAGTGACACGTGCCGCAGTGATCGGACATCCGGTTGATATAGGCGCCGCCGCCCGCATAGGGCTTGGTCGCCAGACGCCCCCCATCGGCATGCTGGCTCATGCCAATGACGTTCGGCAATTCGACCCATTCATACGCATCGGCGTATACAACCAGAAACCAGTCTGCGACGTCCTGCGGGCGAACCCCCGCCAGCATGGCGAAATTGCCCAGCACCATCAGCCGCTGGATATGATGGGCATAGGCATTGTCCCGCGTATTGCGGACAGCCTCGGAAAGGCAGAGCATGTCGGTCTCGCCCGTCCAGTAGAATTCCGGCAGCGGACGTGTTGCTTCGAGGACGTTGGCATCGCCGACCTCCGGCATCTCCAGCCAATAATATCCGCGCACATATTCGCGCCAGCCTATGATCTGGCGAATGAAACCCTCGGCTGCATTCAGGGGCACATTGCCTGCCGCATAGGCTTCGGCGGCTGCCTCCGCCACCTCGAGCGGTGTCAGGAGGCCAAGGTTCAGCGCAGGGCTGAGCCAGCTATGATAGAGCCAGTCCTGTCCTGTCACCATCGCATCCTGATACGTGCCAAAATCGGGAAGCGTGGTTCGAACGAAATGCGCGAGCGCCCTTCGTGCCTGACCCGCCGTCACCGGGAGGCTGAATTTGTCCAGCCGTCCGAAATGTCCTGAGAAGCGGTCTCCAACCAGCGTCAGTACCTGCTGCGTCATTGCATCGGGCGGGAAGTGCATGGGTTCGGGATAGTTCAGACCACGCTTGGGCGGCGCGCGGTTATCCTTGTCGAAATTCCATTCGCCGCCTTCCGGCTTGCCATCTGCGTCCATGAGCAGACCGGTCTTGCGCCGCATGTCCCGATAGAAAAACTCCATCACAAGCTCGTTGCGCGCCTGAGCCCAGGTCTGGAATTCCAGGATGCCACAGAGGAAGCGATCATCGTCCAGCACGTCCACCGGCAGTTTGAAACGCTTCGCCCAGCCATCGATCATCACCTTCACCCGCCACTCGCCGGGTTCAACGATGCGGATGGATGTCGGCCGATATCGGCCGACGGCGCGTTCCACCTCTCCTGTAAAGCTCCCGCTGCTGCTGGCATCGTCAATGGTGATGTAATCGACGTTCCAGCCTCTGGCGCGAAGCTCCTCGGCGAAATGGCGCATCGCCGAGAATATCAGGGCGATCTTGCGTTTATGATGGCGCACATATGTGGCCTCTTCCATGACCTCCATAAGGAGAACCACCGCATCCGACGGACGGACGTCCCGGAGCGATGCCAGTCCGTGGCTGAGCTGGTCGCCGAGGATAGGAATGAGGATCGTCATGCGGCTTTTTTTCAGTTTCCAAACGGGTTGGGATCGTATCGGATGCTGCAACGCCCAGAGCCTGTCATGTTTGCGCACAATAGCCGAAAGAGACAACGCCGATGCCGCGCATGCAGAAGAAATCGGAACTCCCGTCCAAAATATGCCCTGCGTGTCAGCGCCCGTTTAGCTGGCGCAAAAAGTGGGAACGCGACTGGGATAAGGTCATCTATTGCTCTGATAGATGCCGGCGTACCGGCAAGCCCGAAGCCGCATACCAATGACCAAGCCTCTTAAACAGGCGAACAGGGCTTGCTGAAATCTGATCAATCGACGCTTTACGATCGTTCAGGGGTGAAATTTGCTTCCCCATGCGCAGAGGTCTGCTTCTCCGTGCCTTGTCGTGATCGCCCCGTTTGCCGGCCGCAGCGCCACTGAGAGAGGGCGCCTGCCGCAGGCACGTTCAGGCCCCCCTATCAAATGCAATCCGGTCCAGTTCCGCTTTTGCCGACTCCGACAGTGTAAGCTCAGACGCTGCAAGATTTTCAACAAGATGCGTGACGCTGGACGTTCCGGGGATCAGCAGGATGTTCGGCGAGCGCGACAGCAGCCATGCCAGCGCAACTTGCATCGGCGTGGCATCAAGGCCCGCCGCCACATCCACCAGTGCCTGAGACTGGATCGGCGCAAACCCACCCAGCGGAAAGAAGGGCACATAGGCAATGCCTTTCGCCGCCAGACCGTCGACCAGCGCATCATCCTCGCGATGCGCGAGGTTATACTGGTTCTGCACGCAGACGACGGGCACGATCGTCGACGCCTCGTCAACCTGTGCGGCGGTCACGTTGCTGAGGCCGATATGGCGTATCAGTCCCTGATCGCGCAACTCCGCCAGTGCCGCGACCTGCGGTTCAATCGACCCTTCCGACGGCTCGTGAATGCTGCCCATGGCCCGCAGGTTGACGACATCCAGCACGTCGAGGCCAAGGTTGCTCAGATTGTCGTGAACCGCCTGCTTCAGGTCGGCGGGACTTTGTGCGGGCAGCCAGGAACCGCCGTCGCCCCGGATCGCCCCCACCTTGGTTACGATCAGCAGATCGTCGGGATAGGGGTGGAGCGCCTCCCGGATGATCTGATTGGTGACATGGGGGCCATAGAAATCGCTGGTATCGATATGGTTTACGCCCGCCATGACCGCCGCTTTCAGCACGGCGACAGCCGCAGCGCGATCCTTGGGCGGACCGAACACGCCGGGGCCGGCGAGTTGCATAGCACCATAGCCCATACGGTTGATCAGGTGATTGCCGATCCGGAAGGTGCCGGCTTTGTCAATGTCAGTCATGTCGCGTCTCCGTTGGTCAGAGCGACCATATGGACTTTGCGGCACCGCGCGATAAGCCATGGTAGTTGGAACAGGCTGTACGGATAATCGAACAATGGCAACGGAACTCGATGACCTCTCGACTTTTGCGGCGGTTGTGCGGGCGGGCGGATTTCGGGACGCGGCGCGCATATCCGGTGCCTCCCCCTCCGGCTTGAGCGACGCGATCAGGCGGCTCGAGACGCGGCTGGGCGTTCGCCTGCTGCACCGCACGACACGCAGCGTTGCCCCGACCGAGGCTGGCGCTCGTTTGTTCGCGCGGCTGTCACCGGCACTCGCCGAGATCCGGTCCGCGCTCGATGTCGTTCATAGCCTCAAGGACCGGCCCGCCGGGACACTCCGCCTCAATGTCCCGGCCAATGTCGCGCGCACCGTGCTGCCCTCGATCCTGCCACCGTTCCTCGCGCTCTATCCCGATATCCGCGTGGAAGTGACAGTGGAGGACGGATTCGTCGACATCCTGGAATCGGGTGCGGATGCCGGGATTCGCTATGAAGAGCGTCTGGAGCAGGACATGATCGCGATGCCGATCGGCCCCAGGACCCAGCGCCTGATCACCGCCGCCGCCCCTTCCTATCTTGCCGCGCACGGACGGCCGTCCCATCCGCAGGATCTGCTTCGCCATGCCTGTATGCGCGGTCGCTTTTCCGGCGGGGCCATGCCCGGCTGGGAATTTGAGAAGGACGGCGAAATCCTGCGCGTCGATCCAGCGGGGCCTTTGCTGGTGCAGCCGGGGCTGGCCTGCGACCTGCTGGTCGATACGGCCATCGCCGGAATGGGGATCGTTCATTTGTTCGAGGATTGGCTGGCCCCGCATGTCGCCAGCGGCGCCCTGGAAACCCTGTTGGACGACTGGTGCCAATCCTTTTCCGGCCCGATGCTCTATTATTCGGGGCGTCACTATCTGCCCGCGCCCCTGCGCGCGTTTGTCGACTTCGTGAAGGTGCAAAGACCGCCCTTCATCGAGGCAAGGGCGCCATAGAGATCACGGCGCTCAACCGACCGTCGCGCAATTCTCAGGCGCGTTCTGATTGCTCGCGGTAAAATCAGCGGGTTGTGCGTGCAGGAAGTCTGACCGCAAAGATGCTACCCGATCCTGGTACGCTCGATTTCAGATAAATATCGCCATCGTGGAGTTCCACCAACTGCTTTACGAGGGCCAAGCCGATCCCCAGCCCCTCCTGGCCCCCCTTGGTTCCCGATCGCACCTGGGCGAAGAGATCGAAAATCTTGGCCTGCATTTCGGCCGGAATACCTATGCCATTGTCCGCCACTTCGATCTCGATCCAGTCGTCCCTGCTCGAAAGCGTCAGTCGGATCGTTCCCCCTGGCGCCGTATATTTCGCTGCGTTGTTGAGCAGGTTGCTGGCGATCTGAGCGATACGCGTATGGTCGGCCTCGATATGGATCGGCGCGTCGGGCATATCGACCGTCAGGCTATGGCCGGCCGCGTCGATCGAGGGCTGGCTCGCCTCGATCGCGAAGGTCAGAGCATCCTGAAGCACGATCCTTTCCTTGTTGAGCGAAATTTTGCCCTGGTCGATCCGGGCGATGTCGAGCAGATCCTCAACCAGGCGGGAGACATGCCGAACATGGCGGTCCATCTGGCCACGAATGCTGCGGGCGGCATCGGTCCCTTCGCGCCGTTCGAGCAGATGCAGGCCAGCGCCCAGTGCCATGATGGGGTTGCGCAATTCGTGGCCGAGGATCGCCAGAAATTCATTCTTCCGCCGGTCCGCGCCTTGTAGTGCCTGCGCGAGTGTCGCAAGTTCGTCCCGTTGCGCCACGATCTGGCGACGCTGTTCATGAAGGTCGAAGAAGACATTGGCCTTGGAACGCAGGATATCGGCCTCGACCGGCTTCTGGATGAAGTCGACCGCACCAGCATCATAACCCCGGAAGCGGCGTTGCACGTCGGCGCTGCCGGCGGTGAGGAAGATGATCGGGATATGGCGCGCCCGTTCATTTCCGCGCATGAATTCGGCCAGTTCGAACCCATCCATCCCCGGCATCTGGACGTCCAGCAATGCCAGCGCGACGTCATGAACCAGCAGCAGTTCAAGCGCTTCCTCGCCAGACCGCGCCTTGAGGCAATGCAGCCCGTCGCGCTGGAGCAGCGCTTCGAGCGCGAGCAGATTTTCTTCCAGGTCGTCGACCAGAAGAAATTGAACGGGAGGGGTTTGACTGGTCATCGGGTTGTCAGTCCCAAAAGATAAGCAAGAATGTCGTCGAGGGGCATGACTTGCGCGGTCGGACAGGCGGCAAGGGCTGCGGCTGGCATCGTGGAAACATGAGCGGTGGCAGGGTCCTGGACGATGACCCTGCCACCGCCCGCAGCCACGGCGCGCACCCCGTCGGCCGCGTCATGATTGGCGCCCGTCATGACGATCGCGGTCAGCGCCGGGCCGAAGGCGTCGGCAGCGGTTTCGAACAGAACGTCGATCGCCGGGCGGGAATGATTGACCGCCTCGTCCGAGGAAAGGGCCAGCGATCGCTGCTCCTCGACCAACAGATGATAGTCGGAAGGGGCGAAGTAGACGATGCCGTTGGCGATCACCTCCTTGTCCTCCGCTTCCTTGACGTTCAGGCGGCAGCGATCCTGGAACAATGCCACCAGCGCGTTGCCGCGATCGGGCGGGACATGAACGACGATCAGGATCGGCACCGTCATGTCCGCAGGCAAGGCGGGGAGGATGTGCAGCAGCGCCTGAACCGCCCCCGCGGACGCGCCGATGGCCACCGCCTCTACCGGGGCCGGGCTCATGCGTCGCGCCTCTGGTAGATTTTTTCCTCGCGCACATAGTCGGAAAAGGCGTCGGCATGAGCCGAGAAGCGCAGGCTTTCTTTCGACCCCAGGCCGAGAAACCCTTTCCGCGCAAGCGAGCCGCGAAACAGCCCCAGCGCCCGATCCTGCAACGGTCTGTCGAAATAGATAAGAACGTTCCGGCAGGAGATGAGGTGCATTTCCGCAAAGACCGCGTCGGTCACGAGGCTATGGTCGGAAAAGACGACCTGCCCGCACAGGCTCTTGTCGAACACCGCGCGGCCATAATCGGCGGTATAATAATCCGACAGCGAACTGCGGGCGCCCGATTTCTGATGGTTTTCCGTGAACTTGCGAATCTCGCTCAGCGGATAGACGCCGGCTTCGGCCGCCTTCAGCGCCTGCGGGTTGATGTCCGTCGCGTAGAAGAGCGTGCGCTGGTCCAGTCCCTCCTCGCGAAACAGGATGGAGAGCGAATAGAGTTCCTCGCCATTGCTGCACCCCGCGACCCAGACCTTGAGCGAGGGATAGGTTTTCAGATGCGGGATCACCTTTTCCCGCAGCGCGCGGAAATAGGAGGGGTCACGGAACATCTCGCTAACCTGGACGGTCAGATAGTTGAGCATGCGGGGTAGCGTGGCGGGATCGTGCAGCAGTCTGTCCTGCATCGCCGAAATGCTGGAAAAACCCAGCTGCGCGCGCGCCTGCACTATCCGCCGTTTGATCGACGCGCGCGCATAATGGCGAAAATCATAATGATAGCGCTGATAGATTGCCTCCAGCAGCAGCGCGATCTCGATATCCTCGACAGGATCACCCATCAGCGCGGCATCCAGACGCGGACCAAAGAGAGCAGTTTGTCGACGTCGATAGGCTTTGCCATATAATCGTTGGCGCCCGCCTCCAGGCAGCGCTGCTGGTCGTCCGGCATCGCCTTGGCGGTCAGCATGACGATCGACAGATCCTGCCAGCGGGCATCGCCGCGGATGGTGCGGGTTGCGGTCAGCCCGTCCATCACCGGCATCATGACATCCATCAGGACCAGGTCGATCCGCTTCGTCGGATCGCCTGCCGACGCTTCCAGCGCCTCGACCGCCTCCTGCCCGTTTCGGGCGATCTGCACGATCGCGCCGCGTGGCTCCAGCACGCTGGTCAGCGAATAGACGTTGCGCACGTCATCCTCGACGATGAGGATGCGACGCCCTTCCAGCACGGCGTCGCGATGCCGCGCCTTCTGGATAAGCTTACGCTGCTCGGTCGGCAGTTCGGACACGATCTGATGCAGGAACAGCGAGACTTCGTCGAGCAGGCGCTCGGGCGACTTGGCGCCCTTGATGATGATCGAGCTGGAGTAGCGACGCAGCCGCTGCTCATCGTCGGCCGAAAGATCGTGGCCCGTGTAGACGATCACCGGCGGGAAGCCATGCGCGCCATCGCGACTGAGCGTTTCGAGCAAACTGTAACCCGAAGCGTCGGGCAGCGACAGATCGAGAACCATGCAGTCGAAGGTCTGCTGGCGGAGCTGTTCCAGACATTCCGCCGCCGTGCCGACGCCCACGGTTTCCACATCGCCCGATTGTAGTAACCTGCCGACCGCGTCGCGCTGGACGGCATCGTCCTCGACGATCAGCACGCGCCGCATCTGTGTCGCGAGCTTCGCCTGCAGGCCGGTCAGCACCTGCGCGAGCTGATCGCGCCGGACGGGCTTTACCAGATAGCCGATTGCACCAAGCGACAGCGCCGTCTGGCTATGATCGGAGGCCGACACGACATGGATCGGGATATGCCGGGTTTCATCATCATGTTTAAGCCGGTCAAGAACGGTCAGGCCCGACTGGTCGGGCAAGCCCAGATCGAGGACGACCGCGCTGGGCTTGAATTTGCGAGCAAGGTGCACCGCTTCTTCGGCGGTGTTTGCAACGATGCACTGAAAGCCCATTTCGCGAGACAGGTCGCAGACGATCGACGCAAAGCTCTGATCATCCTCGACCACCAGCAGAACGCGCTGGCCCTGGGATAGCGTATCGCGATCATCCTCCATCGCCCAGCCGGCGGTTGCGACCCGGCTTGCCGGCTGTGCGGGCGCGGGAGCCGTGTCCGCCTTTGCTGGCTGAACCGCTTCGCGCGGCGCGATTGTTGCGGGATCATAGGCGATCGGAATGACGAGCGTGAACTGGCTCCCCTTGCCCGCTTCGCTCTTCAGGCCGATCCGGCCGCCGAGCAGCCGCGCCAGTTCCCGCGAGATGGAGAGACCAAGCCCGGTGCCGCCATAGCGCCGGCTGATCGTGCCGTCGGCCTGATGGAAGGCTGCGAAGATGCTGTCCTGCTGCTCAGGGGAAATGCCAATGCCCGTATCGGCGACTTCGAGCGCCAGCAGATTTTCCTCCAGGCGCGACAGGGTGAATCGGACACGGCCCCGCTCGGTAAATTTGAAGGCGTTGGACAGCAGATTTTTGAGGATCTGCTCCAGCCTCAGCCGATCGGATTCGAACGTGCCGGGCATATCGTCGGCAACGACGATATCGAAACCCAGGCTGCGTTCGTCAGCCACCGGCTGGAACAGCTGACGGATGTCGCCGACCAGACGCTGGACGGAGAGGGTTTCGGGCTGGATTTCGACATGGCCCGCTTCGATCTTTGACAGGTCGAGAATGTCGTTGATGAGCGTCAACAGATCGTTGCCAGCGGATTCGATCGTACGCGCATATTTGACCTGGTCCGGCGTCAGCGTGGCTTCGGCATTGTCGCCCAGCAGCTTGGAGAGGATCAGCAGCGAGTTGAGCGGCGTGCGCAGTTCATGCGACATATTGGCCAGGAAGTCGGACTTGTACTGACTCGCCTGTTCCAGTTCGCGCGCCTTGAGCTGGAGCGAGGCGCCGGTGCGCTCCAGTTCGTCCCTTTGCGTTTCAAGCGTCTGGGCCTGTTCCTCCAGCTGACTGTTGGTCTGTTCCAGCTCGACCTGCTGCTGTTCAAGCCGAACCTGCGATTCCTTGAGCGCCCTCCCCTGCTCCTCCAGTTCCTCGTTGGACACGCGCAATTCTTCGCTCTGCGCCTGAAGCTCACCAGCCTGCCGCTGGGTTTCCTCGAGCGCGTCTTGAAGCTGCGTGCGGAACCGCGCCGAACGCAGGGCGATGCCGATCGCGGCCGATGCCTGATCGAGCAGGTCCAGGGTCTGGCCATCGACCCGATCGAAAAAGCCCAGTTCCAGCACGGCGTTGACGACGTCGTCGGCCTTGGCGGGCATGATGATCAAATGACGGGGCTTGTCGCGACCCAAGGCGGATCCGATGGTCAGATAGCCATCGGGAACGTCGTGGATCACCATCGACCGGCCTTCGGCGGCAGCCTGCCCCAGAAGGCCTTCCTTGACGCCGAAGACGATCGGCACATCGGCGTCCGTCGGCACGCCTAAAGTGGCCGTCCGATGGAAATGTCCGTGCTCGCCCTTGAACAGAGCGCCGCCGCGTGCGCCCAGATAGGCAGACAGGAAAGTCAGGATCGCCTCCGACAGATCCTCCACGGACTTGTCGCCGCGCATGGCTTCGGCCAGGCCCATCTGCCCGTGCTGCAGCCATGCCTGGCGGGCCCGCGACCGATTGGCGCGCCGCAGCAGCACAAAGATGATGATGGTCAGCGCCGCACCCAGCAGCGCCGAGACGATGCCGCCGGTGATCGCCGTGCGCGACGCTGCATGCATCTCTTCGATGCGGATTTGCCGCAGCCGCAACTCTTCCTGCGCCATCGCGCCAAGCTGGGTGCGGATGGCGTCCATTTCCATCTTGCCGCGATCGGTGGTGACAACCGCCAGCGCCGCAGCAAGCCCCTGCTTGCGGCGCACATCGATGGTCTCGCGCAATTCTGCCAGCTTGGCATCGATGTGCCGGCGCAGGCCGATGATATTATTCTGCTGGGTCGGATTGTCGCGGGTCAGATCGGCGACTGTTTTCAACCGATCGCCTACGGCCATCGTAGCGCTCTTGTAGGGATCGAGGTAGCTGTCCGACGCAGTGAGCAAATAGCCGCGCTGGCCTGTTTCGGCGTCCTGCGTTGCCGCCAGAAGATCGCTCAAGGCGATCAGCACGCTGTGGGTGTGGCGGATGGATTCATTGCTGGCCCGCAGTGTCTCCGTGTTCCAATAGGCGCTAACGCCACTGATGAGGAAGAAGAAGAGGCCCAGCGACAGGCCTGCGATCGACCAAATGCGGGTGCCGATACCGGAATTAGCGTTCAAGCCAGTGTCTTTCGTGATGGTGCGGGCCGGCATGAGCCATGTGGCAGAGATTCCGGTTTTCTCTCGTCATTGCAAAACCAGGGCAAAAGCATTTGCCAGTTCTTCGGGTCGATAGGGTTTTGCCAGGAAAATGCTGCCATTGGGCAAGTCTTGCGCGCGTGGCCGCACCTTGCCCGACGTCACGACGATGCGAACCGAAGGCCACGAATGGCTGATGCGTCTTGCGAGGGCCAGACCGTCGCATTTGCCGGGCATGTCAATGTCGGTGAACACAAGATCGATGCCACCCTGGCGCTCCAGAAGCATCAGCGCCTCGTCGCTGTTACCCGCTTCAAGCACCACATAGCCTTGCTCGGCAGCGACATCGGCCGCAAGCATCCTGATCAGGCTTTCATCCTCGACGATCAGGATGAGCGCTTCATGCGCGATTTGGACTGACGACACACTGTTCTCCGCTGGCGCTTGGCGCCACCCCCCAACGGATCGGTGAAATGCCCCCACAGTCCGCTCTATCAACGAGTTTGGGAAACGCTGGTCGCGACAAAAGTTCCCTTGGATGACCTTGATCTGCAAAAATTTCCGTGCCTGGGGGACAGCGGTGCTGCCCTGCCCCCGGAGCGGTCCCTCATTGTGATGTAACGCCTGCTTACGAGGAAGGAGCAGACGGGTGAGGAATGATCGGCGAGAGCAAGACGTTCGGCGACTGCTCGATCCAGCTTTCCGGGCACGGCGACTTGCCATCCCTGTCCCGCCTGCCTTGGCCGGCTCCAGGCCCCGCACGTAATCCGGTGAAGCGTTGCGAAA
The DNA here is from genome assembly GCA_029167225.1 of Sphingobium arseniciresistens. Classification (GTDB taxonomy): domain Bacteria; phylum Pseudomonadota; class Alphaproteobacteria; order Sphingomonadales; family Sphingomonadaceae; genus Sphingobium; species Sphingobium arseniciresistens. Next base: position 26,243 of record JARFNK010000041.1, read on the forward strand.
CCGCCAGGCGCCATGCCTGCTGGCTTGAACCGGCCTCTTGTCGGTTGTGATCGATCGGGCTGAAGGTGCCAATGCCGGCTTGGGTATGAAAATTGCTTCTGCCAATATTGACCATCAGAAAAATCAGTCTGGCCGCGGAGTCCTGTGGTCCTATGACTACGCGCGGACGTGAATGCAGCACCTTAGGCACAGCCCGGCTTTCCAACCGGGGCAAGGGCGTCAGGTGGCCGGGTTTCACCCAGACACAACCCAAGGTGATACAAGCGAGGAGAGTATTATGATCGGCTCGAAATTTATCGGCTCGGCCGTCGTGGCGCTATGCCTTTTTGGCGGGGCGGCAAACGCCCAAACGGTCAAGATCGCGCAAGGGTCGCTGCGCGGCGTCACAGAAGGCGGCGTTGAGGCCTTCAAGAACATTCCTTTCGCCGCTCCGCCGGTCGGCCCGCTGCGCTGGAAGGCGCCGCAGCCGGCCGCGGCGTGGAAGGGCGTGCGCGATGCGACCAAACACGGCAATGCCTGCATGCAACTGCCCGTCGGCGGCAGCATGGGCGACGACAGTGCGATCGGCTATGCCCTCGGCGACCAGGGCCCGTTCACCCAGAGCGAAGACTGCCTCAACCTGATCGTCCGCCGGCCTGCCGGCACCAAGGCCGGCGCTAAGCTGCCGGTCATGATCTGGATCTACGGGGGCGGTTTCGAAATCGGAAACGGGGCGCAGCGCACCTACAACGGCAGCGGCCTGCTCAAGCGCAACGTCATCCTCGTCAATCCCAACTACCGGCTGGGCACCTTCGGATTCCTCGCCCATCCCGACCTGAGCGCGGAAACCGCGAACCACGTGTCGGGCAACTATGCCATGCTCGATGCCATCGCTGCGATGAAGTGGGTCAAGGCGAACATCGCGGCGTTCGGCGGCGATCCGAACAACGTGACGATCTTCGGCGAATCCGCAGGCGCCGCGACGGTCAGCTTCGTGACCGGCTCGCCGCTGGCCAAGGGCCTGTTCAACCGCTCGATCATCCAGAGCACCGGCCAGTTGTTCGGCCCGCGTGACCTCTCGCTGGCCGACGCAGAGAAGGCCGGCTCCCGCTGGACCGACCACGCCGGGGTCAAGTCGATCGCCGCGGCGCGCGCCCTCACCGCGGAACAGGTTCTGGCCGCGTCCCGGCCGGCCCCGGACGTTGCTCCCTTCCCGCACCGGCCGGTTGTCGACGGCTGGTTCCTGCCGACGACAACCTACGAGCAGCTGAAGAACGGCGCCTACAACAAGCCCGTGATCGTGGGGAACAACAACGACGAAGGCGTGGTCGGCTTCTCGGCCCCCACCCTCGCGCTGGCGGATTATGTGGCGATGGTCCGGCGCAACTGGGGCGCCGATGCCGATACCATCCTGGCGGCCTATCCGGCGACGAACGATCGGGAAGCGCTGCGCTCGGCGCGCGATCTGTCGCGCGATTCGAGCTTCGCCTCGACAACCTGGGCCTGGGCCAAGGGTCAGCGGGCCGCGCCGGTCTACACCTACAACTTCAATCACCGGCCGCCGTTTCCCAAGGCGCCGCACCTCGATGACGTGAATGCCGCCCATGCCGTCGAACTGCCCTACACGATGGGCGAAATCTTCTCGACGCGGATGAACTGGAAGCCGGAAGACTACGCTCTTTCGGAAAAGATGATCGGCTACTGGACCAACTTCGCCAAGACCGGGAACCCGAACGGTCCGGGTCTGCCCGAATGGACCGTCTCAGGACCGGCCGGCGACCGGTCGATGCAGTTCGGCGGCCCTGCGCTGGCCGCGATGGGTGAAACCCGCGAGCTGCGCCGCCTGGCGATCATCGACGAAATCTATCGCCGCCAGCGCGCGGCTGCCGCTGCTGCCTCCGCCGGCAAGTAAGCCAGGATCGGCCGGGTGTTCCGTTCATCGCGAACAGAATGCCCGGCCGCGCCCCCCGCCGAAACGCTCAAGTCCGAAGCCGGACGCCAGTCTCGGGAGAAGGTTCATGCCTGCATTGCATTTGTCCAAAACGTTCAAGGCCTCGGCGGCAACGTCCATGGCGTTCGTCATGGCCTTGACGCTTGTCCCGGTCGGCGCCGCCGCCAAGTCCGCCGCCGCGCCCGAAGCGGCAACGGCTGCCGCCCCGAACGCGGTCGCAAAGTTCACCCGCATCTCTGCCTCGGCGGGAACGCCGTTCGGCTCGACCTCGATCAACCTTGCTGAAAAAGGCTACGTCGAAGAGGAATTCTACTCCTCGGGGACCGCAAACCGTTACCGCATGAAGGATCCTGCCGGTACCGCGCAGATCGTCGACGGCGGGCATCCCTATACCACCCGCATCCTCGTTCGCCGTCCGACCGATCCGAAGAAGTTCAATGGCCGGGTCATCGTCGAATGGTACAACGTCTCGACCAATGCCGACCTCGACATGGTCTTCGGCGCGATGCGCAACCACCTCCTCGAGGACGGCTATGCCTGGGTCGGCGTGTCGGCCCAGATCCAGGGGATGAACTCGCTGCGTGCCTGGAACCCGGCGCGCTACGGCAAGCTCAGCCTGGCGGCGAGCAATGACGATCCGCTCGGCGGCCAGCTCGAGCCGAATTCGCCCTTGTTCCGCTTTGCCGACGTGCTGTCGTGGGATGCCTTTACCCAGGTCGGCAATGCCCTCCGCCATCCCTCTGGCGTTGATCCGCTCGGCGGCCTCAAGCCCACCCTGATCATCGCATCGGGCGAATCCCAGTCGGCCGCGCGCCTGACGACCTATTACAACTCGATCCTCCCGTTTGCGCGGAACACCTTTGACGGCTTCCTTCTCTATGACGGCGTCGGCCGCGCCCTTCGCACCGACATCGGGACCAAGATGGTTTCCTTCCGGACCGGGCCGGGGCCTGCCGACAGCGACGTCCTGCGCGTCTGGGAAGTCGCCGGTGCATCGCACATCAGCTACGACGAGATCGTTCCCTACATGGAGGAACAGTATCAGCGGATGGGCGTGCTGCGGGGCCTCGACGGCACGCCATATACGCTCTCCCAGACCTTCGTCGGTTGCGAGATTACGCCGATCTACAGCCGCGTTCCCAACGGAGACGTTCTCAACGCCGCGCTCGAAGCGCTGGTCGGCTGGGTGACGCGCGGCACGCCGCCGCCCAAGGCCGATCGTTTCCGCCTCGATGACAAGGGCCGGATGGAGCGTGGCCCGGAAGGCCGCGTGACAGGTGGCATCCGGCTCGCCGCCTATGACGCGCCGATGTCGAAGAGCATGGGCTGGAACGTCGGTTCGAGCATGCCCTGCGGCCTCGCCGGTTCGCACCAAGACTATACGCCTGCCCAGCTTCGCCAGCTCTACGGCACGCCGGCAAACTACGTCGCCCGTGTGACCGCGGTCACGCGCAAGGCTGAACAGGACGGCTTCCTCCTGAAGTCCGACGCCGACCGGACGATCAAGGACGCCGAAGCGATCAAGTTCTGATCGCGCCGGGCAGCGCGCCGAGGTGGTCTCCACCCGGCGCGGTGCCGACCTTCTCATCGAAAGGTCTGTGCTGGCAATTGAGGGCGGATAGATCGTCCGGAACGGTTCCTGATCACCGGTTCGGACGGCCTTGGCATGGTGCGCGCTGAGCGCGACGCTCGGCGGATCTTGGCGTGTCAGCTGATGGCGAGCGCGATCGCGTCCAGCAACGCGTCAGGATCGACCGGATTAGTCAGAAACGTGGCCGCGCCGCCATCCATCGCCTGATCTCGCGCCGTATCAGTCGGGAATGCAGCCATCAGGATAAACCTTCATGTGCTTGGCGAGGGTAAACGACTGAACGGCGATCGTGATCACGGTGTTCGACCTGTCAGGGCTGCCGGGCAGCGTGCCGGACGCCGCCAACATCCCCGGCCTGATCACCATCACGCATATTTGAGCATGATGCCGGATCGAGCCTCGGCAAACCTTCGTATGATTCAATGTCCTGACCAAAGAAACGATAACAAATCGACGACGCGAAAAGCTCGGCTCATGTCGTTTTTATCAATCCAAAGGAGCTTGATCATGAAGGTTCTGGACAACTTCATTCTTTCGAAGTCCGCTTTTACGACCGAGATCGATGTCCCGATCGAGAAGATTGACATCGGTGACTGGCTTTTTACTCTCCCTGAGGCCGAATATCAGCGTTGTTGCCCACCGGACCATGTGTCGTGCGGCACCACCGTGTCCGACGATGGCCAGCGCATGATGATCAATGTCGAGATGATCGGCACGGGCCTGGTGGTCCAGCATTATGTCGCCGAGGAAGTGACCGCGACCTACTGCCGGATGAACTCGATCTCGGACGTGTTCACGGGCGCCGGCCGCACCCAGGTCAACGTGATCTGGGAACTGACGGCCGAGGGTCTCGAGGATGGCCGCACCCGCTACACCAACAGCGTGACCGCGCACCCGACGGACGCGTTCATGGACTTCATCGCGGCCCACGGCATCACTTACGAGGACGCGGCAGCAGCCCGGCAGGAGGCCGGAGGCGATCATAATCGCCGCGAGACCCCGCTCTTCGCGGCCAGCATCGCGCGTCGCGCCCTGGCGAAGTGACGTCAACGGATCCGGCAGCGCGCAAAGGCGTTGCCGGACCCCGCTGCACCCTGAACCCAAAGGAGGATGCGATGGGCCTTCCGCCGTGCCTCCGGCGCGGTCGATGCAGCGCTCTTCCACAAGACCATCCACCTGCTCGCGATGAGAGGCCAAGGCTTGGCCGGCGCCTGAGGAATAACATCATGATCCGTTGTATGAGGCTATGGACCGGTCCCGAACGCGATACGTCCCCATAACTTCCCCCGGCAGCCTCTAGACCCGAACCCGATCAGATTGAATCGGGGGATTCCCAAGCGGCCGATAATCTGATTCAAGCTGCGGGCTGGG
>JARFNK010000042.1:0-19620 GCA_029167225.1 Sphingobium arseniciresistens
GTTGATCGCCATCACAGCGCCGTTCTTGCACTGTTCTCGCTTAGCGTTGTCTGGCGTACCTTCCACGCTATGCCCTCCTATACAGCCTGCGGCTCACCTTGGCCTTGCACACCGGAGTTTCATTGAGCGGGTGGTTCGTGGAGGACGTTGGCTGGCAGGCCATCTACTGGCAGGCAACGCTCTTTGGAATCGCCTTCCTCTTCCTCGCGCTCGTGAGTTTTCCCCAGCGGGAGGTTGGCTGGAGCCTGTTCGCCCGGACGAACAAGGGCGAGGTTGCGATGTTCTGTGTGGGGCTCACACTTCTCTATGTGGGGCTGGATCAGGGGAATCGTCTCGACTGGCTTGCGTCGGGAACGGTCCTCGCTTGCCTCACGGGAGGCCTGCTGCTCGTACTGGCCGCCATCGCATGGCAATATATCTCTCCCGTTCCCTTCGCGCACCCTGCAGCGCTTCTTCGTCGGAATATCCACATGCCGCTGATAATCGTGACGCTGTTCGGCGTGACGAGCGGGGCGACCTCAGTACTGATCCCAAACTTCCTGGCCGCTGTCGGGCACCTCAAGCCCGAGCAGTCCGGCGCTGCGCTCTGGGGGGTCGATCTGGTGCAGCTCGTCGCATTACCCGTGGCAATCTGGTCGATCCGCAGGGCCGATCCGCGTTTAACCCTGGCAGGAGGGCTGCTCCTCGTGATGTTGGGCTGCTGGCTCGGTAGTGGGATCACGCACGACTGGCGGGCAAACGACTTTGTTACAATGAGCGTCCTGATCGGCATGGGCAACGCCGCCGTGCTCCTGACGATGATCGCTATGACTGTCGCTAACGCGGCGCGTGAGGAACTCATCAGCATCGTCGCCTACATCCAGATACCCCGTGTCCTGGGGCCAGAAATCGGACTTGCGATCCTCACCACATTACTACGCAAGCGTGAAGCGTTCGCCTCTGTTTTGGTGGGCAGCAACGTCGAACGGGTTCGAAGCGCCGCGCTGGACTTTCACATCGATGGGATGGGATCCATTATCCGTCGGGAGGCGACGGTTCTCTCCTACGCGGATGCATGGACATTTTGCTTCGCAGTGGCGGCACTCGCGATGCTGCTCGCCGTGTTTCTGCGGCGCACGCCGCCGCATCCTCTCGTCAAACTGCATCGTCCCCAATAAGGCAGCACGCAAGGAGAAGCGTTTTGGCGGATAAGGATGAAGGTGAAGGTTCAGGACGTCGTCGGGGCATCCAGTCGATCGAGATCGGCATGCGGATCGTCGATGCCCTTGCGGCCAGCGAGGGTCCACTGCCTCTTAGCAGCATAGCGCAGATCACGGACATGGCGGCGCCGCAAGTGCATCGCTATCTGCACAGCCTTATCGCAGCAGGCACCGCTCGGCAGGATCCTGCCACCGGTCATTATGATCTGGGGCCGGGGGTTCTGCGCATTGGGCTTGCGGCCCTGGCCCGTACGGACGCATTTAGGATCGTCGATCGCGTGATCGGCTCCTATGTGGAGACTTCGGGACAGACGGTCCAGATATCCGCCCTCGGGCCGACAGGCCCGACTATCGTGCGGATATATCGCGGCCGCCCTGCGCTGCTGACGACCTTGCAGGTGGGTGTTGTCCTGCCCTTGGCCGGGTCGGCGACGGGTCGCGTATTCCTGGCCTTTGCTCCGCCAGCCGAAACCGCGGCAGCGATGACCTACGAGGGCAGCGATGGGATGGAACGGGCGGCTCTCGATGACATGCGGAGCAGTGTGCGACGTGAAGGACGTTCTGTGGAGCCGGGCTCCCTGATACCCGGGCTTCGCGCCACTGCTTTCCCCATTTTCGATCTTCAAGGTCGCGCGATCCTGGTCGCAACAGTGCTCGGACTGGTCAACGACTGGAACCCCAAGATTGCGCAGCTTGTCGGGCAGCTCGGAGGACTGTGCAAGCAGATCAGCGCGGAGCTGGGTTGGTTAGATGAAGGCCATCGATCTGATTGAGTGGTTCCCAATGGCCGGCCTCTTGGGCGATTGTCACGATGAAAACGGTCAGCGCGCCCAAGGTTCTGCGATCACCGCCGGGCCAAGGTCTAGATTGTAGAGGCGAAAGCAGCATGCCACCTGCCCATATTAAGAATTGTGGTATCGCACAGCGTCGTCGTGGTCGTCCCAAGCAGTTCGATCCACAGGAGGTTCTATCCGCCGCCCGAAGGATATTCTGGGCCAAAGGGTATGATGGAGCCACCATAGAGGAGCTGTCCTGCGCGATGGGCATCAGTCGCCCCAGCCTCTATTCCACTTTTGGCAGCAAGGAAGGATTGTTCAACAAAGTAGTCGACGAGATCGATGCCGAGAATTTCGGCTATATGCGCCTCGCGCTCGATCAACGTCGAGCGCGCGATGTGGCCGCTCACCTGCTTCGCGGTGCTGTAGGCATTTCAGGTGGCGCTGCCCGTGGCTGCGTTGAGCTTATCGGCTGCGTGGCAGGCGGACCACAAGATGTTACTGTGCGTGCGACTGTTCGCAAGCGCAATGGGGCGGCGCGCAGGGCACTGGCGACGAGGCTTGAGAAGGCGAAGGACGAAGGGGATCTTCCATCAGCCTGCGATCCGCAGTCGATCTCCAGCTGGCTTTTCGCGATCATGCAGGGGTTGATCGTGCAGGCAGCCTGTGACGTAGATCGCGACACGCTCTTGCAGATCGTTGACCTCACCCTGGCGGCGTGGCCCCCTTGCGGGACTGGGCCCGATCAGGGCGCGCCTCGCTGACCGGCTGGCTGTAGATATCCGCTCTCCGCTCCAAGGGGCGTCTGTCTCGTCTGGTCGTTCAAGCAGACTGCGGGCGCCTGCCCGCGCCACCTGAAGTCTGTTTGCACTACTTGCTCCCTTAAACAGGGCTTGGCGTCATGAAGTTTTTGAGGGGATACTGCGGATCGGTCATCCCCGGCTCTATCAGTGCCTTCGCCTCCACGAGGCGCTTGCCCTGCACATAGTCCTTGGTGGCGTTGACGCAGTCGAGCGCGATGACACGACCGTCACGTCCGTAAACGACCGTAAAGCTGCCGGTTGCAGGATCGCCGCGAACAAAGGTCTGATCGTAACCGGCCGTAAGGCCTACGGTCTGGAGGCGGATGTCATACTGGCTGGACCAGAACCACGGGACAGCATGATATTGCGCAGCCGTACCGCAGATCGTGCGCGCGACGACCACCGCCTGATCATTTGCATTCTGGACGGATTCCAGCCGGATCGGGATGTCGTTCGGAGCAAAGCTGTTCACATGGGCGGCGCAATCGCCAAGCGCATAGACATGTGGAATGCTGGTTCGCCCGCTTGCATCGACGAGCAGACCATTGCTGGCCTTGGCGCCTGCAACAACAAGGGGTGAGATGGCGGGAATAATGCCGATGCCGACAATGACGAGGTCGGCCGGGATAGGGTCTGCGTCATTAAGTTCGACGTGCGTGACACGTCCATCCTGCCCGAGCAGGCATCCAACCTTGGTCCTTAGGCGAACGTCGACACCTCTGGACCGGTGCTTTTCCTCGAAAAAGCGCGACAGCGGTTCGCCAGCAACGCGGGCAAGCACCCGGTCAAGGGCTTCGATGAGGGTGACGTTCTTTCCGAACTTCGCCATCACTGCCGCTGCCTCAAGACCGATATATCCGCCGCCGATGATCACCACTTTGGAAACGCCAGGTAGTTCGGCGGCAAGTGCGTCGGTATCCGCCCGCGTTCTGACATAGTGTACGCCGCCAAGATCGTGACCGGTGCAATCAAGACGCCGCGCGCTTCCGCCCGCACACCAGACGAGGTCGCCATAGCCCATGCTCCGACCATCTGCGAGGAAGACCAACCGTTGCGTGGGATCGACCCTTTCGACGGCGCATCCCAGATGCATGGCGATGTGGCGGTCATTCCAGAAGGACGCGGGTCTTATCAGGATTCGCTCAAATCCCTTCTCAGCCGCCAGATACTCCTTGGAGAGCGGGGGGCGTTCATAGGGAAGGTCGGGCTCTGCGCCGATGATAGCGATGGTTCCCGCAAAGCCATTCTGGCGCAGTGCGATGGCTGTCTGCGCCCCGCCATGGCCAGCGCCAACAATCACGACGTCATAGTGCGTATCAGTCATCCCGTTCGTCCTTCTGAGGGGAGCCTGCTAGAAGCGAAAGTTGCTCTGCAAGCCCATGAAATGGGCGCTTTGACCGCCACCGCCTTTAAAGGCGTCGCTGGCCAGGAAGCGATTATAGGTGCCCCGAAACGCAAGATTTCGCGTCGCCTGCCATCCAATCTCGATATTGTAGGCCGAGCCGACAAACCGGCTGGATCCTGTCGGCATGACCAGCGGAGCGGAGGTCGGAGCGCTGTAGGTGCTGTCTGCAGCAGACTGGCGCCAGAACAGCTCAGGGCCGATGGCGATTGTTGTGCGACGGGTTGGCTTCACCGAAAGCATCGGAAAGATATCGATCATGTTGGAGAAGTTAAACCAGGCGGCATCGCTATTGTTGTAGATCGGCGCCTTGGGGAAGGGCGCCACGAACGTGCCACGTCGCCCGTCGTTCGCATTTTTATCTCCCGAGAAAATATTGCCCCGTACGCCGATGCGCGGCGTGAGCGGAAGGGAGGGCATATTGTAGCCGCCCTCGAACATCACGGCCCATGCGCGGATGTCTTCATTGCCAAAGGAGCCGAACTGGTAGGCGCCCTCAAGGTCATAGTCCCAGTGATTGCTTCGTCCGTAGATCCTGGCGCCTAGCGTCTTACGCTTCTCAAGCCCTGCTGCACCGAGCAGCCGTGCGCCTTCGCGCCGTTGGTCGTAGTAATATAGATCTGCCGCAACGCCCGGCACTGCCAATCCAAGCGGCGTGGACAGATAAATGCCGTTGAAGTGCGAACCTGGAATGGCGCCGTTGTCGAAGGCCTTGTTGGACAGCACCTGCACGGGCTTGGTGACGAACGCATCGATCCGCAGCTTGCCCTTCAGGTCATAAACGACACGCCCGCCCTGAAACAGGAAGCGCGCATTGGTGCCCTCACGCAGGCCGACCAGCCGCAGGCTCCCGAGTGGCATTTCGAAACGACCGCCGCGAACCGCAATGCTGCTCTGGTCGTCGATCGGGAGCTTGATGTCCACGAACGCTTGTTCCAGCTCGAATTTGTCTTCGTTAGGCGGTGTCGCAATCTCTTCGCCATACTCCCTGCTGTCTCCCAGTTCGGTGAAAATGCGGATGTTGGGACCGACATGAAGGTCGGCGAGCAACCGGAGCCGCTGCTGCAAAGTGGAATTGGCATCGTTGCCCGGACGCGCTCCCAGCGTCAGATGTTTTGTGTCGGTGTAGTAAAGGCGGGCTTCGCCACCCAGCGAGAGATAAACATTCTTGGCAAAGGGCAGGTATCGCAGCCGTTCTGCTGGAAGCCTTTCGTCTGCAGGGACGTCGGCAAGTCCGGACCAGTCTTCGGTCCACCGGATGAGCTGGGGCACACGACCGGCTGCAAGCCGCCCGCCTGGAATCAACTCCGGCGGGGGCGGCCCGGGCTTTGAAGGCTCGGGTGGCGGCGATGTCGGCGCCAGTATTTGCCCAAGAGCTGGCGCGGCAAACGACGTAATCGATGCGGTCATAACGATCAGACCTGCGTGAATGGCACGCGCGGAAGCACGCTTCGACATCTTCTATCCTCTCCTGAAGATGACCAGAGCGGCGGCAGCTGATGCTCTTCTTCGCCGCTCCGGAGGGGTAAGCCTATTCGGCGTCGGGCTGCCGGTCGGGTGAAGCCTTGGCGAAACTCTCCAGCGCAAGGCACCGCGCTTCGATGGCGAGAAGCCGCTCCCACTTAAGGTCGACGCCGAAGCGGCGCGCGTTTACGAGCTGGGGAACGAGGCAGATGTCCGCGAGCGAGGGAGCCTGGCCGAAGCAAAACGGTGTGTCGGTGCCGGCAATCAGCGCGTCGCACGCGGCAAGGCCCTCTTCGATGGCCGTACGTGCCCAGGCGTTGACATCATCATCAGCGATACCCAGCGCTCGCAGTCGAGCCAGGATCTTGAGGTTCTGCACCGGATGGATGTCGCAGGCGATCACTTGGGCGAATGCCCGAACATGCGCCCGCTCCATCAGATCGGCAGGAAGAATCGCGGGTTCTGGATATTTGTCCTCTAGATACTCGCAAATGGCTAGCGACTGGGTCAGCACGGCATCGCCTATCTCCAACGTCGGAAGCAGCCCTTGCGGATTGAGCTTGAGATACTCTGGCGCATTCTGTTCGCCGCGACGCAGATGATGGAAGGCGTCCTCGTAGCTGACGCCTTTGAGGTTGAGTGCGATGCGGACCCGGTAGGACGCGGTCGAACGAAAATATCCATGGAGGAGCAAGGCAAGTCCTTTCTATCTGACTTTGCGCAGGAGGAAGACGGCGGCGGACGCGAGCAGCGCTGGCACGATGGCAATGAGGAGCAGGTGCTGGCTCGACCAGCCCAGGCCCAGAAGGGCGCCACCAGCCACCGGGCCCAGGATCGACCCGATGCGACCGACGCCCAGGGCCCAACCGACACCAGTCGAGCGAATGGCGTTGGGATATACAGACGCCGCGACCGCATTGAGTCCGATCTGCCCGCCGACAATTCCGAACCCTGCCGCGGCGGCGCCAGCCAGCAGGAGAACAACATTTGCCCCTGCATGGGAGATGATGAAGATGAATGCCGCCGAGGCCAGGTAGGCCAGCCCCAACACGATGGCCGGCTCCCGCTTGTCGATCAACCGTCCCAGGACGATCGCGCCAAACACGCCTCCCAGATTGAGGATAGCCGTCGATGCGATGGCGATCTCCAATGATAGCCCGAGACTGCGCAGGAGAGAGGGCAACCAGTTGACCAGAAAATACATGACGAGAAGGTTCATGAAGAAGGCGATCCAGAGCAGCGCCGTGGTCTGCGCGCGACCGCCGCGGAAAAGTTCTGCGACTGGGAACTTGCCGATCGGGCCTCCGCCTGCCTCGCTTCGCACCTCTTCGATGAAATGCGCGGGGATGATCGAAGGATCGATCCGCTTCAAAATGGGGGTGAGCCGCCTTTCGGGGTCGGGTCTAGCGGCCAGGAAACGCGCCGACTCGGGTAGGGCGATCCAAAGGAGCGGGATGAGTAGCAGCGGCAGGATGCCACCTAGAAGGAACACCGCTTCCCATCCGAAACGCGCGATAAGCGGTGCGCTGACAATGCCTCCGATCGTCGAGCCCAGCGGAAATCCGCAGAACATCACCGTCACCAGAGTCGCCTTGAGGCGGGCAGGCGCATATTCGCTGGTTATGGCGATAAGATTGGGCATCGCCCCTCCCAGCCCGATGCCGGTCAGGAGACGATAGAGCAGCAGCTGATCCATGCTCGTTGCGCCAGCGGTAAGGAGGGCGAAGAGCGCGAATATCGCCGTGCACAAAATGATGACCAGTTTGCGACCGATCCTGTCGGCGACGGGACTGAGAAGGAACGCGCCGATCGTCAGGCCGAGCAGCCCGACACCGAAAATGGGGCCAAAAGCGGCCTTGTCGAGCTTCCATGCTTCGGCGATTGTCGGCGCGACATAGGCTATCGCCTGCGTGTCAAAGCCGTCGAGGCTTGCGATAAGTGCACATAGCGCAGCGATCCTGAACTGATAGGGACCAAAGCATGCGGCATCGATCGCGGAGGCCGATCCGGCCTCCGCTGTTAGAACTGCCATAACTACCCTCCTCGGATTAGCGGTCTTAGCGCCGCCTTCTGGGCTGATGAAAAATCAGTCGGCGGCTTTTGGGCCGATGGTGACTTCGGTGGGTTCGAGACCCTCGATCGTGACGGTCACCACGTCGCCCTCGACCACAGCTCCAACGCCAGCGGGCGTGCCAGTGTAGATGAGATCGCCCGGCTCGATACGATAGAGCGTGCTGAGGAACGCGATGACGTCGGCGACGGGCCAGATCAGTTCGGTCAGATCCGCATCCTGCTTCACTTCACCGTTCACGGTGAGGCGGATTGCCCCCTTGTCGAGATGACCCACCTCGGACACGGGGTGGATGAGGCCCAGTGGCGAGGATTGCTCTACGTTCTTGCCGGTATCCCAGGGGCGGCCCTGCGCGCGGGCGGCCAGCTGGAGATCGCGGCGGGTCATATCGAGGCCGGTTGCATAGCCGTAGACATGGTCGAGCGCCTTTTCGACCGGGATGTCCCTGCCGGCCTGCCCCATCGCAACCACCAGCTCCGCTTCATAATGAAAGTCGGACGTCGCACTCGGATAGGCAATGGTGGAGCCGCTCGGTACGACAGTCTCGGCCCATTTGGTGAAGAAGAACGGAGGTTCCCGATCCGGGTCGCGGCCCATTTCGCGGGCGTGCGCGGCGTAGTTTCGCCCGACGCAGAAGACCCGGCGTACCGGAAAGTCGTCGCCGCCGGTGGTTTTTGCAAGCGTTGCGGGAAGCACTTCAAACAGTGTCACGAGAGTTGCTCCTTGTAGAGGTTGAGTTTCTGCTGGGAAGCCTTGTCCGAGAAACCGAACAAAATGAGTTCGTTTTGCGCGGAGATTTCCAGTGCCTTCCAAGAGGGAACGACGAAAATGTCGCGTGGCTTGAGCGCGAGGCTTTCTCCATCGACACGGGCCTCCCCTTCGCCCTCGACAACGACAAAAGTCGTGCCATCGGTCGAGCGGCGGGGAAGGGTAGCGTAGCCTTGTGGTATCAGCCTTACATGTGCCGAAATGGTGGGCATGATCGGGCCGCCATCGGCAGGGTTCAGGAACTCGAGCGCATGGCCCAGATGCGGATCGATTTCCGCGCTGGCCGCCATGGCAGTGAGCGCGGGGCGCCAATCGGAATAGGGATAGTGAAAGAGGGGTTGGTGGGAGGGACGACGATCCGCAACGCCGCCGCGCATCGGCCGCATATTGTGGCCGTATCGAGCGAGGGTATCTCCGGGCTTCACGGTTTCCGGGTGCATCGCCTCCGGCAGCTTCTCTGCGAAGCTTGCATCGAAGTGACGGACCGTCGGAATATCGAGCCCATCGAGCCATATCATCGGTTTGTCGGTGAAGTTGCCATGATCATGCCATTGCCCGCCCGGCGTCAGAACGAGATCAAACGGGCGCATGACCGCCTTTTCGCCATCGACTGCGGTGTAGGCGCCTTCGCCCTCGATCACGAACCGCAGGGCGCACTGGCTGTGCCGATGGCAAGGTGCGACCTCGCCGGGAAGGATGAGCTGCAGCCCCGCATAAAGACTGGGGGTGACCGCGGAAAGCCCTGTCAGACCGGGATTCTCCAGGATCAGAACCCTCCGCTCGGCCTGTTCGGCCGAGATGAGATCGCCCGCGCGCATGAGATAGCTGCGCGCTTGGTCGTAGCTCCATTTGTGGACGCGGGCCGGACTGTCCGGTTGTGTGAGAACAAGGGCGCTCAGCACTTCCCACAATGGGGTGAGGCTCTGTGGGGCCATCTCGGCATAGAGGGCTTCCAGCTGGGCGTGCTGGTCGTTTGGCAGCGGCTTTGTCATCTTGCCTCCGGTTGACTGCCGAGGCGCGATGACCGCACCTGGCGAATTATCGGCCCTGAAGGCCCAACCGAAAGGAGCTGGCCGGATGGCGGCTACGATTCTCGCAGGGCCTCTCCACATGCCGCCGATCTCCTGTCGGCCGCAGTCACCCTGCCCCTGTCATTTCTCAATGTCAAATGGTTTGCATAATGTAGAAGCGTAAAGTCAGTCTGCCGGTGGCTTGCCGCCGATCTGGGCGCTGATTGCCAGGCAGACATCGCGCAACCTATCCGCCGCCAGCCTGTCACGGCTCGCTTCGAAACTTTCGCTCGAGAGCATGGTGGCCGACAGTATCGGCCGGGATTGCAGGTCAAAAATTGGGAAGGCGGTGGCCCGCAGGCCTGGGATAACCGTACCGTCTACGCTTGATTCGCCTGCGGCGCGCACGCGCTTGCGCAATGCTTCAACGTCAACGGGCTTGAGGCCTTTGTCTGCCGCGAGTTCCTTGGTGACGAGGTCGCGGGTCTCACGCTCGGAGAGAAAGGCAAGGAAGACGTGGCCCGTTGCCGACCGCAGCAGCGGCAACATCGAGCCTACACTGAGCGACGTGACGACTGGCGGCGAACCCACATGCCACCGAACGACGGTAGGGCCGTGAGGACCAAGCGCGGCCATCTGCACGGTACGGCCGGATTCCTCAACAAATGCAGCGATAGCTGTGTCGGCAGCCTGGAACACGTCCGTTCGGGCCAATGCTCCAAGCCCAAGACGAAGGGCCGCCGGACCAAGATCGTAGTTTCCGGCCGCGTCCTGCCGCGCCATACCCGCCACGATCAGGCTGACCAGATAACGATGCGTTTGCGAAGGAGAAAGGCCGCATCTGTGCACGATGGCAGAGAGCGCAGAGGGCTTGCCCAGCCCGGCCAGGGCGTCGAGCACGTTGAGGCCGATCTCCACGGACTGGATGCCGGCTCGACGCTTGGGTGCGCTCTCTTCTTCAACGATCGTCATATCAACTCCCGGAATGGACCTGGGAGAGCTTTGCGGGGGAAAATCGCCAAATGCAAATCGTGTGCAGGTCGCTTTGGAGCGCGGCGTGCGATTACTCCTCGGGCGCGATTCTGACCCTCAAGCCGGAAAGATCTTCCGTGAAAGGGATTTGACAGGAGAGACGGGAATTTTCCTGCCGGTGGTCGGAGGATGCCAGCAGGTCGTCCTCATCCTCTCCGACGTCAGGCAAGGCGGCGGCGCTATCGCCATCGACGTAGACATGGCAGGTGGCGCAAGACAAGCAGCCGCCACACATGGCAAGCAGCTCGTCAAAACCCGCGTCCCTGATAATCTCCATTACCGACAAACCGACTTCACCATCGACTGTCGCTTCCTCTCCGGCGCGATTGATCACTGTCAGCTGGGGCATCCGTTTATCTCTTTCGGGCTGTGCCAATGGCGCCGGCTCGTACCGGCGCCAGGTGGTTTAGATGGGATAGATGAGCGAATTGGGGATGAGCTCGCTGTCGAAGACACACGCCTTTTCCGCGAAGCGCAGGCCTTGCGGGGTGATGACGATGCGATCGACATAGCGCCCGGTATTGAAGATCTCGCTGGGCATATCGCGTTTGGTCCGCACGACCAGATAATTGGTTTCAGTCAAAAGTCCGTCGTCCCCCTGCTCCTTGATGAGGGTGGGGCCTATGATGTGCCGCTGATAGTAGGGCGCGTGGAACAATGTGCTTTCGACACCATAGAGGCGATCGCGCAGCATTGGTACACCATGCAGACTAAGAGTGCTAAGAGGCAGTCCTGCATCATAGTTCTCGCGCGGCACGACGCGATAATGGCAGTCCTGGGTGAAGAAGTCAGGCCAGGCGTCGTAGTTGCCGCTGTCGAGACAGGCGACGTACCGCGCGAATAGGTCGATGACTTCGAGGCGAAGGTTCGTATCTGTGATCACAGTTCCATCACCTCCCGCCAGTAACGATACATGCCCCGGATCAGCGTTTCCGTGACCATATGGTCGGTGTTTTCAACATCGCGCCCACCCAGTTCGCACATGGTGCTGAAGTCGCCGTCCTGCTCGAAACCCTCCTGGCTGAATTCGATGACTTCGCCGTCGTCAGCCGAGACGAAGCCGGCAGGGCCAAAGAGGTTGGCCTGACGCATGCGGCGCTCCACCATGGCCTCGTCGTCGTCCTCGAAACCGAAGTGGGTCCAGACGAAGTCGAACTTGTCAGGGCCAACCGGAATGATCTGCCGGGTCGAAAGCGAATTCACCTGCTGCTGAAGGATCACGCTTGGAAAGAGCGTGGTCATGCACACAGTAGGGCTGCCCCACCACGGCTCATGAACGATATCAAGCAGGCGCATGTCGTTGAGCTTCATATTCTCGCGGAAGCTGGTCACCCCTTGGGTGACATCCTTGTCGACGGTCTCGCTGCGGCGAGACACCATCGCGGCGTGCCGCCCCTTGTCGTCCATCCATAGTTCGGACTTGTTGTCCGCACGCCAGAGGCCAAAGGTTACGAACCAGGTATGGAGAAGGCCCGGATGGTACGGGTCCTTGATATTCTCCATCATCAGCTTCCAGTTGCCCGGAATGCGCTGCCGCGAATAACCATGGAGCACCAGCTTGCGGCCGTCGAAGGTGCGATCGAAATAGCGCAGGATGTCCGGGCCAAGATAGTCCTCGAACGATTCCACATCATGATCGAAACTGGCGAACACCACGCCGTTCCTCACGGAAACCGCCAGCTTGTTAAGGCCATGATCCTCCAGGGCAAAGTCCTCGGGCATGCCGCCCTGGCCCTTCACGCCATTCTTGAAGGGAACTCCCAGAAGCTTCCCGTCATAATTGTAGTTCCACTGATGATAGGGGCAGACAAGCGTCTTAACCTTGCCGGTCCGTTCCTGGCAGAATCGCATCGCGCGGTGCGCGCAGCGATTTTCCAAGACGTTCACCTCGCCCTTTCGATTCCGGATCATGATAACGGATCGCTCGCCGATCGACGTGCGCTTGAAGCAGCCGGGTTCGGGAACCTCTACCTCAAGTCCCACGTAGCTCCAGTGACGACCGTAAAATATGCGTGACAGCTCGCGCTCATAGATATCGCGATCCGTATAGACGGCCGCCGGGATGCGGCTTGACCCCTCCTGGGTCCAGGGCGTCTGGATGCTTTCACCGCGTAGCGGTGCTTCGACCTCGTTCATGACGATCCTCTCGAGTTGACATCTCTCCGGCCAATCATACGCCCAAGCCACACTGTTCCGCAATAGGAAATCAATTCGACATTATAAAACGCTGACCCTCTAGCTTCATCATTATCAAATCCATTTGACATTGTGAAAGACTCGGCATAATTTTTTTATAGGATCAGGCACCAGTCTGACCTTGATCGGAGGGGTGGGGACGCAAATGCGTCCATGTCTGAAATTCCAAATTGGTTAACGAACGGCAACGTGCGTCTGTGCGAACGAGAAATCGTGCCCGTCGCTCAACGTGGCGCGGGCTCTAGGGGAGGAGTAACACCATGATTGACCAGGATCGGTCCGCTGCGGGCGCAAATGCTGCCCTGTGCACTGGAAGCCGCCGAACAGACCTATCTCTCGGGAAGGATCGGTCGCCGCGCCTTTATACGAATGGCCGCCGCGGCCGGACTTGCCGGCATCGCCATTCCTGCCCTTGCCGACGAGCTAGAGGCCATTCGGGCTAACCAGGATGCGAGGGGCCGTCAGATTGCTGCTGCTGGCGCTATACCGCTCGACGGGCCAGAATCGCAGCCATTCGGAGACAACTGAAAAAGAGCTTGCATGGAACTGGTAGTAGAACCCCTCAATTTGCATCTGAACGCGGAGACCGGCAGCACCCTGCTTGACGTGCTCAGGTCCAACGAGGTCCCCATTTCTTATAGCTGCATGTCGGGCCGCTGCGGCACTTGCCGTTGCCGTGTGATTGCCGGCCATCTTCGCGATAACGGCCCCGAGACAGGGCGCCCGCAGGCAGGAAAGGGAACCTACGTTCTGGCCTGTCAGGCGGTACTGATCGAAAACTGCACGATTGAGATCCCTGAATCTGACGAGATCGTGGTTCACCCGGCGCGCATCGTCAAGGGGACGGTCACAGCGATAGACGAGGCCACCCATGACATCCGGCGCCTGCGCATCAAACTGGCCAAGCCGCTTGAGTTCAGCCCCGGCCAGTACGCAACGGTGCAGTTTACGCCCGAATGCGTCCGCCCCTATTCGATGGCCGGGCTGCCTGGCGATGCAGAAATGGAGTTTCAGATTCGCGAGGTTCCGGGCGGGCACGTCAGCAACTACGTTTTCAATGAACTGTCCGTAGGCGCTTCGGTGCGGATCAGCGGCCCCCTCGGAACGGCCTATCTGCGGCGCACGCACACGGGCCCCATGCTTTGTGTGGGGGGTGGAACCGGTCTGGCGCCCGTCCTTTCGATCATTCGAGGCGCACTGGAGGGAGGGATGAGCAACCCCATCCATCTGTACTTCGGTGTGCGGAGCGAGCAGGACATCTATGACGAGGAACGCCTTCACGCATTGGCTGCAAGGTTTCCGAATCTCAAGGTGAATGTCGTTGTTGCAACAGGCCCTGCCGGCCCTGGTCATCGATCCGGCCTGGTCACCGATCTGATCGACCGTGACCTGCCCAATTTGGCGGGATGGCGCGCCTACCTGTGTGGCGCTCCGGCCATGGTAGAGGCCCTGAACCTGCTCGTTGCTCGCCTGGGCATAGCACCCGGGCATATCCATGCCGATGCGTTCTATCCCAGCGGTGTCTGAGCGAAGGCGCCATGCGAGCCCAATTTAATCCAAGGAAACCATGCCATGAATGAACCCCAACCCGTGTTTCCCCAAGATCCGAAGTGGCCGGGCGACGGCAGCAGCCGCGTTCCCTTCTGGGCCTACACCCGCGAAGACCTGTACAAGCGCGAATTGGAGCGCCTGTTCTATGCAAACCACTGGTGCTATGTAGGCCTGGAAGCCGAGATTCCGAATCCAGGCGACTTCAAGCGAACGGTGATCGGTGAGCGCTCGGTCATCATGGTGCGTGATCCGGATGGCGGCATCAACGTGGTGGAGAACGTCTGCGCCCACCGTGGCATGCGCTTTTGCCGCGAGCGCCACGGCAACGCCAAGGACTTCTTCTGCCCCTACCACCAGTGGAACTACAGCCTCAAGGGTGACCTGCAGGGCGTGCCCTTCCGCCGTGGCGTCAAGCAGGACGGCAAGGTCAACGGCGGCATGCCCAAGGACTTCAAACTCGAAGAACACGGCCTGACCAAGCTCAAGGTGGCCGCCCGAGGCGGTGCAGTGTTTGCCTCTTTCGACCACGATGTCGAGCCTTTCGAGGACTTCCTGGGCCCAACCATCCTGCACTACTTCGATCGCGTCTTCAATGGCCGCAAGCTCAAGATCCTGGGCTACCGCCGCCAGCGCATCCCGGGCAACTGGAAGCTGATGCAGGAGAACATCAAGGACCCCTACCACCCGGGCCTGCTGCACACCTGGTTCTCGACCTTCGGGCTCTGGCGCGCCGACAACAAGTCGGAACTGAAGATGGACGCCAAATTCCGCCACGCCGCGATGATCTCCACGCGCGGTCAGGGCGGCAAGAACGAGGAGGTCGTGTCCGGCGTGGACAGCTTCAAGGAGCAGATGAAGGTGAACGACCCGCGTCTGCTGGACATCGTGCCCGAGCCCTGGTGGGGCGGCCCGACCGCCGTGATGACCACGATCTTCCCCAGTGTGATCATCCAGCAGCAGGTCAACAGCGTATCGACGCGCCACATCCAGCCCAACGGCCACGGCTCCTTCGACTTCGTCTGGACCCACTTCGGCTTCGAGGACGACAACGAGGAGTGGACCCAGCGCCGCCTGATCCAGGCCAACCTGTTCGGCCCGGCAGGCTTCGTCTCGGCCGACGACGGCGAGGTGATCGAGTGGTCGCAGGAAGGCTTCGAGCAGAACCCGTCGCACCGCTCCGTGATCGAGATGGGCGGCCACGAGATCGGCGACACCGACCACATGGTCACCGAAACGCTGATCCGCGGCATGTACGACTACTGGCGCAAAGTGATGGGGGAGTGAACATGATCGACTTCAAGACGTACTTCGAACTGCTGAACCTGTACAGCGACTACGCCATGGTCTGCGACTCCGCCGATTGGGAGAAGTGGCCTGATTTTTTCATTGAGACCGGCACCTACCGCCTGCAACCGCGCGAAAACTTCGAGCAGGACTTGCCGCTGTGTCTGCTGGCGCTGGAGAGCAAGGCCATGATCCGTGACCGAGTGTACGGTGTCAAGGAAACCATGTACCACGATCCCTACTACCAGCGCCACATCGTAGGCACGCCGCGCGTGCTGTCGGTGGAGCGTGACGCGGATGGCGAGCGCATCACCGCCGAAGCCAGCTATGCCGTGATTCGCACCAAGTACGACGGCGATTCCACGGTTTTCAACGCCGGCTATTACCGAGACGTGATCGTGCGAACACCCGAGGGCCTCAAGCTGAAGTCGCGCCTGTGCGTGTACGACAGCGAAATGATTCCCAACTCCATCATCTACCCTATCTGAGAACGAATCCAATGAGCGAGAACTGGATCGACGCCGCCGCCCGCGACGAGGTGCCCGAGGGCGACGTGATCGGCATCAATATCGTCGGCAAGGAGATTGCCCTCTACGAGGTGGCGGGCGAGATCTACGCCACCGACAACACCTGCACTCACGGCGCCGCCCGCATGAGCGATGGCTTTCTCGAAGGCCGGGAAATTGAATGTCCTTTGCATCAAGGCCGATTCGATGTTTGCACGGGTAAAGCCTTGTGCACACCCCTGACACAGGACATCAAAACCTACCCCGTAAAAATCGAAAACATGCGCGTGATGCTCAAGCTGGACTAAAACTCTTTGCAGGAGGAAAGCCAAATCCGGAAATCACCCCACCCAACCCAATCACTACCCGTTTTCAAACAAGAGGAGACAAGCAATTATGAGTTACCAAAACTTAGTGAGTGAAGCAGGGCTGACGCAAAAGCACCTGATTCATGGTGACAAAGAACTTTTCCAGCATGAGATGAAGACCATCTTCGCGCGGAACTGGCTTTTTTTGACCCATGACAGTCTGATTCCCTCCCCCGGCGACTATGTCACAGCAAAAATGGGCGTCGATGAAGTCATCGTCTCCCGTCAGAACGATGGCTCCGTGCGAGCCTTTTTGAATGTTTGCCGCCACCGGGGCAAGACACTGGTGAACGCAGAAGCCGGAAATGCGAAAGGCTTTGTGTGCAGTTACCACGGCTGGGGTTTCGGCTCCAACGGTGAACTTCAAAGCGTTCCCTTTGAAAAAGAATTGTACGGAGATGCGATCAAAAAGAAGTGCTTGGGCTTGAAAGAAGTCCCGCGCGTCGAGAGCTTTCATGGCTTTATTTACGGCTGTTTTGATGCAGAGGCTCCCCCGCTCATGGATTATCTGGGTGATGCAGCCTGGTACCTGGAGCCCATCTTCAAGCACTCAGGCGGTCTGGAACTTGTAGGCCCCCCGGGCAAAGTGGTGATCAAGGCCAACTGGAAGGCGCCCTCGGAAAACTTTGTGGGTGACGCATACCACGTGGGCTGGACGCACGCATCGTCTTTGCGCTCAGGTCAGTCGATATTTACCCCTCTCGCGGGCAACGCCATGCTGCCGCCCGAAGGCGCGGGCTTGCAAATGACCAGCAAATACGGCAGCGGCATGGGGGTGTTGTGGGACGCTTATTCCGGCGTTCACAGCGCCGACCTGGTGCCGGACATGATGGCATTCGGCGGCGCAAAACAGGAAAAGCTCGCCAAAGAAATCGGTGATGTTCGGGCGCGGATTTACCGCAGCCATCTGAACTGCACGGTTTTCCCGAACAACAGCATTTTGACCTGCTCCGGCGTTTTCAAGGTCTGGAACCCGATCGACGAGAACACGACCGAAGTTTGGACGTATGCGATCGTGGAAAAAGACATGCCGGAGGAATTGAAAATCCGCTTAGCCGACGCGGTTCAGCGCACGTTCGGACCTGCAGGCTTCTGGGAAAGCGACGACAACGACAACATGGAAACCGAGTCGCAAAATGCCAAGAAATACCAATCCAGCAACAGCGATCTGCTTGCCAACCTGGGTTTCGGCAAGGACGTCTACGGTGATGAAGTATATCCCGGCGTCGTTGGCAAGTCGTCCATCGGTGAAACCAGCTATCGCGGCTTCTACCGCGCCTACCAAGCGCACATCAGCAGCTCCAATTGGGCCGAGTTCGAAAACACCTCCCGAAATTGGCACACCGAACTCACCAAGACGACTGATCGCTAATCCAGGAGCCAACCATGATGATCAATACCCAGGAAGACAAGCTGGTCTCCGCGCACGACGCCGAAGAATTTCATCGTTTCTTCGTCGGGCACGACAGCGATCTGCAGCAAGAAGTCACCACACTCCTGACCCGAGAAGCACATCTGTTGGACATTCAGGCCTACAACGCCTGGCTTGAACACTGCGTTGCCCCCGAGATCAAATACCAAGTGATCTCGCGAGAACTTCGCTCCACTTCCGAGCGTCGATACCAACTGAATGATGCGGTGAACATCTACAACGAGAACTATCAGCACCTGAAAGTTCGAGTTGAGCATCAGCTCGACCCGCAGAATTGGGCCAACAGCCCGAAGATGCGTTTCACTCGCTTCGTCACCAATGTCATGGCAGCCAAGGACACGGGTGCACCGGATCTGCTGCATGTCCGCTCCAACCTCATTCTCCACCGCGCCAGGCGCGGAAACCAGGTTGACGTGTTCTATGCAACGCGAGAAGACAAATGGAAACGTAACGAAGGTGGTGGCATCAAATTGGTCGAACGCTTTGTGGACTACCCGGAGCGCATTCTCCAAACCCACAACCTGATGATCTTCCTGTGAGCCCTGGGGATGCCTGCCTGGATGGCGGGCATTCGTGATTATTTTTAACGGAAATTTATTGACATGAACACACAGCAAGTTGTTGCCATCACTGGCGCCGGCTCGGGCATTGGTTTCGAGTTGGTTCGCTCTTTTAAGGCAGCCGGTTATCGCGTATCTGCACTCGTTCGCAACGAGGAGCAAGAGGCGGGTCTTCGCAGTGAATTCAAAGACGACATTGAGATCGTGGCGGGCGATGTCCGTGATCACGCCACCAATGAGAAGCTGGTTAAACAGACGGTTGCCAAGTTCGGGCGCCTGGATTGCTTCATCGGAAATGCCGGGATATGGGATTACATGCTGAGCATCGATGAGCCTTGGGAGAAATTCTCGGGCAGTTTCGACGAGATATTTGACATCAACGTCAAAAGCTATTTCAGCGGCATCAGCGCGGCCTTGCCGGAGCTCAAAAAGACGAACGGATCGGTGGTGGTGACGGCTTCCGTTTCTTCCTATGCGGTCGGTGCCGGCGGTTCTTGCTACATTGCCAGCAAACATGCGGTGCTGGGCATGGTCAAGGCTTTGGCCTACGAATTGGCTCCGCACATCCGGGTCAATGGCGTTGCGCCAGGTGGCACGGTCACTTCTTTGGCTGGCCCGGCAAGCGCTGGCTTCGACAAAACCAAAATGAAAGACATGCCCGGCATCGATGACATGATCAAAGGCCTGACTCCCCTGGGGTTCGCGGCAAGGCCCGAGGACGTGGTGGCACCGTACCTTTTGCTGGCCTCCCGGGAACAAGGGAAGTTCATCACTGGCACGGTGATCAGCATTGATGGCGGCATGGCGCTCGGCCGCAAGTGAATTTTTAACTGAAGCAAATTTATCAACCCCGTTCTCAGGAGACACCCCATGAAGACGAAATTGTTTATCAACGACGCCTGGATCGATTCAGGTGACAAAAAATACTTTGATCGGAAGCACCCTGTCAGTGGCGAGACCATGACCCAATGCGCGAATGCGACGGTGGCCGATGCGGGCAAGGCGGCTCAATCCGCCCAAGAGGCGTTCAAGTCCTGGAAGGCCGTTGGGCCTTCGGAGCGGAGGCGCCTTCTCTTGAAGGTGGCAGAGGTCATGGAGAGCAAAACGCCCGAGTTCATTAAAGTGATGGCCAAGGAAGTGGGCGCCTCCGCGCTATGGGCGGGGTTCAACGTGCACCTGTCGGCCAATGTGTTCCGGG
>JARFNK010000042.1:19718-21250 GCA_029167225.1 Sphingobium arseniciresistens
AAAGTGATGGCCAAGGAAGTGGGCGCCTCCGCGCTATGGGCGGGGTTCAACGTGCACCTGTCGGCCAATGTGTTCCGGGAAGCCGCCTCACTGGCCACGCAAATACAAGGTGAAACCATTCCGACGGACAAGGCTGACACCCTGTCGATGACGCTGCGTCAACCGGTCGGCCCCATCTTGAGTATCGTGCCATGGAACGGCACCGCAGTGCTCGCGGCGCGGGCCATCGCGTATCCGTTGGTCTGCGGCAATACCGTGGTGTTCAAAGGCTCCGAGTTCAGCCCCGGCACGCACGCGTTGATCGCGAAGTGCGTACAGGAGGCCGGCCTGCCCGCTGGCGTGCTCAATTATCTGAACTCGTCCCCGGACCGCTCGCCCGATATCGCCGATGCGCTGATTTCGTCTAAAGAGATTCGTCGCATCAACTTTACGGGCTCCACTCGCGTGGGGCGCATCATCGCCCAGAAAGCGGCCCAACATCTCAAGCGCTGCTTGCTGGAGTTGGGTGGCAAGTCCCCGCTGATCGTTCTGGACGACGCTGACATCGACGCGGCAGTCAAGGCCGCGGTGTTCGGCAGCTTCCTGTTCCAAGGCCAGATCTGCATGTCCACCGAACGCCTGGTGGTCGACGAGAAGATCGCGGACGAATTTGTCGCGAAGTTCGTCGAGAAAACCAAGAAGTTGAGTGCAGGCGATCCGTGCGTGACCGGGGACTGCGTCATTGGTCCGATGGTGTCGTCCAACTCGGGGGACCGGATCAATGGCCTGTTGAAAGATGCCATCGACAAGGGTGCCAAGGTCGTGTGCGGTGGTATGGCCGAGGGTGCGGTCATGCCCGCCACGATCCTGGACCACGTGACAGCCGACATGCAGATCTACGATGAGGAAACCTTCGGTCCCATCACCGTGGTTATCCGTTGCAAGGGCGAAGCAGACGCCATCCGCATTGCCAATGACAGCGCCTACGGCCTGTCATCGGGCGTGTTTGGCCGGGACGTGAACCGGGCTCTGCGCGTGGGCATGGCGATCGAATACGGCTCGGTCCATATCAACGGGTCTACCGTGCAGAACGAGGCGCAGGCGCCTTATGGCGGCACAAAGGCCACCGGTTATGGCCGCTTCGATGGACGCGCGGTGATCGACGAGTTCACGGAGCTCAAATGGCTAACCATTGAACCGTTCGAACAGCAGTATCCCTTCTAAGCCGAAGCAACAAAGGAGTTAAACCATGAGCAAGCAAGCAGCAGTCATTGAACTAGGATACATGGGCATTTCGGTCAAGGATCCCGCAGCGTGGAAATCCTTTGCCGCGAACATGCTGGGGCTTCAAGTCCTCGATGAAGGTGACAAGGACCGCTTCTATCTGCGAATGGACAATTGGCACCACAGAATCGTGGTCCATCACAATGGTCAAGATGACCTTGAATACTTGGGTTGGCGTGTCTCCGGTCAACCGGAATTCGATGCATTGGGCCAAAAGCTCCAGGACGCAGGCTACAAAGTCCACGTGTGCGACAAAGCCGAAGCACAAG
>JARFNK010000042.1:21346-29769 GCA_029167225.1 Sphingobium arseniciresistens
AACCGGAATTCGATGCATTGGGCCAAAAGCTCCAGGACGCAGGCTACAAAGTCCACGTGTGCGACAAAGCCGAAGCACAGGAACGCATGGTGCTGGGCCTGATGAAGACGGAAGATCCGGGTGGCAACCCGACCGAGATTTTCTGGGGACCCCGGATAGACCTGAACAACCCTTTCCACCCCGGTCGCCCCTTGCACGGCAAGTTCTTGACTGCTGACCAAGGCCTGGGCCACTGCATAGTGCGTCAGAGCGACGTGGAAGCGGCGCGCAAGTTCTACAGCCTGCTGGGCTTCCGTGGAGATGTCGAGTACCGCCTTCCTTTGCCCAACGGCATGACGGCTGAGTTGACGTTCATGCATTGCAATGCTCGCGATCATTCCATCGCTTTCGGTTCAATGCCTGCGGCCAAGCGCCTCAATCATCTGATGATTGAATACACTCATATCGAAGATTTGGGTTACACACACCAGCTTTTCACGAAGGAAAAGATTGACATTGCCTTGCAATTGGGCATCCATTCCAACGATAAGGCGCTGACGTTCTACGGGGCAACACCTTCCGGCTGGCTGATCGAACCTGGGTGGCGAGGCGCCCCCGCCATTGCTGAATCGGAATATTACGTCGGCGACATTTTCGGTCACGCCATCGAGGCCACCGGTTATGGATTGGACGTCAAACTGAGCTAGCCATGCAAAAGAAATCGATCGCATCTGTTTTTCCCATTCTGTTCCATATAACAAAAGGAGACAATGATGATCAAAGAAGCCATTTCCCTCGCAGGACTTGGGATGCTGATGCCCAGCACCGCATATGCCGAGGATTCCCGTTGGTCATATCGCATCGGCGCCACCAACGTAGCCTTCGATGCGAGCGCCAAAGTTTCGATTGACGGAACAAGGGTTCCGGGTGGAAGCGCTGACGCTAGTGACAACAACGCTTTGACATTTGACTTCGGCTACATCATTAACGATAACTGGAACGCGCGATTAATTGTTGGCATTCCACCCACCACAAAAGTGACAGGCGCAGGCACGCTGCCTCCGATTTTGCTCGGTCGTGTTCAATATGCTCCTGCGGTTTTGTCGGCGACCTACAACCTGCCGCAGATGGGATTGATTCGCCCGTACGTGGGGGCGGGGATCAACTACACCCGAATTCTGAAAAGCAAAGATGCCAATCTGACCTCATTCGATGCAGATCATGCGTGGGCACCTGTGCTCCACATCGGCGCGGAAGCCGACATCAACCGCGACTGGTTTGTCAGCTTTGATCTCCGCAAACTTTATTTGAAAACAGATGCATCTGGGTTTCTTGGCCCGCAAGTCGCCACGGCCCGCGTAACATTGAATCCGTTGTTGACCTCGATTGCGATTGGTCGGAGATTTTGATCGGCCCACTTTGATTCCCAAGTTCTATTTACACCACCATTTTTAAAGGATATTTGAATGACAAGAAAGACCAGCAAAGCGACGCGCCTGACTGCAGAGGATATTCAAGGCGCATGGGTCATTATGCCGACCCCGTCCACGCCGGATGCCTCGGACTGGCGCAGCACGCACACGGTTGATCTCGACGAGACGGCCCGGATTGTCGAGGAGTTGATTGCGGCCGGCGTCAATGGCATTCTGAGCCACGGCACCTTTGGCGAATGCGCGACGCTGACGTGGGAGGAGAAGCGGGATTTTGTTTCAACGGTCGTCGAAACCGCCCGTGGTCGAGTGCCCTACTTCTGCGGCACAACAGCCTTGAATACCCGTGAAGTTATACGCCAGACCCGCGAAGTGATGGACATTGGTGCCCAAGGAACCATGCTCGGCGTGCCGATGTGGGTGAAGATGGATCTGCCCACCGCCGTGCAGTTTTATCGCGATGTGGCGGAAGCGGTGCCAGATGCTGCCATCGCTGTTTATGCCAACCCGGAGGCTTTCAAATTTGATTTTCCTCGCCCGTTTTGGGCCGAAATGTCCAAAATCCCGCAAGTTGTTACAGCCAAGTACTTGGGCATCGGAATGCTGGACTTGGATCTGAAATTGGCTCCAAATATTCGCTTCCTTCCGCATGAGGATGACTATTACGCTGCGGCCCGAATCAATCCTGAGCGCATGACCGCCTTCTGGTCCAGCGGCTCCATGTGCGGTCCAGCGACTGCCCTCATGCTTCGTGATGCGGTGACACAGGCCAAGACGACCGGTGACTGGACCAAGGCCAAGGCCATTTCAGATGACATGCGCGCTGCCGACGCCACACTGTTTCCACGCGGCGATTTCTCGGAATTCTCGAAATACAACATTGGTCTCGAAAAAGCACGAATGGACGAGGCGGGTTGGCTCAAAGCGGGGCCGTGCCGGCCACCCTATACGCTGGTACCAGATGAATACCTTGCAGGTGCTCGAAAATCAGGCAACGCCTGGGCCGCACTGCATACCAAGTACGCCGAGGAATTGAAGAAAACCAAAACGGCAACCGGCTCGAAAAAGAAGTGAGGCGAGGCCAGGTCCTGAGTCAGATATCTCCGATCAGCAAAGCTGGCTGATCTGGGCGTCCTCTGGATTGGAGGAATCGGCGAGTATCAAATATGCGAGTACGCCGTAAAAGCGCCAAGAGCGCGGGATGTGGCGCTTGCCCTGAAGCAGCTCCACATTTCTGCCGTCTTTTTTTGGGAGAGCCTGAGCATGATGGTTGATTTTTATTTCGATTTTTTGAGCCCCTTTTCGTACCTGGCAAACCACCGTTTGTCGGTGCTAGCGGGGCGTTATGGATTCCCCATCCAGTATCACGCCATTGATTTGGCGCGAGCAAAGACGGCCATTGGCAACATCGGGCCGTCCAATCGGGATCTCAAGGTCAAGCTTGACTACTTAAAGGTGGATTTGCAGCGATGGGCCGATCTCTATAGGATTCCGTTGGTTTTCCCCCCTAACTTCAACAGCCGCCGGGTGAATGCCGGACTGTATTACCCGGCAGCCAGGGAGCGAGCCGCTGAATATGTTCGCCTTGTTTTCGATTCGGCTTGGGGGAAAGGGTGGGCACTGGATGCTGATAGCTTGCTGGCTGAGGTATGCGACAAGCTAAACTGGGATCTCGGTGAATTTGAAGATTTTTTGAACAGCGAAAATGCCGCCAAGGCATACGACGAAGAGACGCAGGCGGCCATTGACCGAAAGGTTTTCGGGGTTCCCACCGTGTTTTGGGATGATCAAATGTGGTGGGGAAATGACCGCCTTTTCATGCTTGAGAGCAGGTTGCAAAAGGAAACGCAACCATAAATTCTCAGTGCATCGATTTTTCTGATTTTTCAACCACGCCTTGATTTTAAGGAGTCTCATGAAGCTTTATTACAGCCCCGGCGCATGTTCATTGTCGCCTCACATCATCCTTCGTGAAGGTGGATTTGACTTTCAGCTAGAAAAGGTTGATCTCGGCACCAAGGTGACTGAGACTGGTGTTGATTACAAGACCGTCAATCCCGTGGGCAGTGTCCCCGCTTTGCAAATGGATGATGGGCAGGTGCTCACCGAAGGGCCGGCCATCGTTCAATACCTCGCTGACCGTGTGCCAGAAAAATGCCTGGCACCGGCAGCTGGCTCGCTGGAGCGTTACCGACTGATGGAATGGCTGAATTTCATCTCCACCGAATTGCATAAAAGCTTCGGAGCGCTGTTCAGCCCGGTGTTTCCACAGGATGCCAAGCCAGTCATCAAGGCCCAATTGGAAAGCCGTCTTGCCCATACCGAGCAGATGCTCGGTGACAAGGTTTGGGCCATGGGGAACGACTTTTCCGTGGTGGACGCCTACTTGTTTACTGTGCTTGGCTGGGGGGCTTACGTGAATGTGGACCTTTCGCCTTGGCCCGGCCTGCAAGGCTACCTCAACCGCGTGGCTGAACGTCCAGCAGTCCGGGCCACATTGTCGGCTGAAGGTTTGATCTGATTTTTTTAGAGAAATAAATAAAGCATGGCCAGCCTCCATGAGCGGCCAGCCATGCCGCGGGGCAGCCGTGGGCAGCGGCCTCGATCAAATTTCGATGCACACAGATTACGAGCCCCTTTTTCCGACTGCGGTCGGATTCAGAAATTGCCGATACTTGCTTTGGTCTGATCGAAGCGTGAGGGATATCGGCTTCCCCTATCCACATGCTTGATGAAGAGGAGCGTATCACCATGAGTCACGAACTTGGCCGACTGGAAGACCTGCCGCAGGACTACCGAGACGAACTCAAACAACTTAACCTGGTGCCGCTATGGCCCAGCCTACGCGCGGTGCTGCCGCCCAATGTCCCGACCCGCCAGACGCAGCCGACTTACTGGTCCTACCAGACGCTCAAGCCGCTGCTGCTCAAGGCCGGTGAGCTGACCCCCATTGAGAAGGCCGAGCGCCGCGTGCTGGTGCTGGCCAACCCCGGCCACGGCCTGGAGAAGATGCAAGCCAGCGCCGCCATATACCTGGGCATGCAGTTGCTGCTGCCCGGCGAGTGGGCGCCCAGCCACCGCCACACCCCCAACGCGGTGCGCATGATCGTGGAGGGCGAGGGCGCCTACACCACCGTGGATGGCGAGAAGTGCCCCATGAGCCGGGGTGACCTCATCCTCACGCCCACCGGCCTGTGGCACGAGCACGGCCACGACGGCAACGAGCCCGTGGTGTGGCTCGATGTGCTGGACCTGCCGCTGGTGTACTACATGGAGGCCAGCTACCACATCGACGGCGAGCGCCAGCAGGTCGACCCCGGCCGGGGCGACTGCGCCTGGACCCGTGCGGGCGTGGTGCCAACCCCCGTGTTCCAGCGCAGCGACAAGCGCTATCCTCTCTTGCGCTACCCTTGGGCCGACACCCGTGCCGCCCTGCTGTCGCTGGCGGCCGACCAGCCTGAGCAGGAATGCGTGCAGGTCACCTACGTCAACCCCGAAACGGGTGACGACGCCGAGAACATCCTGGGCTTCTACGCCCTGATGCTCAAGCCCGGCCAGACCCTGCGCCTGCCCGTGCGTTCGCCCGCCGTGGTGTTCCACCAGATCGAAGGCCGCAGCGAGGCGCGCATCGCCGAGTCCACCTTCGCCCTGAGGGAAGCCGATACCTGCTGCGCCCCCGGCTACACCGAGGTGACGCTGAAAAACCTCTCAGCCGACCAGCCGTCCTTCATCTTCATGGCCGACGAATCGCCCCTGCACCGCAAGCTGGGCGTCTTTGAAAACCGCGGCTGAGCCGCCGCGAAGCACCACACAACAGGAAAGCAAGTGAGCAACTACCTCTGGAACCCGCCTCCCGTCCAGTCTCTGCCCGTTCGTGGCAAGACCGAGCGCTTCCCCATCAACCGCATCTTCTGCGTCGGCCGCAACTACCACGCCCACGCGGTGGAAATGGGCCGTCCGGTCGACAAAAGCGTCGAACAAGCGTTCTACTTCACCAAATCGCCACAAACCCTGGTGGAAAGTGGTGCGACCGTGGCCTACCCGCCGCGCACCAGCAACTACCACTACGAGATGGAGCTGGTGCTGGCGATCGGCAAGCCCGGCTTCCGCGTCAGCGAAGACCAGGCGCACGAGTTGATTTACGGCTACGCCGCCGGCCTGGACATGACCCGGCGCGACCTGCAACTGGTGGCACGCGACAAGGGCCGCCCCTGGGACACCGGCAAGGACATCGAGGAAGGCTCGGTCTGCTCCGAGATCGTGCCGATGCAAGGCGTGGTGGTGGAGCAGGGCGCGATCGCCCTGGAAGTCAACGGCCAGACCAAACAGTCGTCCAACGTGGACAAGCTGATCTGGAACGTCCGCGAGATCATTGCCGACCTCTCCACCTACTACCACTTGCAACCCGGCGACCTGATTTACACCGGCACGCCCGAAGGCGTGGGCGCCGTGGTGGCGGGTGACAAGATCATCGGCCGTGTGGAAGGCATTGCCGAGATCAGCCTGACCGTCGGCCCGGCCGAGTGAGCCTGCACGCGATGAAGCTGTACAACTTCTGGCGCAGCGGCACGTCACACCGGCTGCGCATCGCGCTCAACCTCAAGGGCGTGCCCTACGAGTACCTGGCCGTGCACCTGGGCAAGGAAGAGCACCTAAAGGACGCCTTCAAGGCGCTGAACCCACAGCAGTTGGTGCCCGCGCTGGACACGGGCGCGCAAGTGCTGATCCAGTCGCCGGCCATCATCGAATGGCTGGAGGAACAGTACCCCACGCCCGCGCTGCTGCCGGCCGACGCCGACGGCCGCCAACGGGTGCGCGCGCTGGCCGCCATCGTGGGCTGCGACATCCACCCCATCAACAACCGCCGCATTCTGGAGTACCTGCGCAAGACGTTCGGCGCCGACGAGGCCGCCATCAACGCCTGGTGTGGCACCTGGATCAGCGCCGGTTTCGATGCCTACGAAGCACTGCTGGCGGTCGACCCGAAGCGCGGCCGCTACAGCTTTGGCGACACACCCACGCTGGCCGACTGCTACCTGGTGCCGCAGGTGGAAAGCGCCCGCCGCTTCCAGGTGGACCTGACGCCCTACCCCCTGATCCGCGCAGTGGACGCGGCCTGCGGCGAGTTGGACGCATTTCGGCGCGCCGCGCCAGCTGCTCAACCTGATTCGGCTTGACGAAAAATACGCCGCCTTCGCCCTAATAAACAGTTCGTAGCCCTGCCCAGTGACAAGTATCAATGAGCAATAGTGAAAATGTAAGGGGAAAGATTATGAAACATATTCTGACCCGACGAGCAGCCCTGAGCACTTTGGGCTCCCTTGGAATCGGGGGCCTTCCGGGCATGAGCTTGGCGCAATCCGGCCCTGGCGTGGCCACGATCGTGATTGGACTCGCCGCAGGCGGAGCGACCGATATGGCTGCCCGCCGGTTGTCTGAGGGAATGCGCGGTGCCTATGCTTCCAGTGTGCTCGTCGACAACCGCACGGGGGCGGGTGGTCGAATTGCGATCCAGCATGTTAAGGCCGCGGCACCAAACGGCGCGACACTTCTGCTGACGCCTGCATCCATGATGACGCTATACCCTCACACGTACAAAGATCTGGGATATGACCCGGTCAAGGACTTTGTGCCGGTCGGTATGGTTTCGACAAGCGAGGTTGGGTTTGCGATCGGGCCCGCTGTCCCGGAATCGGTTGGTAGCCTCAACGACTACTTGGCCTGGATCAAGAGTAACCCTGATTCTGCCACGTTTGGCCATGGTGCCACCGGCTCTGGACCGCATTTCTTGGGCGAGCTGCTCGGGCGGCTTTTGGGCGTGAAAATGGTGCAGACAGGCTTCCGCGGTTCCCAGCCTGCGATTGTGGACCTGTTGGGGGGGCACATCCCGGCGGTGGCCGCGCCCTTGGGTGAGTTCCTCCCTCACATGAAGACCGGCAAGATCCGGGTGCTGGGCGTGACTGGCGCCAACCGCTCTCGTTTCCTGACCAACGTCCCGACCTTCAAGGAGCTCCACATCGCCTTGAGTGAGATGACCGAGTGGTTCGGGGTATTCATGCCCGCAGGCACGCCCGCGCAAGCGGTCCAGCAAGCCAGCGCTGCCATGAAGTCGGCTGTTGCAAACCCGGAACTGGTCAAGGCCTACGCCATGATGGGCATGGAGGCTGGTTGGAGTTCGCCTGAAGGCTTGTCCGATCGATTGAAAAACGACATCAAACGCTGGCAAGCAGTCGCTGAGAAAATTGGTTTTACCGCGCAGTCTTGAGCAGAGGGGGGGCACCATGATCAAACGCCGTGAGTGGATGAAAGCCGCGGGATTTGCCACCTTATCGCTCGGCACTGTAAGAAGCGTCAAAGCCCAACCGGTACCAAAATTACTCAAGATCATCAACGGCTTCCCACCCGGAGGAGTCGTCGATGCGGTTGCACGCCGGGTGGCAGAAGGATTGGCGGTGACGGAACCCGGGGTTAACGTGATCGTTGACAACCGTGTCGGAGCGGGTGGGCGGATAGCTGTGTCCGCCGTCAAGGCAGCCGTCGACGATGGCAGCACCTTGTTGTTCACACCAGACGCCGTGCTGTCCTTGTACCCTTTCGTCTACAGCAAGTTGGACTACGATCCGTTCGCGGATCTGGCTCCCGTAGCCACCGTAGCCACTACGACTGACGCCCTTGCGCTGGGTCCCTTGGTACCGCCTTCCGTGCGTGGGCTCCGGGATTTCCTGGCCTGGGCCAAGGAGCACCCTGAACACGCAAGTTTCGGATCTCCCGGTACCGGTACACCATTGCATCTCTTGGGGGCGCTGGTAGCCAAGGAGGCTGGCGTCTATCTCAGGCACGTGGCTTATCGTGGCGCCGCGCCTGGAGTTACCGATCTGATCGGTGGGCAGATTGCATGCATGGCTGCGCCTACGGGGACGTTCTTGTCTTTCCAAAAGGCTCTGTTGCAAAAATCGTGAAGCTTGAGCATGCTTGGCGGAGATTGGACGGACGGAACGATGACGGATTTCAAGT
>JARFNK010000043.1 GCA_029167225.1 Sphingobium arseniciresistens
CGCCACCTGTGCACTGCCCGCACTGCAACGAGCTTGTCAGCGTCCCCTCAACATCGAAACTGCCAAAGTAGTGCTAGCCGGCCCGGACAAAGACAGTGCGCCCAATACGCGCAGGTCGCCATCCAGTACGGGTGCGGCGACACAGCGCACACCCACCGCACTTTCCTGATCATCCAACGCATAGCCCCGCTTGCGTATCTCCGACAATTGCGTCTGTATCCGGCTCGGATCCGTGATCGTATATGCCGTACTTGCAGACATTCTTTGCAACAGGAACTGATTAATCTGCGGTGCTTCAAGATAGGCCAGAACGGCCTTCCCTGATGCGGTAAGATGCATCGGCAAGTGTACGCCTGGTCGAGCGTTTGTACGTAATTTGCATTTCGCCGGCACTTGAGCGACGAACTTGATTTCTTTCCCATCGGGAATTGAGATATTGACGGTTTCCTTATAATCGACCGCGAGTGAACGCATGATCGGCTGGCCAATCTTGCCCAGGTCACGCGACCGCATAAAGGCGTTTCCTACAGACATCGCCTTTGCACCCACCTGCCATCGGTTCGTATCGCGCTGAAAATCGACATAGCTTAAATCGTCCATGGTTGTAAGCAGACGATGCGCGGTCGAACGGGGCAAACCGACACGCTTTGCAATTTCGGTGAGGCTTAGTCCGGCATCGCAATTTGCAAGCTCGTCCAGCAACGCAAAAGCGCGCACCAGCGACTGTACGCGACCCAGATGGGTATCGGCAGCCAAATCCATACGCGGGTCCATAGCATTCCTCCCGAAGCCCAGCCACGCACTCTCCGGCGCTTTCGCAAAGCTGTCCGACAACCTGATAAGGTAAAAATCGCTTTGTTCAACCCCCAATTTCTTCAGGGAAGATGAAGGCGCGCCGGTCGGGACGAGTGCGACGGCGACTTGACCGGGCAGACAGAGCGTCAACGGATGTCCCATGCCTTCATCCACTCCTGCTGCAATCCACGCAAATCAAGAGCCCGCGATCCTGCGCGAGATGTTACAGGTTGCCCTTGCAGGGGTCTCGGCGGGGCCGGCATCGTCGGCCTACGCTACCGCTGAAGGGGCTGGTGGGCTCTCAATCACTGGCGAACCCGACCTCGCGGGGCGGCAGGAAATGGTATGAGATGCCATACCGGATCGTGCACACCAACTTGCGTAAGCCAGATATTCGGGAGAATCCAAAGCTGGTCGCGCGCAGGATCCGCGAATTTGGCCGCAATGCGATCATCCCCAATGCCGGCGGGATCGTTGCCTTTTACCCCACCAAGCTCGAATATCAGTATTGTGACCCCTTCATGCGACCCGATCAGGATTTCGTGCGAGATATGATCGATGCCGATCGTGCCGAAGGGCTGGTGATGATCGAGCGGTCATCGACGCGGTAGGCAATATTGCAGCCATTCTCGGCCGATCGCGGGCGGACATAGCGCTTGCCTGGGTCATACAAAAGCGTGGCGTGTCGGCACCGATCATCGGCGCTACCAAGATTGCACACCTGACTAAAGCTCTCGATGCGCTTTCGCTCACTCTTTCTGCGAGTGAAATTGCCGAATTGCAGACACCCAATGTCCTGCATGCGGTCGCCGGCTTCGAATAGGAAGCGATACTTCGCACCCAGTATCATTGCTCCTTCCATATCGTGGAAACCACAGGCGCAAGAAGGCGATTTGCATGGCGGATTTTATCGCTCTCCATAAGTTCGGCGGCATGACAATGTGCCTGACAGATTCGGACATATCGATCAGCTCCGCCCTTCCATCGCACGGCGGGATCATCCATCCCTTGCGTCGTGCAGGCAACGGGCGCAAGATTCTCACCAGCCTTTTCGTTGCGGCTGTGCATGCGACCCGTGGCTACGATCTTCTGCGGTCCCGTTCGACATGCGACGGCCGCACTTGGCATTACACGCATCCTGATGGCGCACGGGATTGGTCTGTTCCGCCGAGTGGGCGGGTTGTCGTCGTAGGACCGGGCAAGGCGGTAGCCTCGCTTGCTAGGGGTTTAGAAGCGGTACTTGGTGACCGGATCACGGACGGTTGCGTCATCGTCAAATATGACCATGTCGAACCGCTTTCTCACATCGAACTGCTGGAAGCTGGACATCCGGCTCCCGATGCCGCCGGCGTCGCGGCGCCCCAGGCGCTGTTGTCGCGGCTCGGCGGACTTACTGCCGACGATCGCGTGTTCATCCTTCTTACCGCGTGGGCATCGGCGCTGTCGCTGTCCCCCACCGCTGGCCTGACGCTGGAGGATAAGGTCGACACTACGAATATCCTGCTCGCCTCCGGCGCTTCGATCCTCGAGATCAACACGCTGCGCAAGTGTCTCTCCAAAGTAAAGGGCGGTCGGTTGCTCGATGCGATCGGCCCCGCCGCATCGATGACCTTGATGATTTCGGATGTTCCAACCCACGATCCTGCCATGGTCGGTTCAGGACCGACCTGCCCCGACGCGTCAATGCCCGATGAAGAGCTGGCAATCATCAAGCGCTATGGCGTAGCAGAAAAGCTCCCTGCCCGCGTCGTTGAATGCCTCCGCCAGCCGGATGTCAGGACGCAGAGCCGAACGGGGCATGGTTCCGCGCAACATATCATCGTGGCGGATGCCGCTGCGACGCTCGACGCCGTCGCACAGGCGGCGCGTGACTGCGGTCTCGACCTTGAAGTGATCGACCCGCGAATGAATGGCGACACGCATGACACTGCGCACCGCTTCGCAAGTACCGTCCGCGCTAGGCCAGACGCACGCCGCCCAGGTGATCCAACCGTCGTCCTGCTGGCGAGTGGGGAAACGACGCTTGAAGTGACAGGATCGGGCAAAGGTGGGCGAAACCAGGAATTTGCGTTGCTTGCTGCGATGGACCTTGTCGGCGTGCTGGGGGCAACGCCGTTGCTCAGCGGTACGAACAGAACCGATGGTCCGACCGATGCAGCTAGGGCATTCGCGGATGGAGAAACGATGTCGCGCGCCCACCTGGCAGGCATCGATGCCCCCGCACTGCTGGCCAACAACGACTCTTGTCGCTTCTTCTCGGAAGTCGGGGACCTTTTTATCACCGGTCCCACCGGCACGAATGACATGGATCTGGTCATCGCCTTGATCGACTGACTGGCTCTACAGAAAGGAATATTGATGGAAATCGCGTTTATTGGCACAGGTATAATGGGTCGCCCCATGGCGTCGCATCTTCAAAATGCCGGCCATGCGTTGCGGCTGGCACCCCATCGCTCCCCTGCCCCCGAAGAATTGGTGGCCGGTGGCGCTCATGTCGCCGCGTCGATCGCAGCGGCGGTCGCCGGCGCCGATGTCGTCGTCACGATGCTGCCCGACACGCCCGATGTCGAACAGGCGCTGTTCGGGGAGGCAGGGGTCGCCGCGAACCTGAAGCCCGGAGCTCTGGTCATCGACATGAGCTCGATCGACCCGATCGCGACGCGCTCCTTCGCCGCGCGCATTGCGGACGCTGGGGCCCAGTATATCGATGCCCCCGTTTCCGGTGGCGAGGTTGGGGCGAAAGCCGCGAGCCTCACGATCATGATCGGGGGGAGCGAGGCAGACGTCGCGCGCGCCCTTCCGCTGTTTGAAGTGATGGGCAAGAATATTACCCGCGTGGGCGACGTAGGCTGCGGTCAGATCGCGAAAGTCGCCAATCAGATCATCGTCGCACTCAATATCGAGGCGGTGGGCGAGGCGCTGCTTTTCGCATCAAAGGCGGGCGCCGATCCCGCGAAAGTGCGCCAAGCCCTGATGGGCGGCTTTGCCGCATCCCGCGTGCTCGAAGTCCATGGCGAGCGGATGATCAAACGGACTTTCGCTCCCGGCTTCCGCATCGCCCTCCATCAAAAGGACCTGGGTCTGGCCCTCGACGCAGCCCGCTCATTGGGCATGGCGCTACCCAATACCGCCTCGACCGCTCAACTTATGTCGACATGTATCGGCCATGGCGGCGGCGATTGGGATCACTCCGCCCTCGTGCGTGCGCTTGAGCTGGCGGCCGATCACCCCGTCGCCTGACATTGCGGGCAGCCGCAGCACGCCCCCTCATTTCGACACATTTGAACAGGACGCCCGGCCCATGGAAATCGACAGACGCGGTTTTGTTCAGACCGCCACTGCCGCGGGACTGTCGGTTGCCGGCGCAACGGCCCTGCCCGCTCTGGCCCGGACAAGGCAGACCGCAAAGCCGCCCCGTGGATGGGAGGATGGACCCATGCGTTGGTTCCAGCTTGCCTTTACCGAGGATGATCCCGGCCAATTCTCCCCGCAATTCTGGATCGACTATTTCAAGGAAATTCATGCCGACGGCGCCTGCCTCAGTGCGGGCGGAGGTATCGCCTTCTACCCGACGAAAATACCCTATCATGGCAAAGCGCGCGGTCTGGGCGAGCAGAACCCGTTCGGAGACATGGTCGCCGGCTGCAAGACGCTGGGGATGCGCGTCCTTGCGCGGCTGGATACACATGCCATGCCTGAAGAGGTTTTCGCGGTGCATCCCGAATGGGCCGCCTGCTCGGCCGATGGCAAGCCGCGTCGTCACTGGACGGCGAAGGACCTCTACCTGACCTGCCCCTATACCGGCTATAATTTCGAAATGATGATCGATGTCGTGCGCGAGATCGTCAGCGAATATCCTGTCGATGGACTGTTCGGCAACCGCGTGAACACCTTGGGTGTCTGCTATTGCCCTGGGTGCCAGGATCTCTATCGCAAGGCAACAGGCTCGCCGATCCCGCTCGATACCGATCCGGGGACAACGGATGGACGCCGCTACTGGGCCTGGTCCGAAGCGCGGATAATGCAGCTCATCGACCTTTGGAATCGCACGGCAAAAGCTATCGCGCCCAACAGCTTTTTCATACCGGGCGGCGATCGTCGCGCTACCATAGACTATGATGGCCGGCTTTTCGGGGAGCGCATGCCAATCCTGTTTGCCGACCGTCAGGCGCGCAACACCGACCCTGGTTATACGCATACCGGCGAATTTGTCTGGAACAGCGGCCGCTTTGCCAAGGAAATGCGCGCGCTGATGTTCGACAAGCCGGTAAGTAGCATTATCAGCGTGGGTGTTGAAGAACCCTATCGTTGGAAGGATTCGGTGCAGGCGGCGCCTGAAATCCGCATCTGGACCGCGTCGGCCCTCGCCCAGGGCGCGCGTCCGTGGATAACCAAATTCAACGGCAAGCCGTTCGATCGTAGCTGGATGCCGGTGGTGTCCGATATCTATAACTGGTGCCATCGCAACGAGCGCTATCTGCGCAACACGGCGAACCTGGCGCGGGTGGGAATGGTGCTGGATCTGCGTGGCCCCGCATTGCAGGGCGGCACTGCGAACCGGCCCGGACTGCTCGACTACCGACTTGGCTTCTACGAAGCCCTTCTGGAATCGCGCATAGCCTTTGACGAGATCGACATGGCCTATCTCGATCTGGAGCATCTCCGTCGCTTTCGCGTCCTGGTCCTGCCAAACATCGCGCTGATGTCGGACGCACAATGCGACGTCATTCGCGCTTATGTGACGGGCGGCGGGCGTGTCGTTGCGACCCATGCCACGTCGCTTTACGATGAATATGGAACGATCCGTCGCGACTTCGGATTGGCGGATCTGTTCGGATGCCGCTTTACGGGCAAGATCGACGAGCGCGTGCCCAATTCCTACCTTACGCTGCGTCACCCCCATCCCGCGCTGTTAGGACTGGGTGATATTCCGCGCATCATCGGCGCAACCAAGCGCGTCCATGTTGAAGCCGTGGATCGAACGATCGTCCCGCCGCTCACGCTGGTCCCCTCCTATCAGGACCTGCCGATGGAACGCGTCTTCACCGACACACCCCTTACTGATATTCCGATGGCCTTCTGCCGGGAGGTCGGCCAGGGCCGCGTGGCCTATCTTCCAATCGACATCGACCGCAGCTTTGGCGAATTGCGTCATGGCGGTCATCTGGCCATCCTGCACGCCATGGTCACTTGGGCGGCGGACGAAGTCGGACCGATGACGGTGGAGGGGCCTGGCCTTGTCGACATCGCCTACTGGCGCCAGCATAAATCCTTGGCCGCGCATCTGGTAAACTATACCAATCCCATGGCACTTGGCGGCGCATTCAGGGAGGCGATCCGTACAGGCCCCTATCGAGTAAGCCTGCAATTGCCGAAGGACGCCACACTCACCAGCGTCCGGCTTTTGGAGGCCAACCTCACCCCGGTCTCTCGGCGCGAGGGCGATCGGCTGATTGTCGATGTACCCGATATTCTCTATCATGAAGTGGTCGCAATCGATCTTGTCTGACCCGGCACAGGTCCGATTGTCAGGCATATCCCTCAGTTGCCTTTGGAGGCGCGTTCCTATAGAATTGGGGCATGAGTACCCATTTCCCGCCACTGGGCGAGACAGATCGATCGCCGAACTCAGGACAGTCCGAGAGCCGCCCAAAACGTGTTGCACGCCTGTTGTCCGAACGGATCAGCCAACATAAGCTGCAGCCGGGCGCGAAACTGCCATCGGAAAACGCATTAGCGGCGCATTTTGGCGTCAGTCGAGCTGTCGTGCGTGAGGCAGTGGCGATGTTGAAGGCTGAGGGTCTGGTTGAGACCTTTCAGGGCAGCGGCGCATTCGTCAGGGCGCCACAGCCCGATGTCCAGGATGGCATCGACCGAATGACCCGCGCATCGGTCGAGACGCTGCTTGATCTGATCGACGTGCGGAAGGTCGTCGAAAGCGAAATGGCCTCAAGGGCCGCCACCCATCGCACAGAAGCGCAGCTTGCGGCGATCGACTACGCGCTTGAACGTTTGCGTACTGCACAGGCGGAGGGCAAGCCCGGCGTGATCGAGGATCGGGCTTTCCACACTGCGGTGGCCGATGCCTGCGGCAGCATCTATTGGCGGAAATTGTCGGAATCGTTGGCCAAGCCGATCGAGATTGCAATCGGCGTGACGCGCCTCAACGAAGCGCTCCGCAGTGATTTTGCCATCGCCGTCGCTGAGGAACATGTCGCGATCCGCGATGCGATTGCAGCGGGCGATCCGGATGGCGCGCGCGCCGCCGCTTCCAATCATATGCATCAGTCTGCTCAGCGTGTATTGAGCGCCGATCAGGAATTCTGGATGAAAGGCGGCGCGCGCGTCGCTGATCTGCCTGCGGCAAATTAGAGAATGTCCAGAAAAAACACCTGATAATAGAGAAGTAGATCAAGCGACCTGCGCTTATTGACAAAGCTTGCTCCTATATTCGCGTGCAGGAATGTCGACGGATCGCGATCACTGAAGATTTCGAATCTGATCGAAGGGCTTTGACGCCGTGAATCAGGGCGGATGCTCATCATCATGAGCCAGCGGGGGCATAAGAAAATGGCCGGGGTCCGTGCCGATCGGCGCGAACCCCGGCCAGAGGGGGGAGTCACATTTTGATGCGTGCGCCGATCGTGATGTAGCGCCCGATTACGTCATAGGTGTTGCGGATGGTCGGCACGGTCAGTCCCGGCGTTCCCGAAACCGGGATCAACGGAGCCTTGCGGTTGAACAGATTGTTCGCGGTGCCGAAAAATTCAATCTCGCCCTTGGACGAGAAACCTGGCACGCGGAACGTGATGCTGGCGTCCGTATACCATACCGAACCGATATCATTGACAGCGTAATTGAGCAGTTTCGACCGCTTGTAGGAACCGACGAACCGCTCCTGTGCGGAAACGCTGACCGGCCCATTTTCATAAGCAAGGCTGAATGTTCCACGCCATTTTGGCAGCGGGACCGGGAATTGTGCGTCTGCATAATCGGCGGTACCGACATAGTCCTGCACAGGTTGGCCCGGAGCAGTCGCCTGCTTGAATCTGATCGCCCGCGTAGCCAGCGCACTGCCACTCAGTCGACCGCCAGCAACAGGGCGACTATATCGCAGCTCGAAATCAATACCGCTGATGTCGAGAACCGAGAGATTCTGGTTGCTGGTCAAGATTGCAGTCGGAAAATTCGCCGCCGACGTGTTCGTCGCCCCCAGCGGCCGGACAACCTGCGCACAAAGCGGTGACGTATATCCGCTGGCGGCGCAGAGCGACAGGACCTGAAACGCCGTGAAAGGCGTTGCGATCGCATCCTTGATCTTGATCTTGTAATAGTCTGCGGAAAAATTGAGGCCCGGCAGGAAGCTTGGCGTCAGGATGACGCCACCTGTGAACGATCGCGCGACTTCAGGGGTCAATGCAGGATTGCCGCCGCTGATCTGGGGCACGACACCGGACTGACTGGTCAGCTGATCAGCGACCGCCAATCCATTGGATGTCTGCCCAGCGAACAGTTCATAAAGGGTAGGCGCCCGAATGTCGCGCGACAGGGTCGCCCGAAAACGCACGCCCGGAATCGGATCGTAAAGACCGCCGATCTTCCAGGTCGTCACCGAACCGCTGGTGCTATAATCGGTATACCGTGCTGCGCCATTCAGTTCGAGCGATCCTACCACACTGTTCTTCACGACCGGCACGTTCAATTCGCCGAACACTTCCTTGATCGTATAGGCGCCCTTGGCGATGCCCTGGTTCACGTTGCGGAATTTCAGCGATGCGTTGCTTTGCACGCCCCGCAGCCCCGTGAAGCTCGTTGGGATGGACGGATCGGAATTACTGGTCTGGTTCAGCGTCTGCCGGCGATATTCGCCGCCGACTGCGAACGAGATGGGTCCGGCCCATCCGTCGAACAATTCACCCGAAATCGACACTTCACCGCTGTCGAGCTTGTTGACGGCGCGATAGGTCGAAACGCCGTAGACATAGGCCGCGGCTTCGGGGGTGATGCTCTCCGGCCCGAACAGATTGATTGGAACGC
This sequence comes from Sphingobium arseniciresistens, assembly GCA_029167225.1. Lineage (GTDB taxonomy): Bacteria > Pseudomonadota > Alphaproteobacteria > Sphingomonadales > Sphingomonadaceae > Sphingobium > Sphingobium arseniciresistens. The sequence continues at coordinate 8,833 of JARFNK010000043.1, forward strand.
AACCGGGATATAGCCCCGGATTGGTCAACGTAACGCGGCACACGATATTGCCGGAGCCATCGCGAACGGCATCCGCAGCGGCATAGAAATTCTGGTTCAACTGATCGCCGGAACTAGACTGAAATGCGGTCCAGCCATGTGTATAGCCAATCTGCCACTTCAGCTTGCCGATGGTCCCGTTTATGCCGGTATTGATGACCAGGCTATCGCTCTTCTGATCGACTCTGGGCGAATAGCGATTGTCGATCTTGCCGATGTTGAACGAAGCCGTGTTACCCAGTGAAGCCGCGACCGATGGCGACAGATAGGCGTTGCCCGCATAGATGGTCGAAACCGGGCGATAGAAAACCGAGGAATGATCGCTATTGGTCGAAAAATTATATCCGCCCGAAGCGAACACGCTGATCGTGTCGTTAAATTCATATTCGGCCCGGCCAAATAGCTGGTTCTGCGTCTGCGAAGGCGTGATGGTGCAGCATCCCTGGCCGAAGAAGCCGCCATCGCCAAAGCGTTGCTGACCAGCAATACCCGGCGCCGGAATGGGCTGTCCGCGATCGAACGGCACCACCGACCCATCCGCGCCGAACTGCCGACCTGCCAGCGGGCCATTGATGATGTAGCCACCATTCGACACGGTGGAATAACGGACGCCGTTGATATAGCGGATGGGGTCCGCCGCCGTTCCCAGGCCCACCAGACCCCAGCCCTCTGCAATGCTTGGGATCGAGGTCTTGAGCACTTCGTCCGAATGGTAGCGCTCCGCGCTGGCGATCACGTGCAGCCGATCGTTCAATGCGCTAAAGCCGCCGGCCACGCCCAGACGGTACGACCCTTGATAGCCGCCGCTGGCAACGCCGGCCTGAGCCTGCGCCTTCAATCCCTCGAAGCGTTTGTTGATGATGAAATTGACGACGCCTGAAACGGCATCGGATCCATAAGTGGCCGAAGCGCCGCCGGTTACGATGTCGATCCGCTGGGTCAGAAGCTGGGGCACGAGCGAGGCATCGATACCGCCATTGGTTCCCGTCGGAGGAAGCCGCTGACCGTCCTGCAATACAAGTACGCGCTGCGTCCCAAGCGCACGCAGGTTCAGATAATTGCCGGTCCGCTGGCGATTGGCCTGCGAAAATTGCTGCTGGTTGCCATTGACCGAATTTTGGAAGGCCGGAAGCTGGTACAGCGCATCGGCGAGCGAGCTCGGCTGCTTCTTGATCAGATCATCGGTGTTGAGGACAGTAACCGGCGTAGGGGCCTGGAATCCGGCGCGCCCAATGCGTGAACCTGTGACAACGATGTCTGCCAGCGGCGTGGCCGGTGCAGCTTCCGGTTGCGTGGTGACTTGCTGTGCAACCGAAGCCGCCGAGCTATTATCCGGAACTTGCGACGTCTGTGCATGGGCGGATACCGATGACGCTAACGCCCAAATGCTGACTGCGCACATTAGTGCGCTCTGACCCTTATTCAAAACAACCTCCCTGACAATTTTATTGTTGCCTGCTTATCGGACAACTTTATTGAAAGCAAATGGCTTCGGTCAAATCAAGTGCCTGTCCCGCATCGTGAAAAGCGCGTCAGCCCCGTGCTGGCGCCGGCGCACTCCGGAAAAACACCATCGCTGCACCTATGACCAGCATGCCCGCCAGCGCGAACATGCCCATCGTGATCGAACCGGAGCGCTGAGTGATCCAACCGACCAGAAATGGGCTGAGAAAGCCTGCCAGATTACCCACGGAATTGATCGCCGCGATTCCCACAGCGGCCGCACGACCGCTAAGCGCGCCTGTTGGCAAATTCCAGAACAGCGGGGTAGCGGTAAGCGTGCCCGCCGCCGCGACACATAACAGCGCCAAGGACAAAATCGCCGAACCAGGGAACAGGGGCGCAACAGCCAACCCCACAGCGCCCACCAGGAAGGGAAGCGCCACATGCCAGCGCCGCTCGCCGGTGCGATCAGAATGGCGTCCCACCGCAATCATTGACACCACGGCGCACGCATAGGGGAAAGCGGAGAACAGTCCGACCAGAAGCGGCGATTGGTGCGAAAAGTTGGCAATCATCGTCGGCAACCAGAAGGTGATTCCATATTGTCCCATGATGGCGCAGAGGTAGATGAACGAAAATTTGAGCAGCAGCGGATTGGTGATGATGTCGCGCACCCCGCTATGCACCTGTGGCGTCGTGGCTTTGTCGGCAGCCAGATGATTGGCGATGACTGCCTTTTCGGCGTCGTTGAGCCACCGCGCGTCCGTCACGCGGGATACGAGCAGAAACGGAAGCATCAATCCCAGCAACAGCGCCGGAAGAGCTTCCAGCAGGAACATCCAGCGCCATCCCGCCCAACCAAATGCGCCATCGCTCCACGTCATGATCATGCCCGATAGCGGGCCGCCAACCAGCCCGGCCAAGGGGATCGCGATCATGAACAACGCAATCACCTGCCCTCGCCGCGCTGCCGGGAACCAATAGGTTAGATACAAAAGTATGCCTGGGAAGAAGCCGGCCTCAGCGATGCCCAGCAGGAACCGCATTATACAGAAAGCCCAAGTCCCGTTGATAAAGGCAAAGGCGCCCGACAGGATACCCCAACTCACCATGATCCGCGCGATCCAGGCGCGCGCACCCAACTGATGAAGCATGATGTTGCTCGGCACTTCGAAAATGACATAGCCGACGAAGAAAATTCCCGCGCCAAGGCCATAGGCAGCGTCACCCAGTCCAAGGTCGGCCGACATGGAAAGCTTGGCAAAACCGATATTTACGCGGTCGAGATAAGCCACGGCGTAACAGACGATGAAAAGTGGTAAAAGGCGCCAGGCCACCTTGCGGAAAACCCGGTCGGCCATCGCCCCATCGTCGTGGATGCTGGGATTCGATCTCGCGTGCATCAGCATGCTCTCCACATTATTTAATTATTTGTCGGGTTGCCTGACATGTTAAAATTTGTCAAGGATGCCACCGCAGCCCACAACTGGGCCGGGGGAGGATTTGAATGCGCTTGGGATGTATCGCCGACGACCTGACGGGGGCGACGGACCTAGCCAACGAACTCGTCGCGCGCGGTTTGCGCACGGTCCAGATCATAGGCATCCCTGATGGCGCGCTGTCACTGGACGCGGACGCGGTGGTGATCGCGCTCAAATCGCGTTCGGTCGATGCCGCGCTTGCCGCAAGCGAGTCGCTTGCAGCACTGCGCTGGCTGCAGGAAGCAGGCTGCCCCCGGTTCTATTTCAAATATTGTTCGACATTCGATTCGACTCCACAGGGCAATATCGGCCCTGTGCTGGAAGCGCTCGCGCAAGAGCTCGGTACATCGGCAGTCATCGCATGCCCCGCTTTTCCCGCAGCCGGACGCACAGTCTATCAGGGCCATCTTTTCGTGGGCAATCGGCTGCTTAACGAGAGTGGAATGCAGCATCATCCGATCACGCCGATGACCGATGCCGATCTTGTTCGCATCCTCACACGACAGATGAAAGGTGATGTCGGCCTGCTTTGCCACAGGGAAATCGTCGCTGGCCGAACATCCGGGCAAATGGATGCGTTTCTTTCGGCCGGCGTCGGAGCGGTCATCGCGGACGCCGTGAGCGACGAAGACCTTGAGGCGCTGGGCGCTTGGTGCGCGACCGCCCCGTTGTCGTCGGGTGGCTCGGGCCTTGGTGCTGGAATCGCCACGGCGATGGCTGGCAAGGCCGCGCGCCGCGCATCTGCGACGTTCCCGACACAAATCGGCGCATTGGCAATCGTCTCGGGCAGTTGTTCGACAGCGACCCGACGTCAGGTGGCGACTGCACGCGCCGCGTATCCGTCTTTCCGCGTCGCCATTGCCGCCGACCAGACGCCCGAAGAGGTCGTCAACGCCGGAAAGGTCTGGATCAATCAGCAGTCGTTGGCATTGCCTCTTCTTCTCTTTTCCACCGCGTCGCCCGAAGAGGTCGCGGCGCAGCGTGAAATCTGGCCGGATGACGTCAGCGCCACTCTGGAAATGATCTTGGCCGAGCTTTCCGAATATCTCATTGAAAAAGGCGTCGGTGCCCTGGTGGTTGCCGGTGGCGAGACGTCGGGTGCGGTGGTTCAGCGACTGCATTGCGACCGGCTGGAAATCGGCCCCGAGATCGACCCTGGCGTTCCATGGACGGTGGGGCGTCGACCGGACGGTTCGTCGCTGCTGCTGGCACTCAAGTCGGGCAATTTCGGCACCGACGATTTCATGATCAAGGCTTGGGAGCATCTGGCATGACGCACATCGTTCCGCCGGCCGCGCGCGAGGAAATCGTCAATCACGGTCGGTCGCTTTTTGATCGCGGCCTCGCGACCGGCAGCAGCGGCAATATCAGCATGCGCCTCGACGATGGGTCGATCCTGCTTACACCCACCAATTCTAGCATGGGCAGGCTCGAGCCCGAACGATTGTCCCATCTCACCGCGCAGGGCGACCAGATTTCCGGCGACGCCCCGTCGAAAGAGGCATTTCTCCACCTGGCCATCTATGGGGCCCGTCCGTCCGCGCGCGCGATCGTTCACCTCCATGCCACTTATTCGGCGGCGGTCTCCTGCATGGATGGATTGGACAATGCGGACTGCCTGCCGCCGCTCACTCCCTATTATGTGATGAAGATCGGCTACCTGCCGCTCCTTCCCTATCACCGGCCCGGCGACCCCGCGCTTGGTCCGCGTATCAGCGCGTTGGCCACGCGCCATGCCGCCATGCTGCTGGCTAATCACGGACCGATCGTCGCGGGCGACACGCTTGCCGCGGCGATCGATGCTATCGAGGAACTGGAGGAGACAGCGAAACTGTATCTCCTGCTGCGCAATGCAGCGACCCGTCCTCTCAACTCCGAAGATATTGCCGAACTGACGCGCGTATTCGGCGCGCGCTCGGCTCCATGACGACAAGGATGCAAATATGAACATCGTGATAACCGGAGGCGGCGGCTTCTTGGGATTGAGGTTGGCTCGCGCCCTGCTGCAACACCCGCCGGCGGGCGTCCAGGTCGATCGCATCGTGCTCGCTGACCGGGTCGAGGCACCCGATTTGGGGGATCCGCGCGTCGTCAGCGCCGTTGGTGACATTGCCGACGATGTCTTCCTGGCGACGATCCTGACAAAGGATGTGCAGCTTGTTTATCACCTCGCCGCCATCGTCAGTGGCGAGGCAGAGGCGAATTTTGATCTAGGATTGAAGATCAATATCGATGCTTCGCGTCTGTTGCTTGATAAGTGCCGCCAACTGGGCACCCGTCCACGGGTGGTTTTCACCAGCTCGATCGCGGTGTTCGGTCCACAGGAACCCGATGCCGTCATCAGCGACGGCACATCGGTCGATCCGCGATCGTCCTACGGCATGGAAAAGGCGGCCGCCGAACTGCTGCTGAAAGAATATAGCCGCCGGGAGATGGTTGACGGCATCGTGCTGCGCCTGCCCACGATCAGCGTGAGGCCCGGTCGCCCCAACAAGGCGGCATCGTCCTTTGCCAGCGGAATCATTCGCGAACCGCTCTGTGGTATCGCCGCCCCCTGCCCGGTACCATCGAGCACATCACTATGGCTCTTGTCGCCGCGGCGCGCGGTCGAGGCGCTGATGGTCGCGGCAACACTGGATACCGCATCGCTGGGCATGAACCGCACCATCAACCTGCCGGGAATTTCAGTAACGGTCGGTGAAATGCTCGCCGCGTTACAAGACGCTGGCGGCGCGGATGTGCGCGCGCTGGTGACAGACGAGCCGGACGCCGCCGTCGAGCATATCGTGGCGAGTTGGCCACGGGCATGGGATGATAGCCGCGCCCGCACATTGGGTTTCTCTGGCGACGCGGATTTCCGCAGTATCATCGATGCATTCATAACAGATGATTTGGCCGCGCAGCGACTGCTGTTCGCGTAAATCACGCCAATCGATCCCAGGATAGCAAGCATAAGCGAGCAGTCAGAATATTGCTCTGTGCGAGAGGAAGATAAGATGAAAACCACGCGGCGCGAATTTGGCATCCTGGGTGGACTTGCAGCGGCCACCACCCTCTTCCCCGGTTCGGCACTTACCAAAGCGGCCACTGCCGTCGGCAAGGGTGAGTTCGCGCCCAATGCCTGGCATCAACGCATCAAGCGCGTCATGCAAATCAACTTTACAGAGCATGACGCGGAAAATTTCGATGTGGATGCCTGGATCGCCTATGTTGAGGCGGTCAAGGCGGAATGCACTTTCGTCAGCGTGACGAACATGGTCGCCTTCTATCCTACGGCGTTGGAGGGTTATCCACGCAGCCGCTGGCTCAAGGACAGGGACATTTTCGGAGAATGCGCAGCCGCCGCGAAAAAGCGCGGCATCCGGGTCTTGGGCAGGTTGAGCCTGGACACCGCCAGGATCGAAACTGCCGATAAGCATCCCGACTGGTTCCGCCGCAGCCCCGATGGCACGATCGTCCCGGCCATCACCGCATTCGCCCGCGGCAACGGCGATCCTTCAGCATCGGCCGAATATGGCAGGACCTGCCAGTTCAGCAGCTATTTTTCCGACTTTGCGCCACAGTTGATCGACGAGGTGATGACCCGTTTCATGATCGACGGCGTCTATACCAATGGTTGGCCCAACGACAGCGTACCGCTCTGCTATTGCCCGACCTGCCGCAAGATCGGCGATCCCAAGAGTGAGACCTATCGCATCGCCTACCAAAATCGGGCAATCGAGCTTTGGGCGATCTATAACAAGACCGTCCGCCTGCGGAACAAGGAGGCGATTTTTTCCGGCAACCTGGGCGGCGGCATCAAGGGCGGTGAACTGGACCTGAAGGAGCTTGCGTCAAAGGCGGTATGGATGTTCGCCGACAATCAGGGGCGCAGCGAAGATTTCGGACCGAGTTGGGAGACTAGTCAGCAGACGCGAGTCGCACGCGCCTTGCAGCCCTCCCGTCCCGCCATGGTCTCGACGGCTTCCTGGACATATATCAGCACCGCGGCTTGGCGCACGGTTACGGGCAATGCCGACGAAGTCCGCAGCAGACTGTTCCAGACTCTCGCTGCGGGTGGGACCATGCACTTGCATTGGCTCGGCTTCGACCAGGGCTTCCATGAAGATCGTCGTTGGCAGGAGGTCGGGATCGACGTCCTGGGTTGGCAGGCGGCCAACAATGCCCATTTCTACAATGTCCGTTCGCTCGCCAACGTCGCGCTGGTTATATCGCCCCGCACCAACCGCTTGTACGAGGCACCTGCCGGCACGGATGGCATCGAGCCGTTCCAGGGCATGTACAAAGTCCTGAACGAAGCGCGCATTCCGTTCGACCTGGTGCTCGACAGTGAGCTTTCCAGCAAGAACATCAGTCAATATTCGGTCCTGATCCTTCCCAATGTCGCGCTGCTCGACGACGTGCAGGTGGCACATATCCGCGACTTCGTCAGGCGTGGTGGCTCCATTCTGAGCACCTTCGAAACAGGGCTATACGATCATGAAGGCAAGCCTCGCGCGGATTTCGCCCTTGCCGAGCTGTTCGATATGCACAAAACCGGCGCACGCATCGGTTATGGTGCTGACGGCACTGCCAAGGCGCGCCGCCTCCCTGGCGCAGTGTCGATGCAACGTATCGAACAGCCCCATCCGGTGATCGCGGGTTTCCACGACACGAACTGGATTCACGGATCATCCTGGCGCGTCCCGCTCACTGCTGCGGGTAAGCCGGTCCTGACGAATATCCCGCAGCATCCGGTCTATCCGGTCGAAGCGGTGTTTCCCTCGCAGCCCCATACAGATGTGCCGACCATAGTCATCCGCGAGCGCGGAAATGCCCGGCTGGTCCATCTCGCGGGTGACATCGACGGTGGCTATTGGCGCAGCAGTGCCGCTGATCTGGGCGACCTCATCACGGGCGCGCTTGGTTGGCTGACGCGGGGGCAGATGCCTTTGAAGGTTGAAGGCGACGGGCTGGTGGAGGTTACCGGCTGGCAGACCGAACCGGGCTATGCGGTCCATCTGGTCAACCATACCAATCCCAATTTCCGGGGTGGCGCATTGCGCAACACCTATCCGCTGGGGCCCCAGAAGGTGGTGATGCAACTCGGCGCGACAACGCCGATCCGCGAGGCGCGACTGCTGCGGGCGGGCGCTGCGCTCCCCTTCCGGCAGAATGGCGGAACGGTGGAATTCACCTTACCGGGCCTACGCGATTACGAAATGGTCGCGCTTACGGTTTGATGACGAAACAACCGAGGAGAAAACGCCCGTTGGAGGAGAGGTTTACATGTCAACGACAAGGCGCAAATTCACTGCGGCAGGGTTGGGTGGAATGGTCGCGCTGATAAGCGAGGGCCTGCCTGGCACAGCCTTCGCCGCATCACGCGCGCCCGGATCGACGACCCCGCCCTGGTATCATTCGATAAAACGGATCGGCCAGACGAACTTCAACGAACTGGATCCCGCCGGCGGCGATGTCGAGGCATGGGCGGATTTCTGGGCCTCTGCGAAGGTGCAGGCAGTCGCCCTTTCGGTTTCCGGGCCGGTTGCCTTTTACCCGACGGAAGTGCCGCACTTCCAGATCAGTAAAGCACTCGCCGGGCGCGATCTGTTCGGCGAATGCCTGACTGCGGCAAAGAAGCGGGGAATCCGTGTGTTCGGGCGCATGAGCCCGGACATACAATATGTGACGCCCGAATTACTGACCGCTCACCCGGACTGGCTCCGGCGAGAGAAGGATGGCGCGCTCAAGATGTCCGCGCCGGACATAGCATTCACATGCCAGATGACAGGGCAGTTTCGCGAACAACAGCCTGCTATCCTTAACGAACTTGTCGATCGCTACGATATTGACGGCGTGTACATGAACGGTTGGCCGATGTTGCAGGAATGCTATTGCTCGGCCTGCCGTGCGATCGGCGATCCCCGGTCCGATCGGTACAAGGCGCTGCTGATGGACGACGCGGCACGCCTGGTGGATATCTACCGATCGATTGTTACCCGCAAAAAGCCCGATAATTTCTATAGTTGCAACATCATCGGCGGGATGGACGATGCCGAGATCGATCAGTGGAAGCTGACGCGCAATGCGCTTTGGTATACGTCCGACAATCAGTCTCGCAGACGGGTCGATGACCCGGTCTGGCAGGCATCGCAGCAGACTAAATACGCACATGCAATGATGGGGTCGCGCCCCGTCGCTGCCGTGACGGGCAGCTACACGCGGTCTGGCCGGACGATGTGGCGCCATGTCGCCGACACCAGCTTTGAACCGCGCATACGCATGGCCCAGACGGCAGCGGCGGGCGGAATAGTCTGGTATCATCATCTTGGATTGATCCAGGGCTTCAGCGGCGACCGTCGCTGGCAGCAGCCCGGTCGTGAATTTTTGTCGTGGCAGGCGGCGAACGAACCGCATTTCCAGAATATCCGATCGCTCGCCAACGTCGCGGTCGTCCTCCCCACCAATACGATGGGAAATCAGGCGAAGGCCGACGGACCCGCTACCGACCATCTCCAGGGCTTCTACGCTGCGCTGAACGACGCCCGGATCATGAGCGATTTCGTGCATGAAAATGACCTCACGCCAGAGCGGCTGGCGCAATATGACTTGCTCATATTGCCCAATTTCGCGCGCATGAGCGACGCTCAGGCTGCCGCTCTGGAGGCGTTTGCGCGGCGCGGCGGGTCGCTGCTCGCGACCTATCGGACTGGGTTGATGGATGAAAAGGGCAATCCCCGCCGCGAATTTGCCCTAGGGTCCCTGTTCGGGATCGCGCTCGATGGAGAGGTCACTGGTCAGGCGAGCGCTGTCCTTGACTCGTTCGCGCCGATCTCGTTGCAAATGGTCCGTTCGCGCGGCCCGCTGTCGGAAGGGTTCGAGGATACCGAATGGATCGCCGGCCCATCGAAAATGCAGCCGATCAAGCCTGTCGCCGGCGCGCCTTTCACCTTTATAGATCCATACCCTGTTTATCCACCTGAAGCCGTATATCCGCGCAAGCCCCCGGCCGACCGACCTGCGGTCGTCCTTCGCGAGGCAAGAGGAGCACGTTTCTGTTATCTGGCCGGCGACATGGACGCAACATATTGGCGGCTCGACAATCCCGATCTGGGCGCGCAACTGGTCAACGTCATTCGCTGGCTGCTGCGCGACCGGCTGCCCGCGACCGTCACCGGGTCAGGACTCATGGAGATATTCGGCTGGCAGACCAAAGCTGGATATGCCCTGCATCTGTTGAACTATAATGGCGCCAATGCCTATCGCGGGCACATGCGCGCGCCGGTAGACCTCGGTCCGCAGACCGTGCGATTCAGGCTACCAGCAGAGGCCTCCGTAACAGGCGCTAGACTATTATCAGCGGGCACGACGCTGCCGTTGCGCCAGTCGGGTCGAACAATCGAACTGACCGTGCCAAAGGTCGGTCTTTACGAGGTGATCGCGCTCGAAGTCTGACTCAAACCGGCGGCCCGGTTCATCGGGCCGGCCGCTCGATCGTCAGCCGTTGCAGACGACGTCCCACAACCTCTGCGACATAGACATGACCCCGACTGTCGGTCGCGATAAGGTGCGGCCCGATGAACTGACCCGGCGCGGTGCCGCGCTCGCCGATACTGCCGAGCAGCGACAGGCTATCGCGGTCATAGACCAGCAGCCGCGAATTGCCCCAGTCGGCGATATAGAGCGTACGCTGGCGTTTGTCGGGAGAGAAGGCAATGCCAGACGCGCTCTGCGGCGAGGGCATGTTTCGGTCGACGAAAAACTGTCGTATATATTTGCCCTTACGGGTAAATATCTGAACCCGCTGATTATTGCGGTCGGACACATAGACCAAGCCATCACGCGATACCTCTACGCCATGGACGCCGTTGAAACCTGCCGGTCCATCACCGCTGTCGGGAGTAAACGCGGTGCCTACCGGCCGTGGGTCTGGCGCCGCCTCCGCAGGTGGCGGCGCGCCGAACCCGCTCCACATCCGTTTGAACCTTCCACTATGCTCGTCGAACACGATGATGCGGCGATTGCCATAGCCATCTGCGACATAGACTTCGCGAGCGGTGTCATCGACAAAAATGTCGCCGGGCGCGTGCAGATTTGCCGTATCGCCATCGCCATGGCTCGCACCGCGCACTCCGATCTGCTTTACGAATTCTCCCTTGCCGGTGAATTCCAGTACCATATCGTCGGCACTCTTCGCATCGGCTCGAAAACTCCCGGAAACCCAGACATGGCCCCGCCGATCGACGGCGATGCTGTGCTCCGTTGTTGGCCAGTCATAGCCTTGGCCAGCTCCGCCCCATCCCGCGACAAAGCGTCCGTCACGATCGAATTTCAAAACCGGCGGCAGGGCACGCGCACGATCAGCCCCGGCAACGGAACGCGGGCGCGTCAATATCCAGACATTATCGCGATGATCGACCGCGACGGCACTGACATCTCCGATCAGTTTCCCGTCAGGGATCTTGAGCCACCCGGTATCTGCGACCAGGTGCAGGCTGGCTTGGCTCGTCTCTGCCGCAGCGAGCGTCGCCCCCATCGTTTCCAACGCGATCGTCGTCGCCATCGCTATTGCCAGAATTACTCGCCGCATGACGTCTTCTACCTTTAAACGCTTTTGTACTCATGCACTGTCAGCATCGGGCACTCAGGCCAAGGACCATATGACTTCCCTGCGCCGCATGACCGGCTTTTCCGCGATGCAGGATAAATCGGGCTGCTGCTTGACCCAATCGCGGTTTGTGGCTTGGTCACTCGACATGCCGCTTTTAAGGAACAGATGTGGTTAAGCTCGCAGCGAATCTTTCGATGATGTTCACCGAAATGCCCTTTCTGGACAGGTTCGAAGCCGCCGCCCAAGCCGGCTTTACCGCCGTCGAGTTCCTGTTCCCCTATGATTTCCCGGTAGAGGAGATTTCCAGCAGGGTCAGCGCGCATGATTTGACCGTGGCGCTATTCAACCTGCCAGCCGGCGACTGGGCCGCAGGCGAACGTGGGCTGGGCGCACTGAACGACCGCATCGACGAATTCCGGTCAGGCGTCGTAACCGCACTGGATTATGCCCGTGCCCTTCATGTCACCCGCCTTCATTTGATGGCCGGGAAACCGGACGGTGATCGTGCTGCAGCACGGTCCACACTTGTCGATAGTATCCGTTTTGCGGCCGATGCCGTTGTCAGCGACGGGATTGATATCTTGTTGGAACCCATTAACACTCGCGTCGATATGCCCGGTTATTTCTACGATACATCAGCAGCTGGGGTCGCGGTGATCGAGGAAGCAGCGCGGCCCAACGTCAAGCTTCAATATGATGTCTATCATATGCAGATCATGGAAGGTGATCTGGCGCGATCTATCGAACGGCTGCTGCCATGCATCGGACATATCCAGATCGCTGGTAATCCGGGCCGTGGTGAACCGGGTACGGGCGAAATCAACTATCCATGGCTGTTAGATAGGATCGACGCGATCGGCTATGATGGGTTTATCGGCTGCGAGTATAAGCCGGTTGGGAACACCGCAGACGGCCTGGGATGGGCCAAGCCCTATCTGAAATAAGCCGAGCGGACGGGCGCCTCACACACCGTTCGAAAGGTCAGTTTGCGTTCGAGCGTTGCCGCGTCGTCAGTCGGCAAATCGACGAATGTTCACGATCTAAGGCTTGCACGACTTCTAGCATGAGGCCCTCCGAATTGGCTGTCCCTCAAGCAAGTGCGACCGCTTCGAGGACGAGCGCCGAGCGATCCGCCAGCGCGGGTACCCTCGCAAGATAATCTTGATAGTGGGGCGTCTGACGGTGCGCTTCGGCCGCCTCGGCATCAAAGTAAAGCTCGTCGAGGACATAGCGCTCAGACTGGGCGGTATCCCGCCAGACATCCCAGCGCAGATTACCCGGCTCGGCACGGCATTGGGGCACCATGCTAAGCAGAAGCGTGCGCAGCTCTTCCGCCCTGCCCGGATGCGCCGTGAGGTTGGCCGTGATTTTCACCGGTGATTGCGACATGGCGTCCTCCGTTAACTGATAGAACAACTCACGCTACAGCGGCGGCCGTTTTCAGCGCTTCCAGAATTTTTTTTCCGAGCAGACCTGCCGAAGCAGGGTTCTGGCCGGTGATTAGCCGACCATCGACAACGACATGAGTCTCCCAATTGGCCGCCGACGAATAATCAGCACCCTCAGCCCTCAGGGCGTCCTCAAGTTCATAGGGTACGTCCTCGCGGGCATAGTCATATTCTTCCAGCTTCGAAAAGGACGTCAGCTTCTTGCCCTGCACGAATGGCACGCCATCCCCGAGATCGATGCCGAGCAGCGAGCACGGCCCGTGGCAAACGGCGCTGACGATTTTGCCTGTGGTCCAGGCACGTGCGACAGCATTCTGAACGGCGGTATTACGCTGAATGTCCACCATCGGGCCGAGACCGCCGGGCACAAGGATCGCGTCATAGTCAGCGGCGTCCACTTCGGACAATCTGCGGCTGCGATTCATTCGGCGGAATGCTTTACAATCGAAGAAAGTCTTCTGGGCGGGGTCATTCTCATCATAAGCATCAAAGGGCGTCCACCCACCCGCAGGAGACGCGAACTCGACAGCTACCCCAGCTTGATCGAGTACTTCGAAAGGATGCGCAATTTCGGGGAAAAAGAAGCCGACCTTCCGGTTTCTTGGCCCAAGAACAGCTGCATTGGTCACGATAAAGAGGACATGTTGGGTCATGGCGTTTTCCTCGTGTGATCTAAATGAAATGTTTCTGCGAACGCTCAGCCAGGCATGGCTTCATATTGCGGCAAGGGTAGTGCCGGGGTCCAATCGAGACGCCGCCTCGTAAACATTTCCACGGCGGGCTTGATGCCGGTAGAATTGACCATGCTGCCGATCATTACGAAAACTGTTTCAGGAAAGCTTTCCAGCTGACTGGTGAAAAGCCTCGAACCGCAATCAGGACAGAAATTGCGGTTGAGCGACTTGCCTGAGTCGGCAACGTATTTGAAGGGCTTTGGCTCGCCGCTGAGGACTGCGAAGCTGTCTTCTGGGATGCCAAGAAAAGTCGCAGCTTCCCCGCCCGACGCGCGCTTGCAGTCCAAACAATGACATACCGCAACGAAGCCGGGCTCGGCGTCGAACTCATATGTAATGGCACCACATGCGCATTTGCCAGAGTGCTTAGTCTTCATTCTTCGAGTCCTTTTAGCTATCGGTCCGGCCTTCAATGCTAGAAAGTTACAACGGCGCGCCCGACGATTTTGTTGTCGCGCATGAGATCAATTTTTTCGTTGATGTCGTTAAGAGAGATTGTCTCGATGGTGTGCTGAATCTTGCCTTCGGCAGCGAGAGCCATGATCTCCATGAGGTCTGCATTGTTACCCCAGAACGAGCCGTGGAATGTCTGCTCGCCATGAACGCGAGGAAACAACGGAACATCGATCCGATCGCCGATGAAGCCGACGTCGGCATAATGTCCGCCGATCGCGAGCCGGGAAAAGGCCAGCTGCATCATTTCGGTGGCACCCGCGCAATCGATGATCGCGTCGAATTTGTCCTGGCCTGTGGCCCTCATCAGTTCCTTGCCGACGTCCTCAGATGACTTGCCCTCGACGGCTATGATATGATCAGCTCCATATCTTTTTGCGACCTGCAGCTTTTCTTCATTGCGCGCCAGCGCAACGACGGGGCCGCCGGCGCCGAGCAGCTTAGCATATTGGACAGCGTAGGCGCCGAGGCCTCCAATGCCGAGCACGCCGATCACCCGATCCGGTCCGAGGCCGCCCGCGTCTCGTATCTTCTTGAGGCCGCGATAGGGCGTGAGCCCCGCATCGGTGAGTGGGGCCAGCTCTTCGAATTTGAGGTGCTTCGCGACCTTGATCACGTATCGGGCTGGAACCGGAATATATTCTGCAAATCCCCCATACGGTCCGAAACCGGGCCAACGCACATTCGGGCAGATATGCGTGTCGCCGACCTGGCAATGCTTGCAGACGCCGTCGCCCCAGCCCGGCGATACGACGACGTGGTCGCCCTCCTCGAGGCCGGCGGCCTTCGGCACCACGCTCCCCACCTTTTCGATCGTGCCGGTGATCTCATGGCCGGGGATGACCGGAGGCGGGATGTCGCCATAACCCTGGAAAAAGCCGTCGATCAGCAGCACGTCCGAGCGGCACATGCCGCACGCGGCAACCTTGACCAGAACCTCATCTGCCTGAATGTCGGGAACGGGAATGTCCTCGAGAACGAGGGGCTTGTGATATTCCAGAATACGCGCCGCCTTCATTGCCAGTCTCCTTCACGATGTTGCGCTTGATGAAATTGCAGCGGCCGCCGCTACGGCGACCGCGATGTCTTGCTCGACCGAGCCGGCACTGGTGCCGACGGCGCCCACAATCTCGCCGTCGACCGCGATCGGCAGACCGCCGCCGAAGATCACGATATGGCCGCCATTGCTCTGCTCGATCCCAAACAGGGGAGCTCCCGGTTGAGCGAGTTCGGCAAGATACTCTGTAGTCTTGTCGAACATCCGGGCTGTCTTTGCCTTGCCGATGGCGAGGTCGATGCTTCCCTCAAGCGCGCCGTCCTGGCGTGTGAAGGCGATCAACGCGCCGCCCGCATCAACGACGGCAATATTGTAGGGAATGCCGATGTCGGCTGCCTTCGCTTCTCCCGCCTCAAGCATTTGCTTGGCGTCCGAAAGGGTCAATGTCGTGAATGCTCGCGGCATGCCTTGTCCCCTCGTCCGATGGTCCCTCACCACATAATTCCAGGCGCGAACGGTCAAGGCCCAGACAAACCATGGGAACCTCGAAACCTGTCAATCTTGGCGAAACTTCAGGCAAGGGATCGGGTCGCCTTCGCCAAGTCTGCCGTCACCCGAATAGCATCGAGGTGCTCGCACGGCTGGTGAAAAAAGGTGAATCTGCTAGTATGCTCAATACTCGAGCTGCGCCGACGTCTGTTCACCGCATCGAATTCATGTCGGCGCGCCTCCGCGACATGCCGTGCTCGCACGGTTCAAAGGGTGAATGGGACGTGGTGACCGGGGCCGATCCGATCGAAGTCACAACCTATTGTTTCGCAGACTGCCGCTTTACGCCCGCACGACAGTTATTGCTGCGTGGCGATAAACCGATCCGCATCGGATCGCGCGCAATGAATTTACTTCACGCCCTCGTGCGGCGCCCAGGGGAGGCCGTTGACAGAAACGAGCTCTTTCGCGCCGCGTGGCCTAATCTTTTTGTCGAGGACAGCAATCTCAAGGTCAATATCGCAGCTTTGCGCAGGGCGCTCAAGACTGCCGGGGTCAGTGCCTCTTGTATAGCGACCGTCCCCGGCCGGGGATATCGGTTCGTCGCGCCCCTCACGGTGCTGGGGCCGAGGGAAGACGTCCTCCCCGCATCCATAAGAAGAATTGACGGGGCCTTACCGCCGACAAAGACACTGATCGGACGCGCCGACGTCCTGGCAGATCTTTGCGAGGCGATGCGCCAGACGCGACTGCTCACAATCGTCGGTCCCGCTGGTGTTGGGAAGACGAGCATCGCCATATCAGCGGCCAGCCAGCTTGCTGACATGGCAGGCCAACGCGTGTGCTTCGTCGATCTTGCGATGATCGACAAACCTGAATTTGTCGCGCCGGCAGTCGCTCACGCGCTAGGGCTCGAAAGCAATGTTTCCGACGCCCTCGCAGCCCTCACTGAAGCGCTGCGCGCGTGCGACCTTCTCCTCCTTCTTGATAATTGCGAGCATGTGCTGAGTGCGGCGTCGATCGTCGCCGACCATCTCAGTCACACGGCTCCCCGGCTTCTCGTTATCGCGACGAGCCGCGAGCCCTTGCGCTGCCGGTTTGAAGTCGTTCATCGCCTTGCACCCCTTTCATGTCCGCCCGAAGACGGCTTGACGAGCGAAGCTGACGCGATGCTTTACCCAGCTTTTGAACTTTTCGTTCGTCGGGCCGCGGCCGAAGGGTACCGTCTCGATGAGGCGGATGTTCCCGCGATCGCGGCAATGACACGCCGTGTCGAAGGCATCGCACTCGCTATCGAACTCGCGGCCGCAAGATTGCCGACTTGCTCTGCCACACAGCTGCAGGCCCTGCTGGACCAAAGCCTGACCCCCCTCGCGGCGGTGGACCATCCCACAACCTCACGCCACGCAACATTGGTCGCGACTCTCGAATGGAGCTATCGATTGCTTTCCGAGGGGGACGCGCGGCTGCTCCGCCGCATGTCGATATTTGGCGCCAGCGTGGAACTGGAAGACATAGTCGCCACCTGCGCGGATCTAACGAGCGCCGAAAATATTGCCTCTTCTCTCGAGAGTCTTTGCGCCAAATCTTTAGTCGACTCCACATTTGTGAATGGTCATCGCCAGTATCGGCTGTTGGATAGTATGCGGAAATTCGCCACGGAAAAGCTTTGCGAGGGAAGGGAGCTTCCTGACGCGATGATCGGATATGCCCGCTACCTGCTTGTGCTATTCGAACGGGCAGAGAAAGACTGGCAGTGGCGAACGCATGAAGACTGGAAGCTACTGTACGGACGTTGGGGGGCTGATATCCGGCGCGTGATCGACTGGGCTTTGAAGGACGACACCGATCTGGATCTAGGAGTCCGACTGACCGCGTCGGCGACAACGTTTTGGAATGAATTCTCGTCCCTTGCAGAAGGCCGATACCGCGTCTCGCTTGCGCTTGATGCTCTGGATAGGTTGTCGAAGCACGATCCGGTGCTGAGGTTGAAACTATACTGGGCGCATGCAGCTAACCTCAGTTTCGGCGAGCGTCTGGACGGGGACCTTTTCCGCGCGCTCCGGGAAAGCAGGAAGCTGGCGGTCCAAGTTGGAAATACAGAAGATTTTTTCCGCGCCACGATGGGTCTTGCCGCAATTCTGGGTAGCTTTGGATGTCTGGATGAAACCCAAGCTCTGATGGTCGAGCTACGGAATGTGATGGAAACGGCGAGAGACTATTCAGCCGCGCCCGAGGTCGCCCGCCAAGAGTTGATGATCGGCTTTTATGATGGCGCGATCAGAGAGAGTCATGCCGCGCTCAAGAGGCTCACGTTAGAACACACAGCGACAGCCAAGGGGGTGCGCGTCTCTCGCTTCCATATTGATCGGTTCGTGCCTTTCAGAAACTTTCTAGCGATGACGTCTTGGGTTTCCGGAAATCAGATCGAGGCGCTCTCGCTGACCCGAGAGTCAATCGAAGCTGCACAGGAACTCGGTCACGGCCCGACCTACTGTCATGCACTCGTCCTGGCAGCCATACCGGTCGCACTCCTTTGTGGCGCCGTCGATCTAGCTCAGGATCGACTGGCCGTTCTCGCAGAGATATTGAATTTGCATCATATTGACTGCTGGAAGCCCTTTCTCGGCTTGTATCAGGCAAATATCGATGCCGAGCGTGGCGATGTCGACGCGGTGCCACGGCTTTTCCATTCAACGCGAAGGCTGAACGAGATTGGCCAGCGGACCCAATACCCAATGCGTCTCGCGATGCTCGCTCGTGCCGCGCTGCATCACGATCGGCTCGGCATTGCCGCGGAAGTCCTCGCCGAGGCTGATGTGTATTCGAAGCGTTATGCGGCGCAATGGTGCGATGCAGAATTCTTGCATCTAAAGGGCATTTTGCGCCAAAAAGAAGGGAAGATCGATAAGGCCGCGCAACTGTTTCAAACAGCCGTGGAATCCGGACTGCAGAGCGGCGCCTTAAGCTTTGCACTACGTGCCGCGACAAGCCGCGTGAAGCTCGCCACGGAAATTGGAGACGACTGCCCTTCCATCCCGCAACTCGAACATATCTGCCGTCAGCTCGCCGAGGAGGATGGTACCATGGACATTCGAGAAGCACGTGCTCTCCTGGTGTCCGCTAGGTCGCGAAGATACTCAGCTGATTAGGTCTCGCTTTTCTTTGGATCATTGGCTGGCAAATACAAAACCACCCGGGCGATAAGGAGAATTGCTGGAGCAACGGCAACAAGTGCGACAATAAACATCGCCACCTGCATTGGATTACCCGCTGTCGAGAATTGTCTAGCGATCAGCGGAACGAGCGTCGGACCGAGACCAATTCCGATGAGTGCGGTGATTGTGATCGAAAGTGCCACTGTTGTCGCCCTCATCGAGGCCGGCACGAGTTCCTGCATCGCAACCTGACCGACGACATAGCCACTCACCGAGCCCACTACCCAAATGGAGAACCCGAGCGCCAAATGGCTGCCGGACTTGGATAGGCCGATGATGACGGCACCAAGAACCGCCACCAAATAGCTTCCCAAAATGACTCTCCCGCGCGCGGCAGCGCCGTAGCGCCCCGTGCACCAATCCGACGCCATCCCGCCAAAAATCGCCCCGACCATTCCCGAGATCGCTGTTGCTAGACCGATCAGGCCGCCCGCTTCGACGGCCGTCGCTCCGTAGCGCCGCATGAGGAGCGTCGGCAGCCACACGACCATACCGTAATCGCCCAGACCCATGAGACCCTTGGCAAAGCAGAGATGAAGCGCGACGCCCCTCTCCGCTTTTAAGGCGCGCAGGAGGTCTGGCAGCGCAGGAAGCATGAGCGAATGACGCCGGGTTGGGTCGCGGATCAAGAGCAACAACGGCATGAGAGCAAATCCGGGAAAGCCCATCAAAATCATCATCTGGCGCCAGGGCGAAAGAGAGGAGATCATCGGCAACGGCTGGCTCGCACTCGAGGCCAGGTAACTGAGAGTAGCGCCACCGACGATCAAAGCGATGCCGCTTCCACTGGTTGAGCCCAGCGTAAATATCCCTAGCGCAGCGCCACGGCGCCTTGCAGAGAATCGATCTACGATCAGCGAGGACGCCGCTGGAATAAGGGAGGCTTCACCCAGTCCGACGAGCAGGCGCGCGAAGAAAAAGGGCCAGAAATTTGTGGAAAGCCCGCAGAGAATCGTACCAAGCGACCAGACGATCACGCCCGCTGCGATAAGCCTTGGCCGATTGACCCAGTCTGCCAATCTTCCGGCGGGCAAGGCGGCTAGAGCGAAAAGCGCGGCAAAACCGGCGCCCTGAAGAAAGCTGATCTCCACGTCACTCAGACCCAAATCGGAACGTATCGGGTCGACGACCAGATTAATGACAAAACGATCGATGAACGACAAGATCAGGGTTAAGCAGAGAACAGCGACCGTGTAAGCTCCCCCCATCGGCCGAGATTGGCTTCGATTTGCGACCGACCTGTCAGAAGGGGTTACCCCGCTTCCCATCACTTTCCTCCGCTTAAGTGATGGCTACACCCAATCGGCCTGCTCGATCATCGTCAATCATTAAATGTTCCAAGTTTGAGACTAAGGCGCGAAAGGTCAAATAGGGGCGTATTGCCAATTGTCGGATTTGACCAACCGGATCGGCTATATCCGTCATATCCGGACGTTCACTGAAGACGAAGTGACCGACTAACTCTGGTCGCCTGATGGCGGAAGCGCAACGCCCCGTCGTGGGACGACGCCGACGTTCGCCAGCCGGGCTGGGAATGGCAGGTCCCCATCCAACACCTGCCATTTCTAAAGCCCTGATGATCGTTCCCGGAATGCGTGGGACGGGCCGATTTCGGAATGTCGCCTTACCGGCGGGTAAGAGGGGATAGCCGCCGGTCCTCTTTAGGGCACGCGACACGATCTTGGGCGGAAATAGCTGCCTGTCGCCCATCGACCAGTTTCTGTCGTTCCAACGATAACTTGACTCACTCAAGAGTGGTCGTTCACTCAGGTTGCTACCGCGAT
>JARFNK010000044.1 GCA_029167225.1 Sphingobium arseniciresistens
CTGCGCTTTCCGCCAACGCGACCCCCAAAATCCATCTCCCGCGCAGTTCACCTCGCAAGCGTTTCTACACAACCTCGGTCGCTACCAGCCGAAGGCAACTGCCCGGCTTCCAGATCCTTCGAATTGCCATGCCGCTCAATCGACCGTCGTGATCTCGACCGAGGCCGTGATGCCGCCGCCCTCGTTGTTGGCGAGCTTCACGCGGGCGCCGAATGTCAGCGCCTGCGACCGTGCGATGGTGAGGCCGATGCCGGTGCCGCTCCTGCCGCCCGCCTGCCCCGGCCGGCCACGCGTGAACGGCTCGAACATCCGGTCGAGTTCCTCCTCCGGCATGCCAGGGCCTTCGTCGCGCACGGTGATGACGATCCTGTCCTTCATCTTGGTGCAGGCGAGCGTTGCCCCGCCGCCATATTCCACCGCATTGTCGATCAGGTTGGTGAGGCAACGGATAAGCGCATTGGGCTTCACCCGAACGGCCACGCTGCAGCCGCTGCCGAAGCGCACCTCCGCGCCGAATTCGGCGGCGTCCTCCGCCAGGCTGGCGAGCACCGAGTCGATGTCGATGACCGACCATTCCTCCGACGCCTCGCTGCTGCCCGCCAGGTCCAGCCCTTCGCGCACCAGCGCCTGCGTTGCGGCGAGATCGGCGACCAGACGATCGCGCAAGGCAACGTCCTGCACCTGCTCCAGCCGCAAGCGCAGGCGGGTGAGCGGCGTCTGCAGGTCGTGGCTGATGGCGGCGAGCAGTTGCGTGCGATCGCGAAAGCCGTCGCGCACCCGGCTCTGCATCAGGTTGAAGGTCGCGAGCGCCGCCTGCACCTCATAGGGGCCACGCTCGGGAATGGGCTCGGGGTCGAGGGACACGGAAAAGGCCTGCGCGGCCTTCTCCAGGCGGCGCAGCGGCGTGGAGGCCAGGCGCGCCACCAGAATGGAAAGCGCCGCGCTCGATGCGATGATGAGGAACAGGTAAATCGGATCAAGCGTGGAGCTGGGCGGCAGTTTCAGTTGCGGGAGGTCGATCGCCAGCGCCTGCCGCTGCCCCTTCACGTCGGTATAGCGCACGATCCAGCAATCGGCCGTGGGCGGATCGACGATGCCCGCCGCCCGTTGGGAAGGGTCGCGATAACGCTTCTTGGGGAAGCACAGGCCCATCGGTACCTGCCCCGCCTCGGGCGCCGCAGCGGCGCCAAGCCTGCGGACGAGCAGCGCCTCAATCGCCTTATCCTCGCTGGTGAGGGCGATGCCGGCAGGCGCGGTCGTTGCGCCCATGATCCGGCGTTCCGCCAGCATACGCTGTGTTTCACCGGGATTCTGGCGCAGGCGCGAGGCGATATCGGCGACGCTGGCGGCAACGCGCTCCAGCCGGACCCGCTCGAAATCGCGCTTCTGCGCGCGCTCGGCGACGAGCAAGGAAATGATCGCGGCGATCGACATGCCGACAGTCAGCAATATGAAAATATGCCCCGCCATCGAGCCAAGGAACATCCTGATCCGTCGTGCGATCATGGCTGGTCGAAGCTGATGACGCTGGCGAGGATATACCCCTCGTTCCGCACGGTCAGGATCAGGTCCTGCCCGCCCTCCACGCTGGCCAGCTTCTGGCGCAGACGGCTGATCTGCAGGTCTATCGAGCGGTCGAAGGCGACCGTCGCCTTGCGCTCAGGCAGCAATTGCTCGCGCGAGAGCACCTGATTGGGATGGTCGATGAAATGGCCGAGCAGACGATATTCCGCCGATGAAAGCATCACCAGCCGATCGTCCGGTGCGATCAGGCGGCGTTGCAGCATGTCCAGCCGCCACGGACCGAAATGCGCGATCCGGGCGCCGTGCGATTTGGCCAAGCCGCCTTCTGCCGGGCGGGTGCGTCGGAGCAGGTTGCGGACCCGGGCGAGCAGCTCACGCGGCTCAAACGGCTTGGTCAGATAATCGTCGGCACCCAGTTCAAGCCCCAGCACCCGGTCGATCGCACTGCTGCGCGCCGTGACCATGATGATGGCCGTTTCCTGCCCCTGCTGCCGCAGTTCGCGGCACAGGGCGAGGCCGTCGCCATCGGGCAGGTTGAGGTCCAGCACGATCACGTCAATCGCCATGCGGCCCAGGATATCGCGCACTTCAGCCAGGCTGGACGCGCAGGACACCCCATAGGCTTCCTGCTGCAACTGTCCGGCGATGAGGCCCCGGATATCGTCATCGTCGTCGACGACCAATATCTGGCTCTGCCGGGTCTGTTCCACCGCGTTCATCATGCCGACCCTAGCAATGCCATCGCCCGTCGTCAGTGCATGATACATGCCGATACACAGTGCAACGCAATCCGACATGAGGTTACGCCACGCGCGTCTAGGAGACCAAGGCCCACTATTTACTTTGGGCCGGTGTCGCCAACAGGAGCCGTGCGGATACCGCCGTGGTGTCGGGCATGCAGATGCTCGCCTAACGGCGGATACCGCAAGCCCAGACCGTGCCCAGACCGTAATGCGAGATTGTAGTCCGAGTATGCAGCCCATGCCTTCCTCTTCCCGCACCGCCCTCAGGCTTGCGCCGGCCCTTCTGCCCTTGCTGCTGCTCTGCGGATGTGGCGCGGGCAAAAAGCCGCCCGAGCGGGGGCCTGTGGAGGTGGGCGTGGTCACGCTGCAGACCGAGCAGGTCACGCTCTCCACAGAGCTTCCCGCCCGCACCAGCCCCTATATGGTGTCGCAGGTCCGACCCCAGATCACCGGCATCATCAAGGCGCGGCTGTTCACCGAGGGATCGCTGGTGCGCGCCGGGCAGCCGCTCTACCAGATCGACCCCCAGCTGTATAAGGCGTCGCGGGATCAGGCCGCGGCCAATGTCGCCAACGCCCAGGCCGCGCTCGTCACCGCGCAGGCGAAGGCGGATCGCTACAAGCCGCTGGTCAAGACCGAGGCCGTCAGCCGGCAGGATGCCGACGACGTCACCGCTGCCGCGCGGCAGGCCAACGCAGCCGTCGAGCAGGCCCGCGCCACGCTCCAGACCGCGCGCATCAACCTGGACTTCACCCGCATCGTCGCGCCCATCACCGGGCGCATCGGCCGTTCCGCCTTTACCGTCGGCGCGCTGGTGACGGCCAGCCAGACGGATCCGCTTTCGACGATCCAGCAACTCGACCCCATTTTCGTCGACATCACCCAGTCGAGCATGAAGCTGCTGGAACTGCGCCGCGCGCTGGCGGCGGGCAAGGTGCTGCCGGCCAGCGCGAACATCCGCCTGAAGCTGGATGACGGCTCCGACTATCCGCAGGAAGGCCGGATCGAGTTCGCCGAGCCGATCGTGGACGAAAATGCCGGCACCGTCACGCTGCGCGCCCGCTTCCCCAATCCCGATGGCCTGTTGCTGCCCGGCATGTTCGTGCGTGTCGTCGCGCCGCAATCCGTGCTGCCGCGCGGTATCCTCGCCCCGCAACAGGGGATCAACCGCAATGCCAAGGGCGACGCCACCGCGCTCGTCGTCAACCGCGCCAACAAGGTCGAGCGCCGCGTGGTCACGGCCGCGCAGGCCATCGGCGACAAATGGCTGATTACATCCGGCCTGAAGGCGGGCGACCGCCTGATCGTCGAAGGGACCGACAAGGTGTCTCCGGACGACACGGTAAAGCCCGTGCCCGTGACATCGGCCGCGAAGTAGGAGTGGACCGTTGCTGAGCCGCTTTTTCATCGAACGGCCGATCTTCGCATGGGTCGTGGCCATCGGCATCATGCTGGCGGGTGCCGGCGCGATGCTGACCCTGCCGATCGCGCAATATCCCGACATCGCGCCGCCCTCCGTCGGCGTCAGCGCGAACTATCCCGGCGCGTCGGCAGAGACGGTCGAGACCAGCGTCACCCAGGTCATCGAGCAGCAGCTGACCGGCATCGACGGGCTGATGTATTTCTCCTCCTCGTCGACCTCCAACGGACAGGCGCGGATCACCGTCACCTTCAAGAAGGGCACGGACCCCGACACCGCGCAGGTGCAGGTGCAGAACAAGGTGCAGCAGGCGCTCAACCGCCTGCCCAACCCGGTGCAGCAGCAGGGCCTGACCGTCACCAAGTCGCAGACCGACTTCCTGCTGATCGTGGGTCTCTACGACCGGACCGATCAGGCGAAGCAGTCGGACATCGCGGACTATCTGGTCAACAATTTCCAGGATCCGATCTCGCGCATCGACGGGGTGGGCTCCTCGCAGATCTTCGGGTCGCAATATGCGATGCGGATCTGGCTCGACCCCTATAAGCTGGCGACCGTCAAGCTGATGCCGTCCGACGTGCAGAGCGCGCTCACGGCCCAGAATGTCGAGGTTTCCGCCGGCCAGATCGGTGCCGACCCGGCCCCTCCGGGCCAGCAGATCAACGCCACCGTCACCGCCCGCGCCCGCCTGCAGACGCCCGAGCAGTTCCGCGACATCATCGTCAAGACCCAGACGGACGGGTCCATCGTCCGCCTGTCCGACGTCGCCCGCGTCGAACTGGGCAATGAAAGCTACACCTCCGCCGCGCAGATGAACGGCCATCCCGCATCCGGCATGGCACTGAACCTCGCGCCCGGCGCCGACGCGCTCAAGACGGCCGAGCTGGTGAAGGCGAAGGTCGCGGAACTCTCCGGCAACCTGCCGCACGGCTATACGATCGCCTACCCCCGCGACACGACGCCGTTCATCAAGCTGTCGGTCGAGGAAGTCATCCAGACGCTGATCGAGGCGGTCGTCCTCGTCGTCATCGTCATGTTCATCTTCCTCCAGAGCTGGCGCGCGACGCTGATCCCGGCGATCGCCGTGCCGGTCGTGTTGCTCGGCACCTTCGGCGTGCTGGCGCTGTTTGGATATTCCATCAACACGCTGACGCTGTTCGGCATGGTGCTCTCCATCGGCCTGCTCGTCGACGACGCGATCGTCGTCGTCGAGAATGTCGAGCGCATCATGGAGGAGGAAGGCCTTTCCCCGCGCGAGGCGACGATCAAGTCGATGAGCGAGATTGGCAGCGCGCTGGTCGGCATCGCCCTGGTGCTTTCGGCGGTGCTGCTGCCCATGGCCTTTTTCGGCGGATCGACCGGCGTCATCTATCGCCAATTCTCGATCACCATCGTCTCCTCGATGCTGCTCTCCGTCGTCGTTGCCCTCATCCTCTCGCCAGCTTTGTGCGCCACGCTGCTGAAACAGGGCGACGCGCACCACCGCACCGCGGGCATCGCCGGCCGCTTCAACCGATGGTTTGATCGCATGACCGGCGGCTATATTCGTCGCGTCGGGCAGATCCTTGGCCGCAGGCTGGTCTTCTGGGGCGGCTATGTCGTCATCCTCGCACTCCTCGCCATACTGTTCGTGCGCCTGCCCACCAGCTTCCTGCCCGTAGAGGATCAGGGCCAGGTGATGGTGCAGATGACGCTGCCCGCCGGCGCGAAATCGTCGCGCACCGCAGCCGCCATCGACCGGGTTCAGGATTATTTCCTGAATGACGAGAAGGACAATATCGCCTTCGCCTTCGTCACCCAGGGCTTCAGCTTCGCCGGTCAGGGTGAGAACACGGCGCAGGGCTTCATCAACCTGGCGCCGTGGAGCGAACGCAAGGGCAGCGTGAACGGCGCCCTCGCCATCGCCGGGCGTGCGACCAAGGCCCTGGCCAGCATCCGCGATGCCAAGGTGCTGGCAATGACGCCGCCCGCCATTCGCGGTCTCGGCCAGTCGAACGGCTTCACTTTCGAACTGCTGAACACCGGGGGTCTCCCCCGCGCGCGCTTCCTCGAACTGCGCAACCAGCTGATCGCCGCCGCCCAGAAAGACCCGCAACTTGCCGGCGTGCGCGCCGCAACGCTGGAAGATACCCCGCAGCTGAAGGTCGACATCGATTCCGCCAAGCTGGCGGTGCTCGGCCTGACCCAGAGCAGCGTCGACGCGGTGCTCAGTTCCGCCTGGGGCAGCACCTATGTCAACGACTTCGTCGATCGCGGCCGTGTGAAGCGCGTCTACATGCAGGCCGATGCGCAGTTCCGCGCGCTGCCGACCGATCTCGACAACTGGCAGGTGCGCTCCAGCACCACTGGCGAAATGGTGCCCTTCTCCGCCTTTGCCACCTCGCACTGGACGATGGGGCCGACCACCGTCGCCCGCTTCAACGGACAATCGGCCTATGAAATCCAAGGCCAATCGGGCGAAGGCGCCAGCTCGGGCGACGCGATGAACCGCATGGTCGAGCTGCAGAAGCAGCTACCACCGGGCACCAGCTATGCGTGGAGCGGCCTGTCTTATCAGGAACTGCTCTCGGGCGGTCAGGCGCCGCTGCTCTATGGCCTGTCGGTACTGGTGGTGTTCCTCTGCCTTGCCGCGCTGTATGAAAGCTGGTCGATCCCGCTCGCGGTGCTGCTGGTCATCCCACTCGGGTTGATCGGTGCGGTGCTGGCGGTGACGCTGCGCGGTCTCGACAACAACATCTACTTCCAGGTCGGCCTGCTCACCACCATGGGCCTTGCCGCCAAGAACGCGATCCTGATCGTCGAATTTGCCGAGATCGCCTATCGCAATGGCAAGGGCGCGGTGGACTCCGTGCTGGAAGCCTCCCGCCTGCGCTTCCGCCCGATCCTGATGACGTCGATCGCTTTCATCGCGGGCGTCATCCCGCTCGCCATCGCATCGGGCGCGGGCGCGCAGAGCCGCATCGCCATCGGTACGGCGGTGGTCGGCGGCATGCTGACGGCGACGGTCCTCGCCATTTTCTATGTGCCGCTGTTCTTCGTGACGGTCATCGGCCTGTTCGAGAAGGGAAAGAAGGCCAAGCCAGATCCAGATGCGGCCCCGACGACGGAGGTGCCGGCATGAGCCGTTCCGCCTTCATCGCGCCGCTGATGGCATCCTGCCTGCTGGTCGCCGGCTGCGACATGGCGCCCAAATATGTGCGCCCGATCGCGCCCGTGCCGGCGAGCATGCCCGTCGGCGGCGCCTATGCCCCGCTCCCGGCGGAAGCCATCGCCGGCCTGCCGTGGCGCGAAGTGATCTCCGACGCCCATCTGGTGACGATCATCGACCGGGCGCTGGCGAACAACCGCGACCTGCGCGTGGCACTCGCCAATGTCGCCTCCGCCCGCGCGCAATATCGGGTCGAGCGGGCGGCGCAGCTGCCCACGGTCGCGCTCGGCGGAGACGCCAGCTTCGTGCGCAAGGGCGACGACAGCTATTCGGCAGATCTGGGCATCAGCGCCTTCGAGATCGACCTGTTCGGCCGGGTCAAGAACCTCTCCAAGGCGGCGCTGGAAACCTATCTCGCCACCGAGGAAGGGATGCGCGCGACCCGCATCACCCTGATCGCGGAAACCGCGAGCGCTTATGCGACGCTGGCCGCCGACCAGGACCTGTTGCAGGTCGCACAGGATACCGCAGCGAGTGCGCAACGCTCGCTCGACCTCACTCGGCAGCTGAACGGTGCAGGGCTGAGCGGCAAGCTGGACGTGCATCAGGCCGAAACGGTGCTGGCGCAGGCCCAGTCCGACGTCGAGGCGAACATGACGCAGGTGGCGCAGGACCGCAACGCGCTGGACCTGCTGGTCGGCGCGCCGGTCGAGGCGGCACTGCTCCCCACCTCGCTGGACGCGCTGACGCAGGGCATGGGCACCGTGCCGGCGGGCCTCTCCTCGTCGGTGCTGCTCGAACGGCCGGACGTGCTGCAGGCGGAGCATCAGCTGAAGGCGGCCAATGCGGACATCGGCGCAGCGCGCGCGGCGTTCTTCCCCCGGATCAGCCTGACGGCGGCGGCGGGCTTTGCCAGCTCGGCGCTTTCCTCGCTGTTCACGGGCGGCGCGTTCGCAGCCTCCGCCACGCCCAGCGCGACCATGCCGGTGCTGGGCGGGACCAATCCGGGGAACCTCGCCTATGCCAAGGCACAGCGCGACCTGTATCTCGCGCAATATGAGAAGACGGTGCAGACCGCGTTCCAGGAAGTCGCCGATGCGCTCGCCCGTGCGGGCACGATCGGTCGGCAGCAGGCGGCGCAGGACGCCCTCGTGACCGCGAGCGGCAAGAGCTTCGATCTCGCCGACCAACGTTATCGCGCCGGCATCGACACATTCCTCAATCGCCTTGTTTCGCAGCGGACGCTCTACAATGCCCGGCAGAGCGCCATCGCCGTCGATCTCGCCGCGGTCACCAACCGGCTGACGCTCTATCGCGTGATCGGCAATGACGGCAGCGCGCAATAGCGGAACTCCGGGCAACGCTGCCAACACACGGAAACGCCCTCCCCGCACTGTCGGGGAGGGCGTCCGCCTACCCGATGTTGTCAATGGCGCTTAGCTGATCGGCTTGCCGGCAGCCGGGTGCAGGGCGCAGGCAATGGTGCCCGCCAACACCAGGAAGCCGGCCAGCACCAGCGGCACCACGAGGCCGCCGTGCGTGACCAGATAGGCGCCGATCGCCGCGCCGACAAAGATCGCGATCACCGCGCCGACCCGTCGCTTCCAGTTGGGATTGGCGCCGCCTGCCAGCCCTGAATCGGCGGCAAGGCCGGTCAGCGTCAAGGTGAGCACCGTGGTCGTCAGGTCGGGGATCTTCAGCTGCCGGATGGTCGCATTGCGAAAGCCCATCGCAAGGCCGGTCAGCGTGATGATGGCATAGACGCTGGCGTTCGGGCTCTGGCTGGCAATGTCGAAGCCGATGGCGACCACCGCCGCGATGCAGAGCAGCACCGCCTCTATCCCGGCCGCCTTCAGCAGCCAGTGGCGCAGCGGCCGCCCGACATGCGCCTTGCCCGTGCGCCCCGCGATCAGTGCGCCGACAAGGAAGGCGAGCATCGCGACCAGATAGGGCGCGACATTGAAGCCCGGCGTGCCCGCCGCCGCAAAGCCAAGGAACACGACATTGCCGGTCATGTTCGCGGTGAACACCTTGCCCAGCCCCAGCACGCTGATCGCATCGACAAGGCCGGTGGTGACGGAGAGCAGCAGCAGAAGCCAGTGAAGCGGCGGCGCGGCGGGGGCGTTGGTGGTGGTCATGGAAGGTCTCCCGAAGGGTTGATTGGCTTGCCCAAGAGCTATGCCAAGAGGCCCTTCCCAAACATCCGAATAAGATAATCCAGTTCGTTCGACATAATAGAAAAGCTGTCCCGCTCATCAAATGCGGAAATTGGCCTCCAGGCCCAGCATCCCGATCGTGTTCGCCGGCCCGGTCTGGCGGATGAAATCGCCGGGCTGGAAGGCGGAGAGCGAGGTCGAGAGTTCCAGCTCCGGCGTCGCCTGCCAGCTCAGGCTCGCCTCGATCTCCTTGCCGATGAAGCGCCCCTGCGCGGTGCCGGCCGCGCGGATCAGGTTACCGGGAATGTCATAGACACCGTCGGCGCGGGTATAGCGCCAATAGGCCATGCCCGCGATGCCGAGCGAGACGTCCGGCGCGACCTTCAGTGTCACCGAAGGGTTCAGGCTGACGATATTGGTGGGCCCGACGGGCGAGAGTTCGCCGAAATATTTGCCCTTGGGGAACAGCGCGTTGAACGTGCCGAGCGTGCCGTCAGCGGGGTTCCTGTCGCCGCTGACGATGTTGAAGCGCAACACCGCATGGGGCGCGAGCGGCGTAGCGGGGAACTGCCGCCCGATCTCGGTGCCGAGGGTCCATGCCCTGATCTTCTGGCTCCCGATCTTCTGGCCCCCGATCTTCTGCCCGTCAAAATGGCCAAGCTGCATCACGCCCTCGACATTCCAGTGCCAGTCGCCCGAAAAGCCATGGCTGCGCAGCCCGAAGCTGTGCCGCATTTCCCGCCCGCTCGCCTCGCCGAAGGTTGCCGCGCGGTTGCGATAACCCAGATAATAAAGGTCGATCCCCGGCAGCGCTGCGTAGGCGCCCCACAGTTTCCGGGTGGGCGAGGATGCGTCGTCGAACGATCCCGTCCCCGGCCGCACCGGACGCGCCACCAACAGGCTCAGCGTCGCGTTGCCATGGCGGATGTCTGCGCGGGCGCCATCGAAGGCTAGCGGCACATTGGGGCCATAGCGCGTGCCGACCAGCCTTTCGGTGCCGAGCGAGAGCATCTGGCGGCCACCGCGCAGGGTCAGGCTGCCATCGTCCCCGAGTGGCACCGCCAGTTCGGCAAAACCCTGAAGCAGGTCTGCGCGGCTCTGGTCGACCGGGCCGGCGGCCGGCGCCACACCCACGGCATAGGCGATGATCGGCTGCACGAAGGCGCGGCCATGCAATCCGCCTGCCGGGCCGACATGCAGATCGGCATAGGGCATGGCGCGGGTCCACAGATAGCTGTCGTCGGGCGCATCGACACTGCCCCACAGATTGTTGCGATAACTTTCGGAGCGCAGGCGGACCTCAATACCGGTGCTGAGGTAATCGTCGCCGCTTTCGCCCTCCCCCTTACCCAGCGGAATATATTTGAAGCGTTCGGTCCAGCCGCCTGTGCGCGCGGCGGGATCGGCGAGCTTCGACCAGTCCTCGTCATAGCGGGTGATGGTGAGGGTCGGCGCCTGCCAGGCCTCGCCATCCTGCGCCTGCGCCGGGGTCGTGGCGAGCGCGGACAGTAGGAGCCCGGCGACACCGGCGGGCAGCGCCCTAAGCATGGCGCATCTGCCGCCGGCGCGAGACGATGGCGATCAGGGCAAAGCCGCCGATCAGGCCGATATGCTCGAAAAAGGCATTGGTGGCCATGAAGCGCTCCTGCCCCTCCATCGTCCAGAAGGCATTGGCGACGAGCGCCGCGAACAGGGTGAACACGCCCAGCATCCCCGCGCCCAGCCATGCGAGCCGATCAAGCAGGATCAGCACCGGGCCGACCAGTTCGACGAGGATGGTGAGCGCGGCGAACAGCGCGGCGGGATGCATCCCGAAATGCGCCTGCTCCGCGACCGCGCCGGGGAAATCCACCAGCTTGACGATCCCGCCCAGCAAATAGGCGCCGACCAGCGCGAGGCGGGCCAGAAACCATGTCCCGCGCCAGTCGAGGACGCTGTCCACGATCCGCGGGGTCATTTCGCCACCGCATGGATCTCAGCGATGTAGCCGCCGGGGAACTGGACGATGGCGGCGCGGCGATCGGCCGAGGCATAAGCGGGGACGAGCGTGGTGACGCCCGCGGCGCTGGCCTTGGCAAGGGTCGCGTCCAGATCGGCCACTTCATAGCCGGTCATGTCGCGGCCATAGGGCCAGGGGAGCGCGCCGTCGCTGACCGCGACCGTCATCTTGCCATAGCCCGAGGTCAGGCGGATGCGGCGATAGGTCTGGCCGGGCTTGCCGATCTCCGTGCCGGGCGCCTTCGCGTCATCGGACGTGATGGTGGCGTGGCTATAGGCCTTCCACGCGGCGACGAAGCGGTCGGCAGCGTCGGAGGTCAGGTAGATGCGATTTTCCGGCACGGTGGAGAGCGCGGCATAGCTGGGCTTGGCAGTGTGCCAGTAGAGCTGCATGTTCACCCCGCCCGGCCACTGCACCAGCGCGTCGCGGCCGATGGGATCGGGAAAGGTTTCGACCAGCCGGGTGGCGCCGGCCTTGCGGGCGGATACCACCGCCTTGTCCATGTCGCTCACCAGATAGCCGGTGCGCTCCTCGCCGAAGGGATAGGGCACCGGCGTCTTGAACCCGAAGACCGAGATCGAGCCGGCTGGCGTCAGCACCAGTTGCGACATCGTCTGGCTCGGCGTCGGCGTCACCTGGAACACGCCCTGTTTCGAGGTCGTGCCACCGAAGGTGGCGACGAAGCTGGTGACGAAGCGGTCGAAGTCCACTGCCTGCACATAGACATGGGTGGTGTCATATTGCGGGCCGACAGCATAGTCGCTGGTCGATGATGGCGCTTTGGCAGACGCGACGGCGGGGTTGATGACGACCAGTGCGGTCGCCACCATCAGGGCGAAACGGTTCATGTCGGTTACTCCGGTGGGAGAGGTCGCGCCTCTCGGTCTTGGGTGCGGGCCCATGTCTAGGCCGGGAAAGAGGATCGATCGATCCGAATAAACTTGGCCGTTATGTTCGATATTCTGGAATAGGAATGGCGCCGGCCTCTGTCCCGGCCGTTCGTCTGCAACGAACGGCCGGGTCATGGTCAGACGGCCCAGCAGCCGCAGCCGAGCGATCCCCAGAAGCTCTGGACATCGGCGGCCGGCACGCTGGCGCCGAGCGCCGCGGCATGGTCATGGCCATGGACATTGCAGGAGGAATGGCATCCGCAGGCCGAAGCGAGCTTCTTCGCGGTCTCGTCCCGGCGCCAATAGCCACCGAAGGTCGCGACCGGCGACCAGTCCGGCATCGCCTTGGGCGCGGCGGGTGCCAGCGGACCGAAATCACCCTCGCCATAGACGATCTTGCCGCCCAGCACCGTCAGCACCGATCGCAGATGGGCGATCTCGTCCTCGGCCACGCTGAAATAATCGTCGGAAAGGATCGCGAGGTCAGCAAGCTGCCCAGCCTTGATCTGGCCCTTCTTGCCCTCTTCGTTGGAGAACCATGTGTTGCGCTCTGTCCACAGGCGCAGCGCCGTCTCGCGGTCCAGCCGGTTGCGGACGGGATAGAGCGCAAGGCCACCGACCGTCTTCGACGTCACCAGCCAGCTGAGCGACACCCAGGGGTTGTAGCTCGCCACGCGGGTCGCGTCCGTCCCCGCGCCCACCGGCACGCCGGCGGCCATCATCTTCTTGATCGGCGGCGTCGCCTCGGCAGCCTTGGCGCCATAGCGCTCGACGAAATATTCGCCCTGGAAAGCCATGCGATGCTGCACGGCGATGCCACCGCCCAGCGCCGCGATGCGATCGATGTTGCGGTCGCTGATCGTCTCGGCATGGTCGAAGAACCAGTTGAGGCCCTGAAGCGGAATGTCGCGGTTGACCTTTTCGAACACGTCGAGCGCGCGGGAAATCGTCTGGTCATAGGTGGCGTGCATCCGCCAGGGCCAGCGACGCTCGGCGAGCAGGCGGATCACCGGCTCCAGATCGCCCTCCATCTCCGGTGGCATGTCGGGACGTGCGACGCGGAAATCCTCGAAATCCGCCGCGGAATAGACCAGCATCTCGCCCGCTCCATTGTGGCGATAGCTGTCGTCACCGTCGCCCGGCTTCACCTTGGTCGACCAGTTGGCGAAGTCCTTCAGCTCTTCCTTGGGCTTCTGGGTGAAGAGGTTGTAGGCGATGCGCAAGGTCAGTTCGCCATCCTGATGCAGCTTCTCGATGATCTCGTAATCGTCCGGATAGTTTTGCGAGCCGCCGCCCGCGTCGATCACGCTGGTCACGCCCAGGCTGTTCAACTCGCGCATGAAATGCCTGGTGGAGTTGAGCTGATATTCCGGCGGCAGCTTCGGCCCCTTCGCGAGCGTGGAATAGAGGATCGTCGCATTGGGCTGGGCCAGCAACAGGCCCGTTGGGTTGCCCTGGGCATCGCGGACGATCTCGCCGCCCGGCGGGTTCGGCGTATCCTTGGTGTAACCCACCGCGCGCAGCGCGGCGGCGTTCAGCAGGGCGCGGTCATAAAGGTGCAGGATGAAGACAGGGGTATCGGGTGCGGCGGCGTTGATCTCGTCGATCGTGGGCAGGCGCTTTTCGGCGAACTGATGCTCGGTAAAGCCGCCGACCACGCGCACCCACTGCGGCGGCGGGGTATTTTCAGCCTGGGTCTTCAGCATCGCCATCGCGTCGGCCAGCGTCGGCACGCCTTCCCAGCGCAGCTCCATATTATAGTTGAGGCCGCCCCGGATGACGTGGATGTGGCTGTCGATCAGGCCGGGGATCAGGCGGCGGCCCTTCGCGTCGATGACGGTGGCGCCGGGCGCAGCGGCAGCGCGCACCTCCTGCTCGGAGCCGACCGCGAGGAACGTGCCGTTGCGGATCGCCACGGCCTGCGCGACCGGATTTTCACGGTCCAGCGTCGTTACCTTGGCATTGATGATGATAGTGTCGTTGGCGGACATGGCGAGTCTCCCCGTGGCAGAAATGGCGGATGTGGCGAAGGCGGTGCTCGCGGCGCCGGCGAGCGCCTGGCGGCGGGTGAGGAGGCTCATGCGTCCTTCCCCGCCCGGTCGCTACGGACGGCCTGCGAACCGAGCACGCGGCCCGCGCAATCCTCCGTCTGGACATAGACGAGGACATTGTCCTTGCGGAAAAATTTGGTGGCGATGGGCAGTGCCTGTTCGCCAAGGAGGATGCCCAGCAGGCCGATCAGGGCGATGGCGGGCGGCGCGGGGGAGCGCACGTTGAGCAGGCTGTAGATGATGCCGACGAGCAGCCCGGCGCCGAGGGAGAGAAGATAGGGTTTCATATGCCGTCGTCCTTCCTGTGGGGGGAAAGCCGGGAGCCGGCCGGGGGAAGCCGGCTCCCGTAACGATCAGTGGCCACCCTCGGAGGCACCGAACATCGTCTTGGCATAGGTGACGCCCAGGCCGTAGGCGCCGCCCCACTTCTTCGCCACGCCGGTCGTGAAGTCGTAGGTTTCGCCACGTGCCCAGTCGCGCTGCAGTTCGAGCAGATATTGCAGCGAGGTCATCGGCTTGGCGCCCAGCTGGATCATCCGCTGCACGGCACGCTCATGGGCTTCTTCCGAGATGTCGCCGCAGGCGTCTGCGATGAAATAGACGTCGAAGCCCTGGTCGATCGCGGAGGCGACGGGGCCGACGATGCAGACCGAGGTCCACAGGCCCGCGAACACGATCCGCTCCTTGCCGATGCGGTTCACTTCCTCGATCACGCCGACATCTTCCCAGGTGTTCATCGACGTGCGGTCGAGCAGCTTCTGGCCGGGGAAGGGATCGGTGATCTCGCTGAACATCGGGCCGGAAAAGCTCTTTTCGGCAACGGTGGTGAGGATGGTGGAAACGCCGAAGCCGGCGGCGGC
Organism: Sphingobium arseniciresistens; assembly: GCA_029167225.1. GTDB lineage: Bacteria > Pseudomonadota > Alphaproteobacteria > Sphingomonadales > Sphingomonadaceae > Sphingobium > Sphingobium arseniciresistens. Next base: position 14,792 of record JARFNK010000044.1, read on the forward strand.
ATTGGCGACGAGCGCGGCATTGTTGCGCAGCAGGGTCGTGTCGATCGACTTGGTGGCGAAGGCCATCTGCGACTGGAAGTCGATGAGGACAAGCGTGTGGTCCTTGGGGGAAATCAGGCTCTTGCCGGGGGTCGCGGTTGCGGTGATGGTCATGGTGAAAATCCCTCTTGGTGAATGTGTCCGGCTGCCCTGTGCTGCCGTGACACCATTGCTACGGGCATAATGAACATCGATATAGTGAGATAAAACAGGTCGTAACGTTCAACTATCTTGAAATGTTGGATCACTTCAAAGCTGTTCGAACAAAGGCAGCGGGCTTTTCTCGCAAAACAACGCCAGCGCCGCAGTCATATCTTGATATGCCTGTTCAAGCCGATTGTCAGGAGAACAGGCGGATAAGCGCAGGCAGCATGTGGGTGGAGGCAGCGCACAAATCGCGCGGCATGATTGACGATGGCGCCGTCAGGTTCCATCGCGGGCGGCATTGCCATGCCACAGAAGGAAGCAACCGCCATGAAGCCCGTTCCATGGGACCAGCCGGCCACCCTGATCGATCTCGCCGGAAAGGCGCCGCTGATCGCCACCATCAAGGATTGCGTGCGGCACTACGCCATGTTCAAGCCCGACCATCAGGCACAGGCCCGAATCCTGCTGACCCAGCCGGTCGCGCGGGAAGGCCAGAAGACGCGCACCTGGATCCTGGAACCCAAGGAGATCGAGGATCTGTTCGTGCGCCTGCGCAAGGAAAATGTCTGAACGACCCCGGCGCGGGAAGCTGCGCCATGCCTATTCGGCGGCGGCGAGCATCGGCTTGGATTCGGCTTCGGGCCGGCGCGGCGCGCAGATGACGCGGTTACGCCCTTCCTGCTTCGCCTGGTAGAGGGCAGCGTCCGCGCCGGGGATGATCCCGCCGACCTTCGTCGCCGTTTCCGGCAGGGAGGCGACACCGAAGGACGCGCTGATCCGGGCTTCGTGGATATCCGAGAGGCTCTCGATTCGCGCGCGCAGCGTCTCGGCCTTGGCTGCCGCTTCCATCAGCGTGCAATCGGGCAGCAGCACCAGCAATTCCTCGCCGCCATAGCGGCAGGCGACGTCGCTCGGGCGGATCGCGCCGCAGATCGTGGCGGCAGCTTCGCGCAGGATGGCGTCACCCATGGCGTGGCCATGCTCGTCATTGATGCGCTTGAAATGATCGAGGTCGATCATGATCGCGGCGACGGAACCGCCGTTGCGCTCCGCGAGGCCGACGAAGCGCTCCAGCACATCTTCCATGTAGCGCCGGTTGTAGAGGCCCGTGAGCGGATCGCGCAGCGCTTGCGTGCGCAGCTTCTCGCGCAGCGCGATGTTGGAAAGCGCGAGCGACATCGCGTCCGCGACCGCGCCGGCAAGCGAGGCCACCTCGTCAAGATGCTGCTGTGCATCCTCGCCATCTGCATGGACGGTCAGCAGGCCATAGACCTCTCCCCGCGCCATCATCGGGATTTCCAGCGCCAGCGTCTGCACGGCATGATGTTCGCAGCACAGCGCGCCATCGCCCGTCAGGTTGAGGTGCGGCTTCCCGCGCTTGAGCGCCCAGCAGTTGTTCGGGGAGATCGTGGCCGGCGCGGGGGCATCGGCGGGGAGGTTCCACACCGCTGACAGGTCGAGCCGGTCGCGCGAATTGTTGAACACATGCAATGTGCCGCCCAGCCCCGGCAGCAGTTGCGCGGCCGTTGCCCGCAGCACGGCATTGGCATCATTATGATCCATCGCGCTTTGCAGCATGTCCGTCATCTGGAAGAGCTGCTCGACCTGGCGACGGGCATCGAAGGCCCTGATCGCCAAGACCCTGCGGTCCTTCATCTCGCGCAGGGCGAGCGGCGCGAACCACAGCAGATTCAGCAGCAGGATGATGCCGGCCACGGTTTCCAGCCAGTAGCTGACCTGCCGAGGCAACCATGCTGCGTCAAAACGACTGGCAAGAAGCGCCAGCAGCAGGACGGCACTCGCCGCGATGCAGACAATCGCCGCGTAGAGCACGCTACGCTCAGGCGACGAGCGCCTCAAATGAAGTTCTGCAGCGTTCACGCTGTCCCGACCATTTCTGCAACCTGATGAAGGCCGGAAGAATAGCTGAGTGTCGTTAACGAAGACTTTAAGGGGCGGACCGGCAAGGCGGAGCGGTCGGCAAGCCTGGCCGGATCGCAGCCTCCCCGTGCCGCTCACGCCATCGCATCATGCGGTGAAGTGGAAACTCGTGCGGCTTGCAAAGGGCCGGCCCGGCCGCAGGATCGCTTCGGGAAATGCCGGCTGGTTGGGCGCATCGGGACAATGCTGTGTCTCCAGCGCCACCGCGCCGCGGCGAGGATAGCGCGCACCGCCCTTTCCGCTCACCGTGCCATCGAGGAAATTGGCGGAATAGAATTGCATTGCAGGCATGTCGCTCTGCACAGTCATCGTCCGGCCCGAGACGGGTTCGCTGAGCACCGCAACGGTACGATAGCCTGTGCCATCGGCGATCCAGCTATGGTCAAAGCCTCCGGCGAGTGCGATCTGCGGATGACCGGCTTCGATATCCTGCCCGATCGGCTTGGCGACACGGAAGTCAAAGGGCGTTCCCTCGACCGGCGCCATCTCTCCTGTCGGAATGAGCGTGTCATCGACCGGCAGGTAGCGCCCGGCATGGATCGACAGATCATGGCCAAGCGCATCGCTCTCGGCCATGACGCCGCCAAGGTTCCAATAGCTATGCTGGGACAGGCTGAACGGCGTCGCCTGCGTCGTCTCCGCCGCATAGTCGACGATCAGGCGATTGTCCGGCGTCCAGACATAGGTGGCCGACAACGTGACCGAACCGGGAAAGCCCTCCTCCCCATCCGGGCTGACGAGCGTGAGGCGCACGCCCTCCCCCTCGTCCGTCATGATCGTCTCGCCCTGCCAGATGCGCTTGTCGAAGCCGATGCCTCCGCCGTGCAGCGTGTTCGGCCCGTCATTGCACGTCAGTTGATAATCCCGGCCATCCAGCGTGAAGCGCCCATGGGCAATGCGGTTGGCGAAACGGCCGACGACAGCACCGAAATAGGGGCTGTCGGTCAGATAGGGCGCGGCGCTGTCGAACCCCAGCACGACATCGGCGAGCGTACCGTCACGATCCGGCACCTCCAGCGCGAGGATGGTCGCGCCCAGGTCGATCAGCGAAAGCCCCGCCCCGGATGCGTTGCGGACGTCCCACCGCCTCACCGTCCGGCCATCGGGCAGGGTTTCGAAGATGCGGCTTTCGATGGTCATGGGGGCTTGGGTCCGGGCGGTTGCAGGGATGGCACCATGCTAGAGTGTTTTCGCACAAGCGAAAATCCAAAACTCCCCGCTGTGCGCGACGGCATTTTTGCCGGTTACATTCGCCACCCGTCAGAGCGCGCGGAACCGGAAGTTGCGGAACTTCGCCTCCCCCTCGCCCGCCGCATACAGGCCCGGCCGCAGCATCAGGAAGCCGCCGCGCACATTATGGTGATAGCCCGAAACCTCCATGCCCCGGTCAAAGCGCCGCCAGTCCCTGCCGTCGCGGCTGAGATGATAGGCGATGATATGCTCCCGGCTGGTGACGCGCATGTGCAGCCGTCGGCCGTAGGGATTATCCGGTCGTCCCCGCTCCATGCCATATTGATGGGTGACGAAGCGCACGGCATCGAAGCCCAGCCCGCAATAGAGCTGCTCGTCATAGAAGAGCAGCAGGCCGGCGGTGCCCTTTTCCGGGATCTCGATCTCGCATGAGAACTGATAGCTGCGGTCGCCGGCAATCAGCAGCAACGGCGCGCCGTCGCGCGGGCTGGTGCCGGCGCCCTGCAGGATCAGCGCCCCGCCTTCCACCCGCGCCCGGCTTGCCTCGTCGGGGCGGGGCTTGAAGAAATTCCACTTGCTGCCGAGCGCAAGGTCGGAAAAATCGTCGCTGAGCGCGAGGCCATGCGGTCCGGCCTTGCCGCCTTTGGGCTTCGCGATCGGTCGCGAGAGGTCGCCGCCGGTCATCCTGAACCAGCCGTCCGCCGTCCATTCCACCGGATCGAGCAAGGTCTGCCGGCCCAGCGTCCAATAGCCATTTTCATAGCCATGATAGACCGACCACCAGTCGCCCGCAGGCCCTTCCACCAGCGTCGCATGGCCGCGCGACCACCATTTGTCATCCTTGCTGGTCGATCGCACCAGCGGATTGCCGGGATGATGCTCCCACGGGCCATGGATAGACCGGGATCGGGCGGCGATCACCATATGGCCCGTGGGCGGCCCGGCCGTGCCGCCGACAGCCGTGACCAGATAGAAATAGCCCCCATGGCGCATGACCTTGGGGCCTTCGGGCGAAAAGCCCTCCACGTCCCAGTCGTCGGGATAGCGCCATGGATCATAGACATGCTCGACCGCGCCGACGGTCGCGAGACCATCGTCGGTCAGGCGGATGCGGTCGCCGCCCGACAGGAACAGCCAGCGCGATCCATCCTCCCCCACCGCATGGCCGGGGTCGATATGTTTGGGCAGGTGCAGGTCGATGGGCTCGCTCCACGGCCCGTCGATATGATCGGCCCAGATCACATGGCTGGTGTTGGGCGACGCCTTGACCGGGATGTAGATATAATAGCGCCCCTTGTGCTTGCAGAGTTCCGGCGCCCAGACGGAACCGATATTCTTCGTCAGCGCGGCCTTGCGCGGGGTCCAGTTCACCAGGTCGCGCGAATGCCAGATGACGAGGCCGGGATAGGAATCGAAGGTCGAGAAGGTCATGTAGTAATCCGCCCCGTCCTTCAGGATGGAGGGGTCGGGATGGTCGCCCGCCAGCAGCGGATTGAGGAAGCGGCCGTCGCCCAGATCGGCCATCCGCTGATGGTCGAAACCGCGCCGCCAGTTGTCGGCGAAGCTGGGCTGCGCTCCCGAAGGCGCGGCCGGTGCCGCCGGCGTGGCGGCGGAGAGGCTGCCCCCCGCCGCCATGCCGGCACCAAGCGTCACCGTTGCGCTCGCCAGAAGATCCCGCCGGGTCAGAGTCATATGCTGGTCCTCATATATTCAGGGGGGAAGCTCAAATGTCGAAAAGCCGCTGCGATGCGGCCCAGCTCAGGAACAGTTCCGGCCAGATCGCGACCGGCTTGCCCTTTGCGCGATTGATGCCGAAGCCATGCCCGCCTTCGGTGAAGAAATGCGCCTCCGTCGCGATGCCGCGGCCGCGCAGCGCCTGCCAGAAGAGCAGGCTGTTCTCCACCGGCACGGCGGGATCATCCTGTGCGTGGACGAGGAAACAGGGCGGCGCGTTGGCGGGCACATTCTGGTGTGGCGCATGGGCGCGTTCCTGCGCCGGGGTAGGATGGGCGCCCAGCAGGTTGCTGCGCGATCCGGCATGGGCGACGGGCGCCGTCATGGAGATCACCGGATAGATGGGCGCGGCGAGAAAGGGCCGGGCGGACTGGCGATCCGCCGCGTCCACCGGCCGGTAGACCTCCGCATCGAAGCGGGTCGCGATATCGGCGCACAGATGCCCGCCGGCGGAAAAGCCCATGAAGGCCACGCGCGCGGGATCGATGCCGAAATCTCCGGCCCGCGCCCGCACGATCCGCATCGCCCGCTGCGCGTCCGACAGGCAGACGTCGGCGCCCGCTGCCCAGCCCTCGTGCGGCAGGCGGTAAAAGAGCACGAAGACTGTGATGCCATGGTCCGCAAGGATCGGCGCGACTTCATAGCCCTCCTTGTCGATCACCACCCAGCTGTAACCGCCGCCCGGCGTGATGATGACCCCGCGCCATTGGGCTTTGCCGGTCGGAACACCGCCATGCGCGGGCGGGTGATCCCGAAGACGGCACGGTCGTTGAAGGTGGGAACGGTGCTGCGTTCCTTCACCACCTCCTGCAGGTCGGGCTTCAGCAACCCCGGTGCCACGCCCGGCCACAGATCGATCACCTCGCGCGGCTGCGGAAGGACGGAGCGGCTGCCCGGCGCATTGCCGGGCGCCGGCGTCTGCGCCATCGCTGTATCGCAAGCCAGCGAAGGCGCGCCCAGACCGGCGGCCAGCAACGCGCCTCCCATCACCATGCGTCGGCTGATGTCGGTCATCCTCTGGCCCCTGTTTTTCTCTTCGAATAAAAAAGGGCCAGCCGCCGTGTGCAGACGGCGGCTGGCCTCATGGTTCACCCGAGCGGGCGAAAAGTCGCTGGAGGCTGCCGCCTCACATCTTGAACCGGGCGCCGACCTGGATCGTGCGGCCGAAATGGTTGTATTCATAGTTCCGGTTGGCATCGAGATCGGTATAGCGATCGCGATATTCGTCGGTCAGGTTGATGCCTTCCAGCGACAGCTCGACCCAGGGACGGATCTTGTAACGGATGGAGGCATCGACATTGACGGTCGAATTATAGCCTTCGAAGACATTGCCCGTGCCCGAGTTCGCATCGACATAGGGGCCGCGATAGCTGGCCGACACGCGGGCGCTGAACTTCTCGTCCTCATAGTAAAGCGTACCGTTCACTGCCTTTTTCGACAGGCCGAAGAGCGTGGTCGTGCGGATCGCGCTGACATTGGGGCCGAAGGTACAGGCGGCCGTCGCGCTCGCGCCGGGCACGCACGGGTTCACCGTGGGACCGGACACGGTATAGTCGGCAGACGAGCTGATGATCGTGGCGTTCACGATGCCGCCGAAGCGCGAGAGGAAGCCCGGCAGGAAGGTGAAAGGCGCCTGCAGCCCCACTTCGATGCCCTTCAGGCTGGCGCCGGTGCCGTTGACCGTGGTGTTGATCGTCCACAGCTGGCCCTCCGGGTTGGAGGCGGCCGGCGAGCTGGGCGGGATGATCGAGAGCGGCAGGCCGGTCGAAGCATAGGTGCCGCTGATCGTCTGGCCGACCGGGAAGCTTTCCACATTCTTCTTGAACAGCGCGACCGAGAAGACCGACTGCGGCGCGAAATACCATTCGACGCCCAGGTCGAACGCCGTCGCCCGGTACGGGGCAAGCTGCGGATTGCCGAAGGTGATGCGATAGTTGAAGCCGTCGACCGAGCCGCCCGGCGTCAGGTTGCCCAGGCTCGGGCGGGTGATGACCTTCGAGATCGCGCCGCGCACGACGATGTCCTTGTGCGGGAACAGCGCGATGTTCATCGCCGGCAGCCAGTCGTCATAGCTGCGCTTCACCGTCACCGCCGCGCCGTTGTTGAGGCCGGTCGAGCTTTGATCGGTCTTGACGTAGCGCATGCCGGCATTGGCAGCATATTCCAGCCCGAACAGATCGCCCTTGGCATCGAACTCCAGATAGCCGCCGGTGGTCTTCTCGGTCACGCTGCGGATGTTGCCGGGGTCGATCGCCAGCGGCCGGTCATAGAGCCCGGTATATTCGGTGCCGGCAGGCAGGTTGGGGATCAGCCACTGGGTGGTTGTGCCCGCAGGCTGGCCGGCCTTGCCCAGCGTGAACAGCTCCGACAGGGCGGAAGTCGCCTGATAGCCGTAGACCGCGTTCGGCCCGAAGACGCTGGAGGCGGTGCAGGTGATGGTGCCCAGCACCGCGTCCCGCGCGGCGGTCGTCCGGGTCGGGCAGATCACCGCGTCGCGGGTATAGGCGACCACGTCGAAGTCGAACTGGCGATGAACCGCGCCCACCTTGACCTGGAAGCCATCGGTCACGTCCCATTCGGTGCGTAGCTGCGCCGTCTTGAACTTGTTGGTCGTGGTCGATGGCCGGTCGCGGATTTCCGAAAGCTGGAAATTCGCCGGATCGGATACGCTGGTGCCGAAGCTCAGCACGGGCTTGCGCATATTGGTATAGTCGTAGCTATAATTCTGCGCATCGCGATCGTCGAAGACCAGCGTGGTTTCGATCGGAATGTCGGCCTCCGACTTGGAGAAGCCGCCAAGCAGGGTGAAGCGGAAGCTGTCCGACAGCTCCTGGTCCCAGGTCGCGCCCAGCTGATAGAATTCGGTCGTCGATTTGCGCAGATAATGCTCGGTGCGGACCCAGGCGTCGTTCAGCGTCGCCTTGATGAGGTTATTATTCGCGTCGATCGTGTAGTTGCTGACGTCGATGGAACGCTCGTTGGAGCGCAGCAGCACTTCGCCCCACTTCTCCTCGCGCGTGGCCTTGAAGCGCGAATAGAGGCCGTCGATCGAGATCTTGGTCCGGTCGGTCGGCGCGAACTGGACCGATCCGGTCAGGCCCAGGCGCTCCTTGTCGTGCCGCACCTCGCCATAGCGCGGGATGCGCGGGTGGAAGGCCAGCCCCACGGCATCGCACGCCGCGCTCGGCCGATAGAAGCCGCCGCTGTTGGAGGCGCGCGTCGTGCCGGTGGCCGTGGTGGTGAAGCATCCGGCGCCATTGACGGAATCGAACCGGGCCTGCGCCCAGCGGACGGTATTATTGCCCAGTTCCAGCGTCTTCAGCCGGGAATAGGCGCCGGAGAAGGCAACGCCGAAGCGCCCGTCCGCCGATTTCCACGAGGCGATGCCGGCAAGGCGCGGCCCCAGATTCTTCGACAGGTCGTTATAGGATGCGGTGGCGGAGCCAACCAGCGTCAGCCCATATTTGCCGCCCAGCGGATTGCCGGTGTTGAGGTCCACCACCGCCCCCAGCGACCCTTCGTCCAGATTGGCCTCGGCGGTCTTGTGGACCACCAGCGAGCTGAACAGTTCGGACGCGAACACGTTGAAGTCGAAGGCGCGGTCGCGATTGGGGCTGGCGCCGTCGGTGGTCGTCGCCACCGTCTCCAGCCCGTTCACGCGGACGCGGGTAAACTGCGCGCCAAGGCCGCGCACGGTGATCGCCCGGCCTTCGCCGCCGTCGCGCTGGATGGAGACGCCCGGAATGCGCTGCAGCGATTCGGCCAGGTTCTGGTCAGGGAATTTCGCGATGTCCTCCGCCACGATCGCATCGACGGAGCTGACGGTGGTGCGCTTGAGGTTGATCGCCGCGCCCAGCGACTGGCGGAAACCGGTGACAACGATGTCTTCCGCATCGGCCGCCGCGGCCTCCTGCGGCGGTGCCTGAGTCGCGCCGACGGCGGCATCCTGCGCATAAGCGGGCATGGCGACGGCGATCGCGAGCGTCGCGCCGGAGACCGCAGACAGCCACTTTGCGGCGTGCGAGCGGGGCTGAACCTTCGTAAATCCGTTCATCTGAGACATCCCTTCCCTATCACCGGTGGCGATGTTGCGCTCTGACGGTCTCTCGCTTTCGCCGCCATTTTTAGACACCGGTGTCAATGAACACTTGCAGCCAGTCCCTCCCAATGTCAAGAACGTCATGCGAGAGGAGAACAAGAATGCGGCACCGGACCCCTAGAGGCCTGATAAACCTGACATCCGTGCTGGCGGTCGCGCTGGCTTCCGGGCTGGTCCTGCCCGCCATGGCCGCCGCTCCGTCGAAGCGCGAGGCTCCAGCCCCCGCTGCCACGCCCGCCGCCAAGACCGGCAAGACCGCCTTCCCCGGCGCCGTCGGCTGGGCCGCCGCCACGCCGGGCGGCCGCGGCGGACGCATCATCCGCGTCACTACCCTCGCCGCGGACGGCCCCGGCAGCTTCAAGGCCGCACTGGAAGCAGACAGCCCGCGCATCATCGTGTTCGAGGTCGGCGGCGTCATCGACATGGGCCGCAAGACGCTGACCATCCGCAATCCCTATGTGACGATCGCCGGCCAGACCGCCCCCTCGCCCGGCATCACCCTCATCCGCTCCGGCATCGACATCGCCACCCATGACGTGGTGATGCGCCACATCCGCGTGCGCACCGGCGTCGACGGCGAGCCGCATCTGAGCGGATGGGAAGCGGACTCGCTCTCCACCGTGGGCGGGCACGACATCATCATCGACCATTGCACCTTCACCTGGGCGATCGACGAGAACATGTCCGCTTCCGGCCCGCGCTTCACCGGCAACAGCGTGGAGGAATGGCGCAAGGGCACGTCCCACAACGTCACCTTCTCCTACAATATCGCGGCGGAGGGCCTGGCCAATGCCAGCCACCCCAAGGGCGAGCACAGCAAGGGCACGCTGATCCACGACAATGCGACCGGCATCCTCATCTATCGCAACGTCTATGCCCATAATGTGGAGCGCAACCCGCTGCTGAAGGGCGGCGTCCACGCCTCCGTCGTCAACAACATCATCTATGATCCGGGCGAGCGGGCCATCCACTACAACCTGATGGCGCTGGAATGGGGGGAGCATCCCTATCAGAACGGCCGCCTCTCCGCCGTGGGCAATGTGATGCGCGGCGGCGTGTCGACCGCGCAGGGCCTGCCCTTCCTGACGCTGGGCGGAGACGGCGACCTCGACTATTATGGCAAGGACAACATCGCCGTCGACAAATTCGGCCAGCCGCTGCCGATGTTCGGCCGCTATGGCGAGACCCGCGCGAAGCTGATCGAGAGCGCCACCCCGCTCGACTGGTGGCAGGGGCTGGACGTCCTCCCCGTGCGCGATGTCGAGACCCATGTGCTCTGGCACGCCGGCGCCCGCCCGTGGGACCGCGACGCCGACGACCTGCGCGTGCTGTTCTTCGTGGCGGAGGGGCGCGGCGAGATCATCGACGACGAGAAGACCGTGGGCGGCTACCCCACATTCGCGCCCACCCGCGCGGCCTTTGTGGAGGCGGACTGGAACCTCGACACGATGGAGCCGAAATCCGGCCGCTATCCGGGGCAGAAGGCGGAGATCACCGAGCATCTGTCCGATCGCGACAAGATGATGCGGCAGGAGGCGAAGCCATGAGCATGGTGATGACGGGCATGATGATGGCGGCCGCGGCAGCCGCCGCCGCGCAGGCGAACACGCCCCCGCAGGAAAGCACGGGCGCGCAAGGAAGCACCGGCGCTGCCGGAGGCACCCACGCGGCGCACGCGCCAGCGCCAGCCCCAGCCCCCGGCACCCCGGCCCCGCCCATGGCGGTGATCGACGAGCGCACGGTGATGCGCGACGAGCCCAATCCCCACGGCAGCATCGGCATGAGCACCGCCTATCGCATCAGCGACGCCGTGCCCCAGCCCCGCACCATGGAATTTCGCAAGCGCGTGCTCCACGTCGGCAGCGCCATCGGCCTCCACCCCATCACCCATGACGAGGTCTATTATGTCCTCTCCGGCGAAGGCGAGGTGGAATCCGACGGAGTGAAGAAGCCGCTCAAGCCCGGCATGGCGGCCTATCTCTATACCGGCGCGCAGGTGGGGATCAGGCAGATCGGCAAGGAGCCGCTGGCGTTGATTGTTAGTTATCCGGTGGTGAAGTAGGGGGAAGAGGCTACTTTGCGCCAGTCTCGGTCTTCTAGACCTCGCTCTATCGCTTCCAGAAGGAGACATTCGTTCGGCTCATAGCGCTGTTTCTGGCGCGTGCGGCGATCCGAGAATGATAGGGATCCGATTCCCATAAAAAACAAATGGGACCTCTCCTCCCACCGTAGAGTTTGCAAGTCGGCCCGCATAAACCCCAACAAAAGATGTAGCGACAACATTGTCCATCTTGACGTGAAACTCTCCATCTTTTTCATTGGGAAGAGGTCCCGTATGCCGCCGAAAAACTGGGGATCCCGACAACCCTGGGCTCGTCGAGGCATCAAGTAGGAACATCGGCTTCTCGTCAACTGCAAGCAGAGGCTCTGATGCAAGAGCGCCCCGTCGCCAGATTGGTGTCATTGCACCTGCTTTTGCAGGCGTGGTGTAACCGACAACGAAGCAGTCAAATCCCACCATCGTCATCATCGGCGTAAAATTACCGGGTTCATCATTTAGGCATCGCACAGAAGCGTACGGCGACAATGGGAGCTTCCAAGCCGCAATGTCCGTGCGAAGTATGGCGAAATCCGGGTCTTCAAGCCAAGGGGCATCATCTTCGTCAGATCGCGCAAGGCGAACTTTCCCCCGCGTCCACATATTGCTTCCTTGAGGATGCTCAACAGTAATGAAAACGTCAAAGAGAAGGGGGATGAACCCATTCGCGGACATCAGCGTATCATCGAATGGCGATCGACCGCAAAGAACGTGTCTCGCGGTTATAACGTAAACATCAGGACCGTGCCGCCAACAGAATCCAGTTGCATGGGCCAATGGCCTCTCTTCTCCGTCGTTCGAAAGCTGCTCGATCAAGACTGTACTGAAAGAAATGCTACTTATCTTTGCATCGGGAAATTGAGGTGGAAAAGATGATGGAATGCTACCGCCAAGGTTGGGTTTGTAAGGCATGAAGTGCGCTATAGCCCGATAACTTCATTGCCTGAAGGGCTATCAGCCTAGGCCGCCTAAGGAAGCATCGTGATGCTGCTGAAAGACTGACTTTTGTCGGTGTTCGACCGCCAGCTATCATGCCTGCCGCATGCTGCTGCGGCGTTACGGCGGACGGGCAGCTATCCACGCCTACGCGGTCGTAATCCGTCATTCCGCTATCGGCCCCCTCACCCCTCAACTCCCCGGCTGCACATAGGGCACCCGCGCGAACAACTCCCGCTCCCAGCCGCGCGGATCATCCTTCACCCGGCTCGCCACGTCGAAGATCATCGTCGCGCGGCGGTCCAGCCGGTATTGCGGCCATGCGAACATGCGCCCGCCATTGGGATCGCCCGTCCGCGCGAAGGCGATGAAGCGGTCCATCACCGCGCGGGAGGCTGCCTGCGCGCCCTCGCCCGTGCCGGTCAGCGATCCCGGCGCGTCCAGCGTGCCGAAGGCGAGCGGGATGTCCATGGTGTGCGGGGCGCCGCGCTCGGGCTGTGTGGGGGAGGCGAAATCGAGCTGATAGACCCAGGTCGGCGCATCCGCCCGCGCCCGCGCCTCGGCCTCCAGCACCTGCCCCGGCCAGCTGCGCCCCGCCGTGGTCGCGGCGTAGAAGATCCGCTGCGGCGACCAGTCGGGATAGCGCGCGCGATATTGCGCGACGATCCATTCGGGCAACAGGTCCATGCGCAGGTCGCCTGCCATGCGCTGCGCCAGATTGTCCCAATTAAGCCCCTGCAGCTTGGCCCCATGCGGATCGATGAAGGCGCGGGTCTCGTCATGGGTGTTGCCCAGAATCATCGGGATGGCGTTGCCCTGCGGGTTCGCGTCCGGCCAGAAGGGGTGGCGCAGCAGCCACCTCATGTCCAGCACCGGCCCCATATAGAGGCCCCCGCCAAGGATCGGGTCTTCGGCGGAGAGCGCATCGACCAGCCGCTCGACCGGCATCGTGAGCAGCGGCAACAGGTCGCTGGCGCTCACGCCCAGCTTGGCGAGGTAGGCGGCGGTGCGGCGGGAGGCGTTGATCGGGCCGGATGCTGTCACCTGCTGCCCGCTCATGGTGATGGCGCGGTGGAACAGGCCCTTCGCGGACGGCATCCCCATCATCGTCGCGATCTTGGCGCCGCCGCCGGACTGGCCGAAGACCAGCACATTGCTGGGATCGCCGCCGAAGGCCGCGATATTCTCCCGCACCCATTGCAGCGCGAGGATGAGGTCCAGCTGCCCCGCATTGCCGCTGTCGGCAAAGCGCGGGTCCAGCCGGGCGAGGTAGAGATAGCCCAGCGCATTGAGCCGGTGGTTGACCGTCACCACCACCACGTCGCCGCGCGCCGCCAGCCGGTCGCCATAGTTCAGCGGATCGACGACGCTGCCGTTCGAATAGGCGCCGCCATGGATGTAGAGCATCACCGGGCGTTTCGCGCGTGCCGATCCAGCCACCGATCCGGCGCCCGACTCCAGCCCCGGCGTCCAGATGTTGAGGAACAGGCAATCCTCGCTCTCCGGCTCCTGCCGGCCCTGCTGCGGGCAGGAGGGGGCGAAGCGGGTGGCGTCGGCGATGCCGCTCCATGGCGCGGGTGGCAGTGGCGCCTGGAAGCGGCGAGCGCTGCTGTCCTGCCCATAGCGCAGGCCGCGAAACACGCAGAGCCCACCCTCGCGCGTGCCGCGCACCCGCCCCGCCCTGGTGCGGACCACCACCGATGGGGGCGCGGCAAATGCAGGCATGGCGAGCCCCGCCACCAGCGCGGCGGCGCCGGTCAGCACCGCCCTTCGCTCAGCGCCTGACATCCATTTCCCCCGTGAGGAAGGCATCGATGTCGGCTTGGGAGAAGAGGGCGGCGTCGCCGGGGAGGGAGTGTTTGAGGGCGGTCAGCGCGAGGCCCGATTGTGCCGCGTGGACGATGTCGGCGGCGGCGGGGTCTTGCGCGTCGAGGAGGCCGTGGATGACGCCGGCGGCGAAGGCGTCGCCGCCGCCGATGCGGTCGACGATACCGGAGATGGCGATTTCCGGGGTCTGGTGGCAACGCTCAAGCGTGTCGATGCGGGCGGCGATGCGGTGGCGGTCGGC
>JARFNK010000045.1 GCA_029167225.1 Sphingobium arseniciresistens
CGCCACCTGTGCACTGCCCGCACTGCAACGAGCTTGTCAGCGTCCCCTCAACATCGAAACTGCCAAAGTAGTGCTAGAGAATGCCCCAAACCAGACATTCCGCTGTCCACCCCCCCTGCGCCGTTCCGGCGGCCGATCGCGCGAGCGGAAACAAGACGGGCAGCATTCGGGCGATCAGCTATCCCCGTCATGCCCCCCCAGGTGGCGCGGAGGGGTGGATGGCGGACAGGCGGCTTTTGCGTGGTATGCGCGTTTAGCTGACGCAACACGCGGGATTAGAGCATGGGCCAAAATAGCTATCGTGACGAACTTGAACGGACATTGGCACGTCCAGATGCGACCACGCTATGTAATACTATCAGCGTCTATCATCAGTATGCTGTTCTAGACGGCAGAGCAGCACAATCATTCTACGATGACAATGCGAGAGAAATCGATGCCGTAATGTGGAGTTTTAATGAGCCCGATAAGGCTTTTGCTTATATTGCGCTATCCACGTCCAAGTTCGATGAGCCGGAGTTCTTAATGCTCATAGCAGCGGGGCCACTTGAGAACCTTATGGATAAGCCGCAGCCGGGAGTAATTGATCGGATTGTTGCCGAGGCGAGAAAAAATGCTCGCTTTCGATGGATGCTGACTGGCGTGTATCTGCATGCCATTTCCGATGACGCACGGGCGGCGGTAATGCCTCTAATCGGCGGAATGAGCAGCGATGACCCGATGCCAAACCGAACGTACTGACGTCCGAAGTTAGGAATGCCGACGAGTTGGCTGATCGACCATATTTGGTCGATGGCCGATCGGCTGCTATTGCCCCGGTCGTATCGTGCCAGTGCGTTACAGCGGACGGGCAGCTATCCGCGCCTACCCGCCAATAACCGGATAGTCTCAAATCGGCCCGTCCCACGCATTCCGGGAACGATCATCAGGGCTTTAGAAATGGCAGGTGTGGATGGGGACCTGCCATTCCCGGCCCGGCTCGCGAACGTCGGCTTCGTCCCAAATGCTGCCTACCGATGTCGATCCTTGTCGGCCGCTCAGCGGCCAACTTCCACTCTCCAGCTGCGGTCGGTCTGGCTTTTCCTGCGTTTCCCTCCAAGAGATGGCGCAGTGCGGCCGCGCCGCACGAACTGATTGGAAGATTGTAAGCCTGATCGAGATTTTCCGGGAGCCAGAAGCCCCGGAATCGCGTTCATCGCCGCACGGACTTCATCGACAAGGAGCGGTGCCGTATGGTCGACTATGATCTCTACTACTGGCCGGTGCCTTTTCGTGGGCAGTTCATACGGGCCATTCTCGCCTTCGCCGGCAAGAGCTGGGTCGAGTACAGCTCCGACGAGATCGGTGAACGGATGCAGCAAGATCCTTCCAAGCAGCCTGTCCCCTTCATGGGACCTCCAGTGCTGATCGAGAAGGCCACTGGCTTCGCAATCGCGGAAATGCCGGCGATCGCACTCTATCTCGGGGATACCCTTGGCCTGCTGCCAGACGACGCGCAGCTTCGTGCGCTGACGGCAAAAATCGTTAACGATGCCAATGATGTCATTGACGAACTGACGCTCGATGGCGGCCGTGAAATGTGGACGAAATCCAAATGGGAAGAATTTGTCCCGCGGCTCAGAAAATGGATGGCGATCTGGGAGACGACGGGCGCGCGCCATGGTTTGGGGAAGGAGACAGGATATCTGTTTGGAACGGACAGCGCAGGCGTGGCCGATATCGTGACCTCGACCTTATGGACCACTATGGCGGATCGCTTTTCCGTCATCGCCACCACCTTGGACGAGGCCGCGCCGAACGTCGCGTCCATGTCGCGGCGGTTGCAAAATAAGCCTGCTCTGGCGCAACTGAACAAGGCGTCAGTCAGCGAATATGGCGATGCCTATTGTGGCGGTGAGATCGAGAGATCCCTGCGCAAAGTTGCTGTAAAACAAAGGTAGCGAGGAAGTGCTGGCAGGCACCGCATTTAACAGGCGCGGCCAAGAAAGGCGGTGCTTTCAAGCTCACCTCTTGAATGGAAATCGCATTCGAACCATCTGATCGTCGCACAGACAGCCATATGAGAGAGCGAAGACCCATGACGACCGACACCGTGAGCGCCCCTGAAACGCATGCCTTCGAGGCGGATGTTTCCAAGTTGCTGCATATGATGGTGCACTCGGTCTATTCCGACAAGGACGTATTCCTCCGAGAGCTGATCTCCAACGCGGCCGACGCCTGCGAGAAACTGCGCTATGAGGCAATTTCCGATCCGGCCCTGTTTGGCGACGATCCGCAGCCGCGCATCACGCTGGCGCTCGACAAGGAAGCCGGGACAATCATCGTCGAGGACAACGGTATCGGCATGAGCGCAGCCGACATGGGGGAGACGTTGGGCACGATCGCGCGGTCTGGGACCAAGGCCTTCATGGACAGGCTGACCGCTGAAAAGAACGGTGAGGGCCAGCAGTTGATCGGCCAGTTCGGCGTCGGCTTCTATTCCGCTTTCATGGTGGCGGGGAAGGTCGATGTTGTGTCGCGGCGTGCGGGAACGGATGAGGCCGCCAGATGGTCGTCGGATGGCCTGGGAACATACACGATCGCGCCAGTCGACACCGCAGAGGCGCCAGCGCGTGGTACGCGGGTGACCCTGCATCTGCTGGACGATGCAAAGACCTATGCTGAGCGTTACACGGTCGAGCGGATCGTGAAGGCGCAGTCGGGCCATGTCCCCGTGCCCATCTTCATCAAGGAACTGGGCAGCGACGAGGAAGAGCGCCAGGTCGCTGATGGTGCGGCACTTTGGACCAAGGCGAAGTCGGATATCAGCGAAGAAGATTATGCCGACTTCTATCGCAGCGTCGCGGGCCAATTCGACAAGCCTGCGCTGACGCTCCACTATCGCGCGGAGGGGCGGCACGAATATTCTGTTCTGACCTTCATTCCCGAAACCAAGCCGTTCGACCTGTTCGATCCCGACCGCAAGGGTCGGATCAAGCTCTATGTCCGCCGCGTCTTCATCACCGACGAGTCGGAAATTCTGCCTCGCTACCTGCGTTTCGTGCGGGGTCTTGTGGACTCAGCCGACCTGCCGCTCAACATGTCGCGCGAAATGATCCAGGACAGCCCGGTCTTGTCCGCGATTCAGAAGGGCTTGAGCAACCGCATCCTGTCGGAACTGGACAAGATCGCAACCAGCGATGCCAACCGCTATGGCGCGATCTGGGAGAATTTCGGGGCGGTGCTCAAGGAAGGCCTCTATGAGGATTTCGAGCGGCGCGCACAATTGCTGGACCTTGCCCGGTTCAAGACCAGCACGTCGAACGGCGAGTGGCGCTCGCTCAAGGACTATGCGGCCTCCCTCAAGGACAACCAGACCGCCATCTATTATGCGACCGGGACCGATCTCGATCGCATCGCTCAATCGCCGCAGCTCGAAGGTTTCAAGGCGCGTGGGATCGAGGTTCTGTTGCTGCCCGACCAGGTCGATAGCTTCTGGACGACCGTTGGTGTGGATTATGACGGCAAGCCCTTCAAGTCGGTGACCCAGGGCGCGACAGACCTCAGCCTGATCCCGCTGGCTGAAGGCAGCGCAGCGGCGGATGCCCCGAGCGAAGATGTGAGCAGTTTCATCAGCTTTGCCAAGGACGCCTTGGCCGAACAGGTGTCCGATGTCCGCGTTTCCGACCGGTTGACGACCAGTGCCGTTTGCATCGTCGCGTCAGAAAGCGCGATGGATCTGCAGCTTGAGCGGATGCTGGCAGCGGCGGGGCAGGCGCCCGAGCGGGCAAAGCCGGTGCTGGAGGTCAATGCCGGCCATGCGCTCATCGCCAAGCTCGGCCAGACCGGAGCGAGTGATGGGGAGCGAGCCGACCTTGCCTTCCTGCTGCTTGACGAGGCGCGTATCGCAGAAGGGCAGCCACCCGCCGATCCGCGTGCTTTTGCCGAACGACTGGAGCGACTGATGGCGAAATCGCTGAGCTGACGCGTCATTTCCCGACAACTAGGTTGGCACATGTCCAAGGCCAGGCCGTGAAAAGCTCGGCCTGGAGGCGGTAATAACGTTGCCGATCGTTTGGCCGGTAACGGGAACGGTCGGCACCGGCAGTCATGACAGCACCAAAACGCCAGACCTGACCATTTAAGCTGCTTTCGGCCCTTATCGGCCGCTCAGCACCCGATTCTTGATCCTCAGGTGCTGACGGTCCGGTAGTCCGACGCCTGTCGACCAGTCGATTACGTTTGCTTCTCGCGACGCGAGCGTCGTCAACTGGCAAAAAGTAGTCCTTCGGGTTACGTCCGGCAGGATCCGGCAGCATTGCCACGTTCGGGCCGCTTGGTAGGTTCGCCGCAGTTTCTTCAGTGGACGGCGAGAGGGCGGAGCCTGCCGCTATAGCGGCGCGGCGAATTTTTCCGTGCATGTAGTCATGCCCGATAGCGTCGGCGTCGCCGCGGCGAGACTTCATGTCCGCATCGAAATCTCCCTCGGGTATGATTGGGGTGAAGAGGTGGGCAGACCGCCATGCCGGGCGTCAGAACGCATAGCGCACTACCGCGCTCACTTGGTTCTGGTTGCGCCCGCCGGCGAATTCGCCGCGATAGCGGAATGCCCCGGTCCAGCGTCCCTTGTGGGCCGTCAGGCTGCCGCCGATGGTGAACGTGTCCCGGCTCAGCGCAATTGCGTTTCCGGAGAAGGTAGTGCCGTCGGCAGCGACCAGAACATAGTTCGATCCGCGCGCGACGTTTGATCGGCGATAGCCCAGCGACAGATCGGGCAGCCAATGCGCGCCACCATCCGTTTCCAACTTCGCCGACAGCCCAAGCGTGGCGAACGGAGAGACGAAAGTCTTGCCCTCGATCCGGCCGCTCACTCTGAAGTCGGCGAGAACGCTGCCGCCCTCGCTGAAGGCATTGCCGCCGACATGCGACAGGATCGCGCCGACGGCCGGTGTGAGGGTCACGTCGCCCAGGGTCTTCGGCACGGAAACTTGGCCGGCGGCGATCCATTGGTTTGTGCCGCGCTTCGTGTCGGCGCGCCCGATGCCGGTCTCGCGCTCGGTTCGATCGTCGCTGTGCGCATAGCTGGCCACGGCCGAGAGGCCTATCGGGCCTGCGGTGTACGAGCCGTAGAGGCTGGCGCGGACGACATCTGTCTTGCCGCGTCCGCCGCGCCCGTCGATCAGGTCGATGCGCTGGTAGCCGATGCTGGCGCCGATCCGGCCCGTATCGCCGACCTGCGTATCCGCGCCACCCTGGATCGCAAAGCCGCTGGTGTGGAACGCGGCCGTCCCGCCGCGCCGCGACACGTCCTGCCAGTTGCCGCCCGCTTCCAGCCACGTCCGCGTTTGCTCGCCCGGCGTCACCCCAAGGTTGTAGAACGTGTTGCCGCCGCCGTCGGCTTCGGTTCGCCCGAGCAGCGCCAGCGCCGAACTCTCGTTGGCCGAAGCGAAGGCGAAGGTCTGGGCGGCGTAGATGCGGGGATCGTTCGGCGTGATGACCGTTGGCGTTGGCGTTGGCGTTGGCGTTGGCGTTGGGGTCGGAGTTGGCGTTGGAGTTGGAGTTGGAGTTGGAGTTGGAGTTGGCGTTGGCGTTGGCGTTGGCGTTGGCGTTGGCGTTGGCGTTGGCGTTGGAGTTGGGGTCGGAGTTGGGGTTGGGGTCGGAGTTGGAGTTGGAGTTGGAGTTGGAGTTGGAGTTGGAGTTGGAGTTGGCGTAGGCGTCGGGGTGCCCAACACCAGGCTCGCCGCGCTGCCCGAGTAGGACACATCTACATCCAGATTGGCCGGGGCCGTTGTCCCCGCCGCGGTTGCGATCGTTGCGAAGGTACCAGTCAGCCCGTTGGCCGACGGCGTCCGGATGAAATCGCGCGATCCGACAACGTAGGTTCCGGGGGCCCAGGCGAAGGTCACCATGCCGGCCAGGTTGGCCGGTCCGTTAATGCTCAGCAGGTCGATCGCGGTCGGAGATACGCCGACGATGAGGTTGCCGCTCGCCGCCTGCGTATATCCGCCCGCGACCTCGATGGTCCGTCCGGGCGTGCCGCCGGTCGTGAGATCGAAGATGCCGCGGTTGCTTATCGCCAGCGGATTGCCGCCAAGGTCGGTGCCGTTCGGATAGTCGAAGCCGATGTTGAAGCGCGACGTCGCGTCGATGTCGATCGGCGTGGGATTGGTGCCGTCATAGCGCAGGCTCAGGCGATCGGTCGTGGTGAAGGACGCGCCGTTGATCAGCCTCAGCCCGGTGATCTCCGTGCCCAGGTTGACGCCCTTGGCCAGGTCGTCCGCGGCGAAGGTGCCGCCGCGCAAGGCCACGTTGTCCAGCGTCACAATGAACCCGGTGCCCGACAGATGCGTCAGACCCTGCACGTTCGCGGCGGTCAGATTGCGCAGGTTGATCGCGCCCTTGGTGGTGGCACTGGTCGCCTCGACGAGGTCGATCGCGCCGACGATGCTGCCGCCCGTCCAGTTGAGCACGCTGCCCGTGCCGGTGACGCCGTACTGAGAACCTTGTGAACGGATATCGCCGGTGATCGAGCCGGCCTGGATGTTCAGTACGTTGGCGTCCGAGCCCAGCAGCAGCGCGGGCTTGCCCGCCGTGGCCGTCAGCGTGCCGGTGTGGGTCAGCGTGGTCACGGCCTGGGTCGTGATCGATCCCGCGATTGTGCCGGCATTGGTCAGGATCAGCGGTGCGGGCGCTTCGGAAAAGCCCGTGCCGTTGAAGCTGACGCCGACCTCGCCGGTCACGCGGCCCGTGCTCGTGATCGTCAGCCGGGTCGGCGTGGTCGTGTTGGAATTCTCGATCACAATGCCCTTGTGGAGCGTATCGCTGGCGCCCGGTGTCGCGGTGACGCTGCCGGAAATGGTCAGCGACACAGCGCCCTGGTCGCGCGTGTAAATGCTAACGCCGCCCGCGGCGCTGATCGCCGAACTCACATTCACGGTGATGTCGCCGCCGCCGCCGCGCACGCTCTGGTCGGTCGCCTTCGCGACATAGAGGCCCCATTTCGTGTTCGACGCATCGGTGACGGTGCTGCCGATGTCGATGTCGATGTTCGCGGGATTGTTCGCCGCGCGGAACGTCTGAGCGCTGATCACGCCCAGCGTGCTCGACAGGTTCGTGGTGGTCGCCGTCTGGGCCACCGATCCGCGCGTCACGATGCTCAGCGTGCCGGTGCCGCGGTGGAACGCGTTGATCCCCGCGCCCGCCGCCTCGATGCTGCCGCCCGTGCCCAGCGTGATCGCCATGCCCGTCGTGGTGTACGTGCTGTTGCCGGTCGCCAAGATGCCGGTGCCCGAACCGTTGGCCGACGTGACGACGATGCGGCCGTTGGCATTGATCGTCAGCGTGCCGACGCCGTCGTTGACCGCATTGATGCCCAGGCTCGTGGATTGGATGTCCCCCGCGGTGAGCGACAGGTTGCGCGCCAAGCTCGATCCCGAGATGCGGATGCCCGTGCCGTTGCCGGCCTGGGTGGCCCGCACCAGGCCGTTGGCGATCAGATCGATGGTGTTCGCGCCCTGCGTGCTCACGTTGATCGCCGTCGCGTTCGCGCTGACGCTACCGGTCCGGACCGAGATGGCGCCCGTCGCCGCACCGTTGGAAGAACTGACCAGGACGCCTCCCTGCGCACCAGTGATCGCGCCGCTCGCGTTGATGGTGACGGGGCCGGTGCCGCTCATGTCGACGAAAATCGGGATGTTGCCAGACAGGGCTCCGCTACTGGTGATCGACACGCCGCCCGAGCCGGAGAAGCTGCCACTGATCGCCGAACCGCCCGTCGCGGTAATATCGCCGTTGGTGGTGATCGTCGTGCCGCCGGGCTGGCCGCTATCGGTGAAGAAGATGCCCTCGAACGCATTGATCGTGGTCGCGTTGGTATCGGTATAGGTGCCCGCGCCGCGCAGCAGGAAGGCGCGGCTGTTGGGCACCGTGATCGTCGTGTTTGGGGCGATGGTGACCGTGGTGTTCGGCGCGGTTAGGGTCAGGTCCTGTCCCGTGGTGATCGTACCGCTGCACTGATAGCCGCCCGCCTGCGGCGTGCAGCTTTGCGCCAAAGCCGTGCCCGCGCCTGCCACCATGACGAAGATGGTCGAACCCCCGAGCAGGAGCGCCTTGCCGGTTGCCGAATGATTGATCATGTGCGTTTCCTCATGGCGAACAGCAATGCTCGCGAATGGCACGGCCGTTCGCTCCAAGACGCCGGTCGCCGCGACGCCTCCCTGCTGTTGGGTTTCTGGATGTGTATCGAGCGTCCGTCGTCCGTTTTACGGGGGCAGGTTGCCATCGCGGAATGATGGGCTCAGGCGAAGCTCACGCGTGGTCGTGGACGATGGCGCATCGAACTGCCGACTAAGCCGAAACCAATGACGAGTATCGCCCAGGTCGCTGGCTCATTGTACGAACCGTCGGGTGCGCGATACTTTGTCGGCGAGCCGTCGAGGACCACGGTGGTCACGCTTGCCGAAATCGCGGTGGCACTTGTGGCTGCCAGTACCAGTAGTCCAATAAAGAATTTCATCTGCATCGCCCTTGCAAAGAAAATTTCAAATCAGCTCATTTGTCAGTTCTCACGGATATTTCTCAATTTGGGCTACCCGTGCGAATTGCACCAAGCTATTCGCGCCGGCAGTCAGTTGAATCGCCTCGTGCGCAGCATAAGACAGGCGGGGATGCGATCGCGTCCACCAAATGGTGGAGATATCTGCCTGAATGATCTATATTTCTTGGACGGGGATATGAGGCGACGAGCAGGGCATGGATCAGCGGGTTTTTTCCGAGCTTGTGTCCGCCATATACGATGGTGCGGTCGACGTTTCGTTGTGGCCGGACGCGCTAGGCCGGATCTGCGAGACCTTCGGCTTCCGCAAGGGGACGATCGATCTCAATCGCATGCCTGGCATCACGAACCTGTTCAACTTCCACTATGGCATCGACGATCAGCAGGCTGCGACGATGGTCAGCCACTACCAGGGCATGCCGGACGTCTGGGGCGGCGTCGACGCGGTGATGACGCGGCCGATTAACCAGCCTTGGGTTGTCAGCAGGATCATTTCGCAAGAGGCCTTGGTGCAGACACCCTATTACAACAACTGGGTGGGGCCGATGGGGCTAGTCGATGGAGCGGCGATCGTGCTCGCGCGCGATCCCAACCTGTTCGGCAGCATGCGCCTCGCAACGGACGCAAAGGGGGGCATAATCGACGACGGCCTGATCGGCGAACTGGCGCTGTTGCTGCCCCATTGCCAGCGCGCGGCGCGCATCAGCGGACTTCTTGATGCCTCCAGATCGATTGTCCACAACTTCCAGGCGGTTATCGATTCGATGTCGGTGCCAATAGTTCTGGTCTCGATCGACTGTGCTGTGGTCCATGCCAACGCCCGTGCGAAGGACCTGATGGAGGAAGGCGTGATACTGGCATCACGGTATGATCAGCTTTCCTCTCCCGTTCCCGGACTGAGACATGCCATCGGCAACGCGATCAGCCGACTGGCTAAAGATGAGACGGACATTCCCGGCAGCGGCACCGGTCTGTCCATACGGTTGCCGGATCATTTTTCCCGCGCCATCCATCTGCTGCCGCTCGCCAACGGTGCTTTGCGAGCCCGACTGAATCGGGATGCCGTGGCTGCTATCTTCATTTCCAACGCGCCAATCGATCAGAACCTGGAGCAGGATGTCCTCCAATCGATGTTCGGACTCACCAATGCTGAACTGGCTGTTTTTGAGCGCATTTTCGCCGGCGGAAGCACCCGGGACGTCGCCGCTGAACTCGGTATCGCCTACAGCACCGTGCGCACGCATATACTGCGTCTCTTTCAGAAGACGGCCACCCACAGCCGGGCCGATCTGATCCGCCTTGCACATGCCTATACGAAGCCGATCGCATAGCAGCAAATCGTCGGACGCGGGATGAGAGGCGCTACTGGCGAGCAGAGCCCAGAAATTCGGCAATCCGTTCCCTACGTGCCTCAGCCATTCGAGGTCCGCTGTCTCCGTACCGAGAAAGCGGTTGCTGCAGCGCAGGCCGTTCTCAACCTCACTTGGATGAACTGGAACATCGCAATGGGTTCGAAGCCGTAATCGTGCGGCCGCGCTTCATCTGGGGCCGCGACGATACGACCGCCTTGCCGATCCTGACGCAAAGCCGCGCGTTCGAGGCAGATGGCGTGGATCAACGGGGGCGAGTACCTCACGTCGGCCACCCATGTCGCCAATGCCTGCCACGGCATCGAACTGGCGCTGCTGAAGGGACGAGCAGGCGAAGCCTATTTCATCACCGACGGCGAGCCCTCGACGTTCCGCGGCTTCGTATCCCGATTGCTGGAAACGCAGGGGATCGCTCCGCCTGAGAAGGCGGTGCCTTCCTGGCTGGTTGGCGCCGTCGCACGTGCCGGCGAGTTGGCGGCACGCCTTTCTGGAGGTCGCGTGAAACTGCCGATCACCCGGCAAGATCTGGCGACGATGGCTGTGGAAGTCACGCTCGATATCACCAAGGCGAGACGAGACCTCGGATATGCCCCGGTCGTCTCGGTGGAAGAAGGTGTGGCTGAACTCAAGCGGCTCGCTTCCGCGGGCAGAGATCAGCAGAAGTAGACGTTGGGCTGGGGAGCAGAACCGGGCTGGCCTGCCTCCACCCATTCCAGCTTGCCTTTGAGGAAGGCCAGTGCGGCATCGAGTTCGCGCTGGCGCTCTTCCAGCCGGGCGATCTGCTTGCGGAGAACCTCGCCGGTACGCTCCGGCGAGCCGGCGCCCCGGCGGTATTCCTCGGCCAGCGCGCCGATTTCTGCGAGCGAATATCCCAGCGACTGTTGCAGCCGGATCATCTGCGCCGCCGTCACATCATCCGCGCCGAACACTTGATAGGGGTTGGCGCCGCCCTTCCGCGCACTGCGCTCGGGCTTCAGCAGACCCTTGGCGATATAGAACCGCACCGTATCGACCGAGAGTCCGGCCTCTCTGGCGAATTGCGAAATCAGCATGAAAATACCTTGACCATGGACCATAGTCCACACTTACAGGAGCTGCCTGTCAATATCTGGAGTTGTTCAATGACTGGCAAATATCGTCTTCCACAGATCGCACTCGGCAAGAGCGGCCTAACCATCGGCATCCAGGGGCTGGGTTGCATGGGCATGAGTGAATTCTACGGCGAAACCGATGAATCCGAAGCCCGCGCCACACTGGAACTGGCGCTGGAACTGGGTGTCACGATGTTCGATACGGCGGATGTCTACGGCATGGGGGAAAACGAGCGCTTCCTTGCGCCGTTCATACAGGCGCACCGTGGCCGGGCAGTGATCGCCACTAAGTTCGGCTATGCCCGGACCCCTGAGGCCCCGGATGACTGGAGCGTCGACAACCGCCCGGAATTTATCCGCCGCGCCGCGGAGGGCTCGCTCCAGCGCCTCGGCATCGAGGTGATTGATCTCTACTATATGCATCGCCGCAGCGCTGATGTGTCACTCGCGGAATCGATCGGCGCAATGGCGGATCTTGTCGCCGAGGGCAAAGTGCGCGCCCTGGGTCTTTCCGCGGTCAGCGCGGAAGAGTTGCGCGAGGCGCATGCCGTGCATCCCATTGCTGCGCTGCAGTCGGAATGGTCGATCTTCACGCGTGATATCGAGGCCGAAATCGTGCCTGCAGCCGTTGATCTGGGTGTTACGCTCATACCTTATTCGCCGCTCGGGCGCGGGATGCTGACGGGGCAGGCTTTTGCTGCAAACCTCAGCGCAGGAGACACACGGTCCTACTTCCCGCGCTTCTCTGCCGAGAACCGGGCAGCGAACATGCGTCTCGTGGCAAAGATCGAAGAGATCGCCGCAGGGCTAGGCGTTTCATCGGCGCAAGTCGCGATCGCTTGGCTCTATGCCAAAGCCCGTGAACTGGGTGCGGACGTCTCGCCGATCCCCGGCACGCGGAGCCGCAAGCGACTGAAGGAGAATGTGGCGGCCGTGTGCCTGACGCTTGATCAGGCAGCGATGGCCGAACTGGAACCATTAGCCCGTGAAGTCGCGGGAATTGCCATCTAATCCATATTGCCGCCAAGCGCCTATCGGGGCGCTTGGCCGCCGACGGTTTCGACCCTTTGACGACACTCAGGCCATAATTCCACTTACCCAGCTGCGGACGGTCCGGTCATGCCGCCTGGCGAGTAATTTTTGCTGATCGTCGAGTAGATGAAAACGGCTGTCTTCATCCAACAGGCTTCATGCCCAAGAGAGCGCTGAGCTCGTTGTTGTTCGCGACAACAATTCGACGCATTATAGCTCGAATCTTATATCGGAGAATATGGGGATGCCCAGAAGGATCGTGTTGTTTGGGGCGTTACTTGTCGCCACACCCGCGCTCGCACAGCTCGCTCCTGGCGTTCGAATGCCTCCTGAGATTGGTGCGGCTTATGGGAGGCTTGGAAAGGCCATGATGGCTCATGACGCTGCAGAAGTAAGAACCGTCTGGGCTGAAGATTTCGTCGTAAACGCCCCGAGCAACACGGTAATCGGACGCGAGGATGTAATCGGAGTCATGGAACAGGACTTCCTCGACTATCGCGACTTCCACAAGCACATCACCTTTGTTGGCGAGAAACCAGAGGTGACTGTGGTTATGGGGTATGACACGATGATCCCAAAGAAGGGACCCGGCGCCGGCAAGCAGGTCATGCGGCCATTCACCGACGTCTGGGCGAAGCGGAGTGCGGGCTGGCAGCTGATCGCCCGTCAGGCAACAATCGCCGCCGCGAACTAGTTGAGAGGCCGTCTGCCGTCGACCCTTTCCGGCCGCTCCGCGCCCAAATTTCGCGTCCCACCTGCAGACCGTCTGCTATTCCGGTAGGTGTCGACCAGAAGCTGCCGATTGGTTAGCGAAGAGCCTTGCCACTGCAAAAATGAAGGCATGGGCTATACGGACCCGCCAAGGCTGGCAGCGTCCCATCCCCTAATCGGCGGATCGGAACGACAGCAGTGTCGGCAGCAATCACCGCAAGCCCATCCGATCCATTTTCTTCAGCAGCCCTACGCGCGATAAGCCAAGTTCGCGCGCGCTATGAGTGTGGTTGTGGCCCGTTCGCTCCAACGCTTCCACAATGCGCCTGCGCTCCAGAGCAGCAACTTCCTCTTCGAGAGTCTGCGGCTGGGGTAGTGCGTTAAACGGCTCGCCTGCTCCGGTGGCAAAGACCATATCCTGCACGCTGATCACAGCCCCTTCAACCAGCGCCGCCGCGCATTCCACCGCTGCCCGCAACTCCCGCACGTTACCAGGCCAAGGCCGCTGGGCGATCCACGCCAACGATTCGGGTGCAAATCGGGTCTGATCTGAAACGCGCCGCAGGAAGATTTGCGCCAACAGCGTCTTATCCGCATTCCTATCGTCCAGCCTTGGTGTGGTAAGCACCAGGCCCTTCATTCGATAATAAAGGTCCTCCCGAAATGAGCCTTCTGCTACGGCAGCACCCAAGTCGCGGTGGGTGGCGGCAACTATGCGCACATCCGCATGGCGCATCTCCCGTGCTCCTACTGGCTGATAGGTGCCATCGGCGAGGAAACGTAGCAGTTTGACCTGCATGGCAGGCGGCATTTCGCCGATTTCGTCGAGAAACAGCGTTCCGCCATGCGCCGTCTCGACCAGCCCTGCGCGGTCTGCATGGGCGCCCGTGAAGCTCCCCCTGAGATGCCCAAAGAGTTCGCTTTCCAACAATTCTGCTGGAACTGCTCCGCAGTGCACCGGCACCAAAGGCCCGTTGGCCCGTAGCGAAGCGGCGTGGACAGCACGTGCGACGAGCTCTTTGCCAGAGCCACTGGGGCCCAGCACCATAACTGGCAGACCAGTGGGGGCGACCCGGCGTATGAGCGCACGCAATGCCACCATCGGCGGGGACTGTCCGATAAGGCCCATATCCTCGCCTGCCTCATCGCGAACGCGAAGCGCAGCCAGTTCTTGCGCCAGCCTCGCCCGCTCCACGGCACGGGCGACGACGACCTTGAGCAGATCAGGATCGACCGGCTTGGCAAGGAAGTCCCACGCCCCCGCCTCGATCGCCTGCATCGCCAACGCCTGATCGGCATGACCAGTCATCACCACCACAGGGGCGGGCGCGAAGGTGGAGATCAGAGCGATGCCCCCCTGCGGATCATGATGCGGCGGCATTGCCAGATCGAGTAGCACGACATCGGGCCGCTGCTGCGCAAAGGCGGCGCAGGCGGCATCGCCATCGCCCACTGCGATCACCTCATGCCCCTGCGCGCGCAGCCAGTCTCCGGTCAGCCGCTGAAAGGCGGGCTCATCATCGGCCAGAAGGATCATGCTTGTTCCCCAAAGGTCAGGCGGAAACAGGTTGTCCAATCCTCGCGCTGCGCGAGGGCAACCGTACCGCCATGCGCCTCCATAATGCGACGGACGATCGCAAGGCCAAGGCCAGTGCCGCCTGGGCGGCGCGAGACGAAGGGTTTGAACAGGCTATCTGCGATTTCGGGCGCAATGCCGGGGCCATTGTCGCAAATGTCGACGGAGCGACCGTCGGCAATGATCGTACAATCGCCGCCCATTGCCTTGGCATTGTCTACCAGATTGGCGAAGGCACGGCGCAAGGCTGAGGGATCGGCATTGACCATCAAGCCCTCGGGCACCTCCAGGGGTACGCCGAATCTGGCCAGATAAGACGCCAGTTCGATGGGGCGCCGCGCAATCGTCCAAGCCCGAGCATAATCAAGAATGTCGGTGACCAGCGCGTTCATGCGCCCCACCTGCTCGCCAATTTCGGCGCGCACCTCAAGCGGAGCGCCGGTGGCTGCCATTTGCACAATGCCCAGCGGGTTACGCAGATCATGGGCAATTGTTGCGGCCAGCGCCCCCAATTCCGCCAGCCTTGCTTCGCGTTCGGCCTCCACAATGCGGCGAGCGCTAACGAGGCGGCGGGCGGCTTCCTCGACCAGCGCGGCGATGCGGGCGGCGGTATGACGCAGAGCTGTGGGGGCATCCTCCCATCCAATCAGCGTCACGGACTCGTCCACAACTGCCAATCCCGGCCCATCAGCGCCAAGGTCTAGGTGCTGGCGCAGCATGGCGTTAGCCAGTTCGCTCAGCGCCCGCTCGTCTGGGGCCTGCGCCAAGGCATCACGCCAAGGTTCCACATCTAGCTTAGCCCCGGGGAACACCAGCTTATCGGCGAGACGTTTGAGTGGCGCCATTACCAAGAGTCCAAGTGCCATTGTTCCCGCCAAAGCCGCCCATGTTGCCACAAAGCCCTCTGGCCGCCCGGCCAGCGCAAGTGGCAAAGTGGCGATCAGCGCGGAAGCACCACC
Organism: Sphingobium arseniciresistens; assembly: GCA_029167225.1. Lineage (GTDB taxonomy): Bacteria > Pseudomonadota > Alphaproteobacteria > Sphingomonadales > Sphingomonadaceae > Sphingobium > Sphingobium arseniciresistens. The sequence goes on from JARFNK010000045.1 coordinate 15,273, forward strand.
CGCGCCCGCCAGCAGCAGTATCCACACCAAGCCACGGCGCGCCCAGATGTCCGCGGCCATGAAACGGTGCCGCAGCACCGCATAAACCAGCGCCACCGAGTAGAGCGGCAGCGCGAGCACCGGCCAAGGATAGACCTCAATCCCTAACGCGGGGAAGGCAAACCCAGTGAGCGCGAGTAACCCAATCCCGCTGGAAACGAACACGGCACCTGCCTGATCACGATGTAATCCACTCTGCTGGCGCCACGTTTGGAACAGGCGCAGATGCCCCGTCACCGACAGTGCCGCCGCAACAGCTAACACGCCCCAGCCCACCAACGAGGGCACAAAGGCTCCGGCAAAGCCATGCCAAGGCACGATCCGGCCAACGCCTAGCAAGATGCCCGCAAGCGCGGCCACACCGGCCACGAAATAGCTTGTCCAAGCTACCGGACGAAGCGCACCGCACAGCGCAAATGCAAAGACCAGATGCACAAAGGCCGCCGCAGGTAACGGTGACAGCGCGATCACGGTCAGCGTGAAGGGGGCCGCTTTTGCGCCCAGCATTGCGGGCGCAGCCATAGCCAAACTCCACAATGCAACCCCGCACAAGAAAACCACCAGCGTCCATGCGCCCGGAAGGCCCCGCGCCTTAGCTGCGACAAAGCCTGCCAGCAAAGAGCTCGCCAGCGCAGTCAGGCCCAGCGCGCCGATATACGCCATGATACCAAGAGCTGTATCCATCGTTGATAGCATATCATGCGTTTCTGTTCACGTCGTTAACATTCAAGTGGTCCGTTCGCAGCCCGGAACCTTGGTTTTCCAGCAGTCTTCGCAATTGGCATGCCAATTGCGAAGCACGTGGCAGGACACGGTCATCTCGACCGCCCTCATGAAAGGAGCCAAGCAATGTTGATCCCGATTGTCGCCCTATTGCTCACCTATGCTGTGACGCTGGCGCTGGCTGGACTGGCCGCCTTTGTGTTGCGCCGCCCGCTTTCGATTCTTTTGTCTGAATTGTGCGGAACTGAAGAGCGATCCTCGTTCTGGACGGTGTGGTCGATGGTGATGATGATCGCGCTGCCGCTGCTGTTCGTCTCGATGGCGCGGATTGCCACGGATCCCACCGCACTGATCCAAGGCACGGTGGCGGCTACCCTGGCTGGCATCCTGATGGCGATGGCCGGAATGGGGCTTGCCGTGTGGCGCCGCGTGCCGCAGCCCAACAATAACTGAGGAGGTCGCGATGCGTGTGATGATCGTAGGCGGCGGCTTTATCGGCGGGCATCTGGCCGGACGGCTGCGCGCCGAAGGCTGCGAGGTGAAGATCGCCGGGAGGCTCGGACATGATGTCGCCTGTGATCTGACCCGTGACGATGACGCCATCTGGGCTCGGCGTCTCCAGGGCTATGACGCTCTGGTGAACTGTGTAGGCGTGCTGGCCGCAGGGGCCGATTACGACGGTTTGCACGCGCGCGGTGCGATGGCCTTGTTCGATGGCGCCGCGCAGGCCGGAGTGGATCGCGTGATTCAGATCTCCGCCCTGGGCGCTGAGGATGGCACTACCGCTTACCATTGCAGCAAGCGCGCGGCAGACGAACATCTGAAGACCTTGGGACTGGCTTGGGCGATTGTGCGCCCCTCGCTGGTGGTCGGGCGCGGCGGGGACAGTACTACGCTGTTCAGCGCTTTGGCAGTCTTGCCGGTGTTGCCGGATATAGGCGGCGGGCCGGTCGCTCCCATTGCGATCGACGATCTTGTGGAAGCGGTTTGGCGCTTGCTCCAGCGCACCTTGCCCATGGCTGTGGTGGTGGATGCAGTCGGGCCCGAAAAGATGAGGGTCGTGGACCTGATCAGAATTTTGCGACGCTGGCAGGGGCTCGGCGCGGCGCGCAGCCTGCCGATGCCGCGCTGGATACTTCGCTCGGTCGCCAGACTTGGCATTGGCCCGATGACCCTCGAGAGCTTGACTATGTTGGAGGCGGGCAATTCAGCGGCGGTCGAGCTTTTCGTAGCCACACTCGGTTTCGCTCCGCAGCCTGTTGCGCAAGCTTTGGCCCGTTACCCAGCAACGCAGAGCGATACGCTGGCGGCCCGCCTGTTGCCACTCGCGCCCGCTTTGCGGAGCTTGCTGGCGGCAGTGTGGCTGGCTGGCGGCTTGGTACCACTGTTGCTCACCCCAATGACCCAGAACATCCAATTGCTCGCTCGCCTTGGGCTGGCAGGCAATGGGGCAGTGGGCACCGTCTCGGCCGGATCGCTGGCTGATATCGCAATAGGTTTGGCGCTGCTCCTGCACTGGCGCTGGGCCGCCTTGGCAGGTGTGGTGCTGATGAGCGTCTACAGCCTGATCCTCTTCGCCATTGCGCCAGAACTCTTGGCCGATCCCTTTGGCGCCTTGGTCAAAAATCTCGCGGTTCTCGGTCTGTCTTTGGCCGTTCATGCGATGGAGAAGCCCAATGCATGATTATCTGCTCCTCAAGACGGTCCATATCCTTAGCTCCACCCTGCTGTTTGGCACAGGGCTTGGCACCGCGTTCCATGGCTGGATGGCCAATCGCTCGGGCGTGCTGGCGGCTCGTCGGGTGGTCAATCGCAACGTGGAACTGGCTGATTGGCTGTTCACCACACCCGCGGTGATCGTGCAGCCGGTAACGGGGGTTTGGTTGGCGAACCTGGCCGGCTACCCACTGACAACGCCGTGGTTGATGGCTGCCATTGTACTCTACGTCTTTGTGGGAGCCTGCTGGCTGCCGGTGGTGGCGATCCAGATCCGGATGCGCCGCATCGCCGAGGCTACCCCTGACGGTGCAGAACTGCCGCTGCACTATCACCGCCTCGCGCGCTGGTGGTTCGCACTTGGATGGCCGGCCTTTATCGGAGTCATCATCATTTTCTGGCTAATGGTTGCCAAACCGGAGCTCGCATTGTGACCGAACCATTATTCCGCCGTCTGCTGGGAGACGCCATCGATGGCCTGCCGTCAGTGCTGCGCCGTGCCCACGATTCCAATGACTGCCAGAGATGGATTGGAAAGGCGCAAGTTGTAGCTAGCCGCAATCCGATCGCCCGCGCCTTGTGCTGGATGATGGGCTTGCCGAAGGCTGGAAACGAAATCCCTGTAACCGTGGTGTTCGAGCGACATGGGGAGGCCGAAGTGTGGCGCCGCGACTTTGCGGGCCGAACCTATCATAGCCGGTTTGTCGCGCGCGACGGCCTGATTGTGGAGAAGATGGGACCTGCCACCAACCGGTTTCGTGTGCGCGTGGAAGACGGAAGGCTGTGCCTCGATCTGGTGGCCTTCCGGTTTTTCGGGCTGCCGTTTCCGTCATGGCTTAGTCCGCAGTGTCCCGCTGCTGAAAGTGAAGTGGATGGGCGCTATCGTTTTGACGTGCCAATTTCCCTGCCCTTCTTGGGCTTTGCCATCCGTTACACCGGCTTGATGGAGGAGCTTCATGATTGAACAAGGCCCCATCATTCTCTTCGACGCCCAATGCGTGCTGTGCTCTGCCAACGCACAGTTCATCCTGAAGCATGATCGGCTGGCCCGCTATCGCCTGGCTTCGATGCAAGGGGCGGTCGGCGCGGCACTCTTTCGGCAGCACGGGATAGATCCGGCAAATCCGGATACGATCCTGCTGATTGAGGGAGACCGGGTACTACGTGACAGCGAGGCCGTGATCGCGATCTACACGGGGCTTGGCTGGCCCTGGCGCATTGCAGGCCTAGGTCTGCTCACTCCGAGAGTCCTACGCGATCCTGTTTACCACTGGATCGCGCGCAATCGCTACCGGCTGTTTGGCAAGCGTGAGACCTGCTGGGTTCCTGCCGCCGAATACGCGGAAAGGGTCTTGTGATGAACGGGTCTAATCTGCTCCGCGGACGTGTGATTGGTGGCATGACCCTTGCCCTGGTCATCGCGCTCAGCGCCTACATCTTGATCAGTGCCAGCAAGGCCAACAACGTGGCCTTTGCCAGCCTTTGGTTTCTCGCGGTTCTACCCGCTTATCTCTGCGCGCTTATTTGCTATGTGGGAGATCCGGCGGGCGACAAACCGTCGTCTTTCTACTGGTCTGTGCCGCCAATTTTCGGCGGGCTCGTGGTAATGGGCTCGGTAGTGTTTCTGCACGAAGGGGTCATTTGCATCATCATGCTCGCCCCGATCTGGCTGTGCTCTGGCTATGCCGGTGCCTTCATCTTGCGGCGCGTGCGGAAGGGGCGGACCGATCCCGCAAAATTCCACGCCTCTTTGCTTTTCCTACCCCTTATGTGCGGCAGCCTGGAAAGTCAGATTCCGATCCCCGAAAAGCAGGTGACCCTAACGCGCTCCATCGTGATCCACGCCACCCCGGCTCAAATCTGGCCCTACGCGGTGGCCAATGCGCATATCAGCCCGGATGAAGGTCAATGGAATTTCGCGCAGAGCATTGTCGGTATACCGCGCCCACGCGCTACCACTATCAGCGGGCATGGTGTGGGCGTGGTGCGCAAAGCTTACTGGGGCGATCACATCAATTTCGAGGAAAGGATCACCCAATGGCAACCGGGCCAACGGCTTGGCTGGGTCTTTGTTTTTAGCAACAGCTCACTTCAGGATTACACCGACAGACATATCTCGCCCGACGGGCAGTTCCTCAAGATCGACACTGGCGATTACACGCTGACACCGTTGAATGACGGCACAACCAAGCTCACACTGCGGACCAATTACATCGCCAAGACGCATGTCAATCTTTACGCGCAACTATGGGGCGAGATCCTGCTGGGCGATATCGAAAGCAACATTCTGACTATCATCAAGCGCCGGGCCGAAGCGGCGAACGCACTGCGTTAATCTTCCAACTCCCGTGCGCTGTATCGAAAGACGTACGATCGGAGAGGACTCGAACTCTTCGGCTCCGTCGAACCGTCGCTATCCAGATGCCTGCATACGACCTTCGCGAGGGTACAAAGCATCCGCTCTTTCAATCTCTATGTTCGGAACTGGATAGGCGGCAGAGGCCCGGTTTACCATCACTGTGCGTAGCCAATCCGGCGAGCGCTAAGTGTCGGGTTTTGGAAGGGAACCTGCCGCTCTACATGCCAGTAGGGAACGACCGGTTTGTCCCAGGGTGACCAAAGTCGGCTCCCCGCCTGTGCTGCGGGGAGCCGACGGTTCAGATTTCGGTGTTTTCAGCGAGCGCGAGCGCGTCTTCCACATCGATCCCCAGATAGCGGACCGTATTCTCAATCTTGCTGTGGCCGAGCAGGATCTGAACGGCGCGCAGGTTCGCAGTCGCCCTGTAGATGATCGAGGCCTTGGTTCGGCGGAGCGAATGCGTGCCATATTCGCTTCGCATCAGGCCCACCCCCGTCACCCATTCGTCGACAAGCCGGGCATATTGCCGTGTGCTGAGGTGAGCATTGCGATCAACCCGGCTTGGGAAGACATAATCATCGACTGTGCCGCCCCGCCGCTCGAGCCACGCCAGCAGGCTGGCCCGGGCATCAGGGAGAAGTTCGAATTGAACAGGGCGACCCGTTTTCTGTTGCATGACGATGGCCCGCGTGCGGATCTGCCCGCCGCTGACGACATCGCCAATTTTCATGCGAACAAGGTCGCAACCGCGTAGTTTGCTGTCGATCGCAAGGTCGAACAGCGCCCTGTCCCGCAGGCGGCGGCGCTGATTGAGATAAAATCGGATCTCCCATATTTGTTTGGGCTTCAAAGCCCGTTTCGCGCCGACAGTGCGCCCGGCATTCCAGACTGGGCGCTTGGGGGACGCATTCACGGTTTCAGATATTTCCATGATCATTCTCCGATTGGCCAGAATTAGCCATTCTGAAGAACGGTTCCGGCCCTCCGGAGGAAATTTTGTGAGTCGTCGGCTGCACAATGGTCTGTATTCAAGAGGGCAGTCCATGGCTGACGATGAATTGACAGACTTTGCCAATCTTTGCTATTTCCTTAGCCTTGGAGGCTACCATGGCTACGATGAACATCTCACTGCCCGACCCGATGAAGCAATGGGTGGAAGCGCAAGCTGACACTGGCCGGTATAGCAATGCCAGTGACTATGTGCGCGATCTTATCCGTCGTGATCAGGAACGCGCCGACAAGATTGCCGCCATGCAGCGCCTGGCCGATGAAGCTAGAGCGAGCGGCCTGAGTGATGAGACGATGGCGGACATCCGGGCGCGGGCGATCAGCCAGGCTGGCTTGCAAGCCTGATCGTGCCTCGCTTCCGTTTAACACGCGCCGCAGTCGATGATCTGACAGCCATCTTTCTTGAGGGAATCGAGCAGTTCGGTCTACCTCAAGCCGACACCTATCATGAAGGGCTGAGCGCGATTTTCGCGTTTCTCGCAGACTATCCCCATGCCGCGCGTCTGCGCGAGGAGATTTCGCCGCCTGTTCGCGTGCATCCCTACAAGGCCCATCTGGTGATTTATGATGTGGGAAATGAGGGCGAGGTCATCATTCTGCGCGTACGGCATGGTAGGGAAGATTGGATATCCTCGAATTATGATGGCTAGGCGCGGCGAGGTAGGCGCAGGCGGGGATTCAGCAGAGTTTCCGCCCCACTTGGCACTTCTCCTGTCGACCAGATTTGGTCGTTCCAATCAGCCATCATGAACGACTGCTCACACCGAAACCTGCCGTTGCCTGTCTCAGAGGCGCTAGGCAAAGGCTGCCCCGAAACCAGTCGTTCTTGTCGCTTCGCTCCGTGCCCGAAACCGGTCATGGGTTCATTTCTGGATAACTGACCGACGTCTGAGCGCTCCGCGCCTGAGGAGGATGCCGCACAAAGCCGGCAGCACGAACAGCGTAAGTGCGGTCGATGTGAGCAGGCCGCCGATCACAACAGTCGCGAGCGGCCGCTGCACTTCGGCACCCGTGCCAACCGAGATCGCCATTGGCACGAAGCCGAGGCTTGCGACCAGCGCAGTCATCAGGACGGGGCGTACGCGTTCCATCGCACCTTCGATAACGGCGGTGTCGCTGTCTGCGCCCTCCTGCAAACGCTTGCGGATCGAGGAGAGCAGCACGAGACCATTGAGCACCGCGACGCCCGAGACCGCGATGAAACCGACCGATGCCGAGATCGAGAAGGGTATCCCTCGCAATGCAATCGCGAATACACCGCCCGCCAGAGCCAAAGGCACAGCGGTCAGCACCGTTGCCGCCAACGAAATGCTGCCAATTGCAAGATAGAGCGCGACGGCAATCAGGATGAAGCAGACCGGCACGATGATCATGAGCCGCTGGGTCGCAGCTTCGAGGTTCTGGAACTGACCGCCCCATTCAATCCATGAGCCCGGTGGCAGCTTCACCTCAGCGTCGATCTTCCCTCGGGCCTCATCGACGAAACTGCCGAGATCGCGTCCGGAGACATTGGCCTCGACATAGATACGGCGCTTGCCATTGTCGCGGCTCACCTCGTTCAAGCCCTCGGTGAAGCGGAATTGGACGAGCTGGCGCAAAGGAACCGACGCACGGGCGTGTCCCTCTTCGGATGGCAGCACGACGGGTAGAGCGCCCAGGAGGTCAAGATTATCGCGCTGGGCCCCGGGCAGTCGCACAACGATGTCAAAGCGCTGGTCGCCATCAAAGATTTGACCAGCAGGCCGGCCCGCTAGGGCCGTCGAGACTGTGTCCGCGACGTCCTTGACCGTCAGGCCAAAGCGAGCAATCGCAGCGCGGTCAAATACGATGTCGAAGGTCGGGAAGCCCTCGGTCTGCGCTGCGCGGACATCGATTGCGCCCGGCACGTTCTTGAGTGTCGCCGCGATCTGGTCTGCCGTGCGGGTCATGACGCCAAGGTCGTCGCCGTAGAGCTTAACCGCGACATCGCTGCGCACGCCGCCGATCAGTTCGTTGAACCGCATCTCAATCGGCTGGGTCACATCATAGCCATTGCCGACCATAGCTGCCATCTTGCCGCGAATGCGCTCGATCACCTGCTCCTTGGTGGTGACGCCTGCCGGCCATTCGCCCTTGGGTTTGAGGATCACATAATTGTCGGACGCATTTGGCGGCATGGGATCGGCTGCGAGGCTAGCCGTGCCGGCCTTGGAATAGACGGTCTTCACCTCGGGCAGCGTGAGCAACAGGCGTTCGAGCGGTAGATCCATCTCCACCGACTTCTCGATGGTGGTCGAGGGAATGCGGACCGACGAGAGATTGAGGTTCTGCTCGTCCAGTGTCGGCATGAACTCGCGGCCGACGAACAGGAACGTCGCCAGTGCTGCCACCAGCACGACCAGACCTGCGCCGATGAAGGGCATAGGGTGATGCACTGCGCGGCGCAGCCACGGCTCATAGCGATGCTTGGCAGCGACGATGACACGGACTTCCTTGTCCTCGATGCGACCCCTGAGCAGCACCGCAATCATCGCCGGCACGAAGGTCAGCGAGAGAACGAAGGCTGACGCCAGCGCCAGCATGAGCGTGATGACCATGGGCGAGAACATCTTGCCCTCAACGCCCTGGAAGGTGAGGCACGGCACAAAGACGAGGAAGATGACGATCTGGCCATAAACAGTCGGGCGGACCATCTCGCGCGAGGACGCGATCACCTCGTCGAGGCGTTCGGTAAGCGTCATTTCGCGCCCGAGGCCATGCTGCCGCTCGCCCAGCCGACGCAGGCAATTCTCGACAATGATGACCGCCCCGTCGATGATGAGGCCGAAGTCGAGTGCGCCCAGGCTCATCAAATTGCCCGAGATGTTGAGGCCGTTCATGCCGATGGCGCTCATCAGCATGGAGAGCGGGATCACGAGTGTCGCGATGAGCGCGGCGCGCCAGTTGCCCAGCAGGAAAAAGAGGATCGCCACGACCAGCAGCGCGCCTTCAGCCAGATTACGCGAGACGGTCGTGATGGTCGACAGCACCAGCTGCGAGCGGTCGAGCGTCGGCACAACCCGCACGCCCGGCGGAAGGGTCTTGGCGATCTCGCCAAGCTTGGTGCCGACGTCATGCGCGACAGTTCGGCTGTTCGCGCCAACCAGCATGAGCGCCGAGCCGATCACCGTTTCATAACCGTCGCGGCTCGCTCCGCCCCGGCGCAGTTCGCCTCCGATCTCAACCTTGGCTACCTGACCGACCGTCACCGGGACACCGCCTCGCGTCGCGATTGCAGCGCGGCTTATCTCATCGATCGAACGAACGCGCCCATCTGCGCGGACCAGATAAGCCTCGCCCGAGCGCTGAATATAGTTGGCCCCGACCGAGATGTTGGACTTCTCAAGCCCTTCAGCGAGGTCGCTGTAGGAAATGCCGTAAGCCGCGATCTTCGCTGGGTCGGGCTCGACCAGATATTCCTTCACATAGCCGCCAAGCGAATCCACATCCGCTACACCCGGCACCGTGCGCAGCTGCGGGCGGATGATCCAGTCCTGCACCGTGCGGAGATAAGCGAGTTGCGTCACCCGATCGGTCAGGCGCTCGCCCTGATCGGTCAGAAAGCTACCGTCGCGTTGCCAGCCGGGCTGACCGTCCCTGCGTGGCGCGCCTTTGCGGTCGGGATGATCAAATTCAACGCTGTAGTGGAAGATTTCGCCAAGACCCGTCGACACCGGACCCATTTGCGGCTCGACGCCATCCGGCAGATTGGGCCGCGCCTGATCCAACCGCTCGCGCACCTGCTGGCGCATGAAGTAGAGATCGGCGCTTTCGTCGAAAACGGCCGTCACCTGACTGAAGCCGTTGCGCGAAAATGAGCGCGTGCTTTCCACGCCCTTGAGGCCGGAAAGCGCCGTCTCGATCGGAAAGGTCACGCGCTTCTCGACCTCGACCGGCGAGAGCGTCGGCACGACCGTGTTGATCTGAACCTGCTTGTTGGTGATGTCCGGTGTGACGTCGATCGGCAGAACATTGAGTTGCCAAGCGCCGACGGCGGCAATGATCGCTGTCAGAAAGAGGACGAGCCAGCGGGCATGGACGGAGCCGGCGAGGATGCGGCCGATCATTCTTCGTCTTCGCCTCTGTTAAGCTCGGCCTTGACCAGGAAGGCGTTGCGCGTGGCGACCTTATCACCTGGCTTCACCCCCGAAAGGATCTGCGCCGACCCGCCGCTGCGCGTTCCGACCAGCACCGGCTGCGCGCGGAAGCCGTCGGTGGTGCGCACGAAGAGAACGTCACGACCATTGACCGACTGAACGGCTTCGTCCGGGACGGTCATGCTTGCCGACCCTGTCGTCGATCCCGCTCGGGTACGAATACGCACCTGCACGCCCTGACCGACGATAAGAGAGGAAGCTCCAACCGCAGGCGTCAGAAGGACGGTCGCCGTCTGGCTGCTCCCGCTGACCGTGGGCGTCACCGCGCGGACGGTCGCCTCGACCGGATCGCCAGATGCGAGAATGATCGTCGCTGCGTCGCCGGGCTGGATGCGGCGCGCTTCCTCGGCCGTAACGGAGGCTTCGATCTGGGCTGCATTGCCGTTGGCGACGCGGAACAGCGCGGCCTGGGGCTCGACAAAGGAGCCCAACATCGCCGTCTCGGCCGTGATCCTGCCAGAAATTGGGCTTACAACCGCGACGGATCGCCCGTTGCCCGCGACGTGCGCCGCACTTGCGACGGATGCAGCACGGCGCGCTTCCGCCTCGGCGACGGTGAGTTCGGCCCTGGCTGCTTCCATGTCCCGACGCGGGCTGACGCCCTGCTTGTAGAGGCTGTCTTCGCGCGCGAAGGTCTGTCGGGCTAGGCCCACCTTGGCGGTCGCGACGCTGCTGTCGGCGGACATCGTCGCGGCATCGAGGCTATCGACAAACGCCAGAGCTTCGCCGGCCCTGACGTTGTCCCCAAGACGGCGATTGATGCGGGTCACTGTGCCCGATGCCCGCGCCACCACGACCGCTTCGCCTTGAGGTGTCGGAGCGACTGTCGCGGCTGCAATAATGTCCGTTCCGACATTGCCGGAAGCAACCGGCTCGACGACGATGTTTGACGTCTGGAGATAGCTGGCGGGAATCTTGACCTCGGCCGGCCCCTTGCTGGCGGGTTCGGCTTGTTCCACCGGAACGGGAGGTGATCCTGTGCCGAACAGATGCGCGACGCCGAAACCGGCTGCAGCGGCCACAGCGGCTATCCCGCCGATCAAGGGCCAGCGCAGCTGGCGAGGCTCTTCCATCATCAATCTCCGAAAGCGATCCGGCCATCGATACGAGCCAGCGCGGCGAGGGCGCTGATCCGGGCGAGGCGTGCGTCGATAGTAAGGGCGCGGGCATCAGTCAGAGAACGCCGCAGAACAAGCAATTCGAGGAGCGAGGTCTTGCCGGCCTCATACCCGATCCGTCCCAGCCGGTAAGCTTCCGCAGCGGCCACCTCGCCGTCGCCAGCTGCCCTGAGCCGGCCTTGCGACGCCGTCACCCTAGCCAGCGCCGTGCGGCGAGCAGCATCGGCGTCGAGCATAGCACCCGCGAGCCGTTGCTCAGCCGCCCCCTGTCGCTCCTTGGCCGCAGCGATCCCGCCGCCATTGCGGTTGAAAATGGGGATGCTTGCGGTGACGCCGACGACGACACTTGTGTCGCCGGTCCCGCCGAACCGACGCAGGCCGCCCATAAGGCCGATGTCGGGAACGGGCTTAACCTGCTCCACGCGCATTTGCGCGGCCATGGCGTCTCGTTCCGCCTTGGCGACGGCGACGGCGGGCGATTGGTCCAGCATCGGTCCGGCTACAGGGCCGCTGAGGGCTTCACTGACAAGGAAGGAAGAGTCGACGCTGGAGTAGGGCTCCGCGACGCCTGCAAGCGCCGAAAGATTAGCCAATGCTTCGGTGAGATCGGCAATAGCGCCTTCGCGAACCGCTGTGGCGGCGGAGAGGCTGGCCCTGGCCTGGGCAAGGCGCAGATCGGCTTCTTTGCCTGCCTGCACGAGTGCCCCGGCCGCCCGCAAGTCCTCATTGGCGCGGACGAGATCGTCTTCCGCAAGCTGGAGCCGCTGCTGGGTGGCTTCCGCCGTTGCGTAGGCGATGGCCAGCCGCGCGGCATAGTCCACCTGCACCAGCCGTCCCTCGGCCTCCGCTGCGGCAATGCCGGCCTTACCAGCCGCGATGCGCGCTGAGCGCTTGCCGCCGATTTCGAAGGGCTGGGTCAGCGTGAACGTCGTCTGCGGTTGGGTTGAACTGCCTGGTGCGGTGCTTCCGCCGATATTCTCGAACTCGACGCCCGCAATCGGATTGGGCAGCGCACGAGCTTGGCGGGCATCCTGACTAGCGGCTCGAATTTTCGCGGCCTGTTCGAGCAGGGCGGGAGCCTGGTCCAGCGAGCGGCGCAGGAGTTCATTATATGGTGGCGCCGGGTCCGCACTCACGGGTGCCGCGAACCCCGCCAGCAGCAGCACGACGAACGACAATCGAGAGGATCGAAAGGGAAAAATAGGAAACCCCCGGGCTGATTTGTCATGCTGTCGGCAGGGTCAGCATGGTCAATTACCGCTTAGCCGCCAAACCCCGGCGCTGCATCCAAAATCATTCTATGATTCCCGCCAACCATTTGGGACCGTGTCCGCAATTTGGTTGAGCCCTGATAGTTCGATTTTAAGCCTGGCGGCTTCGACGGAGACGCCTGAAAGGGGCGCGAAGCAGAGATCGAGCCGTCCGATCGTCAATGTCCGCTTTTCCAAGCTCCCAGCCAAAAGCGGATAGGGTGGATGGCTCCCGCTCACGGCATCTAGGTGCCAAGATGGTTTGCTGTCAGGCAAACCCGAGCAA
>JARFNK010000046.1 GCA_029167225.1 Sphingobium arseniciresistens
GAACCTTCGGTGATCCTGGACTCTAGGCATATGCGAAGCTTAGCTTTAGCGAAGTCCGCTTTCTACCCAGCTTTCGCGTACATCGCCGCGGCGTGGCTTCGCTCGCAATGACGGCTTTCCGCTAAAGCCTCCGTTTGGGACAGTGGACCGAATGGCTTCGCTTGTCCCAAGCGCTGCCGACGGTAGTCGACCCTTCACGGCCGCTCGGTATCCGATTTTCGCTCCCAGAAGCGGACCAACAGCTATGAATCACGGTAGCCGCCATTCACCTTCCATTGTATTTCGATGAACATGCCTGACCATGCTCCGCTCACCGTACTCGAGACGTACCAGCTCCACGGCGGAGCTTGGGCCAAGTTGCGTGGTGACCGCTTGGCGGAATGCTCATGGCTTGATCGCTTTTGCGACCTCTTACCGACTGGCGGTGCCGTGCTGGATATCGGCTGTGGCTCCGGGCTGCCAATTGCTGGCGTTTTGCTCCGCCGCGGCTTCAAGATCACAGGAGTAGATGGCACGCCGGCAATGCTTGAGCTGTTCCAACGCAATCTACCAGGCGTTGAGGCACATCTCATCGACATGCGGAAGCTCGCCTTGGATCGACGATTTTCAGGTCTTCTCGCTTGGGATAGCCTTTTCCATCTCTCGCCTTCTGACCAACGGGGGATGTTTGCGCGCTTCCAAGCGCATGCAGAATTTGGTGCGCCCCTGATGTTCACCAGTGGATCATCCGAAGGCGAAGCGATTGGCGATTTGGAGGGCGACCCCCTCTACCATGCCAGCCTTGACTCCGAAGAGTACCAAAGCCTTTTAGACAAGGCTGGCTTCGCCGTCTTGGATCACGTTGTTGAAGACCCGTCTTGTGGCTTTCGCACCGTCTGGCTGGCCAAACGCAGAGAGTGAGGAGAGCGACGATCAGGATCGCGGACGCGTTCGCCAAAAGTTTGAAAGTTACAACAATGGTCCCGGCACGACCATTGTCGCCGTTCGGCGCCCACAACCCTCTCCCCAGGAGCCGACCGTCAGCTTTCCAAGACAGGCATTCAAACGTGCCATTAACTCTCGGATGGCAGAGCCCAGGCGATCACCTGATCACCGATCGGCGTCTTCATGAAGTGATGGCCGCCGGTCATCAGCAACACATATTGACGGCCATTCTGCTCGTAAACCATTGGCGTCGCCTGACCGCCAGCGGGCAGAGCCTGTTGCCACAGTATCTTGCCGGTCTTTAGATCGATAGCCTTGAAAAGATCGTCCGTTGCCGCCGCGATGAAGATGATCCCGCCCGCGGTTATGACCGCGCCGCCATTATTGGGCGTGCCAATGGTCAGCGGCAGATAGCTGGGGATACCGAACGGACCGTTCTTGCGAGCGGAACCGAAGGGGCGATCCCACAGCGTCTTGCCCGTCGCGATATCGATGGCCCGGATGCCGCCATAAGGCGGCTGCTTGCACAGCATGCCGGTGAAGGGCATCTGCCAGCCAGCATTCACATCGATGGCATAGGGCGTTTCCGCCTGTGGGTCGCCTGCCCCTTCGGCATGGGGCTTGTCGCTGCGGCTCGCATTGCCACCCTTCTCGGCCTTCAGGGCGGTGTTGGCCATGTCCGCCTTCTGCTCGCGCGTGAACCAACCCTTCTTGTCGGCCTCGGCACGGGGCACGAGGCGTACATAATTGGGCATGTCGTTGTAATTTGCTACGATCACACCGCGCGCGGGATCGACGGCCACGCTGCCCCAGTCGGTGCCGCCATTATAGCCAGGATATTCGATCGAGTGGCGATCTGTCTCCGGGGGCGTGAAGAACCCCTTGTAGCTCGCGCGGCGGAAGTTGATCCGGCAGATCATCTGGTCGATGGGCGACATGCCCCACATATCGGACTCAGTGAGCGGCGCCTTGCGCAATGTCTGCCAGAGCGAGACGATCTGCGTGGGCGAGCGCTGCCCGGGTTCGATTCCACCGCGCGGCACCCGGATAGTGCCGATCGGGGTCAGCGGACTGCCGGTCGCGCGGTCGAGGACATACATGTCCCCCTGCTTGGATGAAACCAGCAGCGCCGCCTTGCCCTTATAGTCGATCAGCGTGGGCTGGCTGCCGAAATCATAATCCCACACGTCGTTCTTCACTGCCTGAAACTTCCAGCGCGGCTTGCCGGTGGTGACGTCCAGCGCGACGATGGAGGTGCCGAAGCTGTTCTCGACGGGCGAGCGCAGGGTGCTCCAATAATCGACCGTGCTGTTGCCCATAGGCAGGTAGACGAGGCCCAGTTGCTCGTCGCCGCTGGCGATTGTCCACATATTGGGCGTACCGCGCGACCATTGCTCCCCCTTCGGCGGATAGCCGTTCCATTCGGGATGTTTCATGTCCCAAGCGAAGCGCAGCTTGCCCGTGACGGCGTCAAAACCTTGAATGACGCCAGAGGGCTCCCAGCGTTGCTGTCCGTCGAGCGTCTGGTGCCCGGTGACCGCGATGCCCCGGATGATGACCGGCGGCGAGTTGATAGAGACGAGGCCGGGAAACACCTTGCCCATGCCGATCTTGGCATCGACCTGGCCGTTGTTCCCGAAATCCGTGCAGGGACGGCCGGTCGTGGCGTCGACGGCGATCAGCCGCGCGTCGAGCGTACCCTCGATCAGACGTTGCGCACAAAGCGTGCCGGGCGCGGCGCCGGGGACAGCATAATAGCTGACCCCGCGGCAGGCGGCCGTATAAGGGATCCATTCGTTGGGCACCTTGGGGTCAAAGCGCCACCGCTCCTTGCCCGTCGCAGCATCGAGTGAGATCATGATATTCTTGGCAGAGCAGAGATAGAGGGCACTGCCGATCTTGAGCGGCGTGGTCTCCGCGCCATATTGCGCGGCGGCGGCGGCATCGCTTGGCATGTCACCGGTGTGCGCGAGCCATACCTGTTCCAGCTTTGCCACATTGCCCGCGTTGATCTGCGTCAGCGGAGAATAGCGGCGCGCGGCGCCCGTCCCGCCATAGGCCGGCCAGTCCTGTCCGGTCGCCATGCCGGACGGATCGGCCATGCCCAGTGAATTCTGCGCAGGCAGCGTGGAAGCCACCGTCTCGCGCATGCCGAGGGTCGTGAACAGCAGCACCGTCGCAACGACCACCGCGCCCACAGCGACACCGGCATTGCGCCAGCGATGAACAGCACCGCTCAGCGTGGGCATGACCAGCAGTGTCGCGATCAACAACACGATTGGTGCGAAGATGCGCGGCACCAACGCCCAGGCTAGATTACTGCGCGCGTCAATGAACGCCCAGAGGATCGTAACAACAACGACGGCAATATAGAGCCATGCGCCTGCCATGCGTCCACGCACCAGGAGCACGCCCGCCACCGCCATCGCTAATCCGGTCGGAAAATAATAGAGCGAGCCGCCCAAAATCGCGAGCCAAGCGCCCCCGAGAGCAAGGGCAATCCCGATCAAGCCAACTATCACCCCCAGGATGATGGCCGACCAACTCCGTCGTTCGATCATATACAACTGTCCTTGCGGTTCCGTTCAGCGGACAGTTGCTCGCTTACGGCTTTCATGCGTCCCGGCAGGGTAAGCGCCCGAGAATTGTTTCCGTTCCGATGCAAAATTGTAACCGCTAATGTCTGAAACGCATCCGGGGCGAACTCGGCAATCGCTGGACGTTCGAACTTTCTCGGTGAATCTCTGGGTGCGCTGAGGACCCTTCCAAGACGTTCAGTGGTCAGATTTTGCTCCCCAGGCGCAGACCGTCAGCTCACCTAATAATGCCCTTGAGATTGGCTGCAGACAAACTGACCGCTGTTAGGAGGAGAACGTAGGGGAGCTGCCAGTCAATTGTTGCCTGAAGAGCAGCGGGGAGATCGGGCACAATCTGATCGAGCCCAAAATGGGCTTATCATCCAAGAAATTCAGATTTCAAGACGCAGCGCGCGCTGCGCCCAATGGCGCGGGGCGCCGGGGCAACTATATAGGAAAGGCCGGTGATCTCGGTGCGCATGGACGTTGTTTATTCGGCCGGGATTTTCTTCATACCTCGTAACGTCATATGTATCCCCGTCGCAACGCCGTCATTCACCGTGCTGTTGGCCAGAAGGCGAGGACAGAGCCTGGCGACTGGTGCAGGTCAGCTTCATCCCGCATATCGAAGGGGATGGCAAAGCTAGGCCGGCGGTGCCTGCCTCACCGCATCTGCCTGTTTCTCCGGTCGGATGTAGATGGAGGTGAGTTCCGGAATCCGGGCTTTCATTTCGCGTTCAATATCCTCAATCAGGCCTTCTGCTTGTCCCATCGGCAGATCGTCGACAAAATCCGCGCTGATGGCAACGAACACGGCGTCGGGCGCAGTATGGATTGTACGGACATGATTGACCGCACTTATCTGAGGCCGCTTATCGAGGATCGTCCATACCGCCGATATCATGGCGGGATCGGCACTCTCGCCGATCAGGAGTCCCTTGGCCTCGCGCGCGAGAAGAATAGCCACCCCGGCCAGAACGAGCCCTATGGCGATCGAAGCGACGCCATCGATCCGCGGGTCGCCATAGCGATGGCTGGCCCAGACGCCGAGGGCTGCGATGCCGAGGCCGATCAATGCTGCGCTATCCTCGAATAGGACGATGAAGCCCGCCGGGTCCTTGGATCGGCGGATCGATTGCCACCAACTGCTCGCACCGCGCTTTACGTTAAACTCGCGTACCGCAATGGCCCAGCTTGTTCCTTCCAGCAGCATGGCCACTGTCAGCACCACATAATTAATCCCAGGATCGCGCACCGGTTCGGGCTCGGCGATGTGCCGCCAGCCTTCGTAGATTGAGACCCCAGCGCCGACGGCGAAAATCAGGATTGCAACGACAAATGCCCAGAAATAGAGTTCACGACCATAGCCGAAGGGATGCGTGGCGTCTGCGGGGCGTTTGGCTTTTGCCTGCCCATAAAGCAGCAGAATTTGGTTGCCGCTGTCCACCAGCGAGTGAACGCCTTCGGTAAGCATGGAGGACGAGCCGCTGAAGGCCGCCGCCACGAATTTGGCAATCGCGATCCCGATATTGGCGAACAGTGCGCCGTACAGAACGATATTTTCACGGAGCCTGCCCGACAGGTCAGCCATGGCGCTCAACCAGGATAGGGGCTGGACTGGAGCAATCGCGCCAGATTCGCAGCATTTGCGTCGACTATGTTGGCGGTCTTCGTCACTATGTCGGGTGTGCTGTCCAGATCCTTGAAGTCTACAGACCCCATCGCTTCGCCGACCCAATATCGGGTAGCAACGGCGGGAATCGTCCAGCCGACATCGTTCAAGGTCTGAAATAGTTGAGCCGAGGAGAAATGCGCGCCATCCTCATTGCCCACGATCGATGCGACCGCGACCTTTCCATAGCTCGGCGTCCGCCCTTCATCGTCGGTTTCGGAAAGAAGGGCGTTCATCCGCTCCAACAACCGTTTGGCGTTGCTGCTGATCTGCCCCATCCAGATCGGTCCGCCGAAGATCAATATGACATGAGCGAGAATTTTGTCTCGAAGAGCAGGCCATGCGTCGCCATCGCCTTCGTCGGAGGTGACGCCAGCCTTGATATCGAGGGCCGCGACCCTAGCGGTTTCGCTCACTCTAACGCCATGCGTGTTAAAGGCTTTTGTCAGCACCGCGATTAGGGCATCGGTCGAGCTCTCCTGGTGGATGTCTTCCTTGAGCGTGCAGTTGAGCGCAAGGGCTTTGAGGGCCATCGATCATCTCCTTGAGGTCAGGAACCGTGTCTGGGTGCCCGCCGAATGCGACCGCCCGTTTGTCTCGGAGAGAACTCCTGGCCTCCCAATGGGTTCTTGAGGCGAAGGAGATAATGCGATGAGCGATACCGCGCCGATGATTCATGAGGATGCGCTGCCCGGCCATGAGAGCAGGCTGAACCCCAAGCCGGAATGGCAGCCTCGGTTCAAGAGCTCGGATCGCCTTGCCGGGAAAGTCGCCATCATCACTGGTGCCGACAGCGGGATCGGACGAGCGGTCGCCGCGCTCTATGCGCGCGAAGGCGCTGACATCGCGATAGTCTATTTGCTGGAAGAGGATGACGCAGTGGAAACAAAGCGTATCGTCGAAGCAGAGGGCCGCAAAGCGATCACGATCCGTGGCGACATTGGCGAGCGCAGCTTTGCAGACGAGATTGTAGCTCGGACGCTGGAGGCGTTTGGCAAGATCGACATCGTTGTGAACAACGCCGGTGAACAGCATCCTGACAAGAACATAATGGACATTAGCGAAAATCAGCTGCGTCGCACCTTTCAGACCAACATCTTCGGCATGTTCTTCCTGGTACAGGCTGCACGCCCACATTTGACGGCTGGGGCAGCCATCGTGAACTGCACCAGTGTAACCATGTATCAGGGCAGTTCAGAACTATTGGATTATAGTGCGACAAAGGGCGCCATCACGGCCTTCACACGGTCTCTTTCCGAAAATCTGGTGGGTGACGGGATACGCGTAAATGCCGTCGCGCCCGGGCCAATCTGGACCCCGCTCAATCCCTGCGGCGGTGCAAGCCCTGAAAAACTGGAGAATTTCGGAGAAGGGACACCAATGGGGCGACCCGGCCAGCCCAATGAGGTCGCGCCGGCCTTCCTTTTTCTCGCCTGCGAGGATGCCAGCTACATGTCAGGCCAGGTGTTGCATCCAAATGGCGGAACGATCGTGAACGGGTGATCTTGCAAATCCGCCCCATAACAATCGTTCAGTCTCCGATTTCCGTTACCCCCGGTCCAGACCAACCGTTTTTCGTACCCATCGGGTCAGCGCATGGTTATGTGAACCAAGCCAGATTGAAGGTGGTCGCGGCTTTATTCCGCCGTGGACCCATGCTGGACGCTCAAAGGCAGACTTCCGCACCCCATGTGCAGCCCGCCTGCTTTTCCATCAGCAAAGCTGGTTGGTATCGAAGTTGCTCTGAGCTGTTTAAGAAAAAGAAGCCATCCCCGGGACGCGCCGTACCCCGCCACGCCGATCGCGAGCGCGGCGGCAATCATGTCCGACACCAGGCCCCCGATGCCGCCGGTCAGGCCGATCACCCCGAAGGCGCGAAACCCGGCGACGCGGCGGCCGGTGCCGAAAGATCTTTGCGCCCTTTGCATGCCGATCACCATTCGATGGCTATGGCGGCTAGCAGTGGCACATAAGCCTGTATGATCGCGGGGCTGACGCCAGCAGTCATCGCGGCCCCACGCGCGTTTCCTTGATACGGCCGTCCAGCATGGAGATTTGCACATCGGCCGCCGCCGCGACATCAGGATCATGGGTAACGCAGACGACCGCGCGGCCTTGCTCATGGGCAAGGTTGCGAAACATCTCGACCACGCGGGCGCTGTTCTGGCTGTCGAGATTGCCTGTGGGCTCGTCCCCCAACACCAGTGCCGGATCATTGGCGATGGCGCGAGCGATGGCGACGCGCTGGCGCTCGCCGCCGGAGAGGCGATCAGGCGTTTTCGCGCCTTTCTCTCCAAGACCCATGCCCTCAAGCAGCGCCTGCGCCTTGGCCTGTATCTCGCTGAGGGAAAATTTGCCGAGCCTGCGCATGGGAAGCATCACATTTTCCAGCGCCGTGAATTCCGGCAGCAGAAAATGGAACTGGAACACGAAACCGAAGCTTGCCAACCGGATTTGCGCGCGCGCGTCGCCGCATAGCGGGGTCATGTCCTGCCCATTGAATAGAACATGTCCTGATGTCGGCCGGTCAAGCAGGCCCAGGAGATAGAGCAGGGAGGATTTGCCGCAGCCGGACGGTCCCACGATGGCGACGAAGGTCGCTGGCTGGATCGACAGGGATACGTCAGCAACCAGGGTCACAGGCGGAGCGGCGGGAAGGGTGCGGGAAATGCCCTCCACCTCTATGATCGCGCTCATAAGGCGCCCCGCAATATATCGACCGGGTCGACCCGCGCGGCCTTTCGGGCAGGCAACCATGCGGCGATGACGCCTGAGAGCAGGGAGGCAGCCGCAGCGATTGCATATTGACGCGCGGAGCGGTCTAGCGGCAGGCGTTGGTCTTCGCCCGCAATGGGGAATTTGAGCGAGCCAAGTATCGCCATAAGCCCGTAGCCCAGCAGCCAACCGGCGACGATGCCGATCAATGCCAAGGCGAGACCTTCGAACACGAAGATCAGTTGAAGATCGCGCTCCGAAAAGCCGATGGACCGCATGATTGCGATGTCTCGCCTTTTGTCCGACACGCTGGTGGATACGACCGTGTAGATGCCGAAGCTGGCGACTAGCAGGATGGCCGACACGACGCTGTACATGATCACGTTGCGGGTCACGAGCAGGGAGAGAAAGTCGGCGGAACGCTCCTGCCAGCTTTCAGCCTTGTAGGCATATCGCGTTTCCAAGCGGCGACTGACGGGCTGGGCCTCATAGGGGTCGGCCAGGCGTACGCCGATGCGGTTGATGATGTATGGACGGCCGAGCAGCGATTGCGCTTCGCGTAGCAGGACATAGCCTAGCCCAGATGAAATCTGCGTCTGGCCGCGCTTGAAGAGTCCGACGATGCGGAGCGATCGGCTCATGCCCGAAGCGGAGGTCGCGCCCACCACGTCGCCTATTCCAAGGCCGAGGCGCCGGGCCATTTCCTCGCCAATGATGATACCGCCTTGCGTGCTTTCCAGGTCGCGCAAGCGTCCGACGCGCAGTTGGTCCTGGATGGTACTGACCTTTTCCTCGATCGTAGGATCGACGCCGACGATCGTCAGGGCTTCCTCGCGCCCACCGCTGCGCAGCGTTATCGCGCCGCTGAGACTAGGCGAGCCGATGGCCCCGGGCAGCGCGTTAACTGTGCGTAATATCTCCGCCCAGCCTTTTAGCCCGCGTACCTCGTTGCGGGCCTTGTAGTGGCGAAGATCGACCAGCGCGCCCTTGTAAAGACTGACGCCAGGCTGGGGCGGCGGGCTGCGCAGTTCGTCGGAAATGATGATATGCGGGGCGGCGTCGATCAGCGTCTTGATGAAATCGTTCTGGCTGCCGATCATCATGGCGGAAACGGCGAGAAAGAAGCCGACGCCGACGGCCACGCCGCTCACCGCGACGATGGTCTGGCGACGGCGGCCGACAAGATGCCGGGCGGCGATGCTGGCCAGCAGTCGTAGCTGGTAGGTCATCGCTTCACCCGCACACGCATATTTCCCTTGAGCTTCCCCTCGGGTGCTTTCACGACCATCTCACCACCCGACAGACCGGAGAGAATCTGCACGTCGTTGGTCCCCGTAATGCCGGTTTTAACAGCCTTTGCATAAACGCGATGGCCGCGAACCATCCAAACCTTATTGTCTTCAACCGCGCTTCCAGGGACAAGCAGTGCCCATTGTGCGCGGCGGGTGACGATGTTGACCTCCAGTGTCAGGCCCAGCGGCAGTGCCTGCGCCCCATCTGGCGCGATGCGGGCGCGGAAGGCACGCAGTTCAGGGTCGCCGCCCGGCGTTACTTCCCGGACGTGGCCGCGCAGGACCTGACCGGGCCATGCGTCGCTCGACATCAATGCTTCCTGACCGGCATGGACGCGAGCGACGTCCCGTTCGTCTATGGTGGCGGTGATCCAGATGCGGGAAGGATCGCCCAGCGTCATCAGAATGCGGCCGGGACTTGCGAGGTCGCCGGGCTCCACGTCTCTACGCAAGACAATGCCATCTATGCCCGATCGCACGATCATCTGGTCGAGCCGGGCGCCGGCGCTTTTCTCCGTCGCCCTCGCGCCGTCGGCGGCGGCAACGGCCGAATCCCGAGCGGCGCGGGTGACCCATCCTTTCGTGAAGAGTGACAGCGTGCGCTGTTCCTCCTGCTGCGCGAAGCGGCGTTGGGCCGCTGCCTGCTGTAGCGCGTGTCGCTGTTCCTCGTCATCGAGAAGGACGAGCGGCTGGCCTCGCACAACGCGCTGCGCTTCGTTGGCGAGGACTAGGCGGACCGGAGCGGTGAGGCGGGCAGAGACCGATACGGGTTGTCGCGCCTCAACAAAGCCGGTGGCATAGACGAGCTCGACCGCCTTGCCGATGCGGACGGGCGCAAGCTCCACCTCCTGCGCCCGGCCCGCGAGCAACCAGGCTGCCGCCGCCAGCGGCGCGAGCGGCAACAGCCAGAGCGTGATGCGTTTCATAAGAGCGTCTATCGCATCACGCGAGGATCATTGCCTACCCGTATCGACTTTCTCCCCAGTTATTGGGATCCGACAGGAATCTGACGCGGCTTGCTTGCTTCCGTGGCAAGGCGGGGGACTATGACCTTCAGCAGGCCCTTCTCCAGATGAGCGCTCGCTTTGTCCGCATCAGCTACGAACGGCAAGGCGACGCGGCGTAGATAGCTTCCCCGGCTGCGTTCGATCAGATGATAATTCTTCTTTTCATCTTTTTCCTCGCGATCTTCCTTATGCTCGGCCTTGATGGTGAGGACATCGTCCTGCACGTCCAGCGATACATCCTTTTCATCGAAGCCCGGCAGTTCGGCGGTCAATTCAAGGCCCTTGTCCGTTTCCGCGATGTCGACGCGGGGGCGGTTGAAGCCCCTGCTGCCGCCATCGCCGCTGGCGAGCCAGCCTCGGCCGAAATCGTCACTTAGGCGATCCATTTCCTTGCGCAGATCGGTAAAGGGATCAAAGCCGCTGCGGAAGATATTGCTGCGGTCAAAGGGGATGAGGGTACGGAAATCAGTCATTTGTCCTACTCCTGCTTTTGTGAAACTGGCGGTTCGCCGGGATGGTGCATCATCCGATGCTGTTGTCCGTGTTCGGCTGAGTCATGCATTGCGCGGCAATGCTCCATCGCTCCGGGTATCGGATGGCCCGTCTGCATGGGCATCGTGCCGGTCTGCATCATTTGCCCGCCTGCCGGATCGTGCTCCGCCGGCACGGCTGCGGGCGATGGCGCGCGGGGAGGTGCGGTCTGCGCGGACACTCCGGCAATGGGCAACAGGTTGAGGAGCGCGGCTCTGGCGAAATGGCGGCGCATGGGCAATTGTCCTTTGAAAGACTCTATGTCGAATTGTCGCCCGGCACGGAATGCCGCGCCATAAGTAGAGTCACGCAGTTGCTGTTGGCGGCATAAGGACCGCCGCGCCATAAAACGTGCCTGCCCGCAGATTTTGCAACGCGTGATTGGCTTGCGCGAGGGGGAAGCTTTGGGTGACGATGTGCAGTTGCATGCCGCTTACCAGGTCGAAAAAGGAGGTGCCATCTTCCCGCGTCAGGTTGGCGACCGAGAGGATCTGCCTTTCCTGCCACAGATCGGCGTAGGGGAAGGAGGGGATGTCGCTCATGTGGATGCCCGCGCATATGACGCGGCCGCCTTTTCTAACCGCTCGTAAGGCCCGGGGAACGAGTTCGCCCGCCGGGGCGAAGATCAGGGCAGCGTCGATGAGCGTGGGCGGTGTCTGAGATGAGCCGCCCGCCCAGGCGCAGCCGAGCGAACGGGCAAACTCCTGTCCGGCCGTGTCCCCGTCCCGCGTGAAGGCGTAGACGGTGCGCTGCTGATGCCGGGCGACCTGCGCCAATATGTGTGCTGCGGCGCCAAAGCCATATAGGCCGATGACGCTTGCCGGACCAGCCAGCCGCAAAGCTCTCCACCCGATAAGGCCAGCGCAGAGCAGGGGCGCGGCCTCCATGTCCGAAAAGCGATCAGGCAGATCGAAGCAATAATGCGCATCGGCAATCGCATGGCTGGCATAGCCGCCGTCCCGCGTGGCCCCAGTAAAGAGCGGAGCGTCGCACAGATTTTCCCGTCCCGCCCGGCAATAGCGGCAGACGCCACATGTATGTCCCAGCCAGGGGACGCCGACACGCTGGCCGATACTGAAAGCTTCAACGCCGCTGCCCAAAGCAGCGACCCTGCCGACGATCTCATGGCCCGGTATGATGGGGTAGTGTGCCGGAATTTCCCCGTCGAGAACGTGCAGATCGGTTCGGCATACGCCGCAGGCGGCGACTTCGATCAGCAGTTCGCCGGGTCCGGGATTGGGCATGGGACGTTCGATCTGCACGAGTGCAGCGCCCGGTGCGGGGATCTGCATCGCCACCATCGGCTTCACTGTAGGCTGGCCGCCGAATGCAGGGAAAAGCCGAAGAGCATGAGCATCTCGCCTTGCGATATGAGGCCTGTGGCGAGCACCATCCCGAGCAGCCAGAAGCTGTTCCATGGCCATGAGACGGCCACCAGTGCTGCGGCCACGATGCTGATGACCCCGGACAAAATCATCCACGCCCTGCCTTTGCTGTGCCGGAAGGCAAGGATGAGACGGGCGAAGCCTGACGCCGCCAGGGTAATGTCGATGAAGACTGTAAGGGCGCTCGCGCCAAGGAAGGGATCGACGAGCATGACGCTGGCAAGGATGCCGAGCAACGCAAGAGCGGCCCTGATGCGCAGGTAGGTGCGCCATAGCTGCTGTCCCGGGAGGGAAGGCCCGGTTCCAAGGCAATTGTCAAGTTCATGATTGCCCTCCTCAAGATGCAAGACCGAGAGTTTAGCGATGGAAACGAAGTGATGATGTTCGTGAATCTACCAATAGGTTGGCTTCCATGGCGGCGCGATCATCCAGGTGATAATCTTTCAAGGAGCGTTGCCATGTGTGGGACAGGGTCGCTCGCGCGGCCAGCTGGCTTTTGCCGGCGTTGATCGCAATGATGGGCTTATGGAGCACGGCGGCGCGCGCAGCGACCATGAACTCGGCTGCTTCGGTTAGACAATCCGCGTTGAGCAGGATCGCGTGGGTGTGGGGATCGGTGGCGAGCACGTCGATCAGATCGCCAAGCTTCGCATCGGTCATGTCGCCTGCCGAAATGATGCCGGAAAAGCCTACCTGGCGGCTTTGTGCCCAATCGAGCACTGCGGTGTTGAGCGCGCCGCTCTGCGAGTTAGGGCCAAGATTGCCCGGCAGCACCGAGGTGCGGGCGAAAGTGGCGTTGATCAGCGCGTGCGGCGCCATGATAGCAAGGCAGTCGGGTCCGACGATCCGCATGTCGTGCCGCTGTGCCGCAGCCACGATCGCCTGGTGGTATGCGCTGGCATCGTGAAGGCCCGCCGACAGGATCACGGCGCAGCGCGTGCCGAGGCTCCCAGCTCACCGATAATGCCTGCCATGGTCGTATTGGGCGTCATGATGATGGCAAGTTCGGGCGCGGCGGGCAGGTCGGTGACGCTGGCAACCCATGTCGTGTCTGGTCGCGACACCGGGCGCGAATTGACGATATGGAGGCTGCCTTTGAACCCACCCGCGAGCAGATTGTCGGGGACGAGCGTGCTGACGGCGTCTTGCTCCTGCGACTCTCCGATCAGAGCGATGTCCTGGCGTGAAGAAGCAGTGACAGGTTGCGGATGGTCATGGCTGATCTCGTCCTTCCGAGGATCGCACGGGGCGCAGCGATCCTAGGAAGGACGATGTCCATGGCGACACTTGTAAATGCCGCGGGGCGTCCGGGCGCGGTTGATGGAAAGCTACTTACGGGAAGTTGCGAATAGGGCGGCGACGCGGAGTCCCTAAAATGGCTTCATCAGCGAGGAGGCGAACATGCAGCGTTCAGACGACACGGAGGGCGATGCACTACGGCACGACCCTGTCCGGGAAACGGTTCACGACCTGCGTAACTTGTTCGCCGTCATCGCCTCGATCGGTCATCTGCTGGATAGGCATCAAGGCGGCCCCGTACGGAAAACGATGCTGCGCGGGCTGGAGGTGGCGGCAGTGCGGGGCGCCGAGCTGACGTCCCGGCTGCTTGCAAGGCAAGCGTGCGGAGAACGGATGCTGGTGGATGTGGGCGCGCAGGTCGCCCACGCTGCGCCCTTGCTGCAAGCTATGGTGAAGCACCCGACGTCATTGGAGATAGACGCGCAGATGGCTTTGCCCGCCGCGCGGGTGAGCGCCGACCCGGCCGAACTGGAAGCGGTGATGCTGGAACTGGTGGCCAATGCGGTCAGGGCAGGAGCACGGCATGTCCGGCTCCGCTGCTGCAGGATCGGTGACTGGATTTGGCTGGTGATCGCGGACGATGGCCCGGGCTTGCCGGCGAACGGAGCTGCGCGACCGTCACTCAATACGGGAAACGGAGGCCGTGGAAACGGCTTGCAGCGGGTTCGCAGGGCGATCCGTGGCATGAGCGGCAGGTTATTCATTCGCGGCGGTGCCCGAGCAGGCTCGGGCACGGTGGTCGCCATGCTTTTGCCGGTGGCGCTTCCCGCCGCCAGCAAATCCCGCGTCCCACATTGGAGCACGTCACCCACCAAAAAGGAGAGTTGCGATGAAGACCGATGGACAGTTGCAGCATGACGTGATGGACGAGCTTGAATGGGATCCCAGCGTCGATCATGCGGACATTGGCGTGGCGGTGAATGACGGGGTGGTGACCCTGACCGGCTATGTTTCCAACTATCTGGAGAAGATGGCAGCGGAAAAGGCGGCTCGGCGCGTCAGCGGGGTCAAGGCGATCGCCGAGGAGATCCTGGTGCGCTTCAAGTCTGAACCCAAAACGGCGGACCACGAAATAGCCAAGCGCATCCTCGACATGTTTTCGTGGAATGTCTCCATCCCGCACGACAAGATCAATGTGAAGGTCGAGAAGGGCTGGGTCACGCTGTCGGGCGTTGTCGATGCCTTTTATCAGAGCCATGAGGCGAGACGGGCGACCGCAAGGATTTTAGGCGTAACCGGCGTCAGCAACCTCATCGAGGTGAAGAAGCTGCCCGTCAGCGCCGACATCCGGGACCGGATCGTCGCCGCTTTTAAGCGCCAGGCGGATCTAGACGCTGCTGGCGTCACGATCGCCACGGATGGGAACACCGTACGCCTGAGCGGCCGGGTGAAGGCCTGGCATGAACGCGGCGTAGCGGAGCGGGCAGCCTGGGCCGCGCCCGGCGTGACCAAGGTTGAGGACAATATCGTCGTATCGACATTCTGACTCCCATGTCTCCGGCAGGCGTTGCGTGTGCCGCGGCGTGCGATGGCGGGTCGGTTCCTGACGCTATTTCAATGGAGGAGCATGTGCCCGTCATAGATCGCATGCGCCAATCCGTAGACGTCCTGTTTCAGGCGGTCATGATCATCGGAGTGATGATCGCCATCGATGCGATGATCCCGGCCCGGATGCCGGGATGACCTACGTTGAACAGCAAACATCTTATCATGAGGAAATCGACATGAAGAACGTGCTCTTGCTCGTCCATGATGATGCCGGTCAGGAAGCGCGACTTCAGGCGGCGCTTGACCTGACCAGATACCTTTCCGGCCATCTGACGTGCCTCGACGTCGTGCAGATCCCGGCGCTGGCGGGCAACGGATATTATCCGGACGCCGAACTGATGCTGCTTCAGGATGCGCGGAAGCGAGAAGAGGTCAACGCCGGACGCATTCGGGCGCGGCTTCAGGCAGAAGACGTGGCTTGGAACTGGGTTGACCAAACGGGGTTCATCAAGCCGTTGATACAGGACAGCGCGGCATTAGCGGACATCATCGTCCTCAATACGTCGCTCGCCGATCATATGATGCCCGACATGATCCCGATCGTGTCAGACGTGGTACTGAAATCTGGGAAGCCGATGTTGGCGGTTCCCGACGATAGCCGGGGCATCGATTTTGGCGGCCATGTCCTCGCCGCCTGGGATGGATCGAGGCCGGCCGCCGAAGCGCTGCGGGCGGCGACGCCGCTGTTGGCAAGTGCGCAGGGCGTGACGATCATCGAGATGGGTGACGTGAGCGGCGAACTTGCTGAAGATGCGGCGGCCTATCTTTCCCGGCATGGCGTGGGGTCGCGTGTGGAGCACCTAAACGAGCCGGAAGCGGGTGTCGCGGCGGGACTGCTGGCCGAGATGAACAGGCGGCGGCCAGCTTTCTGCGTCATGGGCGCCTATGGACATTCGCGGTTACGCGAAAGGCTGTTCGGCGGAATCACCCGGATAATGCTAAGGGAGGCGAATGTTCCGTTGTTCCTGGCTCACTGAAATCCCATCATGAGAGCATCGTTTGAAATGGCTTTGGGTAGAAGGCGGGAAGGTTCTCCAATCTCAAGGCGTAGATCATGGAGTCGTTTGGGTCGTGGAATGACTATCCGGGATTACAACGACATGGCTGAAATATCATCTGCGCCATTTCAAAGACTTGCGAGGAAATGGATAAGTCATGTGTTGCAATATGGCCAATGATGATAGGGTGTGCAGGGCCTTGCCAGGCTGACGTCAAAATCCCGCATAGGGTAAGGTCATGCCGTCATGGAAAACAGCGCGTCCGCAATACTATGCCCTCGCCATTTTCGGGGTTGCTTTAATATCGGCGGTTCGGCTGCCTCTTGATCCATGGCTGAGCGACCGGTCGGTCTATCTGCCTTATGTCATCGCAATCGTGGGCATCGCGCTCTGGCTGGGCGAGGGACCGGCGATCCTCGCTGCTCTGCTGAGCAGTGCGGCGGCGGTGGCGATTACCTATCCCTCTGCGCTACACAAGCGCGATCTGATCGAGATCACGCTGTTCGCAGCGACCGCTGCCGGCATCATCTTGATGAGCCGCCTCGTCCGCCGGTCGAACCAGCGGCTCGAGGTGGCTGAAGTCGCCGTCGAACATGGCGGCGCGGCGAACGAGCAGCTGGCGGTCGAGCTTAACCTGCTGATCGATGGCGCGCATGGGCTGGCGATCTACATGTTGGATCCGGCTGGCCGGGTGACGATCTGGAACCGGGGCGCCGAGCGGCTGAAGGGCTGGACCGAGCAGGAAGTGCTGAACAAGCCGTCTTCCCTATTCTATCCCGGCGAAGCCGTTGCGGTGGGCAAGCCCGACGCGGATATCGAGCGCGCCCGCGCAGAAGGGCGGTTCGAGGAAGAGGATTGGCGCGTCCGCAAGGACGGGTCGGAGTTCCTGGCGTCGGTCAGCTGGACCGCGCTTTATGACAAGGATGGCGCGCTGCGCGGCTTTGCGAAGATCGTGTCGGATATCACCGAAAAACGGTCCGCCGAAGACCAGCTGCGCGCGCATGAAAGCCAGCTGCGCGCGATCCTGTCGACCGTGCCCGACGCGATGGTGGTGATAGACGAGACCGGCACCATGCTGTCGTTCAGCGCGGCGGCGCAAGCGCTGTTCGGCTATGCCGAGGAAGAGGTGTTGGGGCGGAACGTGCGCATGTTGATGCCATCGCCTGATCACGAAAGGCATGACAGCTACATCCAGCGCAATCTGGAAACCGGGGAAAAGCGCATCATCGGCAAGGGCAGGGCCGTGACGGGCCGGCGGGCCGAAGGCTCATTGTTTCCCATGGAACTGTATATTGGCGAGGCGATGCGCGGGAATGAGCGCATCTTCACCGGCTTTATCCGCGATCTGACCGAGAGGCGAGCGGTCGAACATCATATGGCGACGTTGCAGGCCGAGCTGATCCATGTTTCGCGGGTGAGCGCCATGGGGACGATGGCGTCGACGCTGGCGCATGAACTGAACCAGCCGATCGCGGCTGTCGCCAATTATGTCGCGGCGGTGCGCGACCAGATGTCGCGCCCGCAGGAGGCCGAGTGGCCGATGATGCGCGAAGCCTTGGCGGAAGCTGCGAGCGAAGCTTTGCGGGCCGGGCAGATCGTCGGTAGGCTGCGCGAGTTCGTGTCGCGGGGGGAAGTGGAAAAGACAATCGAAAGCCTGCCCGAACTGGTGCAAGAGGCGTCCGTGCTGGGGCTGGCCGGCGCACGCGAATTGGGGATCGATGTGCATTTCGACATCGATCGGCTGGCGTCGCCCGTATTGGTCGACCGGATCCAGATCCAGCAAGTGCTGATCAACCTGATCCGCAATGCGTGCGAGGCGATGGCGGGCAGCGCGGTCAAGCGACTGACCATCGCGACGCGCCCGGGCAGGGATGATCTGGTCGAAGTCATCGTGTCGGACACCGGCTACGGCATGGCGCCGGGCGTCGCGCGGCAGCTGTTCACCGCATTCGTCAGCACCAAGCCCAACGGCATGGGACTTGGCCTTTCCATATGCCGCACAATCATCGAGGTGAATGGCGGCAAGATCTGGATGGAAAGCCCCAAGGGAAAAGGCACCAATTTCCACTTCACTCTCATTCGAGCGCAGGCGGAGGCATATGACGAACAAGAAGCTTGTTCACATAATTGATGATGAGGACGCCATCCGGCGATCGTCGGGATACATGCTCAAGACAGCCGGGTATTCGGTGGAGGCATGGACATCGGGAACCGCTTTCCTGAAGGATGCGAAGTCGGCCGAAGAAGGCTGTATCCTGCTGGACGTCCGCATGCCCGGCATTGACGGACTGGAAGTCCAGCGCATCCTGGCGGAGCGCGGCATCGCCATGCCGATCATCATCATGACCGGTCATGGTGACATATCCATAGCGGTGCAGGCGATGAAGGCAGGTGCGGTCGATTTCCTGGAAAAGCCGTTCGAGAAGACGGTCCTGATCGATGCGATCGTGCGGGCGTTCGATCGGGTGCATTCTGTTCACGGCGTGGCGGCGGATGGAGCGCGCGCGAACCTGATCATCGGCGCGCTGACAGGGCGGGAGCGGGAAGTGCTGGAGGGGCTGGCGCAAGGATTGCCCAACAAGACGATCGCCTACGACCTTGGCATTTCATCCCGGACGGTCGAAGTGCATCGCGCCAACCTGATGGCGAAGCTGCATGTGCACAGCCTGTCCGATGCGCTGCGCATAGCCTTTGCGGCCGGAATGGGGCGCAAGAATGAAACTGTGATCAATACGTAAAGATTAGGGCTGCGCGCCATGTCATCTTTCCTGCATATTGCTCACATCTGCGGCCCAAGGCGCAAGAAGAATGGCAGGCTTCCCCATCCCCGTCTCAATATTGGATGACGACGCCGGGGCGCGGCGATCGCTGCAGCTGCTGTTGCAGGGGCGGGGATTCCAGGTGCGTTCCTTCGCAAGTCCCGAAGCGCTGATCGCCGATGCCAAGGCAAACAATCCCGCCTGTTTGGTCACGGATTACCGGATGGCGGAATGCGACGGACTGGAAGTATTGCACCGGCTGCGCGCGGTGGGGTGGACCGGACGGGCGATCTTGGTGACCGCCTTCTACTCGGCCGACCTTTTGCAAAGGGCGATGGCGCACGGTTTCGACGCAGTTCTCGACAAGCCGTGCAAGGACTCCGCGCTGATGCACGCCGTCATGTTCGCGACGATGCGCGACACCGGCCGGGAACGGCCGGCGCCATGACGAACGCGGTGAAAAGACAGGGAGAGAGTGGACCTTTCGCTGCCATTAACCTGTTGTCGCCGCGCGAGCACGAAGTCGTGGCCGCAGTGGCAAAGGGCTTAACCAGCCGACAGACTGGTGAGTTGCTGGGCATCAGCCACAGGACGGTAGAGGTTCATCGCGCCCGGTTGATGCGGAAACTGGACGTGCACTCAGTGGCCCAGCTTGTCGCCCTTTATGTTCTTTACGGCCAGTCGCAAGACGACCATTGCGGCAGGCCGCCTTATTGAGGCCGCCTTAATGAGACCAATCGTCTGTTCGGCTGGCCGGGCGCAGCCGGTCCCGGCGCTGGGACACCTCGTATAATCCCCAATGTTGCTGAGTATCGATTGTGGGATCATGGCGGTCGGGGCACGAAATTGCGGCCCCTCGATCTTCAGCGATTTCGTGCGAGGAAGATGATGACTGAACCAAGAACGGCCCGCCATTCTATCGCGGACGCGTCCGACCAGCTGGTGAAGATTCTGCGCCGCCATGCCGAGGCGCTGCCTTCCCCCGACGAGGTTGACGCGTTCGGAAGTGTCTTTGACCGTTGCGGGGATGTGCGTGTCGTCCTGCTGGGCGAGGCGAGCCATGGCACATCGGAATTCTACCGGGCGCGGGCGGCGATCACGCGGCGGCTCATCGAGCGGCACGGCTTTACGCTGGTGGCGGTGGAGGCGGATTGGCCTGACGCGGCGCGCATCGACGATTATGTACGGCATCAGGCTCCACGCCCCAGGAAGGGCGATGTGTTCGTCCGCTTTCCCACTTGGATGTGGCGCAATCAGGAAGTGCTGGCCTTTGCCGACTGGCTGCGCGGGCATAATCAGGGGTTGGAGGAACAGCGGCAGGCGTCTTTCCATGGGCTGGATGTCTATAGCTTGAGCGAATCCATTCATGCCGTGCTGGCCTATCTGGATAAGGCCGATCCTCAGGAAGCAGAGCAGGCGCGCCGCCGATATGGATGCCTGACACCATGGCAGGACGAACCGGCCCAATATGGCCGCACGGTCATGATGTCGGGCGGCAATGGGTGCGAGGATGGCGTCGTGGCGCAGCTTCGCGAGCTGCTCGACCAGCGGCTGAACCTGCTGAAACAGGGTGGCGAGGCGTGGTTCGACGCCTATCAGAATGCGCGCATCGTGCGGGCGGCGGAACGCTATTACCGGGCAATGTATCGCAGCTCAACCGAGAGCTGGAATCTGCGCGACAGGCATATGTTCGAAACACTGCAAAGCCTGATGGCGCATCGCGGCAATGGTACGAAAGCGATCATCTGGGCGCATAACAGCCATATCGGCAACGCCGCCGCCACGGCGATGGGGTGGCAGGGCGAATTCAACATCGGGCAGCTTTGCCGCCTTGCCTATGGCGATGATGCGGTGTCGATCGGGTTCGGCACCGACACGGGTCTGGTTGCGGCGGCCAGCGATTGGGGCAGCGCGATGGAGATCAAGACCGTGCGCCCGGCGCAGACCGACAGCTATGAGCATGCCTTCCGCCGGACGGGCGTGGCGCGCAGCCTGACCGACTGGCGCGGGCGGGAAAAGGCGGCGTTGCGCGACGCGCTCAGCCAACCGCTGCTGGAGCGGGCCATAGGCGTCATCTACAGACCCGAGACCGAGCGGCTCAGCCATTATTTCGAGGCCGTGATGGCGGAACAGTTCGACGCATGGGTGTGGTTTGAGCAGACCACGGCGGTCGCGCCGTTGAGCTCCGAACGGCCGCATGGCGCGCCAGAGACATGGCCTTTTGGATTATGATCATGACAGAGCTTATCGCGAACAGACATGATGTGGTCATTGGCGGGCATCGCCTGTCGGGATTTCTGGACGTGCCGGAAAATGCCACTGGCACGGTGATATTTTCCCATGGCAGCGGCAGCGG
Source organism: Sphingobium arseniciresistens (assembly GCA_029167225.1). Taxonomy (GTDB): domain Bacteria; phylum Pseudomonadota; class Alphaproteobacteria; order Sphingomonadales; family Sphingomonadaceae; genus Sphingobium; species Sphingobium arseniciresistens. The sequence goes on from JARFNK010000046.1 coordinate 21,063, forward strand.
ACGGCACTCCCCGCGCAACCAGCATGTGGCGGCGGGCCTTAATCGCGTGGGCATGGCGACCTTGTTGGTCGACCTGCTGACTTCGGAGGAGGAGCGGGACCGCCGCAATGTGTTCGACGTGCGCCTGCTCGCCGGGCGGCTGCGCGAGGCAGCGGCGTGGGCGGAGAAAGTGCCGCAGCTTGGGCCGTTGCCACTCGGCTATTTCGGCGCGAGCACAGGCGCGGCCGCGGCGATTATCGCAGCGTCCATGCCGGGCGATCGCGCCGCCGCCATCGTGTCGCGCGGCGGACGGCCGGACCTGGCGGGTGCGGCGGCATTGGGAGGCGTGAAGGCGCCCACGCTGATGATCGTCGGCAGCCTGGATCAGGATGTGCTGGATCTCAACCATCATGCCAAGGCGTTGATGAAGGCGCCTGCGGAACTGGTGGTGGTGCCGGGCGCAAGCCACCTCTTCGACGAGCCGGGGACGCTCGACCAGGTGATCGGGCTTGCGGTGCGCTGGTTCACCTCTCACTTGAAAGGAGTGGCGCGATGAAGCTGCAATCGATGCTGTTCCAGGATCGCCGCGATGCTGGCGTGCGTCTGGCGAAGGTGCTGTCGCGTCTTGCCGTCCATAATCCTCTGATCTTGGCCTTGCCGCGTGGTGGCGTGCCCGTGGCTGTCGAGGTGGCGAAGGCGCTGAAGGCGGATCTGGACCTGCTGTTCGTGCGCAAGCTGGGCGCTCCGGGATATGAGGAACTGGGCATCGGCGCGGTGGTCGACGGGGCCGCCCCGCAGCTTGTCCTCAACGAGGATGTGGTGCGGCAATTGGGGCCAACGCCCGAATATGTCCGGGCCGAAACGCGTCGGCAACTGGCCGAGATCGACCGGCGCCGGCGGGCCTATCTGGGCGACCGGGAGCCGATGGCGGTGGCCGGGCGCACGGTGATCATCGTCGATGACGGAATTGCTACCGGCGGCACGGTGAAGGCCGCGCTCAAGGGACTGAGCAAGGCGCATCCCGCGCGACTAATACTGGCGGTGCCGGTGGCTCCAGCCAATGTGGTCGCGGATCTGAGGGAGGAGTGCGACGAGGTGATATGCCTGTATGAACCTGATCCCTTCTACGCGGTGGGGGCGCATTATGTCGCCTTCAAACAGACGAGCGATGAGGAAGTGGTGAGCCTGCTCAGCGAGGCGCGGCAATTGCGGAGCGGGCAGTCGGTGTGATGAACGGCTAAGGCAGCTCGTGCTGCATGACGCTGTTGAGGATGACCCAGAGCCACTCAGGCCGATCAGCTGCAGGACGAGGACGGCAAGGATCAGCGCTACGGCAAGGGTGGCGAGGATGAGCCGGTAACGCATGGGGGGCGCCGCCTCAGGGGGGGCGGCTAGGGACGACCGCAGATCTGCTGAGCTGGATCTGGATCAGGTGATAGGTCATGTTCTCGCACGGGACGCGCCAGACGAGGGAGGGCTCCAGCGCGCCGGGCATAGGGTTGCTGCCCACGATCGACTGGGACGGCAGGCATGGAAAAGGGAGCAGGCGCATAAATGCCAGTGACATCATGACGCTGGGCGCGGAGAGGGCGATACCGAACAGTTCGCTTGCGATGGCAATCCGCTGCATGGGCGACCATCGCATCAGCGCGCTGCCGGTGGTCGATCGGGACGGGAACCTGCGCGGCATCGTGTCCGAAGGCGTTTTTCCGCAGGCAGGGGCAGGGGGGGCGGCTTGAAGAACTTGCCCGATCAGGCGTGGGCAATGCGGCGCGCGAGCTGGAAGGGCGGCGGGTTGCCGAGATCATGACGCCGGCGCCGATCGGCGTCGATGGCGATGCCCCGATCGGGAAGGCCATCGGGCTGATGGAGGGGCATGGGGTGAAGCGGTTGCCGGTCAGGGCGAAGGGCAAGTTAGCGGGGCTGATCAGCCGGGCGGATATCTTGCGGGCTTTGTCGGGGGAGTAGAGGGCTTCGGCCAAGCTCAGCCCTGATGGGCTGTTCCGGTGATCTAGGCTAGTGCGTTATCTCTCAGTGCATGGGCGATAAGGGGGGCGAGCGCTGCTTTGCTTGTCGGTCCATCTATGCTGTCGCTGCAGGCAATGCGCGTGATTCCGTGGGTGGCCATGAAGGCCAGATCGTCGGAGCGAGCGAGGCAGTGGGTGGCGATGGCTTCGATGGAGGTCGTGCCTGCCTGACGCAGCAATTTTGCCGCCTCCGTCAATGTTCGGCCGCTGGAGATCATGTCGTCCACGATGATGGCGCGGCGGCCCTTTGCGTGCTTCACCTGTGCGATGGTGAGGCTTACCCGACGGTCGCCCAGGCGCTGCTTCGTGGCGATCAGGGTTTGAAGACCGAGCGGTCTGCCGATCGCTTCGGTCCATTGGCGGGATTCATTGTCCGGGCCGATGATGATCGGGTTGTCCATCACGTCAATCAGCGCTCCAAGGAGGGGCGCGGCGGACACGCTGATAGCAGGAATGCCGGGGATGGCTTCTGACAGGGTGGCGACGCGATGCAGGTGGGGATCGACAGTCACGAGCGCATCAAAATGGCTCGCGAGGAGGCCGCCTATGACCTTTTGGCTGTTAGCTTCGCCGGGATGGAAGGCTTTGTCTTGCCTCATATAGCTGAGGTAGGGCGCGACAAGGATGACGCGCGCCGCGCCCCCGTCGCGTGCGGCGGAGGCAGCAAGCATGATTTCGATGAGCTTGTGGTCGGGATTGTCGAGCGAGCGATAGAGGATGACGGTTTGCGCCGAGGTCGGAATGCGGATCAGGCATTCCTTGTCAGGGAAGCGGTGGGCGGAGACCTGATGAGCTTGTACTTCAAGTAGCGCTCCCAGCCTGCCCGCCGCCGGCATGCTGTCGGCGAAGGCCAAGATGACAGTGCTCACCGCGCAACCTCATAGCCGGATTCTTCCGACGCTGAGTCCCGCGCGAAGCCGAGGCCGGTGCGTGACTGGGCGTGGATGCGGTAGAGCGCCTGTCCCTTGCGGACGTGCGCGCCGACCTTGTGCAGCAGGTCGATGCCAGCACCCTTGTCCATGGGCGCTCCAGCGAGCCGGGCGATGCGCGCGATGCGATGGCAGTCGATGGCGCTGACCCGCCCTCCCTGCGTGGCGAGCACCTCATGGACATGGCTGCCTAAAGAAAATTTTATCGACTGCCGACCCTGCGCTTCGATCAGCCGTTCCATGGCGGCGAGCGCATTGCCAGAGGCGAGGAGGTCCATAGCCCGCGCATAGCCCCGGCCACCGCGCAGCGCCGGATCGAAGTCGAGAACGCGGCCCGCCAGGAACAGCGCATGTTCACGCAGATCCTGCGGCGCATCGGCATCGTTGCGCAGCACCGCCATGACATCACGGGCCTCCAGCACTGGGCCGACGCCGCGGCCCACTGGCTGCGATCCGTCGGTGATAACGATGTCTATGGCAAGGCCGATCTTGTCGGCGATATGTTCGAAGAGCTTGCGCAGCCGAACGGCATCGTCCTGCGTGCGCACCTTGGCGGTTTGGCCAAGCGGGATGTCGAGCACCAGGTGAGTGGAACCGGCGGCAAGCTTTTTCGAGAGGATCGAAGCGACCATCTGATCGAATGTGTCAATGCGCAGTGGTCTTTCAACCGAGATCAGAACATCGTCGGCCGGCGAGAGGTTCACCTTGCCGCCCCAGGCAAGCACGGCCCCTTCCTTGGCAACAATCGTGCGTATCGCCTCTTCGCTAAGGTCGACGTTTGCCAACACTTCCATCGTGTCGGCGGTGCCGGAAGGCGAGGTGATTGCGCGGGATGATGTCTTGGGCATGATAAGGCCGTGCGCAGCCACAATAGGTACCACGATCATCGATGTGCGGTTGCCGGGGATCCCGCCAATACAGTGTTTGTCGACGACAAGCGGAGCCTTCCAGTCGAAGCGGTTACCGGCCTGGGCCATGGCGCGGGTAACGGCGAGGGTCTCCTGCGTACTCATGAACCCCGCGCAGGCGACCAGGAATGCGCCGATTTCCATCGGCGAATAGCGGTGTGCGGCAATGTCCCGAATGATCGCGCAGATCTCATCGTCCTGGAGTGTGTCGCCGTCGATCTTGCGCCGGACAAATTCCAGACTGGCGGGCGGCATCGCCTGTTCGATCGCAACGGAGGCGCCTTCGGGCAGGCCGAGCCGGCGGAAGGCCTGCTCGCCCAGGCCGATCTCACCCACCTTTACTATTGCAGGTTCGTCGACAAGCGCAAGAGTCGCGAGGATTTCGGCGTCTGCGTCACTGATCCGGATCTTGCGCAGGGCCTGAAATTGCTCGGCCGAATAGCCATTGCTCTCACGCAGCATGAAGGCGGTGTTTTCGGGATAGGTGTCAATGGCGAGGCGCTTGATGATCAGCATAGGGCTCAGCTACCGTCACCCACCTGCGGCGGCAGGGGGATGCCGTGCAGTTCCTGGGCGAGTCGTGCGCAAATGCTCGTCGCCCGTTGACGCACGCGCTGGAGACCGTCTTTGATGAAAGTGGCCGGTGCGTCTTCTCCGACATTGCCGATATGGAGCGCCTCGGTCGACTGCATGGCGAAGGCCCGAAAGAGATAGGTGCCGACCAACTCGCGCAGGGCTTGGGTCTGGTCTTGGGCTTCGAGCCAGTCTTCCGACGCTCCAGAGGTCGTGATGACGCAAAGATGGCCGTTGCCGAGCAAGCCTTCACCTGCGCCATGCTGCACCTGTTTTACGGTCGTTCCCGCACCCAGCACCCGATCGATATATCCGACGAGCATAGCCGGGGGCATGCCGAACCAGACGGGAAAGATGACGGTGATGACATTGGCGCCATCGAGGAGGGCGAGTTCTGCCTGCACGTCCGGGGAAAGGCGCCAGTCCTTGCGTCCGGGGCGCTCGTGCGCCTTTAGGACGGGATCGAATTGCAGGGCGTAAAGGTCGCGCAGGATCGCCTGCTGGCCCGCCGCTTCCACCGCATCGCAATAGGTCTGGGCGATGGCGGCGTTGAAACTGCAGCGATCGGGGTGCGCGAGTACCACCGCATGGCCGATGGGAGACGGATTAATGCTGAGCATGTCCCTGTCCTTTATTGGCGTGCTGGCGATGCTTTGCCTCTTCATAGGCATCGAGGACGCGGCGCATCTGCGCCAGCGCGTCCCG
>JARFNK010000047.1 GCA_029167225.1 Sphingobium arseniciresistens
CAGCAACAAGTAAGATCTCGCGCCGGCTATCTGGGCGAGCTTGGCGTAGGATTCCGCCCCCTCCCGCAAACGCCCCCAAGTGCATCGAGGACATCACGCAGGTCAGTCGCTGGCTTGCGCCCGCGCCTGGCCACCGGCGGCAGGAACGGCTGAATGAACAGCCATTCTTCGTCCGTCAGATCGGTCGGATAGCGCTTCGATCGCTTTTCAAATCCAGCCATTCGGCTACGGCTCGCTCGGGTCCACATTCCAAGCTTGAATCACGCCCGAGCCGCCGCATCAACCCATTCTCAAACGGTCTCTAAAAGGAATTGAGCCGGCGACGGCGACCGGGTGTCAACGGCGGAGCAAAAGTCGGCCATTCGGCGGCGTAAAACATGCGCGCTGAGGATGTGACCGACACGCTGGACCTCGCCCTGGCCGCTTCCGGCTGCGACAGCGCCACGGTGCTGCACAAACCCCGGCTGCTCAGCGATAACGGTCCGAGCTACATCGCGGGTGAACTGGCCGAATATATCGAGGCCAACAAGATGAGCCACGTACGCGACGCCCCGTGCCATCCCCAAACCCAGGGCAAGATCGAGCGCTGGCACCAGACCCTGAAGAACCGCATCCTGCTCGAAAACTACTTCCTGCCCGGCGACCTCGAAGCCCAGATCGAGGCCTTCGTCGAACACTACAACCATCAGCGTTACCACGAGGGCCTGGCCAACGTGACGCCCGCGGACGCCTACTTCGGCAGGGCAACAGCCATCATCAAACAGCGCGAAAGGATCAAGCGACAGACCATCGAACATCGGCGCTTGCAGCACCGAAAGCTCGCCGCCTAACATCAATCCCAAGACGAGGCCCGTACTCCGCTAATCTACGCCGCGATATGCGCCAAATGTTCTGACGACGGACAGCCCAATCCGATAAATCGTCAAATGTTTATTGCCGTCGAATCTGCGGGAGTATGTGGATCGCCTTCGTTTCAGTGTAGCTGAGCATCTCCTCGATGCCTTCCTCGCGGGCGACACCGCTGTTCTTGAACCCCCCGAACGGCATCGCCGGAAAATGTGGGCCGGCACCGTTGATCCAGATGTAACCCGAACGCACGCGCCGGGCGACGTCCATCGCCTGATTGATGTCGTTGGTCCGGATAGATGCGGTTAGCCCAAATTCCGTCGCGTTGGAGATCGCCACGGCTTCGTCTACCGTTCTCCATTTAAGCACTGAGAGAATGGGGCCGAATACTTCCTCCTGAGCAATTCGCATACTCTGCTCTACATCCACGAACAAAGTCGGCTCGATCCAGAAACCCCGTTTGAAATAGTCGCCTGCGGGTCGCGCACCACCCACAGCAAGACGTGCTCCGTCGCCCTTCGCAATTTCGACGTAATTCAGAACCTTCTCGTATTGTCCACGTGAATTGATCGGACCCATCTGGCTTTCCGGATCCAGTGGATTCCCGACACGGATAGACCTAACCCGCTCGACAAGAGCTTCGACCACGCGATCGTAGATGGATTCGTGAAGGAGCAAGCGGCTCGTCGAGCCGCAGGATTGGCCCTGCCAGGCAAAATTCATACCCGCGATGGCTGCGCTGACCGTTTCCTCGATATCCGCATCAGGAAACACAATCATCGGGTTCTTGCCGCCAAGCTCAAGCGTGACATGTTTGACCGCCACTTCCGCCGCCGCCCGCTGAATAGCCATGCCGGTCGGCACCGATCCGATGAAGGCGATCCGCTTGATCGCAGGATGGCGAGCGATCGGCGCGCCCGCGCCGGCGCCCGTTCCCGTGACGATGTTAAATACCCCGGGCGGCATCGTCTCAGCAGCGATCTCAGCCAAGATCAGGGCGGAAAGCGGGCTAGTTTCCGGTGGTTTGACGATCACGGCATTGCCGGCGATCAGTGCCGCTGCGGTTCGCGCTGTGGCAAACATGATGGGGTGATTGAACGGTGCGATCCGCGCTACGATGCCGTAAGGTTCGCGAAGAGTCATATGAAGGCCGCCCGGGGTTGACGGGATCGTCTCACCCTTGAGCTCATAGGCGAGACCCGCGTAGTAATTTAGACCCTCCACGCCGGAGCGGACGTCACCTCGCATCGGCGTGATCGTGTTACCGGTATCCCGAACCTCGACCTCGAGAATTTCATCGGCGCGCTCGAGCATGCGTCGGCCCATCGCCCGCATAGCTTCGGCGCGTGCGGCAACGCCAATCCCATGCCATGCGGGCCAGGCCGCCTCGGCGGCTTCAACGGCCTGATCGACATCGGCCTCATTGCCGGCGGGCGCATGGCCGATAACCTCTTCCGTGCTGGGATCGATCGATTCCAGCCAGTCGCCGCTCAGGCTCTCGACCAACTTCCCGCCGATAAGCATACGTGACGCATTCGTCGCTCGATTCATGAGGTAATCCTATTCGGTATGTCTAGATGGCGGGGCCGAGATGCCTTCGCCTGATATTCGTCCAATTACGCGCTCGCAGTCTCGGCAGAGATCGAAGCCGTAGCCCAAGGCTCTGCGGAAAAGCCGAGCTTCCCATCGTAAAATTCACAGATCTGCGCCCAGCGCCTGCCGCATTGACGCGCGGCTTCAGCATGCTCCTCCGGGAAATCCAGATAGGGCGGGCGAATGGGTCCGCATTCACTGTATCCAGCCGCGTTGATCCGCGTCTTTTCCATCTGTATATTGTAGCTTGCGAATAATTCGGCGTTCGACACCAAAGGCAGGATGGGTTCATTTGCCCATCCTATAGCCCGTACGATACGATCGATTGCAGCCTGGTCGCGCTGGCCGATGGCATTCATCAGGGCAACGGCCGGCGCGGGGTTCATACCCGACGCCGTCGCCCAGCAAGCGATGGTGGTATCGGGGGATCGCCGGAAGAACTCGTGCGCGACCATTTCACTTGGAATGAAGTTGATGTGGCCCTCAGTGGCGGCGATCATCCGCTCGAGTTCCGGGGCGCGAGACACCTTCGCGGCAACGACATTCGGCGCCGCCTTCGACACCTGCTCCCAGAACTCGAGCGGAAAGGTGTAGCGGAAGGCCCGCGCGTTCGCATAGATCATCACTGCGAGCTGCGGCTGAAGTTCAGCGACATCCCGGAAAAAGTTCACCGCCATGGGCGTTGTCAACGGTTGCCACATCGGCAAGCCGAGAAGGGTTCCCTCAACCTTGAGGTCGCGTAGAAAGCGCAGTCGTCGCGCGATCGTGTGACCGCCCATGGCGGTTGCGCCTGCAAAAACGGGAACGCGCCGGCCGACGGTCTCGATGACACAGGAAACAAATGTCTCGTAGTCGCCATCGTCGAGTGTGGCACACTCGCCGGTCGTTCCAAGAACAATCAAGCCAGTTGCGCCATCTCTGATCAGCTTCTGAATCAGCGATGCGGTCGCTAGAGTGTCAACGGTATCGACCGCATCGAGGCGTTCGGCGCCCTTCTTGGCGGGCGTCGCGATGATCGCATACATTCCACGAATATCTTGGGCAGTGAGCATGGCTCCGTTCCTCTCTCTAAATCCGAGATCTGGTGATCTATTCGCGAAAGGCCTGGGGCGGGATGCCCGCGACGCCCCAAACGTCACCCTTATGTTCGGGACCCCAGATGCGGGGTTCCTCAACATCGTCGAACGAATACAGATCCATCTCGCCATAATATTCTATAAAATTTCCGGCTGGATCCGAATAATAGCTGAAGACGTTGTTGCCGGGGCCGTGGCGGCCGACGCCCCACACGCATTCGACATCGAGAGCGCGTAGTCTGGAAAAGTTCTTCATAACATTGTCTATCGATCGTACATCGAAGGCGATATGCTGCAATCCAGTCTTGCCGCTCTCACTTTTGACGAGCGCCAACGTATGGTGGTCTGCATTGCAGCGTAGGAAAGACATGCCGATGTGGGTTCGGTCGGTGATCTGAAAACCAAGAAGGCGATAGAAATTCTCGGTCTCTTGCTGATCCTTGGTCCAGAATACGACATGCCCAATTCGAAGCGGCGCAAGCGGATCGTCGCTAACCTCCAGCGGGCAGTGGTCGCCGTCAGCGACCACGAGTTCTACCTTTCGCCCGTCCGGGTCGGTGAACGAGGCAGTAGCATGCCCGTCATCGAGCAGTCGGCTTGGTTTGGGTAGAGAAGGGAAGCCCGCTCGTTCCAGACGATCGGTCAGCGTCGCGAGATCGGCATGGGAGGCCACCTCGAAGGCGATGTGATCGACCGACCGTTCTCCTTCCGAGAGGAATAGGTCGTCGTGATCGACCGCTGCCGATCGGAACGACGCTACGCCGGCTCCCGCAGATGTCGGACGCAGCTTCCAGACATTTGCGTAAAAGGCTTTTACTTCTTCGAGATTCGGAACCTGGAGCGCTAAGCGATACAGGGACGTCACCCTGGAGGTCACAATCTTGTCCATCACAGTTTGTGGGCCTCCGACTCGAAGGCGAGCGACAAGCGGCGCTCGGCGAGCTTCCAAGAACCGTCATCATCGCGCGCATAGACATCGTGGGCGTCGGCAACGGCGACCGGATCAGCGGGTCCGAAGCCCTCACCCTTGTGGCGAAACAAAGTGATTATCAGCTGGCCCGCGATACGGCCGTTCTCGAGGGGCGTCAGCCGCAGATTGGTGCACACATGGCGCGCTACGGTCTGCCGCTGCTCGGCCCTGACCGACCCGTAGGCGTCGATCGAGGCACGGCCCTGGCGGTCCGGACCGATACCATGAAGACGTCCTGCTTCGAGGTAGAGCTCGCCGAGCGTGGCCGATTGGTGAAAGTCGAGGCGCCACGCATGCTCATAGACAAGGGCCTCAATATCGCTCCGGGTCTGCGCGTCGATCTTCATGATTTGCTCCAACCATTGAAGGCAGGTCCTACGACGGAAAGCCCGCCGTCCACGGCCAAGATAGATCCTGTGGCAAGACGTCCAGCATCGGAGGCAAGCAGGACGTAGAAATCAGTGTGATCTTCTGCGCTTGCGATTTCACCGAGCGGCAGCCGATCGGGACTCGGGCCAGTGGTCGCGCGCTCCTGATGCAAGCTCTCCAGTCCGCGCAGTGTCGTGGGCACATAACCCGGAGCCACGGCGTTGACGCGCACCAACGGCGCCAGCTCCCAGGCGAGCTGGCGAACGAGCCCCGCAATGGCGTGCTTGCTCGTGACATAGAGGATCCCACCATATCCGGCCGTGGTGCTGGATACGGAGGCGGTGAAGATCATCGATCCGCGCCGGGCGCGCAAAGCGTCGAGAGACGCGCGCGCGCCCAGGAGATAGCCTTGCACGTTGACCCGGAAGAGCTCGCTGAACGCTGCCTCGAGTTGCGCCGGCGCAACGTCTTCCAACCTGGCGCGATTGTCGTAAAGGCCTGCGTTGCCGACGAAGACATCGAGCCCACCGAAGCGGCTGCAGGCGCGTTCTACCGCTAGGCAATTGTCATCGGCGGAACTGGCATCCCCCACCACCACCTCGATCGACTTATCCGGATAGTCCGCACGAAGCCGGTCGGCGTGAAGACTAGATTTCTCCAGCACGGTGACACTCGCGCCTTCGCGGAGGAAGCGATCGACGATAGCACGTCCCAGCCCTGAACCGCCGCCCGTGAGGAGAACGGTCTTGCTCGCGAGCATGTCCATCACAGCGCAATCGTGAGGCTTGGAAGCGGGAAGACGGTATGATCGAGATAGACGGTCCGCTCGGACAGGTAGAGAAGCCCGTCGACACGGCGCAATCTGTCGTGCCGCTCGGCGGAGAGTACCGTCTGATGCTGCTCCCGCGCCCAGAAGAACAAAAGGTTGCTCTTGACGGTGATCCGGTCGGTGTCCGTCGCCGCGACGCGCAGGTTGGACACGTGGCGCCGAGTTCGTGACGGCGGCTTCTCGGACCAAGCACCACCGCTGACCAGGCGCTCCATTCTTACCAGCAGAGAGCCGTAATCTTCCTCCATATGAAAAGCGCGGGCGCTGAAGCCATCTCCGACTTCAACGCTATCGACCGTAGAGCGGATAGGCATTCGATACTGGATTTCGGGCGCTAACAGCCTCGTCCATTCCAATAGCTTGAAATTGTCCAGCAACTCCGCCTCAAAGAACAGAAATTGCTCGACCTCCAAGCGAAGAGGATCAGCTGCACGAGGTGCGATAACGTACGGCTCTACAGTCGTACGCTCGTAAACGAGAGGCTCACTCATGCCACGCCGCCATCAAGCGGGCGTCGAATTTCGCGGTACCAATGATTATAGAAGGTGCGCATCACGCCTTCTTCCAGATTACTGTCGTAAACCATGCCGGGACCTGGCCAGTCAGCGAGCGGACGAGTTTCGCTCATGCCATCCATGCCCATCTGAAAGTTCAGCAGCATATTGCTGTTTTTGGCGAATCGTCCTGACGACGCCCGAGCGATGCCAGCCCAAGGCACAGAGTCGTCTTGCTCGAAATTCCCGGAAACGCTGAAGTTGGCCGTCGCTACCTTGTAGGTGCGGCGCTTATATTCCTCACTCGCTTCCTTCGGAACCAAGATCCAGCTGCGAACCTCGATTTTCCCCGGCGCGATCGGGTTCCACTGGCGGAAGCTCAGCCATGAGCACTGGTCCCGCCCCGGAACGTCGGTCAGGGCTAGGTGAATCAGCGAAAGATTGGGGAAAATCGTGCCCGTGTGCACAACAGATCGCGCAGCTAGATCGCGCTGTTGCTCGTCCAGATCTATCATCGTGAATTGGTTGATGAGATCGTCGGGATATCCCCAAAAAAAGCGCGCGCTTTCTCCCAGCCGGCGAATGCTGGTCGAATGACCGCCGCACTCGGTCACATGGACATCATTCTCGCCGCCTGAAGATCCGGCGACACCAGGTGACGAAAGTCCGAGTTGGACCACGGAACGGTGCAACGACTGTGTGTGGTAGCTGTCGCCAGAAAAATTGTCAGAACCAGTTTTCCAGTCGCTGTCGAGAATCCAGCGGTGTGGTTCACCAATTACCTCCATCCCCTGGCGGGTAAGGCCAAGGTGCAAATCGAGGTACCATTTGAACTCACCGAGATGATCTAGAAAGGGTTTTGCCTCCGGATCGAGATTGACGAAGATTAGCCCGAGATAATTTTCGACACGAGGGACTGAAAGCAAATTCCACGCCGCCTTATCAAGGCCGCGATATGCTGCGGCCTTGTTGGGAATACCTTGTATTTCGCCGTTATTCTTGAAACTCCACCCATGGAACGGGCAGATGAAGAGCTTAGCAGAACCCTTCTCAGCGCTGCACACGCTCGCACCATGGTGTCGGCATGAGTCGAACAGCACGCGAACCTGCCCATCATCGCCGCGAACGACGATGAAGCGATCCTTTCCGATCGGACGTAAGACATAATCGCCACGCTCGGGTATCTCAGTTTCATGGGCCATGAAAACCCAGTTGCGACCGTATATACGATCGAGCTCAGCGTCATGCAGCTCGCTGTCGTTGAAGATCCAGAGCGGGACGAGCCCGTCTCGAAGTGAGCCTTCCATAGCTTCAAGACGTTGATCTAGAGCCCCCGGCGCGGGTGAAAGTTGCGATACGGCTGCCATTATCGTCTTCCGTTTTATAAAACTGGACACGTCCGTTTTTTCGCATCTGCTCGTTCGAGTCAACCTCAGACCGCGCAAAAATCTTGTCTAGGTGTTTAGTCCCGGCATCTGGTGGATCGGGTCGACGATGAACCGGTCTGGCTCAGACGTCCAGATCTTGGCGATGTATTCGTAGAGGGTGAGGCCGCTGAGTGTCTTGAGCCGGCGAGCGAAATTGTAGGCGGCCATGAAGTCGTCGAGGTGCGTCCTTAGCTGGTCGTGGCTCTCGTAGTGAAAACGTTTGACGGTCGCCTTCCTTGATGGTCCGGTTCGCCAAGACGGCAGCAGGAACACCATTGCGCCGATGATCGCGCGCGACGCGTCGAATGACCGCGATACGATGTCGGGCGAACGATCCGGTAGTCGGCCCGAGCGGCGGCATATCGCCGGTCATGCTGACAGGCGCTCGCCGGCCAATTCCCGAGCGGTCGATAGCCAGCTGCGCGTTATCGAAGCGGTCATTCAGCGCACGTTGTTCGATAACCCAGGAGCCGTGGCGCGGGTTGCCAACATCTGTGCCGGCGAGATCGTACTCGAGCCATCGGCGGGAACCGGCCTGCTCGCGGTTTTCGCCCAGCGGGCGGGAGCGACGCTCGTGCTCAACGAGATTGCCCCCTGGCGCCGCGCGATGCTGGCCGCGGCCTATCCCGACGCGCGGATCTTCGGCCATGACGCTGAACTCATCGACGATCTTCTTCCGGTGAACCTTGTGCCCGACGTGGTGCTGATCAATCCGCCTTTCTCGCGCAGCGAAGGCCGCGGCCATGACCGTATCGCGGGCCTTCGTCACCTGCGCGCGGCGCTAACGCGCCTGCGGCACGGCGGCCGCTGCGTCGCGATCCTGCCCACCCGCGTCGATACCGGATCGGCAGACTGGAAGCTGGCGACTGCCGGTGCCGGCCTCGTCGCGCAGATCGAACTCCCCGCCAATGCCTACGCCCGTCACGGCACATCGCAGCCCGTCCAAGTGATGCTCCTGCGCAGGGGCGACTTCGCTACGCCTACGCGCACGACGACGTGCCCATCACTCGAACTGGCGCTGGCCGCCTGTGATGCAATGGACGTTCCTGCCGCAGCGCCGCTCGTACCGGCGTCCCGCCTCGTACGAAGCGCGCCGCGTGCCTCGTCTCTCCTCGGCAATAGCCGACGCACTCCGGTCCGCCCCATGGCGGCGCGCGCTATCGGCGTCACAGCATCGGCCGAGCCGGTCGCCTTCGAGATCCTTGACGAGTCCGCACCGGTGGGCGTCCCAGCCGGTCTATATCTCCCCTATCGCCCGAGCCGTATCGCGCTTGCGGCGGCGCAGGGGCATCCGACCGCTCTGGTCGAATCGATCGCGATGGGGTCGATAGCCGCGCCAAAACCCGCCTGCACCCCGGTGCTGCCACCGCGCCTGCTCGACGATCGCGTCCTCTCGGACGCCCAGGTCGAGACGGCCGTCTATGCAGGCGGCGCATTCGAGTGAGAGCGGCGGAGCAATATTCGGCCACGCTAGCGGCGGGATAGTCCTGCTGCGGGCGGCGTAAAAGTCGTCCACCTTGAAGCCTTTCTGCCAAGTCAGGGAGGTGTGGGGATCTACAGCGTGGAACTTTATCTTCAGGTCCGTTTGGCTTGCGCGGATGGCATGAGCCAGCGGGCGGCGGCGAAGCGTTTCAATGTGTCGCGCGATACGGTGCGCAAGATGCTGTCGTTTTCATCGCCGCCGGGTTACCGGCGTCAGTCTGCACCGCAGCGCCCGAAGCTGGACGGGTTTGGGGGATCATCGATGGATGGCTTGAGGGGGATCGCGGTGTCCCGCGCAAGCAGCGCCATACGGCGAAGCGGGTATTCGACCGTTTGCGCACCGAGCATGGTTTCACCGGCGGCTATACGATCAAAGGATTACATCCGGGAGCGCGAGCAGCGCAGCCGGGAGATGTTCGTGCCGCTGGCGCACCCGGCGGGAGATGCACAGGCCGATTTCGGGGAAGCTCTGGTGGAGATCGGCGGGGTGGAGCAAAAAGCCTACTTCTTTGCGCTCGATTTGCCGCACAGTGACGCCTGCCATGTGCGGGCCTCGGCGGCTTGCCCGGGTTCGAGATGTTCCTCGATGCCATGGCCGACCCCGGCCACGAGGAACACGACCGCTTACGCGAATGGTATGGCGGCCCCTACAACGCCGACGACATCGACGAACGCTTCACCCCCCGCGCCGTCGCCGCCATCGCCACGCCGGCAAACTCGCCTACCAGAAGAGCCGCACTCAATAACAAGGCGGTCTGCCGGCCACGCTTACGTGCCGATGGCTACCCGACTGCTGCCGAGGTTCGAGCGGCCTTGGCGTCCATTCGCATGACGGATGGACAACAAGCCATGCTCAATGCCCATCTCGCAGCGGACGACAACATCATGTCCGCGACCGAGCTTGCGGCAGCTGGCGGCTATGACAGCTATGTCTCGGCCAACAGCCAGTACGGCACTCTCGGGCGCAAGCTGGCAGAGGAACTGGAGTGGCATCCTCCTCAACACGAGGGTGTGACGACATGGACATCGACTCTCGCAACCGGAGCTGATGGCGACACACGCGCTGATATAAAGGCGATCGGATTGGCAGAGTGGCGATGGAAGTTGCGTCCTGAGATTGTTGCAGCTCTGGAGCAGTAGTCCTATTACTTAAGCGGGCGTGCGATGCTCAGCTTCCGATCGGCAGCAATCGTACGTCGCCTATGAAGCTCTCCAGCGTTTGAAGGTGAGGCCTCACGTCCTTGGGGAAAGTGTCGGCGATACCTGCCGGCACCACAAGCTGCACGCCCGCATTGGTCATCTCGCGGAACTGCGGCTCCGACACGCCCTCTTGCAAGGTCAGCAGGTGCTTGGCGGGAATGCGATCGGCCTCGTTGAGGATTTGCCGCCAGCGATCCTTGCACGTCGTCTTGACCGCCAGCATCCGGAGCCGGTCGGCCGGAAAGCTGGCATCACGGTACGCCGCTACTGACGGAAACAGGAAATCAGGCCGCTTGCCAGGTTCGGACTCTGGCTGGTGGGCAAAGTGCGTGCCCTCAACCAGTCGCTCCTCCATGAAGATCGCGCGGGTATGCAGCTCCAGCGATCGGCCGGACCTGGCTTTGCGGCGCTGAAGGATGGTCTGGGCGCGGGCTATGAAGTCGTCCACCGTCGCGAAACCGGCCTGGATGAATGGCAGTTCGATCGCCTGCTCCACGCTGCGGAAAATTTCGAACTCGCATTCCCGACGACGCATCAGCCGCTTGTCGGGATCAAGGCCAGCGTCGGCCCGGAGCTCGACGGCCTTGCTGATAATATCGACGCCGGATGGAAATTTGGCGCGCCACGCCGCGGGGATTTCAGCGTCGTCCAGCCAGCAGCTCGCCCGCACTGGCGGCGCCTGCAACAGACCGAGCAGTCCGCCCTGCGCTGGTGGCCACAGCAGCCACTTGCCTGGCTCGACCGGCCCGACGCGATCTTCGACCAGATCCTCTTCCGTCTCATGCCGACAGACCCAGACGTGGCAGTCCGGCACCTCGGGCGCTTCGACCTTGCGGAACGCGAAGATGGTCAGGGCACCGGTGCTTTCGGGGTCGAGCAACGCGGAAGCTTGCCCGCCGAAGTTGGTCAGCCGCGTCTCATTACGGCCACCCTTTGGATTGCCGTGCAGCTTGTTGTTGTACCAGACGGCCCGGACCTGCTGATGGTCAGGGTGGGAATCCACATAGAGGTCGAACCACACGTCGGGGTTCTTCACCGCCGGCTGATTGAGTGTGGGGAGAAAGCCGAACAGCACCTCGCGCGGGATATAGGGGCCGGCCTGGTGGGCCTCGTTCGCGAGTGTATCGTTGGCCGACAGGCGCTTCACGTACCAGACGAAGTCTGGTCCGCCATATTCGTCCAGCCACTCAACAAGATCACCCACCGGCACGATCTGTCCCCCTGATTTCACCGTCCCGGGAATCGGATCGAAGCCACTCGGCCGCAAGCGACACAACAGCGTCGGCCCCGATCCGGCCGGGGCCTTTCATCGAGCATTCCCAGATTTTCAGCACGCGCCATCCGGCACGGTCAAGCGCAGCTTCCACCTCGGCATCGCGCTCCTTGTTGCGACCAATCTTCTGTCGCCAGAAATCCTGGCGGGTACCTGGCCAGCGAAACAGCGGGCAATCATGGGCGTGCCAGAAACAACCGTGAATGAAGATAACTGCCCGCCAGCGCGACAGGACCATATCAGGCTGGCCGGGCAAGGCACGATCGTGGAGCCTGAATCGGAAACCGGCGGCGTGAAGCCCACGCCGCACTACCAGTTCGGGCTTGGTGTTCTTCCCCTTGATTCCGGCCATCATGCGGCTGCGGGTCGCCGCATCGACTACATCACCCGGCAAGCGCCAGCTTCCGCTGTAGCCGTTCAGGCTCAAGCTCCGCGCGATCGACCAGCCACGGCAGCATGTGCTCGGCGACGGCCTTTACCACCGGCACGACGACGGCGTTGCCGAACTGGCGATAGGCCTGGGTGTCGGAGACAGGAATGATGAAGTCGCGGCCACCCGGCTCATCGAACCCCATCAGCCGGGCACACTCGCGCGGTGTCAGGCGACGCGGGTTCTTTCCCTTTTGCTCGACAAGGATTTCCGATCCGTCCTTGTAGTACCGCGCCGACAGGGTGCGGGCGACATCACCGGGTCCAACCAGCCCGAAGCCAAAGCCATTGCCCGCGGCCTTGTGCTTGTCCGCGTAGTTCTGGAGGTAGCGCCACAAGTGATCGGTGAGCGTGTATTTGTCCGAAACGGAGCCGATGTTGCCTCTCGTATAGGGCAGATCGATCTCCTCGGTGCCATCCTCGGGATGAAGGATGGTGCGCAGCTTCGGACCATTGAGCGGGTCAGGCAGCACAAGGTCAGCGAACGTGAAATCGTTCTTCTCGCGGAAACCGACGATGAAGATACGCTCGCGCTGCTGGGGCACAAAGCTCTTGGAGTTAATGACCTTCCAGTGGACCTGATAGCCCAGCTCCTCCGTCAGGGTGCGATGGATCACCTCGAACGTCCGCCCCCGGTCGTGATTGACCAGATTCTTGACGTTCTCCAGCAGGAACGCCCGCGGCCGGTGATGCTGGATGATCTTGGCCACGTTGAAGAACAGCGTACCCTGCGTCTCATCGGCGAAGCCATGCGGCCGGTTCAGCGCATTCTTCTTTGACACGCCGGCGATCGAAAAGGGCTGGCAGGGGAAGCCGGCCAGCAACAGGTCATGTTCGGGAATGCTCTCCACCGGAACCTGGGTTATGTCGCCGGCAACCTCATGCTCGCAGTCGTAATTGGCGAGATAGGTCTTCTGCGAATAGCGATCCCACTCGCTGGTGAAGACGCATTCGCCCCACTCATCGAAGCCGCGGCGCAGCCCCCCGATGCCGGCGAACAGGTCGATGAAGCGGAAGGCCTTGCCATGCGGCTTTGCCGTCCTGCTGTCGCGGATTATGCCGTCGAGCAGTTTCAGCGCCGCCCGGCGAGGGGGAACGTCGCCCCGCTCCCAGCGATAGACCGTCCGACGCGAAAAGCCCGACGTAGCCGCGAATGCATCGACGCTGATACCGGCGCTGGTGCGAAGGCGGGAGAACTCGGACACGGCTGAACGCAAAGGACACCTCTGGGAAGATTTGTGCCACAGTGGCGCTATGATTCCCCGTAGGCAAGAACAAAAAGAGCACTAAGTGTGATTTTCTGCTTTCAGCCCCTGAGCTGGTGACCCTGAACATGCAGCGGCCGGCTTCAGCCGACGCAAGCGTAGCCGGCGGTTTAGACGCGACGCTTCCTTAACGGCCTGAGGGTCGTTCAAATCAATCATGATGCTGGTCCTCGGAAAGGCAGCACGCGACGGCGTGCCTATAATCCTGTTCCGAGCCGGAAGGCCTTGGCGGCGTAGTTTCGCTGACCGGCTTCCTGCCAGCAGTGATGGCGGCGCTAGGCGAACGCCTCGTCAGCCAGTGTGCCGTTGCGGCTCTCCACGATCAGCGACACATAATCCTTGTTGTCCCGCGGGTTGAACACGCGGCCGACCACGGTCCAGATTTCCCGGTTCCGGGGATCATGCCGGTCCTGCCCAACCGGCACGCCGGGGTCGAGGATCATGTCGCCGATCGCCGGCACCTGCCCAGCAAAGTCCTCGGGGCCGTAGTCGTGCCCGTAGTCGGACACCTTGCCAGCCTCGCGGTGAAGGATGCGGATGATCGTCATTTGGTTAGAAGCTCCACGTTTCGGCGCTGATGCCGTGGCGCTCGGCCAGCTCACTGATCTTTTGAACTGCGCCAAGCTCGCCCCGGTAGTGCTCGGCAACCAGCGCAAACGCGAGCCGCGGCACGTCTTCCAGCGCGATCCGGACGCCATACTCGAAATCAGCATCCCCCCATGTTTGCCTGACAGTTGGCCCCGTGTCCTGGCCTGAAAGCTCGATCCCGCCGACTGCCGTCAGCACCATGTCGATCGACGTGAACTCTTCCTCGTCACGCAACGCCAGCCGCACGGCATTCTGGTCCGCCATCATTCCTCCTGTTCGCGCCTGCAATCGTCCGGTCCGGGCTTCAGCTCGTCAACTCGCACGGCTTGGGCGCGGCACATCAGGTCAGCGGACTGCAATTCCTCCGCCGGTTAGCGCTGGTGCGGGAGCATCGCGAAAAAACATATAGACGCCACTCCTGCCCCGCCTGTATTATGCACAGGCAGTAAAGGCTAACGCCAATACTACATTTGGCCAAACAAGCAAAGGATTTTGCTTATGTTTATCAAGAGGTGCTTTAATGTCTGTTCTTATTCCCGTTACAATTGTTGTTGGTAGCTTTTTCTACAAGTGGCTTCTTGGCAGCGCGTTTCTGGTTTTTCTGAAGTGGGGACTTAACCGGGTTCCTAGCGGCGCGAAGTAACCGTTAAAGCATGCCGGGAAAGGGACGCCTTTCCCGGTGTGTCAGCCAGGTTGCCGGTCCGGGGCAACAACATACAGGGTGCCGGTCCCACGCGTCCGGTACACCACCAGCTCGGCTGCATCGTCGGAACTCGCGATCTGCAACCAGACCGGCCCTTCACCCGGATCGGGCGAGCGATAATCCGGAGTGGCCTCCAGCAACGCCTGCATGTCCGCGGCATTGGCTGGAGCTGCATCTGGCCAGCGGAATGCAGGCCGGCGAGGAAAGGCAGCATGTCATGGCCGCTCCGGAGGCGGCCCATGATTGTCGTCAGTTCGGCATCGTCGCTCATCGGGCACCCTTTTCCGCTTCCACGTTGATCGTGCACCGTACCCCTTCCCGTGCCTTGTTTGCGCGCTTCCGGCACGCCTCCAGCGCCTGCCGGTTAGCGGTGACGATCCGATCCCCTGCCGCGATGTTGGCGAACGCCTCGGGCGCGCTGGCGCGCATGAGGTGCTGGCCGCCTTCCCACATCGGCAGGTCGAGCGAGCGCGCCGCCATCTTCTCCGGCCATTGCCAGGTTGCCGGCACGGCGCGCGCGACGATGCCGGCAAACACCGCCCACAGAATCATGCCGGTGGCGATACCGCCGATCGCGATCCACATCAGCCAACGGTTCTGCTCGTCGCCACGCCGCGCCGATACGACATAGCCGTGAAGCTGGCGGGTTACGTCCTCCAGGCGGGTGCGCGCCGTGGCGATCGTCTGCCGCTCTTCCTGGCGCACCGTGCTCGCCGCCGCGGTAATCCGCCCCGCCAGTTGCTCGGGCGTCATCGCCAGCATCGGGCTCTTCACCAGCATATCGACCCGCTGCGCGGTCGCGGTAATGTTGTTGGCGATGACGCCCAGCGTCTCGGAATAGTCAGGCGGTTCCGGCACCTCCATGCGCTCGGCCGTCAGCCGCTCGACGGCACGGCGCATCAGCGTCACCTCGGCGCGCAGTTCCTCGAACGCCTGCGCAGCTTCATTCGGCCCTTCGTCATCCGCCACTACGTTTTCCCCTTATAGGCTCATGCCCCTGTCGCGCTCGCGGCCGATCCCGATCGACTGCTCCAGCGATTTTTCGATGCTCCGGCCGCGCTCCAGTTTCAGCTCCAGCTCGGGCGCACGACGCTCCAACGCCTTGGCCAGCTCGGGGTCGCGGCGCAGCCCCTCGGCCATCGCACCCATGCGCGTAACGGCCTTGTCGGACCGGGCTTGGTCGCCGCCCGCTCGCTCGCGCGCCAGACCCCGCCAGCTCTCCACGAACCGGTCGGCGCGCGCTTCGGGGTCGAGCCGCACCCGGCGCTCCTCAGCCATCGCGCGCGCGGCACCGCCAGTCTTGCCCTCGGCCGCCTGCCCGATCAGCCCGGGATCGCGGCGGAACGCGGAAGCGAGATCGCGCGCGGCATCCGGCCGCACCTGGTCCAGCGCCTCGCCGGCGCGGCGCAACGCGCTCTTCTGATGCGGCAGCACCGGCAGCTCCTGCGCGCGCATCCGGCCTATGCCGGCAGACGCCCGCGCATAGCGTTCGATCGCCCTGGCCTGGTCCGGCTTGCCAATCGCCGCCCCGGTGCGATCCGGCGTCGCTGCCTTCTCGGGCGTGGCGGTAGGCTTCGGCCGGAAGCCCGCGAACATGTCCTTGGCCTTGTCGCGGACCTGGTGAACGATTTCCCGCGCTCGCTCGGGCCAGCGTATCTCCCGCCGCTCGGCGAAGCTGCGCGCCCGGTCCTCATCGGACGGCACGGCATAGTCGCTAGCCATGTCCTTGGCGCGGTCACGCGACAGCACGCGGGCGAGCTGGCGCTGGTCGGCGAAGTCGTCACGCCCATAGTGGAGCTGTACCCCGTCCCGGTGCCGCGACATGCCCACATAGGCGCTGTGCCGGTCCATGCCGGGAGTAGCGAGAAGATGCGCGCGATCGACGGTCACGCCCTGCGACTTGTGGAAGGTCGCCGCATAGCCGTGATCGACCGCGGCATAGTCCTTGAGGTCGAACGCGGCGCGTCCGCCCCCATCGAGCCGCACCGCCATGTGCCCGCCCTCGACACGCTCCAGCGTGCCCAGCGTGCCGTTCTTAACGCCCAGTGAGCGCTCGTTGCGCAGGAACATGATCCGGTCGCCGGTCGCGAAGTCGCGCCGGCCCCGATCGACGGTGACACTTACATCTTCACCCAGCCCGCCGGATGCGCGCACCCGTTCGCGCGCCTCCTGGTTCAGCTCGCCCACCTCGGCATTGGTGTGGGTGAGGATGATGCGGGTCTGGTCCGGATCGGCCTGACGCTGACGATCCCAACCCTCCACCAGCTCGGCGCGCGCAGCCTCGCGCGTGTCTGCCGCGTGGACCATACCGTAGTCGGCATAGGCGTGGATCGCCTCGGCCGTGCGGCCGGTCGCCAGCGCGCGCGTCGCGTCCTTCTGCCAGTCCTCGCGCTGCCGGCGAACCTCGGTGATCTCGGCCGCGCCGTGGCGCTCGGCGGTCGACCGGAACGCCGCGCCGGCTTCGATCGCCTGCAACTGCTCGGGGTCGCCCACCAGCACCACCTTGGCGCCGGCGTCCCGGGCATGGGACAGCACCCGCTCCATCTGGCGTGTGCCGATCATGCCCGCTTCGTCCAGCACCAGCACGTCATTGCGGGTGAGCTGGTCACGCCCCTGCGCCCAGCCATGTTCAAGGCTGGCGATGGTGCGGGACCGGATGCCCGATCCGCCCTCCAGATTCTCGGCGGCGATCCCGGACAGCGCCGCCCCGCGCACCTGATAGCCCTCGCGCTCCCATGCCTCCCGCGCGACCCCCAGCATCGCCGACTTGCCGGTGCCGGCATAGCCGATGACCGACGCCAGCCCGCGGCCTTCGGTGATATGATCGAAGGCGTCGCGTTGCTCGCCCGACAGCACCAGCCCGTGCCCTTCCGCGGCTTCCAGCGCAGCCGTGCGATGACGGTCGGAAACGCCATGCCCATCGCGTCGAGCCAGCTCGTCGCCGGCCTTCTCCAGACGCGCCTCGGTCGCGATCATCTCGCGGGACGTGAACCGCTCCTGGTCGCGTCCGTCCTTGCCCAATGCCACCAGCTCGGGACTGGCGCGCACTGCCGCCATCACCTGATCGAACTGATCCTTGCCGTCCGAATGGCGGAAGGCGAACTCGGCAAGGTCGCGGGTCGTGAAGGTCGCCTGTTGCCGGGTGATGCCGTCGAGCGCGACACGCGGATCACCTACGATCTTCTCGCCGTTCTCCCGCGCAATGCGCCGGTGATCGTCGGCCCGCTCGGCGTCCTCGCCGCGGTCGAGCCGGCGCATCCCTGCCGGTCCGATCTTATGCTGCGGCTCCAGCGCGATGCCCTGGTCTTTATAGGAGCGATGGTCGATCCGCCCCTCCAGCCCCAGCTCCGCCATGCGCTCGTTGACGTGCGCCGCCCATGCCTCGCGCCAGCCCTTCAAAAGTTCGGCGCTGTTCCAGTCGCGGTTCTTCTTGCCGAAGCCCTCTGGGCCCACTTCGCGCATCGCCAGCATGACATGCGCGTGCGGCTTGGGGCTGCCGTCCTTCGCCTTGTCCCAATGCACGTTGAGGTCGGCGACCATCCCGCGCTTGACGAACTCCTTTTCCACGAAATCGCGGGCGAGGCTCACGCCCTGCTTCTCGCTCATCTCGCGCGGGATCGAGAACTCCACTTCGCGCGCCAGTTGCGCGTCCTTGCGCTTCTCGCCTGCCTCCACCTCGTTCCACAAGGTCGTGCGATCCGCCAGACGCTCCGGTGCGTCCTTCGGCAACAGCACCTCGGAGTGAATGACGCCTGCCTTATTGGAGAAGTCATGAGCACGTCCAAGCCGCGCGTCGTGCAGCTCGGATGCCGAGCGATAGGCAGCAGACGCAACGGCGCTGGAGCCGTTCGCACGGCTGATGACCTTGGCGCTGAAATGGTAAATCGCCATCGCGAGCGGCATGATGCACCTCTTAGCGCACGTCGGCAACGACGTATAAGCGCGCACTCACGATCTGCTTTGCATCTCCTGATTGACTCAGGTGTGCTTTCTGCTTGCGCTCCCTGTCCGCTCTGGCAAACTCTCTCCGTAAGGAGAGCATGATGAGCCGTGCCTACGAGGATGCCATGGAGCGCAGGCGTGACCAGTATGTCGCCAACGCGCTTGGGATCAGCATCGAAACGCTCGATGATTATCCCTTCGACCTCGATGAGAATGCCAGCGATGACGGCGTGGTCTATGGCTGGCGTGTTCTTTGGGATGAGGAAGCACCGCCTGGGGTCGATGTGAACGGCGCGGCCGGCTCTTTCTGGTCCGACATTCCTGCTGCGCCCGATGAGCCCGACGAGGACCCGGATGCGTAAAGTCCGCGACTATGATGCGGAGCTGAAGGCGCTCGGCGACAAGGCCAAGGCGCTCAAGGCCAAGCGGGTCGAACAGCTCGGCCAACTCGTCACCGCGACCGGCGCCGACGCGCTCGATGCGGAAACGCTCGCCGGCGTGCTGCTCGATGCTGTCGCTGGGCAGAACGCGGAAGCGAAGGAGGCGTGGCGTGCGAAGGGCGCCGCCTTCTTTCAACGGCGCGGGCGCAAAGGTGGGCGGACTGCTGACGGCAACGGCGACAGCGCAGGTGCGCAACCGGGCGCTGATCCTGCGTCTGGAAGCGGCGCGGCGTCGGACTGATACGCGGGGCTGGGTCGTGCAGCGGCGCGAACGCACCCGCCATCTGATAGAGCTGGGCGGCCTCGTCCAGAAGGCCGGCCTGGTCGATCTGGCCGACGACGATCGCGCCACCATCTACGGGGCGCTGCTGGAGCTGGTCGGCCGCGCCCGCAACGACGATGCGAGCGACACGCTCGCGCTCTGGAAACGACGCGGCAAACGCGCCTTCGACGCAGAAGCCGGCGATGCCTCCCTTGCCCCCTCGGATCGCCCGACATGAAGCCTGCTGTCACGGAATCCGCGCTCGACGGCGTGATTGAATGCCTGCTGATGGCGGACGGGGAAGTTGCGGCGATGCTCCTCGACGCTGCGTCGCTGGAGGCCTATTTCGACCGGGTGACGATCGCCCGGCAGGTCCGGCATGTCGGCGCGTCCGGTACGGCCGATCTGGTCGTCCGCTACTGGCTGGGGTGCGCCTGCACCGCGATGCTGCTGGTGGAGAACAAGATCGACGCCGGCTTCACGCCCGACCAGCCCGCTCGCTATGCGATCAGCCGCGATGCGCAGCGCACAGCGGTGCCGATGGTCGCCACGGTGCTCCTGGCCCCCGCCATCTATCTCGCCGGTTCCAAACTCGCCTCCGGGTTCGATGCTGCGGTGTCCTACGAACGCCTGCTGCCATTCGCGACCGGGCGGGACGGCGAGCTGATCGCCGTTGCCATCGAGCGTGCCGAAAGCCCCTACGAGCCCGTGCCGGTCGCTGCGGTGATGGACTTCTTCAGCGGCTATGCGGGGCTGGCGCGCATAGCCGCGCCGGACCTGGTGCTGAAGCGCAATCCGAACAGTGCCGGCGCACGTCCGGAAGCGTCGCGGACGATCTACTTCGATGCGCAACGCAGCGGCTTCGCCGGTTATGGTTTCCTGCTCAAGGAAGGGCGGCCGGCAAGCCTGCGCGTCTCTCATCAATGTTGGGATTCCGGTGCGCCGAACCCGAGCGTCAAGGCCATGCTCGACGGGTGGGCGCGCCACCTCCCGATCGCGTCGCCAGTCCTCGCGCCGGCGCTGCGCGGTTCGGGCATTTACCTGCGTCCTGCCGGCCGCAGCCTGGCGCTCGTCCTCGATACCGGGCGCCTCGACAACATGCGTGCTGTCGCCGGGCAGGAAGCGGTGATCCTGGATGCCTTGTCCAAGCTCCAGCGCCTGCGGGAAGCCTGGAACGGGCTGGAGGAGCCCTTGCGCCATGCCGCGGCGCTGGTGACGCAAAGGGAGGCGACATGACCGCTCTCGACCTTGATGCAATCCGCACGGAGGTCCGTGCGCTGGATTACGTGCGTGGCACGCCGGCGGAAACCGCGATGTGGCGGGAGGATGACGCGGACTCTCGCGCCAATCTCGCGATTGAGGGCATGGTGATGGAGCCGGACGATGACGCGCTGTTCGACATGCTTCGCGACGAGGCCGTGCCCCCTCCCCTAGCCACGCAAATCATCCTGAAGCTCTACGATCATCCCGACGCCGATCCGGGGCTGGCGATCACGCCGCTGGAGCGGGCCGGCTGATGCCCGGCCGGCGGATCAGCCGGCTGTTCGCGGTGCTTGTCGCTGCGGTCGTGCTGTTCGCCAGCCATAGCTGGCTCAAGGGCATCTTGGGCTATGGCGAGATTGCCACCGACATTCCGTTCCTGCTGGCCGGCGCGATCCTGTTCCTGGCCTGGCGCGTCAATCGCCGCGCCGCGAACCGGCGCAGCTCGCTGCTCGGCTCAGCCCGCTTCGGCGATCGGGCGGACGTGCGCCGGCTTCAGGAAAACAAAGGCCTCCTGATCGGCCGCTCCATCGAGTCCGGCAAGCTGCTGCGCTATGACGGCCCCGCCCATCTGCTGACGATGGCGCCGACCCGGAGCGGCAAGGGCGTCGGCACCATCATCCCCAACCTGCTGACGCTAGACCGCTCGGTGGTCTGCATTGACCCTAAGGGCGAGAATGCGCGCGTCACGGCCCGTACGAGGGCCAACAAGGGCGATGTGTGGTGTCTGGACCCCTTCGGCGTCTCCGGGCGTCCTGCGGCCCGCTACAACCCTCTGGCGTGGCTTGATCCTGCCAGCCCTGACCTTGCGGAAGATGCGCAGACGATCGCCGATGCGCTGGTGCATGACGCACCGGGGCAATCGGGTGAGGCGCACTGGAACGAGGAGGCCAAGGCGCTGATCGCCGGCGTGATCCTGCACACCGTCGTCCACGAGCCCCCTGCCCGCGTCACGCTGGCTACGGTACGCGACAAGCTCACTCGCGATCCCGCCAGCTTTGCCGCGTTGCTCGCCGACATGCAGGCCAGTACCGGCGCCGGCGGCCTGATCGCGCGCGCCGCCAACCGTCAGCTCGGCAAGTCGAACCGGGAAGCCGCGGGCGTGCTCTCCTCGGCGCAGCGCCATACCCACTTCATGGACAGCCCGCGCCTGGTGGACAGCACCTCGGCGTCCGACTTCCGGTTCGCGGACCTGAAGGAGCGGCCGGGCACCGTGTTCCTGTGCCTGCCACCCGATCGGCTCGACACCACGATCGAATATGAGACTGTCAGCACATCACAGAAAACCAGCTGGTTCGACAGCCCGGACCATTCCACCAGCATCAGCGGCCACGTCGCTGCGCGCAGGCTGGTGACACCGGACGAAATCATGCGGATGCCCGCGGACACCCTTCTGCTGCTGCGGCAAGGCGAACGCCCACTCTGGGCGAAGAAAATCCGCTATTACGATCAGCGCGAGTTCGTCCGCCTGCTCGATCCGGCGTGATCGTACACACCAGCAAGGTGCAATGGTGAGCTTTGGGATATAGCCTGACCTGACCTGTCCGCCGGGCCTGATGCTGACAGGCACACACCGCCCGATCCGCTTGGTTCCTCCCGGAAGCCTGCGGCCGATGGGCCGCCTTTGTGACGGCGATAGCCGGCACGCAGCCAAGGCGCATTGGCCCGTAGGGTCAATTCCGCCATGAGCGCTAGTGAGTTAAGAGATTCTGTTAAATAGGAATCGTTAAGAAGGTTAAGTCAAAAAAACGGGGCGAAAAAACCCGGTTTTCTGCGGCTTTCAGAGAAGGGCTGGTGGGTGAAACCCCGTGATTCGGTGTGTGAAACCCCGATAGTCCGGTGTGTGATCCCCCGAGCCTGGAGTGTGTGAAACCCCGATATTTGGATGCTGAAAAACACGCGAAGCGGCAGTTATCCACAGGGCGGGCGGCAGCCAGTGCCTCCTTTGCCGTGAAGGACGCCATGACGATGTCGGATGCCAGGTGTGTGATCCCCCGATAGTTGGGCCGCAGGTGTGTGAAACCCCGATAGTCAGCGTCCGCGAGCGAGCTTGTCCATGCGTGCATCGACTTCATCGGCTCGTTGGCGATCGGCGATGAACCGAACGCGCCGCTCTTCCTCCGCGCGCTTCTTCTCAGCCACAGCTAATGCCTCAGCCTCACCCCGCAAGCGGAACAACACGGCGGGGCTCTTATCAGCCGTCTCCGTCAACTCCATGCCATACTCGGGTAGCTGATCGGCCTCGATCACCCGCTTCAGCATCCGGTTGAACTCCTTGGGTTTGGCATCGCTACCGGTCTTGTCGCGAAGCACTTCCACCCGACACAACCAGCCACCTCGCTGCGTGCCAGCGTGTTTGCGCGCGATGCGATACAATGCCCGCTCCAGCCCTCCTGACAGCAGGAAGTAATCAGGGTGCATCGTGAGCAGCGACTTCTCGTTCACAATCCCCTCGTAAACCCAATCCGAGAGGGTCAGCGTCATGCCTCGCGGCTGCTCCGTCTCTGCATCGGTGTCGAAGGTCCAGCTATCGAGCCAGTTGAAGCCGGCCTTCTGCCGACGCTTCGTCGCACGGATTGATGTTGTGATGGAGGTCGTCTGAAGCCGCAGGAGCGCCGCTTGCAGCTCCTGATAGTCCCGGCCGCCAGTGCTGCGCTTGATTGCGCGCAGGAGGTCGTAAGGGGTGGTTGTAAGCGTTCGCGGCAGATCGTTCACGCCTTGCTGCTTCATGCGATTCAGCGTCGATGCGGCCCAGATCAGGATATCGGCGTCCCAGATTGTCGCCATGCCGTAATCGGGGATTGCCTGCACACGCACCCATGCCTCGCCATCCGGGCTGCGGTACTCGATCGGCTTCAATCGCTTGCGCTTTTGGAGCGAGAAGAATGGCCGCTCCATCACCTCCCGCTGATCCTTCAGCGGGAGGTCGCCTAGCGCGGGAATGAACAGGTCGAACTCAGGGTTCGGATCGCGCCGCTTGCTCACGGGGCGAACTTCGTGTGGCCTCGCTTGACCAAGTACTGGCGCAGCAGGCGTTCCGTGATGACGGTAAGGGGCTCGCCGCCTTCCTCAACGCTAAGCTGTCGCAGGGTGCGGTGCATGTCCTCAGGAATGTGGATCAGCACCGGCTTCTTGCCGGGATGGCTACTGCGCCGGGCGGGTGCTGCGGGAGGCGCCGTGTCGGTCGCGCGCCGCGACCGTCGCGGGACAGCAGGCTGCGGCGCGGGAATTGCGTCAGCAACAGGAGCCGGTGCCGGTGCCTCAGGTTCGTCATCGAAGATGCCGGCGAGCGCGGAAATCTTCTTCGCCATCATCCAACCTCGCTTACTTGCTTAGTCGTAAAGCCGCTTAGTCGCTTAGCCTCGCTATAAGCGGCGCGCAACTCGGCCGCCGCCTTGCTGTCCGGGTCCGTCTCGGCCGCCGTCCTGCCGAGTGGCGTCGCCTTGTAAAAATCTTTGCGGAAGTGGAGGCGGCTGCTGAACATCGTCACGCCCTTCGCTGCGAAGCCGGCATGTGCCTCCTGCCCCTCCCCGCCTTGATGCGGAACCTGCGTCAGTATGACGGCGAACGGCGTGCCTGCCTGCTGCACCTGCTTGACGGTCTGTAACACCGAATGAACGTCTAACCCCCGCGGGGCGACAGGGATGATGACGAAATCCGCCTGCTCGGCTGCGAGCATGGCAATATCCTTGGAGTTCGCCGGCGTGTCGATAATGATGAGGTCGATCTTGCCGCTGCTACGCCCGCGCGAGACGTGGAGCGGGAGGCCGGCAACGCTACTGTCCTTCACCATCACGTCGTCGCTGTCGCGTCGTTCCGACCAATAGAGCGCGGACCCCTGCCGATCGTCGGCATCAAGGATCACGACGGCAGCTCCTTCCTGGGCCGCCTCTACGGCGAAGCCGGTGGAGAGGGTGGTTTTGGACTGCCCCCCCTTCTGCGCGATTACGGCCCAGACCTGCATACGAACTCCCACTAAGCAGCTAAGCGACTTATAGCGCTTAACCGCTTAGTGACAATACCATCGCTTAGTGTATTAGTCGCTTAGCATCAGCATGAGATGCACGTCCTATGTGCTCGAAACCCGTTATTAGCTTCAGCACCGGATAAGAGTCCGTTTGAGAATGCTCATGGATGGACAATTCTGCGGAGCATGAGGCTGCCGAGAGCGACATGGATCATGG
>JARFNK010000048.1 GCA_029167225.1 Sphingobium arseniciresistens
TACACCCCGAATAGCCCCGGACCAAAACGCCGGGGCTGTCCGCGTTCACGCCCTGCGGCACGCTAATTATTGCCGCCAATCAAATCACCAAGACCGCCAAGAACCGAGCCTTCGCCGCGGTTCTGGCCGCCCCGGCTTCCGGCGGCGGCGAGCATCCGGCCGGCAAGCCGGGAGAAGGGCAGGGACTGGATCCACACCTTGCCGGGGCCGGTAAGCCGCGCGAAGAACAGCCCTTCGCCGCCGAACAGCACGCTTCGCACGCCGCCGGCGCGCTCCAGATCGAAATCGATCGTGTCCGTGTAAGCGGCGACACATCCGGTATCGACGTGCAACTGCTGTCCCGGCGCCAGTTCCCGCTCGACGATCGTGCCGCCCATCTGGACGAATACCCAGCCGTCCCCTTCCAGCTTCTGCATGATGAAGCCTTCGCCGCCGAACAGGCCGGTCATGATCCGCTGCTGAAAATGAACGCCGATGGAAACGCCCTTTGCGGCGGCAAGGAAGCTGTCCTTCTGGCAGATCAGGCGGCCGCCATATTGATCGAGCCGGATCGGCAGGATCGCGCCCGGCGTGGGGGAGGCGAATGCGACCCGCGCCTTGCCATGGCCATTATGCGTGAAGACGGTCGTGAACAGGCTCTCGCCCGTGACCAGCCTTTTGCCGGCCCCCAGCAGCTTGCCCATGAAGCTGCCGTCGCTGCCGCCGCTGCCGTCTCCGAACACGGTGGTCATGCCGACACTGGCATCTTTCCAGACCAGGGCACCCGCCTCGGCAACGGCGCTCTCGCCGGGATCGAGCTCGATTTCGAGGAACTGCAGTTCCTGCCCCTTGATTTCAAAATCGATGTCGTCGGCCACGCCGGCCTTGCGATGATGCTGCCAGGGACTGGGATTGGGCATGTGTCGGGCTCCTGTAACGAGATGAGCCTTCATAGCGCGGGATATTGTAGTTTTGCTACCGTCCCCCCGATGAAGGCGCGTGACCCTTCGATATGAATCGGCTTGGAAATATCCGTGCGAGGATCATCGAGGCGACAGAGGTCGCCATGACAGTGTCGGGACGAATTTCCCTATCCGTGCGCCCTGCCGAGCTCGTCATCAAGTTCCCAGCATTCAAGAACTCTGCGTGTGCCAAGCGCGAAGGTGGAGATGCTCCCCGATTCCCGCCGATCCTCACGCGCCTTCTAAAAACAAGGGCACGACCATGGTGCCAGCCTTTTCGCCAGCATGTCCCTTGACCTTTGCCTTGAACCTTTCGCCGGGAAGGTCAGCGCGCCGCCGCCGCCGACGTGGGGCGCGGCGTCTCTTCCCAACCCAGGCCGAGCGCCTTCTGGATCGCCACGAAGTCTGCGGTGAGGGCGGATCGCGCGGACAGCAGCTGCTGTTCCGCCGCGATCTGCTGGCGCTGGGCATCGAGCAGGGCAATGCGCGTCGTCGTTCCGGCCTGATAGCGCTGCGACGTGAGCTGCTCAGCCCGCTCGGCGGTGTCGCGCGTACGGGCCAGCGAGGCGACCACCGCCCTGCGATCGCGGAAGCGGGCAAGGCTGTCCTCGGCATCCTTCAGTGCGGCCAGAACGGCGCCCCGATAGCGGGCCTCCGCCTCGTCTCGCAGTGCATTGGCCTGCCCGATCCGTGCGGAGTTGCGACCGAAGTCGAGGAAATTCCAGCTGAGCTGCGGCGCGGCGATGGCAGCGAAATCGTCCAGATTGCCAAGGTCGCTGATCTTGGTGCCGCCAATGCCGATCAGGCCCATGAAGCTGATGCTGGGGAAGCGCGCCGCCTCCGCCTGACCGATTTTCGCCGTTTGCGCAGCGAGTTTGCGCTCCGCCTGCCGGACATCGGGACGATGTTGAATGAGGGCTCCGGGATCGCCGATCGCGACTGAGGCGGGAGGGAGCGGAATGGGCGCGTCGGCGGCAAGCATGGCGTCGAGGGCGCCGGGCTCCTGCCCGGTCAGCACCGCCAGCGCGTTGAGATAGGCGTCGCGCTCGGCATTGAGCGGCGTCGATTGCGCCCTCGTGTTCCCCAGATCGCTTTCCAGCTGCGCGACTTCGAGCGCCGAGGCCGTGCCGCGTGCATAGCGCTCGCGGGTAAGCTCCAGCATCTCCTGCTGCATCGCGACCGAGCGGGCGCTGAGCGCAATCCGCTGCTGCCGCTCGCGCAGGTCGAGATAGGCTTTGGCAACTTCTGCCGAAAGGCTGACCTGCACGTCCGCAAGGCTCGCCTCCGCGCCCTGAAGATCGGCACGGGCGGCCTCTACGGCGCGGCGCTGGCCACCGAACAGGTCGATTTCCCAGCTCGCGTCGAAGCCCAGATTATAGAGGTTGAGATCGCTGGAGCCGCCACCGCCGGACCCCTCCGATCCGCCGTCCTCGCTGTCGCCTGAGCCAAGGTCGAGCCCCGGAATACGGGCGTGGGCGTAGACGGCGGAGGCGTTGACATTGGGCGCACCATTGGCGCGCTCCAGGCCGAGCGCCGCCCGTGCCTGACGCAGCCGGGCCTCGCTGGCGCGCAGGTCGTTATTCTCGGCCAGCGCCTTCGCGATCAGGTCGTCCAGTACCGGGTCATGCAGATCCTTCCACCATAAGGCGGGCGGCGTGGTCGCGCTGACCGGGGCGTCTCCGGGCCGAACGAAGGTTGTCGCCTTCATGGCTGCGGGTGCCGCAGGCGGCGGCCCGGCATAGTTGGGGCCGACCGTGCAGCCTGCGAGCAGGACGAAGACGAGGGGAAGGGCGGTGTAATGACGCATGGCGTACCTCAATGTCCGCTCGCCACCGGCGCGCCCTTGGGGAGCGGCCGCAGAAACAGCACGAGCGGAGTGACGATGATGATCCCGGCGGTGAGGATCCAGAACAGGTCGGAATAGGTCATGGTAAGGGCCTGGATCTGGATGGTGCCTGCCAGCGACCGAAAGGCGCTGTCCTGGCCGCCCAGCGCCAGTGTCTGCCGCGCCATATAGTCCTGGACCGGGATGGCGTTGGCGCTCAGGCTCTCCTCGATCCGGCGGCTGTGCAGCCAGAGCCGCTGGTCCTGGATGACCGCGATGCCGGCAAGGGCGAATGACCCGCCAAGATTGCGCGCGGCATTATACAGGCCGGAGGCATCGCTCGCCTGCTCGGGCGGGACCGAGCGGATGGCGGCCTGATTGAGGAACATCATGCAAAATACGGTGCCGACGCCGCGCAGAAGCTGGGAATCGACAAAACTGGCGCCGTCGGATGTGGCCGTCAGGCTCGTTTCCAGCCAGGCGCTCAAGGCGAGGATGGTGAGACCGAAGCCGACGGAAAGCCGGATGTCGACATTGCGCACCAGCCAGGGTGTGACGGGCATCATCAACATCACCGGAATGCCGGAGAGCATGACGACCTGCCCCGCCTGCAGCGAATTATAGCCCGCGATCGCCGAGAGGAACTGGGGGATGGCGTAGGAGGTGCCGTAGATCACCATGCCCACCACCGTCACCATCGCGACGACGCTGCCGAACTGGCGGTTGCGCAGCAATGCCAGCCTGATGACGGGACGGCGGGCGAACAGTTGCCCCGCCGATAGCAGGGCAAAGCCCACCACCGAAATAACGGTCAGCCAGATGATGGTCGGAGAGGAGAACCACTGTTCCCGCTCGCCCTCTTCCAGCACGACCGTCAGGCCGCCAAGGCCGAGCGCCAGCCCGAAAATGCCGAGCCAATCGGCTTCGCGGATCAACCCGAGTTTCGAAGGTTGATGGGGAATGGCGAGCAGTAGCAGCGCGATCAGCGCCGCACCGACGGGCAGGTTGATGAAAAAGGCATAATGCCAGCTGAGATTCTCGGTCAGCCAGCCGCCCAGCACCGGGCCGACCACCGGGCCGAGCAGGGCAGTCGCGCCGAAGAGCGCATTGCCGATCGGCTGTTGTGAACGGGGAAGGCGCGTGGCGATGATGGTCATGGCCGTGGGAATGAGCGCGCCGCCGGTGAAGCCCTGCCCGATCCGGCCGATGATCATCATCGTCAGCGTGGTCGACAGGCCGCAGACGATCGAGAAGAGCGTGAACAGGCTCGCGGCGATCAGCAGCAGCGTCCGGAGGCCGAACAGGCGCTCCAGCCAGCCGGAGAGCGGAATGATGATGATTTCCGCCACCAGATAAGCGGTGGCGATCCATGTGCCCTCGGTGCCGCTGGCGCCGATCTCGCCCTGGATCGTCGGCAGGGAGCTGTTGACGATGGAGATGTCCAGCGTCGCCATCAGCGCGCCCAGCGTTCCGGCCGCGACCGCAAGCCAAGCGGCCGCGTCCGCGCGCTCCGGCGGGGCCGGGGGCGCCGCGGTCTCGCTCACCGGCGCTTTTCCTGGCGGGCGGCTTCCTGCTTCGCGATATGCTCGCCATCGCCCTTGGCGGAAATCGTGTCGACGCTGACCGTCACCGAAAGACCGGGGACGAGGATGCGCCGCGCTTCCGGCCCGGCATCGATGGCGATGCGGACGGGCACGCGCTGGACGATCTTGGTGAAGTTTCCGGTCGCGTTCTGGGGCGGCAACAGCGAGAATTGCGCGCCGGTGCCGGGCGAGATGCTCTCGACATGCCCAGTCAGATCGGTGCCGCTCAGCGCATCGACGGAGATCGTCACGGGTTGGCCCGGCCGCATCAGGCCGATCTGCGTTTCCTTGAAATTGGCGGTGATATAAAGCGCGGACAGGGGAACGACCGACATCAGGCGCGTGCCGGCCGTGACGAACTGCCCGGCGCGGACGGAGCGATCGCCGATACGGCCATCGACGCTGGCGCGCAGGACCGTCGAGCCGACATTGACGCTGGCTGCCGCGAGTTGCGCGCGCGCGGCTTCGCCTTGCGCCTCGGCCTGGCGCACTTGTGCTTTGAGTGAGCCGATCCGGCGCTGGGCGGAAAGCAGCGCCGCCTTCTGGCTCGCGACCATGTCCGCCGCCTTGGCTGCCTCATTGCGCAGATTGGAGAGCTTTTCGCGCGTTTCGGCGCCGCTGGCGGCGAGCGGAGCATAGCGGGCGGCTTCCTGCGCGGCAAAGCGGGCGTCGTTGGTCGCGGTGGCGAGTTGCGCGCGCGCCTGGGCGATCGCGGCTTCCTGTTCGCCGATCGTCGCGCGCACATTGTCGGCATTGGCAGCCGCCACGTCGATCTGCGCCTGATATTGCTCAGCCTGTGCGCGATAGTCGCGCGGGTCGATCCGCACGAGGGGCTGGCCTTTTTTCACATCCTGGTTGTCGCGGATGTAGACCTGCTCGACATAGCCGGAAATCTTCGGTGCTACCGTGACGCTGTCCGCCTGAATGTAGGCGTCATTGGTGTCCTCGATATATTTGCCGTGCGTCTGGTAACGGATGAGCCAGAACAATATCGCGACAACGATGATGATCGCGACGGCGATAAGCAGGCGCCGCACTCCCGGTCGTTTCAGGGGCGAAGGCTTGCTTTCAGCCTGTTCGGTCATCCCATTCTGGCCCGACTCGCCTGCATTGCTCGCCATCAATCGACTCTCACAAATTGCTGCGCCGCGACATGGCGCTGATGCGCACTTGCACCTGGTGCCTCAATATGGCAAGGCATTATATATGGTCCCACAGTATTTTTCGCGCTGATGTCACATCAACAGCTTATGGAGGGCATGCGCGACCTCTATTTGCGAATGCATCGCCTGATGAACGATCGGATGAAGGCGGAGGGCGCCTCGCTCGCGCAATTGAAGCTGTTGAGCTTCATCGCGCGCAGCGGATCCGTGCGTTCGATCGATATCAGTGACGCGCTGGGGCATTCCCCCCGAACCGTGACGGAAGCGATTGATGGGCTGGAGCGCGATGGACTTGCGCTGCGAACGCCTGATCCAAAGGACCGGCGCGCCAAGCGTATTGCCATTACAGATGCCGGACTGGCGGTGATCCGGGACGTCGATCCCTGCAAGCTGGCGTTCACGATGCAGCTATTCGATGCGCTGTCGGATGATGACCGGCAGGATATGCTCAGGCTGCTGGGAATCCTCAACACACGCCTGATCGAAATGGGCGCGCCCAGCCCCTATGGTGACGGCGCGGTGCCGAAGCCTTAGGTGAGCAGCAGGATTACTGCCAAGGCAAAGGTGCCCGAACACGCTGACGCGATCCAGAGCAGGCGACCTTCGCAACTGCAAAACACGGATTCCAGGCGTTCCATCGAAGCCATCCTCTCAAATATCCACTCTTCCGGTGGTGAAATGAAGACTATTCATTTTAGAAAAAAACGCAAGGTCATTGCATGTTTTGGCCGTGGCGGCGGCTGGGCGTAGGCGTGACGAACCGGCGGTCGGCATGACCATGGCACGATGATTCCAAAGCCCCGGGGCTTTTCCAAGTCAATGCCATGTCTAACGCTGTCGGCCCCTGCCAGATGAAGGCAGCGGTGCCGCATGGGCTGCATTGTGCGGTTGAGCGGCAGGATGGAATATCGGTATGGTGGCCCAGTGGACCGTGCCGGCGCAGCAGTGGGGCGGGGCATGGAACTTCAGGTCAACAATTTCAGATCAACAAGGCCGGCAATCATGACTTATCCGTTCAAAGGCAGCTCCCATGACCGGCTG
Source organism: Sphingobium arseniciresistens (assembly GCA_029167225.1). Classification (GTDB taxonomy): domain Bacteria; phylum Pseudomonadota; class Alphaproteobacteria; order Sphingomonadales; family Sphingomonadaceae; genus Sphingobium; species Sphingobium arseniciresistens. The sequence goes on from JARFNK010000048.1 coordinate 6,554, forward strand.
TATCAGGATCTGGCCCGCAGCCTGATTGATGAGCTTGCTGCAGGCCGCTATCCGGTCGGCGCCCGCTTGCCGGCCGAGCGGGAACTGGCGGCGCAATATGGCGTCAGTCGTCCGACGGTGCGCGAAGCCGTGATCGCGCTGGAGGTGTTGGGCCTGGTCGAAGTGCGCATCGGGTCCGGTGCCTATGTCATGCGGCTTCCGGGCAAGGGGGATGTGCCGGGGTTCAATATCTCGGCCTTTGAACTCACCGAAGCAAGACTGCTGTTCGAAAGCGAAGCCGCGGCGCTGGCGGCGACCCAGATCACCGACGACGAGCTGGCCGAGATCGCGGCGGCGCTGCACGAGATCGCGCGGGAGAACCAGACGGCCGGCGGTACGGACAAAGCCGATCGTGCATTCCATCTGGGCGTCGCGCGCGCCACCCGCAACAATGCGATCTATGAGACGATCGAGCATCTGTGGGACCTGCGCTACACCTCGCCCGAAGCGGCGCTGCTGCACGAAAAGGCGCGGACGGCCAATGTAAAGCCGGTGCTGGACGAACATAGCGCCGTGCTGGATGCGCTGCGTGCCCGCGATCCGGCGGCGGCCCGCGCGGCGATGCGGACGCATCTGTCGGCGGTACTCGACAGCCTGCTCTTTGCGACGGAGGAAAAAGCGATGGCCGAGGTGCGCCGGGCGGTGGAAGCCAAGCGCCAGCGCTATTCCGACAGAATGCCGTGAGCTGCGCTTAACCTCGCCCCGGCATGACGCGCGCGGCCAACGCGCTCCGGCGGGTGATCACCGGGGCGAGACCTCGATCGCGGCGACCACGGCCTTGCCGCCATTGCCGGTGAAATCCAGTTTCAGCTGACCGCCCTTGACCGTGACGGGAAAGCGCCGGGCGATGCCGCGCAACGGTCCGCCCGCTTCCTTCAGCACGCTGAACGCAGGCAAGGCGACCTTGCCATTGGCGCTTACGCTCATCGTCACGGCATCGGCGCCGGCGTTGCGCGGCTCAAAGCAGTGGATGGTCACGGTCCATCTGCCATCGGGGACCGGCAGCAGATAGGAGAAGGCCTCTCCTTCGCGCCAGAAATCATAATATCCGGGGTGGTCGGCCACGACGGCTCGCTCCGCCATCAACCGCCGTCCGCCAAAGCCGCCCATGTTGAGCACCATTGGTCGCCCGCCGGTGACGAAGCTGTCCGAGCCGAACGGCCTGCCATCCACGACATGGCCGGCAAGGTCGCCGGCCTCGACGTAAATGCCCTTCGCCGGGTCCGGACCTGTCCAGCGCGCCTCGTCGCGCACCGGATGGCCATCGACCGACGCGGTGACGACCGCCTGGTTGGCGCCCGGCCGCAAGGCGACACCGGGCCAAAGGCAGATACGATCGGCGCAGGCGACCTCGCCCAGTGCCTTGCCATTCACCGTCAGGCTGGCCCTCACGGCATTGCTGTAGGCCTTGACCGCGATCACCGGATAGGCGCGATCGGCATGGCGCTTGCCGGTCAGCCAGATCATCGGTTCCGGGTTCCACTGGGCCTTGTAGTAATAGAAAGCGTCCTTCTTCACCTTGCGGTCGAAGGTCACCAGGCCCTTGGTATTGAGATCGACCGAATCGCCCTCGCCGCGCAGGTCGCTGGGGAAGTCGAACATGTTCCACACCCAGCTCGCGAAGATGAACGGCCGGTCGCGGATGGCGGGCCAGTTCGCTTCATGGACGAAGCTCTCGAATTCCTCGGGCTGCGGGCGTCCGACGAAGTTCAGGAAGCCCGCCGTGATGTCGTCGCTATGCTGGGTGATCGCGCCGCCGCCGCCATATTCGGAAATGGAGATCGGCAGCCCGGGATGCTTGGCATGGAGCGTGTCCATCTGCGCGCCCAGCTGTGCCCGCGCCTTCAGGGGATCGGGATAATACCAGCCATAATAGCGGTTATAGCCGATCAGGTCGGCCGTGCCGGCCAGCGCCTCGCCCGCGGTCTTCATCATGTCCAGATCTTCGCAGCAATCGGCAAAGATGGTGGGGCGAGACGGGTCTTCCGCCTTGGCGATCGCATTGAGGTGCTGGAGCAGCGCCAGCGGCTGTGCCGGATCCTTGCCGATGCCGAAGCCCTTGGCCGAATCCACCTCATTGCCGACCGACCACATCATGATCGAGGGATGATTGTAGTTCTGGCGGATCAGCTCGCGCAGCTGTTCCTCGGCATTGGCCCACAGTTCAGGCGATCCCCGACCGCCCGAGAGGCTGGGGGTGGTGACATAGGGCAGCTCCGCCCACACGGCCATGCCGGCGCGATCGGCCTCGTCCGACCAGCCATCGGCATGTTGGTAATGCGCCTGACGGACGGTGTTGGCACCCATTTCGCGGATCAGCGCCATGTCCTGCGCATGGTCCTGCTCCGACAGCGCCCAGCCCTTGCCCATGCGATCCTGATGACGCGACACGCCGTGCAACTTCAGCGCGTGGCCGTTGAGGAAGAAGCCGGTGCCGGCATCGACGCGAAAACTGCGGATGCCGAGCGGCTGGGTTACGCGGTCGACCGGCCTGCCATTCTCGGTCAATTCCGCGCTGACCGTATAGAGATAGGGATCGGCGGTGCCGTTCCACGGATGCGGGGAGGTAAGCGTCAGGTTCGCCTTCGCTTCGCTTGCGCCTGCAGCGAGCCGCACCGGCTGGACATGCCGGGCCACCTCATGACCCTGCGCATCATTGATCGTCGTCACCAGCTGCAGGCTGCGCTTCCTGGCGCCGCTGTTGCGCAGGCGGGCGAGGACCGCGACTTCGGCCTGTTCCGGCGAGACGTTGATGCTGCGCGCGTAGAGACCGGGGCCGCCATGATCGAGCAGGTCGAAGCCGGCCTCCTCCACCGTCATGAGCGAAACGCCGCGATACATGCCGCCATGGACGAAGAAATCGCCCGCCAGCGGTATCGTCTCTGCGGTCGAACTGCCGATTTCCACCTTGCTGTTGTCGGCGCGCACGACGATCAGGTTGCGGGCGCCGGGCTTCCACTGCGCCGTCACGTCGAAGCGGAAGCGGGCGAATGCGCCCTTGTGCTGGCCGACATGCACGCCGTTGACCCAGACATCGGCGATCTTGCTGACGGCGCCAAAGTCCAGATACTGGCGCTGCCCTGGTTTGGCGGGTGGTGCATCCAGCGTCAGGCGATACCAGCCCTTGCCCTGCTGGTTGTTCGCATCCGGCGCGCGCTGCGGGCCGTAGCTGCCGATCCGGTTCCAGCTGTGTGGTATGCTGACCTGTTCCCATTGGCTGTCGTCGAAGCCCGGCTGCGCGGGTGCGTCAGCGGAGCCGCCGGAACCCGCGTCGCCAAAGCGGAAGTGCCAGCCCGCGCCAATATCCTGGATGCTGCGTCCGCCTGCCTGTGCGGGGGATGCTGCGATATCTTGGGCATGGGCCATGCCGATGGGGAGGGTGAAGCAGAGAATGAGAGCGAGCGGCGCAAGGCCGGCATTGACAGTGATCCGGGCCACCTGATCATCCCCTCCTGTTTTTTTGGTCAGGCCAGAATAGGAGCGTGCGAAATGGATCGTCAATCTGCAACCGCAACGGACATGCGGGAATGCCAGATATCGCCCTTGCGGTCGTTCGCGTCCTGAACGGCCTGATGTCCGGTGGTGTCGGTGATGCTGGTATGACCAATCATCAAAGAGCGGTGCCCAGTTGGGTAGGCCCGGTCGTTGATTCTCCTCACGGAAACCGGTCTGGTCCGTTCGCCGTTTCGTGCAGCGATGTCTTTTCGCGGGATTGCGGGGTATGTCGATGAGGCAATCTGGAGCCTGACGCCGATGATCGCCTGAGCGAACTGTGGATGGCGTCGCGTCATGCGCCTTTCCTTTGGAACCACGAAGGTCCTAGCCTCCAGGATCGACGCAGCCATGGGCTTTTGCGACATCCCGACGAGATGCCCCACAGGCGGCTTGTCTCTGGCGCCTGTCGTCGAACGACAGTGGGAGCGATGCGGCGTGCAAGAAGAGCTGGGCGAGTATGACTATATCATCGTGGGCGGCGGCAGTGCCGGCTGCGTGCTCGCTAACCGCCTGAGCGAAGACACGCGCCGCAGCGTGTTGCTGCTCGAAGCCGGCGACAAGGATGACTATCTGTGGATCCGCATCCCCGTCGGCTATCTTTATTGCATGGGCAATCCGCGCACCGACTGGTGCTTCACGACCCAGCCGGAAGCCGGGCTCAATGCGCGCCAGCTGAGCTATCCCCGCGGCCGGGTGATCGGCGGATCGTCGTCGATCAACGGGATGATCTATATGCGCGGGCAGGCCGCCGATTATGACGGTTGGCGACAGGCCGGCAATATCGGCTGGGGCTGGGACGATGTGCTGCCGGACTTCAAGCGGGCGGAGGACCATGTGGCGGGGCCTTCCGCCTTCCACGGTGCGGGCGGCGAGTTGCGGGTCGAGCGGCAGCGGCTTCGCTGGGATATCTTGGATGCCTTCCGTGCGGCGGCCGAACAATATGGCGTGCCACGGGTGGATGATTTCAACTGCGGCGACAATGAGGGGTCCGGCCTGTTCGAGGTTACGCAGAAGCGGGGCCGTCGTTGGAGCGCCGCCGACGCCTTTCTGAAGCCGGTGATGCGGCGTCCCAATCTGCGCGTGCTCAGGCGCGCGCTCGCCGACCATGTGGAGATCGCGCAGGGCCGCGTGACCGGCGTGGTTATCGATTGGGATGGCCGCCGCTGCCGGGCCACGGCGCGCGGCGAGACGATATTGGCCAGCGGGGCGATCGGATCGCCGGTCATCCTGCAGCGCTCGGGGATCGGCGATGGCGATACACTGCGCCAGATCGGGGTCGCGCCGCTGCATCATCTCGCCGGCGTGGGTGAGAATCTGCAGGATCATCTGCAGATCCGCTGCGCCTATCGGGTGCGCAACGTGCAGACGCTCAACATGCGGGCGGCGTCGCTGATCGGCAAGGGGATGATCGGGCTGGAATATCTGCTGCGCCGGTCCGGGCCTATGGCGATGGCGCCGAGCCAGCTGGGCATCTTCATGCGCTCCCATGCCCGGTTCGCCACGCCCAATCTGGAATATCATGTCCAGCCGCTCAGCCTTGCTGCCTTCGGCGGCGCGCTCGATCCCTTTCCGGCCTTCACCGCCAGCGTCTGCAATCTCCGTCCGCACAGCCGGGGCAGCGTGTGGGCGGCAAGCGCGGACCGGAACGAAGCCCCGCATATCCGGCCCAATTATCTTTCGGCGCCGCAGGATATGGAGGTCGCGGTAGAGGCGGTGAAGATCACCCGCGCCATCGTCGCGCAGCCTGCGCTCGCCCGCTACGGTCCCGCCGAATTTCGGCCCGGCGCGGCCTGTAACACGGATGCGCTGATCGCGCAGGCCGTCGGCGAGATTTCCACGAGCATCTTCCATCCGGTCGGCACCGCCGCCATGGGGACTGGCCCCGGTTCGGTCGTGGATAACCGGCTGCGGGTGCACGGCCTTGCGGGGCTTCGGGTCATCGATGCGTCCATCATGCCGACGATCACGTCGGGCAACACCAATGCGCCGACGATGATGATCGCGGAAAAGGGCGCTAGGATGGTGCTGGACGATACTGCGCGGGGCAATCGCTTCTGACATTGGTCAGGCCAATATATACGCTGCTACATGGGCGCGGGAGCCTGGGCGCAGACGCCTGGGTGTTTGTCCTGAACCTCCCAACTGGAAATGGGATGTGCATTTAAGCGCGCTGGGACAATCCGATCTCGCAACCCCAGGCCGGAAAACAATATGGATGCAGAGGCCATATTGTGAAATCCGATTGACTTTCACGGCTGGATCAGGATTCTGGACTGACCAATTATCATGCTGACCTGCGGTAGCATGCAACGTCTGCGCAGCCTCCGATGGAAGATGGCGGGTCCACGGGCAAGTGGATCGGCCGTGCATGTCATGAGCGTGCGATGGGCGGAGAGGAAGAGGATCATCGGATGCGCGTGACTGGACTGTTCCTCCTTGCCGTCGTCGCGGCGCCGGTGATCGCAGCGCCAGCGGTTGCCCATGATGCGTCCTCTCGGGTCGCTTCGGCGCGCCGGACCTATAATCTCAACCCCGGCTGGCGGACCGCCACCGGAGATGTCCCCGGCGCGGCGCGCATCGATTTCGACGACCGGGGCTGGCAGCCGGTGACGCTCCCCAACGCCTTCAATGAGAAGGAGGCGTTTGCGCGGGACATCAAGGCGCTGTCGACGGGGATCATCTGGTATCGCAAGACGATCACCCTGCCGCGCGGTGCCGAGGGACAGAAGGCCTTTCTGGAATTCGAGGGCGTGCGCCAGGCCGCCGAAGTCTGGGTAAACGGCCGCTCGGTCGCGCTGTCCGAAAATGGCGCGATGGCATTCGGCGCGGACATTACGCCGGCGCTCGTCGCGGGCGGGAATGTGATCGCGGTGCGCGTCGACAATGACTGGAAATATAAGGAACGCGCATCGACCAGCGGTTTCCAGTGGAACAACGACAATTTCAACGTCAACTATGGCGGCATCACCAAGAATGTGCGCCTGCACCTGACCGGCAAGATCTACCAGACGCTGCCGCTCCATTCGGGCCTTGGCACGGTGGGGCAATATGTGTGGGCGGACGGTTTCGACCTTCCCGCGCGCGCCGCCACGATCCATGCGGAAACGCAGGTGCGCAACGAGGATGGCGTGGCGCACCGCCTGGCCTACCGGGTTGAGATCCGCGATGCCGCCGGGCGCAAAGTGGCCCGCTTCGATGGCGCCACGGCCGAGATCGCGCCGGGCGCAACGCAGATACTGGCCGCCGACCATCGGCTCTCCGGGCTGAATTTCTGGAGCTGGGGCTATGGCTATCTCTATACCGTCACGACCAGCCTGATCGAAGACGGCCGCGTTCTGGACAGCGTCGACACGCGCACCGGCTTCCGCCAGACGCGCTTCGCCGAAGGCATGGTCACGCTGAACGGCCGGGTCATCCAGATGCATGGCTATGCGCAGCGCACGTCGAATGAATGGCCCGCGGTGGGCGTGTCGGTGCCGCCGTGGATCAGCGACTTCTCCAACGCGCTGATGGTGGAGAGCGGGGGCAATCTGGTGCGCTGGATGCACATCACGCCGTCGAAGCAGGATGTGGAGTCGGCCGACCGGGTGGGCCTCATCCAGGCGATGCCGGCAGGCGATGCGGAGAGCGACACGAGCGGTCGGCGGTGGGAGCAGCGCAAGGAGTTGATGCGCGACGCGATCATCTACAATCGCAACAATCCCTCGATCCTGTTCTACGAGGGCGGCAACGAGAATATCAGCGAAGCCCATATGGGCGAGCTGAAGGCGATCCGCGACCATTATGATCCCCATGGCGGCCGCGCGATCGGATCACGCGAGATGCTGGACAGCAAGCTCGCCGAATATGGCGGGGAGATGCTCTATATCAACAAGAGCGCGACCAAGCCGCTATGGGCGATGGAATATTCCCGCGATGAAGCCGCGCGCCTGTATCAGGACGCCTTCACGCCGCCCTTCCACGCGGATGCGCCGGACTATAACCGCAACCAGGACAGCCACGCCGCCGAGGATGTGCGCCGCTGGTATGATTTCTACCGGGTGCGACCGGGCACGGGGCGGCGGGTCAGCGCCGGCGGGGTGAACATCATCTTCGCCGATTCCAACACGCATTTTCGAGGCGACAATAATTATCGCCGATCGGGCGAAGTCGATGCCGTGCGGCTGCCCAAGGAGGGGTTCTGGGCGCACAAGGTGATGTGGAGCGACTGGGTGGACAGCGTCACGCCCGCCACGCACATCATCGGCCACTGGAACTATGCGCCGGGCACCCGCAAGCCCGTGACCGTGGTGTCGAACGGGGACAGGGTGGAGCTGTTTCTCAACGGCCGGTCGCTGGGCATGGGCGAGAAGAGCGTCGGCTTCCTCTTCACATGGAAGGATGTCGCCTGGGCGCCGGGCACGCTGAAGGCGGTGGCGACCTCTGCCGATGGTCGCCGCTCCGAGCATGTGATCGAGACCGCCGGACCTCCGGTCGCGCTCCGGCTCACCCCGCACATGTCACCGCGCGGCTTCGTCATGGACGGCGCCGACCTGGCGCTGGTCGATGTGGAAGTGGTGGATGCGTCGGGGCGCCGGGTGCCGACGGACAACAGCATGGTCAACTTCGCGCTGGAGGGGCCGGCGCAATGGCGCGGCGGCATTGCGCAGGGCGACAGTTCAGGCCGGGCCGATCGTGCCAAGCCTGCCGATGCCCCGGCGTCAGCCGTCGCCCCCATTGCCGGGCCGGCCGTTGCCGCAGCGCCGCCGCCCGTCGATGGCGTCACGGCCTTCGCAGGCACGGCGCGCGGGGAGGATAATTATATCCTGTCGTCCAACCTGCCGGTCGAGGCGGGCGTCAACCGCGTGCTGCTGCGCGCGGGAATGGGCAAGGGCCTTGTCCGGCTGACCGCCACCGCGCCGGGGCTGCGCAGCGCGCGCCTGACGATCCCGACCGTGCTGCCCGCACCGGCGCGCGGGGGCCTGTCGCCCGATTTCCCGGAGGCGCATCAGCCCGGCCTGCTCGTACGCGGACCAACGCCGACAGGCCCGAGCTATCATGTCACGCGCACCACCCTCATGCCCTCGACGATCGTTGCTGGCGCCAATCAGGCGGATGCGCGTCATACGATCGACGACAATGAACTCTCCCGCTGGGCCAGTGACGGCAAGCCGGAGACGGCATGGATCGAATATCGCTTCGATCACCCGATCACGCTGAGCGAGATCGAACTGAAGCTCGTCGGCTGGCGCTCCCGCTCCTATCCGCTGCGGATCAGCGTGGATGGCCGGACGGTGTGGGAAGGCGAGACGGAGCGGCAGCTTGGCTACACCGCGCTCGGCTTCGTGCCCGTCACCGGGCAGGTGCTGCGGATCACGCAGACGGGCAGGGTCGAAGATCGCGACGCCTTCGGCAAGGTGGTCGAACTCAACAATGCCCGTGCGGCCGGCGACACCGGCGCGGACGGGGTGCCGCCCGGCTGGGGGCTCGGCATCGTCGAGGCGGATTTCCATGGACCGGTAGGAAACCGGCTGCCGTGACGGAGCGAGGCAGGTGTCACCGCTCTTGTTCTGTCGGGATGGCGCGGCTTGAGCGTCGTGGCTCCTTTCCGGCGCTTATCGGTTAAAGGCGGGATGCAGGGCTGGACATCATGTCATGGCCATCGGAAATGATGGACGATGACGGAGCCAGGACGCACAGATCAGATTTCAAGGCGATCAATGGCGGTCGCGGCCTTCTCGACGATCGTCGAATGGTATGACTTCACCCTGTATCTCTACCTCGTCACTGTGCTCTCGCGGGTGTTCTTCGGCGGCGGCGAGGGCGCTCTGATCGATACGCTTGCCGGTTTCGCCATCGCCTATCTCATGCGCCCGCTGGGAGCCATCGTCTTCGGCCATATCGGCGATCGCCATGGGCGGCGCAGCACCATGCTGCTGTCGATGGCGATGATGACGCTGGCGATGCTTGCGACGGCCCTGCTGCCCACCCATGAACAGATCGGCCCGCTGGCCGGATGGCTGCTGCTGTTTCTGCGCTGCGTAATGGCCTTCTCGGTGGGCGGCGAATATACCGGCGTGGTCGCCTATCTGCTGGAAGGCGCGCGGCCCGAGCGGCGCGGGCTCATCACCTCGTCGGCGTCGGCGGCCAGCGAGATCGGCGGCCTGCTCGCGGTCGGCATCTCGGCGATCACGGTGGCGTCGATGAGCAGCATCAGCCTCGATTCATGGGGGTGGCGCATCCCCTTCCTGGTCGGGGCGGCGATGGCGGGCACCGTCTGGATCGCCCGGTCGGTCATGGACGAATCCCCCGATTTCGAGCGGCAGAGGGCGAGCGGCACGGTGCCCCGCAATCCCCTGCGCCGGGTGCTGGCCGATCATCGCCCTGCCATCGCGCGGGGCTTTGCGATCTCCGCGCTCGGATCGATCACCTATTATGTCGGGATCAGCTATGTCCCCGCCTTTCTCGGTTCCGTCGGCGCCATGGACGAGCGCGCGTCGCTGTGGCTCTCCACGATCGCGGCTGTGGCTGTCATCCTCGTGACGCCGCTGGTCGGGATTTTGTCGGACCATATCGGGCGCCGGCCGGTGCTGATATCGGTCGGCGTCGCGGGCGCTGTTCTGCCCATCACGATGTTCGCCCTGATGGCGGGGGGATCAGCCTGGCAGGCGCTCGCCGGCGCCGTCATCCTCGCCTGCCTTGGCGGGGCGGTGAGCGCGGTCGGGGCGGTCGCGACGGCCGAGCAGTTTCCCGGCGAGGGGCGGCTGAGCGGGCTGGCCTTCGGCGCGACGACCGCCACCGCCATTTTCGGCGGGCTTGCGCCTTATGTGTCGCAGCGCCTCATCCAGCTGAGCGGCTGGCCGCTGGTGCCCGGCGCGATGATCGCGCTGGTCGCCCTGTGCGTGCTGCCGGTGCTGGCGACGCTGCCGGAGACCGCGCCCCGGCGCGTCAGAGCGAGGGCAGGGCGCGGCTGACAGGGCCAGACCGCCCTGCCTATTTGGCCAGCGCCGGGTCGATCGGAATCGCGAAGGACAGGTGCGGCGGCTGGTTATAGGCGCTGTTCTGCCAGGCGATGCCGAGCCGGTAGACCGGATCATGCATCAGCGTGGGCAGGCGGATGGCGGTGGGCCAGGGCGTGGCATAGATGCGCAGTTCGCTGCTGTCTTCGCTGCGCACGATCAGCTCCTCGCGCCAGTCGCCAAGGATGTCTGCGGAGAGTGCGGGGTTCTGCTTGGTGCCGTTGTTCGACGCGACCCCAGCGGGCGCGAACAGCGGCGTCTCGCTGCTCGTGCGCCAATCCCATTTGGTGATGCGCGTACCGTCCAGCAGTTCGCGCAGGCCGTCGCCGTCCCACCAGATGCCGAAATTGGCCGCGCGCGGATGGCCGCCGGGAATGACATTGCCCTTCGCGTCCCACAGGTCGGGCGAATTGGATGCCCAGGATTCGGCGCCCGGATGACGCGGGTCGATATCGATGGCGATGCCGCGCCCGGTGTCCTTGTCCGCCGGCTTGCTCCACAGCACCGCGCCGGTGCGGGCGTCCAGCATGGCGGCGCCGATATTGCCGTTCTGCCGCATATCCTCATGCACGCCGAATTTTTCGAGGCCGGGGCGGCTGGGGTCGAGGTCCGACACATGCATGGCGTCGCCATGGAAGAGACGCGCGGACCAGAGCCCCTTGCCGCTGTCGTCGATCGCCATCGATCCGTAGAGGATCTCGTCCCGGCCATCGCCATCGACGTCGGCGACGGACATCTGGTGGTTGCCCTGCCCGCCAAAGGCCTCGTTCCCCGGCTTGGCGCTGTCGAACAGCCAGCGCATCGTCAGCTTGCCGCCGCGCCAGTCCCATGCGGCGACGGTGGAGCGGGCATAATAGCCGCGCCCGAAGATGACGCTGGGCCGCTTGCCGTCGAGATAGGCGACGCTGGCGAGATAGCGTTCGGACCGGTTGGCATAGGCGTCTCCCCAGACGCGGGTCATTTCCTCCGGCGTGGGATTGTCGCCGGTGAGCCCGCGCGAGGGGGCATAGGGGGCGGTGGCCAGCGCCTTGCCGGTCCGGCCGTCGAACACCGTCAGATATTCGGGGCCTTTCAGGATACGTCCCTTGAGCAGTGCGATCTTGCGCCCGTCCGGCGTGGTCGTGGCACCGGTCCGGTCGGCCTGCGGGGCTTCGCCGCCATGGTTGCGCCAGTCGGCCTTCGCGTCGCCGACGACCCCGCCAGCGCCGTCGATGGTGCCGTCGGAGGTCTTCATCGCGATCTCGGCTCGGCCGTCGCCATCCAGATCATAGACCATGAACTGGGTATAGTGCGCGCCGGAGCGGATGTTGGGGCCAAGGTCGATGCGCCACAGGCGCTTGCCGTCCAGCGTATAGGCGTCGATCAGCGTCTCCCCGGTATAGCCGCCAAAGGCATTGTCCTTGGCGATTGAGGGATACCATTTGACGATCAGCTCATAGCGGCCGTCGCCATCCAGATCGCCGACGCTCGCATCATTGGCGGCATAGCTGTAGGTCTCGCCATCGGGCGTCTTGCGGTCGGCCGGCCGGTCGAGCGGGATCGACAGATAGCCCTTTGCCCATGGCGTGGCCGACGCCACCGCTTTTCCCGAACCCAGGGTGAGACTGTAGACGGCCTGAGCCGTGCCGTCGGGATCGGCAACGCTTGTCGCCTCGCCGGGCTTGATCTGCCTTATCGCCTTGCCGTCGCGCAGCAAGGTGAAGCGCTGCCCTTTCGGGTCGGTCGCGAGTAGCCGCCAGCTGACATGCATGCCCTGCCCGGATGCGAGCGGGATGGCGATCAGCGCGCGATCGAGCCGTTCGATCTGCCGCGATTCAGGCTGCGAATCCGCGGCGAGGGCAAAAGGCGCGATATGGGCCAGGATCAGGAGGGAGCAGCCGATCCAGCGCCTCTCATAGCGAGAGGACGCACGCGGCAGAGGATATCGACCGGTGTGCCTGTCAGGGAAAAGCCACATCATTCCATCATCCTCCCACATCTGGACATCATTGATCCATGTCTTTGAAATTCCGGAACCTTATCCGATTTCAATGCATCGTTCCTGTCGGATCAACATCGAATAAAGATCACAATGTGAAACATCAGTCAACATTGTGAAATATCACTTGCGCCGCGCCGCGCTTTTCTTATTGTCAGACAAAATAATGAAAGAGGTCGCCGTCGAGCGGGGCGCTCGATGTGGAGAGAGATGACAGGGAGGGTTCCATGAGTCTGCGCAGCTTTGCATCCAATCGCCGTTATTCATGTTCCGTAGCCGCGCTGCTGGTTGGCGCACTGGCTTGTCCGCCTGCTCATGCGCAGGTCGTTCCCGAGAGTTCGGACAGCAGCGCGGAAGGCGGCGAATCCAATCGTGCCGACACGCCCGAACGCCAGCCGGCAATCACCACGTCGAAGGGATCGCCGGAAGACATCATCGTCACCGGTACGCGCGCTTCGCTCCAATCCGCCATCTCCCGCAAGAAGAATGCCGGCACGGTCGTCGATTCGATCGTGGCCGAGGACATTTCCAGCTTCCCCGACAAGAATGTGGGTGAGGCGCTGTCCCGCGTGACCGGCGTGCAGCTGAGCCGAGAGTTCGGCGAAGGCACGAAGGTTTCCATTCGCGGCGTCGAGCCGGACCTTAACCGTGTCGAGATCAACGGCGTCAGCCAGCAATCCGCGCTGGGCGAACGATCGGGCGATTTTCGCGATTTGCAGGTCGAGCTGGTGAAGTCCATCGACGTCTGGAAGGGCTATACCGTCGACCTGACCGAAGGCGGTATCGGCGGCACCGTGAGCGTGGAGACCCGGCGCCCGCTGGATATCCTCAAGCCCATCTTCGTCATCAAGGCCGAAGCGCAGCATCTCGACCTCGCGGAAAACTGGAAGCCGCGCCTCAACCTGACGGCGGCGCGATCCGACCTGCTGGGTGGGCGCCTGGGCATATTGGTGAACGTCACCCATAACCAGGTCGACACCCGCGCCGATTTCGCGTCGAACACCAACTGGAGCCGGCTCGCCGATTTCGACCGGTCGAGCGAAAAGACCGTCGCCAATTCCGCCTATGCCAATTTCAACACTTATGAGAGCTGCGCGGGCGTCACCGGCACCACCGCGACCGTGGCGACGGCCAATCGCCTGGCATGCGAGACCCAGTTCTTCGACTGGGCGCCGACCATCGCGCGCTATCGCACGCTGGACCGGAGCGACAAGCGCACCACCGCCGATTTCCAGGCGCAATACCGCCTGACCGACAATTTCAACATCTGGGGCGAAGCCAATCTCAACATCCGCCGCCAGCGGCTGCGCGACGCCAATTATTCGGTCAATGCCGATCGCTTCGAGCGCTTCAACTATGATGCGGCGCTGGCGGCCAATGCGGCCGGTGCGACGTCGCGGCCGCGCATCACGCCCGGCACCTTCACGATCGACGAGGAAAATCACGTCGTCACCAGCTGGGTCAGCCAGCTCAACGGCCTGAATGTCGGCACCGCCGCCGCGCCCAATTATAACGGCGCCAACAGCATCGTGGGCGTCCAGCGCCGCGATTTCAGCTACAACCAGAACAGCAAATATTACCAGACCGGCTTCAACTGGGAGCTGGGACGGATGAAGATGGTTGCCCTCGGATCGCTGTCCACGGCGCACCTGTCCAACGACACCAATCTCGTCAGCCTTTCGACCGGTGTTAGCGGCATCACCGTCGACCGGCGCAACGACCTGGGCATTCCGGTGTTCACCTTCCCGAGCAGCTTCGATCCGTCCGACCCGGCCGTCTATGGCGACCTGACGCGGCGGGGCGCCAACGGGCAGCTGCTGGTGCAGGCAGGGCCGAGCGTCCAGTACCGGCCGCAGGATGCAGGATCGAAGGAAAAGCAGCTCAAGCTCGACGTCGATTATGACACGCGCGGCCTGATGCCGTTCCTGACCAAGATCGAAGTGGGCGGCCAGTATCGCGACCAGTCCTATTATTCCTATACCGGCGGCGGGGCGCGGCTCATCACGCCTGCGGTGACGGCGGTTCCGGCCGCCGGCATCCCAGGATCGCCTGCGGTGTTCCAGTCAACGGCGAACGTCTCGCTGAACTCCGTGATCGGGCCGGTCCCGGCATCCGGGCCAGCTGCAGGGACCATTTACCTGACCCCGCAGCAATATCAGCAGTTCATCGCCAGCAATCCCGGCACGACGACGGGCGCATCGCTGTTCACCGGCCTCAAGGGCGCGCCGGACGGGGCGCCCTCGACGCTCGCCATTCCGCTGTTCGACACCAAGGCCTTGTCGCAATATTTCGACCTGTCCGGCTTCGACCAGGATCTGGTGCGCTTCGCCGATGGCCTGCCGCAGATCCCCGCCTATGTCATCGGGGAGACAGTGGCGTCCGCCTATCTCAAGTTCAATTTCGAACAGGAGATCTTCGGCATGCCATTCAGCGGGAATTTCGGCGTGCGCTATACTCGCACGAAGGACACCGGCACCAGCTCCAATACCCGGCGCGAAATCCGTATCCGGCCGGGCACGGGCCAGACCGTCAACGGCGTGGTGATCCCTGCAGTGACGGAAACCGTGACGACCGCGGTTCAACAGGTATCGATCAGCAACAGTTATGACGACTGGCTGCCGGCCATCAACCTGTCGCTCGAGCCCATGCCGAACCTGTTTCTCCGGGCAACCTATGCCAAGAACCTCGCGCGGCCCAAGCCCACGGACCTGTCCCCGGCGGTCAACTGCCTGTTCGACCTGAACGATACGGTCGGCGCCGACGATACCTGCACGGCGGGCAATCCCGATCTCAAGCCCTATCGCGCCGATCAGTACGACCTGAACGCCGCCTGGTATCCCAATGCCGATACGATGGTCAGCATCGGCTATTTCTACAAGGATCTGAAGAGCTTCGTTCTGTCTGCCCAGACCCGCACCGGTGTCGACCTGTTCCATGACGGCACGACCTATACGGTGCGCCAGCCCATCAACGGCTTTGGCGCGAAGCTCGACGGGTTCGAGGTCAGCGCCCAGACGGTGCTGACCTTCCTGCCGGCGCCGCTCGACGGCTTCGGGGTTTCGGGGAACTTCACCTATTCGCGGGCGCTGAACAGCGCGCTCACCAACCAGGCGACGGGGGAGGAGCTCAAGGGCTTCCCCGGCCTGTCGAAATATACGTACAACGCCCGCCTGTTCTACGACAAGGACTGGCTGCAGGCGAGCGTCACCTACAACCGTCGTTCGGATTGGCTGGCACTCGCGGCGGATGCGAACAACGGCAACAACCCGATCTTCCGGCGCGGCGAGACCTTCATCGATGCCAAGGTGCTGTTCCGCATCAACGATCGCTACAATCTGTGGGTCGAAGGGCTGAACCTCGGCAAGGAATATAGCAAAACCTTTATCGATGCGGCGCGGCCGATCGAATATTCCTATCCCGGCCAGCGCATCTTCGTCGGTGCGCAGATGAAGCTATAAAGGAAAGGGCGGGCCGGGCGCACAGGTGCCTGTCCCACTCGTGACGATCAGGGCCGATGACTTCGGCCTGTCCTCTCTCCGGCAAAGACATGGTCCGTCAGGGCAGAAGACCGCGTGGCGACCCCGCCATGGCGGTCTTCTGCGTTCAAGCCCGAAGGGCCCGCCTGGGCTGCGAATCGCGCGGACAAAAAAAGGGCCGGCACAAGGCCAGCCCGGAAAGTTTTAGGAGAGGATGCCTGAAAGGCCCGTCCCTTATGTCAACGCTGTCATGACTGCGCAAATGCGAAGCGTGATGTGACGATTGCATGAAACGCATCCATAACGGAGATCATCCGGATCGGATGGCTTCGAGGGATTCCCCCACGCAAAAACGGGCGGCACACAGGCCGCCCGCCATTGCTTCTGGGGGAGCGTCGATCAGGCGACGCTGATCTTCACTTCGATGTTGCCGCGCGTGGCGTGGGAATAGGGGCAGATCGTGTCTGCTTCCGCAACCAGCGCTTCGGCGGCGGCGCGTTCGACGCCGGGCAGGGTGATCTCCAGCGCGACGGCGATGCCGAAGCCCTTGTCTTCGCGCGGACCGATGCCGACCGTCGCCGTGACGGTTGCGTCGGAGGGCACGCGGGGCAGGGCCTTGTCCTGCGAGGCGGCGAACTTCATCGCGCCAAGGAAGCAGGCGGCATAGCCGGCGGCGAACAGTTGCTCGGGATTATTGCCCTCGCCATTGCCGCCCAGCTCCTTGGGCGTGGCGAGCACAACGTCGAGTGCGCCATCGGCCGTGCGCGAGCGTCCGTCGCGGCCGCCATTGGCGGTGGCACTGGTGGAATAGAGGATCTTGGTGGCCATGATGGAATATCCTTTCGCTGTTGTGGCACGAAGGCCGGGAGAGTCTAGCATAGTACGCGATTAAATCGTGTACGATCTAAATAGGTGAGGCTCCGCTGGTCGTCAACCCTTGCGATTAAATCGCGTGCGATTTATATTGCGGGTAACGATCAGGATATGCCCACATGACCATGACACCCGAAGGCGAGGCCATCTCGCTCGATGATTTCCTCTGCTTTGCCGTCTATTCGACGGGGCTCGCCTTCAACCGGGTGTACAAGCCGCTGCTCGATCGGCTGGGCCTCACCTATTCCCAATATCTGGTGATCGTCGTGCTGCGGGACGAGGACGATCAGACCGTGAGCGCGCTCGGCGAGAAGCTGTTCCTCGAATCCAATACGTTGACGCCGCTCATCAAGCGGCTGGAAGCGGCCGGCCTCGTGACGCGCAGGCGCGACAGCGCCGACGAGCGGGTGGTGCGCGTCAGCCTGACCGAAAAGGGGCGCGGTGTGGCGGCGGAGGCCGGGTGCATACCGGAGGACATCCTCGCGGCTACCGGCCTCCCGCTTGCGCAACTGGTGGACATGAAGAAAGGGCTGACGGTCCTGCGCGACAATCTGCGGTCAAACGCGAAGATCTAGGGCCGATCAACATTCAGCCCATACGGGCCTGCAAATGGCGATTTCCGCGCTTCCGGCTCACGTGCCGTGAGCACGCTGCGCGCCGGGTCACGTCAAATCACCATTTTCGGCTCCATCTGAACTGAATGTCGA
>JARFNK010000049.1 GCA_029167225.1 Sphingobium arseniciresistens
CGCCACTCCCCCCGGCATGTAACACGATGGCCTGGTTTTACGCCGCCGAATGGCCGACTTTTGCTCCGCCGTTGACATATTTGATTATAATTGTCGAAGCAGAAGCAGGGTTAATTCCCGCCCTGGCTGCAGGTGAAGGTCTGCCTCCGGGATTGCGCGATCGTCAGGTCCGCGTCGGCTTTCAGCAGGAAGCCATCGCTCTGTGCCTTGCGGGAGACCTGAGTTACCTTGTGAACATATTGACGCGGTGATCCATAACGCCGGCACATTTCAGCCGGCGTGAAATCGACGTGGGAGCCGATGATGCCGCAGAACCAATCGCCGGTATTGGTGCCGGTACTGTGAGACATGGGCGCATCATAGGCGGCCAGACGGATACCTCCGCTAACGCGGCCCTCGGCGTCCCGGACCAGTCTCCCTTCCTTGTCGCGCGCCATCCGCGCGGCCATGGTTGGCGCCGGGCCACCTCTGGCCCAGGTGATGAGTGCTTCGAGGCCTGCATTCAGTGCATCGCCGTTCGGCACGAGGCTCAGTACCGGGTGGACCTTGCAGGCACGCAAGTTATTGTCGGTCAGCGTGGTGGGCTTGCCTTCGTATAGCAGCAACCCACTTCGAAACACCTGCTCGTCGAGATAGGGGCTGACCTCGTTGGCGCTCACATGCGATGCGCCTGCCAGTTCCCATAGGCGCAGGTTGTCGTTATCGGGCGGAGGGGAGGCGAAGGCTTCCGTACCGATCGATAGATGCCTTGCCTTAACGTCGGTCCGCTGAGGTCGCATCACGCGGTCATAAGTGAAGAAGGCATCGAACACGTCGGGGTAGAGTGGTTGGATGGCGTTATAATAGTCGGTGAGCCGAAAGGCCGATTGTGATTCTCCCGACGCGAGCACCATTTTCGGCCTCAGATTGCCAAGCGGACTTGGCGCACCGGCCGTCGCGGGTTGGCGCAGCGCCGCCCCGACCTGAGTGAAAATGTCCCACGACAGCACGTCGGATGGAGAATCCGGTCCGGGAGGGCCTGTGGGTCTGTCAAGGATGCCGCCATTGGGATCCTCGTTGCTGGCTGCGACGCTGATGCTACCGTAGCGGGCGGGATTGGCGACCTTCAGGGTATTGGCGCCAACCGCCTGGGCGGAGACGCCAACCCATGCATAGCCCTGATCGATCAGATGCTTCCGGATCGCGGCGTACAGGAAGTCAATATCCTGTCCGCCCGATACGTTGAACCATTCGAGCAGGACGATGCCGTTGAATTTCTTGGGATCGGTCGGACGGCGAACCAGGATTCGCGACGTAAAGGGATGGCCCCCATCGACCAGTTCGGCTGTCGCCAGCGGTCCCTTCATGCGGTAACGGTTGCCGAGGCCGTTCACCAGGAATTCCTCCTCCACATATCCATGCGCGGCGAGGTCCATCGATGTGGCGCCGAACGGCTTGCCGCTGTTTTTGGGTGGCAGCGTGAATGTCACAGGGCCGACTGCCGTACCGGCCGTCCGACTGGCGGTAACCGGCTTGGGTTCACCGCTGGCTGCACCGGGGATTCCAAGGCTGGCGGCGCCAGCCAGAAGGACGAGCAACAGCCCGGATGGCTTCGAGGCCAAGCGGCCGAACTTCGCTTTTGCGGTTGTTGCAGTATTTTTTGTCATAGCCACTCTCCCAATTTTCTTTTTTGCTGTCACATCAGGGGCGCTTCACGTCATCCCGCGCTTCCGCAAGCGAACGTCAGGCGCTTCGCCTGCTGAATTGTCCTGTCCGCATCCCCTTTGAGCAGGAAGCCGTCTCGCTGGGCTTTGCGGGTGACCGCGACGACGCGGGCGACGTAGTTCTGCGGCGAGCCGTAGCGACTGCACATTTCAGCCGCGGAATAATCAACGTGCGATCCGATGATCCCGCAGTAAGGCCCCCCCGTGTTGGACCCGATCGTCCGCGACATCGGCGCGTCATACGCGGCCAACCGTATGCCGCCTGCCGCGCGGCCGTCTGCGTCGCGCAAGACTTTTTGCTCGCCGTCGCGCGCCATGCGGGGCGCCGTGGGCGGGGTCTTGCCGTTGCGGACCCAGGCGATCAGCGCCTCAAGGCCGGCACTGACGACTTCGCCGGTGGGCACGCGGCTGAAGGGCGGTTGGACGGCGCATACCTTCATCACGCTCGTCATGTTCGACGGCTTGCCGCCGGGCAGGAAAATCCCGCTCCTCAAAATCTGTTCGTCGACATAGGACGATACATCATCGAAGCTCAGATGCGATGCGCCCGCGACTTCCCACAGCCTGAGGTTAGGATTATCCGGCGGAGGCGAGGGGAAGGCCTCGGTCCCGACCGACAGGTGTTTGGCCTTCATGTCGGTGCGCTGTGGATGCATGACGCGGTCATAGGTGAGATAGCCCTCGAACAGGTCGGGGTAGAGCGGTTGAATAGAATTATAATAGTCCGTGAGGCGGAACGCTGACTGCGATTCACCCGTGGCAATCACCATCTTTGGCCGGAGGTTCCCCAGCGGCCGCAGCGCGTTGGGTGTGCGGGAATTTCGCAATGCGGCCCCAATCTGGGAATAGACATCCCATGACAACACGTCGGCTGGAGCATCGGGCCGGGGCGGTCCGGTCGGTTTATCCAGTATGCCTCCATGCGGATCTTCGTTGCTCGCCGCCAGATTGATGCTCGCATAGCGCGCAGGATTGGCCACCTTGAGTGGCTCGGCGCCCTGCAACTGCGCTGAGACGCCGACCCAAGCATAGCCTTCGTCGACGAGGTGATCGCGGATTGCTGCAAACACAAAGTCGACGTCCTGATCGCCCGACACATTGTACCATTCGAGAAGAACTATCCCGTTGAACTTTGATGGGTTTTTTGGTCGGCGGACGAGTATTCGGGTGGTGTAGGGATGACCGCCATCCACCACCTCAGCGGTTCCCAGCGGATCCTTAATCCGATAGCGGTTGGCTTGGCCATGCACGAAATACTCCTCCTCGACATAACCGCGCGACGCGAGGTCCATCGACGTAGCGCCGAACGGCAGCCCGCTATCGGCAGGTGGCAAGGAGAAGGTCACAGAACCGGGAACGGCCTTCTGTCCGGTCGCGGCCGCCGATGTCTGCGCGCTATTGCGCGCGCTGACAGCAGATCCGAAACAGCTAAGGCATGTCGCGGCCGCCAGGACCCATGCGATCGAACGGAAAGTGAGCGGGCTTTTCCCAGGCGCCATTTTGGTTTCGTTTCCAGGCTGGCTCAATGTTGTTTTCCTTGCAATGGCGACTGGCTTCGAACGGCTCCGTCGGTCGCTGGAAAGCGAGCGATCCGGTCACCGCGATAGGAGCCGACCCAAATCTCTCTGCCGACTGGCAAGCCGATTGTGCCCGATCCGAAGGATGGCGTGTTGGGCCAGGATCGTATCTTCGTCACCGCAAGTGTGACGGGATCGACGCGGATGATCGTTGTGGAATCCTTGCCCTGGCCTCCGCCATAGAGCAGGCCGTCAGGGCCGAACCGGATGTTGTCCAACTGGAAGTCCAGCGCCACGACATCCGGCTTCGTCGTCCCTTCACGAGAGAGGCGGCTCAATGTCCGGCCACCCCACGCGGCGAAAAAAATCCACTTGCCGTCCTCTGACACCTCGACCCCGTTGGGGCCGGAGCCATCGCTGTGCGCTATTTTCGACCATCCCTTGCCCGGATGCCATTCCCACAGGTCGCCGGTGTTTTCGCCCGCCATCATCTTCGCCCATTGGGCCGGTACCATCGGGCCGCCATTGCTGATGTTGCTCGTGATGAAGCCCCCGTCGGGAAGGCTTGCGACGGAGTTGAGGCTGAGCGGTTCAGGCGCGATCACGCACCCTACCCAGGTGGCGACGGGGGCACGGCTGCCCAGTGCCAGGGTGAATATCTCGATTGATTCCCGGTCGCCATGGTGGACAACCAGCAATGTCAGCTTGCCGGCCTTGTCGCGGCGCAACGCTAGGCCATGGGTATCATATCTGCCCGAGGCGCCAAGTTTGACCGGTCCGGGGCAGTTCCCATAGGTTTGTGTGTCGAGGCGCGCGTTTGCGTTGGCGCGCGGGTAAAGCAGGGTGGTTTTACCGTTCGAACGATCAACCGCGCGCAGGCCGCCGCCGGTCAATGACGAGGCGATGACCCACTTGGTCCCGGCTACCGGTATCAGATCCTCGGGTGCCTGCTGGCCGCATATGTAGCTGATATCCCCTTCCGCGACGCAACCGGGCGGTGGCGGCGGAGCCGTCGCAAGCTGCGGGGAGGCGGATGTCGAGAAGGTCGCAGAGCCCAGCGCCGTAACGATGAGTGCCATCCCAAACAACGGCCCGCGCCGGGCGCGCAAGGTTGGAAGGTTCGGTGCGGTGTTCCCCGTTGTCACGGACATCGTCTCCTTATTGTCGATGCGAAGCAGGGTTCGCTCTCTTGGTTGTTCAAACTGATGCGCCGCGAAGCGCCGGACAGGTCAGTGCGGGCGCGAGGCGTCAACGCCGTCATGCAATGTGGGAGAATTTTGCGAGATGCGTGTATAAGTGAACGGATAACCGCACATGCGCGCAGCGGTGGCCTTATCGACGGGGTTGCCGATTGTTACTCCGACGCCGCAGAGGCCTGGTGCGTCTATCCCCTTGGCCTTCGTCGCCTGCTCGAACGTTTCGGCCACCATCAGCGCGATCGCCTGGAGACAATGCTGAATATCAGGTCGGCCGAGCAGTCTGGCGGTATTGCCGGACGCCTTGCCGAGCTTGCCGGCATTGTCCGCAGTGACCACCTTTGGCACGCCAGGCGCGGCCGCGGCATCGTCGATATCTGTCCGGTTAATCCGTCCGATGGCGATCGCGCTTCCTGGCGCTACGCCATAGGCCCGGTTGGCCGGTACGTCCTGATGTTCATAGGCGTAGGGCGCCGTGCCGGTCGTCTTGGGCGGGGCATCGACGCGACTGGTCGCCTTGCCGACGATGTTCATCCCTTCAAGGGGGGTAGGCCCGGCTTCAGAAGCGAACAGCATGGACTATGCCTTCGCTTGTGCCAGAACCGCGGCTATCGTCCGCTCGGTCAGTGCTGCCTTGTACTGATTGTCCTCCATGGGAACGATGTCGGTCAGCAGCGCCGCTGCAACAGCTTTGGCGCCTTGGGGGAGGGCGGCGTCACCCGCTTCGCTGCGCCACGGCTTGGTGCCCACGCCGCCCAGCGCGATGCGCCCCGAGCCATCGGGGTGGACGATCGCCGCAACTGAGACGAGCGCGAAAGCATAGGAGGAACGGTCCCGTACCTTCTTGTAATAATGCTTGCCGCCCACCGGCTTCGGCACGACAACGGCAAGGATCAACTCGCCGGGTTCGAGGGAGAATTCCTTGACCGGCAGTTCATCGCCCGGAAGCTGATGGAAGTCTGCAATCGGGATCGTCCGCGTTGTGCCGTCGGGGCGCATGACTTCCACGATGGCGTCGAGCACACGCATCGCCACCGACATGTCGCTTGGGAAGGCGCAGATGCAGATGCCGCCGATTCCCACGATTGCATGGTTTCGACTATATCCGCCCATAGCTGCGCAGCCGCTGCCGTCACGTTTGTTGCAAGGGAGGTTGGTGTCGTAGAAATAGGGACAACGAGTCCGCTGGAGCAGATTGCCGCCCGTCGTTGCCTTGTTGCGCAACTGGCCCGAAGCGCCCGCAACGATGGCGCGCGCCAGCACGGGATAATCCCGCCTGATCCGCGCATGGGACGCAAGGGCCGTATTGCGGACCAGAGCACCGATCCGCAATCCCCCTTCACGAGTTTCCTCGATCTTGTCGAGCCCAATGCCGTTTACGTCGATGAGGTGCGATGGACCTTCAATTTCATGTTTCATCAGGTCCAGAAGATTGGTCCCGCCGGCGATGAACTTCGCGCCTGGCGTCCGTTTCATGGCATTGGCCGCTTCAGCTGCCGTGGTTACTCGTTCATATGTAAAGGGCTTCATGCGATGCCACCTGCAACTTGGGTTATCGCGTCGGCAATGTTTGAGTAAGCGCCGCACCGACAGATGTTGCCGCTCATCCTTTCCCGTATCTCCGAATTTGTGATCCGGGGTTTTGCCATCATGTCCTCCGTGACATGACTGGGTACACCAGCTCGGATCTCTTCGATCACGGCGACTGCCGAGCAAATCTGGCCAGGCGTACAGTAGCCGCACTGGTAACCATCATGTTCAATGAAGGCCATCTGCATGGGGTGGAGATTTTCCGGAGTGCCGAGACCTTCGATCGTCGTCACCTGCGCGCCTTCATGCATGACCGCGAGGGTCAGGCAGCTATTGATTCTTTGACCATCGAGCTTGACGGTACAAGCGCCGCACTGACCATGATCGCATCCCTTTTTTGTTCCGGTAAGCTGTAGGCGTTCACGCAGGAAGTCGAGGAGCGTCGTTCGAGTGTCGACTTCCGCGTTCCGGGTTTTGCCGTTTACCACCATCGATACAGCGGAAGTAAATGTGGGAATGGACGTCGGTGCAGGCTGCGCTTCGGCGACTGGAATAGCAGTCAGCGCAGCCGTTGCTGCCCCGCCCGCCAAAATTCCGCGGCGAGAAATTTCCAGCTTGCCGGTCTCGTCCATGGCATTCCACTCCTCTTCAGCGCCCCAACTAACTTCGCCGGTTCTGGCCAGCAATTTCTCTTGCTGAATGGTCCTACGTAATGGAGGCAAGCGGATAGCATCCGCCTCCTACGACTTTTGCGGCGGACAACTGGAAATGTAAATAGGGACCGGGGTTCGTATATACGTAATCGTGCCTGTCGCTATATGAGATCGATGCGGCGGCGCGCGCACCGGGCCTTGCAGAAAACCGAAAACGGGAAATTGACTCGCTCGGAAATCGAGCTAGACCGTATTTGAAAGCAAAAGTCTGTATATACGGACGAATTTGAGAGGGCCCTCATGCAGTCCGAAACGGCATTAGTCAGGAAAAGGTTTGTCGTCGGGGGCCGCTGGACGATCATCCATCCGCAAGCCCCGTTAACATCACGATTACGCGTGGTCGCGCCCCTTGAGCAGGTTCGCAAGACGGCGGGCGCGCCTCAGATCATGCCCCAGATGACTGGCCCCAACGGCCGATCCGACCTTCCCGGCCGGATGCGGTGGAATGTTCGTAAACAAGGGCGTTTGGTCGTTGGGAGCGCCATTCTCTGTGGCGCGATCGATCGAGCAAAAATTCCGGGCGGTCGCGTGACAGCAGGGAGAAATTAGGATGCGCTCAATTCGTTTTTCGGGGCCCTTGCTGGCTCTGGGGTGCACTCTGACTGCCGCAGTGGCGGCGATCGGCGCTGAGCCTCAACTGAGCGAGGCATGGCGTACGGTTACCGACGATCGGCTTGCTCATCCCGAAGCCGGGGATTGGGCGTCCTATCGGCGTACGAACGATGTGACGGCATTCAGTCCGCTTGATCAGATCACCGCCGGTAATGTCAGCCAGCTGCGTCCAATCTGGTCGTTTACGATGCGCGATAGCGGCCGCTGGGCCGCGACGCCGCTGGTCGTCAACGGGATGATGTATGTTGCAGAGGGTAGCGGGCGGCTGACGGCGTTCGATGCGGCCACCGGCGACGTCGTGTGGGTGCATGACAGAAGTTTTCCTAAGGATATTTCCATCTCTCAGGCCTATGGGCGGGCGCGAGGCGTGGCAGTCTACGGCAATCTCATAATTTGGGGCACTGCCGATTCTTATCTGCTCGCGCTTGATGCGCGCACCGGCAAGATCGTCTGGGAAGTGAAAACCGGCGACTACCACTCTGGCGAGGGTCATAATCACCCCCCACTCGTGGTCGACGGTCGCATTTTCATAGGGCATTCTGGCGGTGATCGCACCGCGCGCGGCAAGTTTCGCGCCTATGATGCCTCTACCGGCAAGCTGCTGTGGACGATCTACACGGCGCCTAGGCCTGGGGATCCCGGTTATGAGACGTGGAAAGGCAGTATATTGCAGCCGATGGGGGCGGCGCCCTGGAACACGGTTAGCTACGACCCGGAACTCAAGCTCGTCTATTTCGGGACAGGCCAGCCTACCCCCTGGATTGAGGGCCAGCGCGGGACTGGGCTTGCGCTCTTCAGTAACAGCATCGTCGCAGCCGATGCCGAAACCGGAAAGATCCGCTGGCACTTTCAAGTTACGCCTTACGACAATTGGGACCGCGACTCTGTTTTCGAAAACATGCTTGTTGATCTGACGATCAATGGGCGCGTTCGCAAGGCGCTGGTGCAGACAGGCAAGAGTGGCTGGGGCGTCATTGTCGATCGACAGACCGGTAAGTTCATCAGCAGTTTCCCCACCGCATATGAAACCGTGATCAAGGGCTATTCCAGAGACGGCAAGCCTATCATGAACCCTGAGCTGTCGACCAAGGCAAGCGATGTGGGGACGGCCAAAGTCTGGACCGTATGTCCGCACCTCCACGGCGCACGTAATCTCAATGCGGCCAGCTTCAGCCCGATCACCAAACTTTATTATGTCGGCATCAACAATACTTGCATGACGACAACCGTGCGCAAGCTCGACTTCGAAGAGGGGCAGCCGGTTGGAAGTACGAGCGGCAAGGCGATCCGCGTACCTGGTTATGACTATGTCGGCGAGTTCGTTGCGTTCGATCCCGCGACGGGAAAGCGGGCATGGGCCTATCGTCCGCCCGGTGGCGCGGCGATGACCGCGTCGGCACTGTCGACCGCGGGCGGGCTCGTGTTCGGCGGCACCGTCGATCGGCAATTCTTTGCGCTTCGCGCCGATACTGGTCAACTCTTGTGGCAAAATCGTCTTGGCGGAGACATATCGGGCGCGCCGATATCATTCGCCGTCGGTGGTCGGCAGTATATCGCTGTCACCTCGGGCGGTCGCCCGGGGCCGACCACCTCGTTCGCGCCGCTGACAAACACCTATCTTTCTGCGGGGACCGGATCGGTCACAGTGTTTGCATTGCCCGACGAACGTGATCTTGCTCCCTACCCAAGAGCGGGCAAAGCAACGGCCATCGTCAGGTCGCAGACCCCCGATCAGGCGGCGGTATCGCCCGTGTCCACGCCGGCTGAGGTCGGCACGACCGCCGAGAACGGTCCGACTTTATTCACGGCTGCGCAGGTCGCCCGCGGGCAGGAGGTGTTCAAACAATCGTGCGCCGCTTGCCACAAGATCTCGGACCAATCGGGCGTCGCCTTTCATGCGCGTTGGGGCAATGGCACGGCAGCCGCGCTGTTCAACTTCGTTTCCGGCGCAATGCCGGAAAACGCACCGGGCAGTCTTCCAAAGGGCGATTATGCCGCTGTGATGGCCTATATGATGCGCGAAAGCGGGTTTCAGGCCGGGCCGACCGAGTTGCCTGCCGACAGCGACGCGCTGGAGAAGATCAAATTGCGTCAACCCACTCGCCGGGATGCTAACAGCGACTGACTTGGTGAGGCGCACACTCCACCAGAAGGGCCAAGATCGCCATTAGACCGATGATTTGGACGATATCAAAATCGGGAGGATTATGCGCTGTCAAATCGCATCCCTCGCCGGGCCGCTTGCCCTCTCACGATGATCGGGGCGTGACCGTAGCGTGGGAGGGGAAGATTTCGAACGAGCAGTAAGGATCGGGGGGATCGTCCCGACCTAGAGCAAATTCCGATCCGATTGCATCGGTTCGGCTGCTCTAAGCTTTTGGTTTACCGCATTTTCCGAGCCAGCAGCCGACTCCGGCTGCTTGGAAAATGCTCTAGGACGTTGTCCATCCCGATCTTGGTGGGCGGACCGCCGTGCGTGAACGCAAGACGATCCTTCATCGACTTACCTGCTCACCCTCTTTTCTGTTTTCCGCGGTCCGCCGCAATAACGTGAATATCAGAGTGATCAGCGTGGCCCGTTATATTGCGCGTCGGTGACCGGCTCGCCCCAGGTGGCTGTCTTCCCATCCAGGGCCTGCGATATACCTACATGGGTCATGGAGCTTGCGCGAGTAGCACCGTGCCAATGGCGTACGCCCGGTGCCGTCCAGATGACATCGCCAGCCGCGATCGCCCTCACAGGCTCTCCCTCGGCCTGGATCCATCCATGCCCTGCCGTTACCACCAGCAATTGTCCCAGCGGGTGAGAATGCCAGTTCGACCTGGCGCCTGGCTGGAATGTCACGGTCGCGCCTCGCGGCTTGGTGCCGCTCGCGCCTGCGAACCGGGATGTCATCGTTACAGAGCCTATGAAATTCTCCTTTTCCGCAGACGTTGGACTTTGCCCATGCGCGTAGAATTCAAGCGGGACGGGAACCGGATCTGCCGATTTCGTAGTTTTGTCTGCGTCGAAGACGGTGCCGGCGACGCGAATGGCGCTCAGGGCTTTGGGCCAGCCTGCGTAAAACGCCAGATGTGTGAACGCCTCGATGATCTGGGCGCGGGTGAGACCGTTCGAGAGCCCAAAGCGGACGTGGGAAGCAAGTTGCGCCTCATCCCCATTGGCCGCGAGCGCGGAGATCGTCGCCAGGCTGCGGTCCGCAGGGCTAAGATCGGTACGCAGCCAGAGGTTTTTGAAAAGGACATCAGCCGTGAGCTGCTCAAATTTGGGGGCAAGCGCGACAATGGCCGGATCCGGGGCCTTGGGCCTCGCATCGCCCCCCGGCGGGCCTTTGAGATCGGGAAGGGGCAGGGCAACCTTGTGCGCTTTGAACACCTCTTCGGTAGCAGGTAGCGCGGACACGATGTTGGGCCAACCGGTGTAGAAGGCTAAATGGGTTAGGATGCCCGATATCTCGGTGGGCTTGACACCATTGTCCAGGGCGCGCCCGAGGTGATGTGCGAGCATAGGACCCTTGCCAGTCGCGATCATCGCGGAGAGCGTCACTATGCTACGCTCGCGGGGCGCGAGATCGGGGCGGAGCCATACGTCGCCGAACAATACGTCGTCGGTGTAATCTGCCAGTCCCGGCGCTACCATCTGCATGTCCTTCGGCGCAACCGAGGGAGACGTCCGGGCCAGGGCCGGCTGCGTGAGGGTCAGCCCCGTCAATGCAATGGCGAAAGCAGTGGAACGCATCGATTCTCTCCCGGCTTGATTGGCACAACTGCACCTGATGCTGTTTGCGCTCCAATCGTTTAGCATCTGCCCCTTGTCCGTCAATGTGAACATTGAAACGTATATGGAAGCTGGGTGAAGCGACCCGTCGGTGAGATATATCGCTCTTCGCCTAACGTAGGACACGATGCGCGACCAAGCTGGTCTTTAATGCATTTTCACCTTCGATCGACAGTCAACACCAGCAGCATGTCCTGGTTGAAAATCGGGCAAACTGGTGCGACGGCTTGAATGCAAAGGTTTCGCGCTAGGCGCCGAGAGTAACTGGAGCGGTTGATCGGATTGCATCGGATCAACCGCTCCATGTTTTTGATTTACTGCATTTTCCAAGCCGCAGGGTGATCCCCGACTGGAAAATGCTTTAAGCGGCCGCAGGCTGCGCGGAACCATTGCCCCACATTGAAGCTGGATCGCATGCTGCTCGCGCCTGCCTCAGTTCCGCAGCGACGCGAGGAGCCCATTGGCACCGGACGTAATCAACCCGATGTCTGTACCGGCCGAAATAAACGCGAAGCCGTCCGTAATTTTTTCCCGCGCATCCGCCGGTGAGGTGGCAAAGATTCCCACTGGCTTGCCCAGCGCCTTAATGCTGGCAAGGGCTGCCTTTATTTTCGACTGCACCTGCGGGTGGCCCGGTTCACCCAGATATCCGAGTGAAGCAGCGAGGTCGGCCGGGCCGATGAAAAGCGCGTCGATGCCGTCAATCGCAGCTATTTCCTCGACAGCCTCTAGCGCCGCGGCAGATTCAATCTGGGCAATTACTGCCACGCGTTCGTGCGCTTCGGCGAGATAGGCCTTGTCGCCACCGAAATTTGATGCGCGGCTCGTGGCGCTTGCCACACCGCGTACGCCGCGCGGCGGAAAGCGGGTCGCAGCGACTATGTCACGCGCCTGATCTGCATTGTCGACCATCGGAACGAGCAGCGTGCGAAAGCCGATATCGAGATACTGTTTGATCGCCACCGGCTCGCCAAGCGGAACCCGAGCGATTGGTTCGACTGAGAGCGCCGATACGGCCTGAAGCTGCGCTAGCAGTGTCTGAACTGTATTGGGCGCATGCTCTCCGTCGAAAAGCAGCCAATCGAACCCGGCACGCGCGCAAATCTCCGCAGTGTATGGCGTCGCAAGCGCCTGCCATAGCCCGATGAGCGCTCGACCCTCTGCGAGCTTTGATATGAAGGTGTTCATACAAATCTCACGGAGATGCAACCGAGGGCACCATAATCTACATGAAAGCTGTCGCCGGCCCTTGCAAAGACAGGCGCTGTGAAGCTGCCGCCAAGAACGATTTGACCCGGCTCCAGCCATTCATCATGCGGGGCCAGTTTGTTCGCAAGCCAGGCCGGCCCGTTTGCGGGATGATTAAGGACGGCAGCGGCCACGCCCGACTCCTCGACCACTCCGTTGCGGTAAAGCAGGGCCGAAACCCATCGCAGATCAACGGCATCGGGCTTTACCGGGCGTCCGCCGAGGACGATGCCAGCATTGGCGGCATTATCGGAAATAGTGTCGAACACCTTACGCGTCACACCGGTCGCCTTGTCGACCCGCTCAATCCGGGCGTCGATGATCTCGATCGATGGTGTTACGTAATCGGTGGCCGCCAGCACGTCGTAGAGCGTGCAATTGGGGCCTTTAAGAGGTTTACCCAGGATGAAAGCGAGTTCTACTTCGACGCGCGGCTCGATAAATCGCTCAATCGGGATATCCTGTCCATCGGGAAACAGCATATCGTCGAGCAACGTCCCGAAATCCGGCTCGTTGACATTCGATGAGCGTTGCATCGCCCGACTTGTCAGGCCGATTTTATGGCCGATCACCGTCCTGCCGCCGGCGATCTTTGACTTCACCCAGGCGCGGCTGACGGCATAGCCGTCCTCCAACGTCATATCGGGTCTTTCCAGTGAAAACTGACTGATCTGGGTCCGTGTGCGTTCGGCCGTTTCAAGCCGATTGGCGAACTCTTCGATCACCGATCCTTCAAGAGCCAACCTAATTTCCCTTCAAACGCTTGTGAATACTGTTGTGTTTCCAGCCCTCGGCTTCTTCGACGTAAAGCGACAGAGCCAGAGGGCGGCGCTCGAACAGGTCGCCAAGTTCAACCTTGATTGCTTCGAAGAGCTGGCTGAAAAATGCTTGGCGAAATTCCTCCGAACGCCCCACGCCCATCTTGACGTCGATGTTGATGAAGGCGTCGTCGGCGCACAGGCCGTCAGCGATCACATAGTCGGACAATCGATGGGCTCGCACCCGAATGCCTCCGACAGGGAACACCCCGCCCGAGCGCTCGCGCATCTCCTCGGCAATCTTTGAGAGCAGCCGATTCAGATCGAACTCGCCCACGAGGTTGTCGGTATATTCTACCGTGGCGTGCGCCATTATACGATTTCCATCGTGGCGACAGTGCAACCCACGGCGAAAATCGGGATCGGTGCGTAAAACTGCACGGTCCCCCGTCCGCCAGCCGCTGCCGCTGCTGCGATGAGAGCGCGGATCTCGAACCCGCCCTGGCCGCCGTCCGCGTAGGTTTCTTCGTCGGTATAGGCGAGCAGGCGTTCCTTGTCGTTGTTGACCCAGCGCTCAAGGAAATCACGGTCCCAGACCTCATTGATGCGACCGCTGTCGGGCGTGGCTGGCCAGTGCGAAATGCCGCCGGTTGCGACCAAAGCAATGCGCTCAGGCACGGCGTCTGCGGCGCGGCGGACAGCTTCTCCGAAAGCCCAGGCCCGATGGAGCGGTGTGAGGGGAGGTCCCTGGCAATTGATGTTCGCCGGGATGACCTTAAGCTTATTCTCAGGGTCCAGGAAATGCAGCGGGACCATGATGCCGTGGTCGAAAGACCATTCCTCGCAATAAGCGACATCGACGCTGTTCATCATTTCGCGGATTATGCGCTTGGACAAATCCGGATCACCCTTCGCGGTGCGCTTGGGAATGCGCAGCCAATCGGGATCCTCGATCGGGCCGGCATAGCTGTCCGCCATGCCGATCGCGTAAGCGGGCATATTATTCATGAAGAAATTGGCGAAATGTTCGGCCGCGACGATCATGATGGCATCGGGCCGTGTGGCTTCGAGAGCTGCCCTCATACCGTGGAAGGCTTCGTAAAATGGCTCGCGCAGTTCGGCCGGCGCCCGCTCCGAACGCCCGGTGATGCCCGGCGCATGGCTGCAAATGCCTGTGAAAACGAGTGTCATACCCCAGCGACCTTTTCATCTAGACCGGTTGTGAGCGCGTAAATTCCGGCTCGGACCGGGCCGTGCTTCTGCACACCATCGCGCATGCTCTGGAGATAATCGGGCCAGTCGATACCGCAGAGCGCCGCGAAGTGCATCAGTATCTGTCCGTTGACACCCAGCACATACAGTAGCCCGATGTCATGATCGAGCAGGGCCTGGCGTTCCTCGCCCGTAAGGGTGAATTCATCGACAAATGCCGTCGGATCGGCGGCAAAGCGCTGCTTGGCGGGCTCGTCTTTGTTGAGGACATAGAGCAGTTTGGAGAGGGTATAGAGGCTCATATGGTCACCAGATTGTTGACGAGACGCCCAATGCCTTCGATCTCGCAGACCACTTCATCGCCGACCGCGCAGAAATGAACCCCGTGCGGAGTGCCGGTCAGGATCATGTCGCCCGGCATGAGGGTCGAGAATGATGATAGATATTCGATAAGCCCAGCGACGTCGAGGATCATGTCCGCAGTCGACCCACGCTGCACTTCGACTCCGTTCACATGGGTCGAGAGCGATAGTGCCTGCGGGTCGGGAACATCAGCGGCATCGACAATCCACGGACCGATCGGTGTCGTCGCGTCCCGGTTCTTCACCCGGGCGTTGGGACGGTAATAATTTTCGAGATATTCACGGATGGCATAGTCATTGGCAACGGTGTAGCCCGAAACATAATCAAGCGCATCAGCGCGCGCGACATTGCGCGCGGGCTGGCCGATGATCGCAACGAGTTCGCATTCGGGATGCATCTGATTGGCGTCTGCCGGCCGCGGCGTGTCACCATCATGACCCACGAAGCAGTTCGTGCCTTTCATGAAGATCAGCGGCTTTTCCAGCTTAGGCGCAAAACCGAGTTCGCGATTGTGATCCGCATAGTTCAGGCCGAGTGCATAGACAGCCGCGCCGTGCTGGACCGGTGCAAGCCAATGCACGTCAGAGGCAGCCAAGGCAGAGCCGTCAGGGAGGCGGACGGAATTTCCATCGTCGGACACTTCGACCCACAATTCGCGGCCCCGATGTGCGATGCGAGCGCGCTTCATGCTGCCTTCTCCTGCAAAACGACTTCCAAGGTGGCAAACCCATGCGCCTGCACCTGAACCGTCTGGCCGGCGTTTGCGACCGGCGCGTCGCCAGGCAGTCCGACGAGCAGGACATCGCCGCCCTTGAGCGTCATGAACTGCGAAAGGTCCGACACCAACTGAGCGACGGGTCTCGCCAACCGGGAAAGAGACCAGCGATGGACTTCCGCCCCGCCTATGTACGTGACGATCTCATCCGGAAGGGTAAAAGACCTGGCTTCGCCCAACGGGAGGAAACCGTCGCCGTTACGTTCCGCGATCGTCGGCCGATAGTAGCTGTTGGTGACGCGCATGAGGTCGAGCGCCAGCATCGCGCCGCCGACGGCGTCGAGGGCAGTGTCCGGGCTGGCCACGCTGACATCCCGTTTGAACAGGATTGCGAGTGTGGGCGAAGCGGTCAGGGGTTCGCCAGTGGGTACGGCCACTTTGCCCTGCGATACGCAACTGCGCGGCTTCATATACACCACCGGCGCCTTGGGCGGGGCGGTGTAGGGTTTTTCATTCAGCGCATCACCAAGACGCACCAGTTCGTCGCTGTCGTTCAGCACGACGCCATAAATATTGCCTGCGATCATTGGTCTGCTTCCAATCCGCCCATGCAGAGCATCTTTGTTTCGAGATAATCGTCGAGGCCATAACGAGAGCCTTCGCGGCCTAGTCCAGACGCCTTAACGCCGCCGAACGGGGCGACTTCCGTCGAAATCAGGCCGGTATTGATGCCTACCATGCCGGCCTCGATCGCCTCGGCAACGCGCCAGACGCGGCCGATATCACGCGAATAGAAATAGGCCGCAAGACCAAAAGGCGTGCCATTTGCCTTGGCAATGGCCTCCGCCTCCGTCTTGAAGCGCACAATCGGCGCCATCGGGCCGAACGTCTCTTCGCGCATGACCAGCATCGCGTCGGTGACGTCGGCGACAATGGTAGGTTTGAAAAACAGGCCGCCCCGCTCGTCTCGCGCGCCACCGGTCATGACACGAGCGCCGTGTCCGACGGCGTCGGCGATATGGCTTTCAACCTTGTCCACCGCGGCCTGATCGATCAGCGGCCCTATTTGCGTTCCGGGCATGTCTCCTGGCCCGACCTTCAGCGCCTGGGCTGCTTCGGCAAAGGCCGCGACGAACCGGTCATAGATGCCGTCCTGCACGTAGAAGCGGTTCGCGCATACACAGGTCTGCCCCGCGTTGCGAAACTTGGACTGGACCGCGCCTATGACGGCCGCTTCCAGATCGGCATCGTCGAACACGATAAAAGGTGCGTTACCGCCGAGTTCCAGGCTCAGCTTCTTTACCGTCTGCGCGCTCTGCGCATAGAGTAAGCTGCCGACTTCGGTCGAGCCGGTGAAGCTCAATTTCCGTACGACGGGACTGTCCGTCCAGACCTTGCCGATTGCCCGGGCGTCGCCGGTAACAATGTTCAGGACGCCCGCTGGCACGCCTGCTTCTTGAGCAAGGACTCCGAGCGCGAT
Source organism: Sphingobium arseniciresistens (assembly GCA_029167225.1). GTDB lineage: Bacteria > Pseudomonadota > Alphaproteobacteria > Sphingomonadales > Sphingomonadaceae > Sphingobium > Sphingobium arseniciresistens. The sequence goes on from JARFNK010000049.1 coordinate 16,826, forward strand.
CGCCGTCATCGGCGTTTGCTCCGCGGGCTTGAGCACCACGGTGCAACCGGCCGCGAGCGCGGGCCCGATCTTTCGTGTGATCATCGCCGCAGGAAAATTCCATGGCGTGATCGCCGCCACCACGCCGATGGGCTGCTTGATCACAATGATGCGCTTGTCGCGCGCCGTGGAGGGGATCACGTCGCCATATGCGCGCTTTCCTTCCTCGGCGAACCATTCGATGAAGCTGGCCGCATACCGGATCTCGCCCAGAGCCTCGGCTAAGGGCTTGCCCTGCTCGGAGGTCAGGATGGCCGCCAACCCCGCTTCATTTTCAAGAATAAGCCCGTGAAAGCGCATCATCACCGCCGCGCGTTCGGCTGCGGTCCGTGCAGACCAGTCTGCAAGAGCGGCTTGCGCTGCGGCCACGGCCTGGGCGGCTTCAGCAGCGCCTAAGTCCGGCACTTGTCCCACCACCGTACCGGTGGCGGGATCAAGCACATCGATAAGCGCAGCATCATGCACCCAGGCGCCGTCGATCAACGCCGCGCCCGGGGTCAGAAAAGCGGCTTTTTTCACAGACCCATCCTGGGCACCTTGTGGGTCCCGCGAGCAAGCGCGACATTCTTCGTCTCCATATAGAAGTCGAAGCTCCAGTCACCGCCGTCGCGGCCGATGCCACTGGCCTTGACGCCACCGAACGGCGTCGGAAGGTGACGAACGTTCTCGCTGTTGACCCAGACCATGCCGGCCTCCAGGGCTCCCGACACACGCAGGGCACGTGCAAGATCTCGCGTCCACACATAGCCTGCCAGGCCATATTCGACGTCGTTGGCCTTCGCGATCGCATCGGCTTCGTCATCGAAGGGAATGGCGGTCAGGACGGGGCCGAAAATCTCCTCCTGCGCGATCCGCATCGACTGCTCGGCATCCGCAAAAAGGGTCGGCTGGAAATAGTATCCGCTCGTGCCTTCGACAGGCGCGCCGCCAGCCGCCACACGTGCACCATCTTCGGCCGCGATCGCCATGTAGCTTGCGACCTTGTCGAAATGGCGCTGGTGAATGAGCGGACCGACCTCAGTCTCGGGATCGAGTGGATCGCCGACCTTCAGCTTCTTCACACGTTCCGCCGCCCTGGCGATGAATTCGTCATAGATCGAGCGTTGCACGAGCAGGCGGGACGAGGACGTGCAGCGCTGGCCGTTGAGCGAATAGATCATGAAGATCGCCGCATCGAGTGCCGCGTCCAGATCGGCGTCGTCGAACACGATGACCGGGTTTTTGCCGCCCAGTTCGAAATGCGCGCGCTTTAGCGTCGCGGCACCCTGACGCATGATCGCCGACCCGGTCGAGCTTTCGCCGACGAAGGCTATCGCCTTGATCCCGGGATGTTCGGTCAGACGCTTGCCGGTCGTTTCCCCAAGACCATTGACAGAGTTGAACACGCCGGCGGGAAGCCCAGCCTCATTGGCGATTTCGACCAGCAGACGCGCCGAATAAGGCGACCATTCCGCCGGCTTATGGACGACCGTGCAACCGGCAGCCAGCGCCGGGGCGATCTTCCAGGTGGACAGCATGAACGGCGTATTCCACGGTGTGATGACGGCCACAGGGCCAATCGCGTTCCGCGTCGTGAAGTTCAAATGGTCTGCGGTCGGCAGAGCTTGGCCGTTCGCAGCCGCTGGAGCCCGGTCCGCGAAAAAGCGGAAATTCTCGGATCCCCGAATCGCTGCCTTCGACATGAAGCGCCAGCATTGGCCGGCGTCGAGGCATTCGACCGCTGCAATATCCTCGGCTCTTTCCACAATGAGATCGGCGACGCGATTGAGGATTTTGCGCCGCTCTTCGCCGGGGGTGGCTGCCCAGCGAGGAAATGCTTCCACGGAGGCCGCAACCGCCGCGTCGACTTCATCGCTTGTCGCGTCGTTCGCCTGGCCCAGGATGCCACCACTGGCGGGCTCCATGATATTGAACGCAGGGCCGGTGCCCGCAACGGCGCTGCCGTTGATGAAATGGCCCAAGGGCGCGTCGATATATGGAGCAATCGCCGCTAGGGCACGTGCACGTTTATCCGGCATATCAATTTCCTCTCGAAACAAGGCTGCACTACTAAACATGATTAGTATTTGCAAGCCTGTTCGTCCAAGCTTCGCAGACCTCGGCGACCTACGAGAAAGCGAATGTTCTTCGGCGTCGGTGGACGCGACGATCGCTCAGGAGTGGCTCCGTTGGTTATCCGGATCCATTGGACTGGAAGCCAGAATCTGCCGCCCGGCACAGCAATTAGTCCGACGATCCCAAGCGGTTGATTGAAACGGCCACCGCGCTCGTTGGGCAAGGCGGCCTCCTGTATGGAATGCGCATTTTGAGGGGGTGACGCTTTGCGCGTCCAGTCCCTCTGGAATATCCCGACTTTTCCCAAGATTTTTGGCCAATCGGCGACCGCGCCGATTCGGTCGACAATTGACAGTTCTCTTGATTCTTGGGCCTGTCGAGTGGATATGGTCGTAGAACGTTAGCCAGAATGAGTGAAAATTTGCCACCTAAATCGTTTTCCGGACTTGCTCCCTATCAAAGTTCTCTTGCGGGTAGCTTGCTTGCCGCGCGCGAGGCCGTGATGGCTCCCATTCGTCCTTATCTTCGGGAGGCGAATATGACCGAGCAGCAGTGGCGCGTCCTGCGCGTCCTCGCGGAAGCCAAGAATCTCGATGCCAAAAGCATCGCGGATAAGGCGCTGCTACATGCCGCATCGGTCACAAGAATCCTTAAAGAGTTGGAAGAACGACAACTTATCGAGCGTCAGATCGACAAGAGCGATGGCCGAAGGTGGATTGTATCGATCACTCCAGTGGGCGGGCAGAAGGTACGGGACACCGCAAAACACATTAAATTGCTTTTGAAGGGATATTCCGCCGCTTTCGGTCGCGATCGTTTGGAAGCTTTCAAGGTGGAGGCGCAGGCTCTTGCTGAAGCGCTCAGCATTGGATTTTCGCCAGATGAGTGATCGATTTCCTGGACGCAATAGGTAAGGGGGCGCGGTTTAGAGTATCCGTGATGGTCAAGCCCGCGATTGCTGCCAGAGGCGATCTGCTTTGAGCAGGGCATTGGCGGTGACGAC
>JARFNK010000005.1 GCA_029167225.1 Sphingobium arseniciresistens
AGGGGCGATCCCACTCTAACCCGATCCCTCAACGATCGGCAGTTTCGCGATCCGTCCCCTTCCGCCCGGTCCGGGGTAGCCACCCCGGACCGGGCATCTCATCATGACCCAAACCGACGGCAAAGTCATAAGACAAGCATGTTCCAGTCAGATGGAATCATCTGACGGCTCGGAAAATGCGGAAAACAAAAGACCAATGGAGCATGGTCCGATTCAATCGGATCGGACCATGCTGTACCCCCGCGGATACCCCGTAGCGATGGAAAATGCTCGCACGCGCGGTCGGTACGGCGCAGCGTTGTCACGTCAGATAATCATGCACTACGGACAGTTCATTTTAACGATGCGATCTTTTTTAAGGGTCTCGTGAACTAAAACATGCCCTTGTTGCAGAGTAGCAACAATTCAGAGACAATCGACACAATCTGTTTACAATCTCTCTTGTGCGCTGCGGCAGGCGAGCGCATCAGAGCATTGTTATTGGCGACCCGGCCCGACCCCATTGGGGATACAGAGGCCGGGGCCATAGCGCAGGTGGGACGATCGCAAAGAACCATCCAAGGGGAACATCATGCGTAAGTCCATTCTCGGCTTCTCGGCCGTCCTTTCCACGATGCTGGTGGCTGCGCCGGCCATGGCGCAGGATGCCGAAGTCGAACCCGTCAAGATCACCGGCAACGTTGCTCTCGTGTCCGATTACCGCTTCCGCGGCATCACCCAGAACAGCGAGAACGCAGCCGTCCAGGGCGGCATCACCGCCACCTCGTCCACCGGCCTTTATGTCGGCACCTGGGCATCCAGCGTCAATTTCGGCACGCTGGGCGAGACCGAGGTCGACCTGTTCGCGGGCTACAGCAAGGAAGTGACGCCGGGCGTTACGCTGGACGTCGGCCTGCTTTATTATCTCTATCCCAACAAGACCTCGGTCAACACCGACTATTTCGAGCCTTATGTCAACGTTTCGGGCACCATCGGCCCGGTTTCGGCCAAGGTCGGTGCCAACTACGCCTGGAAGCAGTCCGCGATCGGTGACTATTCGTCGGTCTATCTGCACACCGAATGGTCGCTGCCGATCCCCAACACCCCGCTGGGCCTCAACGCCCATGGCGGCTATGCCAAGAGCGACAGCTTCCTGGGCGGTACGGACGGCGATTATTTCGACTATTCGGTCGGCGCCACCGCGACATACAAAATGCTGACCTTCGGCGTTTCCTATGTGAACACCGACATCAAGGCCGCCAAGGAACCGCTCGGCGCCGACGGCGCGGTGGTGTTCTCGATCGGCGCCAGCTTCTGATCAACGCCTTGATGGCGTGATACAGACTGTATGATACAGGCGGGGGGCGCGATCCATAAGGTCGCGGCCCCCTTGTCTTTGATCGACATCAAGCGAGACGATATTTCGACGATCGCTCTCCTTCGATGCGCCCTCGCGCTAAAAATCCCGGCCATCGGCAATGCGCCGATACCGCGGACGGACTTGTCCATAAGGCCTTGCCCGCATTTCCAATCGCTGTGCGGGCGCCTATAGGGGGCGTCATGCCCGGTATTTCCTTCCTGTTGCTCGCCCTCATCTTCCTCGCGACCGTCGCAGCCATGGAAGGCTTCGCCTATGTGATGCATCGCTGGGTGATGCACGGGCCGGGATGGTTCCTCCACGCCAGCCACCACCGCCCGCGCACCGGCATGTGGGAAGCGAACGACCTGTATTTCGTGATCTTCGCCCTGCCCTCCATCCTGCTGCTGCTGGGCGGGGTACAATGGCATTGGGGCGACTGGGCGACGGCGGTCGGCGCGGGGATCGCCGCCTATGGCGCGATCTACCTGGGCTTCCACGACATCCTCGTCCATCGCCGCGTCGCGCACCGCTTCGTGCCGCGATCGCCCTATCTCAAGCGGATCATGCAGGCGCACCGGCTGCACCATGTCGTGGAGACGCGCGAGGGCAATGTGAGCTTCGGCTTCCTCGTCGCCCCGCCGCCAGAAGTGCTCAAGGCACAGCTTGCCACCAATGGCCGCGCAGGCGTGCGCGCGCCCTCGGCCTGAGCGCCGTTCTGCCTATTGCGACCATCACGCGATCCGGCGCCCTTTTTATCGGTGACTGAATTTGCACGGCATCGGCCTGTCATTCACCGAACGGCATTTCCATCTGGGGGAAAATCGCTCTATGCAGGCCAAAATTTCCGGGGAACTGCCTTGATCCTTTCACTTGCCGCCGCCGCATCCTCCCACCTGCGGTTCGACAGCCTCGGACTTGATCCGGTCGCGCTGGACCTCGGCTTCTTCACCATCAAATGGTACAGCCTCGCCTATCTGTCCGGCATCCTCGTCGGCTACTGGTATCTGCTCAAGCTGATCGCCCAGCCGGGCTCGCCGCTGGCGCGCCGCCACGCCGACGACATGATCTTCTATGCAACGCTGGGCATCATCCTGGGTGGCCGCATCGCCTATGTGCTGTTCTACCAGCCCGATATCCTCCGCCACCCGCTCGACATCTTCAAGCTGTGGAACGGCGGCATGTCCTTCCATGGCGGCGTAATCGGCGTGACGCTGGGCATCATCTGGCTTTCGCGCAAGGAAGGGCTCAACTGGCTGCGCGTTCATGATTTCGTTGCCTGCTGCGTGCCCTTCGGCCTGTTCTTCGGCCGCCTCGCCAATTTCGTGAACGGCGAGCTGTGGGGCAAGGTCTCGGACGTCCCCTGGGCCATCCGCTTTCCCGAATATGTCGGCGGCATCGCGGTTCTGGGCGAGCCGCGCCACCCGAGCCAGCTGTACGAGGCGGGGCTTGAAGGCATATTGCTGTTCGCCGTCCTGTGGTTCGCCTTCTGGAAGACCAAGGCCCGCTATTATCCCGGCATGCTTGTCGGCCTGTTCCTGCTGGGCTATGGTCTGTCGCGCTTCACCGTGGAATTCTTCCGCGAATCCGACGCGCAATTGATGGAGTTCGCGCAGCGCACCGGCCTGCACATGGGCCAGTGGCTCACCTTGCCGATGATCGCGGGCGGCCTCTATCTGATCGCGACGGCCAAGGGCCGGCGGGTCCGCGTAGAGCCGATCGCGGGAAGCGCGAGTGTCAGCTGACCCGTTCACCAGCGGACAATCGCTGACGCTGGGCCAGCGGCTCGCGCGGCAGATCGAGGCTGGCGGGCCGATCTCCATCGCCCACTACATGGCGGAGGCGAACGCCCATTATTATGGCAGCCGCGATCCGCTGGGCGCGGCCGGCGACTTCACCACATCGCCGGAAATCAGCCAGATGTTCGGCGAGCTGATCGGCCTCTGCCTCGCCGATGGCTGGATGCAGGCGGGGCGGCGTCCCGATCCGCTCTATGTGGAGCTGGGGCCGGGCCGGGGAACGCTCGCCGGCGACGCCCTGCGCGCAATGCAGGCCGCCGCACTCACGCCCAGAGTGCATCTGGTGGAAACCAGCCCGACCTTGCGCGAACGCCAACTGGCCGCGCTCCCCCATGCGATCCACCATGACGATTTCGACAGCGTGCCCGATCAAGGTCCGCTGCTGATCGTCGCCAATGAATTTTTCGATGCGCTGCCGGTGCGGCAATTGGTGCGAACCGAGAAAGGCTGGCGCGAACGTGTGGTCATCGCCGGCGAGGGCGATGCGGGCGAAAGGTTCGAGGCGCTGGCCGGCTATCGCGCCATGGACGCCGCCGTGCCCGCGCATCTCTCCGGCGCGCCCATGGGGTCGATCCTGGAAACCTCGCCCGCCTGTGCCACCGTCGCCTTCACCATCGCCCACCGGATCAGGAAGCAGGGCGGCGTCGCGCTGTTCATCGACTATGGCTATGAAGGCCCGGCCGTCGGCGACACGCTGCAGGCCGTGCGGCAGCACCGAATGAGCGATCCCTTTGTGGATGTGGGTGAGAGCGACCTCACCGCGCATGTCGATTTCGGCACCATCGGCAATATCGGGCGCCAGGAAGGGCTGACCGTGCTTGGCCCGGTCGGCCAGGGTACGTTCCTGTCGGCGCTGGGCATAGACGCGCGGGCGGCAAGCCTCACTCGCGCCCAGCCAGAGCGGGCAAGCGAGATAGAGGCCGCCCGCGCGCGGCTGGTCGCGCCCGACCAGATGGGCACTTTATTCAAGGCGATGGCCTTTGTTCATCCCGACTGGTCGGGATTGGAGGGATTTGCATGAGCGTCGAGACATTGCAGAGCGCCGCACTGGGTGCCGTGCCGCATGGCTTTCTGGGGCGCCGGGGCGGTGTGTCCACCGGGCTGTATGCCGGCCTGAACGTCGGGCTGGGATCGGACGATGACCGTGCCGCCATCCTGCGCAACCGGGAAATCGCGCGCGACGCGGTGCTGCCGGGCGCGCAGTTGGTGACGGTGCGGCAGGTGCATTCGCCTGACGTCGTCACCGTTTCCGTCCCCTTCTCCGAAGAGGAACGCCCGGCCGCCGACGCGCTCGTCACCGCGACACCGGGCCTGCTGCTCGGCATCCTTACCGCCGACTGCGTGCCCGTGCTCCTCGCCGATGCGGAAGCCGGCGTTGTCGGCGCGGCCCATGCCGGCTGGAAAGGTGCCATCGGCGGCGTCACCGATGCGACGATCGCCGCGATGGAAGCGCTGGGCGCCGACCGCGCGCGCATCAATGCGGCCATCGGCCCGTGCATCGCCCGCGCCTCCTACGAGGTCGGCGAGGATTTCGCGCATCGCTTCGAAGAGGCCGACCCGGCCAATGAGCGTTTCTTCGCCGGTGGCCGCACCGGCCACCGGATGTTCGACATCGCCGCCTATGTCGCCGCGCGCCTTGCCGGGGCCGGCATCGCGCGCGTCGACCTGCTGGGCGAGGATACCTGCGCCCAGCCGGAGCGCTTCTACAGCTATCGCCGTTCCTGCCTGCAGGGCGAGCCCGGCTATGGCCGGCAGATATCGCTGATCGGCCTCAAGGGCTGAGGGACGCAGGCGGCCTCTGGGCTGCCATGATCGAGAGAGGGGCGGCGCCGCAGCCCGCCCCTCTCTTCGTCAGCCCGCCACCCGCATCGGCACCCGCTGTTCCTGGCCGGTACGGAACTGCCCGGCCTGGTCGGTCAGTCGCTCCACATCATCCGTCAGGTTGCGCGCCGCGGCGGAGGTCTGCTCGACCATCGCGGCATTCTGCTGCGTGGCCCTATCCATGGTGCCGATGGTCGCGGTAATCTCCGAAATGGCGGTCGACTGCGCGGCATTGTCATTCGACATGCGGCCGAGCAGGCCATGCACCTTGCCCACTTCTGTGGAAATGTCGCCCAGCGCCCGGTCGACCCGTGTCACCGCCTCGACCGCCGTGCCGATCTCAGCCTGCGTCGCGGTCAGGCCGGCACGGGCGCGCTGCGCCTCTTCCTCCGCCCGCATCGCCAGCGAACTGACCAGATCGGCCACCACCGCGAAGCCGCGCCCGGCGTCACCAGCACGCCCGGCCTCGACCGCCGCGTTCATCGCCAGAACGCGCGTCTGGAACGCGATCTTGTCCAGCCCCTCGATCACGGAATCGATACCGCGCGCGCTTTCGCGCACTACGTCCATGGCACGCACGGCCCCGCCGGCAGTGTCGCGACCGCCATCCACGGCGGCAATGGCCTCGTCAGCGATCGCGAGCGTTTCCAGCGCATGCTTCGCGGTCGTGCGGACGCGCTCCTCGACCTGGATCAGCGTGGCGCTGGTCTGTTCCAGATTGGCCGCGTTGCTTTCCGTGCGCCGCGCCAGGTCTTCCGAAGCGCGGGCGATCTCGCTGGAGCCGGTGCGGATGCCGATGGCCGTGCTGGATACCGTCCCGATCGTGCTGCGCAGCTTGCCAAGGCTCATATTATAGGACTGCTCGAGCGAGCGGAAGCTGGGCGGCAGTCCTTCCAGATCGACGGCGAGATCGCCATCGGAAAGGCGCGCCAGCGCATCGTCCAGACGCCCGATCGCCTGTTGCCGTTCCTTCTCGGCCACCTCGAAATAGATCGAAATGGAAAGATCCATGTCGAGCAGGGCGGCTTTCACCAGCGCGGCAGACAGCTCGGTCTGGCTCGCGATCGTCCCCGGCAGGTGTTTCCAGGGACGCGAATGACGCCCCACCGCGTGAAGGATCTCCTCAATGATGAGCGAATAGGCGCCGATATACCATTTGGGTTCCAGGCCGATCCGCGCATGCACCTCGCCGATCTTGCGCACGCTCTTGTAATAGGAATCATCGAAGCGTCCCTCGACGATCTTGTTCCAATGCTGGGTCTGGGCGGCCTTGGCCGCGGCCATATGCGCGTCATCCCTGAACATCTTCTGCGTGTCCGGGGTCTGGCGCGCCCTCGCGTAGAAACGATCCAGTGCCGTGCCAATACATTGCTGCAGGATGGGCCGCGCGCTGGCCAGTATCTTGAGTTGCCTTTCGTCGATCTCGCAAAATTTCAGCCTCTCCGCAATTTCGCGCACGCTCATCTCTATTCCTTCATTGTGTGACGGGCTTGGCCCGTGACTTGGCTTCACCGGCTCATGATAGGATGACGGAGCCTCATCCATGCCCGATCGACGGACAGATTTTTTTCCACGGATGGGTACGTAAAGCAGCCGCAGGATGCGTGCGTGTGGCTCACCGCGCGGCAATATTCCCTTGATGTTTCAATATGAGACAAGCGCAACATTCACGCCATATTCATGAAATTTCAGGGAAATATAGGATAGATACCCAGACCAACAGCTGAATAGTGGTATCGCTATCAATTCTTTTGATTTTCGGCCGTTTTCACATCAGCAGCAAATATAGAATGCCTACGAAAACATTGACTGAGAACAGAAATAATGGAACAGTTACAGGATAAGAGTTTTACCTACGGTGCAACTGACGACTCTATGACCCAGGACATAACTGCACTTCAAATGCCCAAGCGCTCAAGAAAGCGCTCTGCGCCAGTGCTGTCCGCATCTGACGATCATTACGCCATCGACCAGCATCGTGCCTTCGTCTTTCCGAACAAGATAAGAAAGTTCAGGAAAGACAATGGATTCAATGCTTTACTGAAATTGTCCGAGCAGCTTTCTTCCACAACCTATATCCGTCTGTCCAAGATCGAGCGCGGCGAGGTGTTTGCCAAGGCCGAAGAGCTTGTGGCCATTGCGTCAGCACTGGATGTGGATCCCGCATCCTTGCTGATCGATATCGACGATCCGGCATTTTCCATCGCCGATTGGGCTGCCGAGTATCAGAAGGCCGACAATTTCGATTTCGAGGCGGATCGCTTCGCCGTCCTGCTGGCAGCGGCCCTTCGCCTGCTGCGTGCGACGAGCGATGACCTCACGATCGCGGCAATCGAACTGCACTATGGCCTGGCCCCCGTGATCCTTTCGCGCATCGAAAATGCCTTCAAGCCTTTCGAGCGCTGGAGCGAAGAGATCCAGCATGCCTTGTTCCGCCTGTTCGGCGTGACCCATGAAGGGGCGTTGCGCGCCTGGATCGAGGCCGCCCACGCACGCGGCGATCTGGCGGAGACGCTGCCACTGGTCGCCAACCCTGAATTGCGCATCGCGAAAACCCGAACCAAGGTCGCGGCATTGCGCGAGGAACTGGCCGGCGCCGGCGGAGACACTGCGCGCGCAACGACGCGCGGCGCGAAGATCACGCCGCAGCCAGCGCTGCCGGCCATACTGCCCCCCTCCGTAGCGGCAGCAGGCACGCCCGTTAACATGCCGGTGACGGATGCGATCCATGCCGCGGACCATGTGACCTTGCGGCTGGTGCCCGTATTCGGCTCCCCTCTCGCTGCCGGCCTGATCGCGAAGACGGCTACGGGCACGCAGGTCGAGGCGCCGCGCAGTGCCGGGCCGAACGCCTATGGCCTGCGCGTCTGCCGCCCCACGCTTGGCGCCGGCCTGCCGGGCCGGGCCACGGTGATCGTGGATCCCGATCGCTTTCCATCGGCGGGCGGCCTGGCCGTGGTGCGGGAAGAGGGTGGACTGCGGCTCGTTTCGATTACCTTTGACCGGCAGGGCCGCATGCTCGGCTATAGCGAACATCCCGCCTGCGAACTGCAGATCGACGAAATGAACCCCGCCGATATCGCCACGGTCGTCGGAGCGGTTTTCGAATAACGCCCGGGGATTTTTAAGCCCACTCCCGCTTTCCTTCCTATAATGCTGCAAGAAAGGATTCAGGATCCGAGCATGCGCATTCCCCTTTGGGCAAGACGAATTGCGCGACGCATGCGTTCCCGCCCGACGGAACTGAGCTTTCCCGGATGGAGCGAGGGGCTGGCGGCGATGCCACACCGGCGAATGCTTGCGCCATTGCTCGCCGATGCCCAGCAGACAGCCGGCCGGTCGAATAGCCTGTCGCTTCTCGTCGTCAATCTCGACCGGTTCAAGATGGTGAACGACCTGTGCGGCCATGCCGCCGGCGACGAGGTACTGACCGAAGTGACCGGCCGGTGTCGGGCGCTGGCGGACAAGGCCGCGGTCATCATCCACCTTGGCGGCGACGAGTTTGCCTGTCTTCTGAAGCATCTCGGCGACAGTGACGTTGCCGCCGCCTTTGTCCGGGAGATGCTGGACCTCATCGCCCGTCCCATCAGCGTGGGCCATCACATCATCAGCGTCACCGCCTCGATCGGCATCACGACCGACCATGACCTGACCCAGTCGGCGGACGAGATGCTGCGTGCCGCCTCCATCGCGATGTCGCACGCGAAAAGGGCCGGCGGCGCATCCCAGCGGACATTCGCGCCCGAAATGTTCACCGACCTGCGCGACCGCGCGGAACTGGAGCATGATCTGCGATCGGGGATCATGCGCGGCGAACTTATGCCTTTCTACCAACCGATCGTCGATCTCGGGTCCGGTGCGCTGATCGGCTTTGAAAGCCTCGCCCGCTGGCAGCATCCGCAGCGCGGCCTGCTGATGCCTGACCTCTTCATTCCGGTGGCCGAGGATCTGGGGCTGATCAACGACCTGTGCTTTTCGCTGCTGCGCCGGGCCTGCCGGGATTCGCGCGACTGGCCGCCGCATTTCACCCTGTCGATCAACATGTCGTCCTCGCAGATCTGCGATCCCGACATGCCCCCCAAGCTGCTGCAGATCCTGTTCGCCTGTGGCCTGCAGCCTGGTCGTCTTGTGGTGGAGATCACCGAAAGCGCGATGGTGCACAATGTCGCCGCCGCCCGCGCGACGATCGAATCTCTGCGCAATGCCGGCGTGCAGATTGCGCTCGACGATTTCGGCACCGGCTTTGCCAGCCTCAACCAGCTGTGCGAGCTGCAGATGGACAAGATCAAGATCGACCGCCAGATCACGCAGTCGCTCGACAGCGTGGCGGGACGCAAGCTGGTGAAAGCGGTACTGGACCTGGGCTTCAGCCTCGACATGCCCGTCACGGCGGAGGGGATCGAGACACAGGAGCAGGCAGAGATGCTGGCGGAACTGGGTTGCGCCTATGGGCAGGGCTATCTGTTCGGCCGCCCCGCACCGGCGCAGGCGACCCTGGCCCTGATCCGCGACATGCAGCATAGCGCGTTGGAAGAGCGCGGCCTGCGGGCGGTTTAAGGAACGCGCCGCGAGCGAGCGATGTGAACGCCCTTCACCGAGGCGCGGCAGTTTGCGGGATACATCTAATCTTGCAGCGCATCGGCAGGCGCAGGCCCAGCACCGCATGCAGCGGCCCGTCGACCAGCCCGCGCGCCCAATAGTTTCATGCACCCATCAATCGACAGAGCGCATTGCCCTGCCTACACGACAAAGGTGCTGCTGAAACGCATGCCGGGCAGGTCGAATGCCCCTTCGATCACGGCGTGCCGCAGCCGTCCCGACGTGATCGGAACGGCTATCGCGATCAATATTCGGTGTTGAAAGAGATCGGCGTCGCCAGTTCCATCTGTGACAGGTCGCCGCGCGCGCCATAGGTATAGGTCCGGTTGCCCGACAGGCGCTTGGCTTCATTCGCGACCGCCGCCATCATCTCGGCCGACAGTGCGATCTGCCGCTCCAATATGGCAGCATTGTCGGTCGATGCCCGGCCCAGTTCGGCAAGGCGGGTCGAAAGCATCTCCCGCGTCTCTTCGTCCAGCGCCTCGGCCCAGCTCGGCTGTTCCCGGTTACAGCGTGCCAGCGCCGCTTCCAGCAAGGCCACGAGGCGGACCTTCGCCGTCGCCAGTTCGGCCAGGTCGAGCGCCCTTTCACGCCCGCGCAGCCGCTCGGTTTCCTCATTCATGATGAGTGTCAGCGAAGCCATGACGTCGAGTATTTCATTGGGCATCGCCATTTCCCCCCTGCATTCTCATCATCTGCGCCTGCACGGCCGAAGAGATGCCGAGTCCCTTCCCGCGTGCGATTTCATTGCCCATCTGTTCGGCCAGCACGCCGCGGAACATCTCCTCGGCATGGCCGCCGGAAAAATCATCGCCTACCTCCACAGATTCCATCATCAGCTTAGTGATCTGCCCGGCGAACACCGCCTCGAAATCACGCGCGGTCTTGGCCACGCGGGGATCGGGCTGCCGTACGGCGGGCTGGGGGATTGAGGAAACCGTCTTGACGTCGCTCATTTACTGCACCGCGATTTCAGCTTGCAGCGCGCCTGCTGTCTTGAGCGCCTGCAGGATGGTGATGAGGTCGCGCGGGCTTACCCCCAGCGCGTTGAGGCCAGAGACCAGCGTCTGCAGCGAGGTGCCGCCGGTCAGCATCGCGAGCGAGCGGCCGCTGCCGTCGTCCGCCTCGATCCGCGTGCGCGGCAGTTCGGCGGTCGTGCCGTTGGAGAAGGGGCCAGGCTGCGAGGCGACCGGGCTCTCGGTGACGCTGATGGTCAGGCCGCCCTGGGCGATGGCGACCGGGCTGACCCGCACGTCCGCGCCCATGACGACGGTTCCGGCGGCTTCGTTGATGACGACGCGCGCGGGCAGATCGACTTCCACGGTCAGATTTTCCACCCGTGTCAGCAGTTCGATCACCGATCCCGAATAGGCCGAGGTCGGGGTGATCTCCACCGTCGCGGGGTCGAGCACTTCGGCCGTGCCCGCGATCTGGCGGTTGATGGTGGCGGCGATCCGCGCGGCCGTGGTGAAATCCGGGTTCTTCAATGCGAGCTTCAGGCTGGTCGCGGATTTGAGCGCATAAGGCACTTCACGCTCGATGATGCCGCCGCCGGCGATCCGCGCCGATGTCGCGACGCCGCGGCTGAGGCGCGCGGCGGCGCCCTGTGCCTTGAAGCCGGAAACGGCGACCGGCCCCTGCGCCACGGCATAGATTTCGCCGTCCAGCGCCCGCAGCGAGGAAACCAGCAACGTGCCGCCCTGAAGGCTGGTGGCGTCGCCCATGGCAGATACCTGCACGTCGATGGTCGATCCGGCCCGCGCGAAGGGCGGCATGGTCGCGGTGACGGAGACCGCCGCGACATTCTGGGTCAGCATCTGGGTGCCGCGAATGTTCACGCCCATCCGCTCCAGCATCGCCTGCAGCGTCTCCTCGGTGAAGGGGACGTTGCGGATACGGTCGCCCGTGCCCTGCAGGCCCACGACGAGACCATAGCCGACCAGCTGGTTGGGGCGCACATTCTGCACGTCCACAATGTCCTTGATCCGCGGCGAAGGGGCCGCATGGGCCAGGCCCGCACCGTTGACGGCCAGCATCGCCGCAAACGCGATGAACGGGCCTTTCGCCCTCAATCCGAACGATCTGTGCATGTTGAACCTTATAGAAGGGATTGAGCCGGGGCGGCGCGCCGGGCGGGGGCTTTTTGCGGGCATCAGTGCGCCCGCTTCGCCAGCCGCATGACGTAGCCGATGATCTCCGCGACGGCGGCATAATGCTCGACCGGAATGGGCCGGTCGATGTCGACGGCGGCGTAGAGCGCACGGGCGAGCGGCGGGCTCTCGACGATCGGCACCTTTGCCTCGCCGGCGATCTCGCGGATGCGCAGCGCGATCGCGTCCACGCCCTTGGCGACGACCACCGGCGCGGACATGGCGCCATGATCATATTTCAGCGCGACCGCATAATGGGTCGGGTTGGTGATGATGACGCTGGCGGTGGGGACCGCCGACATCATCCGGCGGCGCGAGCGCTGGGCCTGGAGCTGGCGGATCTTCGCCTTGATCTTGGGGTCGCCCTCGCTCTGCTTGTGCTCGTCCTTCACCTCCTGGAGGGTCATGCGCATCCGCTGCAGGAAGGCACGGCGCTGATAGACGAAATCGAACATGGCGAGCAGCACCACGAGGATCGCGACCGCGCGCACCATCTGGAAGGCCATCATGCCGGCGGCCGTACCGATGGCGGAGGGATCATAGCCGATCAGCTGGTCGAAGCCTGTGATGCGCGGGCGCACCACCATGATGGCGACGGTGATGATCGCGGTGAACTTCGCCAGCGTCTTGCCGAACTCCACCAGCGCGCGCTTGCCCAGCAACCGCGCGAAACCGGAGGTTGGCGAGAGCTTCGACCATTTGGGCGACAGGCGCGACCAGGACAGGGTGATCCGCCCCTGCAGCAGCAGCGTGGCGAGCGCGCAGCCCACCAGGGTTGCCAGCAACGGCGCCAATGACAGGACGGTCTGCGCCATGATGCCGCCGACAAGGTTCTGCGCACCCTCCGGGTCCAGCCGGAAATCGTCGGCATCGCCCCACAGGCGGGTCAGCATCGTGCCCAGGCGTGACAGCGTCCACGCGCCCATGCCGCCGGTCACGATGACCGCGCCCACCATCATGGTGGCGTGGCGCATCTCGGGCGACATGGCGACTTCGCCACGTTTGCGCGCATCCTCGAGCCGCTTCTGTGTCGGCTCGTGGGTCTTCTGGTCCTTGTCGCTGTCTGCCATGGATCAGAAACTCCATCCATTCTGCATGAAGGCCGTCATCGCGGCGGCAAATGCGTTGAGAAGCGTGCCGATCACCATCGCCAGCAGCGACAGGCCGAGCAGCAGGTTGAGCGGCTGGGTGATGAAGAACACCTGGATGGCGGGCGCGGCGCGGGCGGCCAGGCCCAGCGCGACATTGAAGATCGCGCCATAGACGATCAGCGGCGCGGCAAGGCTGATGCCCAGCCCCATCGCCTGCCCCGTCACCTTCACCGCCATCATCGCGAAATCCTGCGCGGGTGGCAGGCCGCCGACCGGGAACAGCCCGTAGGACTGCACCATCGACGTGATCCAGAGGTGATGCACGCCCACGCTCATGCACACGATCACCGCGGCGACAGTGACGAAGCGCGCCAGCAGCGGCGACTGCCCTCCCAGCGACGGATCGAACACCAGCGCAGAGGACAGGCCGATCTGCGAGCTGATGATCGCCCCGGCAATGCCGGCGGCACTGAACAGGATACGCACGATCATGCCCATCGCGATGCCGACCAGCATCTCGGTGACGACGATCGTTGGCAGCGCCATTTCCGACGCTGCCATCGGCGCCACACGGCCGCTCAGCAGGCCGTAGAGGCCGGCCGAGAAGCCGAGCGCGATCATGAGGCGGACGCGCGGCGGCACCGCTTCGTCCGAGAAGACCGGCAGCAGCATGACCACCGCCCCCACCCGCGCAAACAGGATGAGGAAGGTCGCCGCGTCGATGGGAAGGGCGAACATGAGATTATCCCGCGATGATGGCGTCCGCGATCTGCGCCATGAATGCCGACATCGCATGACCGATCATCGGCAGCGTGAGCAGCAGCACCGTGCCCAGCACCAGCAGCTTGGGCACGAACGTCAACGTCATTTCCTGAACCTGGGTCAGCGCCTGGAGCAGACCGATGGCGACGCCGATGACGAGCGCCGCGATCAGCATCGGCCCGACGATCGTCAGGGTCAGCATCAGCGCGGCCTTCGCCACCTCAATGGCCTGAAACGAGTCCATCGCTTTCAGATCTGCATACGCATGATTTCGGAATAGGCGTTGACCACGCGGTCACGCACGGCAACCACCGTGTCGAGCGCGGTCTCGGCCGCGCCGATCGCCGTCACCACGTCGATCAGGTCGCCCTTGCCGGCAACCTGCTTGGCGCTTTCGGCCTCGGCGGTGCGCAGTGCGCCGGCGGTTTCGCCGACCATGGCCTGGACCATGCCGCCGAAGCTGCCGTCCACGGACTGGATGCCGGTGGCATCGCTTGCCGACATGTCGCCGATTTTGGGCGCAGCTTTATCCATCGCGCGACCGTAGGCGGTCGCGGCGTCAAGGGCTCCGATTGTCATGTTGCTTCCTCTTATTTGAGCAGGTCGATAGTGCGCATGGTCAGGCCGCGCGCGGACTCGATGGCGTTGAGATTGGCTTCATAGGAACGTTGCGCCGCCTTCATGTCGGCGGTTTCGATGAGGCCGTTGACATTGGGCCGCTGGACATAGCCCGCCGCGTCGGCGGCGGGGTTGCCGGGCTGATAGATGCGCGGAAACTGGCTCTTGTCGGCTTCGATCGACTTGACCGACACGGCGGTCGCGCCGGTCGCGCGATCGACTTCCGCAGTGAAGGTAGCGACGCGGCGGCGATAGGGATCGCCCCCGGCCGTGGTCGCGACGGAATCCGAGTTGGCAAGATTTTCCGCAATGACGCGCATTCTGAGCGACTGGGCACGCAGCCCGGACGCCGACACGCCAATGGATGAATCAAGGTCCATGTGAATGCTCCCCGTCTGCACGGTGCAGACATTCCCCTTATAGGCATTTTTTTCCTAGTGGCGGCCCGATCCTATAATTTAAATTCCTATAACGCCCTTGGAAGGAGAACCCCACCATGTCAGTCCTCGAGGGCATACCCATTGACCTGTCGATCGTACTTGGATCGACCCATATCCCCATTCGCCAGGTACTTAAGATGAGCCGCGGCGCCATGATCCCGTTCGATTGCGGCCATAGCGATCCGACGCTCGTCTTCGTGAACAACGAGCTGATCGCAGAGGGCAAGGTGCTGGTGGACGGCGAGCATATGTCGCTGGAAATCACCAATGTCGTGCAGCGGAAGCGCTGAAGATGGACATCTTGTCCCTTCTGCGCATGATCGGCGCACTCGGCATGGTGCTGGGTATGCTGGCGGGCGGCCTGTGGCTGACCCGCCGCTATGAGATCAGGCTGCCCCAGCAGCTCCTGAACGGCTTTGGCGGCTTCAGCGGCAGTGCCGGCCCGCGCCGCCTGCAACTGGTCGAGCGGCTGACGATCGACCCGCGCCGCTCGGTCGCGCTGATCCGCCGCGATGACCGCGAACATCTGGTGATGATCTCGCCCGAAGGCCTGCTGGTCCTGGAAGGCGCGGTTCCTGCCGCTGCCCCGGTCGCTTCGCCAGCCGCTATTTCCTCAGCCGCTTCATCGGGGGAGAAAGCCGATGCGTAAGGCATTTGCCATCACCGCGACGATCGGTGCCCTTGCCCTTTTCGCCCTGCCCGCTGTCGCGTTCGCGCAGGATGCCGCGGCAGCAGCCGGTGCCGGCGCCGGGGGCGGCATGATGGGCGGCTCCATGTCGGGACGCGCCATTCAGCTGGTGCTGATGCTGACGGTGCTGAGCCTCGCGCCCGGCATCCTGATGACCGTCACCTCCTTCACCCGCATCGTCGTAGCCCTTTCGCTGCTGCGCAACGGGCTTGGCGTGCAGGGCGTGCCGCCCAATCCGGTGATCATCAGCCTGGCGATGTTCCTCTCCTTCTTCGTCATGGGGCCGACCTTCGAGGCCGCATGGAAGCAGGGCGTGACGCCCTATAATGAGGGTCGCATTTCCGAAACGCAGGCGCTGGATCGTGCCTCGCGCCCCTTCCACAGCTTCATGCTGAAGCAGGTGCGGGACCAGGATCTCAACCTGTTCGTGCAGCTTTCCGGCAAGACGCCCGCGTCGCGCGCGGAACTGCCGATGACGACGCTGATGCCGGCCTTCATGATTTCCGAATTGCGCCGCGCCTTCGAAATCGGCTTCCTGCTGCTGCTGCCCTTCCTGGTCATCGACATGGCGGTTGCCGCCGTGCTGATGGCGATGGGCATGATGATGCTGCCGCCCGCGACCATATCCCTGCCGATGAAGATCATCTTCTTCGTGCTGGTCGATGGCTGGGCGCTGATTGCCGGGGCGCTGGTCAAGAGCTTCGGCGGGGTCGGCTAGATTCCGATCCGATTGCATCGGTTCGGCCGCTCTAAGCTTTTGGTTTACCGAATTTTCCGAGCCAGCAGCCGATTCCGTCTGCTTGGAAAATGCTCTAGGCAGAGCGCCGGAAACGAAAGCAGAATGCGGGGGCGGTCCACGGGATCGCCCCCTTTTTCGTGGCCCCGCATCCTGACCATTTTCAGGCCGCCGGTGCGTAGCGGCGTGTGGGATCGGCCAGCCATGGTCCCAGTTCTGCAAAGGCAAAGGGTTCAAGAAAGGCGAGGCCGAACTCCCCTTCCTTCACCCAGCGAACGGCAGCGCGCCTTTCAGGCAGGCCGGGAACGGCAAAGATCAACAGCATGTCCTTTTCGAGCGCCGCGGACGAAGCGATATGGGCGCCGCCCAGCGACAGATCGCATATCGTCGCGGCGTGGCGGTGGCCGTTCATCCGGATCTCGGCGGTGGCGCTCGTGTCGAAGCGGGGCAGGCGTGTCTGCCCCTCGGCACAGCCGCGCGACGCCGCTTCCGACAGCAGGCGCGACACATCGACGGGCGCGTCGAACGCGATGCCGATCCGGCTCCGCCCGGCCCAGCGCACGGTTCCGCTCAGCCTCTCGCCGCTGCGCAGTTCGATGGAGATCGCATCACCCCGGTCCAGCGTCGCATAGACTTCCGCCATCAGCCCCCCGCGCGAGATGTTGCGGATGCGGCACAGGGTCTGCATGCCGCCGCTGACAAGCCGCCCGATCAGCAGGATCGTGGTGACGCGCGCTTCCCGCGCGACGCGGCCGTCCTGACCGCCTGCGCCTGCCGCAAGGACATTCGCGCCCGGTTCGGCCGGGTTCTGGCCCGCCTGGTTCTGACCGGGCTGGTTCGGGCCGGCCTGGCTCGGGCCGGCCTGGTTCGCTTCTGTTGCAGCGCTCCCGTAGGGCTGTGGGTGCGCCTGGAATGATGTCATCGTCCTGCCCCCTCCTGAAAACAGCCATGGCCTCGTAAAGAAGATGTCATTGCCCGGGCTACATCGGCTGCGCCTGCGTCACCACGGCGCGGCGGACCACTTTCTGGCCGAAGGTCTCGGCAGCGGCGGCGATTACCACCTTGCGAAACGGCTCGAGGCCGGGGATCAGGCCATCGGGGCCGCTGGCGAGCGGCGTGCGATAGGTCTGCATGTTGATGGCGTTGAGCAGCAGCGGCAGGCGCTTGGTGATCTCCTCGCCTTCCCCCTGCGCGACCTCCAGCTGGACCTCGAAGGAGGCATAGCCGGACAATCGCCCGTCCGGGAAGACGAGCGGGGCCATGATCGTGCCGGTGGGCACGAACTCGGTCTTCGTGACCGGCGGCGCTTCGGCATGATGCACCATGGTTCCCACGCCATAGGCACCGGCGCCACCGACGCCGATGCCAAGCGCGACAACCACCAGGCCGCCCAAGATCTTCTTCACCCCATATCTCCTTCCACCAGCCGGTGGTCGCAATCAGAATTTGAAACTCGCGTCGCGCGGCAAGGCAGAGCGCTCAGCCAGCACGACGATCGTGATCCGCCGGTTTTCCGGCAGATCGGGCCGATCGGGATAGATCGGGTCCGTGCCGGCCTTCGCCACCACCTCGGCAAAGCGATCGGCGGTCAGGCCCGCGCCCACCATCGCCGACCGTGCGGCAAGGGCGCGCTGGGCCGAGAGCAGCCAGTTGGCGTCGCTCTGGCCACCGGTGGAATCGGTGTGTCCCTCGATCACGATCTGCGCGCCGGTCTTCACCAGCTTGTGCGCGATCTTGCCCAGCATCTGCCGCGCATAGTCATTGAGTTCGGAGGTCGATCCGCGGAACATGGAGCGATTGGCACTGTCGACCAGGTGAATGCGCACCCCGTCGCGGGTCGGCTCGATGTCCAGATTCTTCTCTTTCGCCTGGGCGTCCATGGGCTGCTCGATCGCGAGCCGCATCTCCTCGGCAAGGACTCGCAGCGCCGCTTCGGGAATATTGGCCGTGCCGCCGCGCGCCGCGCCGCTCACCCCGGCTTCGGCGGAGGGCTGGCCCAGCGGCACCGCGCTGTCGGACTGCGCCCGGCGCGCATGGCCGCCAAGGCCCGGCTGGTTGCCCGGCTTGGTCGTCATCGACGTCGGCATCGACTCCGTCGCCGACACCGGAGAGAAATATTCGGCCAGCCCCTTGAGCTGCGCCTTGTTGGGATTGGCCAGCAGCCACAGCAGCATGAAGAAGGCCATCATCGCGGTCACGAAATCGGCATAGGCGACCTTCCATGCCCCGCCATGATGGGCAGCATGGCCGTGCTTCTTCACCTTGCGGATCACGATCGTCGGGGAATCCCCATGGCCGTTCGACATGTCGTTTCCCTTCAGGCGATGGCGGCGCGAAGCCGATCCTGCACGGTCGTCAGCCGGACGCCGCCGATCGCTTCGTCCACGCAATGGCCAAGTGTCAGGCGCTCGAGCAGGGTCGCGGTCTCGTCGACATGCTGCACGATGAGGTCGAACGCCTGGAACTGGTCGATATACTCGACGACGAAGCGCTCGTCGGCGACGAGGACCGCAGCCAGCTGCTCCAGCAGATCGCGCGCCGTGCGCAGTTCGATCGCCACGGCTGCACAGAGCGAAGCGCCCAACTGATCGATTTCTATCTTCATCTTCCCTACCGATCCCAGTCTCGCATTAATCAGAATAGTTCCACGTCGCCGTCGACCGGCGCAGCTGGCGCCACGACCCGGGTCGCGACGAGCGGCGGTGCCTCCGCTACCAGCGTCGCGCGGACCCGCCCTTCATGGGGCATGAATTCCACCTTGCGCGCTTGCGTCCCGCCCAGTTCACAGCGCCCCAGCGGAATACCCTCGGTTTCCATGAACTTGCGCGCGAACGCCGCATTGCTGCTGCCGATGCCGCCCAGCCCCGCGATGATGTTCGCGCCGCCATAGAGATGGCCACGCAGACGGGTGCGCTGGGCACCGATCTTCATCAGCTCGTTGATGAGCAGCTCCATCGCGTGGACGCCGTATCGCTGCATTTCCACCGCAGAGACCCGGGTTTCCGCGCTCGGCTCGCCGAGCAGGAAGTGGTTCATGCCGCCAACCCTGGCGACGGGATCCTGAAGGCATGCCGCGACGCACGAGCCGAGCAGCGTCGAGATGACGACGCCCGGCTCTGCGACAACGCGATATTCGCCCTGAACGATGGGGACACGGCGCATGGGATTAGACGAGCTCGCCGAAGACGCGCTCGATCTTTTCCTTCAGCGCGGCCGGCGCAAAAGGCTTCACCACATAGTTGTTCACGCCCAGCGCTGCCGCCTTTTGCACGACCTCCCGGTCGGCCGAGCCGGTGAGCATGATGAACACGGTCTTGCCAATCACCGGATCGGCTCGCACCGCCTCCAGGAACTGCAGCCCATCCATATCGGGCATGTTATAGTCGGATATGATGAGGTGGACGCGGTCACTCTTGATCGCGGGCAGCGCTTCGGCTGGCCCCGCCTTGTCACGAATGTCCTTGAACCCCAGATCCTGAAGCGTGCGCCGGATCATTGCACGCATGCTCGTCTGATCGTCGACCACCATTACTTTAATTGCAGACGCTGCCGGCATGAACCCGCTCCCAAATTAGATCCGACATGCGCCGAGGATAGCCTCGGGCATTCCGGACAAGCTTAATTCCCGTTCGACGCCGCCCAGTTCGAATGCCGCACGCGGCATTCCATAGACGACGCAAGTCTCCTGGTTCTGCCCCAGAGTTCGCGCACCCGCTTCCCGCATGGCCAGCAGGCCGGACGCCCCGTCGCTGCCCATGCCGGTCAGGATCACCCCGACCGCCCGGCTGCCGAGCGCCGCCACGGAGCGGAACAGCACATCGACCGATGGCCGATGACCGCTGACCGGATCCGTAGGCGAGAGGCGGATGTGGCCACTCGTGCCACCCACCAGTTCCATGTGATTATCGCCCCCAGGTGCAATATAGACGGTGCCACGGCGGATCGGCATGCGATCGGTCGCTTCCACCACATTGACCCGCGATTCACGGTCCATGCGCGAGGCAAAGCCGCTGGTGAACGCCGCCGGCATGTGCTGGACGACCAGCACCGGCGGGCAATCCGGCGGCAGCGCGCCGATGACGGAGAAGAGTGCCTCCACCCCGCCGGTCGATGCGCCGATGGCGATCACCACGTCGCGCAGCGCCCCTGCCTTGCCTGCCGCCACTGGCGCCAGCTGGGATGGTCCGCGCCGTACCGAGGAACGCTTGGCAGCCTTCACCATCTTGCGCAGCAGCGCGCCGTCACGGGCGATCTCCAGCGGATTGCCGGTCGGCTTGCCGATGCAATCCACTGCGCCGAGCCGCAGCGCCTCGATCGAGGCATCCGCCCCGCGAGCCGTCAGCGTCGAGCACATGATGACCGGCATCGGCCGCAGGCGCATGATCTTTTCCAGGAAGGACAATCCGTCCATCCCCGGCATTTCGATGTCCAGCGTCACGACATCGGGGTTGAGCGCCTTGATCATCTCGCGCGCGGCATGAGGCTCTGGCGCCATGCCGATCACGTCGATTTCGGGGTCGCTCGTCAGAATACGGTTGAGGACGGCACGCATCGACGCGCTGTCGTCAACGATCAGAACACGGGTTTGGTCGGTCACAATGCCCCCTTCCCGCCAGACTTGACGTAAATGGTCTGCCCGACCGATTCCATGGCGCGGGCCGCCGGACCGATCAGCCGTTCGGAATGGCCGATATACAGATGTCCGCCCGGCGCGAGCATGTCCACGAAACGCGCTTCCAGCTCGGCCTTCGCCGCATCGTCGAAATAGATCATGACGTTGCGGCAGAAAATGACGTCATATTGCTGGCGCATCGGCCATGTATCGAACAGGTTGAGCACCCGCGCGGTCACGAGCGATCGCAGCGTCTCCGACACCTGGAAATCATTGCCGACCGGCTGCATCCAGCGGCTGCGGTAGCTGGCCGGGATCGGCTCCACGGTGGAGGCGGAGTAGGTTCCGCGCGCAACCGCATCGACCACATGGGGGGCGATGTCGGTGGCGAGCAGCCGAACGTCACCCTGTGCCAGCCACGCCGCGCTTGCCTGCGCCTCGCCGGCCAGGCACATCGCAATCGTGTAGACCTCCTCGCCGCTGGAGCAGCCCGCCGACCAGATGCGTACCTTGCCGCCGGCGCGCGCACGCGCCTGCAGGTTGGGTAGCACGACCTGACGCAGATGATCGAAGTGATGGCTTTCGCGGAAGAAATGGGTGTGATTGGTCGTCAGCGCGACGACCATCGCATTGCGTTCCACCGCGTCCTGCTTCACCAGCGCGACATAGTCGGAGAAGCGGGCGAGGCCATGTTCGCGCAGCCTGCGGCTGAGGCGTGAGTGAACGAGCGTGGTCTTGCTCTCGACCAGGTGAATCCGCGCTTCCTGCATCATGATCGCAGCAATTTCACGGAATTCTACCGGGCCGAGCTCCGCCGTTCCGGCAAGGGCGGAGTCCGCCCCCCCGGCTTCGGCGCCGCGCGTGACGACCATATGTTTCACGCCGCAAGATCCATGATGTGACGCGTCAGGCTGAGCGCGTCGAGATCCAGCAGCAGCACCATCGTCTCGGCGCTGGCCGAATCCGACGTGCGACGCTCGATCTTGACCAGACCGGCAATCGCGCTCTGCTCGTTCACCTCGACATCGGGCGCGGGCTGGATCTCGCTGCCCTGGATGACGACGATGTCGGCGACTTCATCGACCAGGAAGCCGGCCTGGCGGCCGCCGATCGCGACGACGAGAATGCACGAGCGCGAGTGGAGGACGCTGGGCGCCCAGCCGAGCCGTTCGGACAGGCCGACGACGGGAACGACCGATCCGCGCAGGTTGGTCACGCCCTTCACATAGCTGGGCACGCTGGGCAGCGGGGTGGGCTCTTCCCACTCGCGGATTTCGATGAGCGCCCGCATGTCGATGCCGAACATCTGGCTGCCCAGGGTGAAGGTGACAATCTTGCGTTCGTCGATTTCAGTGTCTTCGATCTTGCTCATGCTGCCATTCCTTTCAGCGCAAATTTGGAGGGGCCGCCGGTCGGGGCGACCAGTGCATCGATGTCGAGGATGAGGGCGATCGAGCCGTCGCCAAGGATGGTCGCGCCACCCAGGCCCCGGATCGGGTGCAGGTTGTCCTCAAGGCTCTTGATGACGACTTCGCGGCGGTTATCGATCGTGTCGACCATCAGGCCGACATGGCCGGCGGCTTCGCTCTCGACGATGATGACCAGCGATTCCTCGGGCGCGGGCCGACCCATGCCGGCACCGAAGCCGAACAGATCGCCAACCCGGCGGACCGGCAGATAATTGCCACGCAGCTCGATCACCTCGGACGTTGGCGAGATCGGCTGCACCTGGCCGGGGGCCGGCTGCACCGTTTCGACAACATTGGCGAGCGGCAGCACGAAGCGCTGGTCGCCAAGCCGCACGATCATGCCGTCAAGAATGGCGAGCGTGAGCGGAAGGGCCATGATGAAGGTCGTGCCTTCGCCCGGTGTCGACTGGATTTCCACCCGTCCGCCCAGCGCCTCGACGTTGGACCGGACCACGTCCATGCCCACGCCGCGACCCGAGATGTTGGAGATCGTCTCGGCCGTCGAAAAGCCCGGCGCACAGATGAGGCTGTCGATTTCCTCGTCCGACATCTGCGCGTCGGCCGCGATGATGCCCTTTTCGATCGCCTTGGCGCGGACCCGCTCGCGGTTTATCCCGCGTCCGTCGTCGCTGATGCGCACGATGATGCGGGCGCCCTTCTGCTCGGCAGACAGGCGGATGGTGCCTTCGACGGGCTTGCCGGCCGCGATCCGTTCTTCCGGGCTTTCGATGCCATGGTCCACCGCGTTGCGGATCATGTGGGTCAGGGGATCGCCGATCTTCTCGATGACGCCCTTGTCCACTTCCGTCATCTCGCCGGTCGTCTCCAGGATCACCTGCTTGCCGGTTTCCCCCATCAGGTCGCGCAACATGCGCGGCACGCGGGAGAAGGCCTGCTTTATCGGCTGCGCGCGCAGGGACATCACGTTGTCCTGGATCTGGCGCGTCAGGCGCGACAGCTCCGGCAGCTCGACCCGCTCCTGGTCCGCCGGCGAGAGCCGGTCGGAAAGGATCGAACCGCGGATCACCAGTTCGCCGACAAGATTGAGCAGCTGGTCAAGCTTGGCCAGGTCGACACGGATGGTCTGGGCAGGCTGTTCCACGGCCGGGCGGCCTTCGCCTGCCGCCGCCTTGGGCTTTTCGGCCGGCGGGGGAGGCGGACTGCTGGACGCAACCAGCGTCAGCGCTGGCGGGGCTGGCGGCGGCGCAACCGGCTCGACCTCGGCCACCGGCGGCGCGACGGGCACCTCCACTTCGGCCTTGCTGACCTCGACCACGGAATCGGGCGCCACGAAATCGAAGCAGTCGCGAATATCCTGCTCATCGACCGTGCCGGGAACGCCGATCGTCCAGACCAGATAGCTGTCTTCCGGGTCCAGATCTCGCAATGCCGGAACCGCGCTGAAATCAACGGCGGTGATCTTGGCACCCAGGCCTTCCAGCTCGCGGATGATCAGCAGCGGCTCGCCGCCATTGGCCAGCGCAGCACGCGACGGGCCAAAGCGCACGATCCAGTCGGCCGGAGCGGCCGGCGCGAAGTCGTCCAGCTCGACCGCGACGGGCTCGAAACCAAAGGGGTCGAACTCCTCGACCGCAGCCATGACCGGCTGGAAGCCGAAGGCATCTTCCTCGACCGCGGCGGGGGGCGGCGCGGGCTGCGCGGCAGGCGCTGCGGCGCCCGGCGCACCCTTGCTGGCAAGGATGGCATCAAGCTGCTCGAGCATCGCCGCGTCGGCTGGCGGCTCGGTGCCGCTCTGCGCCGCCGACACATGATCGGACAGGATGTCGAACGCATTGAGCATGATCCGCGTGACGTCGGAGCTGGCGGCGATATGACCGCTGCGCACCTCGTCCAGGACATTCTCGAAACGATGGGAGAAGGCCTGCAGCGCCGTATGGCCGAACGCGCCCGACCCGCCCTTGATGGAATGGACCGCGCGAAAAACGCCGGCGATCACCTCTGCGGAGGCATCGCCCGAATCCATGGCGGAAAGACCGGCCTCTGCGATCGCCAGACCTTCAGCGCATTCTTCAAAGAAGATGCCCTGGATCTCGTCCAGTTCGTCGTTGCCGCTGCTCATGGGCACACCCGGCGGATCGCCGCTCCCAGCTTGGCGGCATCGAACGGCTTGGTGATCCAGC
The DNA here is from genome assembly GCA_029167225.1 of Sphingobium arseniciresistens. Lineage (GTDB taxonomy): Bacteria > Pseudomonadota > Alphaproteobacteria > Sphingomonadales > Sphingomonadaceae > Sphingobium > Sphingobium arseniciresistens. The sequence goes on from JARFNK010000005.1 coordinate 24,263, forward strand.
CGGTCGCGCCGGCCTCACGGGCACGGGCCTTCTTGTCGTCGGAAAATTCGGTCGACAGCACCAGGATCGGTGTCCCGCGAAATTCGGGCGCAGCGCGCACCGCCTCGATCAGTTCGAAGCCATCCATCTTGGGCATGTTGATGTCGGTGATCAGCAGATCGGGCGACACTTCGTGCATGCGCTCAAGGCCGTGCTCGCCGTCATTGGCGCTTTCGATGCGAAAGCCCTGGGCGGTCAGTGATGCCTTGAGCAACATGCGCATGGAGGCAGAGTCGTCTACGGTCAGAATGAGCTTGCTCACGGAATCATCTCCTCTTCCATGGTGAGGCCGATGGCGTCGGCCAGCCCACAGGCGGTCACGCGCTCGACTAGGGCCGGGCTGGGGTTGGTAATCTTGAACGGCTGGCCGCTGCTGTCCGCTTCCGCCTTGGCTGCGATCAGCAGCTGCAGCACGGCCTGGCCCACGCTTTCCACGTCGCTGGCATCCACCAGCGTTTCGCTGTCGGTGTCGCTGGAGAGAACCAGGCGGACGCGCAGGTCCTCCGCCGTGACAGTGGTCCCGTGGACAGGGAGCCGGAGCGAGCGGTCTTCGCTGGCCAGATCAGGCAGGTTTGGCATTCAGTTCGTCCTTCACTTCGTCGAGAGCGGTCTCGAGTTGCGAGAATGAGGGGGCGTAGCTTGACGGCGTCATGCGCCGCGCCAGCTCAATCGCCACCTGGGTGGGCAGACCTTGGGCATGACCGACGATGGCGGTCTTCACGATCAGATAGGGTTTGAAATCGGCGTCGATGATCTGCTGCAGCTTCGATGCGATCGGTCCGACCAGGCAGTAGGCGAGCAACACGCCAAGGAAGGTGCCGACAAGCGCGCCGCCGATCATGGCGCCAAGGATTTCGGTCGGCTGGTCGATCGAGCTCATCGTCTTGATGACGCCCAGAACCGCCGCGACGATACCCAGGGCCGGCAGGCCGTCCGCCATGATCTGGATGGCATGCTGGGGCGCCAGCTCCTCGGCATGATGCCGTTCGATGTCGCCCTCCATCGCTTCCGCGAGCTGGTGGGGATCCTCGAAATTGACGGTCATCATGCGCAGATAGTCGCAGATGAACTCGATCAGCCCCTTGTCGACGAGCAGCTTGGGATAGCGCGAGAAGATGCTGCTCGCTTCTGGCTTGTCGAGATGGCTTTCAATCGCCGTCGCACCGCCCTTGCGAAAGGTGGTGAGCAGCGAATAGAGCAGCGCCAGCAGGTCGCGGAAATCGCTTTCCAGCCAGCGGTTGCCCTTGAAGACGCGAACGACGCCCGCCCAAGTCTTCTTCACCGTGGCCAGCGAGTTGCCAAGGATGAAGGCGCCGACGGCAGCCCCCGCAATGGCCATCATCTCATGCGGCAGCGCATGAAGGATAACCGTGAGATTTCCGCCCGACATCAGGAAACTGCCGAAAACGCAGAGCAGGATGACGACGAGGCCAATACCGTTGAGCATGGATCAGTCCGCAAATGATGAATGGCCGAGGCCGGTGTTGTGATTATAGGATGATCGCGGACCACATCGCGTTTCGGGTCAGCTTTTTCCCAAAGCCCTGTGGAATTTTGCCGGGGCCGTTCGCTAATTTGGCGGGGCGCGACCGGATCGGCGGTTATTTTGCTAAGATGGAAGGGAAAAATATCTGGGAGCTTGCATGTCCATAAACGCCTATCGTCGCGCGCAATCCATCGCCGAGACGCCCCGGAGCACCGAATATCGGCTGATGAGCCAGATCACCGGCGAAATGATCGCTGCGCGGGACGCTGGCCTCGCCGGTGCTGCACTGATGCCTTCACTGCATCGCAACCGGCTCGCTTGGAGCACTTTTTCCAGCCTCTGCGGATCGCCCGGCAATCAGTTGCCCAATGATCTGCGTGCGCGCATCATTTCCATCGCGCTGTGGGTAGAGCGGCACACATCCGCAGTGGTTACCGGGCGAGATTCGATCGACGACCTCATTGAAGTCAATCGCGCGATCATAGAAGGTCTTTCGAATGAAAACATCGGCGTCGGGCCAAAAACCTTCGCCGCGCATCCTGCATGACATGAGAATGAATAAATTTCGCAAGAATTTCATTCGATTAATGTGCTGATTACTACCATTGCGCATTTACAAGTGTTAACAATGAGCTAATGCACCTGTTATAGCGACGCCGGGTTGCGTCGAAAAATAATAGCGGGTCGGCATGCAGGAATATAATCCCCAGCCGCAAAATGGGGGCTGGTTAACCGTCACCGATAGAGCGGTCTCCGCGCCTGCCTTCATCGTCGTGGCGCTTATATGTTGTGGCTTGGCCGTATCGGGCTGGGCGACCGGTCGCCTGGATATCGCAGGCTTCGGCAACAGCCGCTATCTGATGCAGCCCTTGTCAGCCGTGGGCTTCAGTGCGGTGTCCGTGGCGCTGCTCTGCTCGATGGCCGAACTCAAGCATGCAGCCCGGACGATCCTGATCGTTCCACTGCTGATTGTCGTCGTCACGACATTTCAGGATCTGACGCATATTTCGCTGGGGACGGACGGCCTGCTGTTTCCCGACAGCATCACCCTGCAATGGCGAATATCGCCTGGACGCCCTGGCCCGACGCCAACGCTTTCGCTCGCGCTACTCAGCTTCGCCACCTTTTCGACTACGATCAGGAACCGGCTGCTCCGCCGCGCGATCATCATCGTCGCCAGCCTGGCGCTGGTCATCGCCTTGGTCGCGGGTCTCTCCATTCCGCTCGGCCTGAGCGCACCCAACGGGATGACCCGGCATGTGATGATGTCGGTGCCCACGGCAGCGACCGTCACGGCGCTCTCGCTGGCGATCATTGCGCATCGACGGCAAGTGAATTCGCGGGCCAGGCTGTTATGCGGCGTCAGGGGAAGCACGATCCGGATGATCCTGGCCGGATGCGTTCTTATTCCGATATTGTCCGCGATCGCCCGCCTCTGGACTGACAGTCACACCGATATTCCCATCGGCCTTGCCGAACTGGTTCAGGCCGGCATCCAAGTCACGGTATCCTGCTCCCTTGGGGCCTGGGCGTGGGCACGGATTTCACGAGAAAGTGCGGAACGCTGGGCGCTCACCAAGGCGCTGGATTCCGCGCCCATCACCATCACCGACATACACGGCCGCATCCTGCGCTGGTCGGAGGGCTGCGAGCGGCTGTACGGCTGGAGTTCGGACGAAGCGGTGGGGCGCTTCAAGCATGAACTGACCAAGGCGGCGCGCGATGCGCTCCAGGGCGGCACGATGCCTCTGTACGCCCAGCCATGCGAGAAGGAACTGACCGAGTGCCGCAAGGACGGGACAGCGATCCACGTCATCGAGCATCAACGCATCGTCACGGTTGAGGGCGAACTGGATCCTGTCATCGTGTTCTCGATGACCGATATTTCCGCGCGCAAGCATGCCGAGCAGGCGATGCGGGCCAGCGAACTGCGCCTTTCGCTCGCGGTCGAGGCGCATGAAGTCGGGATTTTCGAATGGTCGGCGGCAACCGATGTCTTCCAGATGTCACCACATGCCGAACGGCTGTTCGGTATTGCCCCCGGCGCATTTCAGGGCGGCATGCAAGAATGGCTGAACCACCTGCGCACTGTCTTTGGCCATGATGTCCTGCCGACCGATGCATCGAAAAACCCGGAGGCCCGCTCCACATTCTCCCTGCGATCCATAAACGGCAATTCGCCCCGCATCATCGAGGGGACAGTCCGCGTTCTGGGCCCCCCTCATGGAGCGGACAGCATGATGGTCGGCATCGTCATGGATGCCACTGAACGGGAACGACGCGCGCGGATGCTGGAAGCGAGAGAATCGGAACTTCGTACCATATTGGAGACCATGCCGGAGGCGATGATCACCATCGACGAGGATGGAAACATCCGCTCCTTCTCCTCAACCGCTGAAAAATTGTTTGGTTACAAGGCTGACGACGTGCTCGGCCGCGACGTAAGGCTATTACTGCCAGAATATTTCCATTTCGGTGAAAATGGGGCATCATCCGTTCAAAATGGGGCCACCCCGGATAATAAAGGAGATGATGCGCTCATGCGCATGACAGCCGGCCTGGATCGAGACGGCAACGAAATGCCGGTCGAGCTGGCTGTTGGTGCGGCCAGCATCGGGGACAAGCAGATCTCCATCGCCTTCGTGCGCAATTTGCGGGAGCAACTCGCGACGCAGGCACGGCTGAGTGAATTGCGCGACCAGCTGCTGCACGTCTCGCGCGTCAGCGCCATGGGGGAGATGGGCGCCGGCCTTGCCCATGAGCTCAACCAGCCCTTGACGGCGACCGCCAATTTCCTCGGCGCGCTCGACCTGCTGCTCGCGCAGGAGGCCGACCCTGCCCAGCTCCGCAAGTTCCTGCGCCTCGCCAGCGCGGAGGTGCTGCGCGCCGGCGACATCATCCGGCATATGCGCGCCTTCGTCGCCAAGGGGGATCTGTATATTCGGGCAGAACCGCTGGACGAGATCATATCGGACGCCATCCAGCTCGCGCGCAGCCGGGTGCGGCGTCCCGACATCGGCCTGCGCTACGATCCCGATCCCGCGCGGCCCTTCGTTCTGGCCGACCGCGTGCAGATTCAGCAGGTGCTGGTCAACATCGTGACCAACGCGCTCGACGCGCTGGATGGCCATGAAGACATCAAGCCGGAAATCAGGATCGAAGCCCACGGAATGGATGACGGCATGGTCATGATCCGTGTGATCGACAATGGCCCTGGCCTGCCCAGCGAATTCATGCAACGGCCCTTCGAGGCATTCGTGTCGACGAAGGCCCATGGCATGGGCATCGGCCTTTCGATCTGCCGGCGGATCATCGAGGCGCATGGTGGCAGCTTTACCGCCAGAAACGGGGCGGACTGCGGCGCGACCATCGAATTCACACTTCCCATTAACAGCGACATGGCCGTGAGCAGCGACCAGGAACTGAGCATGGGATGAAGGCGCGCAACATCTATATCGTCGATGACGATCACGCGGTGCGGACATCGCTGCACTATCTGCTGTCGATGATGCCCAATATTACGGTCCGCTCCTTCCCGACGGGCGATGCTTTCCTGAAGGAAGCGGCGTCGCTGGCGCCCGGCTGCCTGCTGCTCGACCTGCACATGCCGGGCCTGTCCGGCCTTGAACTGCTCAAGGCGATCGCGCCGCTCAAGCCCCGTTTCGTCGCCGTGGTGCTGACGGGCGAAGGGGATGTCTCCGTGGCGGTGCAGGCGATGAAGGCCGGCGCGGTCGATTTCATCGAAAAGCCCAGCGACCACATCCACCTGATGAAGACGATCGAGCTGGCGCTGTCGCACCAGGCCCATTCGCGCCTGCAAGTTGCCCGGCAGGAAAGCGCGGCGGCGAAGCTGCAGACCCTGTCGCCGCGCGAGCGCGACGTGCTGATGGGGTTGATCGAGGGACGATCGAACAAGATGATCGCCTTCGACCTCAGCATCAGCCCGCGCACGGTCGAAATCCACCGCGGCAAGCTGATGGAGAAGCTGGAGGTGCGCAGCCTGTCCGAAGCGCTCGGCATCGCCTTTGCGGCGGGTCTCTTCCCGCCGCAATAACAAAGTCGTCGCTCCCGCGCGCCATCTGCCGGCGCACATCGTCAGGCCGGGGGCCAATGCTATCCTCGCTCCATTGTCGATCTTGATCGGCCTCGGCGTCCGCCGGGGAGAATAAGCGCGTCGCGAAAAGCCGGCAACTCATCCTCTCGTCCCCGCTTAAACGCAAAGGGCCGGTGGAAACCACCGGCCCTTGTTCAGCTGCCCCGATGGGCAGGACAGTTGAGTTGCTTTTTTGCCTTAGTGGACCGTCGGCGTCGATGCAGCCACGCCCTTATATTCCGCCATCATGGCAAAGCGGGGATCCTTCTCGGCCAGTTCGGCCATCGTCTTGGCGGCGCGCTTGGCGATCTGGCGGACGCGCTCCTTGGTGACGCCGGTATCGTCTTCCAGCGTGTCCAGCGTGGCGATGTCGAACAGGCGGCGCTCCACGACTTCGCGGTTGCGCTGCAGGCGCTGTTCCAGCTGCTCGAGTTCGGCAGCATCCAGGCCCGAGGTGCGCGAACGCCATACTGCGCGGGCTTCGCCGGGCTCGGCCGCGACGGTCTTGCGCGAGCGGGTGCGGCGGCGCATCTGGTCCATCGCGACGCGGCGCAGATGTTCAATGTAGCTGTCGATCAGGGATGCGGTGGCGCCGCGTGCCAGATAGTCCGAAGCGGCCGATTCCGTCAGGCCCAGGGCTTCCTCGTCGACGATCGAAGCGATGATCGAGACGTCTTCGCCGTCGTCGCTCTGGCTGATCGCATCCAACGATACGGTGGTGGCCTCGACCTTCTTCGCCGAAGGGCGCTGATCGGTCATCAGGCGGAAGCGCAGGCTCTGCAGCTCGCCGCGGATCTGCCAGTTAACGAAGGTGGTGAACTGTGCCTTTTCCGGCTCATAGGCCTGGATGGCGCGGTGGACGGCAATGGAGCAGACCTGCTCGGCATCGTCCCAGTGAGCGGCGAGGCCATATTGACGGATGAAGTGGCGGATACGCGGCGCGATCAGCGTCAGGATCCGGGCGAATGCCTTGTCTACGGTAACGCGCTGGCGGGCGGTCTGCCTGGTGCCCTCTTCCGGCGTATTGGCTTTCACGGTGGCGACTGCGGCTTCCAAAGCAATGGTGATCTTCGACATGTTGAGCCCCTCAAAGCAAGGATTGCAACGCGCCCATCGCGTGCCCCCCTCAACAAGGCCTTTGTCGCCCAAAATGGTTAATTTTCACTTTATCCTATATTTATTTTTCCCACTGTTCCTATATTTTTGCCGTTATTTCCTAGAAATCAGGCAGGATTTTCCTGCTGGGCCAATATCACGCCGCACTGGCCACGACGGGCGCTGATTCGAATCGGCTGGGCCGGATATTCCGGTCGACATAGTCGAGCAGCCAATGGCGATGTGCCGCGACTTCTCCGCCGGCGGCGGCGATTCGGCGGCTGGCGCTGGCGCTGCCGATCTGGGCGTTGAGCAGGGTGCGGGCGCGGGCAGGGTCAAGCCCGCCCTTCAGAAAGCGGATCGCATCCCCCAGCCCCAAATGATGGCCCAGATAGGCGGCCTGAGCGATCGATTGGGAATCGCCGGCAATCTGAACGCCCGCACGGCGCAGCGATTCAAGGTTCGCCTTGGCATAGTCGGCCGTCGCCTGGATCGAGGCCTCGGCATCATAGCGCAGCGAAAGCAGTGAGGACTTGGCGCTGTCGAGCACCTTGCCATGCTCGTTCAACCAGCCCTGGCGCTGCGCCACCCCGTTGAGCCAGCTGCCCGCCCGTTCGGCCTCGTGCCGCCATGTGCTGCCAAGGAACTGGCCCAGGCCGGCGGCGCTGGAACGCGGGTTGCGGCTATAAGGCAGCCACCGCCCGCCCGGCCCTTTCGCGGCCTCGGCGTGGACGATGGTGGCGAGCGCCGCCGCCGGAATACCCGTCCTCTCGGACGCCGAGCGGAGCATGCCGACATAGGCGGCATTGGGGCCATAGCCATCGCCGGTCGTGGCGGACACGTCCTGCTGCGACGCGCCGCCGTGACCGCCACGGCCGCCGCCTGCATCCGCGTCGAGCGCACCATCCTGATGCGAAAGTGCCGGAGCGGCGGTCGGCACCGGCTGTTGCAACTGTTGCGGCTGCGGCGCTGACTGCGTGGCCTTGTCGCCCAGCAGGGTCAGCAGGGAATCGAGGCTGAACGGGATTGCCGGCTTGTCGGCTCCCGTGGCGCTATCACTATCATCGGCGCCAAGCGCGGCCTGCCACAGGCGGTTGGTCAGTTCCGACCGCGCCTGGCCATAGATGATCGCGGCTTTCTGCTGCGCGGAAAGGCTTGCCGGCTCGATCTGCCCGATCATTGCGGACTGGCCCGCCGGGCGTTGCGCCGCGCATTGATGAAGGAGACGGCGGCGAAATCGTCCAGGCCCGCCTGTTCGGCATTGGCGCTCGCCCGCACGGCCTCGTCACGAAAGCCGTCCGCCGCGGTTTCGACCGCGCGAAAGGCGCCATAGGCGGCAACCGCCTTGCTGCGCAGTTGGCCAAGACGCGCGCTGATCGCGGCCTCGTCCTTCGAGAGGCGCGACTGTTCCGCACGCATCCGGGCGATATAGGCATGGGACGACATGGCGATGTCGCTGGCCGCGATCGCCGCCTCGCTCACGATCTTCTGGTTCACCGCCTCGCGCGAACGCTCGACCTGATTGAGCACGTTCACCTGCACGTTGATGGCGACGCGCATGTCGTCAATCTCACGCTGCTGCACGCGCAGCGCGGTGTCATAGGGCGTCTTCATGACTGTCCTCCAGGATTGCGGCCAGCGCAGCGAAGCTTTCGGCGACATGGCCGCGCTCATTCTTGCCCTGTTTCAACAGGGCCTCGATCTGTGGGGCGGTGGCGACGGCACGGTCGACTTCCGCACTGGCGCCGGCGCGATAGGCACCCAGCCGCACCATTTCCTCCATGTCGCCAAAGGTCGACAATTCCCGCCGGGCGGCCAGCCGCACCGCGTTTTCCTCATCGCTCAGCGCATGGGGCAGGGTTCGCGATACCGATTTCAGAATGTCGATCGCGGGATAACGGCCGCGCTCGGCAATGCGCCGGGTGATGACGATATGCCCGTCCAGGATGCCGCGTACGGCATCGGCAACCGGCTCGTTATGATCATCGCCATCGACCAGCACGGTGAACAGCCCGGTGATCGATCCCTGTCCGGGCAGGCCAGGACCGGCCCGCTCCAGCAGGCGCGGCAGTTCTGCAAAGACAGTCGGCGTATAGCCCTTCGTCGCCGGCGGCTCGCCGCTCGCCAGCCCGATTTCGCGCTGCGCCATGGCGAAGCGCGTGACCGAATCCATCAGGCACAGCACGTTCAGCCCCTGATCGCGGAAATGCTCGGCGACGGTCAGCGTCGTCCAGGCGGCCTGTCGCCGCATCAGTGCCGGTTCGTCGGACGTCGCGACGACGACCACGCTGCGCGCCAGGCCCTCTTCCCCCAGGTCATCCTGCACGAATTCCTGCACCTCGCGCCCGCGCTCGCCGATCAGGCCGATGACCGCGACGTCGCATTCGGTCCAGCGCGCCAGCATGGAAAGCAGCACCGACTTGCCCACGCCCGAACCGGCGAACAGGCCAAGCCGCTGCCCACGGCAGAGCGGCGCAAAGATGTCCAGCGAGCGCACGCCCGTCTCGACCCGGCCGCCGACCCGCGCCCGCGCAGAGGCCGGCGGCGGCGACGCCTTGATCGCCCGCATCTCCGCGCCCTGTATCAGCGCGCCCTTGCCGTCCACCGGCCGGCCCAGACCGTCGATCATTCGGCCGAGCCAGCTTGGCGAGGGACGCAGCGCGAGCTGGCTGGCGACGAGGTCCGCACGCGCGCCTGATGCGATGCCCTGCGGCTCGCTGAACGGCAGGCAGTGCGCGATCCCGCGATCAATGCCGGTCACTTCCGCGTCGACCGTGCCGGCCGGAGACGTCAGCCGCACGCGCGAACCGATCTGCGCGGCGCCGGCAAGGCCTTCGACCTCGATCAAGGCGCCACGTACCGCGACGACCCGGCCATAGCGGCCATCGGGCGTCAGCATGCGCAGGCCCGCGGCGACAGATGCAAATGTTGTCATCGGAAAATCGGCCCGCGGGTTAGGCGGCGACAGGCGTCTGGTTCAGGATGTTCGCCTCATAGGTGATGAGCCAGCGGCAATCGGCGAGCGCGGCATAGAAATGCAGGCCCGCGACCTTCTTTGCAAAGCGCACGCACACCGCCTTGGCTTCCTGGGATTCCAGCACGTTCATCAGGCCATCGAGATGGGCGATGATCGCCTCCTGATGCTCGGCCCGGCCTTCACCGTCGATATAGGCCATCATGCAGGCGAAATAGAGCCGGCGGGCCGGTGTGTTCGCATCCTCCGGCTTCATAACATCCTTGCCGCGCAGGATGGTGGCGGCATTTTCCACCGCCAGCTCGGTGCGTCCGGCGGAGCGCAGCACCGCGCCGTTGACAATAACCTGCTCACCATTGCGAAGCGAAATCCGAAGCGTCATCTCAAGTCCCTTTGGCCGTTTGTGGAATTATAGGATGAGATTGGCGGCAGCCTTTGCCGACCAGGAATTTTTTGCCGCGGTTTGGTTCGCCCTTCGCTCATCCTACAATGGGGGTGATCCTCGGCCCGCCTGCGATTGGCGACTGCCGTCATCAAGGGAGAATTGAATGAGCCTTTATTCCGCTCTTTATGCCGGCGTTTCCGGCCTTGGCGCGCAAGCGAGCGCGATGGCGACGGTCGCCGACAATATCACCAACGTGAATACGGTGGGATATAAGGGGGCATCCGCTCAGTTTCGCACGCTCGTTACCGACGGGCGCGTGAGCAGCAACTATTCGGCGGGCGGCGTTGCCGCGGCGCCAAAGGCAATGATCTCCAAACAGGGCCTCTTGCAGGCCTCCAGCAGCCTCACCGACATCGGCATCGACGGTGCCGGCTTCTTCGTCGTGCGCTCCAGCGCAGACGCCAGCGGTGAAATCGCCTATACCCGTGCGGGTTCCTTCGCGCCGGATTCCGCCGGCTATCTGAAGAACACCAGCGGCTTCTATCTGCAGGGCTGGCCGCTCGATTCCGACGGCAATTTCGTCAACACCGGCAATCTCAACCAGCTGGAGCCCATCCGCCCCAGCGCACTGACCGGCGCGGCGCTGCCCACCACCAAGATCGAGATGCGGGCCAACCTGCAGTCGACCGCGGAGCCCATCACCGGCGCCTATGTCCCCGGATCAATGGCATCCGGCGCGCTTTCGCCGCAATTCGCCCGCTCGGTGGACGTCTATGACGCGCAGGGCACCTCGCACCGCCTGACCTTCAACTTCGTCAAGACCGCCGCCAACGAGTGGGTTGCCGAAGTCTCGGCCTCGCCGGCAACCGACGTTACGTCGATCGGCGGCACCGCCATCACCGATGGCGTCCTGGCCAGCGGCGCGGTCAAGTTCAATGCCGACGGCAGCCTCGACCTGGCCGGATCGGATCCGGCCCTCTTCGCCGATCTCGACATCGGCTGGAGCAATGGCGCCGGATCGACCCCGATCAGGCTCGGCCTGGGTGACGATGGCGGCCTGAACGGCCTGACGCAGTTCGGCAGCGAATCTGCCCTGCTCTCTTCCACCGTCGATGGCGGCATGCTGGGCACGGTCGCATCGGTCGAGATTTCCGACACCGGCATCGTCAGCGCCATCTTCGAGGATGGCACCTCGCGCGCCATCTACCAGCTGCCGCTCGCGACCTTCCAGAACCCTGACGGCCTGACCCGGATCGGCGGCAACGCCTATTCCATGTCGCAGCAGTCGGGCAATGTCGCGATCAACATGCCCGGTTCGCTGGGCGCCGGCGTGATCGCCGCCAGCACGCTGGAAGCGTCCAACGTCGATCTGGCACAGGAGTTCTCGAACATGATCCTGTTCCAGCGCGCCTACAGCGCATCGTCGAAGATCATCACCACGGTCGACGACATGCTGCAGGAAGTCAGCAACCTGAAGCGCTGACGCCTTCGCCCCGACCTGTCCATTTGCCATCTGAAGGAATATTACCGTGTCTTTGAACGACATCCTGAGTTCAGCCATGTCGGGTCTTTCGGCTTCCCAGGCCGGGATGCGGTCCGTTTCCAACAATATCGCAAATGTCGGCACTGCCGGATATGCCCGCGAGCGCGTGTCGCTCAGCACGGGCGTATCCGGTGGCCGGGTGAACGGGGTCATCATCGGCGAGCCATCGCGCGTCGCCGACAAATTCCTGGAAAATGCGGTCTACCAACGCTCCAGCACTTTGGGCCGGTCGGAGGTCGTCTCCTCCTATCTTGACCGGCTGCAGGCGCTGCTGGGTGCGCCGGGTTCGGAATCCGGCATTGCCGGCCGGCTGAGCGCGATTTCCAGCTCAGCCTCGCAGATTGCCGGGTTGAACGGGTCGGCCGAGTCCGTCGCCCTGTTCACCGGCAATGTGCAGGACACCATCAACTCGCTCGACCAGCTGAACAACGACGTCACCACCCTGCGCGCCGACGTGGAGACGGAAGTCGGCTACACCGTCGATCGCGCCAACGTCCTGCTGCGCCAGATCCATGACCTGAACGACGAGGTTGCCCGGCTCGACGGCCTTGGGCGCAGTTCCGCCGGTGCCGCCGACAAGCGCATGACCGCGATCGAGGAACTGAGCGGCCTCATGAACGTCAGCGTGCGGGAACAGGCCGACGGCCGCATGACGATCGACAGCGCTTCGGGCCAGGTGTTGCTGGATCGCCGCCTGCGCCAGCTGAGCTATCCCTCCGGCGCGGGCGCGTCGCAGGCGACCTATCCGGCCATCGACATCCGCTTTGCCGATGCCAATGGCACCGTGGGCGCTTCGACCGGCGAGAAGATCGATTCCGCGGCGATCGGCGGCAAGCTGGGCGGCCTGCTCGATCTGCGGGACCGCGCGCTACCCAATTTCACCGAGCAACTCGGTGTCCTCTTTTCCGGCCTGGCCGAGAGCCTGAACGCCGTCTCCAACGAAGGCACCACCCTTCCCCCGCCGACGACGCTGGAGGGCGGCTCGACCGGGCTGGTCGGGACAGACCGCCTTGGCTTTACCGGCGCGGCGGTGTTCGCCGTGGTCGCCAGCGACGGCACGCTGCAGTCGAAGGTCACGGTGGATTTCGACGCGCTCGGCGCCGGCGCCACCGTTGATGACGCCATCAATGCCATCAATGCGGGCCTGGCCCCCGGCGCGACCGCCACGCTGACCGATGGCGCGCTGTCCATCACCGCCACGGCAGCCGGTACCGGTATCGCCATCGCGCAGGATACCACCAATCCCAGCGACCGCGCCGGCGTGGGCTTCTCGCAATTCTTCGGCCTCAACAACCTTATCCGCAGCGATTCGAGCGCCCTGACCCCACCCGGCTTCGTCGCAAGCGACCCGCATGGCTTCGGCGTGGGCGAAACGGCCGAGATCGTGCTGCGCGATCCTACCGGGCGTACGCTCACCAGCTACACTTTGACCGGCTCCGTCGGCCCGAGCTATGGCGACCTGCTCACGGAGCTGAACAGCAGCCCGCTCGCCGGTTTCGGCAGCTTCGCCCTCGATGATCGCGGCCGCATCCAGTTCTCCCCGACCAGCGCGAGCGCCGGATCAACCATCTCGATCCCGTCGGATTCGACCAGCCGCTTCGGCACTGGCCTTTCCTTCTCCGCCCTGTCCGGCCTGACCGGCACGGCCAGCGGCCTGGGAACGGCGGAAGTACGTGCCGACATCCTGGGCAGCCCGACCCGGCTGCCGCTGGCGACGCTGCAGCTCAATGTCCCCGTCGGCGAGAAGGCGATCGGCGCGGGCGACGTGCGCGGGGGCAACAAGTTTGTCGACCAGCTCACCAAGGCCATCGACCTTGGCAAGGACGGCAAGGTCTCGCTCGACAGCTTCTCCAGCCGCCTTTTGGGCAATGCCGGTACGCAGGCCTCGCTGGCAGCGACATCCTATGACGATGCCACCGCCCGCCATGACGACGCCGTCAACCGCCGCGACAGCTTCTCCGGCGTCAATGTCGACGAGGAACTGGCGCAGATGGTGGTCCTGCAGAACAGCTATTCGGCCGCCGCGCGCGTCATGACCACGGCATCCGAAATGTACGACACCCTTCTCCAGATGCTCAGATAAGTCAGATAAGGAAGACAAGCCATGACCCGCGTAGCCACCATACCGTTACAGCGTACCTTGTCGGGCGCGATCCAGCGCTCCCAGCAGAATCTGGCGACCAGCCAGCTGCAGCTGAACAGCGGCAAGAAGGCACAGGATTATGCCGGGCTGGGCGTGGATGCCGTGCGGACCCTGTCCGCGCGTTCCATGCTGGCCCAGCAGGAATCGCATCAGGCGGTCACGTCGCGGGTAGGCACCACCCTGTCGCTCTACGACGCACATCTGAACCAGATCGATACCTCCGTGTCGGACATGCGCCAGCAGCTGATGGAATCGGTCGGCACCGGCGATTCTCCTGGCCTTCAGGATCTCATCGAAAGCGCCTTTTCGGATTTCCGCAATGCGCTGAACGCCACCGAAGCCGGCGTGCCGCTGTTCGCCGGATCGCAGACCAACGACAGTCCGCTCAAGCCGGAGACGCTGGCCGATACGATCGGCCTCAACGCCGCTGATGCCTTCGGCAACGATCAGATTCGCCAGTCAAGCCGCATGGGTGATGGCGTGGATGTCGAATATGGCGTCATCGCCAGCGACGTCGGCACCAACCTGATCCCGGCTTTCCGCACTCTGGCGGAAGCAGGCCCGTTCGGCGACAAGCTGACCCCGGCGCAGGTCACGGCGATCGGGCAGGCGCTGGGCCAGCTCGACACCGGCCTTGCCGATGTCCGTGCCGTCAACGCCGAAAATGGCCGCAAGCAGAACCAGGTCGAAACCCTCGGTGTCCGCGCCGAAGATCGCGCGCTGCTGCTCAAGGACGTGATCGGCAAGGTCGAGGACGCCGACCTGGGTCAGGTCGCGATCGACATTTCGCAGCGCAAGACCATTTTGGAGGCCTCCTATTCGGTCTTCTCACAGCTCTCCAGCCTGTCGCTGGCGAATTTCCTGAACTGATACCCGGCGCCCATAGCCCATGGTAATGGGGAGCGATCCGAACATGGATCGCTCCCCTTTTTCGTGTCTGGCGTTCTGGAAATCTGCCCACGGGCAGGACTGCCCCGGGGTGTAGCGCCAACCTCCGTCGGCCTCATAACGCATGAAGCCGCCGCCCCGATGCGGGTCGGAGCGGCGGCTTCATGGCGTTGGCGGGAAATTTTCCCGATGCTGTAACGTCAGCCCTTCGGGACCGAGGCGGGCGCGGCATCGAGCAGGGAGGCGATCTCGCCGGCCGGGCTCACCGCCGGCATCGATGCCATGGCACGCGCCAGTGCTGCGGGATCGGCGGAGCCCGGCGTGGCGGTCAGCATGTCGAACACCGGCGCCGTCGCGAGCCCCCGGAAGCTGGCGGCATAGCGCGCGCGCAGTCCGGCGAGTTCAGTCTCCCGCCCCAGCATCGCCAGGGAAATGGCGTGGCGCAGGACGATCGCCTGATCGACATCGCTCACCGCGCCGGCGGGCGGCAGGGCCTTGCCCGTTTCGGATGCAAGACCGGCCCATTCGCGCTTTTTCCACAGGATTTCCGATCGCAGGGCGCCGGCATCGGGCACGTTCTGGAGCACCGCGAACGCCTCCTCCACCCGGCCGATCTGGCTGAGCGCGACCGCTTCCACCCGCTGGCGGGCATAGATCATCGCGTCGGGATAATCCTGGTTGGCGGTCTTGCGTAGCGCCGCGATCGCACGGTCCGGGCGTCCGGACAGGATATGCAGCGACGCGACGCGCGCGGAAAGCGGCCCCTGCGCCAGGTCGTTGACGCGGGCGAAGAGCTGATGTTCCAGCAGCTCTGCCGCACGGCCATAGAGGCCGGCCGACTGCAGCCGCTCGGCCAGGCGGCTGACGAGCAGGTCGCCCTCCGCGCCGCTGGGCGACAGGTCGCGATAATCCCAATAGAGCCCCGCCGCCTGTTCCAGCGTCAGCTTGGTCCGGGGATCGAGCGCCGCCGCGAGCTTCCCCTGCAGGCTGGACATGAACTCCGGCCCCTGGCGGCTCGGATCGAAGAAGCGGAACAGGGTTGCCCCGGCGGACAGCGATCCACGCAGGTCGCCCGCATCGTTGCTCAGCTTGTAGGAAAGGCGCAGCGCGCGCTCCTCGATCTCGTCGCCGCGCCAGGCATAGCGCAGTGCGGCGAGCTGCTTGAGCGCGGGTCCACGCTTGATGTTGCCGCCGGCGACCTCCGCCTCGATCCCGCTCAGGCGCGCGTCCATGCGCTCCTGCATCGTGCCGGCACGCTCCACGCGGGCAAAGCGCAACCGGGCTTGATCGGCATGGCCAAGCACGAGTTCGGCCTTGCCGCGATAGAGGTTGGCCTGTGCGTCACGGTCGGGAAGCTGCCGCAGCCATCCCATCGCCTCGCCCGCACGCCCGGCCTCCACGCCCGCTTTTGCGGCGGCGATGATGAAGGGCTTGCGCTTTTCCGCCTGCAGGGCGGGCCGGGCACAGGCCATGTGCTGCAACGCCTGTTCAGCAAAGCCGCCTTCGGCAAGGATCCGCATCCGCCATGCGCAGGCCTCTGGATTGTTCACCAGGCCCGGCGCCCCGAGTTCGGAAAGCGCTTCGGACGCATGGTTCATCATCGCCATCGCCACGCCATGGGCGAGCCGGAAGGCATCGACCATGTCCATGTCGGGATCGTCCTGTCGCATCACTTCCAGGACGCCATAGGCTTCCGGGCCGCGCCCCTGGCCGATCAGGCTGCGTGCATAATCCCAGCGCACCTGCTGGCGCGTATCCTGCGAGGCGCGGGTGATCGCCTTCCAGGAGGCATCATCGTCCACGACCTTCCAGGCGCCCGGCATGGCAACCGGTGACTGCTGCGCGAGATCCGCCGCGAAGCCGGGCAGGCGGGCGGCAGGCACGGCCGCCGTCCCTGCAGGGCCGGGCATGGGGACGGGCGCAGTAACTGTGGCATCGGCTTCAACTGGCGCATATGCCTCTTGCTGCGGCTGATGTTGCGATTGGGCCGTACCGGAAAGTGCCGCCGTCGACGCGAGCAGGAGCGACCATCTCATTTAACCACCACCGGAAAAAATCCCAGGAAAGACAGCAGGGCGCCGCCCGCCGCACAGCCGATCAGGAAGAGCAGGGTCATCACGACCCAGGGAAAGCGCTCGGCAGCAGGAGCCGCAGCGCCGGAAACCGCCGTCCGCGCTTCGGACGCAGGCTCGGCCTGTTCAACATCACCCCTGCGGCGCTGGGGCACATCGCCCCTGTTGCCCGAGGAAAAGACCCGCACCTTGCCGGGCCGCTGGTTGCTACTCATCTGCACCTGCCTGATTGGATTTCATCCTATTATAGAAAGGACACGCCTGCTGCGGTCGGTCCATCGACCGAACAATCGCAAACGGCCCATTGCGGAGTGCCCACCAATGTCCCGACCGATTGTTTCCGCCACGACCGCGCTGTGCGCGATGGCCGGGGCGGGCTTTGCGGGGGCGAGTGATGCGCGCGCCGAGAGCGCCGCCGCACCCGTATTCGTGACGATGGAGGAAATTGCCGCGCCGATCGTGGACACCAGCCATCTCGACGGGGTGCTGCGGGTCTCGCTCGTGCTGCAGGCGAAGGATGCGGAAGATGCCGCGTCAATGACCAAGACAATGCCGGAACTGCGCGCCGCATCGCTGGCGGCCATGCTCGAATTCGGGCGGCTCTATGCCTCCCCGTTGGCGCCTGTCGACGCCCGCAAGCTCTCCGAGCATCTCAATCCGGCGCTCAAAAGGGCGAACCCCGCCATCGTCAACGTGCTGATCGTGAAGGTCGGCGCCTTCGCCGGCTGAGCCATGCGGCAAGACATGTAAGGGCCTTGCCGCAAGCCGACGAGATTCGCAGGAGCAGTCAATCCTGAGCGCGTGCTGCGCAGATTGTCAGCGTGGAACGCCGTCTCGTCGCCGGGCATTTTAAGCAGAGACTTTCCGCTGCGAAGGGCGACGCTCACCGTCCGCGGCGCGCGTGAAAAACATGGTCCTTCGACACGCTCAGGGCGAACGCTGTGTTACCGCCGGACAAAAAGGGCCGCCATCCCCTCGGGGATTGGCGGCCCTTTTCATGTTCAGAGCTTCTGTCGTTTCTTGCCACGCGGCGGAACCTCCTCAGCCTCCGCCGATGCGCGCCGCGAAGGCCGGGGCGCCGTGACGATAGCGGGCGGCGGCGCCTTCACGACGCGCCGGCCAGCGAGCGACATCGTCAGCTCGACCGCAGCATTGGGCGACATGCTTGCCATCAGCAGCGCGGTCGAGCGCTCCCGCATGCGCTTGGCGACCTGGGTCTGCACCTCGATGTCCAGCCGCTCGAAGATCGGCGCAGCGCGGGCGGGCTTCATCGTCTGGTAGATGCGGGCAAGGTCGTCATAGGGCTGCGAGGGGGGCTCGACCGGGCTGCCCGGCTGGCCCGGCGCATTGGCTGGCCCCGTCTGCCGGGCGCGCATGTCGGCGGCAAGCCGCGCTTCGCCGGCGCGCGCCGCCTGCTCGCGCATCTCCAGCTTGCGCCGCTCGCCCGCCAATGACTGGTCACGCTCGCTGACGCTGTTCTGGAGGGACGTGCCCAGGCGCGTCGCATTCTCCGTGTCCGGGGCCGGCGCGGCAAACGCCATCGCATTCGCCACCGCCGCCAGCCCGGCCGCGCCAAGGATCATGGACGATGGCCGGGTCAGCAGCTTGAGATAGGGCGTTGCCACCCCCAGCCCCGACGGCAGGGCGAGGGGCAGTCCAGTCAGCGCTTTCATGCGCCCTCCGCCATGGCTGGCACGGGCGGCACCAGCGACATGATGGTCGCGGTCTTCGCCGGGGCCTTGCGGCGGGTGGTCGTCGTCGTGCGGGTGCCGCGCTTGCGCGGGGTCGCAGCCTTGCTGCGCTTGCTGGCGGGCTTCTCCGCCTTTTCCGGCTTGGCAGGAGCGTTGCCCTGCGCGGCGGCGTCCATGATGCGCTCGGCCACCGCATTGCCGATGCCGACCATGACGGACAGCTCGTCACGCAGCGCCTGGCTCGACGCAATGGCGCGCGCATTGGCCGCGCCATCGGTAGACAGCAGCGTCTTGAGATCGGCCAGCACCATGCGGGCCTGGCCCGTCGCACGGTCAAGCTGGGTCACCATGTCGCTGAGGTTGCCGGAACGGATCGAGTTGAAGCTGCGCATCATGCGGGCGCTCTGCACCATCACGGCAATGCACAGCATGACGAGGATGAGGTTTGTGAACGTGGCAAATGTCATTTCGGGAATCCTTTCGAGATGTCCGTAACCATGCGGATGGCGATATTCCTGGAACGTTGGCCGATATGGGCGTGACCAAGCGGGATTCCGCCGCAATGCACCTGCAGCGGATCGTCCGGGCTGCGGTTGAGCGGGATGGTTTGCCCCACTTCCATGCCCATGACTTCCGCGACGCGCATCAGCTTCTCGCCGAGCACGACATCGACCATCACTTCGGTACTGTGCAGCTCATTGGCCATATGCGCTTCCCACATGCGATCGCGGCCGAGCTTTTCGCCCATGAAGCGCTGCAACAGCTTCTCGCGGACCGGCTCGATCGTGGCATAGGGCAGCAGCACGCTGAACTTGCCGCCGCGCCCTTCCATGTCGACGCGGAAGGTCGCCACGGCCGCAATGTTGCTGGGGCCGGCGATCGCGGCGAACCGGGGGCTGGATTCCATGCGCTCCACCTCCATCTTCACCGGCTCGATCGCCTCGAAGGACTTGGAGAGATCGTCGAGGGCCAGCTGCACCATCTTCGATACCAGCATGGTTTCGATGGTGGTGAACGCCCGGCCTTCCACGCGGACCGTGTTGTTGCCCTTGCGGCCGCCAAGCAGCGCATCGACCACCGCATAGATCAGCGAGGATTCGATGGTGACGACGCCGTAATTTTCCCACTCCATCACCTGGAACACGCCGAACATGGCGGGAAGGGCGACGCGGTTCATGAACTCGCCGAAGCGGGTCGAGGTGATTTCCTCCAGGCTGACGTCGATCGCGTCGGAGGTGAGGTTGCGCATGCTGGTGGCAAAGGTGCGGACCATGCGCTCGCACACCACCTCCAGCATGGGCAGCCGCTCATGGCTGATGACGTTGGATTCGATGACCGCCTTGAGCCCGCTCTTCTGCTGGGGCGGGGCGGAGCTGTCGAAGCCGAACAGCGCGTCGATGCCCGCCTGGTCGAAGGTGATGTCTTCGCCCGCCTGCATCATCGGCGGGTCGGGAAGGGCGAAATCGTCGAAATCGTCGCTCATTGCTGGACCAGGTCCTGAATAAGGATGTCATGGATGCTGCCCGCGCCCAGCGCCTGGGTCGTGCGGACCATCATTTCCTCCTTGATGCGGAACACCGCCGCCGACCCGCTGAGGTCGTCGGGCCGCAGTTCGCGCAGGAAGGGCTGCAGCGCATCCAGGATCACCGGCAGCTTGGCCTTGACCTCCTCGGTCTTGCCCGCATTGGCCGGCACGATGATGAAGCGCAGCTTCAGGAAACGTGCCTGGCCGTCGCCGCTGCGCAGGTTCACCACCAGCGGCGGCACTTCTATATAGGATGCGGTGTCTGAATCCGCCGACGGCGCGGTGGCAACTTCTTCCTCATGATCGCCCCTGAGCAGGAAATAACTCCCCACCCCGCCGATCGCGAGAAGCAGCAGGCCGGCGGCGGACGCCACGAGCACGATCTTCTTGCCGGCACGCGGCTTTTTTCTGACCGCAACCTGCGCTGGCACGGCATCTATGATTGCATCACTCGACACGCATTCACCCCCTTGGAAACCTAAGGACACGCCGGACGCCGATTTGGGCAGCTCGCGTCCGCTTTCGCGTTTTCGCTTCTATTATAGGAGGGACGATCGGCAATTTCTGCCTAGCGCCAATTATTACCAATTTTTCTAGGGTGACTGGAATGGACGTCTCATCCTTCGTGTTACTGAGCCACGAACAAGCGTTGCGCCGCCAGATGGACGTGGCCGCGAACAACATGGCGAACACGAATACCGTAGGCTTCAAACGCGAGCAGCCGCTGTTCCATGAATATGTGGAACAGGTGCAGGATGCCCCGGTCGAGGACGCGAAGAAGACCTCTTTCGTGCTCGATTTCGGCGCGATCCATGACACGCGGCAGGGCGCCTTCCAGGCGACCGGCAACCCGCTGGACGTGATGATCGACGGCCCCGGCTATCTCAACGTCCAGACGCCCGAGGGCGGCGTCGCCTATACGCGGGCGGGCTTCATCAAGATCCTCGATACCGGCGAACTGGCGACCTCGGGCGGGCAGAAAATCCTGGACGAGAACGGCCGTACCATCACCGTGCCGCCGGACCGGATGAGCTCCGTGGCGATCACCCCCGATGGATCGGTCGTCACCAGCGACGGCCCGGTCGGCCGCATCGCCGTCACCAATTTCGCGGACGAGAACATGGTGTCCCCGCGCGGCGACGGCATGATGACCGGCACCGGTGGCCGCTTCATGGCCGCCGCGCAGACCAAGCTGCGGACCGGCGGGGTCGAGGCATCCAATGTCGAACCCATCGTCGAGACCACCAACATGGTCGAGATCCTGCGATCCTACCAGACCAGCCAGCGCATGTCGGAAAACCTGGCCGACATGCGCAAGGGCGCGATCAATCGCCTCGGCCGTATCAACTGATCCACTTCATCCCTGATCGTTCCAAGAAGGATAAATCATGCGTTCGCTCTCCATCGCTTCCACGGGCATGCTTGCCCAGCAGACCAATGTCGATGTCATCTCCAACAACATCGCCAACATGAACACGACCGCGTTCAAGCGCCAGCGCGCCGAATTCCAGGACCTGCTCTACCAGCAGGTGTCGCGCCCCGGCGCCGCGACCAGCTCAGATGGCACCCGCGTTCCCTCCGGCATCCAGATCGGCGCGGGCGTACGCACCGGCGGCATCTATCGCATCACCGAGCAGGGCGCGATGACCAACACCGGCAACCCCTATGACATGGCGATCGACGGCCCCGGCTATTTCCAGATCATGCTGCCTTCGGGCGAGCTGGGCTATACCCGCGCGGGCTCCTTCCAGCTGTCCGACCAGGGCGAGCTGGTAACGACGGACGGCTACCGGGTGCAGCCCAACATCACCATCCCCCAGGGCGCGCTGGACGTGACGGTCTCGAAGACGGGTGAAGTGCAGGCCAAGATCGCCGGTCAGGCGGAACTGCAGACCGTCGGCCAGCTGGAAATGGCGACCTTCATCAACGAGGCCGGGCTGGAGGCCGTCGGATCGAACATGTTCATGGAAACCGCCGCATCTGGCCAGCCGACCGTCGCGGTCCCCGGCCAGCCGGGCTTCGGCACGCTGAGCCAGGGCTTTGTCGAAGCATCGAACGTCAACCCCGTGTCGGAAATCACCGCGCTCATCTCCGCCCAGCGCGCCTATGAAATGAACAGCCGCGTGGTGAAGACCGCAGACGAGATGCTCTCCACGACCTCGCAGCTGCGCTGACGGCCGTGACGATGTTCCTCGCAGCCGCCCTGCTTGCCGCCGGCACCACCGCACCGGCAGCCGAAGCGCCGCCCGTGCCCGTCCTCGCCCGCATCGTCGAAAAGGGGGAACGGCTGGCGCTGTCCGACTTCACGACTGCGCCGCTGCCGGCAACGGTGGCGCACAGCGCCATCCCCGCGCAGGAAGCCGCCGGCAAGGAAGCCGTCAGGCGGCTGATGGCCGGATCGACCGTGCGCGCCACCGACATCGCCTCGCCCCGCGTCGTGCGGCGGGGCGAAGCCGTCACCATCGCCGTCCAATCGGGCGCCCTGCTCATCACATCGGCCGGCCGCGCGCTCAGCGACGGAGCGCAGGGCGAACCCGTGCGCGTGCTCAACCTCAGCACCAACCGCACGCTCGATGCGGTGGCCGACAAGCCCGGCCAAGTCCTCATTTCCGTGCGATAGGGAAGATCGTCATGAAAGCTGTTCTGCCCAAGCTGCTGTCCTCGCTCGCCCTCGCCTCGCTTCTGGCGGGATGCGGCACGATGGGCCGGCTCAAGAATGTCGGGCGCGCGCCCAAGATGTCACAGGCCGAAACGCCTGTCGCGCCCCGGATCGAACCCTCGCTCGGCTATCAGGGCGCCGCCCATCGCGGCACCGCGAGCACCGGCGCAAGCGCGACGCCTGTCGAGACCGCACCGGGCGGCGCCTCCCTCTTCCGGACCGGGGCAGGCGCCTTCTTCCGCGATCAGCGGGCATCGCGGGTCGGCGACATCGTCACGATCAAGATCAACATCGCTGACCGGGCGGTCGTGGACAATTCGACCACGCGGACCCGCACCGGATCGGAAAAGAGCGGCATCGCCGCGCTGCTGGGGCTGGAAAGCAAGATCGGCAAGATCCTGCCGGGCAACCCCGATCCTTCCGCGCTGGTCGACACCAGTTCCAATTCCAGCGCCGCCGGCGCGGGCAATACCGCGCGCAGCGAACAGATCAGCATGACGATGGCGGCTACGGTGGTCGATGTGCTGCCCAACGGCAATTTGCTGGTGCGCGGGCGACAGGAAGTGCGGGTCAATTTCGAACTGCGCGAACTGGTCGTCACCGGCGTCATCCGCCCGGAGGACATCGCGCGCGACAACAGCATCCTGCACAGCCAGATCGCCGAGGCGCGCATCAGCTATGGCGGGCGCGGCCAGTTGACCGATGCCCAGCAGGCGCGCTGGGGACAGCAGATCTACGACGCGCTGTTTCCGTTCTAAAGCATTTTCCCATTGATCGCTTGCAGTCAGTCAATGCCTCGGAAAATGCGGCAACAAGGGATGGGAGCGTTTCGCCCCTAGCGGAAACGCTCCCAACAGGCGGAGGCGGGCCGGAACGGGCGACTGGCCAGGCTGCACATCTGATATGACGATCGGGGCGGTGAGCGATCCAGCAGGATCAGTCACCGCCCCGCTTTTTTATGGCCTCGTTTCTGCAAGGGCAGGCGCCCCGCCCCGAGGCCGCAACAGCCGTTGTCAACCTCGCCGCCACTGCGGTCATCGCTGCTGCCGCCACCGGCACCGCCGCCCGAAAAAATAAAATCTGCACGCCGCTTTGGCCGGTCCGAATAAATTCCCAGAATAGAGCATGGCCCGAACGAAACCCTGGCCATGTGATTGGCAGCACTTCTGCCTTGATGCCAAAGAATTTGGCTGACCTATTCTAGAAGGAATGATTAACATGGCGTTTTCCGTTAACACCAATACCGGCGCGATGGCAGCTCTTCAGAGCCTCAACGCGACCAACCGTGGCATGTCGACTGTTCAGAACCGCATCAACACCGGCCTGAACGTTGCATCGACCAAGGATGACTCGGCAAAGTACGTGATCGCCCAGACGCTTCGCGGCGACATGGGTGGCCTGCAGGCAGTGACCTCCTCGCTCAACAACGCCAAGAGCGTGACGGACGTGGCGGTTGCTGGTGTTGAGCAGATCTCTGACATTCTGAACCAGATGAAGTCGAAGGCTGTCGAAGCTTCCGACTCCGGCCTGGACCAGGACAGCCGCGATGCGATCGCCACCGATCTCACCGCCCTGAAGGATCAGATCAACACCATCATCGGTTCGTCCGACTTCAACGGCGTTAACCTGCTGAAGAATGGCGGCGGCGCCGTTGGTGGCCTCCGCTCGCTGCAGGACGGTGACTCGACGGCGACCGGCTGGCAGGCGGATGAACTGTCCGTTGCCAACCTCGACCTCGACACCGACGTGTTCGCTGCCGCGGGTACGGCCGGTACGCCCGGTGGTCTTGGCACGGCTGGCACGGCCATCGCCCTGGGCAGCGCCACTGCCGCTGAAACCCTGTCCGATGACATCGACGCAGTCGCTGACACGGTCAAGGGCCACCTCAGCACGCTGGGTTCGGCCTCGCGTCAGATCGAGGGTCAGCTGAGCTTCACCAGCAAGCTGTCGGACGTGATCGAAGGCGGTATTGGTAACCTGGTCGACGCTGACCTGGCGAAGGAATCGGCGAAGCTTCAGGCCCTGCAGGTCCAGCAGCAGCTGGGCGTTCAGGCTCTGTCGATCGCCAATCAGGCGCCGCAGACGATCCTGTCGCTGTTCCGTTAAGACACGGACACGCGCGACCCTTTTCGTCCCCCCAGAAAGGGTCGATCGTGCGGGAGGCCGGGATGGTTCGCCATCCCGGCCTCTTTTGCTTTTGCGCAGCAGGCAGGGCGCAAGGGGCCATGAACAGGCCCGCAAATCGCAGCATTGCTGCGGCCTTTTGACCGCGCATGACCGCTGCCCCCTACCCCATCCTATAATGGAAAAAGCACCCGATACGGGGCAAATCCAGACCCAAGCCGAATGGAATGAAGATGATTGCATTTCTCGATGATTGGCGGCTACCGAAGAAATTGTTGGCCGCTTTTGCCATACTCGCCGCCCTTCTCGGGGGCGTCGCACTCAACGGCTATCTGTCCACCCGCAGCCTTGATGAAATCTCCCAAAGCCATGTCGAGCGCGGGCTTGCCGGCATGTCCGCACTTGCGGACGTGATCAGCGACATCAAGGAACAGCGGATCATCGTCTACAGCTACTACAACGCCGCAAGCCCCAAGGACGCCGCCAATCTGCGCGAGCGGCTGGAAAAGGGGAAGGCCAGTCTGGACGAGTCGGTAAGCAATTATGAGAAGGTTGCTGGCGACGACTTCCAGGCAGAGGCAGCCGAGCTGAGAAGCGACACCAAGGCCCTGGCGGAAGCCAATGAGCATATCTTCGCACTACGCACTGCGGGAGATCTTGCAGGGGCGATGAAGGCGATCAAGGGCGAGGGCAAGACGCGCTCCCATGACGCCATCAAGCAGACCGAGAAGCTGCTGGAGATGTCCCGCGAACGGTCGAGGAAATCGGCAGACAGCGGCGCAGCGCAGGCCCGGATTGCGATCAGCCTCTCCATCGCCTTGGCCATTGTGGGCTTTGCCGGCATCGTCGCCATATGGTTCGTGATCAATCGCTCTGTCGCGGAACCGATGGCCAGGATTTCGTCAGTCACAAAGACGCTTGCCGAAGGTGGCAAGGCCGATGTGCCCTATCGCGCCCGCCTGGATGAGATCGGCGAGATCGCCGCCGCCGTCGAACAGTTCCGCGTGGCTGCAGAAGCCCGTGCGGAAATCGATGCCCGGTCGGCGGCCGAACAGAAGGTCGTCACCTCCTCGCTTCGGGACAGCCTGTCGGCGATGACCGAAGGCGATCTCACGCGGACGATAACGGTCGAATATCCCCCAGCCTATGCGGAGCTCAAGAACAATTACAATGCCGCGCTTGGTTCGCTGCGCGAGCTGATCGGCTCGGTGGCGCAGAGCGCATCCGCCATCCGCACGGGCTCGAACGAGATCGCCCAAGCCTCCGAGGATCTCGCTCGCCGGACGGAAGGCAATGCCGCGAGCCTGGAGGAGACCTCCGCTGCGATCACCCAGATGGACGAGCGGCTACGCGCGACCGCTGCTGCCGCGAGCAGCACCGTAGAGCGCGCCGATGGCGCCATCGCCGTGGTGGAATCGGGACGCGCCGTCGCCGTGGAAGCCGTGCAGGCCATGGGCCGTGTCAGCGAGAGCGCCAAGGGCATCGATTCGGTGATCGAGGGCCTGGACAAGATCGCCTTCCAGACCCGCGTGCTTGCCATGAACGCGGCCGTAGAGGCTGGCCGTGCAGGCGATGCAGGACGTGGCTTCGCCGTCGTCGCGGATCTCGTCTCGGCACTGGCGATGCGTTCGGAAGAGGAAGCCAAGCGTGCGCGCGAGCAGCTGACTGCGACCCAGAGCGACATCGGCACGGCTGTCGAGGCTGTCCAGAAGGTCGATGGCGCGCTGGAGAACATCTCCGGCAATGTCGGCGAAGTGCATTCCCTGCTCGGCAACATCGCGTCCGACAACCAGGCGCAGTCGTCCACGATCACGCAGATCAGCGCGGCGATCAGCACCATGGATCAATCGACCCAGCAGAACGCGGCGATGGTCGAGGAAACCTCGGCGGCCGCACGCAACCTCAGCAGCGAGGTCATGGCGCTGTCCGATCGGGCCGCAATGTTCAAGGTAGACGATGGCCACGCGCCATCGGGCGGGTCGCACCGGACATCCGCCCGCGCCGCCGGCCCGGTCAGCTTCGCGCCGATGCAGCCCGTCGCCAGCAAGCCGCTGCGGTCGCGCTCGTCGCCGGATGACTGGCTCGACTTCTAAGGGCGTGCTCGTGCTCCGTTTGCCGAATCGGCAAGCGGAGCACCGATGACCAGCGCCGACAGGACATTCTACCCCATGAGGGGGTCTCTGTTCGATACAGAACAGAAACCCCCTCATTTTTTTGAGGTCTGAAACGCGGTGACCGCAACCCGCCGGTGGCGGTCGCACGGGCTCCCCCTACGGCATTTCCCCAACTCCCCTGGTTGAAGGATCTCCTGCGCTGGGCGAATGCCTTCGACGAGAAAACTGCAGACGCGCGCCGGGCACTGACGCGGGAAAGGGGGTGCCCGCGGCGGCCTCCTTCCCGAGCGCTGTTCAACTATGGCGTTGATTTATGGTTAACATTTTATTCTGGCCGCGCACAGGCCCTCATCGCGATACCCCCGAAACAACCTGCGGGAATGCTGTCGAGGGCGATGTACCTCCAAAAGCGATGTTCCCGAGCTGACCGAAGATTCCGTCCCCGAGCTGTCATGAAGTTCAAATAGCCTCACCTTGAATAGGGGTTGAGCGAGGCGCGATCAGATGAGTACAGCTTTTCCTCTAAGGGAAACCCCTTAATTGGTGGATGGCATCGATCACGGCATTGCTCTTTTTTAGCAGCCACTTAGCGCTGCAGGTCGCATCCGTTCCAGGGGGGAGGGGAACGGAAAAAAGTTCAATATGAACATAAATCCACGATTGAGATTTTGATGAGCAGCAATGCATATAATGGGGCTATCGAAGCGTCGGATGAACGCAAGGGGTCGAGCGCCGAATTCCATTTCACGTTGAAGCTGTCGGTCGAGAGTGTCGCGGCGCTTTGGAGTGCTGCTGCACGACGCAGCATGGACGAGAGTGACCTCAATGAGGACGACATCGCAGAGACCTTCGGCCCGCCCGAAGATCCCTCGGTCGAGGATTGTCTGATGGCGCTGGCATTACCACTGCGGATTCCCGGCTGCACGATGCTGGAAGTCGATCTTCGGCCGATTGTGCATGAAACGCTCACCGAGCGTTTTCCCGCGAGGCGCCTGGCACAGATATAGCCGCCACGGCCATGCTGGCCGGGCGGCTGGATGATCTTGTGGAAAGGCGCTGAACAGCTTTCCGCTTGGTCCGAGGCGCCGGGCTTGGCAATGCCATGAAATGGCCGGGCCGCGCCTTCGAGCACCCCGGCCCGCCGGAGGGCCGGCGCATCAAATCGGACGCAGGCCCGGCGCCGCTTCGATATTCGGCTTAGTTGGGCGAAGAGATCGCCACCAGGCCCGACACCGGCATGCGAATGCCGTTGACGCCCAGCATCACGCCTGAACCATCCGTCACCACATCCTTGACCGTCGCGACCGAGTTGATCGTCACTGGCAAGTTGGCGCCGCTGGCGTTGGTCGCGGTCACGGACAGGGTATAGGCGCCATCGACCGCGCGGGTGCCGTCGCTCTTCTTGCCATCCCACGAATAGCGCCCCTGCGATGCGGCATCGAGCGTCGTCTCGCTGACGATCTTGCCATTGGCATCCTTGATCTGGGCCTTCATCGTGGTGGGCGTGCCGTCGGCATAATAGGTCCAGGTCGCCGGCGCTTCGCCCAGCCCGGACACGGGCGAATCGAAGCGGGCTTCCTTGCCGATATAGTTCGACGCCTGCGACATCTGCTGCGATCCCAGCTGCGTCAGGATGTCCTGAAGCGCGCCGGTCTGCTGCATGGCCTGTTCGACCTGCGAATATTGCACCAGCTGCTGGGTATATTCCGACGTATCCATCGGATCGAGCGGATCCTGGTTCTGCATCTGCGTCGTCAGCAGTTTCAGGAACATGTTATAGTCCGCCGAAAGACCCGTCGACGATGTCGTCGTCGCTGTGTTGCGGCTCGCGCTATTGCCGGTAATCGTCGTCATCTATGCTGTTCCTTATGCCATGAGGTCGATGCGGCCGCTGCTCCTGAGCTGCCGGTAGATCGGATCGGCAGAAGCTGTCTCGGCGCTGCCCGTGCCGCCATCGCCCCGGCCATTGCCGCCGGCCGATCCCTGCTGGCCGCGATAGCCGCCCTGTCCCTGATCGGATGCGCGGCTGTCGAACTTGAGCGACTGCGCATCGGCACGCACGCCCGCATCGGCCAGCGCGCGGCTGAGGTCGCCGGTTTCCCGGCGCAGCATGTCGAGCGCCGCGGGACTGTCCGCCGCCATCACCGCCCGCAGCACGCCGTCGCGATCGAAGGACAGGCGCACGTCGATGCGGCCCATTTCAGCGGGATCGAGGCGAATGAGCACGTCATCGCGGCCGTCATTGACGGCACGGGCAATCTCCACGCCCATGTCGCTGCCGATCCGCCCGGTCTGGGCGGCCACGACCGGCGAATGCGGCGTCATGGCGGCCGATGCAGCGGCATATTGCTGCCCCACGGGCCGGGTGACCGCGCCGGGCAATGACTGGCTGAACAGCGGCGAGGGCAGGCTGGGATCGGCGCCATCGACGGGCGCGCCATCCACAGCGGCCTCTGGCGCCTTGCCGGTCTCACCACTCGCGCGGGCCGTAACCGTTGCATGAACCGCCGCAGTCTTGGACGCGGCCTTGCCCGCGGCGACGTCCGGCGGGGCCGCGGCCACGCCGCCCTGCGGCTCGGCGACAGCCTCTTGCACATGATGCGTCGTCACAGGGTTGTGAGCAGGCAGCATATCCGCCTTCGCCGACACCAGAGACGCCGGATCGACCGCAGCATCCTCGCTGCCGCCATCCGTGCCATCAGTTCCGCCGATCGAGGCCGTATCGCTTGCCGGGGCGGCAGGCTGCGCGGTTGTCGCGGCCATGGCCACTGCCATCATCGCGCTGGCGGCTCCGCCATCGGCGGCCGGGACCGCCTGCGGCTGGACGGCGGCTGTGTTCGCTTCCGGGCTGGCTGCCGGCTTATGTCCCGGCTTGGCCTGCACTCGCACGTCGGCATTGGGCTGGGGCAGGGCCGGGGCGGCAAGCGCGCTCTCCATTGCGGCATCAGCCAGCACTATTTCGGCCAGCGTTGCGCCCTTGCCCGGCGCCGGAAGCGCGGGCGCGGGCTCGGCATTGACGGGGGGTATCCCCGCATTGCCTGCAGGATGAGGCAGGGGGGCCTCCGCCTGCATGGTCAGCGGCTGGCCGGTGGGGAGTTCCGGCTGGACCGTCGGCAAGCCTGGCTGACCGGCCACCGGTCCCGCCTGCTGCACGACGATACTATCGGCCGGCAGTTCGATCATCGCGCCGAAGCCGCCATCGCCCTGGGGAGGCGCCACGCCCGCGAGGGCCGTTGCCGCCACCAGAGAGGTTGCGCCCGGCATGAGGAAGGCCGCGAGCCCGCCAGCCTGCACCGTAGAATTTGTCGCCATGGTCATGTCAGAAGGTTCCTGCCGCGCGATGCGCCTCAAAGATCATTATAGGATGGAGAACATGCGATCGGGTCATCTCAGGCAATCGATCCCAGCGTCCGCAGCCGGGCGCGTGCATGAATCTCGTTCTGCGACAGCACCACCGTCGCCGGGCGCACCCGCTCGATGATCGAGCGCACGAAGGGGCGCAGCGGCGGGCTGGTGAGCAGCACGGGTATTTCCCCCTGCGAAGCGAACCGATCATAGGTTTCGCGCACCGAGGCGATGAAGGTCTGCAGGCTGGAAGGCGCCATCGCGAGATGCCGCTCGTCGCCCTGGCCGACGATGCTCTCGGCAAACTCCTCGTCCCAACGGCCGCCCAGCGTGATGATGGGGATGCTGCCGTCGAAGGTCTGCTGCGCGGAAATCTGGCGCGAGAGCCGCGCGCGGACATGCTCCGTCACCTGCGACAGGTTGCCGGTCATCGCCGTCGCCTCAGCGATCCCTTCCAGGATCGTGGGGATGTCGCGGATCGACACGCTTTCGGAAAGCAGGTTCTGCAGCACGCGCTGCACGCCCGAGATCGAGATCTTCGAGGGGATGATGTCCGCCACCAGCTTTTCGGCGTCCTTGTGGACTTCGTTCAGCAGCTTCTGCGTCTCGGCATAGGAGAGCAGGTCGGCGATATTGTCCTTCACGATTTCGGTGAGGTGGGTGGTGACGACGGTGCCGCAATCGACCACGGTCAGTCCGCGGAAGCCCGCTTCCTCGCGCATGTCGCGGTCGATCCACAGCGCCGGCAGGTGGAAGACCGGCTCCTGCGTCGGTTCACCCGCAATGCCCGGATCCGTGCCTGCCGCGTTGATGACGAGCAGTTTGCCGATGCGCAGCTCGCCGCGCGCGATCTCCGTTTCCTTGACGTAGACGATATATTCATTGGCCTGCAGCGCCATATTGTCGAGGATGCGGACGGACGGCAGCACGAAGCCATAGTCGATCGCCATCTGCCGGCGCAGGGCGCGGACCTGATCGTCCAGCCGCGGTTCCGCATTGGCATCGTTGATGAGCGGCAGCAGCCCGTAGCCCAGCTCGATCCGCAGTGCGTCGATGGCGAGCGTGCGGGCGATCGGTTCTTCGCTCGGCGCCTGCTGCTGCTGGGCGAGGGCTTCCTCGATCCGCGTGCGTGCCGCCTGCGCTTCCGCGCGGTTGGTCATCGACCAGGCCAGCCAGCCGCACAGGCCGCCGAACAGCGCGAAGGGCACGAACGGCAGGCCCGGCATCAGCGCGAGCAGGATCATCAGCACCGCGACCATGCCGAACGCCTTGGGATAGCGGCCCAGCTGATCGCCCAGCGCCGCGCCGGTCTTGCCGGAAATACCGCCCTTCGACACCAGCAGGCCGGCGGCGGTGGAGACGATCAGCGCCGGGATCTGGCTGACCAGGCCGTCGCCGACCGTCAGGATGGTATAGCTGCGGAAGGCTTCGCCAAAGGGCACGCCGTGGATGGCGACGCCGATGATAAGGCCGACGACGATGTTGATCGCGGTGATGAGCAGCGCCGCGACGGCATCGCCCTTCACGAATTTGGAGGCACCGTCCATGGCGCCGTAGAAGCCGCTTTCCGCCTCGATCTCCGCCCGGCGCTCCCGCGCCTGCGTTTCGGTGATCGTGCCGGCGTTGAGGTCGGCGTCGATCGCCATCTGCTTGCCGGGCATCGCGTCCAGGCTGAAGCGCGCCGCCACTTCGGCGATGCGCCCCGCGCCCTTGGTGATGACGACGAAGTTGATGACGATCAGGATCGCGAAGATGGTGAGACCGATGACGGTCTCGCCGCCCATCAGGAACTCGCCAAAGGCCGCGATCACGCCGCCCGCGGCATTATGCCCTTCATGCCCATGCCCCAGGATCAGCCGCGTCGAGGCGAGGTTGAGGCCCAGCCGCAGCATCGTCACGATCAGCAGGATCGTGGGGAAGCTCGACAGCTGCAGCGGCTTGTCGATGAACAGCGCGGTCATGAGGATCAGGACCGACGCGGTGATCGACAACGCCAGGCCGAAATCCAGCATCCAGCCGGGCATCGGCAGGATGAGCATCGCGATGATGCCGATCACGCCGAGCGCGAGCGCGAGATCGCGACCCGGCCCGAGGCGCTTCAGGAACTGATCTATTTGTGGGGGCATGGACTGCATCCGCTCAATCAATGTGGGGAAAGCGCGCTCGGGCGAAGGTGGGCTGGGTTATGATCGCATCAGCATGGGCGAGACCTGCAGCCCCTCGTCCAGGAAGCTATGCAGCTTGTTCCGCACGGTGCGGACCGAGATGCCCAGCATGGACGCGGCCGAGGTGCGATTGCCGCGGCAATGCGCCAGCGTCTGGAGGATCAGGGCACGCTCGACCTCTGCGATCGTGCGGCCGACCAGATCCTCCACCGTCGCACCCAGCGACCGGCTGCCACCGCGCTCGCCGCGAAGACGGGCGATGACCTCCGGCAGGTTGACCGCGACGTCGACCATCACCAGTTCGCCCGGCGCCTTGCGCCAGCGCTCCAGCATCGCGCCATTTGCCGCGCCGATGGCGATACTGGCCGCCGACCCGCGGACCATTTCCGTCGCAAGGCCGATCGTGTTGCCCAGCTCGCCGACCAGCAGCAGGTTGGCTGATTCATTTTCCGGCACCAACATCAACGGTCCTGACGCACGATTTCGGTGAGGGTGACGCCCAGCGTGCTGTCGATCAGCACGACTTCGCCACGCGCGATCAGGCGGTTGTTGACGAAGATGTCGACGGGCTCGCCCACGCGGCGATCCAGTTCGACAACCATGCCCGGCTTCAGGCGAAGCAGGTCACCAATGTCCATGCGGGAGCGGCCCAGCACGGCCTGGACCTTTACCGGCACGTCGAACACGGCCTGCAGGTCTTCGGGGGTAGGCGGCGCAGAGGAGCGCGGGGGTGCCCACTGGGCATTGATGTCGTCTTCGCCGCCAATATTCTCATCGCCGAAATGCGTTGGGGCAAGCTGACGGGGTTCGAGGTCTTCGATCATCTGATCACCTTTCATGCGTTCATCCATTGGCGGATCACGGAGGCCGATTCCGCGGGGCTGGCCGAAATCGCGTCACCAATCCGCTTGAGTACGGAAAGCTTGATGCGGCCATCGACCTGGGCGAGGGCGACTTCCTGATCGAGCAGGGGTACGCCGTCCTCCTCGCGCATCGCCTCGAGCTGGCGGAGCGCTTCCTCGTCGCCATCCGCCGCCCGTGTGGCGAGCGCGAGCATCTGCGGGTTCTCCGCTGTCAGCAGCTGCTCGGCGGGGGCTTCTTCCACGATGATGCTGGGCTTGGGGCGCAGCATCCGCACCGCGACCAGGGCGACGGCACCGATCAGGACGATCTTGAGCAGATCGAACAGACGGTCGCTGGTGATGCCGAAGGGCAGGCCGCCAACGCTGTCGCCATCCTCCTGCGGCGTGGCGAAGGTCATGCTTTCCACGACCACGCTGTCACCCCGTTCGGCATCGAAGCCCACGGCGTTTTCCACCAGGCGGGTCAGGCGCTGGACCTGTGCCTGCGGAAGCCCCTTGGGACCACCATCGACCATCACCGCGACGGTCAGCCGGTTGACCTTGCCCGGCGAGCGGACGGAGACCTTCTGGGTCCGGCTGTTCTGGTAGGTGACGTCCTCGGAGGTTTCGTTGCGGGCAGAGCGGCGGTTGTTGCCGCCATTGCCGTTGATCGCACCCTGGGCGTCGGGCAGCTGAGCGCCTACGGTCACACCGCTTGCGCCGGCCGCATTCTCGTCATTCTGGTCATTGGATTCGACCGTCACCTGATGCGCGATGACCTGGGTATCGGGATCGAAGGTTTCGGCTTCCTCGCGAACCTGGTCGCGTTCCAGCACGGCCGACACTTCGGCCCGCACCTTGCCGGCACCCACGATCGGCTCGACCATCGCCTCGATCTCGGAGCGCAGGCGGGCTTCCACCGCGGTCTGCCGTTCCTCGATCTCGGAGGAGGCTCCGCCACCCGCTTCACCGGCCCGGGCGAGCAATGCGCCGGACTGATCCACGATCGACACGCTTTCGGGCGCCAGTTCGGGCACGGAGGACGAGACGAGGTTGCGGATGGCCTGCACGGCCTCCCCGGTCAACCGGCCGGTGGTCTTCACCGTCACGGCAGCCGTCGCCTTGCGCGGTTCCGCCTGGAACATGGCGCGTTCCGGCATCACGATATGGACGCGCGCCTTGCTGACCTTGTCCAGGCTCTCGATCGACTTGGCGAGTTCGCCCTCGATCGCACGCGTTTCGTTGATCTTGGCGCGGGAGGACGAGATGCCGAAGGGCTCCTCGGAATCCAGCACCTCATAGCCGATCTTGCCGCCCAGCTGCTCCGATGCCATCGCCATGCGCAGCTCGGGCAGTTTTTCGACCGGCGCCATGACCGACGTGCCATCGGCGGAAAGCTGGAATGGTACACCCTGTGCCGTCAGTTTTTCGGTAATCGACCGAGCCGCCGACGGATCAAGATCCGTATAGAGAAAGCCCATTTCCGAAGAAGGGCTGCGCATGGCCAGAGCGGCGATGCCGACCAGGAGGGCGAAAGCGACGCCCCCCATCAGCATCAGGCGGCGCGGGCCGACCTGCGCGATAAAGTTCCTTATTCCATCCAAGGCAGCCTCGTCTTGCAAAGCAGCAAGACCCCGCTGGCCTTGCCCATTCATTATAGGATGAATGGCTAGGCAACTCTTGCCGGGGACCGAAAACTTTATGCCTCCCTGGGCGCCTCAAGCAAACCGGCCATTTCGGCGCGCACGGCCGCGCGACGCGCCGCCGCATCGACGAACAGGCCGCCTTCCGCCCAGACGATATGCGCGTCGTTGGCGGCAAGTTTTTCATCCGCGACGACGCTCAGCGACAACGCACGGCGTTCGCCGGCGACGCGCTGCGCCACCAGTTTCTCCATGTCCGGCACCGTGTCGGGATGGACGCGGATCTGTAGCGCGGTGCCCCGCGCGACCTGCTGGAGCACGCGCCCCAGCGCCTCGTCGATCGCCCGCCCCGGCTCCGCGGCGAGCGCATGGCCCGCCATCAGCTCCGCAGCACTGAAGGCGACCTCGGCCGCCTCCCGCATCATGCGCTGTGTGATGTCGGCGATCTTGCGGTCGACCTCGTCCAGCGCAGCATGCAGCGCATCGGCTGCGGCAAGGGTCGCCTCGGCGCGCTCCGCCCTGGCCTGGGTCAGGCCGGCGTCGAAGCCGTCAACCCGCGCGCGGGCCAGTTCGGCCTGATATTCCTCCTTCTGCCGGGCAAGAAGGGATTCGAGCGCAGCATGGCGTTCGCGCAGGTCGTCATCCGCTTCCTTCGGCCGTGGCGGTTCCACGGACGGAAAGCGAAAGACCCTGTCGAAACCGAATGGCGTTATGGGCATGGCAGCCTCCATCATCGACCTTTCAATTCTGGACTTGGCGAAAAGAACGGCCCGATGATCAATAGATCATCGCATCGTCGCTCTTGGGATCGACAAGCATGATGTCGCCGCGATCGCCAAGAGTCTTGGCAAGGCGCACCAGCGCGGTCTGCGCCTCCTCGCATTCGCGTGCGCGCACGGGGCCCATCGCGGCCATGTCGTCGCGCATCAGCTTGGCGGCGCGCTCCGTCATGCCGGCGAAGAACATCTGCTTCATCTCTTCCGGCGCACCCTTGAGCGCCAGTGCCAGTTCCCGCTTGTTGGAATTGCGGACGATCATCTGGATCGCGCTCGGCAGCAGGTTCGCCAGGTCCTCGAAGGTGAACATGAGGGCGCGGATGCGCTCGGCCGATTCCGGCGCGCGCTCGTCCAGTGCGGTCAGCATCGCCTCCTCGGTCGAACGGTCGAGCGCGTTGAAGACCTCCGCCATCGTCTCGTGCGGATCGCGGCGCTGGGCACGCGACAGGTTGGTCATGAACTCGCTCTTGAGCGTCTGCTCGACCTGCAGGATCACATCCTTCTGCACCGTATCCATGCGCAGCATGCGCAGCACCACGTCCGTCGCCATCTCCTCCGGCAGCTCGGCCAGCACGCGCGCGGCATGATCGGAGCGCAGCTTGTGCAGGATCACCGCCACGGTCTGGGGATATTCGTTCTTCAGATAGCCCGCGAGCACGGCTTCGCTGACATTGGACAGCTTGTCCCACATCGTCCGGCCGGAGGGACCGCGGATGTCCTCCATGATCTCCTTCACCCGGTCCGCCGGCAGGATGCCGTCCAGCAGCCGCTCGGTCGTTTCGAACGAACCGTGGAGCGAGGCCATGCTGGAGACTTCGCCGGAAAACTGGACGAGCAGATGCTCGACCACGACGGACGGCACGCGGCCCAGCTGCGCGATGGCGGCGGACAGCTCCTTGATCTCCTCGGTGGTGAACTGCTCCCAGATCGGGCCGCCATGATCGCGGCCCAGGGCCAGCATCAGTGCGGCTGCACGCTGCAGCCCGGTATATTTCTTCAGCTCGGGCGGCTCGCCGATCTGGGTCATCATGTTCATGTGCATTTCCCCCGAAAATTTGGCGCCACTTCCACAGGAAATGGCAACCTTTCATCTATCTTATAGGAAGTGGCCAGGCGGATCGGCCGACGGAGGCGAGATTGACGTTAAATTTATCCAACAGTCTAATTGGCTTGAGCATGTTGTCCGGCAGCAGTCTGGGCACGCTCTCGGGCAGCTTCTCGGTCGAAAGCGCCGCCGTGCTGAAGGCCAAGAAAGCCTTCACCCTGCCCGTCACGACACCGCCATGGCAGGACAAGGCCAGCACCACATCCGTCAGCTCGCAGGTCCAGACGATCAAGCGGATGCTCTCGATCGTTGATCGCAGCAGCACCGACAGTTCGCTCGAAGACCTGCCCGACGTGCAGACCACTTTCACCACTTATAAGGCGCTCGACCGGCTGCGCGTGCTGGCGGAGGCTGCTTCAAAGACATCGATCTCGGCAAAGGAGCGAGAATCGCTGCAGACGGCCTTCACGAAGGGACTATCCGATCTCCAGTCCTTCATGAACCAGGCGCCCACCGATCTTGTGACGCTTGCCTTCGGCCTGCCGACCCGGCAGGCGCAGAGCGTCGCGATCAAGGCCCCTGATTATTCCGGCAAGGTCATTGGCGGCGGCGTGGTCGAAACCCGCACGGCCGCAATCCCCGGCATGTCCGGCAGCGAAGTCCTGAAAATCGACCTTAGCCGCAGCACATCGTCGGAAAGCCTCACGGTCGACCTGTCGCAGACGACCCAGCCGCCGACGCTCGATTCGGTAGCCGACGCGCTCAACGCGGCGATCAGCGCATCGCCCACCGTCTGGAAATCGCGCTTCACCGTCGAGAAGCATGATGGCGAATGGGGCCTGGTACTGAACGCCGCGGGTGCCGAAAAGGTCGCGCTGGATCAAGTCGGCGCCAAGGATGCGCTGGTCGTCGCAAGCGGCCAGACCGCGACGCCCCTGGACGAAGATGCCTCGCCGATCACGGCGGCGCAGATCTATCGCTTCGACGATCCGGCGACATCGCTGCAGATCAAGACGCTCGGCACCATCAACGCCGTCGACGGCACCGCCACCGAGCTGGCGCAGGACAAGGATGCGGATGCGCCCGCCGTGCTGGCGTCGACACAGGCGCGCGCGATCGCGACCGACGCGCAGGGCTTCAGCTATGTGGTAGGCACGACCGCCGGCGACCTGGGCAGCAACCTGTCGGACGGGATGGACGACCTGTTCCTCACGAAGGTCGACAGCGAAGGCAAGGTCGTCTGGCAGCGTAGCCTGGGCGCCAGCGGCAAGGCCGAGGGCGCGGCCATCAGCATCGCCGCCAATGGCGACATCGTCGTCGCCGGTACGGTGGATGGCGCGTTCAACGGCACCACCAGTTCCGACACCGACATGATGGTCGCACGGTTCAAGGCCAATGGCGACGAGGTCTTCGCAAAGTCCATCCGCCAGACCGGCAATGAGACCGCCAGCGCCGTGACCGTGGGCGATGACGGCAGCATCTATGTCGGCGGACGCTCTTCTTCCGGCAGCGGCGACGCCTTCGTCGTCAAGCTGAGCGCCACCGGCAGCGTCCAGCAGCGCCGGTCCATCGACAGCGGCGCCAATGATCAGGTGACGGCGCTGGCGATCGACGGTTCGGGCGAATTGCTCGCGCTGACCAAGGAAAATGGCGTCGCGACCCTGCATCGCATCGATTCGACCTCGCTCTCGACCGACCTTGGCTCGATCAGCCTGGGTGCCGCAGACGCACGCGCCATCGCGGTATCGGACAGCGGCGAAATCGCGATTGCCGGCGCGACGGCAGCGGCGCTGAGCGGTACGCAGGTCAATGGACTCACCGGCGGGCGCGACGCCTTCGTCACCCGCATCGACGCAGCGCTGTCTTCCGCCAGCACGACCTATATCGGTTCTGCTGGAGACGACCAGATCGACAGCGTCACCTTCATGGACGGCGACATCTATGTCGGCGGCCGCACATCGGGCGTCGTCGGTGACAAGAAGGCCGGCAAGGTCGACGGCTTCATCGGCCATGTCGACAGCGCCAGCGGGGCGGTGGAGAGCATCTCGCAATTCGGC
Organism: Sphingobium arseniciresistens; assembly: GCA_029167225.1. Taxonomy (GTDB): domain Bacteria; phylum Pseudomonadota; class Alphaproteobacteria; order Sphingomonadales; family Sphingomonadaceae; genus Sphingobium; species Sphingobium arseniciresistens. The sequence goes on from JARFNK010000005.1 coordinate 62,967, forward strand.
CTCGCGACGCGCACGACCGAGCCGGTCAAGGTCTCGGCAGCGACCGGCGGCGGCAGTGTGCTCGGCGCGCTCGGCCTCAGCCGCGGTACGCTCAACCAGACGGTCGCGACATCCATCAGCGCCCAGACCAGCCTGCGCGAGGGCGACAAGTTCAGCCTGAGCGTGAACGGCGGATCGACGCGCACGATCACCATCGCCAAGGACGAGACGATGACGTCGCTCGCCGACAAGATCCGCAGGATCGCGGGCACGGCAGCCACCATCAGCACGCCCAAGGTGAACGGCGCGACCAGCCTGCGGATCAACATCAAGGCCGGCTCCACGCTGGAATTGCTCGCTGGCCCCGGCAATGCCGATGCTTTGCCCAAGCTGGGCCTGGAACCGATCCGCCTTTCCGCTCCCGCCCCCGTCCCGGACGATGCGCCGAAGGTCCGGCCCGGTGGCACGTTCAGCCTCCAGCTCAACAAGGGTCTGGACATCAGCGATGCGAAGACGGCGGCGGCCACGCTCAAGACCATCACGTCCGCCATTTCGATGACGCAGACGGCCTATCGCTCGCTTTACTGGGATGCCTCGAAAGCACAGGCCGTCGATGGCGCATATTCCGGTGGCGGATCAGCCTATCAGCAAGCCCAGCTCGCCAACTACCAGGCAGCGCTCACCCGGCTGAGCAGTGGCTCTTAAGGAACGCATATCATGCCAACAGCACCGTCCCTGATGACCGGCATCGGCCAGTCGATGAAGCATCTGGCCGAGCGCCAGCGCGTCATCGCCGAGAATATCGCCAACAACGAAACCCCCGGTTTCAAGGCGAAGACCGTCGAAAAGCCGGACTTTTCCGCGCTCGTCAACCAATATGGCGGCAGCCATGGCGTGCCGCGCATCGCCCGGCCCAGCATCACCCTGTCCAGCGGCATGACCGCGCTTGGCGCCCGGCCGCCGCGCGCGGGCAGCCACATCATCCTGGACAGCAATACCACGGAGACCAAGCCAGACGGCAACAATGTGACGCTGGAAGACCAGCTGCTCACCATGGGCGAGGTCCAGGCCAACTTCGCGGCGATGACCAACCTCTACCGCAAGCAGCAGGGCCTAATGAAGACGGCGATCGGGCGCAACTGACGAGGCGCCCGGCGCGGCATCGCCTTGTCATGACAGGGTAATCGCCACGGAGCATTTTCAAGTTGACCGTTTACGGTCAACGGCCTGGAAAATGCGGTATCGAAAGACGAGAGTGTTTTCACTCCATGGGAAAACGCTCTAGCTTCTCCTCATGCACCGCCAGCAGGCGGCACAAGATGATGAGGATGAGGACATGACCGGCGAAACCGAAGCCGAACTGACAGGCGCGAGCCCGCGCCGGCGCCCGCGCGCCAGCATCAAGCAAATCGACGGGCGGCGGCTGAAGCCCGCCACGCTGATGATGGGCCATGGCTATGACCCGGCCCTGTCGGAAGGCGCGCTCAAGCCGCCCATCTTCCTCACCTCCACCTTCGCCTTCGAGAGCGCGGCGGCGGGCAAGCGGCATTTCGAAGGGGTAACGGGCATCCGCCCGGGCGGGTCGGAAGGCCTCGTCTATTCCCGTTTCAACGGCCCCAACCAGGAAATCGCCGAGGATCGGCTGGCGCTGTGGGAAGATGCCGAAGACGCGCTGATTTTTTCCAGCGGCATGTCGGCGATCGCCACCACATTGCTGGCGCTCGTGCGGCCGGGCGACGTGATCGTGCATTCCGCGCCGCTCTATGCCGCGACGGAATCGCTGATCGGGCGCATCCTCGGCAGCTTCGGCGTGCGCTGGCTCGATTTCCCTGCCGGCGCCACGGAAGAGGAGATCGGCGCCGTGCTGGAACAGGCCAAGGCGCTTGGCCCCGTCGCGCTCATCTATCTGGAAAGCCCCGCCAACCCGACCAATGTGCTGGTGGATATCGACGCGGTAGTCGCGCGGCGCGACTTTCTGTTTGGCGATGATGGGAAGCGCCCGCCCATCGCGATCGACAACACCTTCCTCGGCCCACTTTGGCTGAAACCGCTGGACCACGGCGCCGATCTCGTCATCTACAGCCTCACCAAATATGCCGGCGGGCACAGCGATCTGGTGGCGGGCGGGGTGCTGGGCTCCAACGCGCTGATCAACACCATCCGCATGATGCGCAATACCATCGGCACCATCCTCGATCCGCACAGCGCATGGATGCTACTGCGCAGCCTGGAAACGCTGGAACTGCGCATGACCCGCGCGGGAGAGAATGCGGCGAAGGTCTGCTCATGGCTGCGCGATCAGCCGCAGGTGGAGCGCATCGTCTATCTGGGCTTTCCGGAAAGCGCGCGGCAGCAGGATATCTATGCGCGCCATTGCAGCGGGGCCGGCTCCACTTTCTCGCTCTACCTGAAAGGCGGCGAGGCGGAGAGTTTCGCCTTTCTCGACGCGCTCAAGATCGCCAAGCTCGCGGTCAGCCTGGGCGGCACCGAAACGCTCGCCAGCCATCCCGCCGCGATGACCCACCTGTCCGTCCCGGCCGAGCGCAAGAAGGCGCTGGATATCGGCGACAACATGGTGCGCATCTCCATCGGCTGCGAAGACCCCGACGATCTGATCGCCGATTTCGAGCAGGCGCTGGCGGCCATCGGATGAGCGACACGCTCCCGGTCGTCCTGATCGCACAGCCGCATCTCGCGCCGCTGCTGGCGATGCTGACGCCGCATTATGCCTGCTACCCGCTATGGGAGGAGGATGGCCGGGCGCGGCTGAACGAGGCGCGGGCGATCGTGACAGCCGGCGAGTTCGTTCTCGACCCCGCGCTGCTTGACCGGATGCCGGAGCTAAGCCTGATCGCCTGCTTCACCGTGGGCTATGACGGCGTCGACCTTGAATGGGCGGGGGCGCATGAGGTTGCCGTCACCCATGGCCGCGACGCCAATGCGGAGGATGTCGCCGACCATGCCATCGGCCTGATCATCGCCCATCATCGGCGGATCGTGGAGGGCGACAGGCTGCTGAGGGCCGGGCAATGGCACGCGGGCAGCAAGATGATCACCCGCTCATTGGGCGGCATGGCCATCGGCATCGTCGGCATGGGCGGCATCGGCCAAGGCATCGCTCGCCGCGCGGAGGCTATGCGTATGCAGCCGCTCTGGTGGGGGCCGCGCGACAAGCCCACGCTGCGCTGGCCCCGCGCCGACAGCCTGGTCGCGCTCGCCGAGCGCAGTGACGTCATGGTGGTCGCGGCGCGGGCGGACGAGAGCAATCGCGGGCTGATCTCCGCCACCGTCATCGACGCGCTGGGGCCGAGGGGACTGCTCGTCAATGTCGCGCGTGGGCAGCTGCTGGACGAAGATGCACTGATCGCTGCCCTCAGGGATGGGCGCCTTGGCGGCGCTGCGCTGGACGTGTTCTCGCAGGAACCGACCGATCCCGAACGCTGGGCCGATGTGCCGCACACCGTCCTTACCCCGCATACCGGCGGCGCGACGGATCAGGCGGTCGCCCGGATGACGCAGATGCTGCTCGCCAATCTCGCCGCACATTTCGCCGGAGAGCCGCTGCCGACGCCCGTGCCGTAGGCCGGATCAGTTCCAGTCGAAGCGCGGCCAGCGCCGTTCGCTCGCCATGCGGGCGAGCGGCGGATGCGGATTGGTGGCGAAGGGTTCGTCGGCAAATTCCAGCATCGGCGCGTCAGACACATGGTCGGAATAGGCGCGGATATGGGCGTCCCCGCGCGCGATCCCCTGCCCGCGCATCCACGCCTGGATCATCCGCAGCTTGCCGGTGTCGTAGCAATTCTCGCCGGCGATCTTCGCGCGGACATAGGGCAGGCCCTGGGTGAGGTGATCCGTCGCGATCACCGCGTCGAAGCCCAGCCGCCGCGCGATCGCCTCCACATAGAGCCGGTAGGATGCGGTGGCGAGGACAAGCGTGTAGCCCTCCGCCCGGTCTGCCGCGACCCGCGCCAGGGCGCCGGCGCGGACATTGTGCTGCATGACCGCATCGGCATAGCTTTCCAGATGCGGCGCCAGCTTCGCCATGCTGACCTTGTGCCCGATCATCAGCGACTGGTTGAGTTCCTTCAGGCGCTTTCGACTGATCAGCTTGATGACATAAGCCAGCATCGCCAGCACGACCAGCGGCGCCAGCACCAGCCGCCAGGGCGCCATCGCCCGCGCGACATGCAGCAGGAACGGGGTGTAGGTGCCCCGCACCGTGATCGTGCGATCCATGTCGTAGATGGCGAGGCGGACAGGCTCCGCGCCGGAAGCCGTTTCATCCATATCTGTCGTGCCGCTCATGCCGGTTTCGAAACTTTTACGCTCGCTCATCGTTCTGTCTTGCGGATGGGCCGTTTCGGCTTGCCGTGCAACCGTTTATGGATCACTTATTCCTCCCTCATGAACCGGCCAGCCGATATTACCCACACGCCGAGCGAAGACGGCGGCGCGATTGTGCGCCTTGCCGGCAATCTTACGCTCATTTGCCTGGGCGATCTGCCCGCGCGGCTTGACGCCATCGACGGAGAGGTGGCCGGTGTCGATCTTTCGGATGTCGATCATATCGACACGGTGGGGGCGTGGCTCGTCCACCGATTCGCCAATCGCCATGGCGCGGCCGTATCCGGGGCGAGTTGCGACGCGGAGCGGCTGATCGCCGCGGTGGGCCAGGCCGATGGCCCGGTAGCCATCCGGCCCGATCGCATGAACCCGCTCAAGCGCGTGCTCGGCGAAATCGGCGCGGCAACGGTCATTTCCGGTCAGACGCTGCTCGGGCTGCTCGGCTTCTTCGGCGGCACGCTGGTCGCAACCTGGACGCTGATCCGCCATCCCAGCCGCTTTCGCGTCAACGCCGTCATCCAGCGGTTCGAGGTGGTGGGTGTTTCCGCGCTCGCCATCATCGGGCTCATGAGCTTCCTGATCGGCATCGTCATCGCGCAGCAGGGTTCCGTCCAGCTGCGCCAGTTCGGCATGGAGATGCTGACGATCAACCTCGTCGGCCGCCTTACCTTTCGCGAGCTGGGCGTGCTGATGACCGCGATCATGGTCGCGGGTCGATCCGGCTCCGCCTTCGCGGCGCAGCTCGGCACGATGAAGCTCACCGAAGAGATCGACGCCATGCGCACCATCGGCGTGTCGCCCATGGAAGCGCTGGTGCTGCCCCGCGTGCTCGCCAGCGTTGTCATGATGCCGCTGCTCGGCTTCTATTCCTCGGTCATCGCAGTCATCGGCGGCGGCTTCCTCTGCGCCGTGGCGCTGGAGATCCCGCCAGTCACCTTCGTCCAGCGGCTGCGCGAAGTCGTGCCGATCACCGACCTGTGGGTCGGCCTGCTCAAGGCGCCGGTCTTCGGCCTCATCATCGGCATATCCGGCTGCTATCAGGGCATGCAGGTGAAGGCCAATGCCGAGGAAGTCGGCCTGCGCACCACATCGGCTGTCGTGCAGGCGATCTTCCTCGTCATCGTGCTCGACGCCTTTTTCGCGGTCCTCTTCACATGGATAGGCTGGAATTGAGCGAGCAGGACCATATCAACGCCGAGGAAGCACGGGTGGACGAAGCGGTGGCGAATGCCGACGTCGCCATTTCCGTGCGCGGGCTGCAGAATGCCTTTGGCGAACAGGTCGTCCACGACAATCTGGATCTCGACGTGCGCAAGGGGGAGATCCTGGGCGTGGTCGGCGGATCGGGCACGGGCAAGTCCGTGCTGATGCGGTCGATCATCGGCCTGCAGACGCCGACGCAAGGCGAAATCCACGTCTTTGGCGAATCGATGGTCGGCCGGCTGGACGACGAGGCGCTGGCCATCCGCAAGCGCTGGGGCGTGCTGTTCCAGGGCGGGGCGCTGTTCTCCACCCTCACCGTCGCCGAGAATGTGGAAGTGCCGCTGCGCGAATATTATCCCAATATCGACGCACAGCTGCGGGACGAGATCGCCGCCTACAAGATCCAGATGACCGGCCTGCCCGCCGATGCCGGCCCCAAATATCCCTCCGAGCTTTCGGGCGGCATGCGCAAGCGCGCCGGCCTCGCCCGCGCGCTTGCGATCGATCCCGACCTCCTGTTCCTCGACGAACCCACGGCGGGCCTGGACCCGATCGGCGCGGCGGCCTTCGACGAGCAGACGCGGCAATTGCAGCAGACGCTGGGGCTGACCGTCTTCCTCATCACCCATGACCTCGACACGCTCTATTCGATCTGTGACAGGGTCGCGGTGCTGGCCGACAAGCGCGTGATCGCGGTGGGCACGATCGAGGAGCTGCTGGCGCTGGACCATCCGTGGATCCAGGAATATTTCAACGGCCCCCGCGGGCGGGCGGCAACGGCAGCACAGAAAAAGAACGCCGCACGCAAATCCGACAAGAACGAACAGATGGACGGCAACGCGCCGGAAAGGCAGTAGGGAAGCGATGGAGACACGATCCAACCATGTGCTGGTCGGCAGCGTCGTACTGATCCTGCTCGCCGCGGTGATGCTGGCAGCCTTCTGGTTCTCCCGCATTTCCGATGGGCAGGACAAGCTGTTCGACATCTATTTCAAGCAGTCGGTGAACGGCCTCGCCAAGGGATCCAGCGTCAACTATTCGGGCGTGCCGATGGGCCAAGTGAAGACCATCGAGCTGTGGAAGCGCGACCCCAGCTTCGTGAAGGTCCGCATTGCCGTGAAGGACGGGACGCCCGTGCTGCAGGGCACCACCGCGACCATTTCCGGCGTGGGCTTTACCGGCGTGTCGGAAATCGTGCTGGACGGCGCGGTGAAGGGCGCCCCGCCGATCATCTGCCCGGAGATCAACACGCTCGCCTCCTGCCCAGACGGCGTTCCCGTGATCCCGACCAAGCCCGGCGCGCTGGGCGAGCTGCTCAACAATGCGCCGCAGCTGCTGGAGCGGCTGTCGACGCTGACAGAGCGGCTGACGGAATTGCTGAACGACAAGAACCAGCGTTCCTTCGCCGGCATCCTCACCAATATCGAGCGCGTTTCGGGCGCGCTGGCCGATCGCGGGCCGGAGATTGCGGCGACGCTGGCCGAAACCCGCATGGCCGTGCAGAAGGCCGGTATTGCCGCGGAACAGATTGGCAAGCTCGCCGGCACCACGAACACGCTGCTCGATGGCGAGGGCCGGCCGCTGATGTCTGACCTGCGCAAGTCGATCCAGTCGGCCAACCAGAGCATCGACACGCTGAACGCGACGATCGCCGATGCGCGGCCGGGCGTTCAGGCCTTCTCCAACCAGACCATGCCGGAAGTCGGCCAACTGGTCCGCGATTTGCGCGAAATGTCCCGGTCCATCCGCTCCGTCTCCGAAAAGCTGGACCAGCAGGGCGCCGGATCGCTGATCGGATCGCCCAAGCTGCCGGACTACAAGCCATGAAGGAAGCCCGCTCCATGACCCCCGCCCCCTTCAAAAGCCCGCGCTTCGCCCATGCTCGCGCCGCCTTGCGCGCCTTGCCGCTGGCCGTCCTGATGGTTGCCGGCCTTTCGGGCTGCGTGTCCTTCGGGTCGAAGCCGCCCAAGAGCCTGCTGTCGCTGAGCGCCGACAACAAGGTCGCCGTGGGCGCCAGCCGGACTGCGGCCAAGGGCAAGAGCATCACGGTGGGCGATCCCGAAACACCCAAGAGTCTGGATACGGTGCGTATCCCCATCCAGGTGACGCCAACCTCCGTCGCCTATCTCACCGGCACGCAATGGGTCGACACCCCCCGTCACCTGTTCCGCAAGCTGTTGTCGGAAACGATCGCGGCGAGCGGCGACATGATCGTGCTCGATCCGGGCCAATATTCGGCTGACCCGGGCCGTCGCCTGCTGGGCGAACTCGTCGATTTCGGCGTCGACGCAGGATCACGCACCGCCATCGTCACCTATGACGCGACGCTCGCATCGGCCGATGGCAGCGCCATCACCCGCCGGCGCTTTTCCGCCAGCGTGCCTGTTGGTCAGATCGATGCTGCGACCGTGGGCGATCCGCTCAACCGTGCAGCAAACAAGGTAGCAGCAGATGTCGCCGCATGGGTCGCGCAGAACTGAAATTCGCTCAGATTGACCGCCGAGGAATTCGCATAAGGCGCGCTAAAGAGACGCCAAGACACAACTTCAAGTGATGTTTCTTGCGGTGCACCGTACGGAATTTTGCGTCGGAATCGCCCATTTTCCGGGGAAATGATAACGATTGCAACCTTTGCAACCGGGGATCGGACTTTCGCACTTGCAGCATAGCAGCTTGCAACGCATATAGAGGGTGCCTTTCAGGCATCCTCTCCTAAAACTTTCAATGGGCTGGTCTGCGGATCGGCCCTATTTTTTTATCTGGAGTTGCGTTATAGCGGTTTTTGCTGCTGCCGCGCCAAGATAATAAATCGAGGAGCGGTGCCGCCGGTAAGACCGGCAATGGCGAGGCATCAGCACGAGGGATCGAGCTGCGTCTGACGCGCTCTCCCTCGTCCGGGGGGGGCTATTCATATTATCAGAAAGCCGATATTTTCCTGCGGATTTGTGGGACAATAATGGGTTGCCGGCCGGCCCTCTTCACACTTTGCGATGCCACAGACATTGCCGGCTCCAGCCCGAGTTTCGCCACGAATCAAAGATATCCTGGGCTTTATCCCGCGTGTTCATCACGCTGATCGCCAGCTACTGGTCAGGCAGGCCGTTCCTTCATACCTCTGGCCAATCAGGCCGCAGTCGATCAGGCCAAGCTTTTTGCGACCTGTTCCGTCACGTCCTTCGACAAGCCGGGATGATCGAGGATGCGCCTTAGCTCCGCCTGCATCATCGCGCCGCGCTGTTCACCGAATCGGCGCCAGCGTCCAAGCGGCGGCACGAGTCGCGCAGCAGTCTGCGGGTTCAGCGGATCGAGCGCCAGGATCAGGTCCGCGACCATGCGATAGCCCTTGCCATCCGCGCGGTTGAACGCCCACTGATTGGCCGCGAAGGCGCCGTAGAGCGCACGCACGCGATTGGGATTGGACAGGGTGAAGTCCGGGTGCTGGCCCAGCCGCTCCACCAGTTCCACGGTCTCGGCATGCAGGGCCAGCGCCTGGGTCTGGAACCACTTGTCCAGCACCAGCGCATCGCCGGAATAGCGCTTGTAGAAGCTGCCCAGTGCCGCCGCCTTTTCCGCGCCGTCGCCATTGGCGAGCGTCGCCAGCGCCGCCTGTCGCTCCGTCATATTGTCGGCACGCTCGAACTGCTCATATGCGATCTTGTCGCCATCGGCCGCGCCCGAGGCGGCCAGATAGACCAGCGCACCGTTGCGCAGCTTGCGGGCACCGCGCGCCGCTGGAGACAGCGAAAAGCCGTTCGCCGCCGTGCGGGCGTGGATGTCTCGCCACAGCGGCTCAAGCTGCTCCCCGATGCGCCGCTGGAGCCCGTCGCGGGCGGCATGGATCGCATCCGGGTCCACCACCAGCATCTGGTCGCCGATATAGGCTTCGCTCGGCAGGCGGATCGCCTCGGCGACGAAGGCCGGATCGAGCGTCGCGTCGCTCGCCGTGTCGCGGATCGCGCCGATCACCGCCGCCTCGTCCACAGCGCTACCGGCAATCGTGCCGACCAGCGTATCGACCATCAACTGCTGGATCGCTTCATAGCGGGCGAACGGATCATCGTCATGGGCAGACAGGAAGGCGAGGTCTGCCGCGCTGCGATCCGCCTCCACCACCACGGGCGCGGAAAAGCCGCGATTGATCGACAGGATCGGTGCCTTATCGGCGACAGGCCAAGCCCCTGGGAAGGTGAAGCGCTGCTCCGCCTCCGTCAGCATCAGCAGCTGCTCGCCGCCATGCGCGCCGGTCGCCCGGTCGAACAGCGCAGTGCGCAGCGGGATCGCCATCGGCAGCTTCTGGTCCTGTCCCGGCGTCGCCGGCACGCTCTGGCGCAGGCGCAGCACGGCGTCGCCGCTTGCCGGATCGCGCGCGAGCGCCACGGAAACGCGCGGCGTGCCCGCCTGTTCATACCAGCGACGGAACTGGGTCAAGTCGATCTGGCCGCCATCCTCCATCGCCTTGACGAAATCCTCGCAGGTCGCGGCCTGCCCGTCATGCCGGTCAAAATAGAGATCGGTGCCGGCCCGGAAGCGCTCGCTTCCCAGCATCAGCGCCATCATGCGGATCAGCTCGGCACCCTTGTTGTAGATGGTGGCCGTGTAGAAATTGCTGATCTCCATATAGGATTCGGGCCGCACCGGATGGGCGAGCGGGCCTGAATCCTCCTGGAACTGCGCCGCGCGCAGGGTGCGGACATCCTCGATCCGCTTCACCGCATGGCTGCTCATGTCGGCGGAAAAGCTCTGGTCGCGAAAGACGGTGAAGCCCTCCTTCAGCGACAGCTGGAACCAGTCGCGGCAGGTGACGCGGTTGCCCGACCAGTTGTGGAAATATTCATGCGCGACGACACCCTCGACCGCGTCATAATCGAAATCCGTCGCGGTATCGGGCTCGGCCAGGATGTAGCGCGAGTTGAAGATGTTGAGGCCCTTATTCTCCATCGCGCCGAAATTGAAATCGGACACGGCAACGATGTTGAACACGTCCAGGTCATATTCCCGGCCATAGACGCGCTCGTCCCAGGCCATCGAATCCTTGAGTGCCTGCATGGCATGGCCGGTGCGGGGCAGGTCGGCCTCCTTCACCCAGATGCCCAATGCCACCTTGCGGCCGGACATGGTGGTGAAGCTGTCCGCATTACAGGCAAGGTCGCCAGCGACCAACGCGAAGAGGTAGCAGGGCTTCAGGAACGGATCGGTCCAGCGCGCCCAGTGGCGTCCGCCCTCCAGATCGCCCTGCTCCACCGGATCGCCATTGGCGAGCAGCACCGGGTACAGCGCCTTGTCCGCTTCCATCCGCACCTCATAGCGGCTGAGCACATCGGGACGGTCGGGGAAGAAGGTGATACGGCGGAAGCCCTCCGCCTCGCACTGGGTGCAGAGCAGCCCGCCCGAGGCATAGAGGCCCATCAGCTGGGTGTTGTTCTCCGGCGCGATCTCCACCAGCGTCTCGACCACATGGCTCCCGCCGGTCAGTGGGATCACCAGCGCACCCGCCTCGAGCGACCAGCCGGCCTCCGTCAGCGCAATGCCATCGACCTTCACCGCCAGCGGCACCAACCCGTCCCCGTCCAGCCGCAACGGACGGTCATGATCACCATTGCGCGTCACGGACAGGCGGGCATGAACCTGCGTCAGCGCAGCATCCAGTCGGAAGTCGAGCGCGATATCGGGCACGAGCCAGTCGGGCACGCGATAATCGAGGCGGCGGATAACGGTGGGCGCGTTGGCGCTGGTGGATTGCATGTCGGCCATGGCAGGCAACCTAGGGGCCATGATCCGCGCGCACAATCCGCCACCAGCCGAAAAGCGCATGAAAATGCCCGATATCGGCTTTCCTTGCCGCCAGGGACACGGCACAAGGCGCCCATGGCAGACATGCTCATCCTTGGCCTTGGCTATACGGCCGGCCGCCTCGCCGACACCCTGCAGCGCGACGGGTGGTCGACCATCGGCGTCCGGCGGCAATCCGCGCCCGGCATTCTGGCCTTCGCCGATGACGAAGCGGTGCGGGCGGCGATCGCAACATCAACCCATATTCTCTCCTCCGTGCCGCCCGAGGGAGAAGACGACCCGGTGCTCGACCGCTATGGGGACGCGCTGGCGACCGCGCCGGCGCGCTGGATCGGCTATCTCTCCTCCACCGGCGTCTATGGCGATGCGGGCGGCGCATGGGTGGACGAAAGCGCGGTCATTGGCGGGGGGCGGCGGACCGCGCGGGCGGACGCCGACCGCAGCTGGGGCGAGTTGCGCGGTGACGTCTTCCGCTTTCGCCTGCCCGGCATCTATGGCCCCGGACGATCGGCGATCGACCGTGTGCTGGCTGGCAAGGCCCACCGCGTCGACTTGCGCACCCAGGTGTTCAGTCGGGTGCATGTGGACGACATTGTGAGCGGCATCGTCGCGTCCTTCGGGAAGACGCCGGGCATCTATAACCTGGCGGACGACCTGCCCTGCGCGCAGAACCAGCTGATCGAGGCCGCCTGCGCGCTCACGGGCACGCCGCTGCCGCCGCTGCAATCGCCCGATGAAGCCGGACTGTCCGATGCGGCGCGCGGTTTCTATGCCGAAAACCGCCGGGTCGCGAACGGGCGGGCCAAGCGCATGCTCGGCTGGGCACCGCGCTACCCCAGCTATGTCGAGGGCCTGCGCGCCTGCCTATGAGGCGCGGGCGCGGATGGCGATCAGCACCCCGGCAATGGCCAGCAGCGCGCCCGATGCGGCGAGCAGCGACCAGTCATAGCCCTCGAACAGGGTCGAGAGCAGCATCGCGATCACCGGCACCAATACGCCGCTGAAGGCCGCGCGCCCGGCACCGACCTGCTGGATCAGACGGAAATAGAGCGGGAAGGTAACGACCGAGCCGGCAAGCGCCAGATACAGTACGCCGCCGACATAGGCCGGGCGCGGATCGAGCACCGGCGGGCCGAACAGCCACCAGGCAAAGGCCGCATCTGCCGCCGCGCCGATCATCATCGCCCAGGCCAGCACGCTCAGCATCGGCAGCCGCCGCGCGACGGGCGCGCCCTGCATCACATTGGCGACCGACGCGCTCATCATGCCGCACAGCGCGAAGGCCATGCCGCCAAGGACATGCGCAGGATCCGCCCGCGCATCGCGATATTCATGCATGAAAAGCAGCACGACGCCGATGACGGCGATGCCGCCGCCCAGCATCACCGCCCGACCCATCGGCTGGCGGAAGGCGATCCACGCAAGCAGGCTGTTGGGCAGGATGAGCAGCGCGAAGAGCACCGCGACAACACCCGATGTCAGCCAGATTTCGGCGCGATAGACGAAGTTGAAATTGAGCACGAACTGCGTCAGCCCCAGCAGGGCAGCGAAGACCATGCCGGATCGCCCGATCGCCAGCGGCACGCCCCGCGCCTTCGCCAATGCCGCCATCGCGATCCCCGCCACGCCGAAGCGATAGGCGACCGACCAGCTTACTGGCACGCTGCTGATCTGGTCGCGGATCACCAGCCAGGTCGATCCCCAGATGAAGGTGACAATCAGGAACGGCAGCAGGATGGCGGGGTCGGTGAGCGATGCAGGCGACTGCGCAGGGCTCGCCCCAGGCACCTCCGCCGCTCCAGATTCGGCCCCAGATTCAGCCGCAGCCTCAGCCACCAGCCTCGCCCAATGCGGCAATGGCGTCGGCCAGCGGCTGCACATCCGCCGTGCCATGCTGCCAGCTCGTCACCAGCCGCGCGGCGCCTTCGCCCCAGTCGTAGAAATCGAAACCCTGTGCCCGCAGGGTCGCCGCCTCGCTGGTGCCTAGCCGCAGGAAGATCTCGTTCGCCTCCACCGGCTGGAGCAACCGATCGCCGGCGGCGCGCGCGACGATCTGCGCGGCGGCATTGGCGGCCCGGCCATTGTGCAGCCACAGGTCGCCCTCCAGCATCGCCAGCAGCTGCGCGGCAAGGTAGCGCCCCTTCGACAGCAAATGCCCGCCGCGCTTACGCCGCCGCCTGCAGTCCTGCGCCATCGCCGGATCGAAGAAGATCAGCGCCTCCGCCATCATGCCGCCATTCTTGACGAAGCCGAAGGACAGGGCGTCGATGCCAGCCCGCCATGTGAGATCGGCAGGCGCGCAGCCAAGATGCGCAACGGCGTTCGCAAAGCGTGCGCCATCCATGTGGAAGCCCAACCCCCGCGCGCGACAGATATCACCCAGCGCGGCCACCGCATCGGGGGTGTAGACACGGCCATATTCGGTCGCGTTGGTGATCGTCAGGGCGCGCGGCTGCACCTGATGCACGTCGTCCCGAATGGTGGCGAGCCTCGCCGCCACCGCTTCGGGCGCAATCAGCCCGCCATCGCCCGGCAGCGTCATCAGCTTGGCGCCATGGGTGTAGAATTCCGGCGCGCCGCCTTCATCCACCTCCACATGCGCTTCCTCATGGCACAATATGCCGGCGAAGGGCGGGCACAGCGTGGCGAGGGCAAGGCTGTTGGCGGCGGTGCCGGTCGCAATCCACAGGGCCGCCACCGGCCGCTCGAACAGGTCGGAAAAGGCGCCGTCCAGTCGCGCGGACAGCGCGTCGCCATCATAGGCGGTATCCACCTTGTCGGCGGCGGCGATGGCCGCCATCACCTGCGGGCTGACCGGGGCGGCATTATCTGAAAAGAAGCGCATGGGAGGGGGATGATCGGCGGATCGGCTCAGGTCAACGGCCATTTCATGGCCCATGGCCTGATGACGTCATGGCCTTCGGCGAAATCCTGCCGGATCTACACGCGGCGGAACGGATAGGGCGTGGAGGCGCGCAGATAATGGGTCGCCTCGATCGTCCGGGTGATCGGCGGCAGGGCGCGATCCGGGCACGCCTCCCGCTCGCACAGGTGGCAGGCCGGGCCGACGGTGGTGGGCGCCGCCCCCTCCGCCATCAGCGGATCGGCAAAGCCCAGGCGCGGGGCATATTTGATCTCGCAGCCCAGACCGATCGCCGCCCGCCCCAACCGCCCGCCGCCGCCCGCGCGCAGGCTTTTCGCGATGGTGACGAAGCGCTTGCCGTCGGGCGCCTCGATCAGCTGGGTCATCGGCCGGCCGTCGCCATAGAGACTCTCATACAGGTTCCAGCGCGGACAGGCGCCGCCGAAGCGGGCAAAGGGGAATGTCTCGCCATGGAAACGCTTGGAGACCGTGCCAGCCCCGTCGATCTTGAGCATGAAGAAGGGGATGCCGCGCTCGCCGCTGCGGCCGAGCGTCGTCAGCCGGTGCGCCAGCTGCTCGAAGGACACGCCGAAGCGCGCCTGCAGCTCGTCCAGGTCATAGCGGCTGGATTCCGCAAGGCTGCGGAAGCGCTCATAGGGCATGATGAGCGCGGCGGCAGCATAGTTCATCAGCGCCACGGAGAGCAGCCGGCGCGCATCCTCGTCCGGCGCATCGGCCCGCAGGATCAGCGCGTTCATCGGTTCCGCCAGTTCGACCATGCACAGCTGATAGGCGAGCGCGAACAGCCGCGCCGCACTGTCCAGCCGGTCGGACAGCATCAGCCGGCGGCGGTGCAGGTCGTAGAGCCGGGTGGTGCCGACCAGCACCGATTGCGGCGTGACCTTTATCGTCACGCCATGGCGCGCGCGCAGTCGCTCGCGCAGGTCCGCCTCCAGCTGCCCCGGATCGGCGCCCAGCTCCGCAGCGATCTCCTCCGCGCCGCCGTCGATATCCGGGAAGTGATTGTTCCGCTGCCCGACAAACTCGCGCAGCCAGTCGAGGGAAGAGCTGGCGGCCTGCCCCTTGCCGTCCATCCGCTCCAGCATGTCCGGCACGCGGCGCAGGTCGACGAGCGCGCGATAGAAGCGTGTCACCGCCTCCACGACCGAGGGATAGTTTTCGGCGACGTCGAGAATCTCGTGCCGGGCGATGCCGATGTCGCGCACCAGATCGTCCGACAGGATCTCGCCCAGCCCCGCCGCGATGTCGCCCGCGCCGGCCACGAAATCGCGAATGTCGATGTCATAGGTGTTGGCGAGGCGCAGCAGCATCTGCGCGGTGAGCGGCCGCTGGTTGCGCTCCAGATGATTGAGATAGCTGGGGCTCACCCCCAGTTCCTCGGCCATCTGGCTCTGGTTCAGACCCAGGTCGCGGCGCAGCACCCGCAATCGCGGGCCGAGATAGAGCTTCCTGTCAGGCATGTCCGGCATAATGTCATTATGTCATACTATGACAGTATGAACAATTTATAATGTGACCTGCCGTCACTAATCGCCCTTCCGCCGATCGGCAAGCCAGTCCACATGGGGGTCATCGGCCAGCAAGGGCTGTCCGCGACAAGCAAACGCTTTGACAGGAGTAACTGGAATGGATGCCGACACCACCATCGCCCCCACCGAACCCCGGCGTTCGCGCGCCGTGTTTTCGCAGGAAGATTTCGGCCTGATCCGCACCGCAATAGCCCATTATCTGCGCGAGGTCGAGGATCAGCCGGAATCGATCAAATACGCCAATCTCTACCACCGCCTCGGGCGCGTGGGCTGATTACCGGGCGAAGTTCCGGGAGGCCGATAACGTTTTAGGAGAGAACCTGCCGGGCGAGCACGTGCAGTTGCCCGCCCGGCAGGATGAAGCTGACCCGCAAGTCTGCTACATCCACAAAATCCTGTGAGGGCCGCGCCCTCGAAATCCTGCCATCACGATACAGCGGCGATCCGAGCGGAGGCCCGAAGGCTGCTCTTGAACCGTGCGACAGGCACAAGAGGCCTTCTAAAACATAAGACAGCGCTGTCAAGACAGCGATGTCATTGCCGTTTGTCTTTCAATGCGCTTAAGATCACTCTCCGCCATGCGCCGCGGCGGACATGCAACGGGTGCAATGAATGAAGAAAATCACGATCATGGATGTCGCCAGGCATGCGGGCGTGTCCATGAAAAGCGTGTCCAGGGTCATCAATGCGGAACCCAATGTCGGCGCAGGCCTGCGCGAACGGGTGATGACGGCGGTGCATGACCTTGGCTACCAGCCCAATCTCGCCGCCCGATCCCTGGCCGCCGGCCGCTCCTTCGTCATCGGGGTGCTGTTCGACAATCCCAGCCCGAACTACACGATGAAGGTGCAGGAAGGCATTTATGCCGCCTGCCGGCGCGCCGGCTACCAGCTGGTGATCGAACATGTGGACATCAGCGCGCCCGATGTTGAGGCGACGATGGACAAGATGCTCGCCAACCGCCGGCTCGACGGCCTCGTCCTCACACCGCCGGTAACCGATTCCGACAGGGTGCTGGCCGGGATAGAGGCGCATGGCGTCGCCTATGTCCGGCTTTCCCCCGGCCGCTTCCCAGGTCGATCCTCGTTCGTCGCCACCAATGACAGCGCGGGTGCCGGGGAACTGGCGGACCATCTCTGGGCACAGGGTCATCGCATCTTCGGTATCGCAAACGGACCGCCTACCCATGCCGCGACCAATTGGCGGCGGGAGGGCTTTCTTGCCGCACTGGCACGCCACGGCCTGCCGGATGGCGACCTGATGGAAGTGGACGGCAATTTCACCTTCCAGTCGGGCATCGCGGCCGGACTGGCATTGTTGACGAGCGATCGCCGCCCCACCGCCCTGTTCGCCGCGAATGACGACATGGCCGCCGGCATCTTCGCCGCCGCGGCACAGCTCGACATCCGCATCCCGGATCAGCTTTCGGTCGTGGGGTTCGACGATAGCTGGATCGCCGAAAGCGTGTGGCCGGCCCTCACCACCGTCCACCAGCCGATCGCCGAAATGGCCCAGCTGGCGGCCGACATGCTGATCGCGGGCAAGGGAGCCGCGGCGGGTTCGCGCACGGCCCATCTCGATTGCCGACTGATCCTCCGCGGATCGACGGCGCCAGCTCACAACTGAGCCGCGCCTGAGCCAGAAGGTCGCACCCCGGCATCTCTGGATGCGGGGTACGGCCATGCTTCAGGCGATGGTCGGCACGATGCCGCCCTCCGCCCGGATCGCGGCACCATTGGTCACGGCGGCGAGCGGACTGGCGAGGAACGCCACCGTCGCGCCGATCTCGTCCGCCTCGATCAACCGGCGGATGAGCGAAAGCGGGCGCAGCTTGGTGAAGAATTCCGCCTCGCGCTCTTCTTCCGGCGCATCCTTGTTGTCGACGACCGAGCGGATGAACTCGACGATCCCCTCCGACCGGGTCGGCCCGGGCAGCACGGAATTGACCGTCACGCCGGTGCCGCGCGTCTGTTCGGCAAGGCCCCGCGCGATGGTGAGCTGCGCGGTCTTGGTCATGCCGTAATGGATCATCTCGCCGGGGATGACGAGCGCGCTTTCGCTGGCGATGAAGATGACCCGGCCCCAATCCTTCGCGAGCATCTGCGGGAAATAATGCCGCGCCAGCCGCGCGCCGCTCACCACATTGACCTCGAAGAAATGATGCCAGTCCTCGTCGCTGATCTCGGTAAAGGGCTTGGCTTCATAAATGCCCAGATTGTTGACGAGGATGTCGACCGAAGGCACCGCTGCGATCAGCGCCTGCGCGCCGGCCGCCGTCGCAGGATCGGCAAGCACGCCGCGCACTGTGCCGACGGCCGCGATCTCCGCCGCCGCCGCGTCCAGCTTTTTCTGGTCGCGCCCGGTGATGAAGACGTCCACGCCCTCGGCCGCAAGCCTCTTGGCGATGGCGAAGCCGATGCCGGCGGTCGATCCCGTTACCAATGCGGTCTTGCCGCCCAATTGCAGATCCATGACGAAACTCCTGTTGCGATGATGTGAGTGCTGGTGATGTGACCGGCAATGTGGCTCGTGCGCGGGTTGATGATTAGACCGCGCGGATGCACAACAGACGTGCATCAAAATCACGAATTGGGCAGCCCCATGGATAACCGCATCGGCGACATGCAGACCTTCCTCGCCGTCACGGACGGCGGCAGCTTTGCGGCGGCGGCCAAGGCACTGCGATTGACGCCCTCCGCCGTCAGCCGCTGCATCGCCAGGCTGGAGGCACGGCTGGGCGTGGTGCTGATCCACCGGACCACCCGTTCGCTGACGCTCACGCCGGAGGGCGAGCGCTATCGCGATCGCATAGCCGGCCTGCTCGCCGAAATGGACGAGGTGGAGCATGGCCTCGGCCAGGACCAACGCGAGCCGCGCGGCCCCCTGCGGATCAACGCATCGGTGCCCTTCGGCATGCAGTGCCTGCTGCCCATCCTGCCGCGCTTCCTCGATCGCTGCCCCGCCGTGACGGTCGACCTCGCGCTGTCGGACACGCTGGTCGACCTGATCGAGGAACGGGCGGACATCGCCATCCGCATCGGCCCTCTGCGCGACACCCGGCTGCGCGCGAAGAAGCTGGGGCGCAGCGCCATGGCGTTGGTGGCGAGCCCGGATTATCTGGCGCGCAAGGGCACGCCCGCCCAGCCCGACGATCTGGACCGGCACCATTGCCTGCAGTTCAGCTTCCGTCGTTCGATCGACAGCTGGCCGTTCCGAATCGGCAGCCGCATCGTCCATCGCCCGGTGGAGAGCGCCTTTCTGGGCAATTCGGGCGAAGTCGTGCGGATGATGGCGGTGGTGGGCGGCGGCATTGCCCGGCTCGGCCGCTTCCATGTCGCGGCCGACATCGCGGCAGGGCGGCTGGTGGAAATTCTCGCGCCGTTCAACCCCGGCGACGGCGAGGACATCCACGCGCTCTACGCAGGCCATGCGCGACTGGCGCTGCGGACGCGGGCTTTTCTGGATTTCCTGGAGGAGGAGCTTGTCTTGCCGACATAGCGGCCAGCGATGTGGCGCCGTCGGGCCGGTCGGAAAATGGTGCTGCCGGGGAGGATTGAACTCCCGACCTCAGCCTTACCAAGGATGCGCTCTACCACTGAGCTACGGCAGCACACCATTTTCACGCCCGCTTGACCGAGTGGCCGTGCGGGAAGCGGGCCTATGGCCTTTTGTCTGCACGATTGTCAAGGCGGCTTGCCCCTAACAATGCAATTTCGCTAAGCGTCGCGTCCATGAACGGCGAAGATCAACGCAAGGCACGGCTGGCGCAGGCGCTGCGGGACAATCTGCGGCGGCGCAAGGCACAATCACGCGAGGAACAGTCACGCGAGGAGCAGGCCCAGGCAAAGCCGGCGATGTCCGCCGATCAGGCGGACACGGACGATTCGCCGGACGATAGCCCGACCGCCTGATTACCGCGTCACGCCCGAATCGCAGCCGGCATCACACCCGCATCAGAGGGGCGCACGCTTCCTTCAACCAGGCGGCCGCTTCGCCCTCCAGCTGCGGCCCGACAATCTGCAGCACCTGCGCATGATAGGCGTCCAGCCAGGCGCGCTCGTCGGCTGACAGCAACGACGTGTCGATGACCGCGCGGTCGATCGGTGCGAAGGTCAGCGTCTCGAAGCCCAGCATCGGCTGCTCGGCACCCGGCACGTCCCGCGCCTCGACCAGCACCAGATTTTCGATGCGGATGCCATATTCGCCCGCCTTGTAATAGCCGGGTTCGTTGGAGAGGATCATGCCGGGCTGCAATGGCTCGTCGCCGCCGCCGAAACCGGCGATCCGCTGCGGGCCTTCATGGACCGACAGGAAGCTGCCGACGCCGTGGCCGGTGCCATGGGCATAATCCAGTCCCGCTGCCCACAGATATTGCCGCGCCAGCACGTCGAGCTGGCCGCCGCCGGTCTTCTGCGGGAAGACAGCGCGGGCGAGCGCGATATGCCCCTTGAGGACCAGCGTGAAGCGCGTCCGCATCTCGTCCGTCGGCGTGCCGATGGCGATGGTGCGGGTGACGTCGGTGGTGCCGTCCAGATATTGCCCGCCCGAATCGACCAGATAAAGCGTTCCCGGCGTGATCGGCAGGCTGCTGTCCTCGTCCACCCGGTAATGCGGCGAGGCGCCATTGGGACCGAAGGCAGAGATCGTGTCGAACGACAGATCCTTGAGCCGCCCCGTCTCCTCGCGGAATGCGTACAGCTTTTCAGCGACGCTCATTTCCGTCTGGCCGCCCTTTGGTGCTTCCACGGAAATCCAGTGCAGGAACCGGCTGAGCGCCGCGCCGTCGCGCGCCTGCGCGGCCTTGTGTCCGGCAATCTCGACCGGGTTCTTGATCGCCTTTGGCAGCACGGCGGGGTCACGCAGCGACAGCACATGCGCGCCGCCGGCTTCGAGCAGGTTGAAGATGGCGGCGACGGCGCGCTGCGGATCAGCCACCACGGTCTTTCCACTCAGCGCCTGAAGCGCGGCGGGGAAGTCCGTGCGGGGATGGACGCGCACGGCATTGCCCAGATGCTTGACCACGTCCTCGCCGATCTTCTCCGGCGCGACATAAAGGTCGGCGGTCGCATCGGCATGGACGATGCCATAGGCGAGCGCGACCGGCGTGCGTTCCACATCCTGCCCGCGCACGTTGAACGTCCATGCAATCGAATCGAGCGCGGAAAGGACGACCGCATCGGCCTTCCTCTCGACCAGCCAGTCCGCCATCTCCTGCCGCTTGGCCGCCGCGCCCTTGCCGGCATGGAGGTCTTCATGCACCACCAGCTTGGCCATGCTCGGCTCGGGCCGGTCGCTCCACACCCGGTCGATGGGATTGGCCGCGACCGCCACCAGTTCCGCCCCGCGCTCGGCAAGGGCGGTCGTCGCCTGCTTCACCCAGGAGCTGGCGTGGAGCCAGGGATCATAACCGATCCGCCCGCCGCCCGGCGCATGTTCCCCCAGCCAATGGGCGACGCTCGTCTGCGGCACGCTTTCATATTGCCAGTGCGTGCCGTCCACCTGCTCGCGCACCTGAAGCGTATAGCGGCCATCGACGAAGATTGCCGCCGCCTCGGGCAACACCACGGCGCTGCCGGCAGAGCCCTGGAACCCCGTCAGCCACGCCAGGCGCTGGGCATAGGCGCCCACATATTCGCTCATATGCTCGTCCGTCAGCGGCACGACGAAACCGTCCAGCCTGTCTTGCTTCAACTGCGCGCGCAGTGCTGCGAGGCGGGCTTCATAGGTGGACATGCGATAATCCTTGTTTCAACAATGCGATGCACAACATAAGCACGGCGCTTTCACGGCGCCACACCCTTCCGATGGATTTCCTTGATGACACTGACAGATAACGCTCCCGTCGCACAGCAGAAGCCCCATAGCGTCCGCGCGCATGGGCATGAGGTGAGCGACCCCTGGGCGTGGCTGCGCGATCCGGGCTATCCGCAAGTCACCGACACGAGCGTCCTTGGATACCTCAAGGAAGAAAATGACTGGTTCGAGGCCGCGATGGCGCCGCACCAGCCGCTGATCGAGACGCTGTTCCAGGAAATGAAGGGCCGGATCAAGGAAGACGACCGCTCGGTGCCGCAGAAGGATGGCGACTATGTCTATTGGCGCGCCTTCGAAACCGGCGGGCAATATCGCAAATGGTATCGCCGCCCGGTCGCGGCCGGCAACGACGCCGCGCAGGACCAGCTGATCCTGGACGAGCCGGCGCTGGCCGAGGGCCATGACTATTTCCGCCTGGGCGCGATGTCGGTGAGCCCGGACGGCAAGCTGCTCGCCTATGCCATCGATACCGACGGGTCGGAGCGGTTCGAGGCGAAGATCAAGGATCTGACGACCGGCGAACTGCTGCCTGAAGTGATCCCCGGCACCCTCTCAGCGCTCGTGTGGACCAGCGACAACAAGGGGCTGCTCTACAGCCTCGCCAATGAAAACTGGCGGACGGACAATGCCCGGCTGCACCGGCTCGGCACACCCATCACCGACGATGTCGAGCTGTTCCATGAGGATGACGAGGGCTTCCGGGTCTCGATCGGCCTCACCTCGTCGGAAAAATGGATCGTCATCGGCACCGGCGATCATGTGACGAGCGAGGCATGGCTGGTGCCCGCGGATGACCCGACGGCCACGCCGCGCCTTGTTTCCGCGCGACAGCCGGGCCGCGAATATGATGTCGATGAGCATGAAGGCACGCTCTACATCCGCACCAACGACACCCATCCCAATTTCCGGCTGGTGAAGGCCGCGCTGGACACGCCCGACCAGTGGGAAGAGGTCATCGCGGCCTCCGTCCATTTCTACCTGACCGATTTCACCCTGTTCAAGCGCTTCTACGTCACCGAAGGGCGCGAGGACGGGCTCGACCAGATCGAACTGCGCGACTATGCGACCCACGGCGCCGCCCGCATCCCCTTCCCCGAGGCGAGCTATTCCGCGTCGCTGGACGACAATCCCGAATATGACGTGACGACGCTGCGCATCGGCTATGAATCGATGGTCACGCCCGACACGATCTACGACTATCATCTGGACGAGACGTTCAAGGCCGGCACGATGGAAGTGCTGAAGGTCCAGGAAATCCCCTCGGGCTATGATGCCTCCCGCTATGCGACCGAGCGCCTGCTGATCACCGCGCGCGACGGGACGCAAGTGCCCGTCTCCATCGTCTACCCCAAGGATTTCCCGCGCGACGGCAGCGGGCCGCTGCACCTTTATGGCTATGGCGCCTATGGCATCGCGATGGAGCCGGGCTTTTCCACCGGCCGGCTGTCGCTGCTCGACCGGGGCTTCGCCTTTGCGCTGGCGCATATCCGCGGCGGCGACGATCTGGGCCAGCAATGGTATCTGGATGGCAAGCTGGAGAAGCGCACCAACACGTTCAACGATTTCGTCGATGTCGCAAAGGGCCTGATCGCGCTGGGCTATACCGCGCCCGGCCGCATCAGCATTTCGGGCGGATCGGCCGGCGGCGAGTTGATGGGCGCGGTCATGAATGCCAACCCGGAACTGTGGGGCGCGGTCGTCGCGCATGTGCCCTTCGTCGACGTGCTCAACACGATGATGGATGCCTCGCTGCCGCTGACGCCGGGCGAGTGGCCCGAATGGGGCAACCCGATCGAGGACAAGGCCGCGTTCGAGACGATCCTGTCCTATTGCCCCTACAGCAATGTCTCGGCGCAGGATTATCCGCCGCTGCTGGTGACGGCCGGGCTCAATGACCCCCGCGTCACCTATTGGGAGCCGGCCAAATGGGTGGCGAAGCTGCGCGCGACCAAGACGGACGGCAATGTGCTGCTGCTCAAGACAAACATGGGCGCGGGCCATGGCGGCAAGTCCGGCCGGTTCGACAGCCTGCGCGAGGGGGCGGAGGAGTTCGCCTTCATCCTGTGGCAACTGGGCGTGGCAGGCTGAGGCACGCGGCGCGAGCCTTCATCCTGTGGCAACTGGGCGTGGCAGGCTGAGGCACGCGGCGCGATGTCGGCCCCCTCCCCTCCTGTCGCGCCCCCGCCCCCAGCCACGCCGCCACCTACACCCTTCGTCACGCACATCACCTCGCAGCCGCAGGACATCGACGAACTCGGCCATGTGAACAATGCCGTGTGGGTGCGGTGGCTTCAGGATGTGGCGACGCAGCACTGGATCTCCGCCGCGTCGCCCGAACATGTCGCCGCCTATCTCTGGGTCGTGACCCGGCATGAGATCGACTATCGCGGCAATGTCGGGCCTGGCGAGACAGTCACGGCCAGGACATGGGTGGGGGAAGCCCCGCGCGGCGCGCGCTTCGACCGGATGGTGGAGTTTATCGGCGCCGACGGCAAGGTGAAGGTCGCGGCGAAATCCACCTGGGCGTTGATCGATCGCCAGACCGGCCGGGTGCTCCGTGTGCCTGCGGAAGTGGCGGCGCCGTTTCTCGCCTGACCCCACCGCACGTCATTCCCGTGCAGGCGCCCCCCCATGTCCCGCCAGTTCCCCAAGCGCAAGGTAAGGAAGACCGTTTCTTATCTATTTGCACGGGACAACGGGAAGGCATTGCGAGCGGCGAGCGCATCGCATCCACCGAAATCGATCGGATCAGTTCGCGATCAGGCTGGCCACGGTGCGGATCGCGCCCGGCGCGGCCACGAAGGCCATGTGGCTGCAATCCAGTTCCAGCGCGCGGTCGCGCTCGTGGCGGCGACCACGGGCAGACAACGGCGCGACGACACCGTCGCGCGGCGACCAGCAGGCGATGGTCTCGACCGGCGGCTTCTCGCCAAGGTCGCAGTTGATCGGCGGGCAATCGACGGGATGGCCGGCGATCCGCTCATAGGCGCGCCAGGCATTGTTCGCGCGCGGATCGCCCGAAAAGGGGCTGCCGAGCGTGATGACCCGCGCCACGCGACCCGGCCGATATTTCGCATATTCGCGCGCGATCAGGCCGCCAAGGCTCCAGCCGACCACCACCGCGGGCTCCGTCAGCCCCAGCGAATCGACATGCGCGTCCAGTCGCTGGAGCAGGGTCGCATCGACACCCTGATTGCGACCAAGGCCCCAGCCATGCACCGGGAAACCGGCCTGCCGCAGCGAGCGGCGCATCCGCGCGGTCGTCTTGTCGGATGCCATGAATCCGGGAATCACAACGACCGGTGTAGGCCGATTCGCCAATGGCAGCGGCACCGCCCTACCGAACGCCGCCATGTAGCGGGTATAGGCAAAAGCCCCGATTTCGCGCGCCAGCAGTGCTGCCGGCGGCGGCGCGGCCGATATCTGCGCTCTGATCGAAAGGGCCGGTGCGGAAGCCATGCCGCACTATACGCACGCCCAATGTTTATGAAAGATTTATGACGGAAATTTTCCGTTTTCTTTGCAGTCGGTTCAGGAGCGTCCGCGCAGCCTCGCCTACGGGGCCAGCGGCGACGTCTGCGTCACCGGTGCGCCCGTGCCCGAACGGATCTGTCGCGGCTCCAGGATCGCGGCCGTCTCGATCAGGTCGAGCGCCCGCCGCGCTTCGCGATAGCGCCGGGCCATCTGCAGCCAGCGGTCGGCGGCGACATGGCCGGGCATGCGCTCTACCTCCGCCATCGCCGCGTCGATCCGGCCCGATTCCACCAGGCGGCGCGCGCGCTGATAGGCCTGTTCCGGCACCGGCGAGGGCGATGCCGTGCTGCGGATGGTGACAAGCCCGTTCACTTCGCGCAGCAGCGCCGACCACCAGTCCGTCTGCGGCGATACCGCAAGGTCGGGCGCGATCTCCGCAAGGCCCGCCTCCAGGTCGATCAGCGTCACCGGCTCGCGCGAGGCATTGATGATCGTCGCGACGGCGCGTGGCTGGGCCTGTCCGAAACGCAGGCGCAACTGGCCTTCGATATAGCCGAGCGGCCCCCCGCTATCGAGCGCGCGGCGGGCGGCGAAGGCCACCAGCAGCCCTTCGGCGCGCGCCGCATTGCCCGACGCCGCCTGCGCCTCGACATTGATCCGTGTCAGCCGGTCGTCCAGCTCGGCGGTGCGCAGTTCCAGCAGTTCCAGGCCATTGGCCGTAACCGGCCGCGCCGAGGCGGCCGACCGCGTATCGACCATGGGCAATTTGCCGGCCTGGGCCACCTGCGGCGCCCACCATTGCCTGATCCGGGGCATCGCCACGACGGTCGCGGCAACGCCGGCGGCAAAGCCCAGCAGCAACAGGATTGCCAGCAACGGCCCATAGGAACGGCGCCGCACCGGCATGGGCGCAGGCATCACCGGTCCCGATGCGGGCCCAGGCCCTGGCCCGGATACAGGCACGGTCACGCCCGGTTCGATTGGCTGCTGGCCTTCCATCGCGCTCCCATGATCCACCATTTCGTCGGACTTCATTCGCACAATCCCGTGGCAAGGGCCAGCATCGCTTCATCATCGGGTCTTGTCGCCGCCTGTGCCGAGGCCCAGCCCTCGCCAACCTCGGCAAGAGCAGCAGGACTGATGGCGACGACATCCCATGATGACCGGTCAAAGCTGGCCGTGAGCGCCGCCAGCCGGCGCCCTGCACGGGGCGAATGGACGAGCAGGACGCTGTCCGGCGGGCTGGCCTGCGCAAAGCCTTCCGCCTCCCCGCTATCCACCGCCGCATAGACCGGCACGGAGGTCACGCGCAGCGCACCAGGATCAAAAGGCCGGATATTATGGCCGGAAAGATGCAGGATCGCCCGATGCCCGGCGGCGGCCAGCGCATCGATCACCGCCTGCACGCCGGCCGTGCCGGCATGGACCACGTCGAAGCCGGCCTCTCGCGCCGCGGCGGCCGTCGCTGCGCCGACGGCAAAGGCCGGCAGATAGGTGTAGCGGCCAAGCTGTGGCCCGCCATGGCGCAGCGCATTGGCGCTGGTGATCATCACCGCGTCGACCAGGTTCGGTTCCGGCCCGGTCCAGGGCAGCGCCGCGACGTGGAACAGCGGATAGCAGCGCGCCGCAAGCCCCAGCGCCTGCGCCGCGGCGGCCGTGGCCGCATTGCCCGGCGCGGGCCGCAGGATGACGAGCGGCCGGCTCATGCAAACAACCTCATGCGAACAGCGCGCGCAGGGCGGGGCTGGCACGCGCCAGCAGGTCGCGGCCGAGCGCGGCCGGCGCGGCAAGATCGTCGCGGGCGAAGCGCGCCTCGCCCGTCACATGCTCGTCGCCCGCCTCGGTCAGGATTTCCGCGCGCAGGTGGATGCCCTCCCCCTCGATCACCGCCAGCGCGGCGATGGGTGAATGGCAGGTGCCGCCAAGCGCGAGCAGCAGCGCCCGCTCGGCCATCACGCAATCGAAGGTATCGATGTGCGAAATGGCGCCGAGCAGGTCGCGCACCGCGCCATTATCCGCCAGCGCCTCTATCCCCACGGCGCCCTGTGCCGGCGCGGGCAGCATCGTCTCGATGGCGATGGCCGCGCCAAGATCGCCCTGCCCCAGCCGATCGAGCCCCGCCGCCGCGAGCAGGGTGGCATCCACCTCTCCCGCGTCCAGCTTGGCCAGCCGGGTCGCGACATTGCCGCGAAACAGCACGATCCTCGCATCCGGCCGGGCGCGGCGCACCTGCGCGGCGCGGCGCGGCGAACTGGTGCCGACCACCGCGTCGGCGGGCAGCGCGGCAAGGCTCTGCGCGCCCATCAGCCGGTCGCGTACATCGGCGCGCGGCAGCATCGCGGCGATCGCGATCGCCTCCGGCCGGATCGTCTCCACATCCTTCATGGAATGCACGGCGAAGTCGATCTCGCCATCGATCAGTGCCCGGTCCAGCTCCTTGGTCCACAGCGCCTTGCCGCCGATTTCGGCCAGCGCGCGGTCCTGAATGCGGTCGCCGCTGGTCTTTATGGTGACGATGCGGACGGCATCCTCATCCCAGCCATGCACGACGCGCAGGGCGGCGGCGACCATATTGGCCTGCGCCAGCGCCAGTGGCGAACCACGGGTGCCAAGGTTGAGGGGAAAGGGCGGGGAAGAAGGCTGCTCTGACATATCGGCTTTTCTCTAGAGACCATGACGACTAGAGGGAAGCGCAATGACCATCATCCTCGGCCTGGAATCGAGCTGCGACGAAACGGCAGCGG
The DNA here is from genome assembly GCA_029167225.1 of Sphingobium arseniciresistens. GTDB lineage: Bacteria > Pseudomonadota > Alphaproteobacteria > Sphingomonadales > Sphingomonadaceae > Sphingobium > Sphingobium arseniciresistens. The sequence goes on from JARFNK010000005.1 coordinate 90,728, forward strand.
CGCTGGTGACGGGCGAGGGCAAGATTCTTGCCCACCGCCTCGCCACGCAGGAGGCGGAGCATCGCCCCTATGGCGGCGTCGTGCCGGAAATCGCGGCGCGTGCCCATGTAGAAGCGCTGACCCCGTTGATCGAGGGCGCCTTCGCCGATGCCGGGCTGACCCTTGCCGATGTCGACGCCATTGCCGCGACGGCGGGACCGGGGCTGATCGGCGGCGTGATGGTGGGCCTCGTCACCGGCAAGGCGCTGGCCCATGCCGCCGGCAAGCCGCTGGTGGCGGTCAACCATCTGGAGGGCCATGCGCTCTCACCCCGCCTTGCCGATCCCTCGCTGCAATTCCCCTATCTGCTGCTGCTGGTCTCGGGCGGCCATTGCCAGCTGCTGCTGGTGCGCGGCGTGGGCGACTATGCCCGGCTGGCGACGACGATCGACGATGCGGCGGGCGAGGCCTTCGACAAGACAGCGAAGCTGCTGGGCCTTGGCTATCCCGGCGGGCCGGCGGTGGAACGCGCCGCCGCGAGCGGCAACCCCAAGGCCGTGCCCCTGCCCCGCCCCCTGCTAGGCACGGACGAGCCGCATTTCTCCTTCGCCGGCCTCAAGAGCGCGGTGATGCGCGCCGCCCAGTCGGGCCAGCACAGGATGGAAGACATCGCCGCGAGCTTCCAGCAGGCGGTGATCGATTGCCTGGTCGACCGCAGCCGGCGGCAGATGATCGCGAGCGAGGGCATCACCGCCTTCGTCGTCGCGGGCGGCGTTGCGGCAAACAACGCCATTCGCGGCGCGCTGGAAGCGCTGGCGGCCGAACATGGCCTGCCCTTCGTCGCGCCGCCGCTATGGCTGTGTACGGATAATGGCGCGATGATCGCATGGGCCGGGGCCGAACGGCTGGCGCTGGGGCTGACGGACGGACTGGACGTGGCGGCACGGCCGCGCTGGCCGCTCGATCCATCGGCGGAAAAGGCACGCGGGGCAGGGGTCAAGGCATGAAGATCGGCGTGTTGGGTGCGGGCGCATGGGGCACGGCGCTGGCGCAGGTCGCCGCCGCCGGTGGTGATCCGGTGCTGCTATGGGCCTTCGAGCCCGAAGTGGTGGCAGAGGTCAACGCCGCCCACCGCAACCCGCTCTATCTGGACGGCGTCGCGCTGGCCCCCAGCCTGACCGCGACCGGCGACATGGCGGACCTTGCGGCCTGCGACGCGCTGCTGGTCGTCACCCCGGCGCAGCATCTGCGCGGCATCATCGCCGCCGCGCCCGCCGGCATCCCGCTGATCCTCTGCGCCAAGGGCATAGAGGCGGGCACCGGCCTGCTGATGTCCGAAGTCGCTGAGCAGGTGCGGCCCGGATCGCCCATCGCCGTGCTTTCCGGCCCGTCCTTTGCGCATGAAGTCGCGCGCGGCCTGCCCTGCGCGCTGACCCTCGCCTGCGCAGACGCGGATCTGGGCGCGCAGATCGCCGCCCGGATCGCCCGCCCCGCCTTCCGCCTCTACCTGTCCGACGATGTGATCGGCGCGGAGATCGGCGGCGCGGTGAAGAATGTGCTCGCCATCGGCTGCGGTGTGGCCGAGGGCGCAGGGCTGGGCCTCAACGCCCGCGCGGCGCTCATCAGCCGGGGCTTTGCGGAGATGACGCGCTTCGGACTTGCTCGTGGCGGCCGCACGGAGACGCTCGCCGGCCTTGCTGGGCTGGGCGATCTCGTCCTCACCTGTTCCTCCACCGATTCGCGGAATTTCTCGCTGGGCAAGGCCCTGGGCCAGGGCGTGCCGGCGGCGGAATTGCTGGCGAACCGCCGGACCGTCGCGGAAGGCGCGTTCACCGCGCCGGTATTACATGACGCCGCGCGCACGGCAGGGGTCGACATGCCCATCGTCGAGGCTGTATGCGCGCTGCTCGACGGGAAGGCACCGGTCGGCGCCATCGTCGAAGCGCTGCTCGCCCGCCCCCTGCGCACGGAATAACCTTTCGCGTTCGGGCCATTTTCCCATAGCATTCATTCCAAGACGAGACGCAGGGCAGAGGACGCATTTGGCGGCGAACGCAACTTCAGGCCCCGACAAGGGCGTAACGCCCACGCACCCTGCGCAGGATGAGGAAGACATCGCCGCGCTCGCCAAGGGCGGGCGTACGAACATCTTCGGCTTTCTGTTGCGCCTTGCCGCGCGCCTGCCCTTCCTGTTCGTCGCCGGGCGCCTTTATGGCCCGGACGTGCTGGGGCGCTTTGCCTATGCCATCCTGGTGGTCGAATTTGCCGCGCAGCTCGCAACGCTCGGGCTGAAGCGCGGCCTTGCCGGCGAGCTTTCGCGCACGGACCGCCCCCACGCCCATGTCGTGACCGATGCCATGCTGGTGACGCTGATCGCCGCGCTCGCCGCCGCAGCCGTGCTGATGGCCTTTCCGCAGGCGATGTTCCCCAATAGCGGTCTCAACGGCCTCGACCGGCTGCTGCCGCTCATCATCATCGCAGTCGCGGGATCGGACGTGGCGCTGGCCGCCTGCGCCTATCGCTTCGACATCGGCGCGACGGTGCGCGCGCGCTCCATCATCGAGCCATGGACGATCAGCATCGGCGCCCTCGCCTTCTGCTTCTATTCCACGCGGGACGGGCTGATCCTCTCCTATGTGCTCTCGATGATCGCCGCGCTGGTCGCCTCGATCATCCCGATGAGCCGCCATTATGGCTTGCCCGTCGGCTGGCGCCCCTCCCCCATGCGGCTGTGGCGCATGGCACGGCACAACCTGCCGCTCGCCGCCGCCGACGCGGTGGAATGGGGATCGCGCCGGCTGGACATGGCGATCCTGGGCCTGTTCTCGACGCCGTTCGTGGTCGGCATCTATTATGTCGCGCAGCAGGTCGCCTCGCTGCCGCAGAAGCTCAAGACCAGCTTCGATCCCATCCTTGGCCCGGTCATCACCCGCAACCTGGCCGATGGCAACCTGACCGGCATCGCCCGGCAGGTGAGCCAGGTCGGCTTCTGGATCATCGCCGCGCAGGCCGGCATTGCCCTCGCGCTGGGCCTGCCCGGCGAGGCGGTGATGGGGTTGGTCGGCAAGGAATTTGTCGGCGGCACCGGCGCGCTCGCCTTCCTGCTCGCCGCCGAGGTGGTCGCCGCGACCGCCGTGGTCAGCGAATCCGCGCTCGTCTACATGGCGCGGATGCGCAACCTGATGATCTCGCTGGGCATGATCGCGCTGCAGGCGACGCTCAGCTTCGCGCTCATCATGGTCGCGCGCCGGCTGGAGCTTGGCCCGCTCGCGGTCGCGGCCGCCCCGGCGCTGGCGCTGTGCATGGCGCTGGGCGTCGGCTCGTTGGTGAAGGCGCGCCTGCTCTCCAGCCTGCTCGACGCACCGGTCAACGCCTGGCGCTGGGCGCTGCTGTGGGCGGCCGCCGTGGGCGCGCTCATCGGCGCCGCCTTCGTGGCCCTTCCGCCGCATCTGGAATGGGTGGAGCTTGTGTTCGGCGTGCCGGCCATTCTCGCCGGCTATGGCTTCGTCATCTGGCGCCGGGGCTTCGGGCCGGACGACCGCGCCCTCTTCCGCCGCGCGCAGCCGACCTGAAGAGCCTCCCACGAAAAAGGGGGCCTTTTCAGACCCCCTGTTCCGATGTTGCTGTAACGATGGTTCAGCCGAGCAGCTTCGCCTTCATCAGCTTGAGGTCCGCTTCCGGCCGCGCGCCATAATGCGAGATCACCTCAGCCGCCGCCGCAGCGCCCAGCGTCAGGCAGGCCGAAGGATCGCGCCCCTCGATCAACGCCGCCAGATAGCCCGCCGCGAACAGGTCGCCCGCCCCGGTAGTGTCGACGATCCGCTCGACCGGCGCCGCCTGCACCTCATGGCGCTGGCCATCGACGATCGCGACCGCGCCCTTTTCACTGCGGGTCGAGACCAGCACCGGCACCTTGCCCGCGAGTGCCGCCAGCGCGGATTCGAAATCGCCCGTTTCCGTCAGCGACGCGATCTCGCCCTCGTTGGAGAACAGGATGTCGATCATGCCCTGGTCGATCAGGTCCATGAAGTCGGCGCGGTGGCGATCGATGACGAAGGTATCGGAAAGCGTGAAGGCCACCTTGCGGCCGGCCTCGCGCGCCATGGCGATGGCAGAGCGCATCGCCGCGCGCGGCTCCTCGGGATCCCACAGATAGCCCTCCAGATAGAGGATGCCGGCCGACTGGATGAGATCGCGGTCGATCGCGGCGGCCGGCAGGAACTGCGAGGCACCCAGGAAGGTGTTCATCGTGCGCTGGGCGTCCGGCGTCACCAGGATGAGGCAGCGGGCCGTCGGCGGCTCGCTTTCGCGCGTCGGCGTGTCGAAATGGATGCCCAGCGCGCGGATGTCATGCGCGAAGACCGCGCCCAGCTGGTCCTGCGCCACCTGGCCGATGAAGCCGCAGCGCGCGCCCAGCATGGCGATACCCGCCAGCGTGTTCGCCGCCGAACCGCCGCTGATCTCGATCGCGGCACCCATGTCCGCATAGAGCAATTCGGCCATCTGCGTGTCGATCAGCTGCATGCCGCCCTTGGTGAGCGCGTGGCTGGCGAGCAGCGCATCGTCTGCGCGGGCGATGACGTCGACGATCGCATTGCCGATGGCGACGATGTCGAGGCTGGGCTGGGTCATGCGTGTTCCTGAAACTGGCGTGGAAAAGGCGCCCGGCAGAGCCTGCGGGCGATGGTTATGATCCCCCGCATAAATGCCCCGCCGCGCGGAGGCAACCGGGGGCGGCGATTGACGCAGGCGGGCGCGGCGGGGATAAGCATTGCCATGATCGCAAAGGCGCTGTGGCGGGCTCTGCCCCAGATATTCCATCCCGCCGCCCGCGCGGTGCTCTTCAAATCCATGGCGCTGACGCTGATCGTCTTCGCGGGCGCCGGCGTGCTCGCATGGCTGGGGCTGCGCGCCTTCTTCATATGGATCGGCTGGGAGGGCACGGGCAGCAGCCTGGCGCAGGCCGCGGGCGCCGCCGCCATGGCCATATTGATCGGCTGGTTGCTGTTCCGCACGGTCGCGACCATCATGGTCGGCCTGTTTTCCGATGCGGTCGTCGTCGCGGTGGAGCGCGAGAGCTATCCCGGCGCGGCACGCACCGCGCGGCCGGTGACGTTCGCGGCAGGCGCGGGCCTCGCGCTGCGATCGGTCGGGCGGAATCTCGGCTGGAATTTCCTCGCCCTGCCCTTCTACATCGCGCTGCTGGTGACGGGGGTCGGCACGATGCTGCTGTTCCTGGCGGTGAACGCCTATGTCGCCGGGCGCGACCTCGCCGACATGGTCGAGAGCCGCCATCCGGACCTTCACGCCATCCCGCCACGCGCCCGCTGGCTGATGGGGCTCGTTTCGGCGCTCCTCTTCCTGGTGCCCGTCGTGAACCTGCTTGCGCCGATCTGGAGCGCGGCTATGGCCGTGCACATTCTGCATGGCCGCGACCGGCCGCGACCGGAGGGAGAAGGCGCCAGTGGCTGAAGCGACGATGCAGCGGGCGATCCGGCCAATAATCCCACAGGCAATCCGGCAGCCATGGCGACAGGCGGGCGCTTTCACGCGCCGCTGGGCGCTCGCCCTCGGGTCCGCGATGGCGCTCTCCGCCTGCGCCGCCGTGCCGCAGGGCGGGCCGAGCGTGGCCCCGCAGCCCCCGGTGATGCCGAGCGCCGGCAGCTATGCCAAGGCACCCGAGCTGATGGGCCTCACCGCCCGCGCGCTCACCGGCATGTTCGGCCAGCCCCGGCTCGACATCCGTGAGCAGACGATGCGCAAGCTGCAATTCGCCAATGGCCGGTGCGTGCTGGACGCCTATCTCTATCCGCAGGGGAAGAAGGAACCGGCCGTCGCCCATGTCGACGCGCGGCTGCCCAATGGCACGGATACCGACGTTCAGGGCTGCGCGGCGACCTTGCGGGTCAAATAGCCCTGCCCGTCCGGGCGCTGTCTCCCCAAATGCCGGCCCGCCAGCACGCTATGCCATCGCCAGCACCATGTTGCGCACCTGGGGATAGACCTGCTTCTCCCATTTGCTGCCGGCGAAGATGCCATAATGGCCCACGCCGGGCTGCAGATGGTGGCGCTTGAGATGCGGGCGCAGGCTTGAGCAGAGCAGGTGCGCGGCCGATGTCTGGCCGACCGCGCAGATGTCGTCCCGCTCGCCCTCCACGGTCAGCAGCGCGGTGCGATGGATCGCCTCCGGCCTCACGGGCCGACCGCGATGGGTCAGCTCGCCCGACGCAAGGGCCGCGCGCTGGAACACGATGTCGACGGTCTCCAGATAATATTCGGCCGGCATGTCGAGCACGGCGAAATATTCGTCGTAGAAAGTCTTGATCTTCGCCGCTTCCACGGGCTCGCCATCGGCCAGATGCTGGTAGAGCTTGCGATATTGCGCGCCATGCCGTTCCATGTTCATCGACATGAAGGCGATCAGTTGGAGGAAGCCGGGATAGACCCGGCGCCCGCCGCCCATGTGGCGCAGCGGCACATGCGAGATCAGGTTCTTCTCGAACCAGTCGAGCGACTTGCTGGTCGCGAGCCTGTTGACGACGGTGGGCGACACCCGCGTATCCACCGGCCCGCCCATCAGCGTCATCGTGCGCGGCTGGCTCGGATCATTATCCTCCGCCATCAGCGCGACGGCGGCCAGCGCGGGGACACAGGGCTGGCACACCGCCAGGATGTTGGTGCGCGGCCCCAGATCCTGGATGAAGTGGATCACATAATCGACATAGTCCTCGAAGCCGAAGCGGCCCGCCGACAGGGGCACGTCCCGCGCATTCTTCCAGTCGGTGATATACACGTCATGGTCGCGCAGCAGCGTGTGGACGGTATCGCGCAGCAGGGTCGCGAAATGGCCGGAGAGCGGCGCGATGACCAGCATCTTGGGCTGTGGCGCGCCGACATCGTCCTTGGCGAAATGCAGCAGGTTGCCGAACGGCAGGTCGGTGATGACCTCTTCCCGCACGCTGACGATGGCGTTGCCGGACTGGACCTGCGTAATGTCATAGGATGGCCGGTCATGGGTGAACCTGGCCGAAAGCAGGATGTCTGCCAGCGCGAATCCCCGCCGCGCCATCGGCCCCTGCCCCAGCATGCCCCAGCTGTCGCGCCATGACAGCGAAAGCTGGGCCGCCAGGCGAAGCGGCGTCATCGCATCGGTAAAGGCCTGATATCCCTGATACAAAAACATGTCCCCCGAACCACCGCCGGGCATCCGCCTTCTGATCGAGGTGGTTCGCCCTTTTCCTTTGCCGACATTTGTGCATCTATGCTGCGGCGCATCATGATCGAAAGCAAGCACGATCGTCGTGCCGGCTGGGCGCGGAGGATGAAATGGCCAAGGCTCAGCTCACGCTTTCCAGCAAGAACTATTCCTCCTGGTCGCTGCGCGGATGGCTGCTGTGCCGCCTTGCCGGGCTTGAGGTGGAGGAGCAGATCATCAGCATGGACGACCCCGGCAACCGGGCCGAACTGCTGCTCCTCTCCCCCTCCGTACTCGTCCCGCGCCTGACCCATGAAGGGGCCAGCGTATGGGATACGCTGGCGATCGCGGAATATCTGAACGAGCTTTATCCCGAGGCCGGCATGTACCCCGCCGATCGGATCGCCCGCGCCCATTGCCGCTCGATTTCCGGCGAGATCCACTCAGGCTTCACCAACCTGCGATCGGCCCTGCCGATGAACCTGCATGTGCGGCACGATGTCTTCCCGATCTTTTCAGGCGCGAAGCCCGATATCGAGCGGATCGAAACCATCTGGCAGGAATGCTTCGCCCGCTATGGCGGCCCGTTCCTGATGGGGAAGGCACCCACCGTCGCCGACGCGATGTTCGCCCCGGTCGCTACCCGCTTCCTCACCTATGCCGTGCCGATGTCGGAACAGGCCGCCGCCTATTGCGACACGATCATGGCCTGGCCGCCGATGATCGAATGGCTCGAAGCGGCCAAGGCCGAGCCGGTCGAGATGATCGAGCTCGAGGTGGAGTTCTAGGGGGCGGTCGAACGCCCAATCCGCAGGAGGCTCGATGTCCTCCCGCGCAAACCCAACCACCCCAGTGTCGCTTATCGGGAGTCTTCGGCAGGCGGGCAGGCCGCCTTGCGAAGTGCGTAGCTGGCAAAGTGCTTCTCCACGCCTTTGCCGTTGCGCGCGACAATCTGCCATGTGAGCCGATCGCCATCGATCCGCCAGCGATTGACGAAGGCATTGTCAGGATATTGATAGGCGATGTCGAAGCCGTCCAAGCGGCTTTCACCGCGTCCCAGCGCCGTGAACGCTCCCCCGAAGCTGTCCGCCCAGAAACCGACGATGGGATCTGCCGACGCTCCCGGCGCCTTGTCGGCGCCGCCAAAGATCAGGTGCGCAGAATAGCGATCCTTGTCGTCGGCCACGGCGCGGCTTTCGGCATCCACGGCAAGCAGCGCGTCCTGCACGATCGGCTTTGCGGCAATGGCCACGGTGACAGCCTTGCCCATCACCTCGCCACGACCGTCCCAGCATCCGTTGAGGGCAACCACCGCCGCCGGCACTGGCGCGGTTCCGGATTCGGCGGCATGCGCCACGGGTGAAAGCATGATCATGACCTGGACAGCACAGACGCGTTTTTTGAACATCAATCCCCCTTACGTCCCATTTGCTCCCTGAAGCCGGAGCAAGCGGCATGAAATCAGATGCAGGTCGCGCGTTCCAGTCTCACGTCGCGCACGACTTCATGCGCACATCCGCTTGCCACGTCTCCGCGCCATGCTCTAGCGGCGGACGAGGCGCGCGCCGACTGACGCAAGCCGCCCGAGCCGGTCCGTCAATTCACGGTGGTTCACCCCGGCATCCGCACGCCCGCGAGCCATTCGCCGATCATCGCGCGGCCAGCCGCAACCGCGGCCGGGCCGTGCTCCGCGTGATCGTCGCGCAGGGCGTTGGGGCATTGGGCGCAGCTGTCGAGATCGGCCCAGAAATGGGTGAGCCAGTCCTCGAAGCGCGGGTCTTCGCCCATTTCGGCGTGGAATTGCAGCGCCAGCAGATTGGGGCCGCGCCGGAAGGCCTGATGCGCATAGGCAGCTGTCGAGGCGAGCAGTTCCACCCCCTCGGGCAGGTCGAAGGTGTCGCTGTGCCAGTGCAGCACCGGCACATCCTCCACATGGCGCACGGGCGAAGCGTGCCCCGCCGGCTGGATCGTGACCGGCGCAAACCCCAGTTCCATCGTCCCACCGGGATAGACCGGCGCGCCCAGTGCCGCCGCGATCATCTGGCTGCCCAGGCACACACCCAGCGTTGGCCGATCCTGCGCCAGCCGGGCGGCGAGCTTTTCCAGCTGCAGCGCGATCCAGGGATGCCGGTCCTGCTCATAAACGCCCATCGGGCCGCCCATCATGATGAGCAGGTCGGGCGAGATCAGGTCAGCCTGCGCAAAGGCCGGATCGACCACGTCGACCCGAACGATCTCATATCCAGCCGCTTCGATGGGCTGGAGAAAACCCGCTGCGCCTTCGCGGGGAACATGGCGGACGATAAGGGCGGTCTTCACGATGGCGGTGCTGGTGAACTTTCTGGTTTCACCGATGCATAGGGCGCCCAGCGGCAAAGCGCTACATACTGCTTCTTGGCGAGGATGAACGCCGCCTATCGGCGTGGGCGGTCGCCAGAGCGTTTTGAAGCGGGCTGAATCAGATGCTGCCCCGGGAAACGCGCAAAATGAAAAATCTGGAACAGCCGAGCCGATCCCATCGGATCGGAATCGTTCCCAGGCGCCTGACTTCAGGTGATAGGCACCGCCTCAGGCCTCATGGCACGGCTTACAGCCGCCATTGGCCGTGCTGGATGACGACCCGATAGCCATCGGGATCCTCGAATGTCACGCCATCCCTGTCCCAATAGGGATTGAACGCCGCGACCGGCGCGAACCCGGCGGCGTGCATCCGCGTGACGGCCCGGTGCCAGTCGTCATGGCCGGGCACGTAGAAGACCAGCAGATTGTCCTGCGTCGGCGCCCGGCCCGCAGCGTGCCCGTGCGCGCGCGTGAACTCCAGATGATAGGGCGCACCGGCATGGCCGAGCATCACGCCATCGAAGCCTTCATGATCGCTGAACCGGTACAGGACATCCATGCCCAGTCCGTCGTGATAGAAGCGCAGCAGCGCCTCCAGATCGTCACTAGGTCGTGCGACACGGAGCCTGGGAACGCTGGTCATGGATGCAGGATAGGGACGTCACCCCGATCGGGCAATTGAAGCGGAGCCCGAAAAGGCAAGACCGCGCTCAGGCAGGATTGCGATCAGCCAGCGGCCAGATCGCTCGCCGGATCAGAACTTGAAGCCGGATCAGAACTTGAAGATCGTGCCCAGATAGACGGCCTGGCTGTCCTGCCGGTCGTCGGTCATCGGTGCGAGGCGTGCGGAGCCGCGATAGCGGACACCGGCGGTCACATTGACATTCTTCGTCAGCGAATAGGAGCTGGCGAGATCAAGCGAATAGGGCTTTTCCGCGCCCAGCGTCACGCCGGTTTCGGCGTCGCGCTTCGCATCGACCACGACATTGGTGCTGAACCGGCTCTTCTTGGCGGTGTCGAGCGAGAAGCTGCGCGCATTGCCGGAGAGCGTCACGATCGGCGCTTCGTCCAGATCGCGCTTGCCCATCGATTCGGGCAGGGCGAACTTGCGCCAGCCGCGCGAGAGATCGAGATTGAAGGCGACCGGCGCGATGGACACGCCCGGCACGGAGCGATCCGCGCGATCGGCATTGTCGCCGGCGCGCACCATCACCGTGATCGACCGGCGGCCGCTCATAGATCCGCTTGTCGGCGTGAAGCGGAAGCTCTTGCGCGCGCCGCTCAGCACGGCCTTTTCATAGGCGGCGACGAGGCGCGGGTCTTTCGTGACCGGGGTGAAGGAGCCGATGCTGCCGAGGCGGGCAAGCGACACGGGCATGTCGCCGCGCGCCTGCATCAGCGCGCCAGCGGCACCCATGGCCGGAGACATAGCAACGGCCATCGCGGCGATCGCCACGACTCCTGATGCCAGATATCCCCTTTTGATGCCCATGGACTCGACTCTATTGCCCCAACTTCAATCGTTATAACGCCATAACATTGCCAAACCGCCATTGGCTAGTGCGGTCCGGGCGCTTTTGTATCCACTGTTGCAAGGACCACACAGAATCGCGGGCTTGCCGATTGGCGCTGCGGCACTATAGATGCCCGGATTGCCCGCTCGCCTGCAAGGAAGTGCCCAGATGACCCGCCGGCCCCCCATTCGCCGCCTTTCCGCCATCCTCCTCGCCGCCGTGGCGCTGACATCGCTCGCTGCCTGTGGCGGCGGCGCGAAGGGCCGCCCGAAGGCGGACCTCGCCGCATCGAAGATCACGACCATCGGCGTCAACAGCTATCTGTGGCAGGCGAGCCTGGACACGCTGTCGTTCATGCCGCTGGTGCAGACCGATTCCAACGGCGGCGTCATCGTGACTGACTGGTATGCGAACCCGCAGACGCCTTCAGAACGGATGAAGCTCACCGTCTTCATCCTCGACCAGGATCTGCGCGCGGATGCCGTGCGCGTCGCCGCCAGCCGCCAGACGATGCAGGGCGGACAGTGGGTGGACGCGCCGGTACAGGCCGCGACCGTCCAGAAGCTTGAGGAAATCATCCTCACCAAGGCGCGCGACCTGCGCCGCATGGCCATTAACGGCTGATATTCAGCAGGGGCTGTCACCAGCCCGGCGGGCGCCGGCCATGCCGCCGCCCGCGCCCCGCAAGGAGTAATTGATGCAGAGGCGGTTCAATCCGTTTGAGGCCGACGCGCGCTGGCAGGGCGTGTGGGACGAGCGGCAGAGCTTTCGCGCGTCCGACGACGCCGACAAGCCGCGTTCCTATGTGCTGGAAATGTTCCCCTATCCTTCCGGGCGCATCCATATCGGCCATGTCCGCAACTATTCCATGGGCGACGTGCTGGCCCGCTTCCGCCGGATGACCGGCCATGAAGTGCTGCACCCCATGGGCTGGGACGCCTTCGGCATGCCGGCCGAGAATGCGGCGATGGAAAAGAAGGTGCATCCCGGCGCCTGGACCCGCCAGAACATCGCCACCATGCGCGCGCAGCTCAAGAAGCTGGGCTTCGCGCTGGACTGGTCGCGTGAACTCGCCACCTGCGAACCCGATTATTACGGCCATGAGCAGGCGCTGTTCCTGGACATGCTGGAAGCGGGCCTCGTCTATCGCAAGGAATCGGCGGTCAACTGGGATCCGGTCGACATGACCGTACTCGCCAATGAGCAGGTGATCGACGGCAAGGGCTGGCGCTCCGGCGCGCCGGTGGAAAAGCGCAAGCTTTCCCAGTGGTTCCTCAAGATCACCCAGTTCGCCGACGATCTGGTCGAAGGGCTGAAGTCGCTCGATCACTGGCCCGAGAAGGTCAAGCTGATGCAGGAAAACTGGATCGGCAAGAGCCAGGGCCTGCAGTTCAGCTTCACGCCCATCGCGCCGTTCGACCAGCCGATCGAGGTCTATTCGACCCGGCCGGACACGATTTTCGGCGCGAGCTTCGTCGCCATCTCCGCCGATCACCCGATCGCGACGCAGCTGGCCGCGAGCAATGCCGATGCGGCCGCCTTCATCGCGCTGTGCAAGGCCGGCGGCACCACCGCCGCCGAGCTGGAAACCGCCGAGAAGCTGGGCTTCGACACCGGCTTCACCGTGCAGCATCCCTTCGATGCGACTTGGACGTTGCCGGTCTTCATCGCGAATTTCGTGCTGATGGACTATGGCACCGGCGCCGTGATGGGCGTGCCCGCGCATGACCAGCGCGACCTTGATTTCGCGCGCAAATATATGCTGCCCGCCGAGCGCGTGGTCGCGCCCGAAGGCGACGAGCAGGCCCCCATCCATGACGAGGCCTATACCGGCCCCGGCAAACTGGTGAACAGCCGCTTCCTGGACGGCATGGCCGTGGAGGACGCGAAAGCCGAAGTGATCCGCCGCGCCGAGGCGGAAGGCTGGGGCACCGGCACCACCGTATGGCGCCTGCGCGACTGGGGCGTTTCGCGTCAGCGCTACTGGGGTACGCCGATCCCGGTCATCCACTGCGCGGATTGCGGCCCCGTGGGCGTGCCCAAGGCGCAGCTGCCCGTGGTGCTGCCCGAGGATGTCAGCTTCGACATTCCCGGCAATCCGCTGGACCGGCACCCGACATGGAAGCATGTCGATTGCCCCGCCTGCGCCAAGCCCGCCGTGCGCGAGACCGACACGCTCGACACCTTCGCCGATTCAAGCTGGTACTTCATCCGCTTCGCCAGCCAGCCGAAGGACAAGCCCTTCGACCGCGCGACGGTGGAGAAGTGGCTACCGGTCGGCCAGTATATCGGCGGCGTCGAACATGCGATCCTGCACCTGCTCTACGCCCGCTTCTGGACCCGCGCGCTGCAGCATATGGGCCAGCTTGGCTTTGCCGAGCCGTTCACCGGCCTGTTCACGCAGGGCATGGTGACGCACGAGACGTATTACCGTGAGGTTCAACCGGGCGATCAGGGGGTGAAATTCACTTTGTGGTATTCTCCTCAAGAAATCGTGAGAAAACCTGAGGGAACGTTTGTAACTCTAGATAGCGGTGTGGAGGCGAAAGTCACCATCGGACGCGTCGAGAAAATGTCCAAGTCCAAGAAGAATGTCGTCGATCCCGATGACATCATCGCCCAATATGGCGCGGACGCGGTGCGCTGGTTCATGCTGTCGGACAGCCCGCCGGAGCGCGACCTGCCCTGGACGGAAAGCGGCATCGAGGGGAGCTGGCGCTTCGTGAACCGGCTGTGGCGGCTGTTCGGCCAAATCGACGCCGCTGCCGAAGGGCAGGACAAGCCGCTCGACCGCAAGCTGCACCAGACCGTCGATGGGGTCGCCAGGGATATCGAGGCGCTGTCCTTCAACAAGGCGGTCGCCAAGATCTATGAACTGACCAACGCGGTGGAGAAAGCCGCGCCGTCCGCCTCGCGCAGCGCCGCGATCCGGGCGCTGGCGCTGCTCGTTGCGCCGATGACCCCGCATCTCGCCGAAGAGGCCTGGGCGGACATGGGCGCGGAGAATGGCTGCGAAGGCCTGATCGCGGACGCGGCATGGCCCGCGGTCGATCCGGCGCTGCTGGTCGAGGATGAAGTGACCATCGCCTGCCAGGTGATGGGCAAGCTGCGCGACACCATCACCGTGCCCAAGGGGACGGCGAAGGAGGAACTGGAACGTCTGGCGCTGGCCGCACCCAATGTCGCCCGCACGCTGGATGGCGCAACGCCCAAGAAAGTGATTGTCGTGCCCGATCGCCTGGTCAATCTGGTGCTGTGATCGTCCCAAAGCGCCGTTCGGCCTGGCCTGTCGAAGTCCCGTTCAGCAAAGAACGGCCCTTCGACAAGCCCAGGGCGAACGGATATAGGTTGTGCCCATGAAGCCCTTGCTCCCCCTTCTCGCCGCCACGGCCCTGCTTTCCGCCTGCGGCCTGCGGCCCGTCTATGGCGGCGGCAGCAATGGCCCGGTCGCGCGCGCGCTCTCCAATGTCGAGATCGCGCCGATCGAGGGCAAGGCCGGATGGCTGGTGCGCAATGCGCTGGTCGATCGCCTGCCCAAGGGCGGGGCGGGGCCGCAATATCGGCTGGTCGTGAAGCTGGACGACAATATCCAGGGCTTCGGCGTGCGCGCCGACGATGCGATCACCCGCGAACGGCGGACCCTGCGCGCCCGCTATCAGCTGTTCGACGGTGCCACCGGCGTTCAGATCGTCGATGACACCGCCGCATCGGATGCCGGCATCGACGTCGTCAGCAGCGAATATGCGACCATCGCGGCGGAAGATACTGCGCTTGAGCGGTTGTCGGGCACGGTTGCCGACCAGATCATCGGCCGCCTGGCACGCTTCGCCAGCAAGGGCGACGCAGCGTCAGCCCCTGTTCCGACCGCGATTCCGGCTCCGGCCCCGGCGGCTCAGCCCCGTGAAGGCCAATAAGGGCCAGATCGAGCGGGCGCTGGATGCACCGCCCGCCGACATCCGCCTGTTCCTGCTCTATGGCCCGGACGAATCGGGCAGCGCCGCGCTGGCCAAGCGGCTGGAGCGGGCGATGGGGCCGGATGCCGAGCGCATCGACCTCGATTCCGCCACGCTGAAGGGCGACCCCGCCCGGCTTGCCGACGAGGCGGCCGCGCTTTCCATGTTCGGCGACAAGCGCTGGATTCGCCTGATGCCGACCGGCGACGAGATCCTGCCGGCGGTCGAGGCGCTGCTGCAGGCGTCGCAGGCCGGCAATCCGGTGGTGGTGATCGCCGGCGCGCTCAAGGGCACGTCGAAACTGGTCAAGCTGTGCCTTGATCACAAGGCTGCGATGGCCTGCATCAGCTATGTGCCCGATGGCCGCGATGCCGAGCAGATCGCCATCGGCATCGCCCGCGATCGCGGGCTGCGCCTGTCGCCCGACCTTGCCCGCCGCATCACCGCGCTGGCTGGCGGCGACCGGGCCCTGATGGCCGGCGAGATCGAGAAGATCGCGCTGTATCTCGACGCAGCGCCGGATCGCCCCGCCGAAGCCACGGCCGAGGCACTCAACGCCTTGTCCGCCGACAGCGTGGACGAGGATAGCGGCGCGCTGGTGAACGCCGTGCTGGGCGGGGATCTGCGCGCGATGAACCAGGAAATGGCGCGGGCAGGGGGCAATCTTGCCGCCATGCTGCGCCCACTGCAAAACCGCGCCATGCTGATCGCGAACATCCGCACCGATTTCGACCGCAACGGGCGGATCGAGGACGCGGTGAAGGCGGCGGGCAAGGCGGTGTTCTGGAAGGACGAGAAGGTCGTGCAGCGGCAGGTGCGCCTGTGGGACGCGCATGGCATCGCCCGCGTGATCGCCCGGCTGGGCGCGGCAGAGCGGGCCAGCCGGTCGGGCCGTGGCTCCGCAGACGTCATGGTCGCGCATGAATTGCTGGCCATCGCCCGGCAGGCCGCGCGGGAACGCTAGGGCCGACAGGCCTTGTACCGGCGCCGCAAATTGCGCTGCGCCATAATCTTCGACATAATCCGGCGTGGAGGCCGAATTGAAAGACGAATTTGCAGCCCGATCCGTTGCACTGGCTGACAGCGAGCCGATCATGGCGATCCTGGAAGAGGTCTGCCGGATCACCGACATGGGCTTCGCCGCCGTGGCCCGCGTGACCGAGGATCGCTGGATCGCCTGCCAGCTGCTCGACAGGATCGAATTCGGCATGAACCCTGGCGACGAGCTGGAGATCAAAACCACGATCTGCGACGAAATCCGCGACAGCGGCCGGCGCGTGGTGATCGACCATGTCGATGCCGACATCGAATGGCAGACCCATCACACCCCGCGGATGTACGGTTTCAAGAGCTATGTCTCGATTCCGGTGATCCTGCCCGATGGCGGCTTCTTCGGCACGCTGTGCGCCATCGATCCACGGCCCCGCACGATCAGCGGTTCGGAAACCATCGCGATTTTGGAGGATTACGCCCGTCAGGTAGCCCAGGTCCTCACCGCCAATGGCGCGATGGACGAAGGCAGGGAAAGCTAACGCTGCGGGATCATCCCGCACGGAACGGTCAGGCTCGACTGGAAAGGCGCAACAGCAGGCGTCTGACTTCCGCCGGCGTATCGCCCGGCTTGATCTCGACATAGCCGACACCAGCCTTGCGCAGCGCTTCACGCTTGATCGCGTCCCGGGTCGCGGCGGGGCCGAGATGATGGCCGCTCCCCTGATATTCGATCGCATGCACCGGGTAGCCCGCAGTGTTGATCAACAACAGGTCAACGCGTTTGGAATTGATCGCACGAAATGCAAGCTCGCTGGGGCTGGCGAGGATCTCGCCCAGGCTGACTTGAGCCATGACGCGCCAATCCAGATTTTCTTCAACGCAAATCCGTTCAAGAACCGCGAACAGCCGAGCTTCGCTCTGGTTCAACAATGTGCGAGGGACAAACTCCGCCAGTTCGACATGGCGCAATTGCGCGGCCGGATCGAAAAGGTCGATGGACGCGGCGGGAACCGCGCGATTGGCTGGATGCTGCGGTCTCGGCTTTCTGAACGTGCCGAATTTTCCTTTTCGCCGCCGCCATGCTTCCCGTCGCGCCTCAGTCCGAAAACGCTCGAACAGCATGCCGGAGAGGAAGGCGAGCGCCATGACGGGAACCCATGGCGCGCCGTCCAAATAGGTATGAAGATCCGTCATGATTGCCTCCCCCTTCATTGTGTTTAACAAAATGGGGACGCGAGGGCATCGGCCTTCGCAACGGTGACCGCCCCGATATTGGACATGGGGAACATGGGATTGATCCCGCGCCTGCCTTTCCCCATATTCGGCCCA
Source organism: Sphingobium arseniciresistens (assembly GCA_029167225.1). Classification (GTDB taxonomy): domain Bacteria; phylum Pseudomonadota; class Alphaproteobacteria; order Sphingomonadales; family Sphingomonadaceae; genus Sphingobium; species Sphingobium arseniciresistens. The sequence continues at coordinate 108,031 of JARFNK010000005.1, forward strand.
TGGAAAAGCTGCACCTCACCGAAGCCGAATGGCGCGAGAAACTTGGGCCCGAGCGCTATCATGTCCTGCGCGAGGGGGGCACGGAGCGCGCGTTCACGGGCGAATATAACGCCAACAAGAAGGACGGCGTCTATTATTGCGCGGGTTGCGGCGCCGAACTGTTCGATGCCGAGGAAAAATATGACAGCGGCTCCGGCTGGCCCAGCTTCACCGCGCCGGTCGATGCGGACGCGGTGGAGGAACTGCGCGACGCCAGCCATGGCATGGTCCGCACCGAGGTCCGCTGCGCCAAGTGCGAAGGGCATCTGGGCCATGTTTTCCCAGACGGGCCGGGCGTCACCGGCCTGCGCTACTGCCTGAACAGCGCCTCGCTCGACTTCCAGCCCCGCGAAGACTGATCGTCACGGCCGGGGCCGGTGCAACACCGGCCCTTTTCAAATCCATGGCAGCCATCTGTCGATCCATGCGGGCAACGTTCAGCCGGCATAAATCGGCGATAGGCACTTACAGCCCCGCTTGAACGGCGCAGGGCAAGCGCGTATCCGAGGCGGCAGATCATGGCACGAGCGGGCAAGAGCATCAAAGGGCGCGGGCGCGCGAAGCTGTGGGCGATCCGCGTCGTAAAGGCCGGGGCGTTGGCGGTTGTTGGCGGCTTCATCGCGCTGGTCATCGCCGTCGTCGTCGCGATGCAATCCCTGCCCAGCTACGAATCATTGAAGTCATCCCCCAATGGCCAGATGATCCGCGTGCATGCCGCCGACGGCAGCGTGATCGTCTCGCTCGGGCCGAGCTTCGGCCGGTGGCTCAGCTTCCGCGACATTCCGCCGGTGATGGCCAAGGCGATGGTCTCGGTCGAGGACAAGCGCTTCTACATGCACCCCGGCGTCGATCCGCTGGGCATGGCGCGCGCGGCCTGGCTGGTGTTCGACCGGCGCGGCGAGGGGCGGCGTTGGCAGGGGGCCTCCACCATCACGCAGCAGGTGACGCGCAACATCTTCCTCAACAACAGCTACAGCTTCGGCCGCAAGGCGCGCGAGATGATCCTGGCGCTGGCACTCGAACGCAAGTTCAGCAAGCAGCAGATCCTGGAGCTGTACCTGAACAAGGTCTATTTCGGTGGCGGCGCCTATGGCATCGATGCCGCCAGCCGCAAATTCTTCGGCCATGACGCCACCCATCTGAGCCTCGCGGAATCGGCGATCATCGCAGGCCTCGTAAAGGCGCCGTCCAGCTATTCGCCCACCGCCGACGCGGAGGCCGCGATCGGCCGCGCGGGCGTGGTGCTGAACGTGATGCGCGACAATGGCGACATCACCAGCCAGGAACTGGAGCAGGCCGACCTCGCTTCGGTGAAGATGGCGCCGGAGCCGCCGCAGAACAGCGTGCGCTACTTCACCGACTGGGCCTTGCCGCAGCTCGACATGCTGGTGGACGAGCCCAATGAGCCGCTGGAGGTGTGGACCACCATCGACCTTGGCATGCAGAGCGCGGCGACGGCGGCGATCCAGGCCAATGTGCCCAAGGGCACACAGGGCGCGCTGGTCGCGCTCGACCGCGACGGCGCCGTCCGCGCGATGGTCGGCGGGCTCGATTATGTGGGGTCCAACTATAACCGCGCGACGCAGGCCGTGCGCCAGCCGGGATCGGCCTTCAAGCTGTTCGTCTACATGGCCGCGCTGGAGGCGGGCTATACGCCCGACACCGCCGTCACCGACGAGCCTGTCGACATCAACGGGTGGCAGCCGCGCAACAGTTCAGGCCGCTATTCGGGCAATATCGATATCCGCACCGCCTTTGCCTATTCGATCAACACGATCGCGGCGAAGCTGGGCGTGGAGGTGGGCTTCCCCACCATTGCCGACATGGCCCGGCGCTTCGGCATCTCGACGCCGATCAACACCCATCCCTCGATGGTGCTCGGCACGTCGGACGTGCGGCTGATCGACATGACCCGCGCCTATGCCTCGGTCGCGCGCAAGGGGATTGCGGTGGCGCCCTATGGCATCACCCGCGTCACCACGGCGGACGGCCGCGAGCTTTATCGCCATGAGGACGACACCAGTCGCGTGCTCGTCGCCCCGTGGGTCGCGGCCGGCATGACCGACCTGATGCAGACCGGCGTCTCCATCGGCACCGGCAAGGCCGCGCAGATCGGACGCCCGGTCGCGGGCAAGACCGGCACCACCAGCAGCAACAAGGATGGCTGGTTCATGGGCTTTTCCAGCGGCATCACCACCGGCGTCTGGATGGGCCGGGACGATGCCCGTGCCGTCGGCGGGCTGCAGGGCGGCCGTGCCCCGGCACAGGCCTTTGCCCAGTTCATGCGCGTCGCCGTCGCTAGGCGCCCGGTCGAGCAGTTCGATACCCAGGTGACATTGCCCGAATGGCAGCTGGAGCCCGATGCGGAGAGCTATTATGGCGAGCCCGACAACGGCCAGTATGTCGACGAAAACGGCATGCCGATCGAAGGGCGCGGACAGCCGCAGGAAGAGCAGGACGAGGAAAGCCCGGCTCCCGCCGCGACAGAACCCGCACAGCCCACGCTTGAGGCGCCGCCCCGGATCGACCAGCAGTGGATCGACAATGTGCTGGGCCGCGACCGCCAGCAACAGGGCCAGCGCCCCCAGCAGCCCCGCCAGCGCCCGCGCGAGACCGATCAGGGGAATAATTAGGGGCGTCGAGCCCTAATTCCGGACCGTTCGGGCTGCCTGGACGGGGCACGCACCTCGTCCAGATGTCGAAGCCTCGTCCTTCTTCAAAAAGGAGGAACTGCCCTTCGACATGGGCACGAGTCACTTGCCTCGTGCCAACAGGGCGAACGGAGAAAAGTGATCTCGATAAAGGGCGAGATGCGATAGGCCGATCCGTTCAGCCTGAAAGGCGTAGCGCGGACAGGCGAGCAATCGGGCAAGCGACCTCTTCACGCCAGACCATCGCACGACGCTGATCCGGCCTGGGCCGATATGACATGTAGGCGCGCTCCGCCGCCTTGCCCTACGCCCGGTAGAGCGCGTCCAGCCGGTCCTGATAACGCGCCTTGAGCATATGCCGGCGGATCTTCAGCGACGGGGTCATCTCGCCATTTTCGATGCTGAAGGGTTCGTCCGCCAGGATGAACCGGCGGACCCGCTCGGTGACGGAGAGTTCCTCGTTCACCCGGTCCACCGCCGCGCGCAGGGCCGCGAGGAAATCGCCGTTGTCACGCAGATCTTCCAGCGTTCCTTCCATTCGCCGCGCGCGCGCCCATTCGCGCATCCAGTCCGCATCGGGCACGATCAGGCCCACGATATGCGGACGCCGGTCGCCCGAGACCATGGCCTGACCAATCTCCGGCTGCAGCGTCAGCATCCCTTCCACCTTCTGCGGGGCGACATTGTCGCCCTTGTCGTTGACGATCAGGTCCTTCTTGCGGTCGGTGATGCGGATGCGCCCGCGCCGGTCGATCTGGCCGATGTCGCCGGTGTGCAGCCAGCCGTCCACCAGCACCCGCTCGGTCTCCGTGGGGTTGCGCCAATAGCCCAGCATCACCAGCTCACCGCGCACCAGAATCTCGCCATCGTCGGCGATCCTGACCTCCACGTCTTTCAGCGGCGGGCCGACGGTGTCCATGCTGATCCCGGCGGCGGGGCGGTTGCAGCTGATCACCGGCCCGGCCTCCGTCTGCCCATAGCCCTGCAGCAGCGGGATGCCGAGCCCCTGGAAGAAGATGCCGACATCGGGATTGAGCGGCGCCCCGCCCGACACCATCGCCTTCATGCGCCCGCCAAAGCGCCCGCGCACCTTGGGCCGGATGGTGCGATCGACCAGCAGCTTCATCGGCAAATCGAACAGGCTCTGCTTGCCCGCCAGATCGCGCGCGCCCAGCCTGATCGCCTGTTCCAGAAGGAACAGCGGCACCTTGCCCTGCTTTTCCACGGCCTTGAGCACGCGGGTCCGCAGCACCTCGAACAGGCGCGGCACCACCACCATGATGGTCGGGCGCACCTCCTCGATATTGGCGGCGAGCTTTTCCAGCCCCTCCGCATAGTATATCTGACCGCCCACGAAGATCGGCAGGAACTGGCCGCCGCTATGCTCATAGGCGTGGCTGAGCGGCAGGAAGGAGAGGAACACCTCATCGCCAACGCCGAAATCTTCTTCCACCAGCGCCGCGGCACCCTCGATATTGCACAATATCGCACCATGATGCTGCATCACCCCGCGCGGCGCGCCGCCCGTGCCGCTGGTGTAGATGAGGCAGGCGAGGTCGTGGCGCTGCGCCGTCTGTGCGGCCATGCAGGCCGCGACATCGGCATCCCGGTCCGCCACCAGCGTCGCCCAATCCCGCACGCGCAGGGCGTCGCCCTGCATCGCGCGCAACGGCTCCATGCCGATCACCAGCCGCGCGCGCGAGCGCAGCACCGCCGGCATCAGCGTCTTGGCGAGCTTGGGTGTAGACACAATCACCGCACAGGCGCCGCTGTCGGTCAGGATATGCTCATGGTCGCGCGTCGTGTTGGTGGTGTAGGTCGGCACCGTGACGCAGCCGGCCGCCATGATCGCCAGGTCCGCGATGCAGAATTCCGGACGGTTCTCGCTGACCAGAATCACCGTGTCGCCGGGGCGCAGCCCCTCGCGCTTCAGCGCCGCGGCCAGCGCCGCGACCTGTCGCGCGGCCTCCGCCCAGCTGATCGGCGCCCATTGCCCGTCGGTCTTGCGCCAGAGGAAGGGGGCGTCACCGCGCTCCGCCGCACGGGTAAAGAACATGGTGACGAGATTGGGGAATCTCAGGCTGTCAGACATCGTTGCTCCTGCGCGCGCTCTTGGGGCGCGCATCGAGATGCCCGCCGCCGTCGCCTGCGCAGCGCTATAAGGCGGCCGCCCCCACAGGGCTATCCGAAACTGACGTCCCCGCCGCCTATTCCTGTAGGGAAACGCCGGGGCTGCGCGGATCGGCGGCGCCCACCCAATGGTCGCCGACCTTCTCCGCCGCGTTGGCCTTCAGCCCCATCCGTGCCACCGACACGCTGTGACCCAGTGCCTCCAGCGGTGCCTTCATCTTCTCGGTATCGGTACCCTGTTCCAGCACGAGCCCGTCCTTGTTGAAGAATTCCAGCCCCATCGCGATCGAATCCTGCGCGGACAGGCCCCAGTCGAAATGCGCGATCAGCGCTTTTGCCACCTGCATGATGATGGTCTTGCCGCCCGCCGCGCCGACGGTGAAGATCGGCTTGCCCGTCGCGTCATAGACGATGGTCGGCGACATGGAGGAGAGGGGGCGCTTGCCCGCCTCGACCCGGTTGGCGACCGGCATGCCGTCCTTTTCCGGCGCGAAGGTGAAGTCGGTCAGCTCATTGTTGATGCTGTAGCCATTGGCGGTCAGCTGGCTGCCGAAGAAGCTCTCGATCGTCGAGGTCATCGACACGATGTCGCCAGCCCGGTCGATCGCGACGAAATGGCTGGTGCCCGCGACTTCGGACGAGATCGCGGCGGTGCGCGGCTCGGCGCCCGGTGGCGTCCCGGCCTCATAGGCGGGCAGGGTCTTCTTGAGCGAAATCAGGCGCGAGCGGCGCGCCAGATAGGCGGGGTCGATCATTCCGGCAAGCGGCACCGAGACGAAATCGCGGTCGCCCAGATATTTCTCGCGATCGGCATAGGCCAGCTGCATGGCTTCGCCGATGACATGCCAGGACAGCGGATTGTCCTTGCCCAAGCCCTTGAGGTCGAAGCGCTCGACCATGCCCAGGATCTGCAGCACCGTCACCGCGCCGGAGGAGGGAGGCCCCATGCCGCAGATCGTATAGACGCGATATGTGCCGCAGACGGGCGGGCGCTCCTTCGCCTTGTATCCGGCGATATCCTCCAGCGTCATCGGCACCGGGTTCTTGGGCGCACGGGTCACGGCGTCGGACAGCGCCTGCGCATTCGACCCGCTGTAGAAGGCCTCCGGCCCTTCGGCGGCGATGCGCTTCATGATCGCGGCGAGCTTCGGGTTCTTGAAGACCGTGCCGGTCGGCGGGATCTTGCCGTCCTGATAATAGAGCGCCTGCATTTCGGGGAAGTCCTTCCACACCGCCTCCACGGCGTTCAGCGCCGTCGAGAGGCGCTGGCGGATTTCGAAACCCTCCTCGGCATAGCGGATGGCCGGCACGAACAGATCGGCCCAGGGCAGCTTGCCCCATTTGGCATGGGCCATCGCGGCGAGGCGTAGATTGCCCGGCACGCCGGCGGAATAGCCGCCCGGCCAGGCCTGGATGAAGGGCAGGGGCTTGCCATCGGGGCCCATGAAACGATCCGGCCGAGCGGCCGCCGGCGCCGTCTCGCGCCCGTCGATCGTGTCGAGTACCCCGGTCTTGCCGTCATGATGGATCAGGAAGCCGCCGCCGCCGATGCCGCTGTTGTGCGGCTCCACGACGGTCAGCGCCAGCATGATCGCGATCGCCGCATCGGTGGCACTGCCGCCCTTTTTCAGGATTTCCTGCCCCGCCGCGCTGGCGCGCGGATCGGCGGCGGAAACGACACCCTGGGCATGGACATTGGCGGGAAGGGCGAGAATGGCGAGCGCCATCAGCGTGCGACGGATCATGGCGCGCACCCTATCGGCCAGACGCGATGCCGCAAGTGCTTTGTCCCGCCATTTCAACATCCATTGCCCGTCCTTCCATAGCGTTAGTCGGGCATGACGGATCAGGCGTCGGTTCCCACCATCTCGGCGATCGTACGGACACCGTCGCGCTGCATCAGCGCCTTCAGGCCGCGCGTGATCCGCCGGGCGAGCCAGGGGCCTTCATAGACCATGGCGCTGTAGAACTGGATCAGGCTGGCGCCGGCACGGATGCGGGCATAGGCCTGGTCGGCGGTCTCGATGCCGCCGGCGCCGATCAGCGGCACCGTGCCGCCGGTCGCCTTGCGGAAGTCGCGCAGCCGGGCCAGCGCCATGTCGTGCAGCGGCGCGCCCGAAAGCCCGCCCGCCTCGCCGGCATGGCGCGAGCGCAGCGCCGGACGGGCGAGGGTGGTGTTGGACACGATCAGCGCGTCGACCCGGTGATCGACGACACAGGCGACGATGTCGTCGATATCGGCAGGCTCCAGATCGGGCGCGACCTTGAGGAAAATGGGTGGGCCGTCCTCCCCCCGTGCGGCCATCACCGCCGCGAGCAGCGCGTCGAGCGCGCCGCGATCCTGCAGCGCGCGCAGCCCCGGCGTGTTGGGGGAGGAGATATTGACGGTCAGATAGTCGGCATGGGGCGCCATGGTGCGCACGCCGGTGGCATAGTCGGCGATCCTGTCTGCCGCGTCCTTGTTCGCGCCGATATTGACGCCGATGATGCCGCCACCATTGGGCAGGCGCGGGCGCAGCGCGCCCAGCCGCTGCGCCGCCGCTGCCTGACCGCCATTGTTGAAGCCCATGCGGTTGATGACGGCCCGGTCCTCGACCAGCCGGAACACGCGCGCGCGCGGGTTGCCCGCTTGCGGCAGCGGGGTGAGCGTGCCCAGTTCGGCAAATCCGAAGCCCAGTGCCGGCATTTTGTGTGCGACAAGGCCGTCCTTGTCGAAGCCGGCGGCCAGGCCGACGGGGTTGGGAAAGTCGATGCCGGCCACCCGAGTCGCCAGCATCGGATCCGCCGCCAGCGGCCCCGGCGTTGGAAAAACTCCCAAAAGCTTGATCGTCAGGAGATGCGCCGACTCGGGATCGAGGCGGAAAAGCAGCGGGCGGAGCAGGGCATAGGTCATGATCGGCCTATGCCAGCGACTTCCCGGTCGGTCAAAAGATCGAGTCGTGCCCCGATCCGCACCCTTTCAACCCTCGCTATGGCCCTGTTCAGCCCTCGCCAGGCGCCTGTCTAACGTTGTCATATTGATCTCGCGCAACATCCTTACGCAATCTACGCGAAATACCGCGTGCGCCGCGGCAAAATGTCGATTCCATACAATAAACTTGCGGGCGGACTCGCGTAGAGCCGGAGTGCGACCCGAAGGGCTCTTGGTCGTGCGACAAAGAGACCTTTTCCTGGCCCGGTGGGATTTATTCTGCCGGGCCATTTTTTTTGCCCTTTCGCAACCACGCGAGCGCACCCGCATCTGCCTTCGCGGGCGATCGACTGTTGCGCTGCGGCAAGTCGTGCCGCAAGTAAGGGACTTTCCTAGGGGGGAAGAAAGATGAAAATGTTCGCGTCAGGTCAAGCAGGCTGCGGCCAAGGGATGGTGGCGCGCGACTGAATCGTGCCTGACCGCCACGCTTTTCTTCAACAGCTACCCGAAGGCTTCGTTGGCCTGCGCTATTTTGCGCCGCCTGAAACTCTTCGCCACGCCTTCGGCGCGCTCTATCTGTTCACCGCGGATCGACCGAATTTCACCGATACCACGCGCGCCGATTTCGGGCAGCTGCGCTTCATGCTCAACGGCTCGGGTTTTTATCGCTTTCACGACGGGCGAGAGATGCCGACGCCGCGGGTGTGCCTGCTCGGCCCGACCTTCGGCGCAACCCGTTTCGTGCTCGACAGCCCGGCCTGTGTATTGGGCGTCTCGCTGCTGCCGCTGGGCTGGCTCGCCATAGACGGCGACGATGCCAGCCGGATGAGCGATTGCCTGGCGGACATGACCCTTGCCGACGCCAGCTATGGGACACTGCTCCAGACATTATCCCAGATCGACGATGTGGACCGGGCGATCGACGCCATCTGGGGCTTCCTCGCGCCGCGCGTACCGCCGCCGCCGCCGGCTGTCGCGCGCTTCGTGGATGCGGTCGACAACTGGCTGGCGGACGAGACATCGCCCAGCATCGAAATGCTTGCCGCCGCGACGGACCTTTCCGGCCGCCAGCGGGCGCGGCTGGCCAACCGGCTCTATGGCGCGCCGCCCAAGCTGCTCGCCCGTAAATATCGGGCGTTGCGCTGCGCCGCCAAGATCGTCGTGGACAAGCAACCCTGGGCGGAATTGTGCGACGAGGGCACATTCTACGACCAGTCTCATTTCATTCGCGAGATCCGCCACTTCATCGGCCTCACCCCGCATCAGCTGATGTCGGACCCGACGGACGTTGCCCGCCTGACGCTGCAGCGACGCGACATGGGCGGCTCCGTGGCCGAGATCAACCGTATCAGCTGATCGGCGATTGAAACGCCAACTTGCGGTTGATTTTCTGCGTCCAAGCGCCCACATGCGAAATCGGATCGAATCAATCTGATTTGAGAATGGTTCGCAAATAACGCAACAGACGGGCGCCATGCGGCCGATGAGCCAAAGCTTATGAGCCGGACATTATGAGACTGTCGAGCTTCGCCGACTATGCGGTGGTCATGATGTCCGCCGCGGCGCGCCATTGCGGCGCCACGAAGATGAACGCGACGACGCTGTCCGCCGAAACCGGCATTCCGCTGCCGACCGCGCAGAAGCTGGTCAGCCGCCTGTCGGCCGCCGGCCTGCTCGAATCCAGCCGTGGCACGGGGGGCGGCGTGCGCCTCAGCCGACCGCCCGCCACGATCAGCCTCGCCGACGTGGTGGAGGCGGTGGAAGGTCCGATCGCCATGACCACCTGCGCCGATCAGGGCGCGCATGACTGCACGCTGGAGCAGGACTGCCGCGTGAAGCCGCATATGAACATCGCCAATGCCGCCGTGCGCCAGGCGCTCGCCGGCGTCAGCATTGCCAGCCTTTCCCGGGAACCCGCATGACGCAAGACGTGACCATCAAGAACCGCGAAGCACAGGAAGCGGCCGACCGCGCGTCCGTCTACGAGCATGGCTGGTCGTCGGCGATCGAACAGGATTTCGCGCCCAAGGGGCTGAACGAGGATACCGTCCGCTTCATCTCCGCCAAGAAGAACGAGCCGCAATGGCTGCTCGACTGGCGGCTGAAGGCCTTTGCGATGTGGAAGACGATGACGCCGCCGGACTGGGCGAAGCTCAACGTCCCGCCGATCGACTATCAGGACGCCTATTATTACGCCGAGCCCAAGAAGAAGACCGAGCTGAATTCGCTGGACGAGCTCGACCCGGAGATTCTGGCGACCTACAAGAAGCTGGGCATCCCCATCGCCGAGCAGGAAGTGCTGGCCGGCGTCAAGGGCGCGCGCAAGGTCGCGGTGGACGCGGTGTTCGACAGCGTCTCCGTCGCCACCACCTTCCGCAAGGAACTGGAGGAGGCGGGCGTCATCTTCCGCTCGATCAGCGAGGCGGTGCGCGAATATCCCGATCTGGTGAAGAAGTGGCTGGGCAAGGTCGTGCCGATGCACGACAATTATTTCGCGACATTGAACTGCGCGGTCTTCTCCGACGGCACCTTCGTCTACATCCCTGAGGGCGTGCGCTGCCCGATGGAGCTTTCCACCTATTTCCGCATCAATGCGGAGAATACCGGCCAGTTCGAGCGCACGCTGATCGTCGCCGACAAGGGCAGCTATGTCAGCTATCTGGAAGGTTGCACCGCGCCGATGCGCGACGAGAACCAGTTGCACGCCGCCGTGGTCGAGCTGGTCGCGCTGGACGACGCCGAGATCAAATATTCGACCGTGCAGAACTGGTATCCCGGCGACGCGGACGGCAAGGGCGGCATCTATAATTTCGTCACCAAGCGCGCCCTGTGCCAGGGCCGCAACAGCAAGACCAGCTGGACGCAGGTGGAAACCGGCAGCGCCATCACCTGGAAATATCCCAGCTGCGTGCTGGCGGGCGAGAACAGCGTGGGCGAATTCTATTCCGTCGCGCTCACCAACAACATGCAGCAGGCCGACACGGGCACGAAGATGATCCACCTGGGCAAGGGCAGCCGGTCGACGATCATCTCCAAGGGCATCAGCGCCGGCCGGTCGAACAACACCTATCGCGGCCTCGTCCGCGTCGGCCCCACGGCCGAGGGCGTGCGCAACTTCACCCAGTGCGACAGCCTGCTGCTGGGCGACCAGTGCGGCGCGCATACCGTGCCCTATATCGAGGTGCGCAACCCCAGCGCCCAGATCGAGCATGAGGCGACGACCAGCAAGATCAGCGATGACCAGCTGTTCTACGCCATGCAGCGCGGGCTGGACCAGGAAAGCGCCGTGTCGCTGATCGTGAACGGCTTCGCCAAGGAAGTGTTGCAGCAGTTGCCGATGGAATTCGCCGTCGAAGCGCAGAAGCTGCTGGGGATTTCGCTGGAGGGCAGTGTGGGGTGATGGGCACATTTCTCCTCATTCGTCATGCTGAACTCGTTTCAGCATCTATTCCTCCTCTCGCGATGTGGTCGCGTCAGGCACGATGGACCCTGAAACAAGTTCAGGGTGACGATTGAGGTGACGGCATGACGAGGATCGAGCTTGCTGAAATGCTTGAGCGCTTCGTTGGCGACGCACCCAATTGCGGCGAGCGAGAATGGGATGCCTTCACTTCGGCGAAGGCAAGCCGTGAACTGGAGCCATTTCGCCAACGTCTGCTCGAGCAAGGTGACGGCTGGATGGATACGGATGCAATTCGCGAGATCATCGCTGAACTGAGAATTTGAAGGACTGAGACTTGAGCGACGAAGACGATATCCAGGATGCCCTTGCCGATTTCGCGGAAGATGTCGGCAATGGACAGGCGTGGACCGCCGCGATCCGTATCCTGACCGAGGATTACGAGCTGGAAGAGGGCGAGCTGGAACCCCGCGCGCGCAAGGATTTCGGTGATCTCGATGCCTATCAGGCGGAATGCCGCGACGCACTGGAAGCGGGCGACAAGGCGATGACCGAGAAGCTGCGCACCGACAAGGCGTTCCACAAGGCGAAGGCACCCAACCTCGCCCGCATGGGGCCGGTCAGCGAGTTCGTCGTCGGCCTGCTGGAAAAGGGCGCGCCGGAGCCGGGCGCCGACTGGTGGCCTTATATGCCGATCAAGCGCCATATCGACACGCTGTTTCCCGCGCCGGGCGACGTGCGCGACATGGCCTTCTGGACCGCGCGCACGCTGCAGCGCGCCCATGAGAAAGAAAGCACCAAGTGATGCTCGACATCCAGAACCTCACCAATGAAATCGACGGCAAGGCGATCCTGAAGGGCCTGTCGCTCAGCATCAATGCGGGCGAGATCCATGCGATCATGGGGCCGAACGGCGCCGGCAAGTCGACGCTCGCCTACACGCTGGGCGGCCGCCCCGGATACGAGGTGACGGGCGGCAGCGCGACCTTCGAGGGCGCCGACCTGTTCGAGATGGAGCCGCATGAGCGCGCCGCCGCCGGCTTGTTCCTGGGTTTCCAATATCCGGTCGAGATCCCCGGCGTCTCCAACCTGCAGTTCCTGCGCGAAAGCCTGAACAGCCAGCGCCGCGCGCGCGGCGAGAAGGAGCTGAACGGCGCGGAGTTCATCCGCCTCGCCAAGGAAAAGGCCGCGCTGCTCGGCCTCGACATGGAGATGCTCAAGCGCCCGGTGAATGTCGGCTTTTCGGGCGGCGAGAAGAAGCGCGCCGAGATGGTGCAGATGGGCATCCTCGACCCGAAGCTCGCGATCCTCGACGAGACCGACAGTGGCCTCGACATCGACGCGCTCAAGACGGTCGGCGCCGGGATCAACGCCATCATGCGTAAACCCGACAAGGCCGTGCTGCTCATCACCCACTATCAGCGCCTGCTGGACTATGTGGCGCCCGATTTCGTCCATGTGCTGGCGGGCGGTCGTATCGTGAAGTCGGGCGGCCCTGAACTGGCGCTGGAACTGGAGCGTGAGGGTTATGCCGAGGTACTCGCGGCGTGAACGCACTGGCCCTCCCTACCCGCAAGGATGAAGCCTGGCGCTACAGCGATCTGGACGCGGTAGCCGCCGTCTGGCCGCCGGCCGCGCCCGTGCGCATCGCCGTGGCGGCGGGCGAGACCGCGCATCACCAGCTGCTGCAGGATGCGGCCGATGGCGAGACGGCCATCCATGACTATGCGATCCATGTCGCGGACGGCGCCACGCTCAACTTCCACCTGCTCAACATCGGCGGCGCGCTAGGCCGCGTGACGCTGGACGTGACCCTGAGCCGGGGCGCGCATTTCGCGCTGGGCGGGGCCATCATCGGCGGCGGCGAGCAGACGCTGGAAATCGTGACGACCGTGACCCATGCCGAGCCGGACGGCTCCTCGTCGCAGACCATCCGCTCCATCCTGGCCGGGCGGGCGACCGGCAGCTATCTGGGCAAGATCGCGGTCGCGCGCGGCGCGCAGAAGACCGACGCGGCACAGTCGGTCAAGGCAATGCTGCTGGATCGCACCGCCACCGCGAACGCCAAGCCGGAGCTTGAAATCTACGCCGACGACGTGAAATGCGCCCATGGCGCAACCGTGGGCGAGCTGGACAGGAACGCGCTGTTCTACATGGCCAGCCGCGGCATGGACCCGGCGACGGCGCGGACGCTGCTGCTGCAATCCTTCGTCGCGGGCGTGTTCGACGGGGTAGCGGACGAAGCCATGCGCGAGACGCTGGAAGCCGCCGCGCTCGCAAAGCTGGAGACACTTGCCGGCGTTGCGGCCGGCACCGGAACGGAGGCGAAGGCATGAGCGACGACAGCGCCTCCACCATGCCGCCCGAACTGGTCGAAGGCCCGCTCTTCTCCGCAATGGAAGGGCAGGGCGGCGATGGGCCGAGCCTGGGTGCGGGCCTGGGCGGCTTCCTGAAGCTCCGACATGATTTCCCCGGCGTCGGCGACTGGCATTATCTGGACAGTGCCGCCACCGCGCAGAAGCCAAGGCAGGTGATCGACGCCATCGCCCGCGCCTATGGCGAGGATTATGCGACCGTGCATCGCGGCGTCTATGCGCGCTCCGCCAACATGACGCTCGCCTATGAGGCCGCGCGGCGGAAGGTCGCGGGATTCATCGGCGCGGCGTCGGACAGCGAGATCGTCTATGTCCGCGGCGCGACCGAGGGGATCAACCTCGTCGCGCAAAGCTGGGGCGGGGCGAAGCTGAAGGCGGGCGACCGCATCCTGCTCTCCATGCTGGAGCATCACAGCAATATCGTGCCGTGGCAGCTGATCGCGGAGAAAGTCGGCGCCGCGATCGACGTCGTGCCGCTGACCGGCGAGGGCAAGATCGACCTGGACGCGATGGCGGCGATGATCCGGCCGGCGCACAGGCTCGTCGCTCTCGCCCATGTCTCCAACGTGCTCGGATCGGTGCTCGATGCGCGGCGCGCGGCGGACATCGCCCACAGCGTCGGCGCGAAGATCCTGATCGACGGCTGCCAGGCGGTGCCGCGCCTTGCGGTGGATGTGCAGGCGCTCGATTGCGACTTCTACGTCTTTTCCGCGCACAAGCTGTACGGCCCGACCGGCATCGGCGTGCTGTGGGCGCGCAAGGAGATCCTCGACGCCATGCCGCCCTATCAGGGTGGCGGGTCGATGATCGACAAGGTGACGTTCGAGAAGACCACCTATGCCCCCGCGCCGACCCGGTTCGAGGCGGGCACGCCGCATATCACGGGTGTCGTCGGCCTCTCCGCCGCCATCGACTATGTGCAGGGCATCGGGCTGGACGTGATCCACACGCATGAATGCGCGCTGCTCGCCAAGGCGCGCGACGCGCTGCACGGCATGAACAGCATCCGCCTGTTCGGGCCGGAAGATTCCGCCGGCATCCTCTCCTTCGAGGTGGAGGGGGTGCATCCGCACGATGTCGGCACCATATTGGATGAGGAAGGCGTGGCGATCCGCGCCGGCCACCATTGCGCCCAGCCGCTGATGCAGCATCTGGGCGTTGCGGCGACCGCGCGGGCGAGTTTCGGCATCTACAGCGACGAGAGCGACGTGGATGCACTGGTGCGCGGCATATCGCGCGTGAGGAAGATTTTCGGCAATGGCTGAGCATATGAACGAAGAACGCAAGATCGTGGTGGAAGAAGTGAGCGAGGTGGCGGCCCCGCCCAAGGCGCGCGTCGATGACGTGGCGGACGATGCGGCGCCCGTCGCCGAGACGGGCGAGCGCAAGCGCGACTATCTGGACGGCTTCCTGTCCGCCGCGCCCACGCCCGTCGCCGCAGGCGAGCCGGGCGGCGACCTGTATGACGCGGTGATCGACGCGCTGAAGGAAATCTTCGACCCCGAGATTCCGGTCAACATCTATGATCTGGGCCTGATTTACGGCGTGGACATCGCGGATGGCGGGCATGTGATCGTCACCATGACGCTGACGACGCCGCATTGCCCGGTCGCCGAATCCATGCCGGGCGAGGTCGAGTTGCGCGTCGGCGCGGTGCCGGGCGCGGGCGACGTGGAAGTGAACCTGGTCTGGGATCCGCCATGGGATCCGGGCAAGATGAGCGACGAGGCGAAGCTCGAACTGGGGATGCTGTGATGACCACCGAAGTGAAGACCCGCGCCCGCCCCGCCGCCGTCATCCTGACGCCGAGCGCGGAAGCGCGCATCGCCGACCTGATGGCGAAGGCCCCGGAAGGCTCCATCGGCGTCAAGCTCTCCACCCCGCGTCGCGGCTGCTCCGGCCTTGCCTATTCGGTCGACTATGTGACGCAAGAGACGAAGTTCGACGAGAAGATCGAAACGCCGGGCGGCACCTTCTACATCGACGGGGCATCCGTGCTGTATCTCATCGGATCGACGATGAACTGGGTGGAGGATGATTTCACCGCCGGCTTCGTCTTCAACAATCCCAATGCCAAGGGCAGCTGCGGCTGCGGCGAGAGCTTCACGGTCTGAGCATCGGTCGGCTGTTCAGAAGCCGACCGAATAACGCAGCGCCCCGCCCAGTTCGTCGCGCATCCAGACGATATTGCCGCCCTCATGCCGCCAAAAGCCATTGGCATCGATGCGCCCTGGCCCGATCGACAGGCCATAGCTGATCTCACCGTCGCGTTCGCGCCCGCGCGGAGCGAGGCCTAGCCGCTGGCGCGTCCATAGCGCCGTGCCGGTGTCATAATCATAGCTGCCCGGCAGGTTGAGCATGATGCCGCCGCCCGTCACCCGCAGCGGCTGGGCAAAACGCAGCGCCAGCCGATCCCCGCGCGCAAGCAGCCCCGCGCGCAGCAGGTCGGCCGACCAGGCATTGCTGCGCAGCCGTGTGTCCGCAGCGCTCGTCCATCCCTGCCGCGCCGTGAGCCCGAGCGCCCAGCCCCCCCCCAGCGCGACATTCGCCCCGACATCCAGGAACAGGCTGCGCCCGGCCCGAGCGCCAATCGCCGGATCGAAGCGCGCGCCCAGCAATGTCCCCTCTTCGGCGAGCCGGCGGATGCCGATCGACAGGCCGACCGGCCCGAATTGCCGATCGATGGCGATCCCGGCGATCGCATAGCCATCGCGCCGGCTGCCCCGGTCAGGATCGAGCCTGGGCGCGGCCGCATCCGGCAGCGGATCGCCCGTGCCGACCCGTCCGCGCGCCATCGTCGCCGTCATCGCAAAGCCCCCGCCCAGCGACTGGCGCACCGCCATGCTCTCGACGCCCCGCGCCGTGAAGCCATTGTCGCCGTCCGCGCGCCGGGAGAGCAGGAAGTTGCCGTCATCCGTTCCGCCTGCCGCATCGGCCGGCAGCGCCATCTGGGAAAAGCCCATGCTGACGGCCGTGCCCGGCGCGATCTTCAGGCTGAACATGCCGGAGAGCGCCCGTCCCTGCCGCGCGCGCGTCGCCAGCAGCGACACGCCGCCACTCTCCTCCGGCACCGATGCGCCGGAGGCAAGGCTGAGCGACAGCGCCATCGGCCCGCTCGCTATCGCCACCTGCCGCTGGCCGATGGAGAGGGCGGGGGCCAGTACCTGCTGGGGCGCGGCGCGCTGCAATGTCGCCTTCACGTCCAGCCCATAGGCCCGCCCCAGCCCATCCACCATCACCGCGGTCGGAGACGCAGAGGCCGAGGCATCGCCCATGGCGGCGGACAGCGTGCCATTGGCCGCGATGGACACCGGCGTCGCACTGCCCGCAAGGCTGGTCGTGCCGGAAGGCGCGAAGGCGGCCGCCACGTCCAATATCCCGCGCCCATAGATCGCATCGGTCCCGGTGGCGCCGGCATCCCGCGCCCGGTTCATCAGCAGCTGCACGATCTGCGCGCCGGAAAGATTGGGAAAGGCCTGCGCCAGCAATGCCGCTGCGCCGGCGATCTGCGGCGCGGAAAAGGAGGTGCCGTCATAGAGATAGGGTGTGCCGTCCTTGTCCTGCGACAGCACGCCTTCGCCCAGCGCATAAAGCGTCGCCGCCTCGGCCCCCTGCGCACCATTGGAGAAGCTGCTCTTCACGCCCGCCGCGCTCACCGATCCCGCGACGATGACGAGCCCGCGTGCGACAGTGGACGCGGCCAGCGAAGCGGGCAGGGGGTCGGGCGCCGCATCGCCGTCATTACCGGCCGAGATGACGATCACCACGCCCGCCGCCGTCGCGCGGTCCACCGCCGCGACAAGATCGCTGGTCGCCGCCGCGCCACCCAGCGAGATGTTGACGACGCGGGCGCCGTTCACCCGCGCATGGTCGAGCGCCCTTGCGATGGCGGCGGTGCTGTGGCTGCAGCTGCTGCCCTCGCTCGTCACCGTGCCCGCGCAGGTGCCCGGCGTATCGGTGCGCAGCGCCATGATCGTCGCGCCCCAGGCCATGCCGAGCACGAAGCGATTGTCCCGCGCGGCCGCCAGCACCGTCGCGACCGCCGTGCCATGGCCGCCCACATCCTCTATGCTGCCATTGCCCGCGAAATCGGCCGATGCCGTGCTGATCCGCCCGGCAAATTCGCTGTTGGCGGTGGCGATGCCCGAATCGATGATGCCCACGCTCACCCCGGCCCCGCTCGCGCCGGCCTGATAGGCGGTCAGCGCGCCATGGGCGACCGGGCCGCTTGATCGGTTATATTCGCTGGTGGCGAAGGCGCTGGGGGCGGGCGTGGGCGTAGGCGCCGGGGTAGGGGCAGGCGTGGGCGCTGGGGTTGGCGTCGGCGTGGAACCGACCCCGCCACCGCCGCCGCATCCCGCCAGCAAGGCAAAACCCGCACAGGACAGCAACCGCCAAGACACCGCGCGCCGCATCCCGCCGTTCCGGCTGGCCATTTCCCGTTTCCCCCCGAACTGAACCCGCCGCGACCATAGCTCAGCCATCCCTTACCGAACATAAATTTGGCGCGGGTCGCGCGCTCTATGCTTGCCCTTGGCACAGGCCGAGACTAGGCACGCCGCCATGCGCGCCGAATTTGCACATGTCGACGCCTGGATCTTCGATCTGGACAACACGCTGTACCCGGCGAAGGCGGACCTGTTCGCCCTGATCGACGTGAAGATGGGCGAATTCATCCAGGGCCTGCTGGGATGCGACCCGGTGCAGGCGCGCGTCGTGCAGAAGCGTTATTTCATGGAGCATGGCACGACGCTGTCGGGCCTGATGCGCCATCATGATATCGAACCGCGCGCCTTCCTCGACTATGTCCATGACATCTCGCTGGACCGGCTGGAGGTCGACCCGGAGCTGAACGCGCATATCGCCGCGCTGCCCGGCCGCCGCCTGATCTTCACCAATGGCGACCATGACTATGCCGTGCGCGTGATCGACAGGCTGGGCCTGACCGGCGCGTTCGAGCTCATCCACGACATCCACGCCTGCGAATATGTGCCCAAGCCCGATCCGTCGGGCTATCGATCGCTGTGCAGCGCCTATGCGGTTGAGCCGACCCGCGCCGCCTTTTTCGAGGATATGGCGCGCAACCTAAAGCCGGCCAAGGCGATCGGCATGACCACCATCTGGGTCAATAACGGATCGGAAGCGGGCCATGTCGAGGCCCATCCCGACCATATCGACCATGAAACCGACCATCTGACCCCTTTTCTGGGGCAAATTCTTGGAGCCTGACATGAGCGAGCAGTTGATTTCCACCATTGAGGCCGCGTGGGAAGACCGCGCGAACATCAGCCTTTCGACCGGCGGTGACATCCGCACCGCCGTCAACAAGGCGCTGGCCCTGCTCGACGCAGGCGAAGCGCGCGTTGCCGAGCCGACCGAAGCCGGCTGGCAGGTCAACCAGTGGCTGAAGAAGGCCGTGCTGCTGTCCTTCCGCCTGAACGACAACGCGCTGGTCCCCGGCGGCCCCGGCGGCAGCTTCTGGTGGGACAAGGTGCCCAGCAAGTTCACCGGCTGGGGCGAGGCGGAATTCCGCGCTGCCGGCTTCCGCGCGGTGCCCGGCGCCTTCGCCCGCGCCGGCGCGCATGTGGCGAAGAACGTCGTCCTGATGCCCAGCTTCGTCAACATCGGCGCCTTCGTGGACGAGGGCACGATGGTCGACGCCTGGGTGACGGTGGGCAGCTGCGCGCAGATCGGCAAGAATGTGCATCTTTCGGGCGGCGTCGGCATCGGCGGCGTGCTGGAGCCGCTGCAGGCGGACCCGGTCATCATCGAGGATGACTGCTTCATCGGCGCGCGGTCCGAAGTGGTCGAGGGCGTCCGCATCGGCAAGGGCTCGGTCCTGTCGATGGGCGTGTTCATCACCAGCACGACCAAGATCGTCGATCGCACCACCGGCGAGATCTTCGTCGGCGAAGTGCCGCCCTATTCGGTGGTCGTGCCCGGATCGCTGCCCGGCAAGCCGTTGCCCGACGGCACGCCCGGCCCCAACCTCGCCTGCTGCGTGATCGTGAAGCGCGTGGACGCACAGACCCGTTCGAAGACCGCCATCAACGACCTGCTGCGGGACTGAGGGTGGGGCGCCCCATGCGGTCGCCCTCTCCTGTCCGTTCGCCCTGTGGGAACGAGTCACATGGCTCGTTCCAATGTCGAAGAGCCATCCTTCTCATCCTGAGAAAAACAGGGTTTCGACGAGCTCAGCCTGACCGGGTGTGAGATCATCTCACATGACGAGAGCCCATAAGCCCCTCCCCTTCAGGGGAGGGGTTGGAGTGGGGAGCCTGCTTAGGCCCCGTTCCCAGCCGTCAACCGCGCCGTCGCCCATGCTGCTGCCTCCGCGACCACCGCATCCTCATCGCCAAGCAGCGGCGCCAGCGCGCCGAGCAGTGCCGGGTCGCCGCTGTTCCCCGCCGCGATCGCCGCATTGCGCACCATCCGCCCGCGCCCGATGCGCTTGATCGGCGATCCCGAGAACACCTCCCGGAACGCCGCATCGTCCAGCGCCAGCAGGTCGGCGAGCGCCGGCGCGGCCAGTTCCGCCCGGCCCACAAAGGCGCGGTGCGTTGACGCCGTCTGCGCGAACTTGTTCCACGGGCACACCGCCAGGCAATCGTCGCAGCCATAGATGCGGTTGCCCATGGCCACGCGGAATTCCTCCGGGATCGGCCCTTTATGCTCGATGGTGAGATAGGAAATGCAGCGCCGGGCATCCACGCGATAGGGCGCGGGAAAGGCATCGGTCGGGCACGCCGTCTGGCAGGCGGTGCAGCGCCCGCAATGGTCATCCCCCGGCGCATCGGCCGCCAGGTCCAGCGTGGTGTAGATGGCGCCCAGGAACAGCCAGCTGCCATGGGCACGGCTCACCAGATTGCTGTGCTTGCCCTGCCAGCCAAGCCCCGCCGCCTGTGCCAGCGGCTTTTCCATGACCGGCGCGGTGTCGACGAAGACCTTGAGCTGCATGTCGGGCACTTCCGCGACGAGCCAGCGGGCCAGCGCCTTCAGCGCCTTCTTCACGATGTCGTGATAATCCTGCCCCTGCGCATAGACCGAGATGCGCCCCCGGTCGCCCACCCCCTCAAGCGCCAGCGGATCGCGGCCGGGGGCATAGCTCATCCCCAGCATGATGACGGAGCGGACCTCCGGCCACAGCCCGGCGGGCGAGCCCCGCTGGCCGGCGCGCTCCTCCATCCACAGCATGTCGCCATGGCAGCCCGCATCCAGCCATGCGCGCAGCCGCGCGGCCGTCTGCGGCGCGCCACCGGCAGGCGCGATGGCGCAATCGGCAAAGCCCAGCGCGATCGCCTGCGCCTTCAGCCGCTCTTCCAGCCGCTCGTCTTGCCGCCCGTCTTGCCTTTGTGTTTGATCCGTCATCGCGTGCCGCTATCGTGGGGCCAATGACCGGCGATCCCACATCACACCGCCCTGCCTCTGCGTGCTATGCCGTCGAAGCCCACGGGCTTGTCAAGACATTCGGCGATTTCCGCGCGGTGGACGGCATCGACCTCAGCGTACCGGCGGGCAGCATCTTCGGCATATTGGGGCCGAACGGCGCGGGCAAGACGACGCTGCTGCGCATGTTGCTGGGCATCATCGACCCGGACGAGGGCAGCCGCGCGCTGCTCGGCAATGTCCAGCCGCTGAAGATGGCGACGCAGGTCGGATACCTGCCCGAGGAGCGCGGGCTCTATCCGGCGATGAAGGCGGCGGAGGCCATCGCCTTCATGGGCGCGCTGCGCGGACTGCCGCTCAAGACCGGACGGGTGAAGGCCCGCGAGCTGCTGGAGGCCCATGGCCTGGGCGACGCGGCGGACAAGCCCATCCGCACGCTGTCAAAGGGCATGGCGCAGACAGTGCAGCTGATGGGCACCATCGTCCACAGCCCCCGGCTGATCGTGCTGGACGAGCCCTTTTCCGGGCTCGACGCGATCAACCAGGGCAAGCTGGAGGCGCTGATCCGGGCCCACGCAGCGAGCGGCGTGACGGTGCTGTTCTCCACCCATGTCATCGCCCATGCCGAGCGATTGTGCGAGCGCATCGCCATCGTCGCGGGCGGGCGCATCCGCTTCGAGGGATCGGTAAGCGACGCGCGCGACCGGCTGCCGCCGCAGGTGCGGCTGGAAACCCGCGCGCAGGACGGGCCATGGCGCGCCGCCATTCCCGCGGATGCGGAGCATGAGGGCCATGTCTGGCAGTTCGCGCTGCCCGATGAGGGGATCGAGCCCCTGCTGGGGGCGCTGATCGCCGGCCATGCCGGGATCGAAAGCCTCTCCATCGAGCGGCCCGGCCTGCACGATGCCTTCGTCGCCATCGCCGGCGAGGCGGCGGCGCGGGACATGGGGCCGGATGCCGATGCGGACGGCCCCGCGCACGATGCAGTGGAGGCAGCAGCATGAACGTCTGGCGCGCGGCCCTGGTCATCGCCCGGCGGGACTATACCGCCGTCATCTTTTCAAAGGCATTCATCCTCTTCCTTGTCGGCCCGCTGTTTCCGCTGCTGATCGGCGTGGTGGCGGGCAATCTGGGCGAACGCATGGGCGACGATGCCGCCCGGCCGCTGATCGCGCTCGCCATGGCCCCGGCGGACGCCGGCGCGATCGAGGGCGCGCGCGCCCGGCTGGTGAAGGACATGGGGGAGGGCGACATGCCCAACCTGATCCGCCATCCGCAGGCCAGCGATCCCCGCACGCTGCTCGCCGCCAGTAACCAGAAGGCGGTGCTTGTGCTCTCCGGTACGCTGCGGGCCCCCGTGCTGACCGGCCCGGAGCGCGCGATCGAGAAGTTGCGCGGCGCGGTCGCGATCATGGCCAGCGTCGCGCGG
Source organism: Sphingobium arseniciresistens (assembly GCA_029167225.1). Lineage (GTDB taxonomy): Bacteria > Pseudomonadota > Alphaproteobacteria > Sphingomonadales > Sphingomonadaceae > Sphingobium > Sphingobium arseniciresistens. The sequence goes on from JARFNK010000005.1 coordinate 130,352, forward strand.
GCGGGCGGCGCCCTGCCGCCTGTCGCCATCCAGACCCAGGTCGTGAAGATGGAGGGCGGCGCGGCGCCGGGCAAGGCGCGACTCGTCACCGGTCGCGGCGCGCAGGTCCTGATGTTCATGCTGACGATGCTGCTCGCCGGCATGGTGCTGTCCAACATGGTCGAGGAAAAGACCAACAAGGTGATCGAGGTGCTGGCCGCCGCCGTGCCGGTGGACGCGATCTTCCTGGGCAAGCTGATGGCGATGCTGGCGATGTCGCTCACGGGCATCGCCGTATGGGGATCGGCGGCGGCGATCGGGATCATGCTGGTCAGTGGCGGCGGGGCGGGCGGATTGCCCGCCCCGGCCGTGGGTTGGCCGCTATTCGCGCTGCTCGGTATCCTCTATTTCGCCACCGCCTATACCCTGCTGGGGTCGCTATTCCTGGGCATCGGCGCGCAGGCGAGCACGGTGCGCGAGGTGCAGACCCTGTCCATGCCGGTCACGATGATGCAGTTGGTGGTCTTCTTCTTCGCCAGCTATTCGGTCGACCGAATGGGCAGCGCGCAGGAGGTGGGCGCAGCCATCTTCCCCTTCAGCTCCCCCTTCGCGATGATCGCCCGCGCGGCGCAGAGCGATGCGATCTGGCCGCATCTGCTGGCGCTGGCATGGCAGCTGCTGTGGGTCGCCATCATCCTGCGCGTGGGCGTGCACCTGTTCCGGCGGCATGTGTTCAAATCCGGTGCCGGTGGCAGCAGCAGCGGCACGAAGAAAAGGCGGCTGTTCGCCTCTTCCTGAAGGGCGGGTGGCATTCCTATATTGCAGGCTGCCAAGAGTGCAGGCTGGAGGACGGCATGATGATGAGGATGAGCAGGCGAACAATGCTGGCCGGTGGCGGCACCGCCGTCGCGGCGCTGGCCATCGGGCTCGGCTGGAACCAGGACAGCGCCGACGCCGCGACCTATCCCGTCACGATGACCCCGGCGCAGTGGAAGGCCAAGCTGACGCCGCAGCAATATGCGGTGCTGCGCCAGCAATCGACGGAATATCCCTTCACCAGCCCGCTCAACAAGGAACATCGCAAGGGGACCTTCTCCTGCGCCGGCTGCGGACAGAAGCTGTTCTCCTCCGCCACCAAGTTCGACAGCGGCACCGGCTGGCCCAGCTTCTGGCAGCCGCTGCCGCACGCCGTGGGCACCAGCACGGACCGGATGCTCGGCTATGAACGAACGGAAGTGCATTGCGCGCGCTGCGGCGGTCATCTGGGCCATGTGTTCGACGACGGGCCGAAGCCCACGGGCCTGCGCTACTGCATGAATGGCGACGCGATGCTGTTCACGCCGGCGACGACTTAATCATCCCGCCTTTGATCGAGATCACCTCTCCCCGCTCGCCCTGAGCTCGTCGAAGGGCAGTTCTTTTTTTGAAGAAGGACGAGACTTCGCCAGCTCAGTCCGAACGGTTCCTGTTCAAGGCCTGACGACTTGGCGCGCGATCCGATAGACCCGGACCGGCCCCTTGACCGGTACGGGGACCAGCCATGACGGCACATCGCCCTTGGCCAGCGTCGCGGCCAGCCCCTTCGGCTCGGCCTTGGCATAGCCGCCCAGTTCATTGAGGCCCGGGCAGACAAGCAGGTAATCCGGCCCGTGCCTGCCATTGACACCCGCCATTGCCGCCCGTGCGCGTTCCGGCGGCGCGGTGAAGACCCGGATGACCGTGGAGATCCCCGCCGCATTGCGGTGATGGGCGGTGCCGACCACGCTATGGGGCGTGCCGATCAGGATGGCGGGGCCGATGTCCAGCGGCGCCAGCATCACCCCGCGCGGCAGCGCGGCGAGCGGCGCGATGCTGGCCGCGGCCGTGCAATCGGGCTTCGGCGCCTCAGCCTTCAGCGGCGGGCTCACGAGCGCGATCCACAGCGAGGCGATGCCCACCGGCGTCAGCAGCACCAGCAGCACCATCGCCACCACCCGCGCGGGCGCGCAGGCAAAGCGCTGGATCCGCGCGGTCAGCATCATCAGCATCCAGGCGATGCCCGGCAGGGCGAAGAGATGCGCAACCGTCATCGCCCGCATCACCATCACCGAAATCAGCGTCGCTCCGGCCAGCAGCAGCGTCATCGCGATCCAGCGGTCGCGCGCATCGCGATCGGGCGCGGCGCGGATCGCGGCGAGCGTGGCAACAAGGCCGATCAGCGAAGGCAGGATCAGCACGCCGCGCAGCGGCAGCGCCTGCTCCCAGACCGGGCGCCCTTCCAGCACCTGCAGATACCAGAGGCGGTAGGCGAGCGGATCGAGCGTCTCGAACGGCCCGGCAAGGCATTGCCGGCCGATCGACAGGAAGACAAGGCACGCCAGCGCGCCACCGACCGCCGGCACCGCAAGGCGCGCGATCAGGCCCGGTACCGGCACCACCATCCGTCCCGCAAACAGGGCCAGCGCAAAGGCGATCAGCGGCAGCAGGTAGACCGGCGACAAAGAGTCACAATGCGAATGCAGCCCCGCGCTCCACCCCCGACCGCAAAGCAGCAGCACAAGCGATGCGGCGGCCAGCGTGCCGGCATAGCCATGCAGGCGCGGTCCCTCCTGCGGCCGCGCCAGATGCGCAAGCACCAGCAGCCCCGCCATCATGGCCGCATAGGGCAGCCCCTCGCTGGAAATCTGCAGCCATGTCGCCATCGCCAGCCCGGCGACGATGCCGCCCCGGCGCGGCGCGCGATCGAACAGGCCGCACAGCGCGAGCGCCGCCATCAGGATCTGCCAGCCATGATGGTCGATCCTGAGCGGCGTGAACTGGATGAGGATGGACGGCGCGGTCACGAGCAGGCCGACCGCCAGCAACGCCGGCCCCTCGCCCGCGACATGCCGTGCGAAGCGATGCAGTGCCAGGCACAGTGCCAGCAGCAGGAGCAACGGCACCGCCACGCAGGCGAGCCATTCGGCCGATGCTGCCCCCAGCAGCGGCCGGGTCAGCAGGATGATGGCGGCTATCGGCATGTCGACGATCCGCGACCAGTGCATCGGCCCGCCGACCGGCGGATTGACGCGATGCTGGCTGACGTCGAACCAGCCCTGCCCGGCGATCAGGTCGCGCACTTGTTGCAGCCGCATGGCATCGTCGGGATCGTGGAACGCCATGTGGCGCAGCCCGTCCCCCGCCTGCCACAGCATGAACAGGCAGCAGGCAAGCCAGAGCAGGACGAGGAGGAGGAGGGCGGGGCGCCGGTCGATCAGCCGCGCGGTCTTCGTGGCCATTACCGGCGGCCATCCTTCCGCCGGAGATAGAGCCACGGCACCCGTGCCGGGTCAAACTCCTTCCGGCGGCTGCGCGCAAAATAGGGCGGCATGTGATCACCGACGATCAGGATGTCGGCATCGGGAAAATCCGGCGCCATGATCTCCCGCGCCAGCGCGCTTTGTATGTCGTCATGGATCTTCAGTTGCCGGCAGATCATCGGGAACGTTCGGGCCAGATAGGGCGACCAGCGCTCGCAATGATCTGTTCCAAGCTCAGGCTGGCTATCGACGGGCAGATGCGCGTTCACGGTCAGCCAGTAGAGGAACCGGGGCCGCCGGGCCTCCTTCAGTTCCTGCCTGATCACCCTGGGAACGTCACGATCGCAGGCGCCGGCAAAAACCCCGCCACAGGGCCTCACGCCCCTTCGTTGCAACCCGTCCGAGAATTCGAGCTCATGAAAGCCGATATTGGGATAGAATGTCTCGCGGCTGAAAAGCCGGTCGGAAAAGCTGTTGATGGCATGGGTTTCATAACCTTTCCGAGCCAGTTGCGCCGGCAGGCATCCGCTTGCCCTGCCATTCAGATAGTCGGTGAAGTCGCCCCAGCGGCCGCACAGCTCCCGCACCTCGCCGGAGGTGGTACTGGCGTAGAAGGGGGACGTGCCCTGCGTGAGCTGATAGCGGGTAGCGATCTGCGGCCGCCGGAAGGGCGCAAACAACGCAGCCCTGATCCGGGCATCGCCCACGGGCTGGCCGAGCGATTCCATGATGATGAGGATGAGGTCGCGGCGACCATCGGCCCGTACGGCAAAGCCGCTCGCCCGTACCGCCGAGTCAAAGGGCGCACCGGGATCGGCAAAGCGGCTATAATGACCGCGCATGTCCTTGCCCATTTCGTAATCGGCGATCACCAGCAGGGCAACCGGCAGCATGCTAAACGGAACGAACCAGGCTGTCTTGAAATTGCTGTCCTTGCGCTGGCACCAGAGACCCGCGAGGGTCGTGACCGTCCATATGGTCGTGGCCACCACATATTCGGTCGAACTGGAGACTTCCAGTTCGCGCCAGTAGCGCAGCGAATAATAGAGGGAATGCATCGACAGGTCGAAAAGGCCGCTGATGAAGTGCAGCGCGGAATAGAACATCAACCCCGTGTAGAGCAGCGCTCGCGGCGCATAGGGCAGGGGCTTGAGCACCAAGCCTGCCAGCGCAAGCAGGACGATAACACTGCCACGCAACGGGCAACCGAAATACCAGAGCGGCAGATAGCCGATGTTGGGCAGGACCACCCAGGTCACGCACCAGCGCAAAAAACGCCGCAGATCCGTGCCCGGCCCGAAGAGGACCGGCGCTTCCGTCGGCACCGGAGGGGGCCAAACTAGCGACATGCAAACACGACGGACTTGCGCAGCATATAGGTGGTCTGGAAGCTGACGACGATCGCGATCAGCTTGGCAATGCGGGGATCGAGGCCGAGGACATCGCCGATGCCGACGATCCCGCCGGTGATGACGAGCCCCGCCAGCGCCGATCCGAGGAACAGCGCCTTCTGCCGCGCGCGGCCCTCACGCGAATAGGCGATGCGGCCGGTGAAGACCGAACGGCTGGAAAAGATCCAGTGCGCGCCGGTGCCCACGCCATAGGCGATCACCGAAGCGGCGGCGGCGGGCATGTTCGTACCCAATAAGAGCAGAAACATGCCGGCATCGACCGCCAGCGCGATGACGCTCGCCGCGATATACCGCACATAGGTCCGGCGCCACACGCCCTCGGCCCAGACGCCTTCCTGCGCGCGGCCCGCCATGGATCAGGCCGCCTTGCTCGGGCGGCTGGGTATCGGCACACGGCTGGGGACAAGGCGCCCGCTGGCCAGCGCCGCGCGCTCGCCGGCGACATCCTGCCCTTCCTCGCCGCTTTCATGATATTCCGCGTCTTCGTTGACCGCCCAGATGTCATAGACCCGCGCGCCGGCCACGATGTTGCGCACGGTCAGCATCGCCGTCATCATCGCATGGTCCTGATTATTGTAGCGGTGCATGCCGTTGCGGCCGACCATGTGCAGCGTGGGGTAACGCGCCTCCAGTTCGCTGCGCATGGCGAGCACATTGGCGGCATAGGCGTCGTCATAGACCGGATAGGCCTTTTCCTGCCGCACCACCGCGCCGCCCACGACATCGCCGGGCCGGCACAGGCCCAGCGTCGCCATCTCGCTCTTGGCCAGCGCGATCAGGTCGTCATCGGCCGACGCCCACAGGCCGTCGCCCTCGAAGCAGAAATATTCCAGCCCCACGCAGGCGAGGCTCTCGTCGGGCACCATTTCGGGTGACCAGCTGCGGAAATTCTGGATGCGGCCGACCTTCACCTTGCTGTCGTGGATGTAGATCCAGTTGTCCGGGAACAGATCCTCGGACCGGATCATCAGCGCGACGGTCAGGAAATCGCGATATTTGAGGTCGAGCGCCTGCGGCATGATCGGCGGCAGTGGATGGATGCGCCCGGCCAGCTCCCGCATTGGTGCGGAGCTGATGACATGGGCGGCATTGATTACGACCATCTGGCCATCGGCGCGGGTCGCCTGCACGCTCCAGCGGCCCGTCACCTGATCCTGCGACAATTGCTTGAGCGCATGGCCCATCAGCACGGTGTTGCCGCCGGCCACCACATGGTCGCGTGCGGCCTCCCACATCATGCCAGGGCCAAGGCGCGGATAGCGGAAGCTTTCCAGCAGCGTCTTGGTTTCCATGCCGTCATTGGGCCGCTTGTTGAGGCCCAGCGAGCGCTTGAGCCCGTCCTTCACCGCACCCCAGAGCGACAGCCCCTTGATCCGCTGCGCCGCCCAGTCCGCCGACATCTCGTCGCACGGCATGCCCCACACCTTTTCGGTATAGGTCTTGAAGAAGATCGAGAACAGCTTGTGGCCGAAGGCGTTGACGGTCCAGTCCTGGAAGGAGCGGACATTGCGGTTGGGCATCAGCCTGGCCTTGGCAAAGCTCGCCATGCACAGGGTGGAGCGCCACAGGCCCAGGTTCCACAGCGCCTCGAACGCGCGCAGCGGATAGCTGTAGAACTTGCCCTCATAATAGATGCGGCTCATCCGCGGCCGCTGGATGAAATCATGCGGCAGGATCTCGTTCCAGAGGTCCACGACCTCCTTAGACTTCGAAAAGAAGCGATGGCCGCCGATATCGAATCGGAAGCCCTCATGCTCTACCGTGCGGCTGATGCCGCCGACATAGACCGGATCCTTCTCGATCACGGTGACGCGATAGCCCTGCTTCGTCAGCAGATAGGCCGCCGTCAGGCCCGCCGGGCCTGCTCCGATGATCGCGACGTCGACGCCCTGTTCTGCAGGCGGCATGATATTGGTCCCCCGGATGAGTCCTCGAGACCTACGGGGTGAAGGAAATGCTCTAAGAAATGGTTAACGACATCGTAACCCGCACAGGGGCATAGAGGCGGGGCGGGCGTGCGATCGCGCAAGCCCGCCCCGATGGATATGATGGGCTGGATATGATGGTCAGCCCGCGCGCGCGGCGGAGACCAGCGCGGAAAGATCACGCTGGGCGCCGGAATAGGCGCCATCATAGCAGCGCCGGTAGTCAGCGAGCAGATAAAGATCGCGGGTATTGTCCGCTCCGCAGACCGTCTTGGCGGCGTAGCGGATGCGATGGCCGGCGCGGGTGACGCCGCGATCCTGCCGCAGGTCGAGGTCGGCGAGCGACACGCGCATGGAGCGGGTTGCCTGGCCGGACTGGCCCGTCACCACCATCTCGCTGTCATCCAGCTGTCCTGCCCAGTTGGCGCTGCTCGCCATGGTCGAAACCGGCAGGAGCAGCAGCGCGGCCCCCGTGATCATCAGGGTCTTGTGCATCGGTCATCCTCTCACACTTGTCTTTTTTCATATCGTCTTTTGCCGCCCGGCCGACGCTCAACGCGCGTCCCGCCGATCGGATGCGAGGGATATAGGAAAAATGGCGGAAAAATGCCAGTCTTCGGGCATTTTTTCCGCCATTTATTGCATCGCGTCAGCGCACGCTGCGCCGCATCAAAATCGCATCAATGGCGGAAATGACGCATTCCGGTGAAGACCATGGCCAGGCCCGCCTCGTCCGCCGCGGCAATCACTTCGGCGTCGCGAATGGAACCGCCCGGCTGGATCACCGCCGTCGCGCCCGCCTCGACCGCCGCCAGCAAGCCGTCGGCGAAGGGGAAGAAGGCATCGGAGGCCACGGCAGAACCGATGGTGCGAGCCTCGCTCCAGCCGGCCTTGTCTGCTGCATCCTTGGCCTTCCACGCGGCGATGCGCGCGGATTCGAGGCGATTCATCTGCCCCGCGCCGATGCCCGCCGTGCTGCCGCCCTTGGCATAGACGATCGCGTTCGACTTCACATGCTTGGCCACCGTCCAGGCGAACAGGCAGTCGGTCAGTTCCTGCTCGCTCGGCGCGCGCTTGGTGACGACCTGCAACGCGGCGCGGTCGATGCGGCCATTGTCACGGCTCTGCACCAGCAGGCCGCCGGCGATGCTCTTCATCGCCAGGCCGGGGCGCGCCGGATCGGGCAGGTCGCCGGTCAGCAGCAGGCGCAGGTTCTTCTTCTTGGCAAAGATCGCCTTCGCTTCGTCATCCGCATCGGGCGCGGCGACGACTTCGGTGAAGATGCCGCTGATCGCCTCGGCCGTGGGGCCATCGAGCGGACGGTTGACCGCGATGATGCCGCCGAACGCGGAAACGCTGTCGCAGGCGAGCGCCGCCTCATAGGCCTCGATCAGCGTCTCGCCGGTCGCCACGCCGCAGGGATTGGCATGCTTCACGATCACCACGGTCGGCGGACCGTCGCGGAACTCGCTCACCAGCTCCAGGGCGGCGTCGGCGTCATTGTAATTATTGTAGCTCAGCTCCTTGCCCTGCAGCTGCTTCGCCTGCGCGATGCCATTGGCCGTGGGGCCGAGCGGCAGGTAGAGCGCGGCGGACTGGTGCGGGTTCTCGCCATAGCGCAGCGTGGTGGACAGCGTGCTCGCCACCGCCAGCGTCTCGGGGAATATCACGCCCTGATCGGCATGGGCGAACCAGCTGGCGATCATGCTGTCATAGGCGGCGGTGGCGGCATAGGCCTTGCCCGCCAACATCCGGCGGAAGTCATAGCTGGTCGCGCCGCCCTTGTCCGCCATCTCGGCGATCAGCCGGGCATAGTCGGCCGGATCGGTGAGGATCGCGACGCTCTCATGATTCTTCGCCGCCGAACGCACCATGGAGGGGCCGCCAATGTCGATATTCTCGATGATCTCCTCGCGCTCCGCACCCTTGGCGACGGTCGCGGCAAAGGGGTAGAGGTTGACGACGACCAGGTCGATCGCGCCGATGGCATGGGCCTCCATCGCCGCGACATGCTCGGGATTGCCGCGCACCGCCAGCAGGCCGCCATGCACCTTGGGATGCAGTGTCTTGACGCGGCCGTCCATCATCTCGGGAAAGCCGGTGAGGTCGGAAATGTCCATGACCGCCAGCCCCGCCTCGCGCAATGCCTTGGCCGTCCCGCCGGTCGACACCAGCTCCACGCCATGGCTCGCCAGCACCTTGCCCAGATCGGCAAGGCCGGTCTTGTCCGATACCGAAAGCAGAGCTCGGCGGATCGTTACGTCAGTCATGTTCGTCTTTCTATCCTACGCGTTTCAGCAGCCAGCCGATGCTAATGCCCCCCGGCAATGCTTCGCCGGTAACGACAAGTTGGTTGGTGGCGTGGGGCCGGCCATCGCCGTCGACCCACAGGCTTTCCTCGATGGAAATCATACCGGCGCCCGCGCGAAATTGCCACAGGGCGCCCAGTTCGATGCGCAGCAGCGCGCCTTTCTCGTCCGCCGTCAGCGTCGGTTCGACACCGGGAGCGAGATGGAAGCGCAGCACGAAGGGCGCGGGGGCAGGCTTCTTGCGCCGCTCGGCGGGGAGCAGCATGTCCTCGCCTCGGATCTCCCGGCCGTCGGTGGAGAGCATCAGCAGCCGGCGGTGGATATAGCCCAGCCGCCGCACATAGCCGTCATGGCTGATATCCAGGCGACTGCCGGTCTCGAACTCCTGCCGGCTGAACTCGACCTCGGTCACGCCCTTGCCCAGCGTGCCGTCGGGCAGGATCGCGGTGCTGTTGCTGTCCGACAGGATGAGCGTGCTGTGCGCGGCGGTGGTGCGCAGGCCCTGCGCCAGCCCTTCGGGAATGAATGCGCCGGCCAGCGCCGCGCCGCCGCAATTGACGACCAGCCGATGCGCCCCGTCGCTGATCTCCATCGCCCCGGTCGACGCGCAGCCCACCATGGCGAGCCGCGCGACCGGCGGCGGCGCGGCATCGACCTGGATGATCGTGGTGCCGGCCGACAGCCGCTGATAGCCCCAGTCGCGCGCCTGCCGCAGCGGACGGGTGCGCACGCCGGTCGCGGCGACCACGGCGGCGACCCGGTCGGGATCGATGGCCCCGGCGCCCTGCCAGCTGCCAAGGCCATTGTCGCCATGGGTGAGGCCCAGCAGCGCCGGGACGGTGCGGCTCAGCGCCTCACCAAGGAAGGCGGGCGCCTCTTCGCGCGCCGCGCTGTAGACCGCGCGCACCATGGCGAGCAGCATCACGCCGTCGATCTGCGCGATCGGCGAGCGCGAGATGGCGCCACCATCGGGATAGAAGGCATCGTCCACCGCGCGGCGCAGACCGGCCTCGCCGAAGCTCCGGCGCAGAGTGCCACCGGGGATCAGCATCGAGGCGGCGACGATGCTGCCCCATGCGACCAGCCGGGGCAGGCCCTGCGGCGCCTTGTCGGCGCTGCGATCCAGATGGCGGGCGGTCCGCGCAATGCTGGTCAGCACCAGCGAGCGATAGACCAGATCGCTGGAGGACAGGATCAGCGGGGCGTGCGCCGTCCAGAAGAAGATCCGCCAGCCCGCATTGTCGGCGCGCCATGCCGGCTCGCTCGCGCGGTCGCTGTGCGCAGCCAGCCATTTACGCATGACCGCCTCGGCAATCGGTGCGCCCTGTTCCCGCGTGGCGACGGTCGAGAGGTCGCGCAGCCAACGGAAGCTGTGGATATAGTCGGCAAAGGCCGGCGGCACGTCCAGCGCGGCGAAGTCCAGCGTCTCGATCGGCAGCTTCAGGCCGCGAAACAGGAAATGGCCGGCGCGGATCGCCTTGCCCGCGCGCGGATCGCCAGGGATGGTATCTTCCGGCACCGCCAGCAATTTCAGCGGATATTTGCCCTTCAGCCGCTTCGCGTGGATCGGCGTCGCCCAGGTCAGGCGGTAGAAATGATTGGCCAGCCGGGTCGCCAGCGACGCGCCCTTGTCATCCGGCAGGCGGATGAGGCGCTTGCCCTCCTCGATCTCTTCCTCGCCTTGCAGCGGTTCAGGACGGGGCGGAAGGCGGGACCAGTCGTTCACCCCCCGCGCAGCCCCCGGATATTCTCCGCATAGGCATCCGGCCCGCCGCGGAAGGTCGCGGTACCCGCCACCAGCACGTCGGCGCCGGCGGCGATGGCGCGGGGCGCCGTGCTCATGTCGATTCCGCCGTCCACCTGCAAGCGGATGTCCTTGCCGGTCTTGTCGATCATCTTGCGGATCGCCTCGATCTTGCGCAGCTGGCTTTCGATGAAGCTCTGCCCGCCGAAACCGGGGTTGACGCTCATCACCAGCACCAGGTCAATGTCCTCGATCAGATAGTCGAGCATCTTGGCCGGGGTCGCGGGATTGAGCACCACGCCCGCCAGCTTGCCCAGCGCCTTGATCGCCTGCACCGTGCGGTGCGTATGCGGGCCGGCTTCCGGGTGCACGGTCAGGATGTCCGCCCCGGCCGCCGCGAAGGCTTCCAGATAGGCATCGACCGGCGAGATCATCAGGTGGACGTCCAGCGGCTTCTGCGTGTGCGGGCGGATCGCCTTCACCACCATCGGGCCGATGGTGATGTTGGGCACGAAATGCCCGTCCATCACGTCGACATGCACCCAGTCGCAGCCGGCTGCGTCGATGGCACGGACTTCCTCGCCCAGCCGCGCGAAATCGGCGGAGAGGATGGAGGGAGCGATCAGGATCGGGCGGGGTGTGGATGTCGTCATGGAAACATCGCATTAGCCGCGCGAATCGGCCTGCGCAACAGTTGTGCAACCATTGCCGGCGCCGATTCGCGAAGCATCGGAAAGGCCATGGAAAAAGGCCGGGGACATTGGCTCAGTCGCGCCGCATCCGGGCGACGAAGAAGCCATCCGTGCCGCCCGTGTCGACCAGCGTTTCGGGCAAGGTCCGCATCCATCCCTGCGCAGTGGGCGCGATCCCATCGGGCAGCTCCGTGGGCGCAGGCGGTGCCGGCGTGAATCCGGGCGTCCGCACTAGGAAAGCCTCCACCTGATCCTCGCCCTCGGCCTGTTCCAGCGAGCAGGTGGCGTAGACCAGCGTCCCGCCCGGCTTCACCCATTGCGCCGCGCGGTCGAGCAGCGCCGTCTGAAGTTCTGCCAGTTCGGCGATCTGGCGCGCGCCGATGCGATGGACGACGTCCGGGTGGCGGCGATAGATGCCGGTCGCGGTACAGGGCGCGTCGAGCAGTACGGCGTCCGCCGCGCCATCCGGCGCCCAGCTGCGCAGGTCTCCGGTCACGGTCTTCGCCTCGAGCCCGGTGCGCTCCAGATTTTCGGAGAGCCGCGCCAGCCGCTTCGCCGATTGATCGACTGCCGTGACCCTCCATCCGGCGGCGGCGAGCTGCATCGTCTTGCCGCCCGGCGCGGCGCACAAGTCCAGCACATGCCGCTCTTCGCCCGCGCCCAGCAGGCGCGCGGGCACGGATGCCGCCAGATCCTGTACCCACCATGCGCCGTCGCCAAAGCCGGGCAGCCCGGCGATCGCATCATGATCGCTGGCCAGCCGGACATGGCCGGGCATCAGCGAGACGCCGCCAAGCCGCTGTGCCCAATCCTCCGTTTCCGCAGGATCGCGCAGGGTGACGTCCACCGGCGGACGCACGGCAAAGGCGCGCGCGGCGCCTTCCACCATCGGCTCGCCCCATTGCCCGGCCCAGCGGGCGGAAAGGTCGGCGGGCAGCGAAGGCACCTCGGGCAGGCGCGCACCGCCGCGCATCAGCGTGCCGAACACGCCGTGCACCAGCTTGCGCGGGCCACCATCGACCAGCGGCAGGGCGGTGGCGATCGCGGCGTGCGGCGGCGTGCCGAGCAGCAGCGCCTGCGTCAGCGCCATGCGCAGCACCGCGCGCGCCTTCGCATCCTCGGGCAGGGGATTGGCCGTGGCGCTATCGATCAGCGCATCCAGATCGGGCAGGTGGCGCAGCGTCTCGGCCGTAATGGCGTGGACAAGCGCGCGGTCGGCACGGTCGGGCAGGCCCTGCGTCGCGCCATGCAGCGCGATCTCCAGCGGTTCGCCCCGGCGCAATACGGCGTCGATCAGCTTCAGGGCGGCGCGGCGGGCGGGAACGCCGGGCGGGGCCGGGGGAGGGGCCGGGCGGGAAGGATAGCGAGGGGTCGTCATCTGCGGTCCCTAACGCCATTTGCCCGCGCCGTCACCTACCCGAAGCGGAAACAGATGCCGTGCCGTAGAGTGCGGGCATATGGGCGGGCGGATTAATCCCGCCGCAGCGGATCGAGCGTGCTGGACCGCCGCTTGCCCGTCCCTGCACTCCCGCTGCTCCCGCTACCCGGCCGGCCATTGGGGAACAGCGCAGAGCCCGGTGCCGTCCTGTACGGCGAAATGCCCATCGCTGGCCCCGCAGCCGGCGCGCCCATGTGCTGCGCCACATCCTCCTGCGCCAGCTCCTCCAGCGCGGCGATGCGGCTTTCCGTCGCGGGATGGGTGGAGAACAGCTCGCTGACATGCGTCGGCACGATATAGAGCTGCGCCGCCGCAGGGTTACGCTCCGCCACGGGATTGGGGATGCGCTGCGCCATGCCGGAAATCTTCGCGAGGGCAGAGGCGAGCGCACGCGGATTGCCGCTGATCTCGGCGCCGGCGCGGTCCGCGCCATATTCGCGCGTGCGGCTGATCGCCATCTGCACGATCATCGCGGCAAAGGGCGCCACGATCACCGCCATCAGGCTCGCCAGCATATTCTGGTTGCCGTTATTGTCGCCGCCGCCACGGAAGAACAGGCCGAAATTGGCCAGCATCGAAATGGCGCCCGCGATCGTCGCCACCATCGTCATGATCAGCGTGTCGCGGTTGCGCACATGGCCAAGCTCATGCGCCATCACGCCCGCCACTTCCTCACGCGAGAGCATGTTAAGCAGCCCGGTGGTCGCCGCCACCGCCGCATGTTCGGGGTCACGCCCGGTCGCAAAGGCATTGGGGTGCGGCTCGTCGATGATGTAGACGCGCGGCATCGGCAGCCGGGCACGCTGCGCCAGTTCCGCGACCAGCCCATGGAAATCCGGCGCGCTTGTCGCATCGACTTCTCGCGCATTGTGCATCGACAGCACGATGCGGTCGGCATTCCAGAAGGTGAAGAGGTTCATGCCCGCCGCCACCAGCAGCGCGATCACCGCGCCGCCCGTGCCGCCCAGCGTGAAGCCGAGCGCCATGAACAGCGCCGTCAGCGCCGAAAGCAGCAGGGTGGTCTTGAAACCGTTCACTTGAGAAAAGCTCCTTCTTGGCCCAGATACAGGGTCAGCAATGAATGTGGGATTGCCGCCCGTGCCCGTCAATTGCGGCGCATCCCCAGCAAGGATTTGAAACAAATGGCCCAGCGCCCCGCCCATGTGAAGCCGCCCGCCTATCTCTCGAAGAGCCCGCCGGTGCCGCAGCCCGATCCGATCGACGCGGCCGTGGACGGCGCGGTGGACTATGACGGCAAGCTCAGCCCCACACGCTATGGCGACTGGGAGCATAGGGGCATTGCCGTCGATTTCTGACGCTGTACCGGAATCGCGGCATTCCGCACGGCAGGCCCATGGAATTGTGACTTTATTCCTGCGCGCCCGGCCGATGTCGTTCACCATTTAACCGGATTCTTGCACGGCTCTCGCCGGGGCGTGCCTGTGATGCGGGCGGGCGGGATGGCGCCCGCAGCCCTCTCGTCTAAGCTGTCCCCTGGGATCGTAGGCACGGAAACGGCATGATTTTCCGGCCAGGCAGCAACAAGAAGCGGTGTATAAAATGGGTCATCTGTCCGTCGCAGGGGAATGGAACGAACTGGGCGATCTCGGCGAGGTCAGGCTGATGTGCGGGCTGGGCCGCATCATCTGCGCCTGGGGTACGCTGGAACAGCGGCTGGAGGCGAAGATCGCCGATCTGCGCGCGACCACCGGCGACGTCCGCATCCTGGGCGGGCGGGCCAAGCCCAGCGTCGCCCGGCTGATGGGCGAGCTGCGCGCGATGATTTCCATGCGCGACCGGCGCAATGCCACTGCGCTCAAGGAAATCGCGCAGCTGGAAGGCGACATCCAGCGGATCGACCGTTTTCGCGGCCTCGTCATCTCCGGCTTTGTGGGGCCTGACCCGGACGGCTTTGCCTGCCGCGACGCCAAGAACAATGTGGTGCTGGTTTCCATCGATCAACTGGACGGGGAAACACAACGGCTGGACGCCATCGGAGAACGTCTTCTCGCGCTCTGACGAGGCGGATCGGCGTTTGCCATCGATTATAGCAGCCTGCGGAGCGTTAATGCCCTTGACCTCCCAAGAGCAAGCCGCGAAGTGTTGCGCCGCAGCATAAATCCACACAGGCGAGGTCAATGAGCAAGACAATTCGCAAGGCGGTGTTCCCCGTCGCCGGTCTCGGCACGCGCTTCCTTCCCGCGACCAAGGCAGTTCCCAAGGAACTCCTGCCTGTGGTCGATCGCCCGCTCATCCAATATGCGGTGGACGAAGCACTGGAAGCCGGCATCGAGCAGATGATCTTCGTCACCGGACGCGGCAAGGGCGCGATCGAGGATCATTTCGACATCGCCTTCGAATGCGAGACCTTGCAGCGCGAACGCGGCAAGGATCTTTCCGCTCTGGAAGGCACGCGGCTCGCGCCGGGCAACGCCGTCTTCATCCGCCAGCAGGAACCGCTCGGCCTTGGCCATGCCATCTGGTGCGCGCGCGACATCATCGGCGACGAGCCCTTCGCCATCATCCTGCCGGACGAGTTCATGCATGGTAAGCCCGGCTGCATGAAGCAGATGGTGGATGCCTATGCCAAGGTCGGTGGCAACCTCGTCTGCGCGCTCGAAATCCCAATGGAACAGACGCCGAGCTATGGCGTGATCGACCCCGGCTTCCGCGACGGTCCGCTGACCGAGGTTAAGGGCCTGGTCGAAAAGCCCGCCGCCGGCACCGCGCCCAGCAACCTCATCCTGCCCGGCCGCTACATCCTGCAGCCCGAAGTCATGAAGATCCTGGCGACGCAGGAAAAGGGCGCCGGCGGGGAAATCCAGCTGACCGACGCCATGGCCGCGATGATCGGCACCCAGCCCTTCCACGGCCTTACCTTCGATGGCCGCCGCTTCGACTGCGGATCGAAGGCCGGCTATGTCGAGGCGAACCTGGCGCTGGCGCTGGAGCGTGAGGACATCGGCGACTACATCCGCGAAGTCGCGCGGGCGCTGATCGCGTAAATCTCTTCCGGGGATGGGCGGTATCGATGGTCCGTCCCCGTTTTATGGCATTTTCCGAGTCTTCAGATGGGATCATCCGACGACTCGGAAAATGCGGAAAACAAAATACCAATAGAACAGAAACCGTTCGGGCTGAGCTTGTCGAAGCCTTGTCCTTCTTCAAAGAAAGACGGCCCTTAGACATTGGAACGAGTCACCTGCCTCGTTTCAACAGGGCGAACATGGAAAACTGATCTCGATAAAAGGCGGCTGCTCTGGCATTCACCCGAAGTCAGGCCTCAACCAACAGCGATTATTTCGGCGGGGTAGGCGCTTCCACCTTGGCCCCCTTTGTCTCCGCATCCAGCCGCGTCAGGCTGTCCGCCGCCGCTTTCCCGGCGTCGGTCTGGGGGGCAAGCTTCACCGCCCGCGTCCACGCTGCACGGGCGATGTCGTCCTGACCGGTCAGGACGGCGATATTGCCTTCCTCCAGCGCGACCGAAGCGTCGTCGGGCGACAGCTTGACCGCCTGGGCAATATGCGCCCGCGCGAGCTGTAACTCCCCGGTCCGCCGCGCCAGAGTCGCCGAAAGCAGCCAGACCAGCGGGTCCGGCGCCGCGTGGACGATGGCCTGGTCCAGATCGCTCCGCGCCTTGGCCGTATCGCCCAGCGCCACCAGTGCGCGAGCACGATCCAGATACGCCTCGCCCTTTTCCAGCCCGTCCGGCAGGCCCCGCGCAAAGGCGGCGTCGAACAGGTCGCGCGCCTTGGCAGCATCGCCCCCGGCAAGCGCCGCATTGCCCGCCTGCGCCCACAGCCGCGCGCTGCCCCGGCCGTCAGTACGCTCCGCCTCTTCGGCCGCCTGGCTGAAGGCGACCATCGCCGGGCTCCAGCGTTCCGCCCGCGCATAGGCAAAACCCATGCATTCGCGCGCATGATAGCTGCCGCCGTCGATCCGCCAGGCATTAGCGAAGGCGACGCCTTTCTCCGGGTCCAGCTGCGCCGCATCGACGCAGGCCTGCAGCTTCGCCGCAACCTCCGGCGGCAGGGGCAGGGCAGCGGTGCTCGCCTTTCCGTCCGGCGATGATCCGACGGCGGCGGGTGTCCCTGCGCGCTGCGCTTCGGCGGCAGCAGCCCTTTTTTCGGCGGCGCGGGCGCGCGATCGGTTCATCACCGCCTCGGTCTCGGGCGAATAGGCTTGCAAAAGCAGCAGGGCGGTCAGTATCATGCGGTCTCCGGGGAAGGGCCTGCCGCCAGCGCGGCGACCGTCTCGACCAGCAGGGCGATGTCCGTTTCCCGCGACAGGCGATGGTCGCCGTCCTTAACCAGCAGCGTCTGCACGTCGGATGAACGCACCGCCTGCGCAATGGCGAGCGCGGTCTCCCATGGCACATCGGCGTCTTCCTGCCCGTGCAGCAGCCGCACCGGGCAATCGATGGCGATCTCCCCGCCGAGGAGCAGGCTCGCCTGTCCCGATTCCCAGAAGGCCAGCGTCGTCAGATAGGGCTGCTCGCCATATTCGCTCGGCTCCTCGATCTTCCCCTCTTCCTGCAATTGCAGTTTCTGCGGTTCGGAGAACCCCCATTCGGTAAAGTCCGGCGCCGCCGCGATGCCGACCAGGCCGGCCATCCGCTCCCTGCGCGCCATCGCCACCAGCAGCGCGATCCATCCGCCCATGGAGGAACCGACGACGATCAGGGGCCCCTGCGTCAGCCTGTCGATCAGGATCAGGACATCATCCAGCCAGCTTGTGAGCGTGCCATCGGCAAAGGCCCCTTCGCTCGCACCATTGCCGGCATAGTCGAGCAACAGGCAGGCCCGCCCCTGCGCCACCGCCCAGTCGAACAGGGCCGTCGCCTTGGACCCGCCCATGTCGGACATATAGCCCGGCAGGAAGACGATGGTCGGGCCGGAAGAGGGGCCGCGCCCCTGCGTCAATCGATAGGCAAGACGCAAGCCGTCTGGCCGGGCGAGAAATTGGGGAGGGGTCGCATCGTTCATGCCCGTTGCTTAACTGCAAATCACCGGCCGGGCGCCAGTCTTTTTCCGATCGTCGCGGCGCTTCGAAGCGCCTTTTCCCCAAATCGCGGTTTCAGAACAGGATCGGCGGCCCCTTGCCACCGCCAAAGGCGAAGCTGAAGAGTCCTGCGCACACCCCCAGCGCCGAGCCTTCCCTATCATGCGCTTCCACGGCGACGGCACCGATCTTCACATGGGTATCCCGTCTTTCCGCCTCCTGCCGGTCGGCAACCTGCATGGCGACGAGGATCGCCATCAGGACCGCGAAGGTACGGATGGAGAAAGGCACGCGGAATTTCCGTTTCATGGGGCTGTCCTCTCAATCGCGCAGGAAGATGTCCTCGATCTGCATCGCAAACAAGTCGGCAATGCGAAATGCCAGGGGAAGCGAGGGATCATATTTGCCCGTCTCGATCGCATTGACGCTCTGGCGCGAGATGCCCAGTTGCGCGGCAAGATCGGCCTGGCTCCAGTCACGCTCGGCGCGCAGCACCTTCACCCGGTTGTTCATGCGCGCCTGCCCGCTGGCACCAGCCCCGAAAGCAGCAGCCCCGCATTCCACAGGATGAAGGCGGCATAGGCCGGCGCATGCGGCACGATCTGCGCGCTTTCCAAGAATCCCCATATCGTCGTCACCGTCAGCATGAAGCCGGTGGCGATCAGTGCCCGGCGCGCATGGATGGCGCGCTGATATTCGTCATCCTCCTCCACGAACAGCCGCCCCATCGCCCAGATGCAGCCGACCAGAGGCAGCGCCGGCAGGATCGCGAAGACCACTGCCAGCAGGCCGGTGGGATGCCATGCCCGCTGCACGTTGATCGTCAGGATGATCGCCCCGACATAGAGGAAAGCGAGCGGCACCATGCGCCCGACATAGCGGATGACCGCCGGCGTCGACCCGCTGCTCGTGCGTGCATGACGCCTGGCCTCCATCATCAGCCAGCCAAGTGCGACGAGCCCCGGAATCATCAACCACAGCTTCGCATTGCCGTTGATCCCCCAGAGGTTGGCGAGCACGGCGGCCGCGACCATCAGCAAGGTGAAAAGCATGGCCGCGCCCATCAGCCGCATCATGCTGCTTTTGTCGGTATCGAGGCAGGACATGGAAAGCATCCTTTTCGTAATGTCATGTGTCCTTTACATTTGCAGGCACATAATGTCAATGAAACTTGACAAATCCGCCCCGACCGGACTTTTCCGCGCTGCCGGCACGCCGTTCCATGGCATCGCCCTTCTATTGACAGTGCGGGGCGCCCATTTAAGGGATGCGCTGCAATTGCTGGATATTCGCTCCGATTTTTGCAGATCCTTTTTCAGGCCATTTTTCACGAAAGTCCCCACCCGTGTCCGCCATGCTCAAGATCACCCTGCCCGATGGTTCTGTGCGTGAAGTCGCGCCCGGCACTAGCCCGGCGGATATCGCGGCGGCCATTGGTCCCGGCCTTGCCAAGGCGGCCATCGCCGCGCGCGTGGATGGCGAGTTGCGCGACATCATGCGTCCGCTGGAAAGCGACGCCCATCTGGCGCTGGTGACGGCGAAGGATGAAGCCGACGCGCTGGAACTCGCCCGGCACGACTTCGCCCATGTGCTGGCCGAAGCCGTGCAGGCACTGTTCCCCGGTACGCAGATCACTTTCGGCCCGTCGACGGACGACGGCTTCTACTACGACTTCGCGCCCAGCCCGGATCGCGGCCCGTTCACCGACGAGGATCTGCCCGCGATCGAGGAAGCGATGCGCAAGATCATCGCCGCCAACAAGCCGCTGCGCCGCGAAGTGTGGAGCCGCGAAGAGCTGATCGCCCGCTGGACGGCGGAAGGCGAGACGTTCAAGGCGCAATGGGCGGCCGAGCTGCCCGGCGACGAGCCGCTCACGGTCTACTGGTCGGGCGGCGATTGGCTCGACATGTGCCGCGGCCCGCACCTTGCCTCCACCGGGCGGCTGGATCCGCAGGCGTTCAAGCTGACGCGCGTCTCGGGCGCCTATTGGCGCGGCGACCAGAAGAACGCGATGCTCAGCCGCATCTACGGCACCGGCTGGCTGAACAAGAAGCAGCTTGCCGAGCATCTGACGCGGCTGGAGGAAGCGGCCAAGCGCGATCACCGCAAGATCGGGCAGGAAATGGACCTGTTCCACCTCCAGTCCGAAGCGCAGGGCAGCGTCTTCTGGCACCCCAAGGGCTATCTCGTCTGGCGCCAGCTGGAGGCCTACATGCGCCGCCGGCTGGACAAGGCGGGCTATGAGGAGGTGAAGACGCCGCAGCTCATGGACTCGCGCCAGTGGGAGCAGTCGGGCCATTGGGGCAAATATCGCGAGAACATGTTCGTTGTTCCCGACGAAGTGCCCAATGTCGAGGATGAAGGCCCCGTGCTGTCGGGCGAGGCGGACATGATGGCCCTCAAGCCCATGAACTGCCCCGCGCATGTCCTCATCTTCCGCCAGGGCATCAAGAGCTATCGCGACCTGCCGCTGCGCCTTGCTGAATTCGGTTGCTGCCACCGCAACGAGGCGCACGGCGCGCTGCACGGCATCATGCGCGTGCGCCAGTTCACGCAGGACGACGCGCATATCTTCGTACGGCAGGACCAGCTGGTCGACGAGGTGAAGGCCTTCTGCGACCTTCTGGACGTCGTCTACAAGGATCTGGGCTTCGAGAAATATGCGATCAAGCTCGCCCTGCGCCCGGAAAAGCGCTTCGGCACCGACGAGATGTGGGACTGGGCGGAGCAGTCCCTGCGTGAGGCCGTTGCCGAGGCCGGGCGCGCGACTGCCGAATATGGCTGGGAAGAGCTGGAGGGCGAAGGCGCCTTCTATGCGCCCAAGCTGGAGTTCCACCTGACCGACGCGATCGGCCGTACCTGGCAGTGCGGCACCTTGCAGACGGACACCGTCCTGCCCGAACGACTCGACGCCAGCTATGTCGGCGAAGATGGCGAACGGCACCGTCCGGTGATGCTCCACCGCGCGATTCTCGGCACGTTCGAACGCTTCATCGGCATCCTGATCGAGCATCATGCGGGTCGATTCCCGCTCTGGCTCGCTCCCGTGCAGGCGGTCGTCGCGACGATCGTCTCCGATGCGGACGACTATGCCCACGCCCTGGTTGAACAGCTGCGCGCGGCCGGAATTCGGGCCGAGGTCGACGTCCGCAACGAGAAGATCAACTACAAGGTGCGCGAGCACAGCCTTGCAAAAGTCCCGAATTTGCTGGTCGTGGGCCGGCGCGAGGCGGACGAGGGCACGGTTGCGCTGCGGGTGCTCGGCAGCGACGGGCAGACCATGCTTTCGACGCAAGATGTCATTGCACGTCTTGCAAAAGAGGCGCTTGCGCCCGATATGCAGTGAGGCAGTGATGCCACAGGGTCGGTAGCCATGACGCGAGTCGTGGCGCCGCCCCTTTTCGGCATTGCCAAATGCCGCTAAGAGCCGTCCGATTCAGGAACTACAGGAGAAGCTGCTATACGTCCCCCCATGATGCGCCGCCCGCTGGCGCCGCCGCCGAAATCCGGTCCCCGCTACAATGAGTTCATCACCGTGCCCAAGGTGCGCGTGATCGACGAGGAAGGCGAAAATCTGGGCGTGATGTTTACGCAGGAGGCGATCGATCAGGCTGCGGACGTGGGTCTGGACCTGGTAGAGGTCTCCCCGAACGCCGATCCGCCGGTCTGCAAGTTTCTGGACATCGGCAAGTTCAAGTACGAAGCCCAGAAAAAGGCGAATATCGCCCGCAAGACCCAGAAGACGCAGGAACTCAAAGAGATCAAGATGCGTCCGAACATCGACGATCATGATTATGATACGAAGATGAAGAAGGTCCATGATTTCATCGGCGATGGCGACAAGGTGAAGATCACCCTGCGCTTCCGTGGCCGCGAACTTTCCCACCAGCAGCTCGGCATGCAATTGCTGCAGCGCGTGGCGGAAAATGTCGGCGAAATCGCCAAGGTGGAAGCCTATCCGCGCATGGAAGGCCGCCAGATGCTGATGGTGCTGGCACCGAAATAAGGCTTTCGAAGCATCGCAACGCTTTTTCGGGCGGGGTCTGGCAACAGGCTCCGCCCGAATGCTTTCCGGTCGAGGCCGGGCATGTCGGAGCGGTGGGCAAGCGAGAATATGGGCATCCCAAGCCCGCCCTCGACACGGGCTAAGGGGGAGCGCCGTCCCTTCAATGTGATTGATCGCCTTCAACTGGGCCGACAGAATGCCCCATCATCCCCTTTGGTCATCCTGAACGCGTTTCAGGATCCATCCCCCCCTGGCATTGCGGCTGGCGGCGAGAACCTAGCTAGGCAGGATCGACATTCAAAAAATGGTTCAGTTTTTGTGTTCCTGCGCAGGCAGGAACCCAGGGAGAGGAATCGCCCAGCCATCCTGGGTTCCTGCCTGCGCAGGAACACGGCAAGGAATGGAAACTATCGAGAGTTTCCTACCCATTCAAACAATTGCACTTATTGTACATATGAATTGAATGTCGATTAGCCCTAGGCCCCTTCCCCGCGCCACCGCAGCGCCTCCGAGCAAAGCGCAGACCTCGGTAACCACCCGCCCAGGCAAAACCCTCAGCGCGCCGCGCTGGCGCTGTAGAGAGCGGGATAGGCCGCTTTGAAGGCCGCCAGCTTGGGCGCGTCCCAGCGCTGGATATAGGGATGGCGGGGATTGTTCGCCATGAAGTCCTGATGATAGCCCTCGGCCGGCTGGAAGCTGCCCAGCGGCTCGACCTTCGTCACGATCGCCCCGCGCCACAGGTTCGCGGCGCCAAGCTGCGCCAGATAGGCGCGCGCCGCCTTGTCCTGCGAGGCATTCAGGGGGAACAGCGCGCTGCGATACTGAGTGCCATGGTCCGGCCCCTGATAATTCAGCGTGGTCGGATCGGCGATGACGGAGAAGAAGATGCGCAGCAACGTGCCGTAGCTCAGCTGGCGCGGATCATAGGTGACGCGAACCGACTCGGCAAAACCGGTATCGCCTTCGCTCACCAGGTCATAGGTGACGCGGCGGGTCTTCGGGCCGCCGGCATAGCCCGATTCGACCGAGCGCACGCCGCGCACATGGGAGAACACGCCCTCCACGCCCCAGAAGCATCCGCCGGCGAAGACCGCGGTTTCGGTGCGATTGGTGGAGGGCGCGTCGATCCGGGGGATGGGCGCCGCGACCGCTTTTTCGGCGGCGAGCGCGGGCGCGATGGCGCCAGGCGATATCGTCCAGATGGCGCCGAGTAGCCCGGCGCCCGTTATCAGGGAAAGGGTGAGCGTCCTAGCGCGTAGCATCGGCCGAGGCCGCGACCTGGGTGATGCTGCTCACCGCGTCGCCATCGCGCGATCCCTGCGCGCCTGCCAATGCGGGGCTCAGCGTCAGGAAGCCTATTGTACCGACCACGAAGCCGCCCATGAATTTGGCGAACAGTTCGGATTTAAGAAACTTGATCATAACCTTGTCCATCATGTTGCTATGCGCTGACCCCTTCACCCAAAAGTGTGGAGCCTTCATGCGCATCACAGCATTGCCCTTGGCTGAATGCCGTGATCGAGGTCACATAGACCCGTCGAACGGCATGAAAATTTCGACAAGCGACAATTCGTTGCAAAACGCAACGTGCATGTAGCATGGGCGCGCCCTCGTTCAAGGGCCGCCCATGGAACATATCGTTTCCGTTTTTACTTCAGAACCGCGCAGGCCTGCTGAATGCGGGTGCAGGCGGTCTTCAGCACCTCTTCCGACGTCGCATAGCTGATGCGGAAGGCCGGGCTGAGGCCGAAGGCACCGCCATGCACCGCCGCAACGCGGGCTTCCTCCAGGAAATAGGTGATCAGCGTCTCGTCGGTGTCGATCTTCACGCCCTTGGGCGTGGTCTTGCCGATGAGGCCGCTGGCGTCGGGATAGACGTAGAAAGCGCCTTCCGGCATCGGGCAGTTGAGGCCGGGCGCGTCGTTCAGCATCGCCACGACCATGTCACGGCGGCGCTTGAAGGCTGCGTTGCGTTCCTCCAGGAAGTCCTGATCGCCGGTCAGCGCCGCAACGGCCGCCGCCTGGCTGATCGAGCACGGGTTGGATGTCGACTGCGACTGCAGCTTGCCCATCGCCTTGATGATCCATGCCGGGCCGCCGGCAAAGCCGATGCGCCAGCCGGTCATCGAGAACGCCTTGGAACAGCCGTTGACTGTCAGCGTGCGCTCATAGAGGTCGGGGCAGGCCTGCGCGATGGTCGCGAAGGGGGTGGATGCGTACCAGACATGCTCGTACATGTCGTCGGTCATCACCAGCACATGCGGATGGCGCAGCAGCACCTCGCCCAGCGCCTTCAGCTCCTCGAAGCTATAGGCCGCGCCCGACGGGTTGGAGGGCGAGTTGAGCAGCACCCAGCGCGTCTTCGGCGTGATCGCCGCGTCCAGCTGCGCCGGCGTGATCTTGTAGCCCTGCGATGCAGGGGCCGCGATGAACACCGGCGTGCCGCCCGCGAAGTTCACGATGTCGGGGTAGCTCACCCAGTAAGGCGCGGGGATGATGACCTCGTCACCCACGTCCACGGTCGCGACGAGCGCGTTGAACAGCGTGTGCTTGCCGCCAGAATTGACGCTGATCTGGCTGCGCTCATAGACGAGGCCGTTGTCGCGCTTGAACTTCAGCGCGACGGCGTCCTTCACGTCCACCGTACCGTCGACATCGGTATATTTGGTCTGCCCGCCCCGGATCGCGGCGATCGCGGCATCCTTGATGAAATCGGGCGTATCGAAATCGGGCTCGCCTGCCGACAGGCCAATCACGTCCACCCCTGCACGTTTCAGCTCGTTCACCTTCGCGCTCATGGCGAGAGTGGCACTCGGCTGGATACGGCCCAAGGCGGCGGAAGTCCTGGTCATGGCAATAATCTTTCGTGGCTAGCCCATCTGTCGCACATGCTGTGCAACGGTCGGCTCCTTAGTGCGCAATGATCGGAGGGGCAACCGCCTGACTGAGGAAAAGAGTCAGGAAAATGGCGTGCTATCACGCGCCAAGGCCAACTGATTGCGCCTTTATCGCCGGGGGATCAGCGGGCCGCGAGGGTCGCCGCGACCAGCCCTCGCGCCGCATTGCCGATAAAGAAGCCGTTTTCCAAGTCGTGGCGGCGCAAGTCGCCCTCCACCGCCTCGCCCATGGCGATCAGGCTGGCGCGCAGCACGCCGGGCAGGACACCGCGCGAGAGCGGCGGCGTCACCAGCTTGTCGCCCCGCTCGACGAACAGCGACGAGAAGCAGCCTTCGGTCAGATAGCCATGCTCGTCCTTCATCAGCACCTCATAGGTGCCGCCGGCGGCCAGTGCCTCGCGGTAGATGCCGCGGTCGGTGGTCTTGTGGTGCAGACGCGGATCGTCGGACAATGCCGGGCGCTGGACGATCGCGAGCGGCATGATCGCGCCCGGCCATGTCCGATATTCGCGAATCTCCACCGCGACCGATCCGCGGCGCGAGAGCAGCATCCGCAGCCGGCTCTTTTCGCGCAGGCGGAATGTCGCCGCCTGCAGCTCGTTGCGCGCGGCGTGCCGATCGAACGCATAGCCCAGCTTCGCGGCGCTCGCGCCCAGGCGGGCCATGTGAAATTCCAGCAGCGGAATGCCATCGATAGGATCGAAGGCCATGGTTTCCAACAGATCGAAGCGTGCGTCTGACACCAGCCCCCGGTCCCCCCTTGCGACATCCGTTCCCACGGTCATGCCCGCTCCAACGTTGTTCTTGCAAGGAATAATCCTTTGTCGAGGCATTCGCGCCATTCGGTTTCCTCGTCCGAATCCGCAACCACGCCCGAACCGAGCCCGACCCGCCCGACCTTCGATCCGCTTTTCACGCTGATCGTGCGGATGGCGACGTTGAAGGCCGCATTGCCATCCGGATCGATGCGGCCGATCGCGCCCGTATAGGCACCGCGCGGGGCGCTTTCGACCATGTCCACCACCTCCATCGCCCGGATCTTGGGCGCACCGGTGATGGACCCGCAGGGGAAGATGGCGCGCAGCACGTCCACGGCGGACAGGCCCGGCAGCATCCTTGCCCGCACGGTCGAGATCATCTGATGCACGGTCGGGTAGCTTTCCACCCGGAACAGTTCGGGCACGGTCACGCTGCCGACCCGCGCCACGCGCGACAGGTCGTTACGCAGCAGATCGACGATCATCAGGTTTTCCGCCCGCTGCTTGGGGTCCGTTGCCAGCGCGGCGACGACGGCGGCGTCCAGCGCCGCATCCTCCTGCCGCACCGCCGTTCCCTTCATCGGCCGCGCCGTCAGCTGGCCGCGGACGAGGGTGAAGAACAGCTCCGGCGAGAAGGACAGCAGCCAGTCCTCGCCCGTATGCACGATGCCGCCATAGCCCGCCCGCGCACGCCCTCGGATCGCGGCATAGGCGGCGCGCGGATCGCCATCCATGGGCAGCGCGCAGGGGAAGGTCAGGTTCGCCTGGTAGATGTCGCCCGCCGCGATCAGCGCCTGCACCTGCCGGAACGCCGCGCCATAATCCGCGCGCGAGACCAGCGGGCGCAATGGCCCGATGCGGGCGCCTGCGGGATCGGGCAGGATCGCTTCCACCTCGTCCGGCGCAACCGCGCGATGGCTGGAAAACAGCCCGAACCACAGCAGCGGCATGTCCGCCGGCGACTGCGCCCTGGAAAGCCCGGCGAGTCGGGGCTCGAGCGCATGGCCTGCCTCATAGGAGAGATAGCCCGCTGCATGGAGCCCATCTTCCCGCGCATCGCTGATCCGGTCCAGCGCCGGCTGCACCTCGTCCAGCGTGCGCGCCACGACGACGTCCACCGGATCGCGGTAGAGCCGTGCCGGCGCGGCGCCGGAAACACGGGCATCGTCCAGCAGCAGGAAAGGCTCTGTCGGATCAGGCAAGTGCATCAGCATGTCTTGGCACCGCGCGATCATTACGGCCAGCGCAAAGCGCAGCGGATGCGACGAGATCGTAAACGCGCCGTCGGTGATGCCCGCGATTGCACGATGCCGGGCAATGGCCTATCGGCATGGCATGCCCCAGGAACAGCCATCGCGGGAAGACCGGCCGTTCGGCCCGGCGCTGCGCCATGCCCTGCGCTGTCGCTGCCCGGCCTGTGGCAATGCCCCCCTGTTTTCCGGCTTCCTGACCCCGGCGGAGCATTGCCCCGCCTGCGGGCAGGGCTGGCAGAACCATCGGGCGGATGATTTCCCCGCCTATATCGTGATCCTGCTGCTCGGCCATCTGCTGGTGCCGATCATGATAGAGGTAAACATGGCCTTCGCCATTCCCATGGGCGTGCAGATCGCGCTGTGGCCCGCGATCGGGCTGGCGCTGTGCCTGCTGATGATCCGCCCGGCAAAGGCGGCAGTGATCGCCTATCAGTGGAGCCGGCGCATGCACGGCTTCGCGACCAAGGGCTGAAGGTTGGAAGGAAGGCGGACGATGGAACGGTTCGATGTCATCATCCTTGGCGGCGGGCTCGTCGGCCTGACCCTGGGCATATCGCTCGGGCAGCATGGCGTGCGCTGCGCCGTGATCGACCCGGCGGAGCCCGCCACCACGCTGGCCGCCGATTTCGACGGGCGCGTCTCCGCCATCGCCAGCGCCAGCTGGAAGCTGTTTTCCGCCATCGGCATCGCCGCCCGGCTGGAGGGCAAGGGCTGCCCGATCGACCGCATCTGGGTGAGCGACGGGCTGGAGCCGGGCGCGCTCGACTTCGTGCCGCCCGAAGGCGACGGCCCGATGGGCATCATGTTCGAGAATCGCGAAACCCGCATCGCGCTCGCCGCGCAGGCAGCGGAGATGGTCGGCAAGGGCACGCTCCACCTGTTCCAGCCGGACAGCGCGGCGCAGATCGACCGCGATGAAAACGGCGTCACCGTGACGCTCGCCAGCGGCGCCACCCTGCACGGCGCGCTGCTTGTCGGGGCGGAAGGGCGCGGCAGCCCCACGCGCGAGGCCGCCGGCATCCGCGTCGCCCGCTGGGACTATCGCCATGTCGCGATGGTGACGGCGATCAACCACGAGATTCCGCACGCCAACACCGCCTATGAGATCTTCTATCCCGGCGGCCCCTTCGCGCTGCTGCCGATGCAGCCGGGCACCCGTTCCGCCATCGTGTGGACGGTGCCGACGGAGCATGCCCCCGCCATGCTGAAACTGGGCGATCGCGCATGGCTGACCGAGGCGCAGAAGCGCATGGGCAGCTTCCTGGGCGAGATTACGGTCGCCGCGCCGCGCTTCAGCTACCCGCTGGGCTTCCACCATGCCGCGCAGATCACCGGCACGCGCATGGCGCTGGTGGGCGACGCCGCGCACGGCATCCACCCGATCGCCGGGCAGGGCGTGAACCTGGGCTTCCGTGACGTCGCCGCACTGACGGAGGTGATCGTGGAGGGCATGCGGCTCGGCCTCGATCCGGGCGACGCGCAACTGCTCAGCCGCTACCAGCGCTGGCGCGCGCTCGATACGCTGAGCGTCACCGTGGCGATGGACGGCCTCGTCCGCCTGTTCGACGTGCCGGGCAAGCTCCCCTCCGCCATCCGCCGCCTCGGCCTTGCCGCCGTGCAAAAGGCCGGCCCGCTGAAAAAGGGCTTCATGGCGGAAGCCCGCGGCGAATCCGGCGCGCTGCCACGGTTGCTGCTGGGGGAGACGGTTTAAGGGGCGGGCGGCGAGGGCAAGTCCGGGCGGGCAGGAAACGACCAGACATTGCCGTTAAATCACGGCCGCTACCTGTCTGATAGCGGACATGTCACTCTTCCGAAGTGTCTTTCAAGGAGATGCCAACCTCTGCCGCCCGCTTTCGAACGACTGCCGTAGGGCGACCCAGCCTCTGTGCTATTGTGATTGCCCGTGAACCACCGTTCCCCATCGCTGTCAGAATGCTGTTTTCGTAATCTGTCCAAGGCTTGCCAGCCCGGCCTTTGAGTTCGCCAACCATCTAATTCTCGCTGAAATATCTGATCTTCAAGGGTCTAAAGGCTCCATGCTTAAGCCTTCAAGATCAGGATAATGGATCAATCCCGCTTGGTCGTTTTCTACCACGAGGCCAGTGGGCCAGATTTCTAGCCATTCTTCTACGGAAAATTTCGGATCGAACGTGCGCGTGTCTGGGACGGCAACGACTGTAGCAGGATATCCGTCAACGAGAAATCTATCGCCGATCTTCAATTCCATGATCGTAACCCTACAAGCCGCTACCCGTTGTGCCGCGTCCGCTATTCTAGCGCATCGAGCCGAAACGCGCCATTCCGCTGTCCACCCGATTCCGTCATTCCTGCCTGCGCCGAATTGACGGGTGAGGAGATCACCACCTCCCCTCTATCCCCCCACGCGATGCAGCGCCGCGCCGTTCTTCCTCAGCCATGCGCGCGCGGGGGCGGGGTTTGTGCCGAGCAGGCGGGCGTGGGCGGCGTGGAAGGCGGGGCTGTGGTCCATGTGGATCAGATGCGCCACTTCATGCGCCACCGTCGCCCGCCGCACGTCGGGCGGGCACAGGATCAGCCGCCAACTGTAGCGGATCGCGCCGGACGACGCACAGCTGCCCCAGCGCGAGCGGGGATCGCCGATGGAGACCGGACCGACGCGCAGGCCGTGCTGCGCCACCAGCGCGCGCGTTTCCGCCTCCAGCACGGTCTTGGCCCGCGCGCGCAGCCATCGCATCAGCCGGGGGCCGAGCGATTCCTCCGCGCCGCCCACGAGCAGCCTGTCGCCATGCTCCCTTACGCCGCGCGGCAGCGCCGGATCGTGCACGATCATGACCTGGCGCCCTTCCAGCGGGATCACCATGCCCGGCGCCAGTGGCCGGGGCGCGGGCGCGGCGGCGATCTGTGTCCTGATCCAGCCTTCCTGCCCCTGCACCCAGGCCAGCGCCTGCCGGATGGCGGCGCGTGGCGGCATCGACAGGCGCAGCTCGCCGCGCGCGACATCCATCGTCAGGCGATAGCCCCGCGCGCGGGCGATCTTGCGCACCCGCACGGGCACCGGTGCGCCATCGACCACGATTTCGTGCCGTGCTTCGGTAGGCACAGCTTCATCCCGGCGCGGTTTCAGCAAATTCCACATCGCGGTCAGGCGAGCCCCGACATGAAGGCAGCGATGGCAAGGGGCTGTCCCGTCCGGTTCATGCCACGACGAAAGCCATGAGTGAGGAACATCGAAGCGCAATGGACCAAAAGACTTTCAGCCCCAAGGCGCAGGGCAGGGGGCACCGCAGCCCCCGCCCGGCGGCCAGCGCCGGATGACGCGCGCTCCCTAAAGCTCGCGCTCGACAAGATGATGTTCCAGATCGCCTGCCTCGACTTCCGCCACGGTCCAGCCGCGGATCGATTCGCCCTCGCGATGCACGGCCTCCCGGTCGCCGCTCACCAGATAATGCCAGTCCGGCAGCGGCTTGCCCTCGGCGCGCAGCCGATAGGCGCAGGTGCGCGGCAGCCAGGGGATCCCATCCAGCTTCTCCAGCGTCAGCCGTACGCAATCGGGCACGAACTGGCGGCGCTGACGGTAATTGGTGCAGCGCGCCGTCTGCCTGTCGAGCAGCCGACAGGCGACATTGGTGAAATAGATGCGCCCCGTATCCTCGTCCTCGACCTTGTGCAGGCAGCATTTGCCGCAGCCGTCGCACAGCGCTTCCCATTGCGCGCCGTCGAGCTGGGCGAGGGGCTTTTCCCAGAAGTTCATCCGACCGACGCCGATTCAGAGTTTCGATCACACATCACTTCACCCAGTGGTCGAGCGCGGCGAGCACCGCCTGCGGCGTGCCATCATCGCCCGGCGTCGAAGGATCGTCGACCGGGATCAGCGCAATCGGCTCGCCATCAGGACCGAAGAGATAGGGCGTGCGGCTGTGGCTGACCAGATAGCCGCTCGCCCCTTCGGGCTTTTCCGCCGCGTAGATGACGGCGAAGTCCTTCGTGACCTTCGCGATCTCGTCCGCCGTGCCGGTCAGGCCGATCAGCTTGGGCGAAAAGGCAGTGACATAGGTCTTGAGCACCGCCGGCGTGTCGCGCGCGGGGTCCACCGTAATGAAGATCGGCTGCACCTTCGCGGCGCGCGCGGGATCCTGCTTCGCGAACAGCGTATAGGCCTGCATGATCCGCTGAAGGTCGACCGGGCACACGTCCGGGCAATAGGTGTAGCCGAAATAGACGATCCGGTACTTGCCCTTGAAGTCGTCCCAGCGGACGGGCTTGCCGTCCTGGTTGGTGAGGGTGAAGGGCTTGCCGATGGCAGCGCCGGCCAATGCGCCCTGTTCGGCATCGGCAGAGGCGGCGCGATCGCCACCGCCGCAGGCGGAAAGGCTTGCAAGTGCGGCACCGGCAAACCAGATCAATGCTTTGTTCATGGTGAAGCCAGCCATGCCCTGCTAGCGGGGCCTTGGCAATTGCAAACGGGATGAGTGAAGTGATGCGGGGATCAAGGGGCGTTAAGCTGATGCACTGGGCGATGGCGGCAGTCGCCATGCCGGCAGCAGGTGTCGCGATCGCGCCGCAGGCGGCCTTCGCGCAATTTTCCGATGGCTATAATTTCCTCAAGGCCGTGCGCGACGCCGATGGCACAAAGGCCATGGACCTGATCCAGAAGCCGGGCGGATCGACCCTCATCAACGCCCGCGACTACAAGACCGGCGAGACCGCGCTGCACATCGTCGTCGCCCGCCGCGACCTCACCTGGCTCAATTTCATGCTCGGCAAGGGCGCGAAGCCCGATATTGCCAATGAAGCGGGCGACACGCCCCTGATGACGGCAGTGCAGCTGCGTTTCACGGAAGGCGCGCGGCTGCTCATTTCCAACGGCGCCACGCTCGACAAGCCCAATGACAATGGCGAGACGCCGCTGATCCGCGCGGTGCAGCTGCGCGACATCGCCATGGTACGGATGCTGGTGGCGCAGGGCGCCAATGCCGACAAGCGCGACAGCATCGCCGGCATGTCCGCCCGCGAATATGCGCAGCGCGATTCCCGCACGCCGGGCCTGCTGGACGCCCTTTCGTCCGCGAAGACGGCAACTGAAGCCAAGGCGCCGGTACAGGGCCCATCATTTTAAGGCTTACCGGTTTACGCAGCGTCGAATGACCCTGCGTGAACGTGTCTGTCAGATGGACGGCTCTTCGCCGGTCTCCGGGTCAGCGATCGCCGTCAGCCTGCGTGCTGCCCGGCGGGCGAATCGCAGCACCTCCGCCTTGCGGCGCGCGGCCGCAAGCGGCTCGGTAGGGGCAGGGCGCAGGATCTCCGCATCATAGCGGTCGGCGACGATGAGGCCAGACCGCGCCGGCCACAGCGCCTCGCCCTCAAAGGGCGAAAGGTCGAAACCCGCCGGCACGCCCCAATAGAAGCGGTCGCAATATTCATAATAGTCGGGCCATTTCATGTCCCCGAGCAGGTCCGCGCGGCTGCACTTGATCTCCACGATCACAAGATGGCCCGAGGCATCGATGGCCATGATGTCCGCCCGGCGCCCATTGGGCAGCGGCGCTTCCAGCACGCCGAAAATGTCGTGCCGGCGAAACAGGCGGAGGATTCCCCGTGCCACCGCCATCGCCGTGCCATCCGTCAGCGGTGAGCAGTCGCCGGGCGATGCCGCTGCATCGCTTCCCTGCATGGCGTCGACCGCCTGATTCCCGTTCGTGGCCATGGCGAATCAATAGAACAGGACGGGAACAAAGAAAAGGGCCGCGCGGTCATATGACCAGCGGCCCGATTTTCCGTTCCTGCTGAAGGATCAGCGATAGAAGATATGATTGTCGATGGAGGCAAGGCGGGGCTTGCCCCAGCCCGGCGATACGCGGCGGGCGTGGAAATAGAGCGCACCCTCGGCCGGGCTTTCCCAGCTGTCCTGCATCGCGATCTGCGCGATGGCGACCGCTTCGCGCCAGTCGCGGCTGGATTCCCGCACCGGCGGAATGTCGTGGTTGCGCACGAAGCTGAACTGCCCGCGCTGATAGACGACGCCGCACAGGCTGCTGGCGAAGCGGCCCGACTGCGCGCGGTTGATGATGACGCGGGCAACGGCGAGCTGCCCTTCCAGGCTCTCGCCCTTGGATTCGAAATAGACCGCGCCGGCCAGGCAGCGCATGTCGCCGTCCACATCTGTCGGCACAGCCTGATCCTCGACGAGTTCGGCGAGGCTGCCTGCACGGTTTGCGGACTGAAGATTGATGACCAGATCGGCGTTGGTCGCCGCTGGAGCCTCGAGAGGCTGAACGATCTCGCTCCGGGCGGCGAAGCGCACGTCCTGAGCATCTGCGACCGGGCGCGCCTGGCTCTGCGGCGCTGCGACTACGGTCGGGATCGTTTCTGTCGAACCGGCGTTGTTACCGGAAGCGAAGGAAGCATCGGTCGCCATGGCAGCGGCGAGAACCGATAATGTAAGGGCGGTCACGGTCGCGACCTTCAAACGAAAACTCATTACGTCCCAAGTTCATGCGGTGGGTCGGACAGGGAAGACGCATCCTCTTATATTCTTGTCTTCCGCCCGCCCCCCGTCTGCGTGTTTGCCGATCATCCCCCCTGGGCGTTTTTCGGTAACCTGCGCGTTAGGCTGCGGGGGCCTATGGCTGGGGCAAAGTTTTAAGTCAACGTTCAGCAAATCGTTTCAGCGGCGAACCGTTCCGCTTCCGGGATGTCGAGTTCAATCACCCACAGATCGGGGTCGGTGCGCCGCCGACGCTCAAGATATTGTGCGCGTTCCTGCGCATCTGCCTCGGAATCGGGGCCGCAGGGCATCAGCCGATAGCCCCCCTCATAGTCGGGCACCCGTTCCACCAGCTGTGTTTCACGCCCTTTTTCAAGGCATTGGATCAGAATCGCGCCGCTCGTCGCATCACCCTTGCGCAGCACCATGGCAAAGCCGCCGGCGTCCTGGGCGCGCCGGATGAGCGCCCCGATCAGCATGTGGCTGGCAAGCCGTTCGTTCATTCCCCGGCGTCGGACGAAGCATTGGGCTGCGGCGCGCCATAGCCCGGAAGATCCGTCAGCGGAAATTGCGACCGCATGAAGGTACCCGTGCCGCGCCCGACCTCTTCACCGTCCGAATCGATCAGACTCGCCTCGGCGACATAGACCCGGCGGCGACCGTTGATCCATCGTCCCTCCGCACGGATCGGGCCATTGCGGATCGGGCGCGTGAACAGCAGGTTGAAGCTGGTGGTCAGCAGGAATCGGTCCGTCACCAGGCTGTTGGCCGCGTAGAATGCGGCATCGTCCAGCATCTTGAAATAGATGGTGCCATGTGCCGCCCCGGCGGCATGGTGGACGCGCGCGTCCACGTCGAAGTCGATGCGCGATACCCCGGCTGCCGGAATCGTCAGCCGGGAGGGAAACAGCCGATTGATCGGGGCCGAGCGGTAAAGCTGTTCCAGCGCACGGAAATGCGCCTCCTCGCCGCTGGGCGGGGGACCGTCAGGCCTCGCGCCGTCTTCAGGCAGCGTCACGCGCTTCGTTGCCGGAGAGCAGGGCGTAGAGCGCCTCGTCCGATCCCACGCCACGCAGGCGGGCAAGCTGGTTCTCGTTGCGCAGATAGCGCGAAACCCGCGCCAGCGTCTTCAGGTGCTCGGCGCCGCTGTCCACGGGGGAGAGCAGCGCGAAGATCACGTCCACCGGCGCCTCGTCGACCGCCTCGAACGCGATCGGCTGATCCAGCAGAACGGTCAGCGCGCGGACCTTGTCCAGCCCCTCGATCTTGGCATGGGGAATGGCGACACCGCCGCCAAAGCCGGTGGAGCCGAGCTTCTCGCGGTCCATCAACCGCTCGTAGATCAGCGCTGCGTCGAGGCCATAGGCCTTCGCCGCGAGATCGGCGATCTTCTGGAATAGCTGCTTCTTGCCGCTGACCGTCAGCCCCGTGGTGAGGGCTTCCGGTACGATGAGATCGTTGAAATCTGTCATGTCGTACTCTGGTGGCCGCCGCCCGGACGATCCGGCATGTTCGGCGCAAGCTCCCGCAAGGGGACCATCTAAAGGCCGGGCCAATAGAACTGGAACAGCGCAAGGTCAACGGCCTTGCCACGGCAAGGGACGGAAGGCCGCAGATGGAAAGCGCCCGACAGGCGCCCTCCATCCGCAAGAATATCGCCCTTCTCAGACCCGCGGTTCGACCCAGCCGATCGTCCCGTCGTGACGGCGATAGACCATGTTGTAGGCAGACGTACCGGCATTGACGAACAGCAATGCGTTGGTGTTGCGCAGGTCCAGCATCATCACCGCATCGGAAACCGACGCCTGCGGGATGTCGACGCGGGTTTCCGCCACGATCAGCGGGGCTTCGGCCGGTTCCTCCTCATCAATCCGCGAGGCGAACACGGTGTAGCCGGCATCATCGACATCCTCGAAGGAAAAGCCGTTTGCCGCAATGCCATTGCCACTGTCATGGCCCTGGCGCACGGCTTCTGCCGCGGCTGCCTGCGTGTGGCGATCCTTCAACCGGCGCATGTAACGGCGCAGCTGTTTTTCGATGCGGTCGGCCGCCTGGTCGAAGGCCGGATGCGCTTCCTGCGCCTCGCCCGCGCCTTTCAGGATAAGGCCGGTCATCACATGGCAGATGATATCACAATGAAATGCGCCATGCGGAGCCGGCCGGAAGGTCACCTGCGCGGAAATCGCGCGGGAGAAATATTTCTCGGCCACCGCCTCCAGTCGGGTCCAGACATGCTGCTTGAGCGCGTCGCCCGTGTCGACCTGATGCCCGGAAACACGAATATCCATAGTGCCTTCTCCTTTGCTTTTGCCGGCCTCTATCCCTGGGAGGACGCCTGCCGGTAATCAGGAGTTCCCCGGTCAGGCCGGTTGAACCCCGTCAAGCCAGAGCGGCCGGTCCAGCGCTGCGACGAACGCCCTGTGCCGCTCCAGCTCCTGCGCACTGGCCTGGTGTGGCCGTGCGGGGCGAACAGGCCGCGCTGCCTGCATGACAAGCGCGTCCGGTTGCCTTTCCTCTTGTTCCTCTTCGATGGTTGCGAGTGTCAGGCCGATCTGCCGGCCGCCGCGCAGCTCGATATAAAGCTGGGCGAGCAATTCCGCGTCGAGCAGCGCGCCATGCTTCACGCGGTGGCTGCGGTCGATGCCATAGCGGGAGCACAGCGCATCCAGGCTATGCTTGGCGCCGGGGTGCATTTGCCGCGCGATCGCCACGGTGTCGATCATCCGGTCCATCGACACCGGCTCCAGCCCGCACAGCTTCAGCTCGTGATTGAGGAATCCGAAGTCGAACTTGGCGTTGTGGGCGACCAGCGGGCTGTCACCCAGAAACGCCATCAGCTCATGAACGCCGTCGGCGAACAGGCCCTTGTCGCTCAGGAACAGGTCCGACAGGCCATGGACCGCCTCGGCCGCCGAAGGCATTGCCCGCTGCGGATTATAATAGGCGTGGAACGTGCTGCCGCTCGGCACACGATTGATAAGCTCTATGCAGCCGATTTCGACCATCCGGTCGCCCGTTGCAGGATCGAATCCCGTGGTCTCGGTGTCGAAGATGATCTCGCGCATCGCCTCTTCCGACTCTTGATCTACGTTATCGGCGCGCTTTGCCGCGAAGGCAAGCGACGAGCATACGAATCTGCCCCCGCGTGCGATCGAAGCTGCCGCCTGTATCGACGATATAGGTGGCGCGCCGACGCTTTTCAGCATCGGGCGTCTGCAAATGGCGGATATGGCGGAATTTCGCCTCGCTCATCCCGGGCCGTGCCAGCACCCGCCGACGCTGCTTCCATTGCGGCGCGGACACCACGATGACGCCGGCCAGGCAGCGCTCGCCATGATGCTCGAACAGCAGCGGGATATCGAGCACCACCAGCGGCCTTGCCCGGTTGCGGCGCAGGAAGGTGCGGCGCGCGGTATGGACCGCCGGATGGACGATCCGCTCCAGCGCGCGCAGTTCATGCGGCTTGTCGAACACTGCGGCGCCCAGCTTCGCCCGGTCCACGCCGGCCGCTCCGGTCGTGCCGGGAAACCGTGCCTCGATGGCGGTGAGCAGCGCGCCGCCCGGCCCCTGCAGGCGATGGACCTCCGCGTCGGCATCGAACACCGGCACGCGCAGCACGCGCAGCATAGCGGCCACGGCAGACTTCCCCATGCCGATCGACCCGGTCAGCCCCCAGACATTACGCGGCTTCATGACGCAGCTTCATGCTGTCAGGAGTGCGCGCAGCTCCGCATCATGCTCGCGCGGGGCCTCCGCATCGAAAAAGATGTCGAAGGCGAGCGCCGCCTGGCCGATCAGCATTTCCAGGCCGTCGATGGTCTTCAACCCCAGGGCACGCGCCTGCGCCAGCAGCGGCGTTTCCAGCGGCGCATAGACGATGTCATAGACGGTCGCGCCGGGCACCAACGGCGCAAGGTCGATCTCCAGCGGAGGCTGCCCCTCCATGCCCAGCGGGCTGCTGTTGACCAGCAGGTCGGCGGCGGGAAGCGGATCGCCCAGCCCGATCACATCACCCTTCACGCCCGCATGGTCGAGCAGGTCCTGACCCTTTGCGATGTTGCGGGCGACGATAGTGATACGCGGCACGCCGAACGTCGCGAGCGCGAACAGGATCGCCCGCGTCGCGCCGCCCGCACCGATCAGCACGGCATGTTCGCCGCGCCATTTCTCTCGGATCAGCGGCTGCAGGAAACCGCCCGCATCGGTGTTGGTGCCCACCAGCGGCCGGCCGGTTTCGCAGGCGATGGTGTTCATGGCGCCGATCCGCGCACGCACGCCGCCGGGATCGTCGGTAAAGTCCATCACCGCGATCTTGTGCGGTATGGTGACGTTGCATCCCAGCCAATCCGGGTCGGCCCGACGCTGCAGGAAATAGGCGGCAAGTCCTTCCGCCGTCACATGGGTCTTGCGATATTCCGCTTCGATCTGGAGCTTTTCCAGCCAGAAATTGTGGATCATCGGCGATTTGCTGTGGCTGATCGGGTCGCCGATCACCTCCGCATAGGGAAGGCCACCGCCGGCTTTGGGCGCATTCTTGATCGTGTCGGTCATGCGGCCAAAACACCGCGCAGGCGCAGGAAGTCAAGCAGCGGCAACAGCGGCAGGCCCTGAATCGCGAACTGGCTGCCCTCGATCCTGCTGAACAGCTGCGCGCCCGGCCCTTCGATCCTGTAGCAGCCCACGCACCATCGGCATTCCTCCCAGTCGCCATCCAGATAGGCGGAAATGAAATCCTCTGACAGCGGCCGGACGGTCATCTTCACCCGCTCGATATGGCGCCAGATCGGCGTCCCGCCCTGCGCGATCACGGCCGCGCTGTGTAACCTGTGAGTCTGGCCGGAGAGCAGGCGCAGGATTCGCTCGGCATCCGCACGGTCGACTGCCTTGTCGATCATCGTGCCGTCGTCCAGCGCCAGCGTCTGGTCGCAGCCGAGCACCAGGTCGCCCGGCGCCCGGCGCGAGAGCTTGATCGCCTTCAGTTCGGCGAGCGCATCGGCCAACGCGCGGGCATCCAGTCCCTCGGCGCGCAGCGCCTCCTTCGCGCTTTCCTCGTCGACGCCGGGGGAGACCGCCTCGAACGGCACGCCGGCGGCCGCGAGTATCGCCCGGCGGCTGGCGCTTTGCGACGCGAGAATCAGGGTCATCGTGTGATGCCGCTTTCCGTGGGGCCGATGCTGCCCGCGCTGGCGCCAAGCACGCGCTCATGGAAGATGTTGATGATCGCAGCCGCCGCTTCCTCGATCGACCGGCGGGTCATGTCGATCACCGGCCAGTCATTGTCGGCAAAGAGTCGCCGCGCGAAGGCCACTTCGGCCTGCACCCGCTCCAGGTCGACATAGGCCGTTTCCGGCGCCTGGTTGAGCGAGAGGAGGCGGTTGCGGCGCACCTGCACCAGCCGTTCCGGGCTGATCGTCAGGCCGACGATCATCGGATGCTTCAGGCGATAAAGGCTGTCGGGCGGCGGCGATTCGGGCACCAGCGGAATATTCGCCGTCTTGTAACCGCGATTGGCGAGGTAGATGGAGGTCGGCGTCTTCGATGCGCGCGATACGCCCGCGAGCAGAATATCCGCCTCCTCCCAATTCTCGTGCGCGACACCGTCGTCATGCGCGATGGTGAACTGGATCGCCTCGATCCGCGCGAAATAGGCCTCGTCCAGAATATGTTTGCGGCCGGGCCGGTTGCGGGTTTCCTGGCCCAGGATGT
This sequence comes from Sphingobium arseniciresistens, assembly GCA_029167225.1. GTDB lineage: Bacteria > Pseudomonadota > Alphaproteobacteria > Sphingomonadales > Sphingomonadaceae > Sphingobium > Sphingobium arseniciresistens. The sequence goes on from JARFNK010000005.1 coordinate 169,213, forward strand.
TCGACATCGCGTCCGTCACCGCGTCCAGCGCGGCGACATGCGGCAGGCCGAGCGCCCGGCAGCGATTTTCCAGATTGCGCCGCAGCAGCGGATTGGAAAGCGTGAACAGCACCAGCCCGGGATGCTGCGCGATTTCCTGCATGATCCGGTCAAGATGCACGTCGGAGCGCACCATCGGCCAGAAATGGCGGATCGCCTCGACATTTTCGAACTGGGCGATGCCCGCCTTGGCGATGTTTTCCAGCGTTTCGCCGGTGGAGTCGGACAGGAGATGAAGGTGGAGCCGGGTCATGAGGACCGTTCTGTGGATCTACTGTGGATAAAGCAAGGGACAGAATGGTGGATAAGTTTCAGGGCGATTCAACCCACGCTGCCGGACGATTCATCCACAGGTCGCACACATGGGCACAATTTCACCCACAGCCTGTGGGTAATGTGGATAAGCGGAATGACTCATGACGGAATCCTTGAATCCCATGAGTCAATCTGTTGGCAAATGCGGGCACAATGCATAAACCCCGCTGCCAACCGACCAACAACTCTCAACAACCTTTTAATAAAGTCTTAATTTTATGAGTGGGATCGACCGGCTGACCGAAATGGACCGCGCAACCCCTGGGGCCAGCGCCGCGGGGCTTGGCAGGAACAAGCCTCTTCTCGCGGTATTGCGGGGCGAGATTCCCGATGTGTCGCCGATGTGGCTGATGCGCCAGGCCGGCCGCTATCTGCCGGAATATCGCGCGCTGCGGGCCGAAAAGGGCGGATTCCTTGAGCTGGTCTATGACAGCGCGGCCGCGGCCGAGGTGACTCTCCAGCCGCTGCGCCGCTTCGGGTTCGACGGCGCCATCCTCTTTTCCGACATCCTCATCGTGCCCTATGCGATGGGACAGGATCTGTGGTTCGAAACCGGGGAAGGCCCGCGCCTGGCACCGATTCTCGCCGATCATGATCTCGCGGCGCTGAAACCCGATTTTACCCGCTTCGAGGCGATCTACGAGACGGTGCGGCAGGTGAAGGCCGCGCTCGACCCCGCTGTGACCTTCCTGGGCTTTGCGGGCAGCCCCTGGACGATCGCGACCTATATGGTGGCGGGACAGGGCAGCAAGGATCAGGGGGCGGCCCGTCGCCTCGCCTATCGCGATCCGGTAAAGTTCCAGGCGATCATCGACGCCATCGTCGATACAACCGTCACCTATGTCTCAGGCCAGATCGAGGCCGGCGTGGAGGCCGTGCAGCTGTTCGACAGCTGGGCTGGCAGCCTTGCCCCGCGCGAGTTCGACCGCTGGGTGATCGCGCCCAACAAGGCCATCGTGGAACGGCTGAAGGCGCTGCATCCCGATGTGCCGCTGATCGGCTTTCCCAAGGGCGCCGGCGCCAAGCTCGCCGATTATGCGCGGCAGACGGGCGTGGACGCGGTCGGCCTTGACGAGACGATCGATCCCTATTGGGCCAATGCCACGCTTCCCGCCGGCATGCCGGTGCAGGGCAATCTCGATCCGCTGGCGCTGATCGCCGGCGGCGAGGCGGTGCGCAGCGCCGTGGCGGATATTCGCGGTGGCCTTGCCGGCCGGCCGCATATCTTCAACCTGGGCCACGGGATTCTGCCCGACACCCCGATTGAACATGTCGAAGCGCTGATTACATTGGTGCGGGGAGCCTGATCCATGCCATTTCTGGGAAATGCCTATCTCTGGGTGAAGGCCGCCCATGTCATCTTCGTCATCTTCCTGATGGCCGGGCTGTTCATGATGCCGCGCTTCTTCGTCTATCATCAGGAAACCACGCCGGGATCGGACGAGGACCGCAAATGGATCGACCGGGAGCGCAAGCTGCTGAAGATCATCCTCAACCCCTCGCTAACGCTCGTATGGATCTTCGGCCTGATGCTGATGGTGGAGATCGGCGCGTGGTCGCAGGGCTGGTTCCACCTGAAATTCCTGCTGGTGCTGGTGCTTTCGGGCTATCATGGCTGGATCAGCGGCTACATGAAGAAGCTCGCGCGCGGCGAGCGGCCGTTCAGCGACAAGAAGCTGCGCCTTTTGAACGAGGTGCCCGGCATCCTGGTGACTCTGGTCGTGATTCTGGTGATCGTCCGTCCATTCTGAAGCGTTACGCCGTCACGCCAGCTTGACTTGACCACGGCCGGGGCCTAACGATTCCCGAGCCTTCCTTGTCGATGGCGCGCGCGCCTGTCGGGCCGGCGCCGATCTGACGTCAAAACAGCCCCTTTCATTTTCAAATCTTTTTCCCGGACCATCGCGGATGCACCTCAAGGACCTTAAGAAAAACGCGCCTGCCGAACTCGTCTCCATGGCGGAGGAATTGGGTGTCGAGGGCGCGTCGACGCTGCGCAAGCAGGATCTCATGTTCGCCATCCTCAAGGCCGAGGCCGAGAATGGCGAGCAGATCATGGGCGAGGGCACGATCGAAGTGCTGCCCGATGGTTTCGGCTTCCTGCGCAGCCCGCAGGCGAACTTCCTCGCCGGCCCGGACGACATCTATGTCTCGCCCAATCAGGTCCGCAAGTTCGGCCTGCGCACCGGTGACACGGTGGAAGGCGAAATCCGCGCGCCCAAGGATGGCGAGCGCTATTTTGCCCTGACCAAGCTCAACTCGGTCAATTTCGACGATCCCGACGCGGTGCGCCACCGGGTCAATTTCGACAACCTGACCCCGCTCTACCCTGAGCAGAAGCTGGTGCTCGACACCGTCGACCCCACGGTCAAGGACAAGTCGGCCCGCGTCATCGACATCATCAGCCCGCAGGGCAAGGGCCAGCGCACGCTGATCGTCGCCCCGCCCCGCGTCGGCAAGACGGTGATGCTGCAGAACATCGCCAAGGCGATCACGGACAATCACCCGGAAGTCTTCCTGATCGTGCTGCTCATCGACGAGCGCCCGGAAGAAGTCACGGACATGCAGCGCAGCGTGAAGGGCGAGGTCGTCTCCTCGACCTTCGACGAACCCGCGCAGCGTCACGTCCAGGTCGCCGAAATGGTGATCGAGAAGGCCAAGCGGCTGGTCGAGCACAAGAAGGATGTCGTCATCCTGCTCGATTCCATCACCCGCCTCGGCCGCGCCTACAACACCGTTGTTCCCTCGTCGGGCAAGGTGCTGACCGGCGGTGTCGACGCCAACGCCCTGCAGCGTCCCAAGCGCTTCTTCGGCGCCGCGCGCAACATCGAGGAGGGCGGCTCGCTCTCCATCATCGCGACCGCGCTGATCGACACCGGCAGCCGCATGGACGAGGTGATCTTCGAAGAGTTCAAGGGCACCGGCAACTCGGAAATCGTGCTCGACCGCAAGGTCGCGGACAAGCGCATCTTCCCGGCGCTGGATGTCGGCAAGTCCGGCACCCGCAAGGAAGAACTGCTGGTCGACAAGGCCAAGCTCTCCAAGATGTGGGTCCTGCGCCGCATCCTCATGCAGATGGGGACGATCGACGCGATGGAGTTCCTGCTCGACAAGATGAAGGACTCCAAGACCAACGAGGATTTCTTCGACTCGATGAACCAGTAAACTGCTGCGACGTTAGGCCGACATGCTGGATATGCTCATCTCCGCTGCCGCTTCCGCAGCGCCGCTTTCCCTTGGGACGGTCTGGGACCATATCGTCACCGACTTCTCGAATATCGGGTCGCCCAGCGCGCTTGCCGCCTTCGGCCAGGTGCTGATGATCGACGTGCTGCTGGCCGGCGACAATGCGATCGTGGTCGGCGCGCTGGCGGCTGGCCTGCCCGCGGCGCAGCGCAAGAGAGTCATCATGATCGGCATCATCGCCGCTCTGGTGCTTCGCATCGGGTTCGCGTTGATCGTCAGCCAGCTGATGCAGATTGTCGGGCTGATCCTTGCCGGTGGCCTGCTGCTGCTGTGGGTCAGCTGGAAGATGTGGCGCGAACTGCATCCCAAGCGGGGCGGGGACACGCCTGGCGACACCAGCGACGACGATATTTCCGGCCTGCGCCCTGCCAAGAGCTTTGCCGCGGCTGCCTGGGCGGTTGCCGTCGCCGACGTCTCCATGAGCCTCGACAATGTGCTCGCGGTCGCCGGCGCAGCCCGCGACCATCCGGGCATCCTCATCATCGGCCTGATCCTGTCGGTCGCGCTGATGGGCATCGCGGCGAACATCATCGCCAAATATATCGAGCGCTTCCGCTGGATCGCCTATATCGGCCTCGCCGTGATAGTCTATGTCGCGGTGAAGATGATCTACGAGGGCATCGTGGATCACAATGTCGGTATCCTGACGCTGTTTGCCTGATTGGGCCGGATGATGACATGAGCCTTCATGTCGTCACCGGTGGGCCCGGATCGGGCAAATCGACCCTGATCGAAGCGTTGGGCCGGCTTGGCCATCGAACTGTTCCTGAATCCGGCCGGGCAATCATTCGGGCACAGATGGCATGCGCTGGCTTTGCGCTGCCGTGGAACGATGCCGAAGCCTATGCGCGTGCGATGGAAGCGGCAGATCGCGACGCGCTTCTTGGCGCGCGTGGGGGCAGTCAGCCCACATTCTTCGATCGCGGACTGCCGGACGTCATCGGCTATCGCCGCCTGTCGAATTTGCCTGTTTCCGCAGAAATTACGCGCGATTGCCTTGATCTGCGCTATGACGACGGTGTCTTCCTCGCCCCGCCATGGCCGGAAATCTACGGGCAGGACAGCGAGCGGCGACAGGATCTCGCCGAAGCGATCCGTACTTATGAGATGATGCGGCTGGTCTATGGCGAACTGGGCTATACGCCAGTCGTGCTGCCGAAAGCGCCGGTCGAAGAACGGATCGCGTTCGTGCTGGCCGAGATCGAAAGCAGCGGCGCGCCGCATTGAACCATCAGCGCGCCGCCCGTTTTCATGGGATCAGGATGGTCGATCCCGTCGTCTTCCGCCCTTCCAGCGCGCGATGCGCGTCGGCGGCATCGGCAAGGGCGAAGCGCTGGCCGATCACGGCCTTCACGACGCCGCGTTCCATGCGGTCGAACAGGCGACCGGCGGTATGCGCCAGCTCTTCCGGCGTGGCGATATAATCGAAGAGGGTAGGCCGCGTGACATAGAGTGAGCCGCCCCGGCTCAGGTCCAGCAGGCTGACAGGCGGCACTGCTCCGGAGGCATTGCCGAAGCTCGCCATCAGTCCCCGTCGTTTCAGGCACGCCAGCGAGGCGGACCAGCTATCCTTGCCGACACCGTCATAGACGACATCCACGCCCCTGCCGCCCGTCAGGTCGCGCACGGTGGCCGCCAGCGCATCGAACGGGCCATGAAGGCTGTGGTCGGCCTTCACCGTCGCGGCCTTCTCTGCAGAGCCGCTATGGGCGATCACGGTCACGCCCTTGTCCATCAGCCACGGCACCAACACCGAGCCGACGCCGCCGGCCGCGGCATGGACAAGCGCGACCTGTCCTGCCGCCAGCGCGATCGTGTCTTCGGCCAGGTAACAGGCGGTCATGCCCTTCAGCATCATCGCGGCGGCATCGTCCAGGCTGACGCCATCGGGAATATGCACGGCGCGGTCCGCCGCGACGATGCGATGGCTGGCATAGGCGCCAAGGCCGCTGGCGCAGCCCACACGGTCACCGACCGCAAAGCCAGTGACATCGCTGCCAACCGCGATGACATGGCCTGCGCCTTCCGACCCCAAGGTGAAGGGCAGATCGGCCGGGTACAGGCCGGAGCGATAATAGGTGTCGATGAAGTTGAGGCCGATCGCCTCCTGCGCCACCAACAGCTGGCCGGGGCCGGGCGAGGGGAGGGCAAAGCGCTCCCGCTCGATCGCTTCCGGTCCGCCCGGCGTCCTGACGATCAGCCGCCAGCCTTCATGCGTCTCCGCGCTCATGAGGGCACTCAAAGCAGTGCGGCGGCGAAGAACTCGGCCGTGCGGCCATCCGCCAGCTTTGCCGCGGCATCATTGCGGCGATTGCCGCTTTCGACCGCAAAGCCGTGGTCCAGCCCTTCATAGTCATGCAGCGTCACATGGCGGTTGTCCTTCAACCCCTCATGCATCGCCTTCTGGGTCTCTGGCGAAACGAACCCGTCTGCCGTGGGGATGTGCAGCATGGTCGGCTTGCCGATGGCATGCTGTTCGCCGAGCAGCCCGTCGATGCCGACGCCATAATAGCCGACAAAGGCATCGCCATCGGTCCGGCAGGCGGACATGAAGGCCAGCCGCCCGCCCAGGCAATAGCCCACGCAGCCGATCTTGCCGCCTTCGGGCAGCATGGCGCGCACGGCCTTGATCGTCGCTTCGATGTCGCGGATGCCCTGGTCCTGGTCGAATTCGCCATAAAGACCGAAGGCGCGCTGCATTTCCTCGGGAACGTCCGCGTCCAGCTCGATATGCGGGGCGCTGCGCCAGAACAGGTCGGGCGCGACGGCAAGATAGCCTGCCGCCGCCCATGTTTCGCACTTGCTGCGGATGCCGGGATTCACGCCGAAGATTTCCTGGATCACGATGATCGCGGCCTTGGGTGGGGCTGCCGGCGTTGCGACATAGGCATCGAAGGCGCCGTCGCCTTCGAAGGTGGTGATGGCGGTGAATTCACCCATCGTCTTGCTCCTGATCGGTCGTGGAATGCTGATGTCCCGGCTATGCCATGGCTGGCTGCCGGACGAAAGCGGGGAGAGGGGTGTACTGCTATGCGGCTCGTTTCGCGGCGATTTGCCCAAGACTGGCATTTGCCTGCGCCATGCGGCATGAAGGGTCAAAGCCGCTCTGGCGGGAAGGAAAGACCCATGAAGATTACCGTCAATGTCGAATGCACGCCCGAAGAGGCACGCGGCTTTCTGGGCTTGCCTGATCTATCACCCATTCATGACAAATATGTGCAGACGATGCTGGAGAGCATGAACGGGCAGGTGAGCCTGGACCAGATGCAGAACCTGATCCGCAGCTTTTCGCCCATGGGTGAGACTGGTATCAACCTGTTCAAGCAGATGATGGACATAGGCCTTGCCGGGGCCACAGGATCGTCGAAAAAAGACTGATAATCAGGTATTTAGTTCTGGATACGATCTTCGCGTCCTCTGGCGGCCAGCCACCGGCCGCCATCGGTATCGTCCGGGTCAGCGGGCCGCAGGCAAGGGCGGCGCTGCAGGCGCTCTCGGGCCGTGTACCGGCGCCGCGCCAGGCCAGTCTTGCCGCCTTGCATGATCCGGTAAATGGCGAGCAGATCGACCGCGCGCTATTGCTGTGGTTTCCTGGTCCGCGCACGGCGACGGGCGAGGATCTGGCGGAATTCCATTGCCATGGCGGCAGGGCGGTGATCGCCGCGATCCTGTCCGCGCTTGAGCGACTGCCGGGATTACGGCTGGCGCAGCCGGGGGAGTTCACCCGGCGCGCGTTCGAGAATGGGCGGATGGACCTGAACGCGGCGGAGGGCCTGGCGGATCTGCTGATGGCCGAGACGGAGAGCCAGCGGCGCGCGGCGCTGGCCATGGCGGAGGGCGGCTTTTCCCGGCAGGTCGCTCTGTGGGAAGCGCAGTTGCTTCGCCTCTCTGCGCTGACGGAAGCGGCGCTCGATTTCTCCGACGAGGACGACGTGCCGGGGGAGGGGATTGAAGCGCAGATCGTCGCGCAGATACGCAGCTTGCGAGAATCAGTCGCGTCGGAATCTGGGCGACCGCATGCCGAACGACTGCGCGACGGCATTCGGGTCGTGCTCGCCGGCCCGCCCAATGTCGGCAAGTCTACCCTGCTCAACGCGCTTGCCGAACGGGATGCCGCGATCGTATCGCCGATCGCTGGTACCACCCGCGACCGGATCGAGGTGCCGGTGGCGATCGGCGGAACCGCCTTCCTGTTAACTGACACGGCTGGGCTGCGGGCCGAGACGACGGATGTGATCGAGGCGATCGGGATCGACCGCGCGGCCGAAGCGATCGCGGCTGCCGATATCCTTCTTTGGCTTGGTAAGCCCGATGAGGCGCCAGAAGGCGCCGTACGGATAGCGCCGCGCATGGATGATCCGGGCTTCGATGGTGCGGGCGCCGACCTCTGCCTGTCGGCCGTGAGCGGCGAGGGGATGAACAGTCTTCGCCACCTGCTGATAAAGATGGCGGCGACGTTGTTGCCGGGGGAGGGGGACTATGCCCTCCATGCGCGCCAGCGTGAGGCGGTGGGCGCGATGATCGCTGCGCTCGACGAGACCCTGAATCATGCCGACGATATGCTGATCGTCGCCGAGGGGCTCCGAGCCGCGCGCGGTGCGATTGACGCGCTGACGGGGCGGTCGGGCACGGAAGCGATGCTCGATGCCTTGTTCGGAAATTTCTGCATCGGCAAGTGAGTGCAAGACTGTTCCACGTGGAACAGTGCTTTGACCGGTCAGTGCAAATCCCGTAAGAGCGGCGCATGCACACAAGATATGATGTGATCGTGGTGGGCGGCGGCCATGCCGGCTGCGAAGCGGCTGCTGCGGCGGCGCGCATGGGCGCGTCGACGGCGCTGCTCACCTTCTCTCGCGAGACGGTCGGCGCGATGTCCTGTAACCCTGCCATTGGCGGACTCGGTAAAGGCCATTTGGTCCGGGAAGTCGACGCGCTGGACGGCTTGATCGCGCAAGCCGCGGATGCCGCCGCGATTCACCACCGCATGCTCAACGCGAGTAAGGGCACCGCCGTTCAGGGACCGCGCGTCCAGGCCGACCGCAAGCGCTATCGCGCGGCGATCCATCGGCTGCTCGACGCAACCCCGAATCTCCAGATCGTCGAAGGCGAGGCTGCGGCGCTCCACGTGGAACAGGGTGCGGCCGTCGGCGTGCTGCTCTCGGACGGCAGCATCCTTCATGCCCGCTCGGTCGTGCTCGCGACCGGCACCTTCCTCGGTGGCCGCCTGTTCCGCGGCGAGGACAGGGAGATCGGCGGCCGGGTCGGCGAGCGGGCGTCCAGCCTGATGGCCGAGCAGCTTCGCGACCTCGGCCTGCCGATGGCCCGGCTCAAGACGGGGACGCCGCCGCGCATAGATGGTCGGACGATCGACTGGGCAAGGCTGGAAGAGCAGCCCTCCGATTGCGGGCACTGGACCATGTCGTCGCTGACATCGGCACGGCAGCTTCCGCAACTCGCCTGCGCCATCACCCGGACGAATGACCGGACCCATGCGATCATCCGCGAGGGGATGAGCCGCTCGCCGCTGTTCAGCGGCGCGATCGAAGGACGCGGGCCGCGCTATTGCCCGTCGATCGAGGACAAGGTCATCCGCTTCGGCGACCGAGAGGGACATCAGATATTCCTCGAACCCGAAGGGCTCGACGATGCGCTCGTCTATCCCAATGGGATCAGCACCTCGCTACCGACGGATGTCCAGCTGGCGATGGTGCGCTCCATTGCGGGACTTGAGCGGGCCGAGATCGCCATGCCGGGCTATGCCGTCGAATATGACCATGTCGATCCGCGCGCGCTGAGCATGACCTTGGAACTGGCGGCGATGCCGGGTCTGTTCTGCGCGGGTCAGATCAACGGGACGACCGGCTATGAGGAAGCAGCAGCCCAGGGCTTGGTCGCTGGCGCCAATGCGGCGGCCAATGCCTTGGATCGTGCGCCGCTGCTTCTGGATCGCGGGAGCAGCTATATTGGCGTCATGATCGATGACCTGGTGCTTCAGGGCGTCACTGAGCCCTATCGCATGCTGACGGCGCGCGCGGAATATCGGCTCAGCTTGCGGGCGGACAATGCCGGGACGCGGTTGACCGATCTGGGCCATCGTCATGGGCTGATCGGAGACGTCAGGAAACGGTGGTGGGCATCGCGCTGTTCCCAGCGAGAGTCGATCAAAGCGGAACTTGCACGGAGTTTTTCGACGGCGGAAATGGCAAAGGCCGGCGCGACCGTCCGTCAGGATGGCGTTCGGCGCAGTCTGTTCGAGTGGGCACGCTTTCCCGAAATATCGGAATCCCTGCTCGGCGAGTTCGCACCGACCCTGGCCGTCGTCGACGATGATCTAAGGGCTGAGGTTCTGGAGGATGCGCGCTATGCGCCCTATCTGGAACGGCAGGCGGCCGAGCTACGTGATATGCGCCACAATGAAGCGGTACGGATTCCGGCGTCGATCGACTATGGGGCAATCGGCGGCTTGTCGCTGGAAATGCGCGAGCGACTGGATGCCGCTCGGCCGGAGACATTGGCGGCCGCATCTCGGATTAGGGGCGTGACGCCGGCCGCGGTGGCAGCGATTCTCGTCCACGTTCGGCGCCGCGTCGCGTGACGGAGGAGGAAGCAAGGGACTGGCTGTCCGCGCATCTGACTGTTCCACGTGAAACATCGGAGCGGTTGGAGGCGTATATCGCACTCCTTTTCGCGGAGATGGCGCAGCAGAATCTTATCGCCGAATCGACCAAGCCGCATGTCTGGGCACGGCATATCGTCGATAGCGCGCAGCTGTTGCCGCTGGCCGGACCCGCGCAAGGGGAGGGGCTCTGGGTGGATCTCGGCTCAGGTGCTGGCTTGCCCGGAATCGTCATCGCTATCCTCAGCGAATGGCCAGTGCTGATGGTAGAGTCCCGGAAAAAGCGGACCGATTTTCTCGCCCGCGTTATCGAAGCACTGGGCCTGAGCAAGGCACGGTTATGGGAAGGGCGTGCCGAGACGCTGGTGCTCAATCAGCCGGCCGCCGTGATTTCCGCGCGCGCCTTTGCGCCGATGCCGCGCCTTCTCTCCGGTTCGGCGCATCTTTCCAACGAATCGACTCTTTGGCTGCTGCCGAAGGGCAGAAATTGGAAGAATGAATTGGAAAGCATCGACCCGACGTGGCACGGTGTGTTTCACGTGGAACAGAGCGTCACCGATGCCGAAAGCGCGATTGTCGTGGCCAGGCAGGTACGCAGCAAAAAGGGTGGGCGTCGATGATCCGTATCGCGATTGCGAACCAGAAGGGTGGCGTGGGCAAGACCACGACCGCGATCAATGTGGCCACGGCGCTGGCAGCGACCGGCCATCGCACCCTGCTGATCGACCTCGACCCGCAGGGCAATGCGTCCACGGGCCTGGGTATTTCCCAGGCGGAACGCAGCCGATCCAGCTATGACCTGCTGATTGGCGATTGCATCCTCGACGAAGCCGTTGTCGCGACGCGGATTCCCAAGCTGGATATTGTCCCGGCGACGCAGGATCTTTCCGGCGCGGAGATCGAGCTGATCGACTATGAAGAGCGCACCCACAGGCTGGATGCTGCGCTCAACGCCGGGCAGGAGGGTAGTTGGGACATCTGCCTGATCGACTGCCCGCCCTCGCTGGGCCTGCTCACAATCAATGCGATGGTTGCGGCGCAGGCGTTGCTGGTGCCGCTGCAGTGTGAATTTTTCGCGCTGGAGGGGCTGTCGCAATTGCTGCAGACCGTCGATCGCATTCGGGGCCGGTTCAATCCCGGCCTGTCGATCATGGGCGTTGCGCTCACCATGTATGACCGCCGCAACCGGCTGACCGACCAGGTTGCCGACGATGTGCGCGCCTGCCTGGGCGATGTCGTATTCAACACCGTCATCCCGCGCAACGTGCGGCTTTCCGAGGCGCCGAGCCATGGCGTGCCGGCGCTCATCTATGATTATCGTTGCTCGGGGTCCGAAGCCTATATGCAGCTCGCGCGTGAATTGATCGGTCGTCTTCCCGTGCAGGAAATCGCCGCATGAGCGAAGGGGACAAGGCCACCAAAGCTGTCCGTCGGCCGCATGGGCTGGGCAGGGGGCTGTCGGCGCTTCTGGGTGATGTCGCACAGGAAGCCCCGGTTGCATCCACGCCGGCACCGGCAGCCAATGACGGATCGGGCGGCAAGTCGATCCAGAATATCGAAGTCGCGCTGATAAAGCCGCATCCCGAGCAGCCGCGCCGCCATTTCGATGCCGACGCGCTGCAGGAGTTGGCGGACAGCATCAGCAAGCGTGGGGTGATCCAGCCGATCATCGTGCGGCCGCTCGGCGGCGGTTATCAGATCGTTGCGGGCGAACGGCGCTGGCGTGCTGCGCAGAAGGCGCAGCTGCACCGGATTCCCGCTATCGTGCGCGAGTTCAGCGAGGCGGAAACGCTGGAAATCGCGCTGGTCGAGAATATCCAGCGCGAAGACCTGAACCCCATCGAAGAGGCGGAAGCCTATCGCAAGCTGATCGCGGAATTCGGACACAGCCAGGAAGCACTCGGCCGGTTGGTCGGCAAGTCCCGCAGCCACATCGCCAACCTTATGCGCCTGCTGGATCTGCCGGACGTGGTGCAGCAGGCCGTCGTCGAACAGCGCCTGTCCATGGGCCATGCGCGCGCGCTGATCGGCGCGCCGGATTGCGAGGCATTGGCGCGGACCGTCGAGACCAAGGGGCTTTCGGTGCGCGATACCGAGAAGCTGGTACGCGATGGCCGGGTCGGCAGCGCGGGCAGGTCGATCCGCGCGGTGGACGTCGCGAATTATGCGAAGGACCCCGATATCGCCGCTCTTGAGGAGCATCTGGCGGATATCCTGGGCCTGCGGGTCGAAATCACCCACTTGCCGACCGGGCAGGCGGGGACCCTGACCTTGCGCTATTCGACGCTGGATCAGCTCGACATGCTGTGCCTGCGCCTTTCGGGTGAACGGATTTAGCGGCTGCAATCAGGGATAGGGGCAGACGAGGGGCAATGCAGAAGCGCGTCTTCCGCATGGCATTGGTTTCCATGCTGCCTTCATTACGTCTCTCTCCATGCCCTGCGGCCCCGGAAGTCGTTGAAGGTCGTGATGCTCTCTCGGCGAACGATCTCGGCGCTGCTTCAGGCCAGTTCAGCCATATGAAGCCGATGACGGGCGTGGAGCAGATCCCGGGCTATGGGGTCTTGGCGCCGCTTCGATACGCAGGGTTCAGTGGCGATCAAGGACAAGGGCCTCATGAGCCGCACACGGAATAAGCCGATCTTTTGATGCTTGGCGGGGGTTTAATTCGGATTGCGAACGAATTTGATCAAGCCTCACCGACGACAAGATCGTTCGGGATTCGAGCCTTTGCAGGGGAGCCAGCCCAAGGACACTTCGCTCGCCAACCATGGTCAAGGGCGATCCGGTGACTGCTGTGAAGACATGCTTATGGCCGGGCAAATGCCGGTCCAACGCATAGTTCTTACATGGAAAATGATGAAATGGTGCGGTCGAGAAGACTCGAACTTCCACGGCCTTTCGGCCACAACGACCTCAACGTTGCGCGTCTACCAATTCCGCCACGACCGCACATTTCAAAGGGAAGCCGGACGGGCCGGCACTTGGTAGGCGCTGGCCATTAGCAACTCCCGATCCGCCTTGCAAGCCACCAGTGACATCTTGATGATCCAATCGGAAAATCACCGGAAAATAGGGCGCTGGCGATAAGGAAGGAGCCGGCCAAGCGGCGGATCATCCGCCCTTGTCGACGAAGGTCAGCGAGAGATTCTCGGCATTTTTGGGGATATCCAGCCGGCTTTCGTTGATCGCGGCTTCCTCGCCGGGCTTCAGCCTCTTCTTGTCGGCCTTGGTCGTCCAGCTGAAGACCAGCCGCTCCTGCTTATCGCGCAGTTCCACCAGAACCGGCGGCACCGACAATTCCCGATCGCCGCTGTTCACGATTCGCGCGCTGAAGGCGAAATATTCCTCCCCGGTGGGCAGCTTGCGCCGCTCGGCCGGCTTGGAGAGATAGAAGAGCAGGTCAGGTTCGCCCTTGTCGGCGACCAGGCCCAGATTGACCGCCCAGCTCGGCATGCCGAACATGTAGAGACCGCCGGCAGCCCCGCCGACCGCCAGCGCGAAGATGATCGCGGCACTCGTCCAGAGCTTTGCCCGGTTGCGGCGCGGGCGGAAGGGAGGCTCCGGCGCGAAGCTGCTGTCGATCGACGACCATTGCGAATCCTCCTCCATTCCGGACGGGGGTGGAGGTGCCGGGGCCGCTACGGCGGGTGCAACAGGCTGAACCTCCTCAATTGCCTCGTCCGTATCGGCGTTACCCTTTTGGCCGAAGCTGGCGGTGGCTTCCTCCGCGCCGTCAGGCTGTCCCCTGGGGGCGGGAGCGGGGGCGGGGGGCGTATCCGTCGCGGGGGATGGCTCCGAGGATTGAGGCGCGGCGAACGGCGCTGCGGGCGCCCGCTCATCGGCTTCGGCCATCGCGGGAAGCGGTGCGGCTTCCTGGAACCAGCTATGCTTGCAGGAGGCGCAACGGACCTGTCGACCCACCGGCCCGATGGCGCTGTCGGGGACGATGTAACGTGTGGCGCAGTTCGGACACAGCAGGATCATTACGCTTCATAACCACCAGCGGGAGTCGAGGGCAAGCAGAGACGCTGCTGCACTGCACCCACGACTCGTCGGTGTCAGGCTTTACGACCCTTCGCGCCTGTGCGATGGCTCGGCCACGGGCGCGCGGGGTGGACGCGCGAAGGGGGCAGGTCACAAGGTCATTGATGTCCAGCATCGTCCAGTTCGAGAATGTGGGCCTGCGCTATGGGCTGGGCGCGGAGACCCTTTCCGACGTCAGTTTTTCGCTTGATCGCGGCGGATTCTACTTCCTCACCGGATCCTCGGGCGCCGGCAAGACCTCGCTGCTGAAGCTGCTCTATCTCGCCCAGCGGCCAAGCCGCGGGGTCATCCGCCTGTTCGGCGAGGATGTGGTGACGCTGCCGCGCCGCCGCCTGCCGGGCTTTCGTCGCCGGATCGGCGTGGTGTTCCAGGATTTCCGGCTGGTCCCGCATCTGTCGGCGGCGGACAATATCGCGCTGCCGCTGCGGGTATCGGGGTTGGAGGAATCGGCCATCGCTGCGCCGGTGGAGGAGATGCTCGGCTGGGTCGGGCTTGCGGACCGGGCCAATGCGCGCCCGGCGACGCTCTCCGGCGGGGAGCAGCAGCGCGTCGCCATCGCGCGGGCGGTGATCGGACGGCCGGAGATATTGGTGGCGGACGAGCCGACCGGCAATGTCGATCCCGACATGGCGGAACGGCTGCTGTCGCTGTTCGAGGCGCTGAACCGGCTGGGTACGACCGTGGTGGTTGCCACCCATGACCTGCCGCTGATCGGCCAAGTTGCGGGCGCGCAGATGATGCGGCTGGACAAGGGGCGGCTGGCCGACCCAACCGGCGCGCTGCGCTATCCCCCGCGCCGGATCGAGACCGCATGAAGATGACGCTCCCCATGCCGGGCGATGGCGCCACGGCGGCGCGCAACCGGCTGCTGCCGGAAGGCCGTGTCGCCGGGCCGATGCCCTGGGTCATCGCCATCATGATGTGCCTGATGGTGCTGGCGGGCGCGGCGTCGCTCGCGCTGTCCAGCGCGACGCGCACGATGAGCGCCGATCTGGCGGGCGGCGCGACGATCCAGATCGTGGATGCGGATGCCGAGCGGCGAACGCAGGCGGTCATGGCGCTGACCCGCGCACTGGGCGGCGCACAGGGCATATCCTCTGTGAGGCCGGTGCCCGAAGACGCGCTGATGGCGCAGCTGCGCCCATGGCTCGGGCCGGATGCGGAGGCGGACATGCTGCCCGTGCCTGCATTGATCGATGTGGAACTCGCACCGGGCCGGGGGGACGCAGGCATCGCGCGGCTGCGGCAGATCGTCACCCGCATCGTGCCGCAAGCGCGGGTGGAAGCGCATGCCGATTTTCTGGCTCCTGTCGCGGGGCTGACCGGAACGCTGGGATGGATAGGCCTGGCGCTGATGCTGCTGATGGCGACGGCGACGGCGGCGGTGGTGATCCTGGCGGCGCGCAGCGCGCATGATGCGCATCGCGGCACCATCGATATCCTGCACCTGATGGGCGCCACCGACATCCAGATCGCGCGGCTGTTCCAGCGGCGGATCGCGCTGGACGCGCTGTTCGGATCGACGCTGGGATTCGTCGTGGCGCTGCTTGCCATCCTGCTGGTCGGCCGGCGGCTGGCGGCAACGGGATCGGAATTGCTGCAGGCGGCGATGCTGTCGCCGCTCGCATGGGGGGCGCTGGTCGCGCTGCCGATCGCGGGGGTCGCGCTGGCGACGCTGACGGCGCGGATGACGGTGCTGCGGGCATTGGGGCGACGGCTGTGATCCTGCGGCTGACATCGCTCGTCGCGCTGGCCTGGATGCTGGGCTTCGCCTGGTTCGCGCTGTTGTTGCCCCAGCCAATGGACGAGCGGACGACGGACGCGATCGTGGTGCTGACGGGCGGGGCGGGTCGGGTCGATCGCGGGCTGGCGCTGCTGAAGGCCGGGGCGACGCGCCGGGTGCTGATCTCCGGGGTGGACCGATCGGTGCGGCCGCAGGAGCTGGCAGCGCGCTATCATACCCCGCGGCGGCTGTTCGACTGCTGCGTGACGCTGGGGCGCGAGGCGATCGACACGCGCTCCAACGCGCTGGAAACCGCACGCTGGATCGGCCGGCGGGACAAGGGGCGGGACAGGGGCAAGGCGATGACCGTGCGGCTGATCACGACCGACTGGCATATGCGCCGCGCCGCGCTGGAACTGCGGCAGGCGCTGCCCGCGCGGGTGGAGCTGGTCTATGATGCCGTGCCCAGCCGCCCCAGCCTGCGCATGCTCATCAAGGAATATAATAAATATCTGCTCCGCCGGGTCGCGGCGGTCATCGGTATCTAGTGGTCGACATCACGCACTTGGTACCCGCCGGAGAAACGGCAGAAAACGCCCCGTTGCGGACATTCGGGTTCGGCCCAGTTGCAGTCAATAATACTAGGTACCGCGATGGCTTTCTTCACTGTAGGCGGATAAAAATAGCCTAGGGTGCATAGTTTACCTTAGGTATTTTCTTAAGGGCGCTTCGAAGCCTCAATTCCGATTTTTTAGCAATCTCTCGATTTGCTGCTAAATGCTGTCGAACAATATCGGCCTTCAGCAAAATAACTATAAGCAACTCATGTAGATGTAACCGCCCACCCCCTCTATCTTCCTCTTGCAGAAGCGCCTTACGGAGGTGAATTGGCGTGCAGTTTTCCAAGTCTTGAACGTCTTTATCAGCAATTTCAAAAGCGAGGTCGTGGGCGATCTTATTTCGAAGGCCACTTATCTTACGAACAGGAATTACCAGTTCGTCTGGCAATAGAGCCATTGCTACAACTAAATCGAGACGTTGGCTGAAGCCCATTCTCGACATTGAGATAGCCTCAGGCTTCGCAAGCGCTTCCTTAAGAAGTTGAGCCACCACGTGTTCGAAGTATAGATGCGCTTGGATAAGCTGCTGCCAGCGATCTCCACTTTGCACCTTTTCTATGAAGTCATCATGGTTGAAGCAGAACACTTGATGCCGCTCCATTATAATATCATCAGGTGTTGATAGGAGTTCAAGCTCTTCAGAAGATGGGTTCCAAGTGTCGTTCACTGTTTCCTCGCAGCGGCAGTTGTACACCTCGTGCAAATACCTGTCTCTAACCAACCCTTATCGAATGCCATAGAGTGTAACCGTCGGGAGATGAGGGAGTGGTATCGAGGAGCTTGCTTATCAACCGTCCGCTATCCACCCACCTTGGCCATTCAAGAATCTGGGCGGACGGGTACCAAGCGTCAGATTTTGACCTTTAGGGTCGTTCCGGTGCTGATTGAACCGGCGCGATGCTAGGCAAGCCCTTGTTTTCCGCCTGCATGCTGGACAGATGATGTTCCGGCTCTATCGCGTGGTCGTTCTTTATGGTTAGCGTTGGTCCATGATTTTCCTGCGTTCTCTTGCCTTTGCGATCATTTTCTACACCCTGACCCTGTTTTGGGTGCTGGTGGCGTTGCTCGCCGCGCTGGCGGGCACAAGGCCGCTTCAGGCGGTGGCGCGCTCGTGGAGTCGTTTCCATCGGCGATGCGCGTGGTTGCTGTTGGGGCAGAAGGTGCGGGTGGAGGGGGCTCTGCCTGACACGCCCTGCCTCTATGTCTTCAAGCATGAATCGATGTTCGAGACGATCGACCTGCTCTGCTTCTTCCGCACACCCGCCATTGCCGCCAAGCGCGAGCTTATCGACATCCCGCTGTGGGGCTGGGTGGCGAGCCGTTATGGCGTGATCCCGGTCGAGCGGACCGCAGGCGCGAAGGCGATGCGGTCGCTCCGCGCGGCGGCGAAAGCCGCATTGGCGCAGGATCGGCCGGTCTGCCTGTTTGCCGAGGGAACGCGCGTGCCCCATGGCGAGGCGCCGCCGCTGCGTGCGGGCTTTGCGGGGCTCTATGTGCTGCTGGGCGTGCCGGTGGTGCCTGTGGCGGTCAATAGCGGCCGGGTGGCGCCGCGCGGCAAGCTGCGCAAGCGGCCCGGCACGATCACCTACCGCGTCGGAGAGACGATCCCGCCCGGCCTTCCACGCGCCGAGGCGGAAGCCCGCTGCCATGCCGCGATCAACGCGCTGAACGGGTCAAGCGCGCCCGTGACGGGCAACGGATAGACGGCCGCCGCGCAGGGCGAGACGTCTATCCGCACCTCCAGCCTATGTGTGGCTGCGGCCGAAATCGGGGGCGGGATCGTCCTGGCCCTCGTCGATGATCGCGCGGCGGATGGCGCGGGTGCGGGTGAACAGGTCGAACAGGGTGTCGCCATCGCCCCAGCGGATCGCGCGCTGCAGCATCGACACATCCTCGGTCAGCCGCTGGAGGATTTCCAGCACGGCTTCGCGATTGTTGAGGAAGACGTCGCGCCACATGGTCGGGTCCGACGCGGCGATGCGGGTGAAGTCCCGAAAGCCGCCCGCCGAATATTTGATGACCTCGCTTTGCGTCACCTGCTCCAGGTCGGAGGCCGTGCCGACGATCGAATAGGCGATGAGGTGCGGGACATGGCTGGTGACGGCAAGGACGAGATCGTGATGCTCGGGCGACATCAGCTCGACATTGGCGCCCAGCGCTTCCCAGAAGGCAGACACGCGCGCGGTCGCCGCCTCGGGCGTCGCGCCGTCCGGGGTGAGGATGCACCAGCGGCCACGGAACAGGCTGGCGAAGCCCGATTCCGGCCCGCTATGCTCGGTGCCCGCCACCGGATGGCCGGGGACGATGGTGGCCCCCGGCAGCGCATCGCGCATCGCCTTGAACACGCTGGCCTTGGCGCCGCCGACGTCGCTGACGATCGCCTCGGCCGGCAGATCATCGGCAATGGCCGCCGCTGCTGCGCCGATCGCGCCGACCGGCACGCAGAGGATGACGAGGTCTGCGTCGATCACCGCCGTACCGGCCGTGTCGGCAATGTCGTCGCACAGGTCGATCCGGTCGGCGATCGCGCGGACCTCCGGATCGGCATCATAGCCGGTCACGCGGGCGGTGGGCATATAGGCCCGCATGCCGCGCGCGATGGACGAGCCGATAAGGCCCAGCCCGATGATGGTGACACGCGCGAAGGGCAGCATCAGGCGGCCTCTGCCATCGCCCGCAGCTGGGCGGCGACGGCACGCATTTGTTCCTCGGTGCCGATGGTGATGCGCAGTGCGTTGGGCAGGCCCTGTCCGGGTAGCCAGCGGGTGGCATAGCCCTGTGCCTGCAGCCCCAGCATCGCCTGCTGCGCGGTGAGCGCACCTTCGAACAGGACCAGCAGGAAGTTCGCCTTGCTGGGCACGACGCGCAGGCCGTGATTGCCCAGCGCCTCGACCTGCTGGGCCAGCCATGCGCGCCAGGTGCTGTTATGGGCGCGGCTGGCGTCGATCCATTCATGGTCGGCGATGGCGGCGGCGGCGGCGGCCTGTCCCGCCGTCGTCACGTTGAACGGCGCGCGGATGCGGTGCAGCGCGTCGATCACCTCGGCGCTGGCATAGCCCCAGCCGATGCGCTCGGCAGCAAGGCCAAAGATCTTGGAGAAGGTGCGGGTGACGAAGACATTGGCGGCGGTCTTTGCCAGTTCCATGCCGCCGTCATCCTCATCCGCTTCCAGATATTCGGCATAGGCCTGGTCGAGGACGAACAGGATGTCGGGGCGCAGGCCGGCGTGCAGCCGGGCGATCTCCGCGCGCGATGTCATCGTGCCGGTGGGATTGTTCGGGTTGGCGAGGAAGACGACCTTGGTCTTCTCCGTGACGCAGGCGAGCAGCGCGTCGACATCGGTCGCATAGTCCGCGTCCGGCGCCACCACCGGGGTCGCGCCCACGCGCCGCGCGGCGATGTCGTACACCGAAAAGCCGTAGCGGACGTAGAGCACCTCGTCGCCAGGCCCGGCATAGGCGCTGGCGGCGATGTGCAGCAGTTCGTCCGAACCCGTGCCGTAGATGACCCGTGCGGGATCGAGCCCATATTCGGCCGCGATCGCCTCCCGCAGGAGCGCCGCGCCGGGATCGGGATAGGTCGCAAGGTCCGCCGTCGCCGCGATCATCGCCGCGCGCGCCTTCGGGCTGGAGCCCAGCGCATTTTCATTGGCGGACAGCTTGATCAGCGGGCGACCGTCATCGGCGGCCGACTTGCCGGGCACATAGGGCGAAATGCCCAGGATCCAGTCCTTGGGAGCAGGCTTTGTCATGGCCCGCGCTTTAGCGGGATATGAGGCAAAGGCAAAGCCGCCGCGCGGTTTTCTAGCGCCGACAAATTTCAGTCGTGTCGCCCGGCAATCAGCACGAACGGCATGTTGCCCTCTTTTTCCCGCTATCGGCAGAACCGAAACTGATCACGCTGGCTAGACGACCGGCGTGGGCAGCGGCTGCCCGGCGAAATGCGCGTCCAGATTGGCAAGTACCAGATCGGCCATCGCCGCGCGCGTCGCCCGCGTGGCACTCGCCTGATGCGGCTGGAGAACGACGGTGTCGAGCGTGCGCAGGGCATGGGGCACATGTGGTTCATGGGCGAACACGTCCAGCCCGGCGCCGCCCAGCTGCCGCTCGACCAGCGCGGCGACCAGCGCGTCCTCATCGACCACGCTGCCGCGGCTGATGTTGATGAGCGTGCCTTCCGGCCCCAGAGCCTCGATCACGGCGGCATCCACCAGATGCCGCGCTTCCGGTCCGCCGGACGTCGCGACGATCATGACGTCACAGGCGCGGGCGAAATCTATTATGTCGGGTACATAAGTGAAGCGGGGCGACGCATCGGCGGCGGGCTTGCGGTTGTGATAGAGGATCTCGCCCGCTGCCGGGGCGAGCCGGTCGGCAATCGCGCGGCCGATGCGGCCCAGCCCCAATATGCCGATCCTCGCGCCCGTCACCCGGCCGCAAAAGGCCGGCACCTCGCCGTCATCCCATTTGCCGGCGCGGACATAGCGGTCGTTCGCGGAGATGTTGCGCACCGTGGCATAGACGAGGCCGACGGCGAGGTCGGCGACATCGTCGGTCAACACATCGGGCGTGTAGCTGACGCGAATGCCCTTTTCGCGGGCATGGGCGATATCCACCTTGTCATAGCCGACGGCGAACAGGCCGACGATCTCCAGCGCCGGCAGCCCATCCATGATCGCCGCCGAGGCGCCGACGCCGCCACTGGTGACGATGGCGCGCGCGCTGCGCATGGCAGGGGTGAATTCATCGGGGGTGATGCCGGCTGGCGCGACATGAACGTCGAACCGGGCGTCGAGCCCTTCGTTCAGGCGGGGATGGAGCGGGCCAAGGGCGATGACGGGGATGGGGTCGGAATCTGTACGGGTCATGGGGGTTCCATAGCATGGCGGCGGGAGCGGGCCAGTGTTTGAGGGGCCGATGCTTCACCGTCTCCCCTCGTCAAGATGGGGGCGATCTCCCGGACTTTCCACCATCGCATCCTTGTTTTTGCCGCGAGTGCAGGTGATGGGCCCTCGCCTTCGCGGGGTGACGATCAGAAAGCGACGATCGAAACGGGACGCCCGAACCTTCTGTTAACCTACCCGGCTTTCCAGCCTAACCCGAACGTCATGACGCCGTGCTGGACCTCCCGCTCACGCCGCTTGTTGACAGCCGCCGATGCCAGCCCTAGCCCCGCTGCACCATGGCGACCGTTCCCCAGACCGATGACAGCCGTTTCGGCCTTCGCCGGCAGGTCCGCCTGCCCGGACCGCTGGCGCTGACCGGCGGCGGCACGCTGGGGCCGGTCGATATCGCCTATGAAACCTATGGCACGCTGAACGCGGACCGCTCCAACGCGATCCTGATCTGCCACGCGCTGACCGGCGACCAATATGTCGCGTCGGACCATCCCATCACCGGCAAGGCGGGCTGGTGGACGCGCATGGTGGGGCCGGGCAAGCCAATCGACCCGCAGCGGCACTTCATCATCTGCTCCAACGTCATCGGCAGCTGCCTTGGCTCCAGCGGCCCGGCGAGCATCGATCCGGCGACGAACCAGCCCTGGGCGATGCGCTTTCCCGTCATCACCATCGCCGACATGGTGCGGGCGCAGGCGCTGCTGGTCGATCATCTGGGCGTCGAACGCCTGTTCGCCGTTGTCGGCGGGTCGATGGGCGGGATGCAGGCGCTGACCTGGCCCACGCTGTTCCCCGATCGGGTGGAATCGGTGATCGTCATCGCCTCCACCGCCCGGCACAGCGCACAGAATATCGCGTTCCACGAGGTCGGGCGGCAGGCGATCATGGCCGACCCGCACTGGCGCGGCGGCGATTATTATGCGGATAACGACGTGCCCGCCGCCGGCCTTGCCGTGGCGCGCATGGCCGCGCACATCACCTATCTGTCCGAAGCGGGGCTGACCGAGAAATTCGGCCGCCGCCTGCAGAGCCGCACCGCCAAGACCTTCGGCTTCGACGCCGATTTCCAGGTGGAAAGCTATTTGCGGCATCAGGGGATCAGCTTCGTGGAGCGGTTCGATGCCAACAGCTATCTCTACATCACCCGCGCCATGGACTATTATGACATTGCCGAGGATCATGAGGGCAGCCTGGCGCTGGCCTTCGCCAGGACGCGGGCGCGCTTCTGCCTCGTCAGCTTCGATACCGACTGGCTGTACCCGACGGCGGAATCGCGCGTGATCGTCCATGCATTGAACGCGGCGGGCGCGCAGGCGAGCTTCATGGAGCTTTCCAGCCCCTTCGGCCATGACGCCTTCCTGCTGGAAGCGCCGGAGCTGAATCGCGTGGTCGATGGCTTCCTGCGCGCGGGGCGGGCATGAGCGACATAGGCATGCTCGAAGGCTATGAACTGTCCGACGATGTCGCGCGGCTGCAGCCGGCGGTGATCCACGCCTATCTGACGCGCAGCTACTGGTGCCCCGGCATCGGCTTGTCGCTGGTGGAACGGGCGATTGCCGGGTCGCACTGCGTGGGCATCTATCATGAGGGCGCGCAGGTGGCCTTTGCCCGCGTCATCACCGATCATGCGACCTTCGCGCATCTTGCCGACGTCTATGTGCTGGAAGACCATCAGGGCCGCGGTCTCGCGTCCGCCATGCTGCGCTATTTCGATGCGCATCCCGGCCTTCAGCGGCTGCGGCGGTGGAACCTCAACACGCTGGACGCGCACACGCTGTATGAGCGCCATGGCTGGCATCGTGTGACGGACAGCATCATGCAGCGCCATGATCCCGATGCGTCGCGGGAAAGGGCGGAGGAAAGAACGGGGGCATGAACGACGAGCAACTGCGCCCCGACCTGGCACTGATCGCGCGCATGGTGAAGCAGAATGCCCGCGTGCTGGACGTCGGCTGCGGCGACGGCGCGCTGATGGCGGCGCTGCGCGACGCGGGCGGGGTGGATGCGCGCGGGCTGGAGATCGATCCGGCAAATGTCGCTTCGGCCGTGGGGCGGGGGCTTTCGGTCGTGCAGGGCGATGCCGACACGGACCTGCGCTATTATCCCGATCGCAGCTTCGACTATGCGATCCTCAGCCAGACCTTGCAGACCACGCGCCGGCCCGACCTGGTGGTGGAGGAACTGCTGCGCATCGGGGCGCAGGCCTTCGTCAGCTTCCCCAATTTCGCGCATTGGCGCGGGCGGATGTCGCTGCTGTTCGGCGGGCGGATGCCGGTGACTCGGCTGCTCCCCGACACATGGTATGACACGCTGAACATCCATCACCTGACCATCGACGATTTCCGTGCGCTGGTGAAGGATCGCGGCTGGTCGATCGACGGGCAGTGGTTCCTCAAGGGCGACCGCGAGACGACCCATGCGAACGCCAATCTGTTCGCCGAACATGCGGTGTTCCTGCTGCGCAAATAGGGTGCGCCGGGGCGGGTAGAGGTTCGGCCCGGTTCAGATGAATGGCGCGCTGTTTGTGTTCCTGCGAACGCAGGAACCCAGGATGGTGAAGCTCCCCCTCGCCCTGGGTTCCTGCCTTCGCAGGAACACGGTGAGGAATGTGGAAGGGCGGGGTTTCCCTCAGACTATCATTTTCGCCCGTAAGCTGAATGTCGATCAGCGCTGGAGTCGGTCCCGACTGGCCGGATCAACCCTCCTTCGGCGCGATCCCGTTGGCCAGCATCTCGTTGGCGATCGCGGCCACCGCGCTGATATCGCGGCTCTCGTCCCACACGCCGTAGCGCAGGCCGAGGAACACGTTGATGCCCATGATCGCCCAGGCATGGACCTCCTCGATATCCGGTCGCACCTCACCCCGCGCGGCGGCGGCGCGCAGGCGGGTGGTGATGCGGTCGGCCGTGCTTTCATAATGGGCGCGGTAGGCGGCGGCGTCGACGAATTCCGATTCGTCGATGATGCGGTAGATTTCCTTGTGCTCGCGGGCGAACTCCAGGAAGCTCAGCAGGCCCTGTTTCTCCGCCGCGATGCCGTCGGGCGCGCTCGCGATGCGGGGGCCGACATAGTCGCGCACCTGCGCCGACATGTCCTTCACCAGCGCACGGAACACATCGTCCTTGCTGTCGAAATAGGTGTAGAAGCTGCCGAGCGCGCAGCCCGCGCGGCGGGTGATGCCGCTGATCGAGCCGTCGTGAAACCCTTTCTCGCCAAATTCCACGGCGGCCGCGTCCAGGATCGCGCGGCGGGTCCGCTCGCCGCGTGCGGTACGCGGCGCCTTGGCGTCACTGGCGGCCCCTTGCGTCATTTCGTTCCTCTCCTGCCAATGCGCCGAGCAGTAGCCGTTCGTTGCTTTTTTGTCGCGATCCCGTCGCCACCGCCGGTCCAGCATTTTATAAGTTGAAAGCTGGTTCAACTTTCATTATCCAGATTCGCAAGATCACGCAACCCGATCAAACGGGTGCATCTTCAGGAGAGGACATCATGGCGTTTCGTCATTCCATTCGCGCGATTGCCCTTGCTTCGGCTGCCCTTGGCGGCCTGTCCGTCGTTCCGCTGCACGCGCAGGAGGCGGCGTCCGGCACCGGCGCGGAGGCCGTGGACGACGGTGCGATCATCGTCACCGCCCGCCGCCGCGAGGAACGCCTGCTGGACGTGCCGATCGCCGTCACCGCCATTTCGGGCGATACGCTGGCGAAGACCGGCGCCATCGACATTACCGACGTGTCCAACAGCGCGCCCAATGTGACGCTGGAAAATTCGCGCGGCACCAATTCCACGCTCACCGCCTTCATCCGTGGCGTGGGCCAGCAGGATCCGGTGCCGGGGTTTGAGGCGGGCATCGGCATCTATCTGGACGATGTCTATCTCAACCGCCCGCAGGCCTCGGTGCTCGACATCTATGACGTGGAGCGGATCGAGGTGCTGCGCGGGCCGCAGGGCACGCTCTATGGCCGCAACACCATTGGCGGCGCGGTGAAATATGTGACCAAGCGCCTGCCGCGCGATTTCTCCCTGTCCGCGCGCGGCACCTATGGCAGCTATGATCAGGCCGACGGCATCCTGACGGTGAGCGCGCCGATAACAGACCTGTTGCGGGTAGGCGGATCGGTCGCCCGGCTGTCTCGCGGCGGCTTCGGCGAGAATCTCGCCCAGCCGGGGGTCGAGAATTACAACAAGGATGTCTGGGCGGGCCGTGCCAGCCTGGAGTTCGGCGGCTATGGCGCGCCGGTGTTCGTGCGCATCTCGGGTGACTATACCCGCGACAAATCCGATCCGCGCAATGGCCACCGGCTGATCCCCGGCCGCCTTTCGGGGACGCCGGTGCTGGAGGATGTCTATGACACGCAGGCCGGCCTCGCGCGGCCGAAGCAGGATGTGAAGGCCTATGGCCTCGCGATGAACGCGACGGCGGAACTGACCGACACGTTCAGCATCAAGAGCATCAGCGCCTGGCGCAAGGATACCAGCTTCACCCCGATCGACTTCGATTCGCTGCCCTCCGTGGATGTCGACGTGCCGGCGGTCTATCGCAACGAGCAGGTGAGCCAGGAATTCCAGGCGCTGTATGAGGGCGATCGGCTGCAGGGGCTTGTCGGCTTCTATTATCTCGCGGCGAAGGCGGCGACCGAGTTCGACGTGATCCTGGGCACCACCGGCCCGCTGATCGGGCTGCCCGGCCTCAACAGCTATACCTCCGGCGACGTGCGCACCAACACATGGTCGGTGTTCGGCGACTTTACCTATGACGTGACGGACCAGATCGCCGTGTCGGTGGGCGGCCGCTTCACCAACGATCGGCGCAAGAGCCGCATCCTGAAGCAGACACGGATCGGCGGCACCTCACCGGTCTTCGGCGGCACCGCGATTCCCGTCGCCACCGCGACCGATTTCGTCGGCGCGAAGACCTTCAAGGAATTCACGCCCCGCGCCTCGATCAGCTTCAAGCCCACGCCCGACCATATGGTCTATGCCTCCTACTCCAAGGGCTTCAAGGGCGGCGGCTTCGATCCGCGCGGCAGCGGCACCTCCGCGCCCGACACGAACCGCGATGGCGTGCGCAGCTATCAGGAGATCTTCGATTTCCTCTCCTTCGACCCGGAAAAGGTCGACAGCTATGAAATCGGCTGGAAGGGATCGATGCTCGATCGCCGCCTGAACATCGCGCTGACCGGCTTCTATGCGGACTATAAGGACGTGCAGGTGCCAGGCTCGATCGGCGTCGACGCGAATAATGACGGCATTTTCGAAACCTTCGTCGGCATCACCACCAATGCCGGCAAGGCGCGGATGAAGGGCATTGAGTTCGAGCTGGCGGGCACCATCGCCCGCGATTTCGCCGGCGATGGATCGGCCGTGACCTTCACCGGATCGCTGGGCTATCTGGACGGCAAATATCTGCGCTTCATCGACGCCACCGGCACCGATGTCGCGAACCAGCGCGCCATCCAGAACACGCCGAAATGGACGAGCGCGGGCACGCTGGCGCTGGCCCTGCCGGCGATGGGGGGCAAGGTGGATGCCTCCACCACGCTCAGCTATCGCAGCCTGACCCACCAGTTCGAAACGCCCAACCCCTATCTGGACCAGCCGGGCTATGCCCTGTGGGATGCGAGCATCGTGTGGACCGCGCCGAGCGATCGCTGGTCGCTGGGCGTCCATGCGAAGAATATCGCCGACAAGCAGTATATCACCTCGGGCTACAACTTCGTTTCGATCAACCCGACCACGGGCGCGATCACCCCGACTCTGGGCCGCGAGGGCACGCTGACGGCCTTCTACGGCAATCCGCGGCAGGTGTTCGTGACCGGCACGGTCAAGTTCTGAGGCCGCTGCATCGGCCAAGGGGGACGGGCCGGTGTGACGGGCATAAACCGCCCCATCGGCCCGATCGTTGGCCCGAATATGTGATGACAGTCGCGGACTTGCCGATCGACGGATCGGCTCGGGTGGGCATAAGGGAATGACATGACAACGGCACAGTCCCGCTCCCCATCCGCCACGCAACCGGCTGAGCCCAGCCGCGCCTATCGCATCACCGTGCTGGGCATGTTGCTGCTGGTCTATACCTTCAACTTCCTCGACCGGCAGATCCTGGGCATCCTCGCCGGCCCGATCAAGGCCGAGCTGGGACTGAGCGACACGCAGCTGGGCGCGCTGGGCGGGATTGCCTTTGCCTTGCTCTATTCCACGCTCGCCATTCCGCTGGCGATGCTGGCGGACCGCACCAGCCGCAGCTGGGTGATCACCGTGTCACTGGCGATCTGGAGCGGGTTCACCGCGCTGTGCGGCATAGCCGGCAGCTTTGGGCAGATGTTCCTGTTCCGCCTGGGCGTCGGCATTGGCGAGGCGGGGGGCGTCGCGCCCTCCTATGCGCTCATCACCGATTATTTTCCCCAGAATGAGCGCGCGCGGGCGCTGTCCGTCTATTCGCTGGGTATCCCGCTGGGCTCGGCCGGCGGCGTATTGCTGGGCGGCTATATCGCTTCCACCGTCGAATGGCGCAGCGCCTTCATCGCCGTGGGGATTGCGGGACTGGTGCTGGCGCCGCTGTTCCGGCTGGTGGTGCGCGAACCGGCGCGGGAAAAGGCCGCCGGGCCTGCCGTGCCGATCAGTGCCGCTTTCGGCATCCTGGCGAAGAAGCCCGCCTTCTGGCTGCTCGCGCTCGGCGCGGCGAGCAGTTCCATGTGCGGCTATGGCGTCGCCTTCTGGCTGCCCAGCCTGATGATGCGCAGCTTCGGGCTCGACCTGGTCGGGGCGGGGCAGTTTCTGGGCGCATTGCTGCTGATCGGCGGGGTGGCCGGGGTACTGCTGGGCGGATGGCTGGGCGACCGCATGGGGGCGGGGGACCGCGCCGCCTATGCCCGCGTGCCGGCGGTCTGCTATGCGCTGGGCATGCCGCTGTTCGTGGCAGGGGTGCTTTCGGGATCGGTGACGACGGCCTTCCTGCTGTTCCTGCTGCCACAGGCCTTGGTCTATGTGTGGCTGGCCCCGGTGCTGACCGCCGTGCAGCATCTCGTCCCCGCGCCGATGCGGGCGACGGCATCGGCGAGCTTCCTGCTGATCAACAATCTGGTCGGACTGGGCCTCGGCTCATGGGCGGTGGGCGCGCTGTCCGACGCCCTGACGCCGGCCTATGGCATCGAGGCGCTGCGCTATGCGATCGCGGCGGCGCTGTGCCTGTATCTGCTCGCGGCGCTGTTCATGGCGCTGGCGGCCAGGCATCTGCGCACCGACTGGGTGGGATAGCCGCGGATCAGCGCTCCTTGGTGGCGCTGAACTTCACGTCCGGGTTGCGTTCCTGCTGATAGCCCACGTCCCACGCGCTCTTCGCCATGAAGACGAGGTTGCCGTCGCGGTCGCGAGCCATGCTGGTGGCGTTGAACGCGACCAGATCCTTGATCGCCGCATCCGGCCCGGAAATCCAGCGGGCGGTATCATAGGGTGCGGGCTCCAGCCCGGCGGCGACCTTATACTCCGCCTCCAGCCGTGAGATCAGCACTTCCAGCTGCAGCTGGCCGACGACACCGACCACCCACTGGCTGCCGATTTCGGGATAGAAGACCTGGATGACGCCCTCTTCCGACAGGTCGTCCAGCGCCTTGCGCAGCTGCTTGGTCTTGGTGGGATCCTTCAGCGCCACGCGCCGCAAGATTTCCGGCGCGAAATTGGGCAGGCCGGTAAAGCGTACGTCGGCGCGCTCGCTCAACGTGTCGCCCACCCTCAGCGTGCCATGGTTGGGAATGCCGATGATATCGCCGGGAAAGGCCTCGTCCGCGATCTCGCGGTCCTGCGCGAAGAACAGGATGGGGGAGTGCACGGCGAGCGGCTTGCCCGATCCCGACGGAGTGAGTTTCATACCGCGCCGGAACTTGCCCGAGCATAGCCGCATGAAGGCGATGCGGTCGCGATGCTGCGGATCCATGTTCGCCTGCACCTTGAAGATGAAGCCGGTGACTTCGCTGTCCTCGGGCTCCACCGGCGCGGGCTCGGCGGGCTGTGGGCGGGGCGGGGGGGCATGGGCGGCAAGCGCGTCGATCAGTTCGGTCACGCCGAAGAGCTTCAGCGCCGATCCGAAATAGACCGGGGTCAGGTCGCCGTGGCGATAGGCGCCAAGATCGAAATGGGTATAGCCGCCCTGCGCCAGCTCGGCCTCCTCGCGCAGCCGGGCGAGCCCTTGCGCGGAGAGCACCTCGGCCAGCCTGGGATCGTCCAGGCCGGTGAAATGCTGCTCCTTGCCTTCAAACGCCTTGCTCGGTCCGGTGGGTTGGCGCAGGCGGTTGGTGGCGAAGTCGTAGATCCCCTCGAACTCGCCGCCCATGCCGACCGGCCAGCTCATCGGGGTGACGTCCAGCGCCAGCGCGTCCGCCACCTCGTCGATCAGCGAGAAGGCGTCGCGGCCCTCGCGGTCGACCTTGTTGACGAAGGTGATGATCGGCACGTTGCGCAGGCGGCAGACCTCGAACAGCTTGCGGGTCTGCGGCTCGATGCCCTTGGCGGCATCGATCACCATCACCGCGCTGTCGACGGCGGTCAGCGTGCGATAGGTATCTTCCGAGAAATCCTCATGCCCGGGCGTGTCGAGCAGGTTGAAGGTGATTGTCTCGCCATCGCGTGTCCGCTCGAACGTCATCACCGACGAGGTGACGGAAATGCCGCGCTGCTGCTCGATCTTCATCCAGTCGGAGCGGGCACGGCGGTTCGCGCCGCGCGCCTTCACCTCGCCGGCGAGATGGATGGCGCCGCCTTCCAGCAGCAGCTTTTCCGTCAGCGTGGTCTTGCCGGCGTCCGGGTGGGAAATGATCGCGAAGGTGCGGCGGGATGGAATGGTCATGGCGCGCCCATATAGGGATTTTTCGCGACAAGGCCAGCGAGGCGTGCGGCGCTATGTTCCGATGCAGCCGCGCAGCGCCGGCGCTTCATGCGTCCGCAACATCGGGATGGCGGGGAATGCGGCGATCATGGTGCAGCGGATCTTATGGTGTCGCGATCATCCGGCCGCTGCGCACCGCAGCATCGCTCATCCGTCCACCAGCGTCACATTCATGCGGAAGCTGCGTTCCTCGCCCGGCGGCAGGGCGATGATGCCCGGCTTCTCCCACACGTCGCCCGTGAAGCCGACCGGATCGGCCATGCCGGCCCATGGCTCCACGCACAGATAATGCGCGCCCGGCTTCTGCCATAGCCCCAGCCAAGGGGTGTCGGGGAAGTCGATGGCCAGGTGCGGGCGCCCCGGCACGCCCCAGAGCAGGCTGCGGCTGGCGAGATCGTCCCAGATCAGCGCGTCGCCCGCGAACATCGCATGGCTGGGCGCGAGCATGTCGCCCCGCACGGGGGAGGGGATGCTTTCCAGCGCGATCAGCCCCGGCTCGGTGCCGACCTTGCGGATCGGCGCGGGCTCGGGATGTTCGAAGAGGATGCGGTGTTCCTCCACCGCGCCGCCATAGGGCAGCGGCCAGGCGAAGGCGGGGTGATAGCCGAAGCTGAAGGGCATGGCGCTCTCCCCCCGGTTCACCACCGTCGCGGTCATGTAGAGGCTCGCCCCGTCCAGCGCGAAGGCCATGTCGAGCGCGAAGGCGAAGGGATAGGCGGCCAGCGTCTCTTCATCCGCCTCCAGCCGGAACAGCACGGATGATGCGCCACGCTCCACCACGGCAAAGGGCTTGCGGCGGGCGAAGCCATGCTGGGGCATCGGATATTCCTTGCCCCCGACACGATAGACGTCGCCGCGCGACCGGCCGACGAAGGGGAAGAGCAGCGGGGCATGGCCGGTCCACCATGTCGGATCGGCATCGGTCATCAGCTCGCGCCCGTGCGCATCGGTGATCGACCAGAGTTCGGCGCCCAGCGGATTGATGGCGGCGGAGAGGGTGGGGGAGGAGATGGAGATCATGTCTTCGGCCAAGGTCGGGCGCCTCCAGTTGGTCGGAATGGATCGAGCATAACGGCTCGGTTGGCGGCTGTCTCCGGTCGCTGAGAGGGCAATGCAGCATTTCCCGTGCAACTCTCGTCGCGGTCGATTGTTACGCTGATGCACCCCATGGTGCTTCCAGGAGACAGAATGATGATCGTCAGGGCCGTGATCGTGTCGCTATTGCTGATGTCCAGCGCCGCGATGGCACAGGAACAGGAAGAGAAGAAGAAGGACGACACGCTGGAGAAGGCGGGCGATATCGCGGTGCAGCCGGCCAAGGATGTCGGCATTGCCAGGACGAAGATCCCGCCCGTGCTGCAGCGCGCGGTGGAAGCGCCCTATGCGCTGCCCAAGGCGCGCAGTTGCAAGGCGATCAACGCGGACATCGCGGAGCTGACGGCGGCACTCGGCCCCGATTTCGCGACCGGCACGGAAAATAACGAGAATCGCACCGGCAAGATTCTGGAAGCGGGCGGCAAGACCATCGTCAACACCCTCATCCCCTTCCGCGGCCTCGTCCGCGAAGTGACCGGCGCCGCGCCTGCGCAGCGTCGACTCGAAGCGGCGATCAGTACCGGCATGGCGCGGCGCGGCTTCCTGCGCGGCTATGGCAAGGCGAAGGGATGCAAAGCGCCGGCGTGAGGGGTGATTAGGCGTGGGGTGGGAAGCAGAAGGTCTGATTTTGGTCGGTGTTCCCGAAAAGCGAACAGAAGATCATCCGTCATGCCAGCGAAGGCTGGCATCTCAGGCGGTGGTGCGCAACGATAGGGCATGGCGCGAGGCGGGTACACCTACATCATGACCAACAAGCCGAGAGGTGTCCTTTATATCGGCGTGACCGCCGATATTGGAGCACGCATCACTCAGCATCGGAACGGTACAGGTTCTGCCTTTTGCAGGAAATATGGCCTGGCACGCCTCGTACTGATGGAACCGCATGATGATATCACACTGGCAATAAGTCGGGAAAAGGCGCTCAAGGCATGGAGACGCGAATGGAAAATCCGGCTCGTGGAGGACAGCAACCCCGACTGGCGCGATATTTCAGATGTCATTCTCTGACCGCCTGAGACCCCAGCCTTCGCTGGGGTGACGGTGTGGAGACGGCGGCTCTCAGGCGACACGACTCTGCTCTTGGCAGTCCACAACTGGTTGCTGGCAGCCACCAAATGCGGTTCGCACTGAGCCTGTCGAAGGTCTGCACTTGTCTCGACTATGCATATCAAAGGGAAGAACGGCCCTTCGACAGGCTCAGGGCGAACGGGGGAAAGAGCCAACTCTGCCCGACTCTGATCGCGTGACGGTCATGAAATCCGCTGAGCGGCGTGGCCGGCTGTGTTCCCCGCCGGCCAGTCGCCGCACTCGCGGGGGCATCACCCACGCAACGTGCCGCCCAGCTTTTCCGCTGCCTTCACCACTGCCGCACTGATCGCGTCCAGTTCTTCCTGCGAGAAGCTCTTCTCGCCCGGTTGCAGGGTCACTTCGATGGCAAGGGACTTCATGCCTTCGTCCACGCCTGGACCTGCGAAAAGGTCGAACAGGCGGGCGTCGACGATGTTCTTCTTGTCCGCGCCCCTTGCCGCGCGCACTAGCGCATCGGCTTCCACCGCTTCCGGCACGAGGAAGGCGAAGTCGCGCTTCACCGCCTGCAGCGCGGGCGGCGCATAGGGGGCACGCATGAAGCCGTTCCTGCGCTTGCCCGGAATGGCATCGAGGAAGATTTCCGCCGCGACGACCGTGCCGGACAGCCCGAACTGCTTGGCAAGGCTGGGGTGCAGCACGCCATATTCGGCGAGCACGACCCTCGGCCCCAGCCGCAGCGTGCCCGACTGGCCGGGATGATAGGCGCCCGATGCCTCGCCGAAGCTCTGAAGGTTCGCCACCGGCGCACCGGCGGCCGCGAGCAGTGCCAGCACCTCGGCCTTTGCGTCATGCGCGGCGAAGGGCTGGGCCTTGCCGACCTGCCAGCCGCGCGGTGCCTTTTCACCGGCCATCACGAAGCCGACGGTCGCCCGCTCCGTGCTCGCGCCATTGGCGCCCCGGAAATAGCGGCGGCCGATTTCGAACAGGCGGATGGCGCTCGCGCCCCGGTCCGCATTGCGGCGGGTGGCGGAGAGCAGGCCGGGCAGCAGCGATGGCCGCATGACCTTCATGTCTTCGGAAATCGGGTTGGCCAGCGTCCAGTCGCCGCCGCCCACGGCATCGGCTTCCTTCTGCGACAGGAACGACCAGTTGATCGCCTCGGCAAGGCCCCGCGCAGCGGCGGTGCGGCGCACGCGGCGTTCGACCATCTGCTCCTGTGTCGCCGTCGGCCGCGCGACGCCGGGCGTGCGGGGCAGGGGCGTAGAGGGCACATGGGCAAGACCATGGATACGCACGACTTCGGACACGAGATGCGCCGGCCCCTCGACGTCACGGCGCCATGTCGGCACGGTCACGCGCCACTGCGCCTCGACAGGGACGGGCACGCCATCCTGAATCTCGGTCGCGCCGCTCTCGATGGCGACGGCGAAACCCAGGCTTTCCAGGATGCGCTGCTGCTCGTTCTCGGCGACGGCGACGCCGGCGAGGGTGAGCGTGCGGGCGGGATCATAGCTGATCGTGCGCGCGGTGGCGGGCGGGGTGCCTGCCTGCGTTGCATCGCTGGGCGTGCCGCCGCACAGCCGCACGACCATCTCGGTCGCGATCGACAGGCCGGTGTCGAGGAAGGCGGGATCGACGCCGCGCTCGAAGCGGGTGCGCGCGTCGCTGGTGAGCGACAGTGCCTGCCCGGTGACGGCGATCCGCTCCGGCGTGAAATAGGCGCATTCGATGAGCACGTCGGTCGTGCCCTCCTGCGCGCCCGAATGCTCGCCGCCCATGATGCCGCCAATGTCGTGGACGGACACATCGTCGGCGATCACCGTCATGCCCTCTGCCAGGGTATAGGTCTTGCCGTTCAGGGCCAGCGCCTGCTCGCCGGCCTTCGCCTGCCGCGCGACCAGCGGGCCCGACAGCGTCGCCATGTCATAGACGTGCAGCGGCCGGCCAAGGTCGATCATGACATAGTTGGTGATGTCGACCAGCGTGCTGATCGGGCGCTGGCCCACGGCCTTCAGCCGCTGTTGCAGCCAGTCGGGCGAGGGGCCGTTCTTCACGCCCTTCACCGTGCGCGCATAGAAGGCGGGGCAGCCTTCGGCGTCGTCGGTGCGCACGTCCGGTCCCGCGCCAATGCCCTCGATCGCGGGGATGGCGAGCGGCTTCAGCGTACCGATGCCGGCCGCCGCCAGATCGCGCGCGATGCCGCGCACGCCCATGCAATCCTGCCGGTTCGGCGTGATGGAGACGTCGACCACCGGATCGTCGAGCCCGGCCCAGTCGGCATAGACGCGACCGACCGGCGCATCGGCGGGCAGCTCGATGATGCCGTCATGGTCCTCGCCCAGTTCCAGTTCGCGGGTCGAGCACATCATGCCGTTCGATTCGACACCGCGGATCGCCGCGACCTTCAGCACCATGCCATTGGCCGGCACGATTGCGCCGGGCATGCCGAACACGCCGACAAGCCCCTCGCGCGCATTGGGCGCGCCGCACACGACCTGCAGCGGGCCGTCTCCGGCATCCACCGAGAGCACCTGCAGCTTGTCCGCCTGCGGATGCGGGGCGGCGCTCAGCACCCTGGCGATGCGGAATGCGCCCAGCTTCTCTGCCGGATTCTCGACGCCTTCGACCTCAAGGCCGATGTCGGTCAGGGCTTTGAGGATCGCGGGCAGCTCCGCCTGCGTCTCCAGATGCTCCTTGAGCCAGCTCAGGGTGAACTTCATGCGCCCACTCCTCCCGACAGCGTGGGTACGTCGAGCGCGGAGAAGCCATAATGTTTCAGCCAGCGCAGGTCGCCGTCGAAGAAAGCGCGCAAGTCGTTCATCCCATATTTGAGCATCGCCAGCCGGTCGACCCCGGTGCCGAAGGCGAAGCCCTGCCACTCATTCGGATCGAGCCCGCAGGCCTCGATCACCTTGGGGTGGACCATGCCGCTGCCCAGCACTTCCAGCCAGCCGCCATTGGCATCGTCGCCGCTGCCGCCGATCACCCGCTGGCCGTTCACCAGCGTATAGCCGACATCGACCTCCACCGAAGGCTCGGTGAAGGGGAAATAGCTGGGGCGCAGGCGCAGCACGATGTCCTCGCGCTCGAAATAGGCCTTGAGGAAGGTCTCCAGCGTCCATTTGAGGTGGCCGAGCGTGATGCCCTTGTCGATCACCAGGCCTTCGATCTGGTGGAACATCGGCGTGTGCGTGGCGTCGCTGTCCGAACGGTAGACGCGACCCGGCGCGATGATGCGAATGGGCGGCGGCGTGTCGGTCATCGCGCGGATCTGCACCGGCGAGGTGTGGGTGCGCAGCAGCATGGAGCGGCCCTCGCCGTCCTTGTCCGGGAAGTAGAAGGTGTCGTGCATCGCCCGCGCCGGATGCGTCTCCGGGATGTTGAGCGCGGTGAAATTATGCCAGTCGTCCTCGATCTCCGGCCCGGTGGCGACGGAGAAGCCGAGGTCGGCGAAGATCTCCGCCAGCTCATCCATCACCTGGGATACGGGATGGACGGAGCCGATGGGGCCAAGATCGGCCGGCAGGGTCATGTCGATCCGCTCGGACGCGAGGCGGGCGTCGAGCGCGGCCTGCTCCAGCGCGGCCTTCTTCGTGGCGATCGCGGCGGTCACACCCTCGCGCAGATCCTGGATCGGCGGGCCCTTAAGCAGCCGCTCCTCCGGGCTCATCCCGCCCAGCGTCTTGAGCAGCGCGGTGATCACCCCCTGTTTGCCCAGCGCCCCCACACGCAGCGCCTCCACGGCATCCAGCGTGTCGGCGGCGTCGATATCGGCGATCAGGCCGGCTTTCAGTGCGGTAATTTCGGTCATGTCTTCTCAGCCAATGGCGGAATGGTCGGGGTGGCCTTAGCGGCGCGAACGGATCAAGAAAAGGGCTACACCCGGCTTCCCAGCAGCGCCCCGCCAAATCCCACGAACAGTGCGCCGGTCGCGCGGTTGAACAGGCGCTGGCGGTTGGCGGGTTCCAGCCAGCGGGCGAGCGAGCGGCCGCCCAGCGCATAGACGCAGTACCAGCCGCATTCGATCACCGCGAAGGTCGCCACCAGGATCGCGAGCTGCGGGGCGAACGGCGCCTTCGCGTCGATGAACTGGGGGAAGAGCGCGGCGGCGAAGATGATGAGCTTGGGATTCGACAGGCCGATCAGCAATCCGCCCCGATAGAGCGAGGCGGCGGACTGCACCGGGCGGGGCGCGCCGGCCTCTCCGGGCGCGCTGACCGGCGCGCGCCACGCCTTGATCCCCAGCCACATCAGATAGGCCACGCCGCCATAGCGCAGCACGTCGAACAGCCGCGGCTCCGCCTTCAGCAGCGCGCCGAGCCCGCCGGCCGAAGCGAGCAGGCACAGCAGCACGGCGGACAGGCATCCGGCCATGGCAAGGGTCGATCGGCTGGCGCCCACCTGGATGCTGCGCGTCATCACATGCAGCATGTTCGGGCCGGGCGTGCCGGAAACCAGGAAGACCGCCGTGGCATAGAGCCACCATGTGCTGAGCTGCATTGTGCTGATCCTTGCCATGATGCGCGAGGCGCCCCGACATGCGGGAAACGGATCGCGCGGATAAAAGAAAAGGGCGCCGGAAGCATGTGCCCCGGCGCCCTTTCGGTATTCTGTCCAGTCGGTTGCGTTATGCAGCCGCGGGCAGCGCCGCCTTCGCCTGGGCGATGATGGCGCTAAATGCCGCGCCTTCGTGCATCGCGATGTCGGCCAGGACCTTCCGGTCCAGATCGACGCCGGCGAGCTTCAGGCCGTGCATGAACTGGCCGTAGGTCAGGCCTTCCATGCGGACGGCAGCGTTGATGCGCTGGATCCACAGGGCGCGGAAGCTGCGCTTCTTAACCTTGCGGTCGCGATACGCATACTGACCGGCCTTTTCGACGGCCTGGCGGGCGATGCGGATGGTATTCTTGCGACGGCCATAATAGCCCTTCGCCTGTTCCAGAATCCGCTTGTGCTTAGCGCGGGTGGTTACACCCCGTTTTACGCGTGCCATTGTCCTCTACTCCTTACTTCAGGCCGTAGGGTGCCCAGAGGCGGACGTGCGCGACGTCGGCATCGGACAGCACGGAAGTGCCACGGTTCTGGCGAATATACTTCGCGTTATGGCTGATCAGGCGGTGGCGCTTGCCAGCGACACCATGCTTGACCTTGCCGGTTGCGGTGAACTTGAAGCGCTTCTTCACACCGCTCTTGGTCTTGAGCTTGGGCATTTTCGTCTCCTTCATATCAGCGCGACGATTACGGACAGCCACGGCAGCCCTCGTTAGCCGGGCAGTCCTTCCGAATATCGCGAACGGCGCGCTTAGTCGGGATAGTGCAGGAAAGCAAGCGATTCGGGGCCTGCATGCGCTTCAATGATGATGGTCATGCCCATCATGCGCGCTCGCCAGCGCTTCGAGCACATCGTCCATCCGTGCGGGATCGCCCAGTGCCAGCACATGGCCGTCGCTCTCGGCGCTGAGCGGATCGCCGTTCCAGTCGCACATGCGGCCGCCCGCGCCCTCGACCACCGGCACCAACGCGGCGAAATCATAGGATTGCAGGCCTGATTCGACGACGATGTCGAGGAAGCCGGAAGCGAGCAGGCCGTAATTATAGCAGTCCCCGCCATAGACCGGCCCCTGCCGCGGCGATCCGCCGGAGACCGCCGCGACCAGCGCCAGATAATGCGGCACGTCGCCATCGGCGAACAGATGCGGGCTGGTGGTGGCGATGCCAGCGCCTTCCAGCGCGCGGCAGGCGCGGGTGGACACAGGCTTGCCGTTGAAGGTGGTGGGCTCGCCGATCCTCCCGGCCCAGCGCTCGCGGCCGATCGGCTGGTCGATGATGCCGATGGTCGGCCAGCCCGCCTGCGTCAGCGCGATCAGAGTGCCGAAGATCGGCCGGCCGGCGATGAAGCTGCGCGTGCCGTCGATGGGGTCGAGGATCCACACCCGCTCGGCATCCTCTCGGATCGATCCATATTCCTCGCCGATAATGCCGTCGCCGGGGCGTTCCTTCTCCAGGATCGCGCGGATGGCGGCCTCGGCGGCGCGATCGGCCTCCGTCACCGGCGATTTGTCGGCCTTCAGCTCGCTTTCGTAGCGGGCACGGAAGAAGGGGCGAATGGCCTCGCCGGCCGCATCGGCAAGGCGATGGGCAAGGGCTAGATCGTCTCGGCTGCT
Organism: Sphingobium arseniciresistens; assembly: GCA_029167225.1. GTDB lineage: Bacteria > Pseudomonadota > Alphaproteobacteria > Sphingomonadales > Sphingomonadaceae > Sphingobium > Sphingobium arseniciresistens. The sequence continues at coordinate 207,879 of JARFNK010000005.1, forward strand.
CATGGCGTTCGCGTAGCGCGATTGGCGGGCGGTGGCTAGGCGGCGTGGATAAATTCGGGGTGTGGGGGAGTGATCGGTTCCAGGCGTCGCTTGGCTGGGATCGTGCTCCTGGGAGCCAAGGGTGAGAAGGCACCTGTCTCCCCTGGGTTCCTGCTTCCACAGGAACACGCGCTATTGCTGGCTGATTGGAATGGAGCATTTGCGGACGTTGAGGCTGGTCGTATCGCGCGCCAATTGCGGACGTTGCGAAATCAGGGCTTCAATGTAGTTTGAAAAAATGAGTCCTCGAAATAGTCCCAAGAAACGAGATGCTCTTTGGAAGCGGTATTGGTCGATCAAAGACGAACATAGCTGTGGCCTGTGCGAGCCGATTTTATGGCATCTCGCCTTGGGTCGAGATTTTTCCGCCATGACCACCCTAGCCGACACTTTCACTACCGAAGGACGGATTTCCGATCCGTTCAGCAGGGCTGGCCTGTATTATCGAGCGCATAAAGGCGGCTACGAATATGCCGCCCAGCACCTCGCTATGGATGCTTTCAATCGTGGCGACCTTGGATCCTACAGATATTGGTTGCGACGTGCGGTTCGCTTTGACCCGGACCACCTGCGGCAACTCAAAAGGTTTGAAACTCGGCTGCCTCATCAAACCGCTCGCGAGAAAGGTCGAGGCCGTCCCTACCGTCGATATGACTGAGCGGCTTTCCTAAAGCGGGGTTTTGCTACCTACCCAACGGGACTCATCATTCCCTGAATTTGTTCGCGTCTAAGCCGGAGAACTGTCTCTGAAAGCCTAACCCGCCGCCGCCCTGAGCCGCGCGAGGGCGCTTTCCCTGCCGATCAGTGGCAGCATCCCCGCCATGTCCGGGCCATGCTCGCGTCCCGTGAGGGCCAGGCGCAGCGGCAGGAACAGTGCCTTGCCTTTGCGTCCCGTCGCGTCCTTGAGCGCGCCGGTCAGTGCTTTCCAGACATCGGCGCCGAAGGGCAGGCCTTCCAGCAGCGTCGCTGCCTCGCCGGCGAAGGCGCGGTCGTCATCGGACAGCGCGGGAACCACAGGGGCCTGCGTCACCACGCTCCACCAGTCCGCCGCATCGGAAACCCTGGCGAGGTTCGGCCGGATCACCTCCCATGCCGCCGCGCCCATGCCTTCGGGCAGTCGGTCGGCCACCGCCGCATGATCCAGCAGATGCACGATCTTCTGGTTGAGGCTGGCCAGCTCCGCATCGTCGAAGCGCGCGGGGGCACGGCCGAAATGGGCGAAGGCGAATCCGGCGATCAGCGGGGCCATGTCGGTGACGGGCTCCACCGGATCGCTTGTGCCGATGCGGGCGAGCAGGGCGGCGATGGCGATCGGCTCGATCCCTTCCTCCCGGAATGTGGACACGCCCAGCGAGCCCAGACGCTTCGACAGCTTGCCCTCGGCCCCCGTCAGCAGCGCCATGTGCGCGAAGGCGGGCAGGGAGGCGCCGAGCGCGGTGAACATCTGGATCTGGGTCGCGGTGTTCGACACATGATCCTCGCCGCGCATCACATGGGTGACGCCCATGTCGATATCGTCGATCACCGAGGGGAGCATATAGAGCCAGCTGCCATCGGCGCGGCGGATGACCGGATCGGAGAGCAGCGCGGGATCGAAGCGCTGGGGGCCGCGCACCAGATCGTCCCAGACGATCGGGGCGGCATGGTCCAGCTTGAAGCGCCAATGGGGCGTGCGGCCCTCCGCTTCATAGGCCGCGACCTGATCCGGCGTGAGGGCGAGGGCGGCGCGATCATAGACCGGCGGCAGGCCGCGCCCCAGCAGCACCTTGCGGCGCAGGTCCAGCTCCTGCGCGCTTTCATAGGCCGGATAGACATGGCCCGAGGCGCGCAGCTGATCGAAGCGGGCCTGGTACAGCGCGAACCGGTCGGACTGGCGGGTCTCGCTGTCCGGGGTCAGCCCCAGCCAGTCGAGATCGGCGCGGATCGCCTGCGCAAATTCCGGGGTGGAGCGCTCCAGGTCGGTATCGTCCATGCGCAGCAGGAAACGGCCGCCGGCTTTCCGGGCGAACAGCCAGTTATGGAGCGCCGCGCGGATATTGCCGACATGCAGCGTGCCGGTGGGCGAGGGGGCGAAGCGGGTGACGACTGTCATGATATGTACCTGAACCGTTCGGGCTGGGCTTGTCGAAGCCCCGTTTTTTCTGGAAAGCCGTTCATTTCTGAAAAGGAATTGCAGCCCTTCGACACGCTCGGGGCGAACGGGCGTTTGATCCTGGGGCTCTTTACGTCGTGCGGAAGGCGTTGGTGATCGGATAGCGGCGGTCGCGGCCGAAATTGCGCACGCCCAGCTTCACGCCGGGAGGCGCCTGACGCCGCTTATATTCCGCGACATAGAGCAGCCGCTCGATGCGGGCGACGGTTTCATGGTCGAAGCCGCGCGCCACCAGCTGCTCGACCGACAGCTCCTCCTCGACCAGTCCGTAGAGAATGGGGTCCAGCACCTCATAGGGGGGCAGGCTGTCCTCGTCCTTCTGGTTCTCGCGCAGTTCGGCCGTCGGCGGCTTGGTGATGACCCGCTCGGGCATGACCGGGCCGGACGGGCCGAGGCCGAGCACGGGGACGTTCTCGTTGCGCCAGCGCGACAGGTCGAACACCGTCGTCTTGTACGCATCCTTCAGCACCGAATAGCCGCCGGCCATGTCGCCATAGATGGTGGCATAGCCGACCGACATCTCGCTCTTGTTGCCGGTGGTCAGCACCATATGGCCGAACTTGTTGCTGATGCCCATCAGGGTGACGCCGCGGATGCGCGACTGGATATTCTCCTCGGTCAGGTCGCGGGCGCGGCCGGCGAAGACGTCGCCCAGCATCGCGTCGAACGCCTCGACCGCCGGCTCGATGCCGATGCTGTCGAGCCGCACGCCAAGCATCCGCGCGCATGCGGCGGCATCCTCAAGGCTTTCGGTGCCGGTGAAGCGCGACGGCATCATCACGCACCACACCCGCTCGGCGCCCAGCGCGTCGACGGCGACTGCGGCGGACAGCGCCGAATCGATGCCGCCCGACAGGCCCAGGACGACGCCGGGGAAGCGGTTGCGGTTCACATAGTCGCGCAGGCCCAGCACCATGGCGTTATAGACGTCCGCCGGATAGGGATCGCCCCGCGTCTGCGCGCCCGGCTGGCACTGCCAGCGGCCGTCCACCTTTTCCCAGCGGGTGAGGACCAGCTGCTCGGACCATTCGGGCAATTGATGCGCGACGCTCATGTCGCCGTTCAGCACGAAGGAGGCGCCGTCGAACACCAGCTCGTCCTGCCCGCCGACGCGGTTGAGGTAGATGATCGGCAGGCCGGTTTCCTGCACGCGGGCGGCGGCGACGCTCCGCAGGCGCTTGTCGTCCTTGCCGATCTCATAGGGGCTGCCATTGGGGCTGATCAGGATCTGCGCGCCCTCGGCTGCCAGATGGGCGGTGACGAAGGGGAACCAGATGTCCTCGCAGATCGGCAGGCCCAGCTTCACGCCGCGAAATTCGACCGGCGCGGGCAGCGGGCCGGGCGCGAACAGGCGCTTCTCGTCGAATGTCCCATAATTGGGCAGCTCGCGCTTCTGGCGGATCGCCACGATCTCGCCGCCGTCGAGCAGCGCCAGGACGTTGAACAGCACGCCCTGCGCCGCGATCACGGTGCCCACCAGCATCGCCGGGCCGCCATCGGAGGTGGCCCGTGCCAGCCGCAACAGCTCGTCCCCGGCGCGCTCCACGAAGGCGGGCTTCAGCACCAGATCCTCTGGCGGATAGCCGATCAGCTGCAGTTCCGGGAAGACGATCAGGTCCGCCTCGCGTGCCTGATCGCGCCAGGCGAGCATCGCGTCGGCGTTGGCTGAAAGGTCGCCCACGGACTGGGTCGTCTGGGCGATGGCGATGGTGAGCGCGGTTGTCATGGTCCGGGCCGATAGAGCATTTTGTATCACCGGGCAAAAGCACCTTTCCGATTCGCGCGACCGTCGCTAAAGGGGCCGCGACTTTCGGAGTCACCAAAACGTCACGGCATTTCCTCGCGGGGGTTCGTTCCATGAAATTGTTGACCGGCAATTCCAACCTGCCGCTTGCGCGCGCCATCGCGGATTATGTGGAACTGCCGCTGACCAGCGCCAGCGTGCGCCGCTTCGCCGACGAGGAAGTGTTCGTCGAAATCCATGAGAATGTGCGCGGCGAAGACGTCTTCGTCATGCAGTCCACCAGCTACCCCGCGAACGACAATCTGATGGAACTGCTGATCATGATCGACGCGCTGAAACGCGCGTCGGCCAAGCGGATTACCGCGGTTCTCCCCTATTTCGGCTATGCAAGGCAGGACCGGAAGCCCGGCCCGCGCACGCCGATCTCGGCCAAGCTGGTCGCCAACCTCATCACGGTCGCGGGTGCCAATCGCGTGCTCTCTGTCGATCTCCATGCCGGCCAGATCCAGGGCTTCTTCGACATCCCGACCGACAATCTGTTCGGTGCGCCGGTAATGTCGGCGGACATCCAGGCGCGCTTCGGCGACAAGAACATCATGGTCGTGTCGCCCGACGTGGGCGGCGTGGTGCGCGCCCGCGCGCTCGCCAAGCGACTCGACAACGCCCCGCTCGCCATCGTCGACAAGCGCCGCGAGCGCGCCGGCGAATCGGAAGTGATGAACATCATCGGCGACGTGTCCGGCCGCTTCTGCATCCTGATCGACGATATCGTCGATTCGGCCGGTACGCTGTGCAATGCCGCCGCCGCGCTGAAGGCCGCCGGTGCCGAGGGCGTTGCCGCCTATGTCACCCATGGCGTGCTCTCGGGCGGCGCGGTCGCGCGCGTCGATGCGTCGGAGCTGACCGAACTGGTCATCACCGACTCGATCCAGGCGACCGACGCGGTGGCCGCCTCCAGCCGCATCCGCCAGCTGCCGATGGCGCCGCTGCTGGGCGAGGCGATCAAGCGCATCGCGGACGAAAGCTCGGTCTCCAGCCTCTTCGACTGATCGGCAAAGAAGAAGTGTCGGCGTGCGAGTCGCGCCGCGCGACTTTCGTGCGTTTGCGCCCGGCCCTTTCAGGGGCGCAGCAGCACCAGCGGCAGCGACAGGATCAGCGCCAGTCCGGCGACAAGCCTCGGCTTTCGTGAAAGGCCAAAGGGCGCATCCGTCCAGAAGGGCGGGAAGCTGAGCAGCGCCAGGCCGAACAGCATCATCGCGACCTGATCGGCATGCACGAACAGCGGCTGCTGCCACAGCGCGAGCCCGCCAAGCAGCGCCAGGGTGCTGATGATCCATCCGATGATCGCCAAAGTCCGTTTCCCCGCACCATCCATGCGCCGCCAGCCCGTCTGGATCGCCGTCCATAGAACGGCAGGATGCCCGTGTGATTAATCGCGCCAGGCCATAAAAAAGCCCGGCGACATCGCTGCCGCCGGGCCAGGAAGCAGACTCCCCCGCCGAAAAACTAAGGGAGCCCACCGGGTCGCGTTGCCGCTATGAAGGTTAACGGCAGGTGAAACAGTGATCCTCATCACGCCAGCGGCATAAAAGCCCGACGGCCCGTTTGTTTCCTGCATGATAAAATTGCCCGGGAATCTTGTGTCCGGTCAATAATGTTATATCATTACATATAGCGATGGATTCAGCCGTCGCAGGAGAGGAGAGCCGGACCCGATGCGGCACGTCCGCGAGGGGCGGTGGAGCAAGAAGGAACAGCGCATGGGAATGACGATGACGTCGCAAACCGGCTATGCATCGGGTGGGCGTTCACGGGTGGGACTGGTCGGCGCCATCGCGGTCCATGCCGTTGCCGTGGGCGCGATCATGCTGATGCCGGCCGAGATCATCACCCGCATCACCGACGGGCCATTGATCACCTATAATGATCCGCTGCCCAAGCCGCCGCCCATCACGCCGGAACCCGCGCCGCCCGAACATGCCCCCCATCATGCCACGGTGCAGAGCACGACCCCCGAACCCAAGCCCTTTGCTGCGCCGGACACGGTTTTTCAGGGCAGCGGTCCCGTAATCGGGAGCACGGACATCGACCCGTTCATCCTGCCGGGTGGTGACGGCGCAGGCGCGGAGACCCGTGTCGAGCCTACGCATGATCCGGTCTTCACCGACGCGGGGATCGACCAGCGCTTCGCCCGCAATTTCCAGCCCGCCTATCCGCCCGCGATGCAGCGGCTGAACGAGGAAGGAAAGGTCGTGGTCCGCGTCCGCATCGGCACCGATGGCCGGGTGGTTTCGGTCGAGCGGGTCTCGGCCAGCAGCGACGCCTTCTGGGAAGCGACCCAGCGGCAGGCGTTGCGGGCATGGCGGTTCCGCCCCGCCACGCGCGACGGCGTTCCGGTGGAAAGCGTCAAGGTGATGGTGGTCCACTTCCAGCTTCAGGCCTGAGAGCGGCAGGACGCCAGCAGGGTGTCTGCGCGGTCATTGCGCCGCGCGGACACCTCGCCCATCAGGGCCGATCGACATTCAGCTCATACGGGCCTGCAAATGGCGATTTCCCGCGCTTCCGGTGCTCACGTGCCCTGAGCACGCTGCGCGCCGGGTCACGTCAAATCACCATTTTCGGTTCCATCTGAACTGATCGGCCGTAGGCCGGTTTGCGACCCGACTTTGCATCGGCGCGGGAACGGGACTATATCGCGACTATGGCTATCTTCCCCCGTCCCGTGTCTCCCAAAAGCGCTCTTGGCGATTTCTGGACCTATGTCTCCGAAAGCCGCGCGCATAAATGGCCGCTTCTGGGGCTTTCCGTCGCCTTTACCTGGGTGATCGTCTGGGCCTTCGTGATCGACGGCAACACGAACACCATGCCGCGACAGAACAAGATCATCTATTTCCAGAACTGGAATGCCGACCGGTCGGACGCAGCGATCATCGTGCAGCAGAAGATCGACCTTGCCCGGCGCGAAGCCGCGATCGAGAAGAAGCAGAAGGAAATGCAGCATGTCGCGGACATGTTCGGCGTTGAGTGGCGCGAGGATGAGGCGCGCAACTCCGCCCGGCGCCGGGAAGCACTGAAACAGATCAACGCGCAACTCGACGAGCGGCTGGCCAAGGCGGAATCCTCGGCCCCGAGCAGCGCAGCCACCCCGCGCCCCGCCCCCTGAACATGCCGCTGACCATGACGGCGGATCAGGCGGCGCTCGACCGGCGCTTCATGGCCGCGGCGATCGCCCTGTCGCGTCGTGGACAAGGGCTGTCGGCGCCGAATCCCTCCGTCGGATGCGTCATCGTGCGGGACGGCCATGTCGTCGGGCGCGGCTGGACGCAGAAGGGCGGGCGCCCCCATGCCGAGGCGCAGGCGCTCGCGCAGGCGGTCGATCTGGCACGGGGCGCCACGGCCTATGTGACATTGGAGCCCTGCTTCCACCTGTCGCCGCGCGGGCCGCGCTGTGCCGACCTGCTGGCACGGGCGGGTATCGCCCGACTCGTGATCGCCGCGCGCGACCCCGACCCGCGCACCGACGGGCAGGGCGCCGCGTTTGTCGCCGAGCATGGCATCATGGTCGAAACCGGACTGCTGGAGCGTGACGCGCGCGACGCGATGGCGGGTTTCTTCCTGCGGCAGACGGTCGGGCGGCCCTTCGTCACGCTGAAGCTCGCGCTGTCGCTGGACGGGCGGATCGCCATGGCGGATGGATCGAGCCGTTGGATCACCGGCGCCGCGGCACGCGCGCATACCCATCTGGAGCGGGCGCGCCATGACGCGATACTGGTCGGCGCGGGCACGGTAAGGGCGGATGCGCCGGGGCTCGACGTGCGCCTGCCCGGCCTGGAGGATCGCTCGCCCTTGCGGGTGATGCTGGGCAGCGGGCCGGCGCCCGAGGGCTGGACCCAGATCGTTGCGCCGCGCGACATTGCCGAACTGCCGGAGGTCGCGGCGGTGATGGTGGAAGGGGGCGCGGGGACCGCCGCCGCCTTCCTGCGCGAGGATCTGGTCGACCGGCTGCTGCTGTATCGCGCGCCGATCATCCTGGGGGCCGGCCGCGCGGGCATAGACGATATCGGCCTTGTCGATCTGGCGCAGGCGCACGGGCGCTGGGCACTGGTCGATCGCCGGCGTTTCGGCCCCGACGGGCTGGAGGTTTACGCGCGGCGGCGCGAGCGATAAGGACGGCGCATGTTTACCGGCATCATCACCGACATTGGCACCGTGCGCTCGGCCGAGCAGCGCGGCGACCTGCACCTCGTCATCGGCTGTTCCTATGAGTTGGGGGGGGTGGCCATCGGCGCGTCCATCGCCTGTTCCGGGGCCTGCCTGACGGTGGTGGAAAAGGGCGATGACTGGTTCGCGGTCGATCTTTCGGCGGAAACCGTGGCGCGGACGGCCAGCGGGCTGTGGAACGAAGGCGGTCGCCTCAATCTGGAGCGTGCGCTCAAGGTCGGCGACGAACTGGGTGGCCATATCGTCACCGGCCATGTCGATGGCGTCGGGACGATTGTGTCGGCGACGCCGGAGGGCGATTCGATCCGCCTCGTCATCGCTGCGCCGGCGGAACTGGCGCCAAGCCTGGCGGCCAAGGGGTCGATCACCGTGGACGGCATTTCGCTGACCGTGAACAGCGTGGACGATCAGGCGGATGGCACATGCCATTTCGGCCTCAACATCATTCCCCACACCGCGCAGGTCACGACGCTGGATAAACTTGCCGAGGGCAGGCACGTCAATCTGGAGATCGACATTCTGGCGCGTTACCTCGCCAGGATGGAAAAACTCAAGGCAATGTGATTTCTCACTTGAAATTATCACATTGCAGTGTGATTTACCGGGTGCGAGCCGTGTGAGGCCGCGTAGATATCAAGGCCCGGCACCATGACGACCGCTCTTATCGATTCCGTCCGTACCCTCGTCACCGACGGGGGCATGTCGCGTTCCGGCCTCGCGCGCGCGGCCGGGCTCCACGCCAATTCGCTACGCAAGCTGGGCGAGCCGGACTGGAACCCGACCGCCGACACGCTGAGCAAGCTGGAAACCTACCTGCTCAAGCGCGAGGGCGGTACGGCGCTGGCCAGCCCCGAGGAAATCATCAACGAAGCCCGCAATGGCCGCATGTTCATCCTGGTCGATGACGAGGACCGCGAGAATGAGGGCGATCTGGTCATCCCCGCCCAGATGGCAACCCCCGACGCGATCAATTTCATGGCGACGCACGGCCGCGGCCTGATCTGCCTGGCGCTCACCAAGACGCGGGTCGACCAGCTCGGCCTGGACCTGATGAGCCGCAACAACGGCACTCGCCACGAAACCGCCTTCACCGTCTCTATCGAGGCGCGCGAAGGCGTGACGACCGGGATCAGTGCCGCCGACCGCGCCCGCACCATTTCCGTCGCGATCGACGGCGGCAAGGACAAGGGCGACATCGTCAGCCCCGGCCATGTCTTCCCGCTGGTCGCCAAGGACGGCGGCGTCCTGGTGCGCACCGGCCATACCGAGGCGGCGGTAGACGTCGCGCGGCTCGCCGGGCTCAACCCTTCGGGCGTCATCTGCGAGGTGATGAAGGACGACGGGACGATGGCGCGCCTCGACGACCTCATCCCCTTTGCCGCCAAGCACAAGATGAAGATCGGCACGATCCGCGACCTCATCGCCTATCGCCGCCGTCACGATCATATGGTCGTGCGCCGTGCCGAGGCGACCTTCACCAGCCGCTGGGGCGGCCAGTGGAAAGCGATCACCTTCTACAACAAGGCGACCCAGACCGAGCAGATCGTGCTGCAGAAGGGGCATATCGAGGCCGACAAGCCCACGCTCGTTCGCATGCACCAGATGTCGCCGCTCAACGACATGTTCGGGCTGGAGGGGCCGCGCGGCGACCTGCTCGCCAAGTCGATGGAGATCATCGGCCGCGAGGGCGCCGGCATCGTCGTCATTCTGGCCAACAGGACCGACGACAACGACATGCTCTCCCGCCTGTTGCAGCATCATGCCGGTGCGCCCGACAGCGGCATGGACGAGCTGCGCGATTATGGCGTAGGCGCGCAGATCCTGGCCGAACTCGGCGTGCACGACATGGTGCTGCTCAGCAACAGCCACCACAGCCTGATCGCGCTGGACGGATATGACCTGGCCGTCGTCGGCCACCAGACCATCGAATTGTGAGAGGAACAGACGTGGCCAAATTCCTGATCGTCGAAGCGCGCTTCTATGACCATCTGAACGACCTGCTGATCGAGGGCGCTTCGGCCGTGCTGGATGACGCCGGCCATAAATATGACGTGATTACCGTGCCTGGCGCGCTCGAAATTCCCGGCGCCATCGCGCTGGCGGCGGAAAGCGGGCGCTATGACGGCTTCGTCGCCATCGGCGTGGTGATTCGCGGCGAGACCTATCATTTCGAGGTGGTCTCGAACGAGAGCGCGCGCGGCCTGATGGCGCTCAGCATGGACGGCATCGCCATCGGCAACGGCATCCTGACGGTCGAGAACGAGGCGCAGGCGCTCACCCGCGCGCGCATGACCGAGAAGGACAAGGGCGGCGAGGCGGCCAAGGCCGCCATCGCCATGCTGGACATCCGCCAGCGCTTTTCCTGATCATGTTTCTGCCGGGGGGCAATATATCGCCCTCCGGCAAGAACTCAGGCCGCCTCGCTCGCAAGCGCGGGGTAGTCGATATAGCCTTCCGGTCCCTGCGAATAGAAGGTCGCCATGTCCGCCTGATTGAGCGGCGCATCCTGCGCCAGCCGGGTCACGAGATCCGGGTTGGCAAGGAAGGGTCGGCCGAAGCTGACCGCATCGGCAAGCCCGCTGGCGAGGTCGGCTTGCGCCCGCTGCTTGTCATAATCGCTGTTGAGCACCAGCACGCCCTTGAAATTCTGGCGGATCAGCGGCGACAGCCGGGGTTCCTCGGTGCGGCCGAAGGTGCCGTCCGGCCCGGGTTCGCGCAGTTCCAGGAAGGCGATGCCGAGTTCGTCCAGCACCTTGGCGGCATGGGCGAAGAGCGGCTCGGGATTGCTGTCGACCACGCCCTGCGAATCGCCATTGGGGGAGAGACGGACGGAGACGCGGTCTGCCCCGGCGACGGCGATCAGCCGCTGCGTGACTTCGCGGAGCAGGCGCACGCGGTTCTCGGGCGATCCGCCATAGGCGTCGCTGCGATGATTGGCGCCGTCGCGCAGGAACTGGTCGATCAGATAGCCGTTCGCGGCATGCAACTGAACGCCGTCGAAACCGGCGGCGAGCGCATTGCGCGCGGAAAGCTCATAATCGTCGAGAAGCCGGGGAATCTCGGCAATGTCCAGCGGCCGGGCCGCGACATAGAGCTGCTTGCCCACATAGGTGTGGGCGTGGCCCGGCGCGCTCGTGGCGCTGGACGAGACCGGCAAGGCGCCGTCCAGGAAGCTCGGGTGAACGATCCGTCCCATATGCCAGAGCTGGGCATGGATCCGCCCGCCGGCCGCATGTACCGCGTCCACGATCGTCTTCCAGCCCGCCACCTGCTCGGGGGTCCACAGGCCGGTGGCATAGGGCCAGCCAAGGCCTTCGCGTGAAATGCCGATACCTTCGCTGATGATGACCCCGGCGCCCGCGCGCTGGCGATAATAGTCGGTCATCATCGGCGTGGGCAGATGATCCTGTGTGCCCCGGCCGCGGGTGAGCGGCGCCATGAAGATGCGGTTGGGGGCGGTGATGCTTCCCACGGTAACAGGATCGAACAGGCTCGACATAAGTGCTCCTTATAAACAGTTGCAAATCGCAACGAGACTTTTGCTCGCCCGGCAGTTAGGTGCAGGTGGTGAGCGTTTCAACCCCTCCCTCCGCTGCGCCGTTGCCCCTGCGCCATGATGGCCCGGACGACGGGCGCGCGCTCGTTGCGCCGCCGGAGGCTGGCGCCCGCCCGCATCTGGCCTTTGCTGCCCTGGTCGGCGCGAATGTGATGCTGGCCTTTGGCCCGCTGCTGGTGCGCCTGGCCGATACTGGTCCGGTCTCGTCCGGCTTCTGGCGGCTTTTCCTGGCGACGCCGATCTTGTTCCTCATCATGCGCTGGCGGGGGCAATCGCTGTCGGGGATGCGGCCGGCGCTATGGGGCGTCATCCTGCTGGGCGGGCTGTTCTTCGCCACCGATCTTGCGGCATGGCATCTGGGCATCCTGCGCACGAAGGTCGCCAATGCCGCCCTGTTCGGCAATTCGACGAGCCTGCTGCTGCCGCTGTGGAGCATGGTGGTGCTGCGGGAGCGGCCGGCAAAGGTGCAGGTCGCGGCGCTGATCATGGCAGCGGCGGGCGCCGTGCTGCTGATGGGCAACAGTTATGAGCTGTCGCCCCGCTATGTGGAGGGCGACCTGCTCTGCCTGCTCGCGGGGCTGCTCTACACCGGCTTTCTCATTTCGATGCAGCATGTGCGCGGGGTGCTGGGAAGCTGGGCGGCGCTTGCTGCCTCCACGGCAGCGAGCGCGCTGCCCGTCCTGCTCATAGCGTTGCTGCTCGGTGAAGATGTGATCCCCCATGATTGGACGCCGCTGGTAATCCTGGCGTTTTCCAGCCAGATCGCGGGGCAGGGGCTTCTCATCTTCGCGCTGCCATGGTTCAGCCCTCTGGTCGTCGGCCTGACCCTGTTGTCGCAGCTGGTGATCGGATCGCTGATTGGCTGGCTGGTGTTCGGCGAGACGATGAGCCTGAGCGACAGCCTTGGCGCGCTGGCCATCGCGGTTGCGCTGGCGCTCGTTCGCCTGCCGGAGAGAGGATAGCCGTGCCGCGCGGCAATGACCGCTTCACACGCCTTCCGAAAATGCTCTAGAAGGGCGGCCATGACCACGCTCCCTGCCGATCCGACGCTGGACGAGCTGCGCGACGCGCTTGCCCCGCTGCTCCCCCGCAACGCCGCCTTTGACGGGTGGAACGATGCCGCTGTCGATGCGACGGCGCGGGGCGTGGGCGTCGATCCCGACATCGCGCGCCTGGCCTTTGCCGGCGGGGCGACGGCGATGATCGACGCCTGGTTCGCCAGCATCGACCGGGGCATGGCGGAGGCACTGCCCGCGGAGGTGCTGGCGGGTATGAAGATCAACGAGCGGATCAGGGCGTTGGTCGAGGCGCGGTTGGATTTGCTGGCGCGGGACCGGGAGGCGTTGCGCCGGGCCTTGTCGATCCTTGCGCTGCCGCAGAATCTGGGGCTGGCGACGCGGCTTGGCTGGCGCGCGGCCGACAGGATGTGGCGGCTCGCTGGTGATACTGCGACCGATTATAATCACTATACCAAGCGGACCATCCTGTCGGGGGTCTATGCCGCGACGATCGTGGTGTTCCTGGACGACGAGAGCGAAGGGCAGGCGGATACCCGGGCGTTCCTTGCCCGGCGCATCGCGGGGATCATGCGGTTCGAAAAGGCCAAGGCCCGGCTGACGCGCAACGACGACCGCTATTTCAGCCTGTCGCGTTTCGTCGGGCGGCTACGCTACCCCGCACTTTGACGGACGCGGGACACGGCGATAAATCCGTGCTGGCGCTCTTGAGCGCATATTGATAATCACTCGCAGCATTTTGCTTTTCAAATCCGTTGTCGAGTCCTCCGCGTTGCGCCTTACCGAGCTTCCCCTGCGCCAGCCCGCCTATGTCGATACCATAGATTGGCCCAGTCTTTCCGCGACCGAGGCCCAGCGCCTGCGGGAATTCGGCCTGTGTGAGGGCGCGAGCGTGGAAGCGCTGCACCATGGCGGATTGTTCGGGCGCGGGCCGATCGCCTGCCGCATCGGCCGGATGACCATCGCCATGCGCAGGCATCATGCCGCCGCCGTGGTCGTGCGTGTCGGCGCCGAGCCGTTCGGGCCGCGGGCGGCACGGGACCGGGATATCGCCGCATGAACGCCACGCCGCTGGTCGCGCTGGTCGGCAATCCCAATGCCGGCAAGAGCGCGCTGTTTAACGCGCTCACCGGCGCGCGGCAGAAGCTCGGCAATTATCCCGGCGTCACGGTGGAGCGCAAATCCGGCCGGCTGGCGCTGACCGATGGGCGGCCAGTGGAACTGGTCGACCTGCCCGGCACCTACAGCCTCGACCCCACCAGTCCCGACGAGCAGGTGACGCGCGACGTGATCCTGGGGCGGCAGTCGGGAGAAAGATTGCCCGACGCGCTGGTGATCGTGGTCGATGCCTCCAATCTCGACAATCACCTGCGTTTCGCGCTGGAACTGATCGGGCTTGGACTGCCGACGATCCTGGCGCTCAACATGGTTGACCTCGCCACGCGCGATGGGCTGGAACTCGATGCCGCCGTGCTCGGGCGCGAGCTGGGCGTGCCGGTGATCCCCACGGTGGCGGTCCGCAAGCGCGGGCTGGATCATCTGCGCGAGGCGTTGCAGGGGATGCTGGGCGAGAGCGGCGTGAAGGCGTTGCGGCCATCCGCCCCCTCGATCGATTTCGACACGCGCCGGCGTGAAGCGCAGCGGATCGCCCGCGCCGCCATCGTCCGCGAGACCGCGTCGCGCCGGCTGACCTCCATGGTCGACAGGGTGGCGCTGCATCCGCTTTTCGGCCTCGTCATCCTGCTCGCATTGCTGTTCGTCATGTTCCAGGCGGTGTTCGCCTGGTCGGAGGCGCCGATCGCCATGATCGAGGGCTGGGTGCAGGCGATCAGCGATTTCGTCTCGTCGGAACTGCCCGACGGGATGCTGCGATCCTTCCTGGTCGACGGCGTCATCAACGGCGTGGGATCGGTGGTGGTGTTCCTGCCGCAGATCCTGATCCTGTTCTTCTTCATCCTGATGCTGGAGGCGACCGGCTACATGGTCCGCGCCGCCTTCATGATGGACGGGCTGATGGCGCGGGTCGGGCTTTCTGGGCGGGCGTTCATCCCGCTGCTGTCCTCCTTTGCCTGCGCGGTGCCGGGCATCATGGCGACGCGCACGATCGCCGATCCCAAGGACCGGCTGACGACCATCCTCATCGCGCCGTTGATGACCTGTTCAGCGCGGCTGCCGGTCTATGCGGTCATCATCGGCGCCTTCATCCCGGCGCGCACGGTGGGGCCGGGCATCGGCCTTCAGGGGCTGGTGCTCTTCACCCTCTATGTGCTGGGCGTGGTCGGCGCGATGCTCGCGGCGCTCGCGCTACGGCTCACCGTCACGCGGGGGACGAGCAGCGGCTTCCTGATGGAAATGCCCAAATATCAGTGGCCGCGCCCGCGCGACATCCTGCTCGGCCTGTGGCAGCGGGCGGTGATCTTTCTCAAGCGGGCGGGCACCATCATCTTCACCTCGACGGTGATCCTGTGGGTGCTGCTCAGCTATCCCAAGCCGCCGCAGGGCAGCACGACATCGCCCATCGACTACAGCATCGCCGGGCGGATCGCGGGCGGCCTGAACGTCGTGATGGAGCCCATCGGCTTCAACCGCGACATTTCGCTGGCGCTGATTCCGGCGATGGCGGCGCGCGAAGTGGCCGTGTCGGCGCTCGCCACCGTCTATTCGATCGAGGAAAGCGACGACGAGGCGGTGCTGGAGCGCAGCGTCGGCGATCGGCTGAAGGGGCGCTGGTCGCTGCCGACAGCGCTCGCCTTCCTCGCCTGGTTCGTGTTCGCGCCGCAGTGCATCTCCACCATCGCCGTGACCCGGCGCGAGACCAATGGCTGGAAATGGCCGGTGTTCATGGTGAGCTATCTGTTCGTGCTTGCCTATGTGGCGGCGGGCATTACCTTCTGGAGCGCGACCGCGCTGGGTCTCTAGACGTGCGCGAGCCCCGGCCTATAAGGGCCGCTTTCACGCTTCGGAGGGATCATGGCAGGCTCGGTTAACAAGGTCATTCTGGTTGGCAATCTGGGTGCCGACCCGGAGGTCAAAAGCTTCCAGAATGGCGGCAAGGTCTGCAACCTGCGCATCGCCACGTCGGAAAGCTGGAAGGATCGCATGTCCGGCGAGCGCAAGGAGCGCACCGAATGGCATAGCGTCTCCATCTTTTCCGAAGGCCTGGCCGGCGTTGCGGAACGCTTCCTGCGCAAGGGCAGCAAGGTCTATGTCGAGGGCCAGCTGCGGACCCGCAAGTGGCAGGACCAGTCGGGCAATGATCGCTATACGACCGAAGTCGTGCTGCAGGGCCCCGGCGCGGTGCTGACGATGCTCGACGGCGCGCCCGGCGGCGGCGGTGGCCAGGGCGGCGGCGGATATGGCGGCGGCCGTTCGTCGGGCGCCCCGTCTGGCGGCGGCGGTGACTGGTCGGGCGGCAGCAGCGGCTTTGGCGGCGGCGACTATGATGATTTCGGCGGCGGTGGCAGCAGCTTTGGTGGCAGCAGCAGCGGCGGTGGTCGCTCGGCCGGCGGCAGCGCCGGCCGCAGCAGCCCGAATTTCGACAATGACCTGGACGATGAAGTGCCGTTCTGAACGGCCCCTTGGTCTGCAATCGCCTTACGCAAAAGGGGCTCCGCTACAAGGCGGCGCCCCTTTTTGCTGCTCGCCCGAAAATTCGCTGGGATCAGTCCAGATAGAAATCGACGGTCGTGACCACGCGAACCTTCTTGTAGGGCGTGTCGCCGCCGCTGCCGGAGGAATCGCCGTCGCGCGCGTCGATCGAGAAATAGCCCTGGGTCGCGCTCTTGATTCCGCCCACGCCGGCGCCGCTGTCCTTGGCGAACTGCTCGGCCGACTTGCGCGCATCCTTCGTCGCTTCGGCGACCATCGGTGCCTTGACGTCGTTGAGCTTCGTGAAGCTGTAGACCATGCCGGAGCCTTCCTGCAGCGTCACGCCGCGCCGCACGAGATCGAACTGGCGGGCAACGGCCCGCTGCGCGCGGGCGATGTCGCGGGTGCGCAGTTGCATCCGCTGGGTGATGGTGATGTTGGGCGTGCCGTTGTTGATCCACTGGTTGACGCCGGCGCCGGTCGGGCGAAGATCCTCTGGCCTGAAGCCCAGTTCGCGAAAATAGTCCTGCAGCGCCTTGGTATTGCCGTCGATCTCCGCGCGCACGCTCGGCAGGTCGAAGCCGGTGGCTGAATAGGCGATGGTCCAGGTCGCAAGGTCTGCGGTCACGTCCTTCTCCGCAAGGCCGCGCACCGTGACCGAGCGATCGGCCGCCTTGGCGCGCGTCAGCCCATCGCCCAGCAGGTAGCCGCCCACGATCATGCCCAAGGTCAGCAAGCCCGCGCTGGCCAGCATCATGAGATTGCGATTGTCCGGCATCGTCTCTTTTCCTCTCCAGCCCTTCACGCGGCGCAAAAGGCGCCTTATTTTCGCAGCACGGCTTTTGCCATCCCATAGATGAACCGTTGCTGACGGGCGACGAACGGAGTTTATCCCCATGCCCAAATATCTCCATACCATGATCCGCGTGACCGATGTCGACGACAGCATCCGCTTCTTCACCCTGCTGGGTCTTGAGGAAGTCAGGCGGTTCGACAGCGAGCAGGGGCGTTTCACCCTGGTCTATCTGGCCGCGCCCGGCGACGAGGATGCGCAGGTGGAGCTGACCTATAACTGGGATCCCGAAAGTTATGATGGCGGGCGCAATTTCGGCCATATCGCCTATCAGGTCGAGAATATCTATGAGACGTGCCAGCGGCTGATGGACGCCGGCGTCACGATCAACCGGCCCCCGCGCGACGGGCACATGGCCTTCATTCGCACGCCCGACAATATCTCGATCGAGCTGTTGCAGGATGGCCGTCTGGAGCCTGCCGAACCCTGGCTATCGATGCCCAATATCGGTGTCTGGTAAGGGAGGGCCGAGGATGACCACCGCGCTCGAGATCGTCCGCATCCCCGTGCTGTCGGACAATTATGTCTGGCTGATCCATGACGGGGAGAGCGAGGAGACGGTGGTCGTCGATCCTGCGGTCGCCGGGCCGGTGATGGAGGCGGCGGCTGCGCACGGCTGGACCATCGGCCAGATCTGGAACACCCACTGGCACCCGGACCACACCGGCGGCAACCAGGAGATCAAGGCCGCGACCGGATGCGTCATCACCGGCCCGGCGGCGGAAACCGGCAAGATCCCGACGCTCGACCGGCTGGTGGGCGAGGGCGACGTCGTGCGGATCGGCGCGCATGAAGCGCAGGTGATGGCGGTGCCTGCGCACACGGCCGGGCATATTGCCTATCATCTGGCAGAAGACGGCACGATCTTCGTCGGCGACACGTTGTTCGCCATGGGATGCGGCCGCCTGTTCGAGGGGACGGCGGCCCAGATGTTCGCCAACATGCGGCGCTTTGCCGCGCTGCCCGGCGACACGGCGGTCTATTGCGCGCATGAATATACGCAGGGCAACGCGCGCTTCGCCCATGCCATGGCGCCCGATGACGCGGCGATCGCTGCCCGGCTCGCGCGGGTGGACGCGGCCCGCGCGCAGGGCGAGGCGACGGTGCCGACGACGATCGCGCTGGAGCAGGCGACCAATCTCTTCATGCGCGCACCGACGGTGGAGGCGCTCGCCGCCCTGCGCGCCGCGAAGGACGCCGCCTGACGGAAATGGCGCCTTGCTGCCGTTATCATGATATGCTGGGCATCAACCCAAGCGGGGGCGGGATAGGCGCCGATCCAGCGCAGGCGCCGTACGAGACTGGAGACGATCATGCGTGCCACCTCCCTCTTCCTGCTCATGCCGTTTGCGCTGCTGGCCGCATGCGCCGCGCAGGCCGTGCAGGAACCCAAGCTCACCGATCGGCAGGCAGCCGATCTGGACAAGGCGCTCGCCGGCAAGGTCGCCGGCGAGAAGACCAGTTGCATCGACAGGTTTCCCTCCACCAACATGCGGGTCATCAGCAATGAGGTGCTGCTTTACGAGGCGGGCCGGAACCTGACCTATGTCAACAAGGTCATCGGCCGCTGCTCGGGGCTGACCTTCGGCAATACGCTCGTCATCCGCAGTTTCGGGTCGCAATATTGCCGTGGCGACATCGCCAGCGTCGTTGATCTCCAGACCGGCATCGACCATGGCGCCTGCGCGCTGGGCGACTTCGTGCCGTACAGGACGCCCGCCGCGAAGAAGTAAGCGGGAGCCTTGGGGCTGAATGTCGATTGATCCTTAGCCGTCCAGCGGGATCGCCACATGCGCCACGAGCATGGGCACGCCATCGCGAATCGGAAAGGCGAGGCCGGCGGCGTCGGAGACCAGGAGGCTCTTCTCGGCATCCAACCTGAGCGGGGTGCGCGTGACCGGGCAGACCAGCCGTGCGAGCAGCGCGGGGTCGGGAAGGGGGGCGGTGGTCATTGCAATGTGGTTCCGCTGTCGTCATCGGTATGGCCGAAGAACTGCATGAGCTGGATCGTCCGTTCGGCACGCTCGCGCAGGGAAGGCGCTTCCAGCAGCACCTGTTTGGAGGCGGTGTCGAACGGCACGACCTGCGCGATGCCGTTGACCAGCGCGGCGTCGTCCAGCCGGGACACCGCGTTCCAATCCACCATATAGCCCTGTCGCTCCGCGAAACGGCGTGATTCCAGCTCCAGCGCGGCACGCTCGGCAATGGCCAGCGGTTCTTCCGAATCGCCGGCCTCTTCCTGCAACTCCGCTTCCACCTGACGGAAGGGGGTAGTCACGTCGAGTTCGCGCAGGATGGAGAAGCGGGCAATGCCGGTCAGCACGATGTTGAACCGGCCGTCGTCCAGCGCCTCGAACTCCGCGATATGGCCAAGGCACCCGATGGAATAGAGCGTGGGAATAGCGGCTTCGTCCCGCGGCTGGACCATGCCGATCCGCCGGTCTCGGGCCAGCGCATCGCGCACCAGCGCGCGATAGCGTGGCTCGAAGATGTGCAGCGGCAGCGGCATGCCCGGAAACAGCAGCGCACCCGCGAGGGGGAAAATCGAGATGCGCTGCGCGGACATGGCGTCGGGGTTCGCGCTGCTCAGCCGAAGAGAATGGCGGAGAGGCGACGCCGCTGGGCCGAAACCCAGGGGTCTTCCAGCCCGACCACTTCGAACAGCTTGAGCAGTTGCTGGCGGGCCGCGCCCTCTTTCCATTCGCGGTCGCGGGCGATGATATCGAGCAAGGCATCCGCCGCGCCCTGACGATCGCCATTGGCCATGAGCCCGCCGGACAGTTCGAATCGGGCCTCATGATCATCCGGGTTGGCGGCAAGGCGAGATTCGAGCCCGGACAGGTCCGATACCGGCTGCGCCGTGCGGGCGAGCGAGAGCGCCGCGCGGGCGCGCTCTATCGCCTGGTCGCCGGCGATCTCCGCAGGCACGCCGTCCAGCATCGCCTGCGCTTCGTCGAGCAGGCCCAGCGCCACCAGCGCCCGCGCCTGACCGGCAAGCGGTTCGGCTTCGTCCGGCGCCATCTCGACGATCTGCTGGAAGATGGACAGGGCGCGCTCGGCATCACCCGAAGCCAGCGTCTCCTCGCCCATGGCGATCAGCGGTGCGATCTCCTGCTCCAGCGCCTTCTCCTCGGACTGCACGGGCAGGCGCGAGAGGATCTGGTCGAGCATCTGCTTGAGCTGCCCCTCGGTCCGCGCCTGGCTGAGGTCGGCGACGGGCTGCCCCTGGAACACCGCATAGACGGTGGGGATGGACTGGACCCGGAACTGGCTGGCGATGAAACCGTTCTCGTCGACATTCACCTTCACCAGCTTCACGCCCTTGGTGGCATAGTCGGCCGCGACCTTCTCGATGATCGGGGTCAGCTGCTTGCAGGGGCCGCACCATTCCGCCCAGAAATCGACCAGCACGAGCGCGCCCATGGAGGGCTCCACCACATCGCGGCGGAATGCTTCCACCGCCTGCTTCTCGGTTTCCGTGAGGCCAAGGGTCGCCAACGTCATTCTCCTGTCGATGCGCGCATGCGCGAAATCATGCTGCATTATGTGGGCGGGAGGGGGGCTTTCGCAAGGCTGGCAGGAAAGTTTGCTTTTTTGCCAATTACCCCCTTGCCGACCATGAAAACCGCTGCTAGTTGCCACGCCTCACCCGCCGGAAGGACTTGTTCCCCGGCCGCCAGAGCGGGCGTAGCTCAGGGGTAGAGCACAACCTTGCCAAGGTTGGGGTCGAGGGTTCGAATCCCTTCGCCCGCTCCAGATTTTCCAGCAAAATAGAATATGTTACGAAACGCCCTAGGGCGTCGGCGATGCTTACATTCGTCTTCCGAGTGACGACTGTAAGCAGGGTGTAAGCAAGGCGAACCGTTTTCCTGATGCGCTGAATTGCTTTGCGCGCCCTTCTTTCTTCCTGATGAATTCGCACTCCGTCAAACCTTGGAAATGGGCCTTCCTCGAAAGCCTGTTAGCACAACCCTCTTGTGTCGTTTTGCAGCCTCGGCTGATCTGCAATGACGATGAGCCCGTTCTCGGAACTCGAACTGCTCTCCGGCATCAAGGTTGGCGACAAGGTGGGCTTCGAAGTTACCTGGGGCCACAACGCCGGAATGGTTGCGATGATCGCGAAGTCGGGCTGGACTGGCGGAAGTGGCAATCGATGATCGGCAGGAGTCGGTTGATGTCGAGCGCGGCGCGTGTCGAAATTCTTACGCGCTAACAAGGTGCGCGAGCAGCGCTCCCGGGGGCGTAAAGGGCGACCGGATGAACCGCGAACGGGACAAAGCCGAGATGCGACTCAATCCCTTCGTCACCCAAAACCTTCTCCCAAGCTACAGAAAATTGATGATCTGCAATCCCTGCGATTTGCTCGAACAATTATTTTCTAATGGCCTCGCAAAAGGTCTGGAAATACGATCAGCATCAAAACCTGCGTATTAAATTGTGCGTAGGAAATTGTACATCGATGATAATTATCTCATGACGTAATTACATTGCTCTGGTGGGCCGCGGTCCCTCACGACTGCAGGATAGCATCAACGCCCGAGAACCGATCTTCCCGCGCATCAAGGACAACCGAAAATATACGAGTGGAATCGATTGGACTTCATAGTCATGCGCGATCACGCGCGTTGACTTTGATGGGTCCGACGCAGGTTGCCGAGATTCGTTTTCTTGAAACGGGTCGCGATAAGTTACTATTTGTCGGTGGCGTCAGGAGCACTCTGCGCGCGGGAATAGGTCGCAACTACTCGCGCGCTTTCTTCATACATACCAGTGAGCATGGTCAGCATCCGAGTCACACTGGATATCTTTGTCGTGAAGTCCGAGAGTTCGTCAATTTGGCTGGAGAGCACTTCCTTTTTAATGGATACGTACAGGTCAGTGATGCGCTCACCCTCATCGGTTACCTGGTAGTTGATGTTCTTGCTTCCCTTTTCCTTGATACCGGAAATTAGGTTCATGTTGGCGAGCTTGCGCAGCGAATAATGGATATTGGGAATGTCGTCGCGATTGAGCATTCGCGCGATCCAAGCCGCGCCGGTGGGCATGGCTTGCATTCTGATCGTGTGCATAACGCAAAGTTCTGCAAAGTTCAGGTCCACACCCGATGACATGCGCGTGGCTTGGAGCACGAAATGCTCGAACGCTTCCCTGAAGCGAATCGAAGCGAATTCGAATTCGGTCAGTTCCGCCCCGCCTTCGAGCTGAGCCAGATGCCAAGTGCGGTGATATGTGTCTCTTTCGTCCAGCATATCCTGCTTTCTCAGGGGCGCGGGAGCGCGGTCTGGATCCGGCGCAGTGCTTGGACATCGCCCGTGCGAGCGACGAGGCGCGGCACTTGCAACTGCACCGATTTCTCCGCCACTCTGGCCCAATTCAGGTTTTATATCAACCGATAATCCGTCAATATTCCGGCGGCAAAGGGTGCTTCCGGACAGCCTGAAACGGTCTTCCGACGGCCCGTGGGGCCGGTCTGCGCTTCAGCTCTTATTGCGCAACGGGCAAGGCAGCGGTGCCCAACCGGCATTCGACGCGGTCCGCAGAATCGCCGAGTGAGTGCGGATGGAAACTGCCGACGCACAAAACAACTGTCTTTCCCAACCACTCGAAGGACTCAGAGTTCTGGAACTCGGCCATTTCATCGCCGCGCCGTTTTGCACCCGGTTGCTGGGCGATCTCGGGGCGGACATCGTCAAGGTCGAGCCTCTGGGCGGCGACCCTGTGCGAAAATGGGGCGAGGCGATCGACGGGAACTCGCTGTGGTGGTCGATCCACGGACGTAACAAGCGCAGCGTGGCGCTTGATTTGAAGCGCGAGGAAGCGCGGGGCATCGTGCTCCGGCTTGTTGAGCAGTGCGATGTGGTGGTCGAGAATTTTAGGCCCGGCCAGCTTGCGGCGATGGGGCTGGGGGCCGAACATCTGCGTGCGGCCAATCCCGACTTGGTGATCGCGCAGATCTCGGGCTTCGGACAGGATGGGCCCTATCGCGATCGCGCCGCCTTCGGCGTGATCGGCGAGGCGGTCGGCGGCCTCAGATATCTGACCAATCACCCGCCCGGCACGACTGACCTGCCGCCGGTGCGCGTCGGGGTGAGCATCGGGGATTCGATTGCGGGCCTTTACGCTGCGTTCGGGATCATGGTGGCGCTGTGGCGGCGCGATCGCAGGGGCGGCGACGGCGGCGGACGCACGGTCGATGTCGCGCTGACGGAATCGATCCTCAGCATGATGGAAGGGATGCTCCCCGAATATGGAGCGCTCGGCAAGATCAAGCAGCCCACCGGCGGTGCGATCGCGACTGCGACGCCATCGAACGCCTATCCGACATCCGAAGGCCAATGGGTGCTGGTCGCGGCGAATTCCGATCCCCTATTCGCGCGGTTGATGACGCTGCTGGGGCGGCCGGAACTGATCGAGGATATGCGTTATTGCGACAATCCTCAGCGCGTCCGCCATGCGAGCGACCTCGATGCCATCATCGGCGGATGGACGCGCCGCCACTCGTCGGATGCGATTATCGCTCAGCTCGAGGCGGCCGATATTCCCTGTTGCAAGGCCTACACTGCTGCCGATTGCGCCGCAGATCCCCAATATCGCCACCGCGGCATGGTCCGGGAAGTCGAGGATCCGCTTCTGGGGAAAGTCCTGCACACAGGCATTGTTCCGCATTTGCCCGAAAGTCCGGGCGCGATCCGCTGGGCCGGGCCTTCCATCGGACAGCACACCGACGAGGTACTTGCCGAGTTGGCCGGATTGACCGAGCAGGAGCTGGTGTCCCTCAGGCACGCGGGGGTGGTCCGATGATTCGGCTGCCTACCGCCATAGAACTGGTCGAGGTGGGGCCGCGCGACGGGCTCCAATCGGTACGGGAATTCGTTCCCACGGCCACCAAGATCGAGCTGATCCGGCAACTTTATGACGCCGGCATCCGGCGGATGGAAGTCACGTCCTTCGTCAGCGAAGCCGCGCTACCCCAGATGGCCGACGCGGCGGAGATCGTTGCCGTGGCAAATGCCCTGGCGGGGCTTGACGCTTGCGCGCTCGTTCCCACGGTTAGGCATGCGGAGCGTGCGCTGGTAGCCGGCACCCGACATCTTGCATTCGTCCTGTCCGCCTCGGAAGCGCACAACCGCAGCAATGTGCGGCGCAGTCCGCTGGAATCGGCCGATGAGTTCGCCCGGCTCGTGGAGACGATCCCGGACGGCACCCGGCTGCGTGTCAATGTGGCGACGGCGTTCGACTGTCCGATGACGGGCAGGGTCGAGGCGGAAACGGTGCTGCAACTGCTGGCGGGATTGATCGAGATCGCCCCCGGCGCCGAACTGGCGCTGTGCGACACGACCGGCCGCGCTTCGCCCCTGCAGGTCGCGAGCCTGTTCGAGGCGGCCAAGGTTCGCTTTCCTGCGGCCGATCGGTGGGCCTTTCATGGCCATGACACTTATGGCGCCGGTGCCGCGAACGTCTTCGCCGCGCTGCTGGCAGGGGTGCGCGTGATCGATGCGGCCTGCGCCGGGCTGGGTGGCTGCCCCTTCGCTCCTGGAGCGACCGGCAATGTCGCCACCGAAGACGTGGTCTGGATGCTCGATGGCATGGGTATCGCGACCGGAATCCGGCTTGCCGATCTGTGTCGCGCAGCCGAGAGGATCGCGCTCGTTCCAGGCGCGCAGACCGGCGGGCGCGTGCGGATCGCGCTCGCTTCGCGCGCATGCCTGCAACCGGAGCTGACGGCATGAACGCGCCGCACCCGCGAACGCTCTACGAGAAGATCTGGGACGATCATGTCGTTGCAGACCTTGGGGAAGGGCTGGCACTGCTCTACGTCGACCTCCACCTCGTCAACGAAGTGACGAGCCCGCAGGCGTTTTCCGGTCTGCGTGGCGCGGGCCGGAAAGTCCGCCGGCCCGACCGCACCATCGCGGTGGCCGATCACAATGTACCCACGACCGATCGCCTCATGGGCATCTCCGACCCGGAGAGCCGGATGCAGGTCGAAGCACTGGAGCGCAATGTTGTGGAATTCGGCGTTCCCTATGTCGACCTGCTCGGCGAGCATCAGGGGATCGTCCACGTGATCGGCCCGGAACTGGGGCTGACGCTCCCAGGTACGACGATCGTTTGCGGTGACAGCCATACTTCCACTCATGGCGCCTTCGGTGCGCTCGCGTTCGGGATCGGAACTTCGGAAGTCGAGCACGTTCTGGCGACCCAGGCGCTTCCCCAACAGAAGTCGCGCAGCATGCTGATCCGCGTGGTCGGAGCGCCGCCTCGAGGCGTCTCGGCCAAGGACATGATCCTGCACATCATCGGCCGGATTGGCACTGCAGGTGCGACGGGCCACGTCATCGAATATGCGGGGATGGCGATCGAGGCGCTGGACATGGCCGGGCGCATGACGATCTGCAACATGTCGATAGAAGCCGGCGCCCGGGCGGGACTCGTGGCGCCGGACGACGTGACGTTCGCCTATCTCCGGGGCCGGCTACGGGCGCCCAGAGGGTCCGACTTCGAACTGGCGGTTGCCAGGTGGCGGGAACTTCGCAGCGATCCGGGGGCCCGCTTCGACAAGGTTGTCGAACTGGACGTCTCCGCCATTGCGCCGATGGTGACATGGGGCACCAGCCCCCAGGCAGTCGTCTCCATCGACGGGTGCGCGCCGGATCCCGCCGGCCTCGCCGATCCGGCTGAGCAGGACCAGGCGCGAGAGATGCTGCGCTACATGGCGCTGGAGCCGGGCCAGGCAGTCCGCGGCATCGCTCTCGATACGGCCTTCATCGGAAGCTGCACCAATGGTCGGCTCGAAGACCTGCGCGCCGCGGCGGCTGTCCTTAAGGGGCGCAAGGTCGCGCCGGGCATGCGCGCGCTTGCAGTTCCGGGCTCGACGATGGTCAAGCATCTGGCGGAAGCGGAGGGGCTCGACCGGGTCTTCCTCGATGCCGGTTTCGAATGGCGCGAGGCAGGCTGTTCGATGTGCCTGGGGATGAACCCTGACAGGCTCGCGCTTGGCGAGCGCTGCGCATCCACTTCGAACCGGAACTTCGAAGGCCGCCAGGGGCCGGGCGGTCGGACCCATCTGATGTCGCCCGCCATGGTCGCCGCCGCGGCGATCGAAGGCTGCATCGCGGATGCCCGGGAATATCTGCGGTGAAGCCGTTCAGCCGCATCGAAGGGATCGCCGCCCCGCTGCCCATGGCAAATGTCGACACGGACAAGATTCTGCCAGCCAGATATCTCAAGACGACCGAGCGGGAAGGGCTGGGCCAGGCCCTGTTCGCAAGTTTGCGGTGCGATGCGGATGGTCGCGAGGTGCCCGGCTTCATTCTCAACCGCCAGGAATATCGCGAGGCGCGGATTCTGATCGCGCTTGAGAATTTCGGATGCGGATCGAGCCGGGAACATGCGCCTTGGGCGCTGGCGGATTTCGGCATCCGTTGCGTCGTGGCGCCGGGTTTCGCGGAAATTTTCTACAATAATTGCATCAAGAACGGGATCCTGCCCGTGGTCCTGCCGCGCGATGAAGTCGACCGATTGCTGGTTCTCGCCGGGGACCCGGCCACCGCGCGAATGAGCGTGGACCTTGAGCGCCAGATTATTGAAGCGGCGGAAGAACGCTTCGCCTTCGAAATTGAGCCCGGCGCGAAACGACGCCTGCTCGAAGGGCTGGACGAAATCGTTCTGACACTTGAGCACGAGGGCGAACTCGGCGCGTTCGAAGGGCAGCACGCAAGCCAGCCCTTCCTCTGGCAACGGGTGCCCCTCAAGCCATGACCGCCGTACTCGCCTCCGCAAAGAAATCGAGCGCCCTGCGCGCCGCTGCAGACAGCAAGGCAGGCTCGCGATGACACAGCGCCGTATTTCTTTTTGCCCACGGCTCCTGAAGCCGTACGATGGCGACGTTGCGCCGCGCGCCGGCAGCAAAGGCTTCGGGCAATATCGATATGCCCAGACCCGCCTCGACCAGCAACAACACGCTCTCGAAGCTTGCCATGTAAGCGCATGGGAGAAACTGCCGCTGCTCCTCGCGGGCGGCTTTTTCGAAGAGCGAGCACAACGCACTGTTGCGTTGCATGGCGATGAACGGGAAATCGAGGGCATCCCGCAAGGCAAGGCGCTCAATGCTGGCCAGCGGGTGCGAGGGGTGAACGACTGCAACCAGTTCGTCGCTAATCCATGGGCGCGAACTGAGGCCTGCCATGTCGATCGTGCCGGACACGAAACCCAGATCGGCACGGCCGCCGTGAATGTCGTCGACCACTTCGGTGCTCGTCCGTTCTTCAATCAGGAGCACGATGTCGGGGGCCCGTTCGCGGAATTCCCGGATCGCCCTCGCCAAGTGGGGAGTGATCGACGACATGTGCGCATGGATGTGCACGATCCCCGCCGCGCCGTTCTTCAGGGCATCGAACTTGCGCGTGGTTTTCTCGATCGTCGACAAAACATCTTGGGCGCAACCGAGCAGTTCGAGTCCTTCGGGCGTGGGGCGTACACCCCGGTCGGTTCGGTCGAGCAGCCGCACGCCAAGCCGTGCCTCAAGCGCCGCGATGCGGCGGCTGATCGCCGAAGGAGTGATGTTTTCGCTCTCGGCCGCGCGGGCCATGTTGCCCTCTGTGACGACAGTAGAAAACAGCTTCAGCGTAACGAGATCAAAAGTGCGGGTCGTAAGTCCAGGAAAGAGCCCATGCCCGGCTTGGCAGCGGCTCTCTTGGGGTGGGCTCACGATCTCCTTGTTCGCTCCACCAGCACATTGATCCGTCACTGCGTGACTCCTTTGCACATGTTCAGATCAGAATGCGGGCGGCATTCCGTAGGTGGTAAGAAACGGCTTTTTCGCTTGCCTCGCACCCGAAGCGGTAAATTCCAAATGCATCAAATATACATCGATCTTGTATCGATAGACAATATAAATTATGCGCCTCACCGACGAGGTGGGATGGCGAACTGCCCGCACCACAGGCGAGCCTCGGCGGGGCAAAGAAAACTGAATGGCGCACTGGTGTTTGGCCAGCGTGTCCAACCTTGAAAGGGAGAGGAAATGATCAAGAAGTCCACAATCCGTTCGCTATGCTGCGGAACGGCCTTTGTTCTTTCGGCATTGCCGTTCGCCGCAAATCAAGCTTTGGCCCAAGATGTGCCAGCAAGCGATCAGCAGGCAGGCAGCCAACCTGCCAGCGATTTCGGGCAGGAAATTGTCGTTACTGCGAACAAGCGTGAGCAGTCGATCAACAAAGTCGGCTTGGCCATTACGGCACTGAGTGGTGACGATCTAAAGTCGCAGGGCGTGGTATCGCTTGGAGATCTGGCAAACGCTGTCCCAGGCTTGAGCTTTACGCCTTCGGCCACACAGACTCCTGTCTTTACTGTGCGCGGCGTCGGCTTTTATGAAAGCTCGCTCGCTGCTTATCCGACTACAAGTGTCTATATGGACCAGGTGCCGCTGGCATTTCCGGCCTTGAGCACGCACGCTAATTTCGACATTGAACGCGTCGAGGTTATAAAGGGGCCACAAGGCACATTATTCGGCCAGAATTCCACCGGTGGCGCAATCAACTTCATTGCCGCCAAGCCGACTTCGAGTTTTGAGGCAGGCGGTGACATCACCGTTGGGCGCTTCAATCGCGCCGAAGGCACTGCCTATGTCAGTGGTCCTCTTTCAGACACGGTCCGAGCGCGGATCGCGGTGACCGGAGCGCGGGCGGACGACTGGCAGAAGAGCTACACGCGCGCCGATACGCTGGGCGAGGTCGGCTATTATGGCGGTCGCATCATCATCGATTGGAGGCCCAGTGATATCGTTGATTTCGAGTTGAATCTGAACGGCTGGCGCGACAAGAGCGATCCGCAGGCACCCCAGTATCAGACGCTTCTGTCGCAATTTTCTCCGGGTACTGATCCGG
The DNA here is from genome assembly GCA_029167225.1 of Sphingobium arseniciresistens. Taxonomy (GTDB): domain Bacteria; phylum Pseudomonadota; class Alphaproteobacteria; order Sphingomonadales; family Sphingomonadaceae; genus Sphingobium; species Sphingobium arseniciresistens. Next base: position 236,936 of record JARFNK010000005.1, read on the forward strand.
CACTTGTCGCCTATCCGTTTGCGCCCTTCCAGCCACGTGCAGCGGACTGGACTCCGTCGACCCGTCCCCACGCCAACAACAGGCTGTACCAAGGCTCTTTGCGGGGCAACTGGGAGATCGCGGACGGCGTTGTGCTGACCTCGATTAGCTCATATGTCGATTATCGACCGGACCAAGGGTTCGAGTCCGACGGAACCGCGCTGGCGAACGATGACTTCTTTATTGACCGAGGTTACATCAAGTCATTTAATCAAGAACTCCGGCTTGCCAATGATGGTGGAGCACCTTTTCGCTGGGTGGTCGGCGCAAACTATGAAAAGAGCCATGTTTACGAATATCAGCTGCAAGACTTTGGAACGCTGAGTACCGTTCCGCTCTTTGGCTACACCGGTGCCTATGTCTACTCCGATCAGCACATGCGGAATTACGCGTTTTTCGCGAATTTGGAATATGATCTTGGGAGCGAAGTCACCGTCAAGGCCGGCGCTCGTTACACGAATGCCCGGCGTAATGCTGCAGTTTGCACCGGAGATCCTGGCGATGGCTCTTTCTCAGCCGCATTCGAAGAGTTGGCCAATGCGATCCAGCTTGGCTTCTTTCCGGTCGATGGTTTCACGCCTACAGGCATCCCAGTTCCGCCTATAGGTGCTGGCTGCGGGCCGCTGGACAATACAACGCTTGACGGAACTCCGGCGACCTATCTTCCAGGCGAGTTTAGGGGAACGCTTAGCGAAGATAACATCTCGTGGCGGGCAGGCATCGATTACAAACCGTTTGATGGTCTCCTGGTTTATGCGAACGTCACGAAGGGATACAAAGCGGGCAGTTATCCGTTGGCTTCGGGTGCGACTTTCGAGCAGTTCCTCCCGGTTACTCAGGAATCGCTACTCTCGATCGAAGGTGGTTTCAAGTTCCGGACTGACGACCGGATATTGCAGATCAGCGGCGCTGGCTTCTATTACGACTACCAGGACAAGCAGCTGCGTTCTAAGATCGTCGATCCGATCTTCGGTATCCTCGATGCGCTTACCAACGTTCCGAAATCGCGCATGTTCGGTGTCGAACTGGATGCCACGCTCGCCCCGATCCCGGGCCTTTCGATTACCGCGTCGGGCAGCTACCTCGATAGCAAAATCACGAAATTTGTCGGTCCGAATACCGCAGGGATCGATACGGACTATTCGGGCTCGGTCATTCCATACACGCCAAAATTTCAAGCCCGGATTGCTGCGGAGTACAGATGGCGCACGGGTAATGCGGAGCCCTTCGTGGGCGTGGTCTTTTCGACTCGCAGCAAAGCCCTGGCGAATATCGGCGGCGACAAGGGCCTGGTGCTGACGCCAGACTTCGCCTCTTCGGTTCCTCCGTCGGATACCTATACGATCGACGGCTATTCGACGGTCGATGCTCGCATCGGCGCCTCATTCAACGATGGCAGGTACACAGTGACGCTGTTCGGCAAGAACATCTTCAACAAATACTACGTCACCAACATTTTCACCAATTACGACACGATTAGTCGCTACGCAGCGCCCCCGGCGACCTACGGGGTGACGCTGGCATTCAAGTTCGACTGAGGCAATGCGCGTGCCGGTCTCTCACCTGATGAAATCGAGCGTGGGCCAGGAATTGGTGCGACGGTGGTGGGGTGGCGATTTTGTCGCCGCCCAGTTTGCCTCGATGCATGGCTTGGTCGGCGGGTGCCGGTTGGGCGTGCATGAGTGTGAACGGGCCGGAGGGTTCATACCATGACCGAGCGAGTCAGAATCAGCCGGCGCGGGCTGCTTGGCGCGGGCGCGCTCGGGAGTGTCGGCCTTCTCGTCGGCTTCCGCTACCTGGGCGGCGACGGCTCGCCCGCCGGCAAGGCGGCGAAGGCATTTTCGCCCAATGCCTATCTCCGGATCGGCGAGGACGACCGGGTCACGGCGATCATCGGCGCCACCGAAATGGGCCAGGGTATCTTCACCTCGCTGGCCATGGTGTTAGCCGACGAGCTCGGCGCCCGCTGGGACAGCATCGAAGTGGAGGCGGCCCCGGTCGATCCTGCGTTCGGCAATGTGATCTTCGGCGGCCTCCAGGCGACTGCGGCCAGCACCAGTATCGTCGCCTTCTATAAGACGACCCGGGAAGCAGCCGCCGCGGCAAGGATGATGCTGATCCGCGCCGCGAGCGAGCGCTGGAAGGTGCCCGCCGAAGCCTGTACGGCGCGCGAGGGCCGGATCGAAGGGCCCGAGGGACGCGAAGCGAGCTTCGGTTCGCTGGTCGCCGAGGCCAAGAAGCTGGATCCGCCTACCAAGGAGAAGATCGTCCTCAAGGACGAGAAGGATTTCGCGCTGGTCGGGCGTCCGACCCGGCGGCTCGAAACTCCGGCGATCGTGCGCGGAAAGCTACCCTATGGCGTGGATTTCGAAGTCCCCGGCATGCTGATCGCAACGGTCGCGCGGGCGCCAAGCCGCGATGCGAAATTGCGCCGCTACGATGCGGGCAAAGCTTCGACCGTTCCCGGCGTTCAGGCGGTGGTTGATATTCCGAACGGCGTGGCGGTGATTGCCGACGGCTATTGGGCGGCCTTATCCGGCAGGAACCTGTTGGAACTTGAATGGGACGAGCCCGCACCGGGGCGCTCCTCTTCCGCCGGGCTGTTGGCGGACTATCAGCGACTTGCCCGCACTCCCGGTCCGGTGGCGGCTGAGCGGGGGCAAATCGCGCGGGGTGGCGGTACGGTCGCTGCCGAATATGCCGTGCCCTATCTCGCCCACGCGCCGATGGAGCCGCTCAATTGCACCATCGGCACGTCGCGTGACGGTTGCGATGTCTGGGTCGGTACGCAATATCAAAGCCTCGACCGCAAGCAGGTCGCGCGCATTCTCGGCTATTCCGAAACGGCGGTGCGAATTCACACGCTCTATATGGGGGGCGGGTTCGGCAGACGCGCCAGTCCGACCGAAGATGTGGTGGTCGAGACGGCCGAGATCGTGAAGGCGGCCAGTGCCCTTGGCGGGGACGTCGCCGGGCGTCCAATCAAGAACATGTGGGCGCGCGAAGACGATATCCAGGGCGGGTACTACCGTCCGATGGCCCACAATCGGCTGGAGGCCGTGCTGGGCGAAGACGGATATCCGACGAGCTGGCTCCACCGGATCGTGTCGCAGTCCTCGGCCAAGGGGAACGAATTCGAATTCCTGATCGCCAAGGGCATCGATACGACCTGCGTCGCAGGCGCCAGCGACATGCCCTATCGGGTTCCCGGCTTCCGGGTGGAACTCCATACGCCAGAGCGCGGACCGATCGTCCAGTGGATGCGCTCGGTTGGTAACGTGAACACCTGCCTTGCGGTCGAATGCTTCGTTGATGAGCTCGCGCATCGGGCGGGGAAGGATCCGCTCGAATATCGCCGCGCGCTGCTGGCCGATGCGCCGGAGAACGCGCGGCTGCTCAGGACGCTCGATCTCGTGGCCGAGATGTCGGGTTGGTCACACCCGCCCCCCAAGGGGCATGGCCGGGGCGTGGCAATCCAGGACTATTGGGGAACCAAGATCTCGCAAGTCGCCGAAGTCTCGATCGATGGTGATGCGCTGAAAGTGGAGCGCGTCTACTGTGCAGTCGATTGCGGCCTGGTCGTGAATCCGCTGGGTGCCGCGGCGCAGATCCAGGGCGGCATTCTGTTCGGCCTTTCAGCCGCGCTTTACGGCGAGATTACGCTCGAAGGTGGGCGAACGTTGCAGTCCAATTTCCACGACTATCCCATCCTGCGCATGCCGCAGGCGCCGCAAGTCTCGGTCGAGTTCGTGCAGAGTGATGCGGAACCGGTGGGAGTGGGGGAAGCTGCCGTGCCGCATATCGCGGCGGCGGTTTGCAATGCGATCTTCGCCGCCTCCGGCCGCCGGGCCAGGGCGCTGCCGCTCGTTGCTGCGGGTTTCGAAGCATGAGGGGTGGTGCCCGCGTCGCCGGCGTCGCGGTACGCAAACGGAGCATTTTGCGATGACCTACAGCCTGTCCGTCAATGGCGTTCGTCATGAGCTGGACGTGACTTCGGACACGCCGCTACTGTGGGCATTGCGCGAGAAGCTGGGGATCAAGGGTCCGAAATTCGGCTGCGGAATGGGCTTGTGCGGCTGTTGCACCGTACATCTCGACGGTAGGCCGATCCGTTCCTGTTCGATTGCGGTGGCAGATGTCGATGGCGAGATCACGACGATCGAAGGCGCCGCCGACGATGTGGCGGAGGCCTTGCGGGATGCCTGGACGGATCTCGACGTGCCGCAATGCGGCTATTGCCAGGCGGGACAGCTGATGAGCGCGATTGCGTTGCTCCGTGAAACGCCTCGCCCCGACGACAAGGCTATCGATGCTGCGATGGCGGGCAATCTGTGCCGGTGCGGCACCTATAACCGGATCAGGGCCGCGATCCACCATGCCGCGCGCGCGATCGGCGGCGAAGACTGAACGGAGGGCTGCGGCACGGCGGCCGCGGTTGCTGATGCGGTCGAGCGCCGCCGCGAGAAGGCGCGTTCGCCCGCGCTCCAGGCCGGATAGCTTCAACCTTCGCCATGCAGAATCTCTCAGGCAGGAGCGCGAATCCGGTTTGATAATACATTGACGATCAATCGATAATCGATGTATTATCTTGGCGAATCGTTTTTACGATTAATCGAAGCTCAAAATCGTGCTGCGCGGCGCCTTGGCGTTGAAGCGCTTGGAGGAACAATGACGATCCATATCGACCTGTTGGGTACCGAAACGCGCTTCATCGATACAGGGAAGTACCGTTCGCGCTGCATCTCCGCGCCAGGGACGGGCGAACCCCTGTTCCTACTGCATGGCGGCGGGGGGCACGCAGAAACCTATGCGCGCAACCTCAACCGCCTGGCGCAATCCTGCCAGCCCTATGCGTTCGATTTCATCTGGCACGGCATGTCCTCGCGCCCGCCATTTTCAGATGCCCCGCCCACGGCGCCGAACCATTGGCTGGCGCAGTTCACCGACCAGTTGCTCGATCTCATGGACCATCTCGGCATCGAGAAGGCGGCGGTGGAAGGGGAATCGCTGGGCGGCTGGATCGCCTTCGACATGGCGATCAATCATCCCGACCGCACCTCGAAGATCATCCTGAACACCTCGTGGGGCATGGAGCTTGATCCGGCGCATGTGCACCAGGGCGATAGCGACCTCGATTCCCTGCGCGCCACTTCGCTCAACGCCTTGCTCAACCCGACGCCCGAACTGCTCAGGAAGCGTCTCGAATGGTTGATGCCGCTGGGCGGCGTGACCGACGAACTTGTCGATCTGCGCCGGGCGCTGTGGACGATTCCGCAGACGCAGGCGGCGCTGGTGGATTACTACAATCTCCTGTTCGCGCCGAATATCGCCGACTTCTATTGGCGCGAAGACGATATCCGAAAAATCAGCTGCCCCACCCTGGTGCTCTGGACCGACCAGAATCCGATCCACGGACCCGACGCTGCCGACCGGCTCGAAGCGATCATCCCGGGGGCGCAGAAACATATCATGAAAGGCTGTGCGCACTGGCCGCAATGGGAGCGGCCTGAGGAGCACGATGAAGTCGTCGGCGCCTTCATGCGGGCATAACCAGCTTTGAGAAGGAGAACGAAAGATGACTGACAAGACCCCTGTCCGCCGCGTGAGCCGCATCAACGTCGCCAGTGACCGGCGTACGAATGACGAGCGCACGCAGAGCCAGTACCAGCCTTACAAGGACGCGGCCTGGGGCTTCGTCAATCACTGGTATCCCGCGCTGTTCAGCGAAGAGCTGCCCGAAGACGGCGTTGAGGGTGTCCAGATCTGCGGCGTGCAGATCCTGCTGCGACGCACCAAATTGGGGGTGAAGGCGATCAAGGATCGGTGCCTGCATCGCGGGGTCCGCCTGTCGGCCAAGCCGACTTGCTTCAACGAGCGAACGATCACCTGCTGGTATCACGGCTTCACCTTCGATCTCGACGACGGGAAGCTCACCACAATCGTGGGCAATCCGGAAGATCCGCTGATCGGCACCACGGGCCTGACGACTTATCCGGTTCAGGAAGTTGCGGGCATGATCTTCGTCTTCGTGCGAGAAGACGATTTCCCCGACGAGGACGTGCCTCCGCTGGCACATGATCTGCCGGTTCGCTTCCCGCAAAGTTCGGAACGTTTCCCGCATCCACTCTGGCCGGCGGCGCCGAGCCTACTGGACGAAGGCGCCGTGTGCCTGGGCATCCACCGCACCGGCGAGGCCGACTGGCGGCTCGCTTGCGAGAACGGTTTCGATAACGCCCATATCCTCGTCCACAAGGACGCTTCCTACATCCATGTGCAGAACTGGATTCTCCCGCTCGGCCTGCGGCCGATGGGCGACGACTGCATCGCGCCGATCGAGGATGAGGATGGCCCCAAGGGGCTGATGCAGTGGCTGTTCACCGACAAGTGGGAGCCGATTGTCGAGAACAAGGAACTGGGAATCAAGGTTTCGGGCCTCAATGGCCATTTCTACCGCACGTCAGTGGTGCTGCCCGGCGTGCTGATGGTCGAGAACTGGCCCGACGAGCATGTCTGCCAGCTCGAATGGTACGTACCGATTACCGACGGCACCTACGAATATTGGGAAGTGCTCGTGCGGGTATGCAAGACGGATGAGGAGCGCGAGGCGTTCCGTTACCGTTTCGAGCGGGTCTACAAGCCGTTGTGCCTCGAAGGGTTCAACGACGCGGACGTTTACGCGCGCGAAGCGATGCAGGAATTCTATGCAGACGGCACCGGCTGGGATGAAGAGCAGCTGGTGGCTACCGATGTTTCGCCGATCACCTGGCGCAAGCTCGCCTCGCGCCACAATCGGGGCATCGCGAAGCCGGGGCGGGGCGTGGAAGGTGCAACGAAGACCTCCAGCATCCGCATGCGGCGGCTCGCCCAGGGCAAGAAGCCGGGCTATTTCGTCGAGAAGATCAGAGGCTAGTCGTGGGCATCGCCGAATGTCCCCACCCCAGCGTCTGGCTATCCTTCAGCGACGGCAGCAAGGTCAGCTTGCCGGTTGAACCCGGCGAGACTGTGCTGGACGCTGCGCTGAAGGCGGGTGCGCCCGTCCTCTACCAATGCCGCAGCGGGGCCTGCTCCACCTGCGTCGCCCAGCTCGTGGAAGGCAGCGCGGAGATGCAGAGCGGCACTTCGAGCGCCCTGCTCCAATCCGAAGTCGCCGAGGGGCAAAGGCTGCTTTGCCGCACGCAGGTGAGCGCAGACTGCGGTTTCTCGCTCGGCTATGACAGCACCGCGGGCAGCGGCAAGCCGCGCAAGGTTCTTGCCTTTATCGATGCGGTCGAGCGGATCGCCGAAGACGCGGTGCGGCTCGTGCTGGAACTGGCCGAAGGGGAAAACCTCCCCTTCAAGTCGGGGCAGTATGTGCAGGTGACGGTGCCCGGCACCGATCAGAAGCGTAGCTATTCGATCGCCAGCCCGCCATCGGCCCTGCCGCGCCTTGAAATGCTGATCCGGCTTCTGCCGGGTGGGGTAATGTCGTCGTGGCTGACCGGCGCGGCCAAGCGCGACGACGTGCTGGAGATCGAAGGCGCGTTCGGTTCGTTCTTCCTGGCCGAGAAGGACCCGCGTCCGCACGTGATGGTGGCTGGCGGCACCGGTCTCGCTCCGATGATGGCGATGATCGACACGATCCGCGAACGGCCGGGGCGAAAGCCGCCCATCCTTCTGAGTTTCGGCTGCGCGAGTGAACGGGGGCTGTTCTTCCGGGAAGCGATCGAATTGCGAGAATTCTGGCTTCCTAGCCTCGATGCGCGGATTTCCATCGAGCGCGGCGAGCCAGGCGAAGGTGTGCACATGGGTAATCCGGTCGAAGCGCTCGACGCGGTGGATCCTGCCAGCGTCGCTTATCTGTGTGGGCCGGCCGGTCTGATCGAGGCGGCGCGCGTTCGGCTCGAGAGCTTCGGTGTGAGCCCGGAAAACATTCACTCGGAACAATTCGTAGCAAGCGAATAGCAGCAGGAGAGCGGGCATGGCCGTCAGCAATTTGGGATATCTTGCCTTTGACGTTAGCAATCTGGAGCGGTGGCAGGTTCTGCTCGAGGAGGTGTTTGGCCTCGAGCCGGTCCTCGGTCCGTCATCCGACGCGCTCCACTTCCGGATGGATGCCCATCACCACCGGATTTCGCTTTATTGCTCCGCGGAGGACAGCGTTCGCGCGCTGGGCTGGGAAGTGAAGACGCTGGAAGGGTTAGAAGCGCTCGCTGGGCGCCTGACCGATCTGGGAATTCCCGCCGAGCCCGGTAGTTCAGCTTTGTGTTCTGAGCGGAAAGTCAAGGCGCTCTTCAGCTACATCGATCCCTATCTGCAGCAGCGGTGCGAGATCTTCTACGGTCCGCTCGTCACTAATACGGCCTTTGCTCCGCGTAACGGCATGAGCGGGTTCAAGACAGGCGACATGGGCCTGGGCCACCTCGCCTATTGGGTTGAGGACATGCAGGAGGCCGAGAAGTTCTATCGGGACGTGATGGGCTTCAGCATCTCCGATTACATCGCTTGGGACGATAACGATGCCGTGTTCATGCACTGCAACCGCCGGCACCACACGCTGGCCCTGATTGCGGAGGCGCCCGACCGACCGGCCGGCACCCTGATGCACATCATGCTCGAAGCCAATTCGATCGACGATGTCGGCTATGCCTACGATCGCATCCGCGACCTGCGGTTCCCGGTGAAGCTCGAGCCGGGCAAGCACTCCAACGATCACATGCATGGCTTCTACATCGAATCCCCCTCGGGCTTCTGGCTCGAATTCGGCACCGAGGCACGGGAGATCGATGAGCATTGGGAGGTCAAGACCTATGACGCCCCGATGCTCTGGGGGCATCGCCCGGGTAGCGCGTGACCGTGTCCACGCCAAAGCCGACATTCACAGAGATCGCCGCGCGCGACCGGCTCATCCGGGGCTGGGCGCATCTTTCGCCGCAGCAGCCCGAGCGGCACGGCCCGCTCGAAGGAGTGACGGTCGGCGTCAAGGACGTGATCGACGTAGCCGGCATGCCGACTACGCATGGTTCGCCGGTATTCCGGGACAATATCGCATCATACGATGCGGAGGCGGTGCGGCGGTTGCGCGCGGCAGGTGCGGTGATCCTGGGCAAGACGGTGACCGCCGAATTCGCGGCCTATTCCCCGGGCCCCACCGTCAATCCGCGCGATCCCGCCCGCACGCCTGGGGGATCATCGAGCGGCTCCGCGGCGGTCATCGCGGACGGCCAGGCCGATCTGGCGCTGGGTACGCAGACGGCAGGATCGATCATCCGTCCGGCGAGCTATTGCGGTGTACTGGGCTTCAAGCCCAGCTTCGGACGCTACCCGCTTGAAGGCGTGCTCACGACCGCGCCGAGCCTCGACACGCTCGGGCTTTTCGCCCGTTCCCTCGATCTGCTGATCGCGGCCGACGCGGTGTTGTCAGACGAAGCGGCGTTGCCGCCGGCCGCAAAACATCCGGTGATCGGCCTGTGTCGAAGCCCGGCCTGGCCGCTGGCCGAAGAAAACATGCGGCAGGCCCTGTTCAATTTTGCCGACCGCCTTCGGATGGCAGGCTTCACCGTGATCGAGCATGAGCTTCCCGCAGCAATCGGCGGGGTGGCCGAGGCGCAAAAGCTGATCCATCGGCGCGAAGCTTGGATTGAGTTCGGGAAGGTTCGACAGGAGTACCCCGATCTCGTCAGCGATGTTTTTCGCGATTTCATTGACGCCGGAGCGGCCGATACGCCGGAGGCCTATCGCGCTGCGCTTGCCTTACAGCGGGATTGCGTCGCGTTGCTGCCGCAGCTGTTTTCCTCGGTCGACCTACTGTTGGTTCCGGCGGCCATCGGCGTCGCCCCGCTGGGCCTTGGTGCGACCGGCGATCCCGCGTTCCAGCGGATATGGACCGCGCTCGGCGTCCCCTGCCTCGCCTTTCCGGCCCGCTGGACGAACGGGGGGCTGCCGCTGGGGTTGCAACTCATCGGGTTGCGGGGCGACGACCGCCAGCTTCTCGCGAACGCAGCCACCATCCTGGCGCAAACATCATTAGCGGAGGCCTGAATGGCAACGAACGGAGAATTTGCCGGTCTCGGCGATGTCCAGCTCGAGGCTTACGCGCGGGCCTGCGCGAAGATCGATCCTGAACGAATCAAGCAACTTCTATTCGACCTCACTGACCTCCATTCGCCGACAGGCGACACCGGCGCCATCGTCGATTTCCTGGACTCCCGCCTCAAGAAGATTGGCCTGCGCACGCGGATCGACCGCATGTCCGAAATCTCGGGCAATGTGCTGGGCGAACGCAGAGGCTCCGGTGGAGGAGCTTCGCTTCTGCTCTATTCGCCGATCGATACACATTTGGAAGCTGACGAGCGAGATCGTCCTTGGGCGGGCGAGGAAGATTTCGTCGATCTGAAGCCGAAGGCCCGGATGGTGGACGATTGGGTCTACGGTCTCGGGTCCTCGAATCCTAAGGCCATGATCGCCAGCATGCTGGAAGTGGCGGCGGTGCTGATCGAAGCGGATGTGCCGATCCTCGGTGATCTCATGGTCGGCCTGTGCGACGGCGGCATGCCCACGACCATCCCCGAGCGGAACAATGCCGGCATGAGCAACGGCCTTCAGCATTTGCTGCATCGTGGCATGGCGCCGGACTTTGCGGTCATCATGAAACCGTGGAACTGGGTCTTCAACGAAGAGCCTGGGATGGGGTGGTTCAAGGTGCGGATCAAAGGCACGCTTGGCTATGCGGGAATTCCGCGCGGCGTCCCCGGTTTCCGCAGTTCGATCCTGCCGGCCGCGACGATGATCCCGGAGCTTGAGCAATGGATCATCGACTATGCCGAGCGCAACCGCTCGGGAAACGTCTATCCGCATGGCTGGATTTCCGGTGTCCGGGCGGGCTGGCCCGAAAAGCCGGCCTTCCCGAGCGCCGAGACCGAGCTGTGGTTCGATGTCAGGATCAGCCCGCGGACCACGCCGGCCGACGTCAAGGCGCAGTTCGCGCAATTCATGGCCGGCTTCAATGCCCGCCATCCCGAAATCGAAACCGACTGGGAAATGTATGGTTCGGTTCCAGGTGGAACCACCGATCCGGAAAACTGGATCATCAAATCGGCGCTGCGCAGCTGGGAACATGTCGAAGGCCGGCCTCATGGCGTGCCCGATCCGTTGGGCGGGCAGACCGACGGGGCGGCGTTGCGCCGTCTCGGCATCCCGACTGCTCGGATCGGCTGGACTTGGCCGGCAGAGAACTCGCCCGAACCAGTTTCGGAAGGGTTGGGGGGAATGGGCGCGACCTATATCCCCGATCTCCTGCCCTGCATCCGCAAGATCCTGCTGTGCAGCATCGACACGCTCACGCGCGAGCGCGCCGCCGTGGGGCTGTGAATTAATACAATCGCAGTTCGATCTCCCGGAAGCCAAGTGACGAAGTAGTCTCGAGCAAATGGACTGGGCGTTCGTCCCCGGAACCGTAAGGAAATACCCATGCCGCACAAAGATAGTAGCAATCCCGAACAACTTGCCGCGCGCTTGCGCCACGCCTATTCGGGCGGCGCGGTTGCGCCGCTGCGCGACGGCCTGGACCCCGGCGACGGCGTAAGCGCCTATCGCGTTCAGGATATCAATACGCGCCATTGGGTCGAGCAGGGCCGCCGCATCGTCGGCCGCAAGATCGGACTCACCGCCAAGGCCGTACAGGCGCAGCTCGGCGTCGACCAACCTGATTATGGCGTGTTGTTCGCGGATATGGAAGTCGCCGACGGCGGCGTGCTTTCCATTTCTCGGACTCTTCAGCCCAAGGCGGAAGCCGAGGTCGCGCTCATTCTGAAATCGGACATCACTGCGTCCGATCCGGGCCGGGGAGATGTGCTGGGCGCGGCCGATTGCGCGGTTGCCGCGATCGAGATCGTCGACAGCCGTATCTCCGACTGGAAGATCGGCTTCGCCGATACGGTGGCCGATAACGGTTCGTCCGCCTTTTTCGTCCTGGGCAAGGAACGCAAGGCTCTCGACGGGCTCGACCTGTTCACTTGTGGCATGGTGTTGGAACTCAATGGCGAGATTGCCTCGCTCGGCGCGGGCGCTGCGTGCCTGGGCCATCCGCTCGATGCGGCGGCATGGCTGGCAAAGGTCATGGTCGCCAACGGCACGCCGCTGCGCGCGGGCGACATCGTGCTGACAGGAGCTCTCGGCCCGATGGTGCCGGTTACGCGCAACGATCGCGTCACCGCGACGATCGGTGGTCTGGGTTCGGTTTCGTTCTCGGTGGGAGCCTGAGCAATGGCGAAAGTGAAGGTGGCGATCATCGGATCGGGCAACATCGGGACCGACCTGATGATCAAGGTGATGCGTCTGTCTGATGTGCTGGAAATGGGCGTGATGGTGGGGATCGACCCGGCCTCCGACGGCCTTGCCCGGGCTAGCCGCATGGGCGTTGCTACCACGCACGAAGGGATCGACGGGCTGATCGCCATGCCCGAGTTTGCGGACGTCGAAATCGTGTTCGACGCCACCAGCGCGGGCGCGCACAAGCGCAACAGCGAACTTGTGCTCGCCGCCGGCAAGCGGATGATCGACCTCACCCCGGCCGCGATCGGGCCCTATGTGATCCCGCCGGTCAACGGCGAGACCTGCCTCGATGCCAAGAACGTCAACATGGTGACCTGCGGCGGCCAGGCGACGATCCCGATCGTCGCGGCGGTCAACCGCGTGTCCAAGGTATTTTATGGCGAGATCGTCGCCTCGATCGCATCGAAGAGCGCCGGCCCCGGCACCCGGGCCAACATCGACGAGTTCACCGAAACCACTTCGCAGGCGATCATGGACGTCGGCGGGGCGACGCGCGGCAAGGCGATCATCGTGCTCAATCCGGCCGAACCGCCGCTGATCATGCGCGACACCGTCTATTGCCTGTGCGACGATGCCGACCAGGACGCGATCCGCAAGTCGGTGCACGACATGGTTGCCGAAGTGCAGAGCTATGTCCCTGGCTACCGGCTCAAGCAAGCGGTGCAGTTCGAGCATATCGGCTCCAACCGCCCGCTGCGCATCCCGGAAATGGACGGCGAGTTTACCGGCCTCAAGGTCTCGGTATTCCTCGAAGTTGAGGGCGCAGCGCATTACCTGCCCGCCTATGCCGGCAACCTCGACATCATGACCTCGGCCGCGATGAAGACCGCTGAGAAGATTGCAGCGCGCATGCATGAAGGAGCCGCGGCATGACTTTCGATCCGACCACCAGCAAGCTCTACATCCAGGACGTCACCCTGCGCGACGGGATGCACGCCGTGCGCCACCAGTACGGCCTCGAACACGTCAAGGCGATTGCCAGGGCGCTCGACCGCGCGGGTGTCGACGCGATCGAGGTGGCCCACGGCGACGGCCTGTCCGGTTCGAGCTTCAACTACGGCTTTGGCGCGCATACGGACTGGGACTGGATCGGAGCCGTGGCCGAAGTGCTCGAACGCTCGGTCCTGACCACCCTGCTGCTGCCCGGCATCGGCACGGTGCACGATCTGGAGCACGCTTATGAACTGGGCGTGCGCTCGGTCCGCGTCGCGACCCACTGCACTGAAGCCGACGTTTCCAAGCAGCACATCGAAGCCGCGCGCAATCTGGGCATGGACGTTTCGGGCTTCCTGATGATGAGCCACATGAGCGAGCCCGATGCGCTGGCCCAGCAGGCGCTGCTGATGGAAAGCTACGGCGCGCATTGCGTTTACGTGACCGACAGCGGCGGGGCCATGACCATGGACCAGTACGCCGCGCGCCTCGTTGCCTATGACAAGGTGCTGAAGCCCGAAACTCAGCGCGGGGTCCATGCGCACCATAACCTCTCTCTTGGCGTGGCGAACTCGATCGTCGCGGTTCAAGGCGGCGCGGTGCGCGTCGATGCATCGCTCGCCGGCATGGGCGCGGGTGCGGGCAATGCCCCGCTCGAGGTGTTCATAGCCGCTGCGGAGCGCATGGGCTGGATTCACGGCTGCGACCTCTACGCGCTAATGGACGCGGCCGAAGATCTTGTCCGCCCGCTGCAGGACCGCCCGGTGCAGGTCGATCGCGAAACGCTCACCCTGGGCTATGCCGGGGTCTATTCCAGCTTCCTGCGCCACGCCGAAAAGGCCAGCGCCGAATACGGCATCGACACCCGCTCGATCCTGGTCGAACTCGGCCGCCGCAAGATGGTGGGCGGTCAGGAAGACATGATCGTCGACGTCGCGCTGGATATGCTTGCACAGTCTTAGCTCCTCAAACGTGTAGCTTTGCATTAAGAGCTTAGAGGATTGCAGAACATGAAGATTTCTCGCCTTCTCGTAGCCAACCGCAGCGAGATCGCGATCCGGGTGTTCCGCGCGGCGACCGAGCTTGGGATGCATACGGTCGCCATCTACGCCGAAGAAGACAAGCTCTCGCTGCACCGCTTCAAGGCAGACGAAGCCTATCATCTGGGCGAAAGCACAGGGCCGATCGCGGCCTATCTCGATGGCGCGCGGATCATCGAGATCGCCAGAGCGGCGGGGGTGGACGCGATCCATCCCGGTTACGGCTTTCTCTCGGAGAACCCGGATTTCGCCCAGGCCTGCGCCGACGCCGGCTTGACCTTTATCGGCCCCGCGCCGGAAACGATGCGCAGTCTGGGTGACAAGGTATCGGCGCGCCACATCGCGATCGCGGCGGGTGTCCCGGTCGTGCCGGCGAGCGAGCCCTTGCCCGATGATGTCGCCGAAATCCGCCGGATTGCGGCGGCAATCGGCTATCCCCTGATGCTCAAGGCCAGCTGGGGCGGCGGCGGACGCGGGATGCGGCCGATCGAGAGCGAAGCGGGCCTCATCGAAGCGGTGCGGTCGGGCAGGCGCGAGGCCAAGGCCGCTTTCGGGCGGGACGAAGTCTACCTCGAGAAGCTCATCCGCCGCGCCCGCCATGTAGAGGTGCAACTGCTGGGCGATCATCACGGCCACTTGTTCCATCTGTTCGAGCGCGATTGTTCGATCCAGCGGCGCAACCAGAAAGTGATCGAGCGCGCGCCGGCACCCTATCTCGACGAGTCAACGCGCCAGGCGCTGTGCGATGCCGCGCTGAAGATCGGCCGGGCAACACACTATGTCGGTGCCGGGACTGTCGAATTCCTGATCGATGAGGAAAGCGGCCAGTTCTACTTCATCGAGGTCAACCCGCGCATCCAGGTCGAACACACGGTGACCGAGATGGTCACTGGGATCGACATCGTGAAAGCGCAGATTCGGATCGCCGAAGGGGGCCGCCTTGGCGCGGCCGACGAGACCGGCGTTCCTCCGCAGGACCAAATCCGTCTGAATGGACACGCCCTGCAATGCCGGATCACCACCGAGGACCCGGCCAACAGCTTCATCCCCGACTATGGACGGATCACCGCCTATCGCGGGGCCTTCGGCCACGGGGTTCGGGTCGATGGTGGCACCGCCTATTCAGGCGCGGTGGTGACCCGCCATTATGATCCGCTGCTCGAGAAGGTGACCGCCTGGGCGCCGGCGTCGGCTGAGGTCGTGGCGCGGATGACGCGCGCGCTGCGCGAATACCGCATTCGCGGCGTGGCGACCAACTTGCCGTTTCTTGAAAACGTGCTGACCCACCCGGATTTCGCCGCCAATCGCTACACGACCCGCTTCATCGACGAGACGCCGAGGCTGCTGACCTTGGGCCGCAAGCGCGACCGGGCGACGCGGCTGCTGACCTACATCGCCGATGTCACCGTCAACGGGCATCCCGAGGTCGCCGGCCGCGCCAAGCCGCCCGCTCACGCCAAGGCGCCGCAGGTGCCGACGCTTACCGGGCCGATCATCGACGGCACGCGGCAGATTCTTGAACGCGAAGGTCCCAAGGGACTGGCACAATGGGTCCGCGCGCAAACACGCCCTTTGCTGACCGACACCACCATGCGCGATGCCCACCAGTCGCTCCTGGCGACGCGGATGCGCACGGCCGACATGGTCGCGATCGCGCCAGCCTATGCCCGGCTGGTGCCGCAGCTCCTGAGCCTTGAATGCTGGGGCGGCGCGACCTTCGACGTGGCGATGCGGTTCCTGTCGGAAGACCCGTGGGAACGCCTGTTCGCGATCCGCGAGGCTGCACCGAACCTCCTCACCCAGATGTTGCTGCGCGGCGCGAACGGGGTTGGCTATACAAATTACCCCGACAACGTGGTGCGCACGTTTATTGCCGAAGCGGCCAAGGGGATCGACATCTTCCGGGTGTTCGATTGCCTCAACTGGGTCGAGAACATGCGTGTCGCGATCGACGCCGTGCTGGAAAGCGGTAAGATCGCCCAGGGTGCGCTGTGCTATACCGGCAATATCGTCGATCCCGAACGCGTCAAATACAGCCTGGCCTACTACGTCGACCTGGCACGGCAGCTTGAAGCGGCAGGATGCCAGATGCTGGCAGTGAAGGACATGGCCGGCCTGCTCAAGCCGGCGGCAGCGACGGCATTGTTCACGGCGCTGCGCGAGGTGACCGATCTGCCGATTGCCCTCCATACCCACGACACCTCGGGAATGGGCGCGGCCACCCTGCTTGCTGCGATCGAGGCGGGAGCCGACAGTGTCGATGCCGCGATGGACGCGATGAGCGGCACCACATCGCAACCGTGTCTTGGCGCCCTGGTCGAAGCGGTCAAGCATACCGATCGCGATACCGGCATCGGTGCCCATGCTTTCCGACAGATCAGCTTCTACTGGGAAGCGGTGCGCAGCCAGTATGCCGCATTCGAAAGCGATCTCCGGTCAGGTGCATCGGAGGTCTATTTTCACGAGATGCCTGGCGGCCAGTTCACCAACCTCAAGGAGCAGGCGCGCAGCCTCGGCCTCGACACCCGCTGGCACGAAGTGGCCAAGGCCTATCACGATGCCAACCTGCTGTTCGGCGATATCGTCAAGGTAACTCCCTCATCCAAGGTGGTGGGCGACATGGCACTGATGATGGTGGCGCAGGTGCTGACACCGCAGGACGTGCTCGATCCCGCTAAGGACATCGCTTTCCCCGCGTCGGTGGTCGAAATGCTGCGTGGCGATCTGGGGCAGCCGCCGGGCGGTTGGCCAGCGGATATCCAGAAGCGGGTCTTGGGCGGCGCGGCACCGATTATCGTGCGACCGGCGAGCCTGCTTGGCGAAATGGACCTGGCGGAAACGCGCAAAGACGCGCAACAACAATGCGGCCGCGCGCTGAGCGATGCCGAGTTTGCCAGCTATCTTATGTATCCGAAGGTTTTCAGAGCCTTTGCCGATGCCCAGGCCAAGTTCGGTCCCGTCTCGGCCCTAACGACGCCGACTTACTTCTATGGCATGCAGCCGGGCGATGAAGTCGACGTCACGATCGAGAACGGCAAGACCCTGGTCATCCGGATGACCGCGATCGGCGAGGCCGAAGAGGATGGCAGTGTCCGGGTGTTCTTCGAGCTGAACGGACAGCCCCGGATCGTCGTCGTCGCGGACCGCAAGGCCGGGAATATCAAAGCGTCTCGTCGCATGGCGGATCCTGATGACGAAAGTCACTTGGCCGCGCCAATGCCAGGCCTCGTTTCGACAGTCGCAGTCACAGCAGGGCAGGCGATCAGGGCGGGAGACCTAATCATGGTGCTGGAAGCCATGAAAATGGAGACAGCGGTTCTTGCTCCGCGAGATGGCACGATCATCGAACTTGCAGTTCGATCCGGCGAAACGATCGAGGCCAAACAGTTACTTGCGGTCCTCGGTTAAGGCTGCCTGTGATCGAAATCCACCAACTCCGATATGCCGTCGCGACTGCCGATGCGAGGAGTTTCTCGCGTGCGGCTGCGACGCTAAACGTCAAACAGATCACGCTGAGCCGAAGGGTAAAGCTGCTGGAGGATCGCCTCGGCGTGAAGCTGTTTGAACGAACCACGCGCGGCGCTGAAACTACCGAGAATGGACGGCCCTTCATCGAGCAGGCCCGGCGCATCATCACCGATGTCGACAACCTTCAAACCACCGCGCGTAACGTCAGCTACGGTCTGCGCGGTCGCATCGCGGTCGGCTATTGCTCACCAATCATGGCTGGCAATCTCAAGCTGGCGATTTCCGACTACCTGACCAAGTTCGAAGACGTTCAGTTCGACGGTATTGAAGCCGGTCTCGAAAAGCTGTTCCACGGCCTGCATTCCCATGTGCTAGATGTTGCCGTTGCGCCGATCGGACTCGAGGAAGACGGAATCGCATCCCGCCGCATATGGTCAGAGCGGCTTTACGCTGTTCTGCCTTTCGATCATGCGCTGATGGAAAAGGAGCAGATATACTGGCAGGATCTGCGCCGTGAGGCGTTCGTGGTCCCAGCAGGTGGGCTCGGACCAGTCTTCGGCAACCTGATCACCGCCCGACTGACAGAGCAAGGCAAACGCCCAAGTATCATCGTCCAAGATACGAGTCTTGAAAGCGTGCTAAGCATGGTGGCGGCTAAGCGCTACATCTCGGTCGCGACTGAGGCGTCACAGGGTGTAACCTGGACTGATCTGCGCTTCCTGGAAATTCACGACCCCACAGGACCAACTCGCCTCGAATACGCGCTCTATTGGCGCAGGAACAACGAAAACCCCGCACTCCAGCGCTTCTTCAAGCTGATCGATGAACGCTATCCCGGCTGAGCCGCGCGGCGTGATTTGACATAGCTCCGGTCAGTCGCAATGAACCGTTCGATCATCGGCGGAATCAGCCGTTCGGGAGTTGGGGCACCTTTGGCATCGCCGCCATTCAGGACAACCGCATAAGCCACCAATTCTCGGTGCAATCGCGCCGACACTTCGACCGTCAGGCGCACCGGCTTTTCATCGGCCAAGTCGGCGAGCTTGAGTCGGGTCACTGCCCGCCTCCCAAGACCAGATCGCGCGTCACCAGCACCCGTACCGGAGATCCGGGCCGGATGGACAGGGTCGGCCGCACATTCAATTCGCGGCTGACTATCTGCTCGCCTGCGCGGTTAATGCTGTCCTGGGCGCCGCGACGAAACGCACGCGCGAGATTGCCGTCATCGCCAGAACCAAATTCCGAACCCGCGCCAAGCAGGGTCGAGACGAGTGCCGCATTGAGCACGCCGCCCCAATGGTAATCGGTGCCGTCCTGCAAACCGGCATAGCCGCGCGGGTCGGAGGCGGGTTGACGTTCGAGCACGATTGAGCGGCCATCGGGTAAGATCAGCCGGTTCCAGGTCAGCAGCACCCGACTCTGTCCGAACGCAACATCAGCATCATAGTCGCCAATCAGCCGCGAACCTTGCGGGATCAGCTGGATGCGCCCAGTTGGGCTGTCATAGACGTTCTGGGTGACCTGCGCGGTCACCAGACCAGGAAGGTCCGAGCGGATGCCAGTGATCAGCGCCGCCGGAATGACCGAACCAGCCTGCAAGACATGCGTCGATGCCAACCCGGACAGCCGTTCGGCCGACACCGTGCGGCGATCAGTGGCGCGTTCGAGAAAAGCCTGTTTGCGACCAGCTTCACCCTGAGTTCCTGCAGCGGGCGGGGTTTCGGGCGTAGTGGCAGCGGCAGGCAATCCGACGAATCCGGTGCCAGCATTCGCCGGCGACCCGCCACCAAAGAAGAGGCGGCTCCCGCGAGCGGCCTCGCGTTCCTGTTCGGCGCGCTGGCGGGCCGCGTCCGCAGCGTTGACCGTTGGATTGGGCGGCGCGGTCGGCGGCAATGGACCGACAGGAGGCAAGGCAGCAACATCTCCGCGCCGTTGCGCATCGAGGATCGGCTTGCCGAGATCGCCGGGCAGCGGCGGGCCGAGCTTGGGCACCTGACCATAGTCCTTAGGCGCGCCCGCAAGATTGTCGGCCACGGCGACGCCCTCGGTGTTGTAGAGTTCACCGCCGTCCCTTTGCCCTGCGGGCCGCAGGGCATAGATCAGCGCCCCGCCGACAAGCGCAAACCCGCAAGCCGACGCGATGCCGATGGCTTTCCGCGATAGGCGCATCACGCGCGGTGGATCGCCGCGCAGCTTGACCGCGTTGTCGGGATCGATGGGCGGTGCCTCGACGCGGTCTTCCTGATACTCGCCGGTCATGCCCGCCCCCGCCGAGAGACGATCCGCACCGTCTGCTGGCCCTTGCGCCCGCCAAGCCGCAACTCGGCGCGGGCGAACAGCCGGTCGACGATCATGTAGCGGCCCGAGACACGGTAGTTGACCAGCTCGGCCTCGCCGTTCCCGCCGATCACAAACAATGGCGGCAGTTCGCCCTGCGCGATGCTCTCGGGGAACTCGACGAACACGCGGGTCCCGTCATCGAACGCGCGCAGCGGCCGCCAGTCGGGGCGATCACCTTCGATCGCATAACGGAAATTGAGCAGCGACAGGTCCATGCCCGCCGCGACCGGCGCGGCGCGTTCGGCTTCGGCTCGCGCCTGGCGCAGCGCGATCAGCTGATCCTGCGGATAGGTCCAGGAGAGTGAGGCCATATAGACTGAAGGATTGGCGCGCAGTTCGAGATGGTAGGTGCGCCGGTCAGTGTTGATCACCAGGTTTGTCGATATGTCGGCTCGGATCGGTTTGACGAGGATATGCACCCGCGCGGCAGGACCGATCCCGCTCACGGTGTCGCCGATCATCCAGCGGACGGTATCGCCCGCCGCGACCGGACCCGAGCCCACGAGCTGTTCGCCTTCCTGCAGCGCGATGTCAGTTACCTGCCCGGGCTTCGCGTAGATCTGGTAGAGCGCGCCTTCGGTATAGGGGAACACCTGGATGGAGTTGATGAACGTGGTTCGATCGGGCTGCACGCGTGCCGCCTCCATCGCCGCTCCCACCCTGTCCTGGAGAGTGGTGCGACTCTGGGACGGGCGGGAGCGGCCCGCGGCGTGGGGAGGGACTTGCCGCGGAAGGGATTGAAGCTGGCCGGGAAGCGGCAGCGGAACGGGCACGGCCACGATGGTTTCGGGCGGGGCGGGAGGAGACGCCTGCGCCGCCTCGCTGCGCGGCGCAGGCGCGGCAGGCGGAGACACTGCTTGTGTACGCGCCTGCAACGGGGTGACGACAATGGCGCTTCCGAGCAGCATGGTAAGGGTGACGATGCGCGCGGCGCGCTTGGGTTGGCGGTTCATGATCCGAGTTCCTTCGACCAGTTGATCGCGTTGACGAAAATGCCGAGCGGGTTCTTGCGCACGGCGTCGGGAGTGCGCGGGGTCTGGAGGGCGATGGTCAGGATCGCGGTCCAACGACTGGTTTCTGCGAGGCTGCCGTCGCGGTAGCGGCGCTCGACCCAGGCAACACGGAAGCTGGTCGGCGAGGCACGGATCACGCTGGTGACATCGACCCCAACCTGTTCCCGCCCGATCAGAGCAAACGGATCATTGGTTCGGGCATAGTCATTGAGCGCGAGCGCGCCCTTGTCGGTGGCGAAGTCGTAAGCGCGCAGCCAGTTCTGCCGGACGACGATCGGATCGTCGGGCACAGCGCGGACCTGCTCGATGAAGCGCGCCAGATGAAACGCGATCTGCGGGTCCGAGGGCGTGTAGCCGACATCGGCAGGTGCAACCGCCTGCGCCTCACCGAGCCGGTCGACCTGCACCACCCAGGGAATGATCGTGCCGCGCGCGCCCTGCCAGATGATCCCGGCGGTCAGGCAAGTTGAAAGTCCCAGCGCTCCTAAGAAGGCGAGCCGCCAGCTGCGAGCCTGCACGCGCGCCGAGCCGATCCGGTCGTCCCAGACCTGCGCGGCGCGCTGGTAGGGCGTCTCGGGTTCGGGGGTCTTGCCGTAGCGGATCGAGGGGCGTCGGAACATGCGTCAGTCCTTTTCGGAAGTGTCGATGGATGCGCCGCCGCCGTGGCTGTCGCCCGACTTCAGCGTGTGCGCGGCGATGGTCGCGCCGTGCGCGATGGCCTGCCGGTCCTTCATCGCCTTGGCCCAGGCCGGTTGGCCCTGGTCGGCATCGGCAGGCGGCATGGGCGGGGTGTTGGGGCCGGGCGTAATCGTGCCGCCAGTATTGGTGACTGCGGCGCGGCTGCCCTCGCGGAACGACTGCTTCATGCCATCGCCCGCCTTGCGCAGCGGAGAGGTCGCAGCGCCCACGGCGGCGTCGCCGACCGCAGCCATGCCGGAGCCGACTGCGCCTGCGCCCGATTTGCCCGCCGAACCGAGCGCATAGACCATGGTCGCCCCGCCCGCGGCACGCGAGGTTCCATGCGCGACGTTGGATGCTGCACTGGCGACCGCGCCGCCCGCCATCCGCGCTCCCGCAACTGCTCCGGCGGCGGCACCGCCTGCGAGGAGCGCCGTTCCAGCAGCGGCGCCTGCTCCCAACTGCGGCCCACCCGAGACGATTCCGTTGGCGATGCCGGGACCGAAGATGCCGAGCCCAAGCAGCGACAAGCTGGCCAGCACGATCGACAGCGCGTCCTCGATGGTGGGTTCGGCGCCGATGGCGCTGGTGAACTCGGCGAAGATGGTCGAGCCGATGCCGACGATCACCGCGAGCACGAGTACCTTGATGCCGGACGAAACGACGTTGCCGAGCACGCGCTCAGCCATGAAGGCGGTCTTGCCGAACAGCCCGAACGGGATCAGCACGAAGCCGCAGAGCGTCGTCAGCTTGAACTCGATCAGGGTGATGAACAGCTGGATCGCGAGAATGAAGAAGGCGATGATCACGGTTCCCCAGGCGACCAGCAGGATCACGATCTGGAGGAAGTTCTCGAAGAAGCTTACGAACCCCATCAGGTCCGAGATCGCGTCGATCAGCGGTCGCGCTGCGTCCATGCCGACCTGCGCAACCCGGCCTGGCTGCAATAGTTCGGCAGCGCTAAAGCCGGTGCCGCTGGCCTTGAGGCCGAGCCCGGCGAAGCTTTCGAACACGATTCTGGCGAGCGCGTTCCAGTTGCCGATGATGTAGGCGAACACGCCTACGAACAGCGTCTTCTTGACGAGGCAGGCAATGATATCCTCGTTCTCGCCCCACGACCAGAACAGCGCCGCGAGCGTCACGTCGATGACGATCAGCGTGGTTGCGATGAACGCGACTTCGCCTGACAAGAGGCCGAACCCGCTGTCGATATAGCGCGAGAAGATGTCGAGGAAGCGGTCGACGACGCCGGTGCCACCCATATCAGCGACCTCCGGTTCCAGACGGAGCGCTTCCCAGTTGTGACTGGGATGGCTGCGCTGAATGGCCGATCACGGGACCGGATTGCGGAAATCGTTCCTTGGGCCGCGCGCCGGGAGCCAGAAAGCGGCGACGATTCTCGGCCCAGGCCCGGCGACACTCGCTCGTCGTTTCAGCGAGTTCCCCAAGTTCGGAGCAAAACCGGAGCATTTC
The DNA here is from genome assembly GCA_029167225.1 of Sphingobium arseniciresistens. Taxonomy (GTDB): domain Bacteria; phylum Pseudomonadota; class Alphaproteobacteria; order Sphingomonadales; family Sphingomonadaceae; genus Sphingobium; species Sphingobium arseniciresistens. The sequence continues at coordinate 260,229 of JARFNK010000005.1, forward strand.
GGGCAACGGATCACCGTCGGGATCGCTCACCGTGACGATCTCGGCGCGATCAGGTTTGCGCTCTTCGCGCAGCTGGAGTGCGGTCATGGTGATCGCCAGGGCCACGAACGCGATGGCTCCGATCCGCGCGAAGAGCTTGAAGTCCATCGCCTCAGTTCCGGAACATCTGGGCATTGGTGGGGACGTAGCCCTGCCCCGGCGTAAGAAAGCGGCGGAGCTGCTCACGTGCCTGGGCCTTGGCCGCCGACGCATTGGCGGCATCGAGCGACTGGGCGCGGCCGAGCGCGGCAACGGTGGCGGTGAGGTCGGCAAGCTGCTGCGACTGGAGCGCGAGCAGCTGGTTTCCGGCCTGGGCGGCCTGGAGCGCGCCGGTCGCCGACTGGCTCGCGGTGACGATCGTCTGCACCGCGCTACGCGCACCTTCGATGTTGCTCACCGCACCGGCCTGGACCCTGAGCGCATCTTCGAAAGCGGCGACGCTGTTCTTCCAGCGCTCTTCCGCACCCTGGACCATCTCGCGCTGGCTGCCGGTCAGGTTCTGGCCGGAATACTGGCGCGCGAACTCCCGCTCGATCTGCTGGACGTCGAACGAAATGCGCTGTGCCTGGGCGAGGAGCTGCTGGGTCTGGCGGATCTGCTGCTGGAGCGGATCGAGCACGCTGGTCGGCAGGCTGGCAAGGTTGCGCGCCTCGTTGATGAGCGAGGTAGCCTGGTTCTGGAGCTGGCGGATTTGGTTGTTGATCTGCTCAAGCGTGCGCGCAGCGGTCAGTACGTTCTGCGCGTAGTTCGTTGGATCGTAGACGATACCGCCGAAGCCGAACTGGGCATAGGCGGGCGCGGGCATCAGCGCGGTTGCGCTCAGCGACAGCACTGCCGCGCAGCCTGCGAGCAGGTCTCGAACTCGAGGGGTTTTCATCAGGCTACTCCTTGGGTTGGCCCATTCGGGCTGGGGGGATGGCTTCCGGGGCCGGCAGCATGTCGGCCGCCCAGTCGAGACCGCGATGGCGCAGCCATTGGCGGGCGAAGTCGTCAGCCCCGTGCATCTCGGTAAGTTCGCCGATCGTCAGCTGATCGGCCTTTGACGAGGTGGCGGTGAAGGCGAGCGCGACTTCGCCGAGGCCCAGCTCGAACAGCCGGTTGCCGCGCGCCGACTGGCAGTAATAGTCACGCTTGGGGGTCGCCCGTGCGAGGATCTCGATCTGCCGATCATTGAGTCCGAACCGCCGGTAGATCGACAGGATCTGAGGCTCGACAGCCCGTTCGTTGGGGAGGAATATTCGGGTCGGGCAGCTTTCGATGATCGCCGGGGCAATCGCACTGGCTTCGATGTCGGCGAGGCTCTGCGTCGCGAAGACCACGCTCGCGTTCTTCTTGCGCAGCGTCTTCAGCCACTCGCGCAGCTGCGCTGCAAAGGCGGGGCTGTCGAGCACCAGCCAGCCTTCGTCGATAATGATCATCGTCGGCGAGCCGTCGAGCCGGCCTTCGATGCGGTGGAACAGATAGGACAGAACCGCAGGCGCCGCCGCCGACCCAGTCAGCCCCTCGGTCTCGAACGCCTGAAAGCTGGCCTCACCCAGATGCTCGACCTCGGCATCGAGCAGCCGACCGAACGGCCCGTCGATGCAGTAGGGCGCGAGTGCCTGCTTCAAGGCCTGCGACTGGAGCAGCACGGCAAGCCCGGTGAGCGTACGCTCGGCGAACGGGGCTGTCGAAAGCGACGTCAGGGCGGACCAGAGATGCTCTTTGATGACCGGATCGACCGTCACACCTTCCGACGCCAGAATTGCCTGAAGCCACTCCGCCGCCCAATTGCGCTCGGCAGGCTCATTGATGCGCGCGAGCGGTTGCAACTGCACCGCACCCACTCCGTCATCGGCCAGACTCGTGCCCAAATTCTGCCAGGCGCCGCCGCAGGCGAGCGCGGCCGCGCGGATCGACCCGCCGAAGTCGAACGCGAAGACCTGCGCTCTGTCATAGCGGCGGAACTGCAGCGCCATCAGCGCAAGCAGCACCGATTTTCCTGCACCGGTCGGCCCGACGATCAGCGTATGGCCGACATCGCTAACATGGAGCGAAAACCGGAACGGGGTCGAGCCCTCCGTCCGCGCAAAGAAGAGCGGCGGTGCGCGGAAATGCTCGTCCCATTCCGGCCCGGACCACACGGCCGAGAGGGGGATCATGTGGGCCAGGTTGAGCGTGGAGATCGGCGGCTGCCGGACATTCGCGTAAACATGGCCAGGAAGTGAGCCGAGCCAAGCCTCGACCGCGTTCATGCCCTCGACGATCACCGTGAAGTCGCGGCCCTGGATGACCTTCTCGACCAGACGCAGCTTCTCGGCGGCAAGTGCGGGATCTTCATCCCACACCGTCACCGTCGCGGTGACATAGGCCTGGCCGACGAAATCCGACCCGAGTTCCTGCAGCGCCGCATCGGCATCGGCGGCCTTGTTCGAGGCATCGCTGTCGAGCAGCGTCGATGCCTCGTTGGTCATCACTTCCTTGAGGATCGCTGCGACCGACTTGCGCTTGGCGAACCACTGCCGCCTGATCTTGGCGGTCAGTTTGGTCGCGTCGGTCTTGTCGAGCATGACCGCGCGGGTCGACCAGCGATAGGCGAAAGCGAGCCGGTTGAGTTCGTCTAGCAGTCCCGGAAAGGTCGCGCTCGGGAATCCAACCACGGTCAACGTGCGCAGATGCGCTCGGCCAAGCCGCGGTTCGAGCCCGCCGGTCAACGGTTCGTCGGCGAGCAGCGCGTCGAGGTGCATCGGCACTTCGGGGACGCGGACCCGATGGCTCTGGGTCGAGACGCAGCTGTGCAGGTAGGTCAGCGTCTCGCTGTCATCGAGCCAGGCGACCTCGGGGACGAACCCCTCGACCAGGCGCAACAGCCGGTCGGTTCGGTCGATGAAGAGGTCGAGCAGCTCCTTCGGATTGATCCCTTTCTCGGCCTTGCCCTCGTAGAGCCAGCTTTCGGCGCGCGCGGCGTCTTCCGCAGGCGGCATCCACAACAGCGTCAAGAAATAGCGGCTCTCGAAATGCGCGCCTTCCTCGGCGAACTGCGCGGCGCGCTCGCGCTCGACGAGCGCCGAGGCCGGGTCGGGGAAGTCGCTTGCCGGGTAATCATTGGCCGGACGGCGCACGGCTTCGACGAAGATTGCCCAGCCCGAGCCTAGCCGACGCAATGCGCTGTTCAGCCGCGCAGTGGTTGCGATCAATTCGGCCGGCGTGGCGCTATCGAGATCGGGGCCGCGGAAGCGGGCCGAGCGCTGGAAGCTGCCGTCCTTGTTGAGCACAACGCCGGGCGCGACCAGCGCCGCCCAGGGCAGGAAGTCTGCGAGCCGGTCTGCCTTATTGCGGTATTCACGAAGTGACAGCATCGGCTCAAACCCTCAGAAAGTTGGGAAAGCGCAGATGCCGCCGCGCGACATCGACGAATTGGGGATCGCGCCGTGCGGCCCAGACCGAGACCATGTGACCAGCCAAGAAGATCACCACGCCGGCGATCCACAGGCGCAGGCCCAGGCCGATCGCGGCGGCCAGCGTCGCGTTGGCGATGGCTAGCCCACGCGGCGCGCCGCCGAGCAGGATATGCTCGGTCAGCGCGCGGTGGACCGGGACGACGTAACCCGGCACCGCCTCGGGCGGCACGGCGTCCATCAGACCAGCGCCCCGCCGCCGAACGAGAAGAACGACAGGAAGAAGGACGAGGCGGCAAAGGCGATCGACAGGCCGAAAACGATCTGGATCATCCTGCGCGCGCCGCCCGACGTGTCGCCAAACGCCAGCGCCAAACCGGTGGCGATGATAATCATGACCGCAACGATCTTGGCGACCGGCCCCTGGATGGATTCGAGGATCGACTGCAGCGGCGCTTCCCACGGCATCGACGATCCCGCCGCATGGGCGGGCGTGGCGACCGAGAGGGCAACGAAGCCGCCGAGCATGGCCGCGGACAGGCGGGCACGGGCGCGGATGAAGGTCTGGATCACGGAATGTCTCCTTGAGGCTGGGGGGTGATGGAAAGGATCTGGTAACCACCAAGGGCGTCGAGGCCGGTGACATGGGCGAGTTCGGCAAGCCGGCGTCCGGTGCCGTCGCGGACCAGGACAGCGATGACGTCGATGGTCTCGGCGATGAGCGCGCGCGGCACGGTGACCACGCTTTCCTGGATCAGTTGCTCCATGCGCCGCAGCGTTCCGAGTGCAGACCCGGCGTGGATCGTCCCGACTCCGCCGGGATGGCCGGTGCCCCAGGCTTTGAGCAAGTCGAGGGCTTCAGCGCCGCGTACCTCGCCGATGGGGATGCGGTCGGGCCGGAGCCGCAGCGCGGAGCGGACCAGGTCGGAAAGTGTCGCCACCCCGTCCTTGGTCCGCAGCGACACGAGGTTGGGCGCGGCGCATTGCAGCTCGCGGGTGTCCTCGATCAGGACCACCCGGTCGTCGGTCTTGGCGACTTCGGCAAGCAGGGCATTGGTCAGCGTGGTCTTGCCGGTCGAAGTGCCGCCAGCGACCAGAATGTTCTTGCGGGCCGCAACGGCGACAATCAGCGCCTCGGCCTGCCACTCCGCCATGATCCCCGCTGCGACATAGTCAGCGAGCGTGAACACCGCGACGGCAGGCTTTCGGATAGCAAAGCTCGGCGCGGCCACTACTGGCGGCAACAGTCCCTCGAACCGCTCCCCTGTATCGGGAAGCTCGGCCGAGACCCGCGGCGCCTTGGCATGAACCTCGGCCCCGACGTGGTGCGCGACAAGCCGGATGATCCGCTCGCCATCGGCAGCGGACATCCCGCTTCCCGTATCGGCGATCCCGGCTCCAAGTCGGTCGACCCAAAGGCGCCCGTCGGGATTGAGCATGACCTCGATCACCGAGGCGTCCTCAAGCCAGGCCGCGATTTCCGGTCCGAGCGCGGTGCGCAGCATGCGCGCGCCACGTGACGATGCTTCTGTCCGGATCGGGATGACGCTCATGAATTGCCTCGCAGATGCGAGCCAGCCGACCACCGGCTGCGCTCGCGAGGCAGATCAAAAGGACATTAGAATGCAGGAAGGCAACAGGTTGTTCGTTTCGGCGAAGGGTGGCGAAGACCGAGAAAGGAACGGCCAGATTGCTAGCCACCAGCCGAAGGTGGACGGTGTGAATCAGATACGGCGCGGTTACCAATTCATGTCGCTTCACGACGCGGATTGCGCCATTCTTCATGGTACCGATCTCGCCAATCAGATTCGATGCCATTGCGGGCTATGCTCGCTTGCCAGTCTCGCAGCTCTTTGGCCGAGAACTTGCCTATTTCGAAGTTGGCGGCGGCGCGGTCGTGGGAATGCTGCTGGTCGATCGGACCGATGGTGATTTCCTGGGTGGCGTCTTCGCTCGCGACGAACGTCTGCGATACCGCTGGGCGTCCCAAACTGACTTCTTTGCGAGCCGCGAAGACGCGGAGGCCGCGCTAGCTCAAGCAATGGACGTCGCCCTGCAGGCACCCCCCGAGGAACACCATCAGGGCGACAGCAATGGGCCAGCAGTGGATTTCTTCACGCCCGTGCGTGACGAGGCCCAATTGAACCCGGACTTTGTCCGGCTGCGGACCGAAGAGGTTTTCTCGCCAGCGCGGGATATCATCGAACCGATGATGCGCTGGTATGAGGATGCCGATGGAAACTTCGTTGAACAGTTTCAGACGGCGGGCTTCGATCAGCGAATTTGGGAACTCTATCTTTTCGCGACACTGATCGAACTCGGCTACGAGCTTGATCGTTCAGATGCTGTTCCTGACTTCTGCGCGCGCAGCCTTTTCGGCGAGTTCACTCTTGAAGCTGTAACGGTCGGTCCTACGCGACAGAGTGGTGTGATCGTGCCGCCGCCTCCGATCGATACGCCTGAGGAGCAGCGGGCGTATCTCAAGGAATACATGCCGATCAAGTTCGGGAGCGCGCTCTACAGCAAGCTGCGTAAAGAATACTGGAAGCGTCCGAATGTCGCCGGCAAGCCGTTCCTGCTGGGTATTGCGGATTTCTCATCATCAGGCTCGATGGTGCATACGCGGTCAGCGCTGGAACTTTACCTGTACGGAATCGAACACGACGGACATCACGACGAGAACGGCAAACTGGTGATCGCGCCGCGACGCGTGATGGAACACCGTTGGGGCGACAAAATCATACCTTCCGGCTTTTTCGAGCAACCCGGCGCCGAGAATGTCAGTGCCGTCTTTGTGAACAACAGTGGAACAATTTCAAAATTCAACAGGATGGGCCTGCAGGGAGGCTTTGGCAGTGGCAAGGTTCTGATGATGCGGGAGGGCACCGCCGTCGATCATGACCACAATGCGCTGGAACCGCAGTTTTTTCGGGCTATCGTCAATTCAGAAGGCTACACAGAACAATGGGTCGAGGGCGCAAACATCTTCCATAATCCCAACGCCATGCACCCCGTCCCGGAAGAGTGGTTTCCGGGTGCTGCTCACCATCGCCTACTTCCTGATGGACAAATGCTGAGCACCACGCCGGATTTCCATCCGTTTGGCTCGATCACACGGCAATGGGCTCCTGTCGATGTCGATGCCGTCCTGGCCGAGGCCGGCGATCGGACACATATGATGTGGAAGGCCCGACGGGATGCTAAATGAGGTATTACAATACTTCGCCTGTCAGTGAGGCATCTTTATCCGCTCGGCGCTGCTCGCTCTCCATCCGCCATCGCTGTATGCGCTCTTGCCGGGCATCGCGGCTTTCGCGCAAGTGTCGCTCGCTCGACCACTCCCTGTCGGTCGGTTGCGGGGTCAGATGGAATGATCTGCGCAAATCCTGCGCGATCAAGTTTGCTTCGAGCCCCTTGGCCGGCAGATTGTCGACAACATGCCCGTCACCACCTTCCGGCGGGTCAAAGCTGTAAGCGTCGCTGATCATCCCCTGGATGGCTTCGACATCGACACGGAAACGGAAAACACGTTCGGTGAATGGGATGCCAAGGGCTTTCCAGTCGATGTTATCAGGATATTCCGGAATGGTGGGGAGGCAACCCCAGTCATTCCCTGCATGGCCCTGGCTGTTGGTATGGGCCTCTTTGTCAGCAAGATAGGTCGAGCAGGCTCCGCAATAGCGTTCGAGCAATTCTGCAAGGTAGAGCGCCGAAAGACGACCGTTCTCCTTCTTTGCCCGATGTTCGCGCCACTGAGTGACACCTTGGTTGATCAAAGTGGCGCAAACGGTCGAGGTCGCTACTGCGAGGACGAATCTTTCAATCGCCATTACTCGTGCACTTCCTTGAGTTGGCGGCCGAAATTTGCCGCGCAAAGAACAGTCCGTCGCTGGACTGTGGAAGATTTCGTGTCAAATATGTCGGGCAAGGAAATGTCATGGCCGAAATCACGACTACACCACGCGATATTCACCTGCTGACGACCGATGCCTTGCTCGCCGACCTGATAGGCGGGCGGTCCGTTGCGCTTGGCGGTGGCGAGGAACTCGCTCTGGCATCTGACGACGCCCGGGCGGTGCTGGATTGGTATCGGCGCAATCGCAGCAGGTGGCAGGCAAACCTGTCGGCGAGTGATGCGGATACGATCATCGACATAATCGGAACGCCGCCACCGGAAATCGAGGCAGGCCCCGATTCGGGTGCATCAGGTCCGAAGAAATTGCTGAGGTTGCAAAAGGTAGAGGCTCATCGATTCGCCGGGCTCCATGCATATGGCCGCCCGAGCGCACCCCCGACCACATTCATATTTGAGCCCGGCAAGCCGGTGACTCTGCTTGAGGGTGTGAACGGCTCCGGCAAAACATCCATCGTCAACGCGGTCGTCTGGTGTCTGACCGGGCACCTCATCCGTTCGCAGCGTCCGCCCGAGGAAGGTCCCTTGGATTTCCCATGTGAAATCACCCGCGACAATGGGGCGACCACTACTCACGCGATGTCTGCAGTCACGCCGCTGCCGCCGCAATCCGCAGAGCTTCCGTCCGATGGCGAGCCGATCCCGGCGGACAGCTGGGTCGAAGTGACGTTCGTCGATGAAAGTGGCGCGCAGTTGCCCCCGCTTCGCCGTGTTCAAAGCCGAACTGCTCGGGGCAAAATCACGGAGACTGCGCCTGACCTCGACGCCGTGGGCATTGATCCGATCGCCTGGCGCATTGCCACCACCATGCCCGCGCTGTTGCCGTTTCTTGCGGTCGGCACGACATCACAACTCGGCGAGGCGGTTGCGCGACTGACAGGCCTAGCGGATCTGGTCGATCTTGCAGGGCATGCGAAAAAGATGTCGGCGCGAATCACCAAGACCACGAATACCGACCTCAAGGCACAGTTGGCTGAGATCGCCGAACGCTATCAGCAAGGTGTTGATGACCTTGCCGCCATAGTCACTGAGACACCGGCCATCGCATTTGAGGGCGAAATGCCCGTTGTTGATGCTCCAACAGCCGCTGATCGAATTGCCGAGATTTCGGGTCACTTTGCGGCTTTGAAAGCAATTGCCCTTGCTGAAGCGCAAAATGTGTTGGGCGATGACCATGATCCGGAAGACAAAACTGCCCGCGACAACCTCGAGGCGAGCATCAGGCCGGCGATCGAGCGCTTGAGCAACCTCGGCGAACTGCCATCGATATCTCGTCTGTCAGCACTTCGGGTTGAAGCCGGCGGCCTCGGGGCAATCGACGCAATGTTGGCGCATATCGCATCCGAGGCGGCCACCCTGGCTGAACTGGCCGCAAATCCCAGTCACGCACGGCGAGTCCAGTTATACGCCAAGGTTTCGGCATGGATGCATGACCATGCCCACGTTGCGGATGGCACCTGCCCCGTCTGTGTCAGCCAACTTGATGGCGCGGTCGATCCCGTCACGGGATTGCCTGTTGGCGACCACCTTGCCGAGGCCGCTCGTGACCGCGAGGTGATTTCGCGAACGATTGCCGAGTGGTCGTCACATTGGTGTGGGCGGTTGCTGCAGGATCTTCCGCCTGCCCTAGCCAAGGAGGCGCGGGGCGATCTGCCCGAATCTCCCGGATCAATGCTCAAGGCAGGTCTGGCGGATGAACTCTTTGCTACCGAGCCGTTTCGCGGCGCATTGTCGGCGCTTCGGGCCGACGCCAATGCCCTGATAGACGAGCGGCTTTCCCAGCTTCCGGAATTCATCGAACCGGAAGTGAGGAAATTACCCAACGGGCTGGCTGCGGAAACGGTCCAACTGCAACAGATGGTCGACCGTACCGTTCGCGCGCTAGCATTTGCTCAATGGCGGGAGGCCAACGGCGGGGCGCTCAATGTTTTTCTGCGAGCGATACGACGCGGCGAAGATGGTGCGGCGGACGCCGAACGGGCGATTGGCCGTCGGCTGACCTCGCTGCTCGGGATCGTTGAGGGTGTCGCTCCGCTCAATTCTGCTATCGAGCAGACCCGCCGGATGGAAAGTGCGCGCAAGGACCATGCCGCCAAGGAGGCCCGGATCGCCGCGTGCGGGCGCGCGGTCGTTGCGCTCGATATTCTTGTTCCGCTCGGCGGTCTGGCGCAGAAGCAGGTCGATACGCTGCGCCGGAAACTGCACAATCGCTCGGAACACTGGCGCGGTGCGATCTATCGCAATGCCACCACCTTTGCCCCCGACCTCACAGGGACCGGAATGGACGCACGCGGGGTGTTGGAACTCAAGGTGGGCCGCAATGGAGTGACGGCACCGGCGCAGCACGTCTCCAATGCATCGGCCTTGCGGGGCGCATTGCTTGGCTTCTTTCTCGCATTACGCGAACATGTTCTGGCGACTCGCGGCGGATTGTCGCTGCTGGCACTGGACGATCCGCAGGAGTTGCTCGACCACGACAATCGCCAACGGCTCGCCCACGGGCTTGCTGTCGTTGCGGCCGCTGGCGCGCAGTTGCTGGTCACCACCCACGACCGACGGTTCGCCCGATCGCTGGTTGCCGAGAACCGCGCTGCCGATCGAGTCCAGCATTTGTCGGTTCACGCGGTCAACTTCGTACACCCGACGCTGAGCCTTTCGCCGACAATTGAGGAGGTCGATCGGCGTCGTCACGCCTTCGTCGCAAACGAAGATTCGGCAACCGAAGCACAGAACTATGCATCCGATTTGCGTGTGTTCATCGAAGGGAGGCTCAGCGATTTGTTCGACGATCTGGCCGAGCCGGCACATGCGGCAACGACGCAAGCGTTGACGCTGTTTCCACTGGTGGACAAGCTGCGCGCGTTGATCGCCAATGGCACCGGAGAATTGTTCACGAACCCGGTTCTCAAGAGGTTTGTGGATGACCCAGCGCTTGCCGAAGGCGCGGCACCGCGCAGGGTGCTCAACACATCGCATCACGACAAGGCGTCGCTGACCTACATGGACGTGAAGGACGTGGAATCGGCGTTCGTGCGCCTCCGCACCAGTGTCGAGAAGGTTCACGAGCAGTTTCGTTTGCACCGCTGGCGCGAACCGCTCGTCCCGAACGACGATGAAGGCACCAATATCGTGCCGTTGCCCGCAATGGCGCGCCCTGATTTTTCGGTGCCGATTTGCCCGGACATCGCAGCTTTCGTGAGTTCGATCCCGTCCGGTGGATCCCAGGATACTGCCAGCGAGTTCCTCGAGGGTGATTGGTTCGACGGCAAGGCACTATTCTATGTTCGCGGCGAAACGCTCGGCTTTGCGATCCCGTCCGGATCCGTGGCGATTGTGGAGGCCGAACCCTATCCGGGCCGCGACCGCAATCTTGTTATCGCCCGTCATCAGGGCAACGTGCTGGCGAGGCGGCTGCTGAAAGCGCCAGGTTCGCTCGGCATTTCCCTTGCCGCACAAATGCCCGATCCGCGGTCCCCACGCCCGACGATGACCTATGATGAGAGCAAGGTGAGACTGTATCGGGTAGTTGGCACCTTGTTCAGCGACATGCCGGCCCCCGCCGGAGGCGGCGAGGCAACGCAAGTCGATGTCGTGCCTGAACTTGATCGGATCGCAGTCGCCTATCGCGTCCGTGAAGACAGTGCGGTTCCCTTAGCACTCCCCGGCCAGGTTATCCTAGGCGGGAGCGAACTGACGCCACGCGATCTCGACGCGTGGGAGGGAAGACTGGTCGCTGTAACGCTCGATGACGGGACAAGTATCTTCAAGCGCGTGGGGTCGCGCCTTGCGGGCAGCCTTGGCCACCTTCGGCAATTCGAAACGATCGGCGGACTCGGCTCGTCTCTGGTGATTGCAACCGAGGCGGTGGACGGCGCGGACAGTCCGCCCCTGATGGTCTCTGCCCGGCCGGTACTTGGCGTGCTCTACGCATAGGGGCTATAGTCGCGCGACGACGAAATGAGGCGGCTTTGTTCCGCAGGGCGTTGCGGAAAGGCTTGCCTGAATGTCCAGATTGAAGCCCGGCCACGACCTTTCTGGCCTGATGAAATATGCGGATCGCGCACCGTGGGACGAGGCGATGTCGGAATTGCTGTCTGTCCATCTCGGCCCAGCCTGCAAGGCGACGGGGCTTGAGCCCGATGCCATGTTCGAGATCATCGGCGATCACTGGCAGGGGCCGCTGTGGGGATGCGCGTTCGAGGACTTGCTGACGCGGGAAATGGAACCGGACGGCCTCAATCTGGTCGATGACTATCTGAAGCGCAGAGGGTGGAACGAAAAGGCCCCGAACAAGGCCTATATGCGCTCGCTGCGCGGCACCACCATGTCGCTCTATGAAATCAGCGATGTTGTTCCGGGCGAGGCGATGACCTTGCGCGACTTGCTGCGCGATACCGCACCTGTGACCGTGCGGGAGCACAGTGCCACCCGGACCCTTGTGAACTGGGACAAGATCGCCGCCAGGATTGTTGAAGTGAATGGGCGGCTTGGCATATCCGGGGCGCTGTTGCCGTTCAGTCCGGATGGCGCTGCGGGCCTGGTGGACACATTTTCCCGGCTCTGTGAGGAAAAGCTGGGCGCTGGACAGTCTGATCCGTCCGAGATCGATGCCGTTCTACAAACTGCCGCGCCAATGTTCACCAATGTCTGGCTGCTCGCCTGTCTGGGCAAGGCCATGCCTGGCGGCGAGCCGGAACTGGTCAACTCAGATGGCGACGATGTCGTCTTTCACCGCATCGTCTTCCCGCTCGCCAAGGGCGTGATCGGCAAGAGCGTGGCGCGCAGGTTGAATGCAGCCGATTGGCTGGATCCTGCCAGCGACTGCTTCTGGAACTGGCTTGCACCTGCTGCGAAGGGCCGCAGGCCGAAGTCGAACAGGGGCAAGCAGGCTTTCGTTACCACGATGGATGACGGCTCACCTGTCTTCGCCAATGTGGAGCTGGTGGGGCGCAATCTCATCGTCGAGGTCAACAGCGCCGCTCGCGCAAGCCAGGCAATCGAACAGATGCGCGAATGGCTTGGTGACAGTCTTAGCGCGCCGCTCACCGAAATCCGTACCCTGGCGCAGGTGATGGCCGATGATGCCGCACGCGGCGAACAGGACGAGCCACTCGACATTCCGCCGCAAGAGATGGAGCGGATCGTCCACGACATGCTGACGCGCGAATATTCGCGGACGCTCGATGAACCCGTCCCTGCACTCGGCAACAAGTCGCCGCGCGCTCTTGCCCGAACCAAAGCCGGGCGATCCAGGGTGGCCGACTGGCTCAAATACCTAGAGAACGGCTCCGCGAAATCCGATGCCACGGATCCAATGGCGAGTTATGACTTCACCTGGATGTGGAAGGAATTGGGCATCGCCGATCTGCGGAATTGACGGCCACTATTGTCCAGCACTTCCGACATCCCTGCGCCCTCTTTGGGCGAATGGCACGAAGGAAGGGCATTCCCCATCAGCCTTCGCCATGCCTCACTTCGTTTGTAAATCGATGTGCTGACTCGAGCTTGCGGGCCACGGCTTCGACGAAGCCCTCGTAGCGTTGCTTCCCCTGTGCCTGCGCTGCTGCCATAGCACTGTCAGGCAGTGGCGGGTTTGCCGTCAGCCAGAACCTCACGAACAAGGCCAGGGCCTCATTCGTCACCTCGATCTGAAATTCCAATTTCTCGTTCTGCTTGGTCAGTCGATCGAGGCGCCGGGTGATGGCGGCCTCCATGCGCTCGGAGCCATCGGGCGACAGGAACGATGTAATGGCGGCCTCGACGATCGACGCCTGGGTCGCACGCTTCCGGATCGCGAACTCAGCGAGCTGCCGGGAGATGTCCGGCGGCAGACGAAACGTATGCTTGATACGATTGCCTGATTTCATAGCTCGATCCCATCACCGGGATCGAGGGAGGCTCGACGTGCATTGCCGCGCATCCGCTCCTGCAGGCGTTGGTTGCGCGTGGCATCGTCATCGCCTTGCTCGTCGCGATCGAAGTCGAATTCCTTGGCAACAGGCTTGGGCGGCGCGATGTCCTCGTGGATCGGCAACTCGGGCTCGGTACGGATCCCGGCATTCTCCGGATCGGTGTCAGGCTGGTACTCGCGCATCGTTCCGCGCTTCGCCGCCACAGGCAGCTTGGCGATCATGTCCTGCCAATCGTGAGATGCGCCCGCTTCCTTGCCGGATGCGCTGACCTTGGGCGGTGAAATCACCCGTGCGGCAAGTCGCTTGTCCCGATAATACTGGGCCTTCTTCGCCCGGATCGGATGGGTACCGGCCATCATCACGATTTCGTCAGTCGCGGGAAGTTCCTGGATTTCGCCGGGGGTGAGGAGTGCGCGGGCGGTTTCCGACTTGGAGATCATGAGATGTCCCAGCCAGGGTGATAGCCGGTGCCCGGCATAGTTCTTCATGGCGCGCAGTTCTGTCGCCGTGCCAAGAGATTCCGACACCCGCTTGGCGGTGCGTTCGTCGTTGGTCGCAAAGCAGACCCGGACATGGCAGTTGTCGAGGATCGCGTTGTTCTGGCCGTAGGCGTGCTCGATCTGATTGAGAGACTGCGCGATCAGGAACGCTTTCATGCCGTAGCCGGCCATGAACGCGAGCGCGCTTTCGAAGAAGTCGAGCCGCCCCAATGCGGGAAACTCATCGAGCATGATGAGCACGCGCTGACGCTTCGCATCGGGCGCCAGTTCCTCGGTCAGCCTTCGGCCGATCTGATTGAGCAGCAGCCGGATCAGCGGCTTGGTTCGGCTGATGTCGGATGGCGGAATGACGAGGTAGAGCGTCGCGGGCCGCTTGGCATCGACCAGGTCGGCAATCCGCCAGTCACACTGCCGCGTCACCTGCGCGACAACCGGATCGCGGTAGAGGCCAAGGAACGACATCGCGGTCGAGAGCACCCCGGAGCGTTCGTTCTCGGACTTGTTGAGAAGTTCACGCGCCGCACTGGCAACGACGGGGTGAACGCCATCGTCTCCCAGATGCGGCGTCATCATCATGGCCGCCAGCGTGGATTCGAACGAGCGCTTGGGATCTGACAGGAAGGCGGCGACGCCCGCCAATGTCTTGTCGGGTTCGGCGTAGAGAACATGCAGGATCGCACCGACCAGCAGCGAATGGCTCGTCTTTTCCCAGTGGTTGCGCTTTTCGAGGCTGCCTTCGGGATCGACCAGCACGTCTGCGACATTCTGGACGTCGCGCACCTCGCACACCCCGCGCCGCACTTCGAGCAGCGGGTTGTAAGCAGAGGAATCGGCGTTGGTCGGATCGAACAGCAGCACCCGGCTGAAGCCGGAGCGATAGCCAGCGGTCAGTGTCCAGTTCTCACCCTTGATGTCATGGACGATGGCAGACCCCGGCCAGGTCAGCAGGGTCGGGATGACGAGGCCGACGCCCTTGCCGCTGCGGGTCGGCGCAAAGCAGAGGACATGCTCGGGACCATCGTGGCGGAGATACTGATTATTGAACTGGCCCAGGACGACGCCCTTGTCGTCGAATAGCCCGGCAGCCTTGATCTCCTGCCGGTCGGCCCAGCGCGCAGTGCCAAAGGTGGCAGCTGTTTTCATCTCGCGGGCGCGCCAGACCGACATGCCAATCGCGACGATGATCGAGACAAAGCCGCCGGTGACCGCGATCATCCCGCCCTTGTTGAAGATGTGCGGGGCGTAGGCGTCGTAGCTGAACCACCACCAGAAGAAGTCATAGGGCCGATAGACCCGCCAACCCAGCAGCATGAACCAGGGCCGGCCGAGTTCGGGCTGGTAGCCGAGCGCTGTTGCAGTCCACTGCGTCGCGGACCAGATCCCTATTAGCACGAGCAGGAACACGGCGAGGATCTGTCCCCAGAGGATCTTGGTCGCGGCCATCACAATCTCCTTCCGGGTTTGTCCAATCGCGGTCGGCGCATGGTTGCAAGGCTGGGAAGCCCGTCGGCGCAACCTGGCGAAGAACGACGGGGTTTGGCGAAGTGGCTAGGCTGCATCATGGCTACAATCCCAGTGTCCGGCTGCGGGTGAAGCTCCAGTCGATTCCGCCGCGCGCGTTGATCGTGCCGGCAACCGCCTGCCCCAGATGACGTTCGAGACTGGGGCGCCAGGGCACGAGCTGGAATCCTGTTCCATCGTCGATCATCGCAAAGCGGCCCGACGACAGCGTGACGCGCTCGCGGTATATGCCGGCCACGTGATCACCGGGCCGTGCGGGGGCATGCTCAAGCCCGGACCTGGCAGACATATGCTTGGCAGCCTCAATCAGCTCGCGACTGCGCAGTTCATCGAGCAGGTCTCTGGCAAATACGAACCGCTGCCCCTGCCGTCGCGCCAACCCCTCGGACGCCAGATGCTCCGATCGCGCGGCAAGAGCATCGCACACCTCCCCGCCGAACCCACCGGCAGTCTCCACTGGCTCACGGGAAACCAGTTGACGATCCAGCCATGTCGCACCGGGAGCCTGGATCTGCTCGGCAAGCGACAGGTCGGAGCGGACCGAGAGTGACTGCCGATCGTTGCCGCGACTGTCGCGCCATTGGCCAAGTTCGACAATGGCGCCGGGTTTGGCATCGCTGGTCTGGTCGAAGTCGTCGAACCGGAGATAGTGGGTTCGCCCGTCCGTCGCATCGACCACGGCATAGGCGCTGCCGCTGAGTTCGTCGTGGAGACCGCGCTCGACCAGACGCCCGATCACGGGATCGGCGGCAAGCGCGTCATGCAGGGCAAAGCGTCCGGTGTCGGGCCGCAGTCCCCCCGCGCTCATTGCGCGGTGCATGGTCTTGACGATGTCGCCCCGGATCGACAGGTCACGCAGCGTTTCCTCAAGGCCGGGCTTCAATGTCCAGCGGGCCGAGCCGACGCGCTCGGCGAGGCCAAGACGCTGCAATTTGGCGGCACGGCCCAGCAGATGATTGTGGTCGGCGCGGTCATAGCCCGATGGATTGGGGCGCAGGTCGACCACTCCGCCATGGTCATCGGCCATGCGTTGCAGCGAGCGGTCGAGCCCTGTCCAGCGTTCCGCCTCGACCTCGCGAGCCATGCCACGGGCGATTTCCCGCTCGCTGCGCGGCCCAAGTTCAAGCGTGATCCGCTCCTCGGCGCGCGATCGGAGTCCGGCCCGGATATAGTCGCGGTCGATGACGATGTCCTTGCCGTCGTCGGCGCGACCGCGGACGAGGATATGGATGTGGGGATTGTCGGTATTCCAGTGATCGACCGCCACCCAGTCGAGCCGGGTATCGAGATCATGGGCCATATCATCCATCAACTCGCGGGTGAAAGTCCGGATGTCTTCGAGTTCGGCGGCACCCTCGGGCGAGACGATGAAGCGGAAGTGGTGGCGATCCTCTTCGCAGCGCCCAGCAAAGGCATCGCCATCCGCTGCGTCTGACCGGGCGTCGAACAGGCTTGCCTCTTTGCCGTCGCGGGTGACGCCATCGCGCTTGAGATAGGCGATGTGCCGTGCGAGCGGGGCGGCACGAAAACGCGCGCCCTTGTGCCGGACCACGCGGGCCTTGACGATGGCACGCCGATTGGTCGCACGAGAGCGCGCCGCAAGTCCGGCACGCCGGCCACGCGCCGTTCGGCCCGTTCCCGAATACCGTGATCGAGCGAGCCGGTGCCCGCCCTTCATCGAATAGCTGACGACCTGGCCAACGAAGGATTGCGCCCGCTTGCCGCTGCCGCTGCCTCGGCTGCGCCCCTTGCCGGGCCGGACATGGAAATCGTCGTCGCTCATCGTGAAAATGCTACAGACCCGTATCCGTCGGCGGTAGACGGCGGATTTTGCTTTGAATACATTGCAAAAATTGAAGAGAGCGCCGGCAGGGTGCTTAGAGGGACGGCTGTCAAAGCCGAGCAATTCCGCGCCTCACCACCCCCACCGACGGCTCCGCTTTTATCTGGCCATCCTCCTTCCACCTGCCTTCCCACGGTTGGTCTTCTGCACAATCCTGCGCTAATCCACGCCATGACGCGCCAGAAGGACAAAGGTGCGGTCATTGCGACCTGCTCCCCGAAACGGGCGCGAAGAGGCCGTTCAGCGGGGGAGTCGGAGCTGCAATGAATGGCGGCGGCGCGGCGGCTGCGAAGCTGCCGGATGCGTCGGCATTGCCGTCCGATCGTGCTGCGAATAGCTGGCTCTGCGTCCAAGGCAGATGCACCGGCTGCACGGGCGATGCGCTGGCGACGACGGGCGCCGCGCCGCGTGACTGCAGCATTGGTGTGATCTTGGCGACATAGGCGAGCGTTTCGGCGGGCAGCGGCCTGCCGCGATCCCGCCAGTCTTCGTAGCGGCCCGGACCTGCATTGTAGGCAGCAAGCATACCGGAGGCGCCGTAGCTATCGTACATCTCGCGCATGTATCCAGTGCCGGCGATAATATTGTCGCGCGGGTCGAAGGGGTCAGCACCGAGTCCGAAACGGGTGCGCTGACGGGTCCAGGTTCCGGGCATGAGCTGCATCAGTCCCGTCGCGCCCGCCGACGATACCGCGCTGATCCGGCCCGCACTCTCGGTGCGCATCACGGCGTAGATCCATTGCTCGGGGATGCCGAAGCGCTGCGAGGCCTCGGCGACGTGCGCAGCGATGTCGACGCGGCGAGGCTGCGCCTGTTCGGCAGCGTCCTTCCCAAAGGCAGGCGCACTACCGAACAGGGCAAGCGCGAGGAACGCGGCGCGAAGCGAGCGATTCCACCGCATCTTCTCAGTCCGCCTTGTCGTGCCGGGACGGCCGCGACCAGACCAGCACATGGCCGTTGCCGTCACCCTTGAAGAGGTTGGCGCGGAGCGGATGGACGAACATCGGATCGTCAATCTGGAGCGCGAGATAGTCGCCCGCCTTCTCTCCAGTGCGTTTCCAAGCCGCGCCGATCTCGCGCGCTTCGCCGTCTTCGCCCGCAATCACGCGGTAGTCCGGCGCGTTCTCGTTTTCTGAGGGTTCGGATGCAAGCAGCACCACTCCGATGTCGAGCGTCAGCGTGGTGATATGCCCGGCAAAGCCGTCGTCGGCAGTCACAAAAAGTCCAATCTTCATCGTTCAGTCTCCTTCGGTTGGTGAACTGGTGGGTGGGTTCGAACGGGGATCGGCGAACCACATATGGTCGCCGTCCCCCGCTTCGTCGGTCCAGACGGGTGTCGCCCGCCCGATGACATCGGCCTTGCGCAGCACGCCGAAATAGCGGCCGTCGAAACTGTCGGGCGCGGCAGGGTTCATCACGAACAGCTCGCCGGATTGCAGGACATGGCAGCCCGCCCAGACGGGGAGCGGGCGCCCCAGTCGGTCGCGCGCACGCGCCGCGCCGACATATGTGCCGTCGATCGTGATCCCGTGCGCAAAGCGGCAGACCCGCTGGCCGCTGACGGCGGCGATGCGCTTCAGCAGTGGCACGCCGGTCGGGAGGTAGCGCCGTTCGGCGAGCAGGTTGCGCAACGCTGGGGGTGGCTCGATTGCTACGCGCTCGCCGACATGCAGGCTTGCCTTGCCTCGAATGGCGTAAAGCCCGGTAGGCACCGAGGCCGTCGCATTCCACACGACATAGCGCGAGACCGGCACGGTGAGCGTCGCGAGTGTGGCGGCGGCAACGACGCTAGCGAGGATGTAGCAGCGACGCCTCATGGCAAGAGCGCCTTGCGCTGGAGCCAGGCGCGGTGGCGCGCGGGGCTGTAGTCGCGCGGCACTTCGCGGCCAGCCAAGCGGTTGTGGATGTGCCGCCAATGATCGGGCGCGACCTCGCAGGGGTCGATGCCCGCCGCCTCGATTCCGTCGATCAGGCGGAAGATCTGCGCGACCTTGGGCCAGCCATGAACCGACAGCAGCAGTTCACCGCCGGGATCGACCTGCACAACTGGCGTGCAATGTTCGTTCGGCTTCGCAGCGCGAACGATGTCAAGCGTCGAGCGAATGGTGCCGTAGTCGTTGGATGCCCAGCGCACCAAGGCGAACACCTGACCCGCTGTGTAGCTCTCAATCCTCTCGCTGCGGCTGACTATCCGCTCTGCAACGGGCTTGCCGAATTTGAGCCAGTCCTCGCGTTTGCCTTCGCGCCAGACGAGCGTGACATGGGTCAACTGCGGGTCATCGCTGACCCTCGTTTCGGCACGCCTGTGTGGCGGCGCGGAGCCATCCGTCCACAGGCGCGCTGACGTTAGCAAGAATCCGAAGGATTCTTTGTTAGCTAAGTTAAGGGCGAAATTCGGCGCAGATTTCTGCGGGTTTGCGGGCGATTTCGGTTCCCGATGGTCCGAACTCTCGGTTCCTGATAGTCCGAGTCCGGCGGTTCCTGATAGTCCGTGTTGCATCATGACATATCCACAGGGTCGCTGACGGTGGGTCGAAGCCCGACGCGCCGCATGGCGGCGTCGAACGGGTCGAGCGGAATGGCGACAAAGTTCAGCCGCTCGCGGCCGAGTGCATGTTCGATTGTCAGCGCGTATCCGGGCAGCGCTTGTCGGCGCACGATGTCGCGCAGCTCAAACGCGAAGCGCTTGGGCGGCGACAGCGCGCCGGATTTCAGATGGAGGTGCTGGAAGTCGAAACTCCAGCCTCCACGCTGCTTGCCGCCGTGCTTGCGCACCATGCGGTAGAGCCACCGTTCGAGGCCTCCTGTGAGCGCGAAATAGTTCGCGTCGATCGTCAGCACGAGCGCCTGATCGATCACCCCTTCGTAGAACCAATCGGGAATGATCATCTCGATCCCGAGCGCGCGGCCCGAGCCATCGAGGCGTTCCTTCCACTCGTTGATCCAAGAGAAGCGGTGCCGCCGGCGCGCCCCGTTTGGTGATGGGCGCTGGCGGATCGAGGTCGCGATCGTGGTCGATTGCAGCCGGTCGAGCCCGGCCTTCAGTCGTTCGTAGCTTGCCTTGCCGGTGCCGCGCCGAGTGAAAGCGAGGATTTCGTGCGGTGTCGCGGCGATCAACCGTGAGGTCGCACGACCCGCATCGCGGGCTTCGACGATCTGGCTGGCGACCCAGATGAGGACGTCGGCGTCCCAGATGGTAGCCATACCGTGCTCGGCGGTTGCCTCGACCAGGATCGATACCTCGCCCATCCGAAAGTCGATCGGACGCACCCGCTTGGTCTTGGCAAGACTGAAGAATGGCCACGCCATCAGATCCTGCGCGTCGCGCGCGGCGATATCGCCGCCAGCGCTGACGAACAGGTCAAGTTGGCGACCTTCGACCGGGAAATGAGACGCGCGCGACATAACCGGCCTCAGCGGCGAACCGGCGGCGTATAGCCGTCGAGCCGCTTGGCGGGATGAACGACCCCCTTGCCAGGATCGCTGGTCGAGCGACGCAAACCCAGTTCGGCCCAGGCATCGAGATCCTCGACCGAATAGACGATGCGTCCGCCGAGCTTGCGGTAAATCGGCCCGGTGCCGAAACAGCGATGCTTTTCAAGCGTCCGGGCGGACAGGCCCAGATGCACTGCGGCATCGGGCGTCCGCAGAAACCTGGCTATGACGGGTGTGGGTCTGGCATCCATGGGTGGCCTCCGCTGGGGTTCGACCACAGCGGCGGGCTGCCGCTGGTCGCAGGCAGCAATGGCGAAACCGGAACGGGCAGACGGAGTGACAGAATGCGTGGGGTGAGATTTGTCACCCCGCGAAACTTGCTCAGTCGTGGCGCAACAGCTTGTGGTATCCGCTGTTCACCAAATGGCGTGCTTCGGCGATCAGCCGGAGCGTGTGCCTCCGCTCTCCCGAACCTTTCCAGGTTGCCCCGACCAATGGACGCAGCCGCGGGAAAACGAGGCTGAAGGCGAGGTCGCGCGGCGATGCTCCGGCATTAAGCGCGTCGTGGATTCCGAGCAGCAGGGCGAGTCTGGAGCGCCGATAGGCGGACGGCGAGGCCGCGCGGTCAGGCCCCGGGCGAAGCCCACGCGTGACACGCTCGAAGCGGGTCGCCGCAGCGAGCCGGACTGACGCGCACTCGTCGTGCGGGATGATCAAACAGTCTGGGCAATTTGAGGGAGCCGCGCGCAAGCAAAGACGAAGCCGTGTGGTGCCCTGCGCGGCGACCAGGTGATGTTCGGTAGGACTGCTCTCATGGACCAGCAGCTCAACGGCGGGCGGCAGCGGGGTCGCCGCTATGTCGACGGTCTTTACCACGACGACGTCGGGCGCTGCGTGCGGCGACCAGAGCACCGGTCGGGTCCGCGGATCGGCGTCTGGCGGGGTGGGGAAAGCTCAGACCCCACCGCCCGGCCAGACCCTCCTCTTCAGCTTGAGCGCATGCAGGATCCTTGGCGATCCGGTGCTTTGTCTCGGCGTGGTCTCGAAGATAGTCGGAATTGCGTTGCAGAAACTCTTGCGCAAAATCGGCGTAATCGTGGTGTGCATATCGCTCTGCTGCATTCGGCGAGCGCCAAGATGATCCACCCGACACATCCGATCTCCGCAAGTTAAGGTGAACCGGTTGTGCGTAAGTATTTGAATGTCGTGATTTCTTGGCAAGGTCCGTTACTGCAGGGCATTCTCCGCACCAAGGTATAATCACATCCTTGTCAACCGCGATTCGGCGGGCCCGGCGGCGGGTTCATCGCTTCTGTAGCAGATGCCGAAATCCACTGTCGCGCATCCACTGCGCGCGTGCCAGGTGGCTGGAGAAGATCAGCCTTGCATTTTCGGCGTCCACGTCAGGATCGACTTCGAAGATGATGCGCACGACCTCGCGCCAGCCCGCTCCTTCGGCCTCGGCATCAAGCAAGCGTAGGTATGTGACGAGATTCTGCTCGTCATAGGCGGTAAGATCTTCGCCTTGCGGCGGTTCAGTCAGGAAATTCATTTTTTGCCATTGGACCCGCTGGAGTGGCTAACCCGAATCATGCCACTTCGCTCAATATGGTGCGTACACGATTTCAGTGGCTCATACTTAGCCCAGACACGGGATAAAGCTCCCCAAGGGAGGGACAACCTGGCTCTCACGGTGCGATGAAGCGGACTCGGGGCACGACCACCGGTCACCCCACTCCAGACTGAACCCAAGGTGTCGCAGGGTATACTCCGTGGTTAAATACTCTGCAATGGCCGTCATTGCGCGCAATGACGTTGCGCGAGGTCTTGGCAGAAAATTTGAAGCGGCACCGGTTGGCAGCGGGTTTGTCGCAGGAAGAGCTTGCCCATCGCGCCGACATTGACCGGACCTACGTCAGCAGCCTTGAGCGGTGCCAGTATGCTGCCACTGTTGATGTGATCGAAAAGCTCGCACGCGAGTTGAAGATCGAAGCCTCGCTGCTGCTGCAGCAGTCCTGACAATCCGGTGTAATTTATGAACATGCCGAAGCCCCGCCCGGCAGGTGCCGGGCGGGGCTGGCTCTCCGGTCAGTCGCCGTTGGTGCGGCGTGCGCGCGACCAGATCAGGTTGTAGGACTTGCCGTCTTCGTCATCGAAGAGGTTGGCGAAGATCGGGGCGGTGAAGCTGGGATCATCGAGCTTGACCGAGAGATAGTCGCGGCCTTCGTTCGAGCGCTTGGTCCAGGCGGCGCCGATTTCCGCGCGGCCAACGAAGACGCGGTGCGACGGTGCGTTCTCGTTGTCGCTGGCTTCGGGGACGATGCGGACGTTCTTCTGCTGCACCGACATGGTGACGATCTCGCCCTTGTATTCGTTGCCGGTCTTGGTGAAAGTTCCGATGTTGGCCATGATGATTTCCTTCAAGTTGGTCGAACCCGCGCCCATCGCGGCCTCGATGGCTGGTTGAAGGCAGGGGCTTGTGCCCGCTGCACCGGCACGGCCGAAACAAAGTGGAGGATGGCGGCCAGGCGGCTTTCTTGCCTCGCGAGGAATGGGCGGCACGCCCAGGGGAAGAAAGTCGCCGCAGACGCCGTTGCAGCAAGGGATCAAGCGGCGCAGCCATCCCCTGCCAACCAGAGCCATTGAAGAGGCGGCATTGGGCGCGGCTCGCACTTGAGCCAGGAAACATGGCCAGCCTGGACTGCCAGACCGGGGAGCACAAGGGTGGAACTTGATCGCCAATTGCAGCAGCTAGCCGGATCCGCTTGCCCAACTGCGCAACGAACATCGGTGCCACTCCGGGCCTTCGCGCTCTCCGGGATGCGCTGCTTGGCTTGGCAGCGAACGCCCCAGCAACATTCGGGCCTGGCTGAACCCAGCAACCGCCCGATCGGCTCGGCCTCGACGCCAACGGGAAAGGACCGCTCCGCTGAACCCGCCGCTGCCCCGCAACGGCCATTCTGACCGTGCCAGCTGCGTCCGGCACCTGCCGGGCGGGGCTTCGGGTAAGGGCCGAACTACAGGCGGACGCGGCTCCAATGCGTCCACGATGCTGCGGCTATGATTGCGGCACCGACCAGCGACACGGCAAGTTGCGATCCGCTGTGCGGCATGGTCGCAACCGCGATGCCGTGAACGGCGTGGTATCCGGCGATGGCGGCGGGCGTTGCAAAGGCGATCCCGATCGCCGCCCGCGTCAGGTCGGACTTGGCGTGGGCCATGGCGACCTGCGCCACTGCCAGCAGAATGATCGCGGCAATTGCCGCGGCGGCGAGCGCAGCGACGATGCCGGCGCCACCACGGTAGGTCGCAGATCCCGCAAGGGACGCGACGAATAGCGGCAGCGCGTGGATCGAGAGGCGGAAAAGCAGCGCGCAGATCAAAAACACGGCGACGATTATCAGGGCAAAGCCGATCAGCATGGCGTCCTCCTTGAAGCCAAGGCAAGGGACGCGCTCTCCACCTCCACCGCAGCGCAATGTGCTGGCAAAGCATAGCAGACATGGTCGAAGGCCGGAATACCCGTTGGGCATCCGGCCATTTCGCCATGTGCGGGTTGGCGCGTTCAGGGATTGAACGGGTCATATTCGCGAACGATGCTGTCAGTATCGCCATCGAATTCGGAAGTCGGGACGACGGCGTAGCCATTGCCGGCGTGGAACAGGGTGACGCAGACCATCAGGGTGCGGGCGAGGCTCCAGGCGTGACGCTGTGCGATGGTGAGTGACATGTTCGAGCTCCTGTCTCGGAGCAGGGACCATCCCCGCTCGACAGGCCCCGGACAGACGGCGCAAAGCCGCAATCACCACGAAGGCGCAGACGCAGTGGCCGCACGCGAGAGCGTAGCGGACCCTTCACGGGTTGATTGAAGGAGGCTTGGGGCCGGCCAACGGAATGGCCTTTAAGAGTGGGATGGCCCGTTTGACGGCAGACCTTCTAATTGATCAGCGAAGACTGCAGAGGGCTACAGCGCCGGGAAACCTGCGGCAAAAGGTGAGCACCTACACTACCGTTAGCAGTTCCCCGTCCACTATGATGACTAGACGGGATATTTTCGGGATGGTGCCGATGGATTGTCGCTGCGGCAATTTCGGTCGGAGAATTGCCGGGTGACCTCAGACGCGATGAACTGCGCGCCCATCAGAATGTGGCCGGTCTCGACGCGTCCTGGTGGCGGGGTATCGTAGCGGCTGGCCACGTAGGGTGGAAACAGTGCGACAACGCGCTGTATGCGGTCGAGGTCAAGTCCTGGCACGAGTCCCGCCAATCTATTCGCAGCGGCTTTCAGGTCGTGTCCGATTGCCCGGCTGCGCAATTCAGCATCGGAAATGCCGAGAGCCGCCAGACCTGCTTTCAGGGCTAGTTCCGCACCGAGCAGGGCGCTTTGAACGGTTCCTCGAAAATCATATGCGCTTGTCGCGGTTGCTGCGGCGGCTTCAAGTTGCGCATGTGATCGCCAAATAAGGTCCTGACCACGAGCATCGAGAGTTCTGCCGTGTCCGAATTCCTGCCATCCATATCCGAAATCGAGGATATCCGCCGCTTGATCGGTAAAGCGGTCGAGTTCTTCGGGGATAGAAGCTAGCCATTGCCTTTGGACATCGTTCAAATCGATGAGCTTCCAAAATTCGATGTGGGCTGTTCCGAAAGCGATAGGCGCATACAGACGGCAGAACATGTCGCGGAAAAGATAAGCGCCGAGATGCATTCCGCCTGACTGAAGTTCTTTGGGGATAAACAGGAGGTCACATAACTGGCGTGTCCGATCGACGATTGGTGGCGTACCTCGTCCCATCAGGATCGCGTGTATCCCAAATTCCTGAAGCGCTTTGCCGATATTCATGAGATGACGGGCGCTGGGTTCGAGACCTTCGGCTAGATGATGATCGTCCGCACGTTTCAGCGCGGCTAGAAGGTCCTGATCAGAAATTTCAAGGTGCGAGGACAGGCTATCGATCTTACCGCAACAGTGTTTGTTGCGCTTGCCGCTCCCACAAGGGCATGGCGAATTGCGCGTAGTCATTGTCTAGAGAATTCCAAGAATGTGTTGAAGGTTCTCACCATTTGCCGTCTAGCGCGTGAAGTCTGAACTTTCACTCATTCGATCGCCCACACATAAATCCCCAGCTTGCGGGCCTTGTCGACGAGGTTGGCATTGATGCCATTGCCCGGACAGGCGACCACGGCCTTGGGCAGCGCCTCGAGCATCTGATCGTTGCGACGGAACGGTGCAGCCTTCTTGAATCGCTCCCAGTCGGGCCGGAACGGAACATGGACGATCTTGCGGTTGCGCGCCCAGAGCGAAGCGATGTGCTCGCCGCCGGTCGGATTGCCGCCGTGGAACAGCACCATGTCGGGGTACTTGGCGAGCACCTTATCGAGGACCGCCCAGATGCGGTTGTGATCCTGATAGGCTGGACCTGCAGTAAAGGCGATGCGTGTGCCGGTGGGCAGCAGTGGCTCGGTTTCCGAACGGCGTTTTGCGGCAAGGAAATCGCGACTGTCGATCATGCTGGCGGTCAGGGTGCGGTGATTGACCAGGGAACCTGTTCGCGGTGTCCAGGCCTTACGGAAGTGGGCTTCGAACTGATCGGCGGCGGCTTCGCGCATGAACTCCATCGCATTGCGGCGTTCGATAAGACCTATGCCTTCGCGGATCAGCTGTTCCAGTTCGACCGATTTGACCTCGGAGCCGTCCTGCTCGCGCTGGCTGCGTTTCTGGGCGTCCTCGTTGTCGTCGAGTTCGCGCTGGAT
This sequence comes from Sphingobium arseniciresistens, assembly GCA_029167225.1. Classification (GTDB taxonomy): domain Bacteria; phylum Pseudomonadota; class Alphaproteobacteria; order Sphingomonadales; family Sphingomonadaceae; genus Sphingobium; species Sphingobium arseniciresistens. The sequence goes on from JARFNK010000005.1 coordinate 286,523, forward strand.
CCGGCCCTGCGCGCGGTGGAAGAGATTGCCGAGCGACCAGCACAGGTCTTCAAGGTCGGGTTCGAGCCGGGTGTCGAGCATCGTGGCGATGAGGGCATCGAACATGTCGGCGACGGCGCCAGCAGCGACGCGATCGTCGGGAAGTGGCCGCGGGTCGGCTTCGTCTGAGAAGGGGCGGTAGCCGTAAAGCGCGATCTCATCGAGGAGATGAGCCGTTGGCGAAGTTTCGTGTTCGGGTTCGTCTGGATAAGTCACCGTGGTCTGTCCTGGTCTCGCTCGACCGGGCACCTAGCCCGGTCTTCTCGGCGATCCCTCTGACCGGCAGCCGTGAGGCTGCACCTGAAAGGCCGAAGCGAAGCGGAGGATGGCGGGCAGCGGCTATTTTGGGTCGCGATGGAAAGGCGCGCTTGTCGCGCCGCCGGAAAATAGCCGCATCACCGCCATTGCGGCCTCGCGGCTGCCGGTCTCTCGGATCGCACCTCAAGGAAGGCCGGGCGTGCCCGTTGCGGCTGACCGGGGATCATGGCCGGCACCCCAAAGCCCACCCGATCCCCGTCTCGGCCAACCTCAGCCCGCTATGAACCGATCGCGGTCGGCTTCATGCAACTGGGAGATCACTCGCGCTTTCAGCATCGATGCACCGTGCTGGCGCAGGTCGTCATTGAAGTCCCCGAGGTCGGGTCTCAGCGAGACCAGTTCGATCCCTGCTGCCTGTGCGCGATCGGTCAGAATCGCATAGGCCGCGTCGCCGGCCTTGTCGCGATCTCGCGCGACATAAAGGCGCTTGAGTGCGCCGGGGAACAGGATGGCGGCCAAATGGGCAGACGATGTAGCAGCAACCATTGGCATTCTCGGCAGGGGCGCACGCAGCGACAGGACGGTTTCGATGCCTTCGCCGGCAACGATCACGTCCTGCGCTTGGCCGAACCGAATCGCGCTCCCGAGGATATTGCCCATTGCCCGCCGCGGCGAGGCGACGGCGGCTTTCGATGATCCGTTGGGGTTGAGCCAGGTTCGATGCGTGCCGGTCTGCACGCCGTCATCATCGGTCACTGCCGCGATCAGTGCCGGAAAGCTGCCCGGCGTGTCGGGGATATCGTCCTCGTTCGGGCGGTAATAGCAGCGGGGATGGAACCGTAGCGCAGTCAGGTCGTCGGTGCAGGTGATACTGCGCGACGTGAGATAGGTTGCCGCCAAGGTTCCCGTGAGCGGTTTGGACGCCGCGAAGAGGCGCCGGGCTGCGGTCGGCGATCCTACCCGTGCGGGTGGTGGCTTTGTAGACTGGCAACTATTCTCATCGGCGGATGGCGGTAAGGACAGGAACCGCTCGGCCTCGTCGATGGTCTCGGACAGTTGGCCATGGCGCTGGTTGATGCGGATGAGATCGACCAGATCGCCATGCTCGCCGGTAGCGGCATCGACCCAGTTGCCGACACGGCCGCGTTCGGTTTCGAACAGCCGAACATAGAGGCTGCGTCCCGGCGTACCGGCGATATCACCAACCATCCAGTAACGCCCCTCGCGGCGACCTGCGGGGAGATAGTGGCGGCAAACTCCTATCGCATTCTGTGCAAGCCGTTCCGACAATTCCGCCGCGCGGGTTGAAAGCCTGCCCATGTCAGGCGGCCTTGCGGTCGAGGATGCGGGTCACCGGGTGACGTGCGAACAGCCGTTCGAGCACCTCGCTGCCGACGGCGGTGTCGTCCGGCACGAACAGTCGCAGTTTCCAGCTGATGATTTCCGAGAACAGCCCCATGGCCTTCAACCGATCCACCGCGGTCGGCCCGAAGCCGGTTAGTTCGATCCGGTTGGCCTGCATCAGCCGCGAGCGGCGCAGCTGCAGACCATCTGTCAGGTCGATCACGCTATGACCTTCGCGGAGCAGCGCCAATGCCTGCGACGGCGACAGTTGGGGCGCGTCGGCGCTGACCGCTTGTGCCGCCCATGCCGGTGACACCCGGCGACCGACGATGGTCTGGCCGTCATCGGTGCGCAGGCGATAGACGCGGGTCGATTCCTCGGGCAGCCGCTTCCAGATCGGCAGCAGCAAGCCGGTGACGATGTGCAGCTCGCTGGTTTCGAACTCTGGAATTTGAACGAACTCGGCCTCCCAGGCCGCGCGAAATTCTGCTTCGTGGGCGGGTTCCCAACTGGTTTCGGACAGGTGGTTGAGTGCGAAGTTCAGCTTCTCCATCGGTCGGATCAGCCGCACACGCCGTTCTACCTCGCCGTCGTCGAGCATCAAGCTACGCGCGGGCAATTGCACGGCTGCCCGCTTCGAGCGGGAGTTGACCAGCAACTTCGCACCCGGCTCGCAAAGCAGTTCGAGCGCCTGATTGGCAGTCAGCGGCTGGTTGCGTGACTGGACCTCAATGGTGAGCAAGCGGGTCTCCGCACCTGTTGCGGGATGCGTGTAGATCGTCTCGCTGTGCGCGACCGTGAAGCTGTCGGCAGTCAGTGTTTCGAGACCGATATCGTAGGTGCCACTCGCCATCGCGCTTTCGACCTTCGCGGTCAGCAACTGTTCGAACACCGTGAACAGCACGTTCTGCATCGCGATGGTCAGCGCCAGCAGCCGGTTGAGGAACGTGGTGATCGGCGGAAGTTCGTCCTTCAGGCACCCGCTGCCATCGGTGAGCGACAGTCCGGTGATGTTCTCGAATGTGCTGAGCGAGCAGCGCTCGACCTTGCCAGCATAGACCAGCAGGTAGAACTGGCGCAGCGCGTCGCGGGCATAGGGGCTCTCGAGATTGTCCTCAGGGCGGAACAGGCCTTGCCCGCCGGTTTGGCGCTGTCCGCGCGTGATTGCGCCAAGCGTGTCGAGCCGCCGGGCAATGGTCGAAAGGAAGCGCTTCTCAGCTTGCACATCGGTTGCCACCGGTCGGAACAGCGGCGGCTGCGCCTGATTGGTGCGGTTGGTACGTCCCAGCCCCTGGATCGCGGCATCGGCTTTCCAGCCTGCTTCGAGCAGATAGTGATGCCGTAGCCGCTGGTTCCGACTCCCGAGATCGGCATGGTAACTGCGCCCGGTGCCACCGGCGTCGGAGAACACAAGGATCTGCTTCCGGTCCTCCATGAACGCCTGCGCTTCTGCAAGGTTGGCATGGGCGGGCCGGTTCTCGACCACAAACCGCTCGCCGTCTACATCAACCTTCCGAACGATCCTGCGGGAACGTCCGGTGACCTCCGCTACCATGTCGGCGCCGAACCGCTGGACGATCTGGTCGAGCGCGCCCTGGACCGGTTCCATCGATGCCAAATGCTCGATCAATCGGTCGCGGCGTTCGATGGCTTCCCGGCACTGGATGATATTCCCATCGCCGTCATAGGCAGGCCGCGACGCAAGGTTGCCGTCGCCATCGGAATAGGGCTCGTAGAGCTGCGTCGGGAAGCTGTGCAGCAAATAGTCCAGAACGTATTCTTTGCAGTCGCAGTTTATGTCGAGCGTGGCGGCGAGAGACGCAGGTTTCCTTCGGTTTTCCATGATTT